>DASZPM010000005.1:0-226199 GCA_035550215.1 Chitinophagaceae bacterium | reverse complement strand
TATCATCGATAATACAGTAAATCCCTATAATTTTATCCTCTGTGAGCATTGATAATTGAGTTTTGTGTGTGGTAACTCAAAATTATCTTTTATTAATGCTCTCTTTTACTTTACATAACTAACAACTTGGGTTAATTAATTGACTAAGCTTAATAATTATTTCTAGGCAACTGCGATAGTTTCAGTACACATCTGGTTATGCCGTAAAAGATATTTTGCTTTGTCCCAACGGTTAGTTTCGTTGGGACAAAACTCAAACTATTTAGCATCAGTGCCCTGGTATTGGTCGTCGCTAACCTGTTCCATCCACTCAACTACTTTCCCGTTAAGATGTTCCTGTATGGCTACATGGCTCATGCCTGTTTTAGCGGTAGCACCATGCCAATGTTTTTCGTTGGGCTCAAACCAAACAACATCTCCGGGGTGCACTTCTTCAATAGGGCCGCCCTCTTTTTGTACCCACCCACAGCCGGATGTAATGATTAATGTTTGGCCAAGTGGATGCGTATGCCATGCTGTTCTTGCGCCGGGTTCAAAAGTTACAGTTGATGCTGCACTTCGCCGTGCTTCATTTGGCTGGAATAAGCCGTCAATTCTTACAGCGCCCGTAAACCAGTTTTCGGGGCCTTTCATTGAAGGGACTGTGCCTACTTTTGTTATTGTCATATTTTCAAATTTTAGTTGTTTACAAATTTTTTTAAATGGTAGCCTTATCAAACAACAGGTTCCAGATTCTTACCATTATTTGGCATACACGGGAAACATGCTGTATTTGCCGTAGCCTTCAATTGTTTTTATATTTTTAAGAACCTCCATATCCTCCCCGGTAATGGTAAAATCAACATCAGCATTCGTTTTCATGTGCCGGGGATTAGCCGTTTTGGGCAATGGGAGCAAATTAAATTCCAGACAGTAGCGAATGGCCAACTGAGATACAGAAACCTTATATTTCTCTGCTATCGCCGCAACTTCCACGTTCTTAAATAATTCGCCATGGCCGAATGGAGAGTATGCCTCTACCAGCATGCCTTTGCTTTGGCAATATTCAATCAATTCCTTTGGTGTGTTGCTTATATGCGCTAAAACCTGGTTGACCATTGGCTTTACAACGCAGGAGACGAGGATATTTTCTATATCATCTTTTCCAAAGTTTGAAACACCAATAGCACGGAGCTTGCCAGCCTGGTATGCTTCTTCCAATGCCTTCCAGGCTTCGGCATTTCCTTCAAAATAGGGATCCTGCTCATTAAATTTTGCCCAGGGCCTCGGGCTGTGAATTATCATCATGTCAATGTAATCAAGCCCTATGGCTTTTAAGGACTGGTCAATTGATGCAACAGCTTCCTTGTATGACTTTACCTCTGCGGCAAGCTTGGTTGTTACAAACATTTCCTCTCTTTTTATACCACATTCCTTTACACCCCGCCCTACGCCAGCTTCATTCTGGTATGCCTGGGCCGTATCAATATGTCTGTATCCAATTTTTGCAGCATCTTTTACAGCGTTTACTACGTCATCATTGTTTATAAACCATGTTCCAAGGCCAATTTTAGGAATCTTTACGCCGTTGGACAGCGTGTAATTTTCTTGTAATATCATAACTTGAATTTTTTGTTTTACTTAATTGGAATAATTTTTATGGTAGTAGCCCTCGCGCGGCTGCTTATCATTGCCGGCAGGTACCTGCTTTTACTATACTTTTTTTTATATGCTTCGTCAATAAGGTTATTTATATCCCCGTTTACAGGCACATACAAAACTTCAATCGTCATACCTGCAGCAATAACACGACCAGCTTTTTGCGATAATGCGGACCTGTACCATCTTGAGTTTACGCCATTGTAAGCTCTCACATATAAAACTCCATTCACTACTACTTCCCATATCCAGGTGGGCGTGCCATACGTTTTTCCGTCTTGCCTTAAGGGAGCAATGTGCAGGTCATCCGCCTCATCAATTCGTTGCAATTCGTCTTTTGAAAATTCTTTATCTGCCATAAAAGCCATTTTATTTAAAAATGTTTCAGCGCTAAGCCAATGGGTTGTAACCCGGCTTTTTATAAAGCTTGTCCCAATTAGCCGCTATGTCCGGCTTATATACATTTTCTGTCCAATCGCTTTGCTTTATGTCTATGATAGATACCGAAACAGCATCCTCTGTATTACCGGTTTGTTTCATCACTACTTTAGTAATTTCATCAGCCAACATTTTTTTCTGACTGTCTGACCGGCCGGCGAGCATTTTTACAATTATGTGCGGCATAGTGTTCTTAGGTTAAATGTTTATGTTAATCAGATTGTTGCTGCATCGATTACGTACCTGTAACGGGCTTCTTTGTTTACTACTTTTTCCCATGCCCCGTTTACTTCTTCTGCTTTTATAACCTGTACCTGGGGGTAAATCTTCTTCTCAGCACAATAATCTACCACTTCCTGTGTTTGCGGAATGCCTCCGATAAGGGATCCGTTAAAATTTACCCGGTTAAAAATCATGTTGAAATTATTGATGCTCAGTGCGCCTGCTATAGGTTGTCCAACCTGCGTGAAAAAGCCATAAGGCTTAACACAGTCAATGTAGGACGACAATTCATAGGCATAAGGAATAGTAGAAACCATATAATCCATTTTCCCTTTCCATGGCATAAGGCTGGCCACGCCATTTACAACAATCACCTCTTTAGCGCCAAACTTCTTACAATCTTCCGTTTTAGATGCAGTAGTAGTAAAGGCATATACTTCAGCGCCTTTTGATGCAGCTAACTGAATTGCCATGTGGCCAAGGCCGCCAATACCTGCAACGCCAACCTTATCACCTTTTTTTATATTCGCGTGCATTAAAGGCGAGTAAGTTGTAATGCCTGCGCATAACAATGGCGCTGCGTGCTGCAAGTCAATATTGTTAGGGATTTTTATTGCGAAATGGTCCCTTACAACTATATTATTGGAGTAGCCGCCTTGTGTTATGCCCGACGGTGAAGTGGCATCAGGGTAACCATAGGTAACTAGCGTTTTATGATTGTCGCAATAATGTTCTTCCCCATGTTTGCAACTTTCACATTCCATACAGCTATCTACCATGCAACCCACGCCAGCCTTATCACCCACTTTAAATTTGGTTACATTTTTGCCGACTGCTGCTACGATACCGGCTATTTCGTGACCCGGAACCTGCGGATATTGTTGAGAGCCCCAGTGACCTTTCATCTGGTGGATATCTGAATGGCAAATGCTTGCAAATTTAATGTCTATCAAAACGTCATTATCACCAAGCGGGCGGCGTTCAAATTCCCATAGTGATAATTTGCCTGAGCTGTCTTTTGCTGCATAACCTTTGGATTTTATACTTTCTTTCATAGATGAATTATTATTTGATTGTGAAAAAAAAGGTAAAGGAGTTGCGAGCAGCATTCCTGTTCCTGCAATGCTGGTTTGCTGAATAAATTTTCTTCTTGACTTCTGTATATGTTGTTTGTTCATTTTAATTTTTTTGAAGTGATTTGATTTACTGTGGTAGCTGCTTTATAGCTTTTGCCGGTATTCCGCCAACAACCATATTTGCTGCTACATCTTTCGATACCACTGCACCTGCGGCCACAACAGCATTTTCGCCAATGGTTACGCCGGCGAGTATGGTTGCACCTGCGCCAATCCATGCATTTTTTTTGATGTGAATATGCCCCGGAACAAGAGCGTGCCTGTTGCCCGGTGAAAGCGGGTGGCCTTCGGATAGCAGGCTAACTTTAGGCGCAATCAATACATTGTCTTCAATGGTAATTCCTCCAAGGTCAAGAAAAACACAATCGAAGTTTATAAATACGTTTTTGCCAATTGTAGTGTGCTTACCATAATTAATATAGAGAGGCGTAAATATGGCAACGCTTTCATCAACGGCTGAACCTGTTATCTGGCTTAACAAAGCGTTTACTTCTAATGGGTTATCGGCTTTATTCATTTGTGCCAATAATTTCCTGGTTGCGAAAGAGGCTTCCCTCATTTTAAAAGCTTCCGGATCGTTTGGCAATATGGTTTCGCCATTTTGTAATCGTTCAAATATGTTTTTATGGTGTTGATTCATTGTTTTGAAATTTAAAAGCGGTTACCTGTTAGTGTTGTATACTTCATCCGTTACAGGTTGCAACCATTGCACAATACCTTTTTCTGTATTGGGCACAATATATAGTTGCTGCATACCAGTATCGGGGCTTGCGCCACGCCAGTGCTCAACATTCGGCGGGCACATCACTACATCGCCTTTGTGTAATATTTGTTTCGGCTGCCCTTTTATCTGGTGAAAACCAACACCTGCTGTAATAATCAAAATCTGGCCTGCGGGATGCATATGCCAGTTGCTTCTTGCACCCGGTTCAAAGTAAACATTGCCCACTAATGTGGTGTAGGTGCTATCATTGGGAACTAAGCCCGTGTTCCATGCTTTTCCGGTGAAGTAGTTAGGACAACCTAATTGACCTCTCGGAAAAATGCTGTCAGGTTCACTTGTAACAGCCTGTGCTGTTGCTTTTTCTGTACAACTGCTACCTGCCAGCAAAACAGCTGTGGCATGCATTAACTGTAATATTGATTTTGATATCATGCTTTATTTGTTTTATTGAGCAATCAATTCCATTGTTACCTGTAATGAACCGGCAACTTTAAAATGTTCGATGCCGTTAATGATCTTTCCTAATGGTACCAGCCCTCCTGCATAACCAAAGCCTTTGTAAAAAATAGCAAGATTGCCCCATGGCGCATAATAGGTAATATCGCCAGCCGAAGGTTTATAACCTGCAGGTGCATCGGTTGTAGTTAAACGTTTGGGTAAATCACTTACTTTTTCTGTAGCTGCATAATCAGTAAGTGTTAAGGTTAAAGGCAAAAGCAAAATGAAATCACTTGCTGCTTTATTGTTGAAAAGAGTAGCGAGAAACTTAGTATTATTTAAAGTTATTTGAATAGCATTTTCATTTGCGTTTTTCATACAACAAAGGTCAGATACTTATGTTCCATGTTGTTAACGACTATCAAACAGATCCTTAAGAATTTCAAATAACGGCAATACTAACAGCAAGGATGCATTTATTGCTTTGCAGCCCTTTGATATAAAAACTCCAGGGCATCAAAATATGGGTGCTTTACCAATGCAGGTGCAGCATCAAATATCATCGTTTGCCCGGCCTCTTTATCAAAAGCTGCCCAGTAAGGCAACCCCTCCCCGTTTGGATTGCCTGTTTTTGCAAAATTTGCCCAATAGGACGACATCAGTTTGGCCAGTTCGTAGTCAGCCTGCACAAGCGGGCGATTAATATATTGGAGATTATCATAGGCATATGAAACCTCTCCCGTGTGAAAAGCGCCATAATCTGTTGAGTCTTTGTACGTGGGCACTTTGCGATTGAAAAAATACAAGTAGGATTTTGAACTATCGCGTTCACTAACCATTTGCGCCCATGCGAAATTTTGCATGCCGAATGCCATGTCTCTTAATAAATTTTTGGCCCCTTTGTTATTAGTATCGGCAGGATAATACTGCAGTATTTTGTCCGCATCTTCGCCAAAATTATTACGCACATATTCTTTATAATTGCCCATTGTTCTTGCCGCAGAAAAAACAAGGTCATCTCCATTGAACCCGGTTAAAAGCGGAACATCTGTTTGCTGATGCCTGGCAAAAATGGTAGCAACAGATGCCGGCAATACATACCCGTCTACTATTGCAGTGCCGCCACCATAAGCTATTGACATTAATTTTTCAACAGGCATGTTACGCAAGGCTTCCAGGCTGGATGCGCCTGCTGCATGTTCAAATTGTACTCCCTTTGCTTCAGCAGAGTCCAGCGGAAAGCTAACCCGCAGCATACCAGGTAAAACACCGGCCCCGCTTTCTGCAATAGCTTTGGCAAACAAGCCCTTTGCTAACGGAGTTGCATCCAATATGTTTACGCTCATAGAACCTGCGGATTGGCCTGCAATCGTGACCTTGTCGGGATCACCGCCAAATGCCGCAATATTTTTTTGCACCCATTTTAGTGCAGCCACCTGGTCCATTATACCATAATTGCCCGATGCATGGTGTGGAGATTCTTTGGTTAATGCAGGGTTGGCATAGAAGCCAAAAATCCCCAGGCGGTAATTGATGGTAACAAAAACAACTCCCTTCTTTGCCATCGCCTCACCATTATAAATGGGTACAGAACCCGAACCATTCACAAACCCTCCGCCATGGATAAAAACGATCACAGGTCTTTTTTCTTTGCCGGCTGTTGCAGACGTCCAGATATTCAGGTACAGGCAGTCTTCACTTACCGGGTCGGTTGCAGGAATTAAGAATTCTTTTGTCCATACCTGGAATTGTACCGGTTTTGCCTGCATGGCATTCGGGCCAAAGCTGGCGCATTTGCGAATGCCTTTCCAGTTCTTTACCGGCTGCGGCTCTTTCCATCGTAAATCACCAACCGGCGGGGCTGCGTACGGAATGCCTTTAAAGACCATGACTGATTTATCAGTGCCGGGTATGCCGGAAACCAAACCGTTTTCTGTCTTCACTGCGGTTAAAGAAATCCTGTCACCGCTTTGTGCATTCGATGCAAAAAATGCAACAGCCGAAAACAAAAAAGGGAAAACGACCGTCTTTATTATTTTCATGTGTATTGAAATTCGGGTAAGCTGTTTAGTTGAATAATTTCTGTGCAAATATGACCAGGTAATCACGCCAGTTGTTCCATGTATGTGCTCCGCCAGTTTCCATATATTCATATTTCATCCCTATACTGTCCATCTCTTTCCTGAAATTTTCATTGCCTTTATATAGCATTGGCATATCATCAACGCCGATGGCCATCCAGTATAATTTATAGCCATTCCTCATTTGCGCCTTCAATTTCTCATCTTTATTTTGATACATAGGAGAAGATGTGTTATTCATCGGTGAAACACCCAGTGCAGATGAGAAGAGGCCGATGTAATCAAACATATTGGGGTAATTTAAAGCAATATTGGCAGTATGAAAACCGCCCATAGATAAACCGGCTATGGCACGCCCGGCTTTTGAATTAATAGTGCGATAATTGCTTTCAACAAATTTTATCACATCGCCGAAAGTTTCTTCAAACTTTCCATCCATTGTATGCGGAAGCATAAAAACGGGTTTTGTGAATCCGTCACTCCCCTCACCCGGGGCAGCTTCCTGCGATGCGTTGCCATTGGTTATAATTACTATCATGGGTTTTGCTTTCCCCTAGGCAATAAGGTTATCCATAATTTCTGAAGCCCTTCCCGATCCCAGCCATGCTGTTTCATCTCCGCCGATGCCGTGAAGTAAGTATAATACGGGATACCGGGTGGTGGTGCTTTCATAACCCGGCGGCGTGTATACAGCCATCCTGCGCATTTCATTATTCCCCGGCGAGTTATACCACCTGTAAGTAACAGTACCATGTGGCACATCATTCACTTTATACATGTCTGCCTTACCGCCATCAATCAAAAAAACATTGGAAACGGAACCAACATCGCGAATGGTATGTGCGTTGGATGGGTCAACAGTCCAAACACTGTCAACAATAAAATGATACCTGTAAAATTCAGATGGCAGAACTGACGTTGTAATACTCCATATATCATTCGCCCCTTTCTGCAATGCATAAATTGTATCGGCATTTCCCCTCAAACTTCCCACCACACTTACCTGCCCTGCATTTAGTGCTTTAATCCGAAATGTAACAGTATGGTCTGAATGTATTTCAGGAGAAATAATATTATTCTGCCTGAAAATGTCCTGCTGTGCAAATGCTGCATTCGCCATCAACATAAGGCAACATGCCGATAAAAATTTTCCGTTCATATATTCTATTATTATTGTTTTTATTATGGTTTAAGCCCTGCATTTTTCCAGAGTATTTCATGAAATAACTGAACCATCTCCGGTTCCATATAGGGCGCTATGTGGCTTGTGGTATTGATATGCATACTCTCCCGATTGCCTTCTGTATAGGGCTTCCATTCAGGCAGTCCTTTCGCTGCAGGCTTGCCGGTACGGGCAAAGGTTACCCACGCATCAGAAACCGTTTTTGCCAGTTCGGCTGCGGCTGTGCTGCCCCCGGTCATGGTAATGCCCGCCTGGGTGGTCACGTTATTGAAAACAAACGGTATTTCGATGGTGTGCGGAGAGTAAAGCTTTCCGTCGTAAATCGGAGTCTGCCAGTCAAAACGATAAGCGTATACAGGTGCCGCGCCTTTTACTGAGCGTACATCCAGGATTGCAGAACTCAGCGTACCCATGGCATAATCTGAAAATATACGGAACCAAAGCCCGGAAGCATCATAACCAGGGAAATCTTTCTTATACACAGGTAGAATTTTATTCGCAGCGTCTTTGCCAAACGTACCCGCTACACGCTGTTGTAAACTTTCTTCATCGAGCGAATACGCCGCTTTATCACGCAGCATAAACAGTGTAAATTCTGTACCATTTTGCCCAACTAAAAGAGGCACCTGCAAACTGCTTTTTGCAGTCCCTGAATCGAACACATGTTCAGGCAGCATTTCTTCGTCCAGTACAGGCCAGAAACCGGTCGGAAAGCCGGGTGCTTTAAATGACATCGGCATTTTGCTCATTACAGTTCTCTCTGCTTTCTCCACATCGCCGGACGACAACTTATACAGCGCTTCAGGATGCGCTTTGTCTATGCCCAACGCGGTTAGCATATCTGTCGCAATTTTATCAGCTTGTTCATGTGTCAGGAAACGGGTGAGCGGACCGCTTTCGATAATTGCCCTTTGGAAAAGCCCTTTTGCTTCCGGTACCCCCAGCATAGTAGCCACCTTCCATCCACCGCCAGATTCACCAAAAATGGTCACCAATTCCGGGTTTCCGCCAAAAGCAGCAATGTTATTATGCACCCACTGCAACGCTGCCACAATATCCTTTATGCCCAGGTTGGAAGAATGGGCAAACTCACCGCCGAGTACTCTTGAAAAATCTGTAAAGCCGGAAGCACCAAGGCGGTGATTAATGGTCACCACAATCACGTCGCCACGGAGGGCCAGGTTGGCCCCGTCATAGATAGCACAAGAGCCACTGCCGCTCGTCCATCCTCCACCGTGCAGCCATACCATAACCGACAGGCTGCGTTTCGTTTTTTGCGGAGTTGTCCACACATTCAATGCAAGGCAGCTGTCGCCGGGCTTTACATATTCTGGTGGATCAAAAGCTGGTGTAACCGGCGATCCGCCGGTTGGGTCGGCTGCCTGTTGTGGAGAAGATTGGGCATACCGGATGGCTTGCAGGGTATCCTTCCAGGGTACTACCGGCTGGGGTGGCGCAAACCTGTTCTTCCCCGAAATGCCTTGGGCATACGGGATGCCCAGAAAACGAAGCACGCCGTTGACTTTTTCGCCCTGTATGGCGCCTGATTGTGTGTTTACAACCGTTGCCTGAACTGTTTTAGTCTCCCTTTTCATATGTTTGATCGCTTTTGATGGATTTGTGTGGAGCACAAAAAATAAGATGAGTGCCTGGTAAAGCGGCCTTTTCATTTGAAAACGGGTGCCTCTTTTCATATTTATTGATTATAGACGGTTTGATTTTTTTGCTGTTAAGTAAGACAAAATTCAATATATTACCTTGCTGAGAGCAACCCGAATCCCTGTTTATGCTACCCAGATTACTGAATCATTTTCGCGCCCGTGCCAGACCCGAAAAGGTTGCTTAGCTTTGTTAGAGATTTCCAAATGATGTGAACATTTTTCAGATTAATACCGTAACGGCATACAACAAGCTTCTGGGGTTAGAAACCCTGCACCCGTTAATCAGTGTAATTGATTTCTCACACATAAATTATGCAGACCGGATCAGTAAACAGCAGGCAAGCAGTTACACCAAAGGGCAAATGAACCTGTATGCTATTTTTCTGAAAAACCTGAAATGCGGTAATATAGCTTATGGGCTAAAAAGTTATGATTATGAAGAGGGGTCGCTTATCTTCATGGCACCTGGGCAGGTTTTTTCGGTTGAAGCGAAAGATATGCAGGGAGATAAAGCAGGTATGGCTATCGTTTTCCATGAGGACCTGTTGCGGAATACAACACTCGGTCAGCATATAAATGAATATGGTTTCTTTATGTATGAATCCAGGGAGGCATTGCATCTGTCCGCACGGGAAAGATTGATTATTAACACCTGCTTTGAGAATTTGCAGTATGAAATCAGCCATGCAATTGACTCGCACACCAAAACGCTCATCATATCCTATCTTGAGTTGTTCCTTAATTACTGCAAACGGTTTTACGAGCGTCAATTCAATACCCGGACGCATGTAAATAAAGACATTCTTACCCGTTTTGAAGCTTTGGTAAAGGAATACTTTTCTTCTGACAGTCCTATGGAAAAGGGACTGCCGTCTGTAGCCTACTGTGCAGAGCAATTGTTCATATCGCCAAACTACCTGAGTGATTTACTGCGTAAGGAAACAGGCAAATCCGCCCAGGAGCATATTCATCTTAAAATGATAGAACTGGCCAAACAAAAAATATTTGATACCAGGAAATCAATCAGCGATATTGCTTACGAGTTAGGGTTTAAACATCCGCAACATTTCACCCGCATGTTCAAGAGAAGTGTTGGTGTTTCTCCTGGTGAATATCGCCTGATGGGATAATGCGCTACGCGCTGCTTCCAATACGCCACGGCTTCACAAAAATATGGGCTGGCACAATTCGGGCATTGTTTTAAAGAGTCTCTTTTTTTGCAGATTTATGCATGTAGGCAATCAACCAAATAAGTAAGATTTTCAAACAACCTCAGCCCGTAACGCAGAGGGCGCTGTACCCGTTATGCGCTTGAAGAAGTTATTGAAGTAGGTGGGATATTCAAAACCGAGTGCATAAGCAATTTCCGCTACAGTCCAGTTGGTATGCTGCAACAATGCTTTTGCTTCTGTGGCAATCCGTTCAGTGATATGGGTTGTAGTTGATTTGCCTGTTACTTCTTTTACAGAGCGATTGAGATGATTTACATGTATTGCCAGCTTATTCGCAAAATCCTGTGCAGACTTTATCTGCAAGGGCATTTCTGTATTTTCAATAGGAAACTGTCTTTCCAAAAGCTCAAGAAATACTTTTGTGATGCGAAACGAAGCACTGCTTTGCTTGTGATAATTTTCAGAAGGCTGTAATTTCAAGGCCTCATGCAATATCAGGTCTATATAATTACGTATCAGGTCAGCTTTGTAAACATAATCGCCTTGCTGCTCCAGTATCATTCTTTGAAAAATCGTATTTAAAAATTCACGCTGGCTATGGGTGATATTAAGAATAGGTGTGCCGCCTAACTGAAATAACGGTGACTGCTGCCAGCTGGATGAACGGTCAGACAGCTTCAAAAAGTCTTCGGAAAAAAGGCAGGTATAGCCAATATACGATGTTGAAATAGTTTCCCAGGAATAGGGAATATGCGGGTTGCCGAAAAACAGAATTGTGCCTTCCTGCTCAAAACTACGGTCTGAATAATGGATAAGGCTTTTACCGGTTGTAAGACAAATTTTATAAAAGTCCTTCCTGCTGTAAGTACGCACTACATTACTATCTTCTTCAATTTGAAATACGTTGAAGCCTTTCAATTTTAGTTCGTCATTAAACTCAGAAACGGAGCGGTTATCTTTGCCTGGCATAAGCCAAAGTTAAGAAAATCAAATAATATATTCATTCAATACTGATAGGAGATGACATCAAAGGAAGCGTCTTATCGGCTATGCTCGCGGGAAGACAAGGGCTAAACAATCTTTTCATCATCCAGTTCATAATAATCTAATTTGTAAACATTTAGATATATCATTCAATATTCTTAAGGCTTTGCTCTAGTCGGGGTTTACCCTAATAAGATTTATAGTGCCATAATCTTTCGTTCCTTATCTACTTTTTTGAAGCCTGCCAGTTTCTCAGCAAATTCTTTTTTCATTCCATTCTCAAAACTTCCGAGGTAATTTTCCGTTGTTTTCATGCTGACATGCCCCAATGATTCCTGGATATATTCCTTGCGCCTAATCTTTTAAGATGGATGGCGAGGGAGTGACGCTCGACAATTGTATTTGATTTCTTGCCCAGGTTCAAGTCGCTAAATACTTGACGCATCCATTTATTCGTCGTTGCTACGAAATAGTCAATTTTAAAAGACTCTTTTAAGGGATCCAACCCCGGCTCAAGAATGGGAAAGAGATAAGTTTCAAGGACTGTATTTGGATTGGCCCATTTTGTTATGATTTCTTTGAGGTTACCTGTAAGGTAAAAGGTAACCCGCTTTAACTGGCTTTCCGAAGTGTCTTCTACTTTGGCCCTGTCAAAGGTTAAATAATCTCTATCAATATTTTTATATTTAAGCAATGCTACATCCTTTGGGTTCATCCCGTTACCGAAATACATAAACAGCCACATATCGCGTGCCCGCAGCTTTTTAGGGCAATCCGTTTCATAATAGTAGATAGCCTCAATATCCTGTTCCGTTAATGCCTTTTTGGTGTTTCGCCCTGCTGGAATGCTAAACCTTCTATTGCCAAATGGGTAGCTTGCTTTTTTTGCGAGGTTGTCTTCAATGGCCTCATTGTAAATTGCCCGCAGGCAACGTAAATATATGCTTGCTGTGGTTTTGGAGTTTCCCTTATCTTTTGTCATCCAGTAATAAATATTCGCCACAATAATCCGTGATATATCTTTGAATGAAACGTTGCCTCTGAAACTTTTGAAAGAGTAATAACTTGTTTGATAGTGTATTGCTGTAGTAACTTTGCCAATGCGTATTTTCTTCCTGACGAATTTTAAGAACGTTGCTGAAATGGAGTCCGGAGCCGGGTGCGTTTCATCAAATATCTTAAATCTTTGTTGGTAAGGCGAATGGTCAAATTCATTTTTTTCATCGGCAGAGGCAATCTTTAATTTCTTCTCCTTAAAAGAAGCATTGTTGAGAATAAACCCTTTTTCAAACTCGTAAAAGCTAAACGAGTCCATAGCATCAACGTGGGTACCGGCGTCTTTTTCAATTGCCTTTAAACTTAGGCGAATGTTCCGCAGCTCGGCGTTAATGTTTGGTGAGGATAATTTTTCGTAATCCTTTTCGGATAATTCAAAAACGGTTTGGTAGGCTTGGGATTTCCTTTTGTAGGTTACCCACATTTTAACAGGATAAGCGCCGTTATCCTTTTGTCGCCGCAGATCTGGGCGAATAACAATTGTTACAGAAATGACTGTTGATTTTCAATTTTCACAAAATCTTCCCTTCTGAAATTTACAAACAAACCACAGTTAAACCCACGTTTCCGGGGCAAAAGCAAAAATACTAATTTCTACTTAATTAATTGAAAATAATTTAGTTAGTTAAAATAAATTAAGATAAATTCAGGGGAGAAAAGGTACTTTTCGCAACTTACAAGCAGAGGGTCGGCGGTTCGATCCCGTCAACTCCCACAGAAAGGAAAGGTTCATCAAGTGATGAGCCTTTTTTGTTGAAAGGTTCTACTGTATCTGCGCGGCATCGTTCTGCTGAACTTGTTTCAGCATCTCCTGACCTATGTGTTTCTTTGAAACATAGCGCAGTTGACGTGGAGCATCCAGATGTACAATCGGGAGGGTCGGCGATTCGATTCGTCAACTCCCACAGAATGAAAAGGTTCATCAAACAATCAGCCTTTTATCGCCCCGGTTAGCTCAGGTGGTTTTGTTATAAAACGTAAAGCGCAGCGCGAACTCATACAAATAACATTAAATCATCTGTTGTTTTCCAATACCCTTACAGAAGGGCCTTTATCTGCAAATCCATATGTCCGGCCTGCCGCAACCCCGCCCTCTGGAACACTTGGATGAACGGGGGAAAAGATACCTAGTTGATTAATTATTTCAGCTAAAAACCACCGCGCCTGACTCATGTCATAATTTTTTCCCGCTTGATAAACGTACTTGCAGCAGCCATTCGTTCAAACATTAAAACATGAAGAAGTTTGCTGTTTTATTTTTCTTGGCAGCGGTGTCGCTTTACATCACAGCCAACTGCCAGCAGGCAGTTTCAGCCAATACCTATACAGTGTTCCTCGAAAACCAACATACATCCGCAAAAGACTATATCCTGAATTTGTTCAAAGATCATGATATCGTCATTATATGCGAAAGAACCCACACCGAAATGACGCAATACAACCTTATCACAGATATCGTTGCGGATAAACGGTTCATAGATAATGTAGGCAATATATTCACAGAAACGGGAGTAAGCACACTGAACCCCGCGCTGAATACCTTTTTGCATACCAGGCATTTGCCTGCGGACACGGTTACGCAACGTATTATCCGTTTCCAGCGTAACTGCAGTTTCTGGCCCGTATGGAGCAATGAAAACTATGCTTTTTTTCTCCATAAACTCTATGATATCAACAACCAACTGCCTGCGGGGAAAGCAATCAACGTTTATCCTTCCGACCTTCCGTTCACCTGGACCGGTGCAGACAGCGCGGCCATGCTGCAATTCAAAACGATGCTGGCCGCCAGGGACAGCATCATGGCTGCCCAGGTCATCGCTACCTTCAATAATATCAAAAGTAGTGCACAGCCAAGGAAAAAAGCGCTGGTGATTATGAACTACCGCCACGCTTTTAACCAGGCGTTTCAAATTGGTGAACATACCTTAAAAAACATGGCCTGGTTTCTTTTTAACAAGTATGGCGGCCGGGTAGCCAACGTACTGCTTAATACAGTGGGTTTTTCCGGTACAGGCAATTTTATGCTGCTGCAGGGGGGCAAATGGGATGCTGCCTTTAGTAACCTTGGAAAAGAAAACGCCGGCTTCAGTTTTACCAACACACCTTTTGGCAAAGACAGTTTTGACCTATGGCCCTATAAAACTGCCTTCACATATGAAAACATCTTTACCGGGTTTGCATTTTATCTGCCGATAGAAAAGCATTACCTGTCAGAAGGATACCCGGGCCTGGTAGACAGCGCATACCGACGCGAACTCATGCGCAGAATTGACCTTATCTGTATTGTTGGCGGGGAATTTCTGAAAATGCGCAACCTGAAAACAGCCTTGCAGGCTGACAGCAGCTTTCTGAATATAAAAGATGATAAAAAATACTACCAGCTGGACAGCTTGATCAGCGTGCGCAACCACTTAAAGTTATTGGAAAGATGATGAAGCGGGATAGGCTGCAGGATTCGTAAAGAGAGTAAGTGGCTAAGGAGGGGATGCTACAGCTATAAATCGCAATAGCCCTCGCATAACTTTCTTTTCTCCACAGTGTCCCTCCAGCGCCTGCTGCATCAACATAGTTACACCTCTTTAGCAGTTATACTAAAGCCCAGCTACAAGGCTAAGGCCAGCAGCAGCCGCTAACATGCTATGCCAATAATCATGTTTGATAAACTTATATACAGCACTTTTAGCCATAAATTAAATTTGCATTTATCATAATCTTTTTGTACATTAATGTATCTTTTGTTCACCCTGGATTGTTTGCGATATTTTTTGCATTTCATACACACACTTTTCCCGCCCGCCCCCTGTCTAAACCTGTTGCATACCTAAAGGGGGTAAAAAAGATATATACATTATTTACGTAAAACTGTTTGTCATGAAAAAATTTTTCCTCTTTCCTGCACTCCTGTGCACTATTTTCAGCACTGCATCAGCCCAATACCCGTCTTCCTTTAGCTGGATACCCAATATCGTCAAGGACGATCAACGGGTACAGGGTCCCTGTAATTGCTTTGCCACCGCGGCACAGGCCGAGGCCTGGTACTACATGCTTTATGGCCAGAATGTGGGTATGTCTGTTCAGCACTTATATTCCCCTTGTACATCTTCCAACGGCCCAAACACCAGTCCTGCACAAGCAATGAGCTTTATGAAAACAACGGGCATTGTTGATTCTTTTAATTTAACCTATGGCAATACCATAACAGACACTGACCCGCAAAGTGTGCCGTATTTTGCAACTGAACTGGGGCAACTGGCAAATTTTCCCTGTTTTGCCCCGCACCAAATTTTTAACCAAACTGCGTTGCCTCAAAGGTTATTTTATATAGGCGGGTACGATACAGTAGTGCTGGCCGGGCTTTACCCGTCGCTGAATAACATTGACAAGCTTAAGCGCATACTTCTTAATTACGGGCCCGTAAGTATCAACTTTAACGGCATAACTAACAACAACGGCTTTCATGGAGTGACCACCCACGATTATTTGCTGTATGGCTGGAGCACTTCGGGAAGTAATACAACATGGACATTTAAAGACAGTTGGCCGGGTTCACCTGCGGTATTGAGTTATACCGGGGATTTCCTGGCATTATTGTCAAATGGCACACTGCATTTAAACGGCGGGCCGTATGCATTTAAACCCGTAACGGTAGGCGGTGTTACAAACAATGCAGTGTATGTTGATTCTCTGCAGGGTTCTTCTTTTGTAAAAGGAAATCCCCGCCGTGTCCCCTACCCGATTTCTGGTGTGGCGATTGATATAAGCGGTAAACCGTCTACCACGCCAAACCAGTACATGTGCAACATATCAAATGCGCTGCTGTCTATCGAAAACGGCTCTGTTTTCGACAGCTATACCGTACAATGGAGCTATAAGCCGGACTCCAGCACCAGCCAGCATGGCGCAATAACTTTTTCATCGCCTAATGGCAATACAACCTATGTAACGGTTAATAACCCCGGCTATGTAAATTTATACGCCACACTTACATTAGCCAACGGCGTGCAGGTATCGGTAAGCAGGCAAAAAGTATTTGCCAGTGTAGGTATACCTTTCCAGGTGGTAAAAACATCAGACGGTTGTTCCGGCACCACCAGGTATGCACGCTGGCAGGTGCAAAGCATCATGGCTTCAAACGTGCTGCCATCTACCATTACCATTACCTATCCATGGTCATTTACACCGGCGCCGGGCACAAATCCTTCAACGGTGTATCAAACAACCATACTGGCAAACGACGTGCTTAACATTGACTACCCCAACCTTACCACCCCTACCGGCTATGGGCTGCATGTAACGCTTACTGATGCAGGTTACAATAATATTGTTGACGGGGCTACAGAAGGGGCATCAGAATCTCCCTGCGGAACAGGCCATTTTGCCAAAGTGGTGCCCGTGGTTACATCCGTTTACCCGAATCCGGCCCATACCACCTTAGCGGTGCAGGCTTTTGCCGGTGCGGGAAAAATATATACTATGAGACTGATTGATATGAACGGAAAACAAGTGCTCACAAAGCAGGTAAACGGCTCTGTTGAAATTAATATAAGCAAATACGCGAGAGGGGTGTATATGCTGCAATTTATTTCATCAGACAAAAAAGCAGCGCCCATTATACATAAAGTTGTGTTTAATTAAAATACTGCGCTTCGTAATAAAAGAGAGGGCTGAAACGCCCTCTCTTTTATTAAATTATATATGTGAAGCACAATCTCGCATATTTCTTACACAGCGCTAACTTTCGCATTATAAACGTATAAAACCCGTCTTGAAGTTTGCCGCTAACAATTAAGAACAATCTAAATGGACGATTACAGCTAAATTTGCTTACGATAGTTTAAAATGAAAAAAGCAGACCTTATAGGGAAACACTTGCTCATAGGAATCACTTTTCTTGACATAGATGAAAATATCATTGAACGATATCAAACTCACGGCAAAATAATTTCTAATGGTGACAAGCATGGACTTGTTATTGAGAAAGCCGATGGTACGGGCCGCTTCTCAATACCGCCTGGCATCAACAATCTTCATGCAGCACCGCCAGGAGAATATCATATTAAAACAACAGGCGAGGTGGTAGTGAATACTGATTTTACAACTACATGGATTGTGAATAATACAGAAGATACCAATATAACCAACTATAAGAAATCAGGATTTAGTAATTTTTATCTTTAGCTATACTCTTTAAACAAATACAATTTTTGCAACTTCAGCAAAGGTATCATCAGCTTAATAACCTTGCTGATTAAAAAACATTTGCCTCATTACAAGCAGAAAGCCGGCGTTTCAATACTGCAAATTCCTACGCAAAAAAAGGCTCGGTAATTATAAAAAACATTGCCGCACACTCATTCATATACATTCCTCACGCAACCACCGGCCTGTTTCGCACATATCATACCCGGTGTGCCTGCATTCGGTCTATCTTACAATAATTCAAACAGCCCGGCGTGTACAAACTAAACATATTTGTTACCTGCTTACTGGCTGGTTTAATGTTGCCCTTTATAACAAGTGCCCAGGTAAACCAGGTAAACATTCCCAACTTTACAGTAAAAAGCCAGTTGCCTGCTAATACGGCTGACTGGGCGAATATACCGGGCAGCTTACTACTGGTGGCACAAAAAACGCCCCAAAGCGGCTCATTTAACCCCAAGCTTGTAATACAAATACGCAAAGGTGCGGGCATAATTTGCGGCAATACTTTAGGCAATGCCATAAGCCTGGATAGTTTTAATGTGCGCACTTTTCTGCCAACACAATTGGTAAGTTATTTAGGCCAGTGCGCGCCACTTCAACCCGGCGATTACAGCCTGTGCATACAGTTTTTTAATGACAGTAAAGAAGCCATCAGCAGGCAGGTATGCAAAGATTTTACAGTAACTAACGATGTTACAGAATGTGCTCCACCAGTAAATATCGCCCCGGCAAACAACAAGGTTTTCCAGGGTAAGGACCTTGCAGCGCCAATTACGTTTGCATGGTCCCCGCTGGTATTACCCGGCGGCACGTTGGTTACTTATAAATTAACAGTTTGGGAAGTTGAAGACGGCCAAACCGATGCACAGGCTATTTATAATAACCTGCCCGTTTTAGAGCAGCAGGTAAAAGGGCAAACAAGATATATTGTAAAGCCCGGTTTTTTTGAAAGGAGAAAAGCGCGCTACGTTTGGAGAGTTATTGCTGTAAACGACCAGGACAAGCCTGTTTGCAGAACTGCACAAAGCGAAGCGACTTCTTTTACAACACGTGACGACTCAACACTTACACTGAATACGCCCTGTGGCAATGGTGATTTCGAATCTGGCATTTTAGACCCCACCGAATGGTCAGCCGGGTACACAAAGATAGTTAACAACAACTCCACTTTCAGTCCGCCATTTAACAATATTATGCAGCCCGCCAATGGTAACCCTATAGATGCGCCAATCAATACAGGGTGCGGCGACCAGGCAAATGAAAATCATCATGTAATAGTATCTGCAGGCGCCGATCCAACAATACCGGCACTAAACAGGGTACCTCCATCTATCATTCCCAATAAATATGCCCTGCGTTTAGGTAATAATTGCCCGGGTTGTGGTACTGAGCGCATACAAAAGCGCTTTGTTGTTACCGCAGCCAATACCACTTATCGCTTTATGTACGCGTTGGTTTTTGAAGCGCCGCACGATTCTACCACCAACCCTTCACTATGGGTAAGGGTTTATAACGCCAATAACATACCGGTACCGGGGCTGGTTTACCTTGACCCGCTTTCATCATTGCCTATGGATCGTGCCGTTTCTGACCCTGCCAACCCCTACTGGCAATCATATAACGGGATACTTTACCGTGACTGGGCCTGTGCAAAAATTGATTTGAGTTCGCTGGTTGGCCAGGTGGTAACGGTGGAAATACTCACAAACGACTGCGCGGCCTGCGGGCACTTCGGCTATGGATATTTTGACAATTTCTGCATAGGGTGCAGCAACAACCCGCCCCCGGTAGACTGTTGCAGTGACATAATTAAAGAGGTAAGTAATACAGTTACAACGCTGGCCGGCAGCAAGCTAAAGATTGCACAGCAGTTTACCGTGGCCCCGCTGAATATTAAAAGTGTAACAGCCGAAATTATATCAACCGAAGAAGACCACATTGATACAACGTGCATGAAATGTACAGGTAAGGATGGATGGGCATACCGGTTTATTTCACCAAATTCAACAAGCTGGAATTCTGGTGTTGCGATGAATGGTTCACCTGCCAACAGCAGCAGTTACTACCCAAGCAAAATGGTTGAGTGGGTATGTAATAACCAGGGCAACCTAAAGCTGAATTTGACAGTGTCATTGCCGGGAACAGCAGCCGGCTGCATACGAAAAGGGAAAATTTGCATACGGTACCGGTTTACTGATATCAACTGCAAGACTTGTGAAAGGATTATATGCTACAGTTTTAAATCTAACTAAAGATTTATGTTAAAAGTGTAATGAAAAAAATACTTTACATAGTAACCATGTTGCTGCTTGCCGCGGGGGCAAAAGCGCAGAAAGCCTGTTGCCCGCAATTTAGGCTGGTAGCCGATATGCAGCCCTGCGATACGGCCACCAAACCCTATGTGCCGCCGGGCGGCAACAGTAATGGCGATACCGGTGGTAAGCCTGATGACAACACAGACAGTTGTGATTTGCGCGCTTGTAAACATACTATGCATACTTACCTTGTGCTGCCGCTTAAAACCGGTTATTCCTATACATGGAGCGTTAGCGGTGGCATTGCTGCAGCGCAAACCGGCAACCCGATGAAGGTAACCTGGGGCAATGGCGATGCCGGCATTATTAAAGTTTACATAAGCAGCCAGGATGGTACATGCAGGGACACCATTGTACAGCATGTATGCCTGCAGGATGCGCCAACGGCCAATTTTACTTTCAACCCCGCGGGGCCTGTTTGCCTGAACCAGGTAATAAATTTTAACAACACATCTGTTGGCGCTGTATCATATTACTGGGACTTTGGTGACGGGGCATCATCATCACTTACCAGCCCTTCGCACAATTATACAACACCCGGTACTTATACCATTACACTGGCTGTAAATAATAGCGCAGGCCACACAGACGGGGCTTATGAACAAGAGACTGATTGCGGCTGCCGGGACACTATAAGAAAAACAATAACCATACGAGGTCAAAGCGGCATTGAAATAGTGCCCGGCTGTAAGCAGATGCTTTGTAAAGGTGATACAGCAAGTTACTGCACAACCAACCAGTGCGGCAGCTATAACTGGGCTGTAACCGGCGGCCACATATTAGGCTCAAATAACAGCGAATGTATTACTGTTGTTTGGGACGGTTCATACCCTGCAACCGTAACGATGAGCGGTAACTGTGGTAATGCCTGTGGCAACAGCAGCACAATAAGTGTACCCGTTCTTTACCCGGCCATGCCGGTACAGGGAAATGCCACAGTATGCCCTTCGTCTTTTGGTTCTTACGTGTTGCCCGCTATGCCCGGAACTTTTTATAAATGGACCGTAAGCGGCGGCGGAACTATACAGGGGGCAGACAGCAATACAAACGTGGTGAACGTGTTGTGGGGCAACACCCCCGGTAGCTATACCATTACATGCAATTATCATAACCCGGCTACGGGCTGCAGCGGCACAGCAAATATTACAGTGCGGGTATTGCCGCCTTATAAAATAGCCGGCCCGGTAAAATTTTGCGTAGGTAATCCCTTCAGCTTTACAGCCAATGGCAGCGGTAACTGGGTAATAAATCCTGCAGCAGGCCATACACCCGCCACCTTTATGGCAGGCAGCGCTATTAACGGTATGTGGAACTTGCCGGGCAGTTATACCGTTACTGCAACGCCAACATCGCCTGCAAGCTTTTGCAGTTTCCCCGGTGTATTAAATGTGGTGGTAGTTGATACACCCAAATTAAACGCTATTACCGGCCCTGCGGTTGTCTGCCCCGGCAGCATGCAATTATACAAGATAAGCAGCAACATGAATGATGGCATGTTTAACTGGACTATTACCGGCGGCTTTGTAGCATCTAATATGGGCGCGCACCACGATAGCGTAATGATACAGTGGAGCAACGCAGGTCCTTACCAGGTATCAGTAACGCAGGTGGTAAACGGCTGTCAGGGCTCCCCAAAAGTCTTAAATGTATCTGTATTTGCGGCGCCAACAATACAAGGCCCCGCATCGGCCTGCATGGATAACACTGCAACCTACACATCACCGGGCATTGCACCGCCGGGTGGTTTTACATGGACATTAAGTAATTCACTTGGCACTATTACCAGCGGGCAAGGTACCAACACTATTACCGTACAGTGGAATGGAAGCAATGCGCCATCCCCTACCTGCAACGTAAACTTAACAACATGTGCGGGCAATGCATCGCTTACCGTAAATATTTTTACGGCGCCGCCGGTTGCCATTGCAAAATCCAACACTTTATGCTCTCCTGCCGGCATTACATTAACTGCATCGCCCGGCGGTGCGGCAGGTTATGCATGGCAACATAACGGCATAGCCATGTCATCAACAGCTAACCCGCAAACGGTTACCCAGCCCGGGCTTTATACAGTAACAATTACCAATACAAATGGATGTAAGTCAACAGGCAATATCAACATCCCTGTTGAGAAATTGTCTGTCACCGCCTCTGTTTCAACAACTGATAAGTTAATATGGGGCTGTTACGAAAATATAAACGCTGTGCTGCACGCGATACCTTCAGCACCGGGATACTGCTATAAATGGTTTAAAGATGGTGCAGTAATTGCCGGCGCAACAACTGCGCTTTATACCGCACAGTCAGCAGGCTCTTACTGGTGCCAGGTAAGTTTGTGCAATACATCGTGCATTGCCGTTACAGATACGATAAAAATAAGCAGGAACTGCGGCGGTGGCGGTAACTGTAATCCAAACTATACTATCAATGTTAACCATACTGCCTGCAACCCCATAGCCTTTACCGGCAGCGCCAGCCCTGCCGCAGCGGCAGGCGCCATACACTGGATATTTGGCGATGGGAAAGATGGCTACGGCAGCAGCATAACACATCAATACAAAGATACCGGCAGTTATATGGTTTGCGCTGTATTTGGCGGCAATGGCTATTGCGAAAAAGATACCTGCTTTATAGTGCATGTTACCACTGCCGCTAATTTTTCAGCAGTGGTTAATTGCGGTGCAGTAAACTTTACAAACCTCAGCAAATCAACAATACCGGTTACGTCATATTCCTGGGCTTTCCCCGGGGGTACACCTTCATCAAGTACGCTGCAAACTCCGCCTGCCGTTGCTTATGCAGCAGGCGGCTTGCAAAACGCAACGTTAACAGTTTCAAATGGTGTATGTACCGTAAGCTACACAGATACGTTTACCATCTATAATGTAAATGCTGCAATTATTGCGCCTTCTCCTGTATGTGCCAGTACCTATGCCCCCTTTAGCGCTGCCAGTACAGGTTCAGGCGTAACTTACCAGTGGGATTTTGGTGATGGTTATATCTCCAACCTTCAAAATACAGGGCATGCATACACTGCTACCGGCCCAAAAACTATTACACTGGTTGTAACAGGCAGCAATGGTTGCACTAAAACTGTTACGCAACAGGTAAATGTTCTGCAGCCTGTAACGGCTTATATAGGAACTGATAAATATATATGCCCGGGTGGCAGTGTACAACTTACTGCACCACCCAACTTTACCAGCCATCAATGGTACAAGGATGGCGTAATAATAGCAGGGGCTACTTCTGTAAATTATACAGCTACAGCTATTGGCGATTATTATGTAACTGTTGCTAACGGGGCAGGCTGTATAGCTTCATCAAATCACATAAATGTATTGTACAGTTCGTTGCCCGTTGCTGATATACAGGCAAACACTATACAATGCACCGGCAACATGCCTAATGTGCAGAATGCAATAAATGAAAGCGGCGTAAATTATACCTGGAGTGCTGCGGGCCCCGCTACGGTTAGCTTTAGCCCGGCAAACAACTATCATCCTTCAGTGAATATTACCGGGCAGGCGCCGGGCGATTACCAGTTTATACTGGCAGCGGAAAATACGGCTACGCATTGTAAGGCAAGCGATACCTTGTGCATAACGGTTGTACAAAGCCCCGCGGTAACAGTAAACGCTCCTGCAGGCCCGCTTTGCGAAGGGCAGGTGTACACATTTATAGCCAATGCAACACCAAATATTAACCCGGGTAATTACTACTACCACTGGAGCAATGGCTTTACCGGCAACCCTATGGCTACCGGCAAGCCGGGCGGCTACAGTGTAACCGTGGTAAACCCTTCAGGGTGCAGTGCAATGGCTTTTGCGGGGTCGATAAACAGCAAGCCGGATGTAAGTCTCTTTCCTGTAGGATGCGATACCCTTTGCTGGACGGATACATTGCATTTTCCGCTGCCACAGCCGGCGCCCCTTGGGTACAACATCACCTGGTATGATGATGATGGCACCGCCGTAACTAATGCAGGCGCCGGGCCTGTACTGCCATTGGCAAACCTGCAGCCGGGCATACACCATTTATATGCAACAGTATCATTCAGTGGTAGCTGCGCCGACACAACAGGCAGGCTTGACCTGTATATAAAAGATTGCACGCTGCCGCCGCCGTGTGATAATTGTACAGGCTTGTTTCAATCAGCATCCCTCCAAACGGGAGGTAATGCCAATAGCCCCGGAGCTTACCAGGTGGTAAATAATAACTTGGTCATAACCATCCTTAAACCTGTAAAAGAAGTAAGGGTGAGCCTTGCAGACCTGCAATATCATTGGAAAGATAGCGCCTGCAACAACTGCAAAGTGCAGATGATAGAAAGAGGATGCCTGTTTGCGAAGCTTGCCAACCAGCCACTCGGCACTTTGCTGCCTGACAGCAGCACGGTCATTAACCTGCAGCCAAATGCACCTGTAAATAATTGCAGGGGCGAATTGGTTTGGAAAAACGGCACCGCACTGCAGCCCGGCACGTACAGCATACCATTACAACTTTCTTTACCAACACAAACAGGCAAATGCCAGCTCATAATTGACAAGTTTTGCGTACATGTAACCGTGGTAGATGAAGATTGCAAAACCTGTGATAAATGGGTGTGCAAAAGCGATACCGCAGGCGCATGTCAATGCAGCATAGGCAATGTATGGACAAGCCTTTACCTGCTGCCTAAAAAACCGGGCATCGCCAAACCGCAAACCCAAATATTATGCAACAGCACGCTAACGGGTGTGGTAACAGGTGTGCCTTATACGCTGTCAGGCGTGTACCATTGCCAGGGCAATTGCCTCTCCATAAAAAACGAAATTGTTGTTTATAACCAGTTAAGCCAAATTATATATACGCACGTAGGCACGCAATTGAATGAAACGCTTGAGTTTCCGGCGAAGGGTATGTACACTGTTGAGCTTGCGGCTACCTGCGGCTTGCAAAGATGTATCTGTTCATTTAAAACCTATGTAACAGACAGTGCATGTACAGACTGCGGTAATACTACAAACGGCTGCACCGGCTGTACAACAATAACAGGTAAGATTGATTCTGTTATTCATACAATCCTGCCCCCGGGCTTTACAGGCGAGGTATTGGTATCAAAGAATGACACTACCATTTATGAAACATACACAAGCCATAAAGACACTGTAACACCGCATACTGCTTTTGATCTGGCATCCATCACCAAAACATTTACAGCCATGGCAATATTGAAGCTAATGGAAAATGGCAAACTGAATGTGGATGACGACGTAACAAAATATTTACCTGAATTTCCTATACAGGGCATTACTATAAAAATGTTGCTTAGCCATAAAAGCGGGCTGGAAGATTACCTGGTATTTATGGATGCATCGGACTGGGATAAAACAAAGACCCTGACTAACAAAGACTTATTGCAGTTTATAGTTAACAACAAGAAAAAGGTAGTCATCAATGAGCCGGGTAAGGCATTCTATTATTCCAACACAAACTTTGCGCTGCTTGCACTGGTTATAGAAAAGATAAGCGGTATGGCTTATAAAGACTACCTGGAGGAGACATTTTTTAAGCCTTTACAAATGAACGATACTTATGTACTGGGCCTGGGCAATTTTGCGACAGCAACAAAGTCTTACTACAAAAACGGCACAGCATATAAATTGCGATACCTGGACCTTGTTTATGGAGACAAAGATGTTTACAGCACTGTTAGGGACTTAAAAAAATGGGATAAAGCATTGCACGAAGGCAAGCTGTTTAAAAAATCAACGCTTGACCTGGCTTATGCCCCAACAAGCCCGGTATCGCCTTTTGTGAGCAATTATGGTTTAGGCTGGAAAAAAATAGTAACCGACCAGGGAAAGGAGATAATATACCACACAGGCTGGTGGGCAGGCAACAGGAGTTTACTGATAAGGTTGTTAAAAGAGAATGTTATGATAGCAGTTGTGAGCAATAACAACTTTACCAATATAGCGGATATAAGAAAGCTGTGCGACCTTTTTGGTAATTACCAGCAATCAAATAAAACCATTGAAGGTTTTTAAAAAAATAAATATGACAAGAAAAATCATATACATAACTGCATTACTTTTTTTTGCATTTAACGCTGCCAGGGCACAGGATACGGCACAAAAAAAGCCCCCTTTTTCTATCTCGGGCAATATGGGTATAAGCTATGAAGGCTATGGATTAGACCTTAACCCGGCAGGTAATTATTACACCGCGCGCCGGCCCTGGAACCTGGTACGTTTTACGTTTGCACCGACATTCAATTTCGGCAACTGGAGCCTGCCGGTTAACTTCAACTTTACCCCCATGCAAACCAATTTTGTAACGCCATCCACCTTTGGCGGTTTTGGCAGCGCAGTGGGCGCCCCGCAAAACTTTTGGCAATTTATTACTAACCCCCTCAATAATTTCAGCATCTCTCCTACCTATAAATGGGCACAGTTACAATTGGGTACTCAATACCTTAATTACAGCGACTTAAGCACAGGCGATATTGCGATGTTTGGCTACGGCTTTGCCTTGAGCCCGGGCAAATTTCGCCTTAAGTTTTTTAATGGGGTAAGCCAAAGGCCCGTTAATTACAATGCATTTTCAACGCCGGTTATAACCGGCGCTTACCAGCGCAATAACTGGATGGCACAGCTTGGCATGGAAGAAGAAGGTAAATATTCACTAAGCCTTAATTTTACCAAGGGCAAAGATGAGATAAGCAGCGTAAACCCGGCACCACCGGCCATTTCAGGCGTGCTGCCGCAGGAAGGCTTTACCGCCAGCGTAGTAATAAAAACCATTATAGCCAGGCACTATTACTTTAATACTGAGCTTGCGCACAGTATTTACACTTTTGATGAAACACAGCCGCTTACCACGCTTGGCGCAAAAGACCTGCCACCATTTATTTCAGCGCATGTGGGTACAAAAGCAGATGAAGCGGCACAGGTAAGCTTTGGGCATAAAAGTCAAAATTTTGATATTGGTTTCAGTACAAAATATATTGGCGCAGGTTTTCAAACAGCGGGTTATCCTTTTATGCAGCCAGACCGGTTTGATTATACAGTAAACACACGCATAAATACCTGGAAAAATAAAATGAATATTACTGCCAGCATCGGCGACAGGATAAATAATTTGAGCAATATTAGTTTAAGATCAAATCAGTTCATTGCAAATATTAATTGGTTTACACAATTCAGCGATCATTTTAATTTAAATGCCAATTATAACAATTTCGGCTTTCAAACAACGGGTATAAACGGTGTGCGCGATGTGGCGAATGATTTGAGTATAAACCCAACCTATAACTGGACAACAGCAAAAATGCTTAACCTTATAACTGCAACTTATACATTCAGCAGTTTCAGCGAATTTAATACTACGCTAAACACCACTACTAAAAACAATACGCAAACGGCACTGGTTACCTATGTGCCCACTTTTTTTACAAAACCGCTTACTATGGATTTTACGGTGATGTATTTCAACAATAAAATACCGGCGCTTAATAATTCAATAACACTGTATTCTGCAACTGTAAATGCGGGAGTGCCACTTGCCAAAAAGAAGTTTACCCTAAAGGGGCAGCTTATGTACACTTATAATGAATTAAACGGCAGCAACGAAGGTAATAATGTTCTTGCCACAGGTGGCTACGACTGGAATATAACCAAAAAATTAAAATGGGGATTGACTTTATCGGGCAACCTGTTTAAATACAGCGCCACATTTATTCCACCGTATGCGCGGTACCTTGAAAGCACATTAAAAACATCATTGATGTACCGCTTTAAATAATTGAGGATATGAAAAAAGAAAATAAAATATTTGATGCAGTTTCTTTGAGGGTCACAGGGTTATATACAAGATTTTTCCAGCATCCCCTTTACATGGCGAAACGCAGCCTGCGTGATTGCAAAAGAACGTTCTTTTTAAAAAACTTAATGCTCATCCCGCTTGTTTTTATCACAGGCTTATTGCAGGAGGCAAATGCGCAGTTTAAGGCGCAAATGATATTAAATGCAAGGCCTACGTCGCTGCTGGCTGATTGGGCAAACCACCCGGAGATATTGAACTATGTTGTTATATACGATGGCGGTGCCGCCGGCGGAAGTTATGTAACTAAGATAGCAGCCACTTTTAAAGACGGCGCAGGTAATGTAATAGGAACCAGCGACCTTAACCTGGTACCTGACCATGTTTTTACAGCGGGCACTACTATTTTACAGAGCAAGGACGTGGTATTGCCGCAAACCATCCGCTTTGCGGGCGGCGTACAAAAAACGTTAAATGCGTCAGGCCGCCTGCCGGTGGGCAGCTACCAGTTGACCCTGCAAATACTCGATGCCAAAACACTGCAAAAATTAACGGAAGAAATTACACGCCCTTTTACGGTAATAAGCTACCAGTTACCCATACTTATACAACCGCAAAACCAAGCTGTGCTGCCTGCAGAACAGGCAAGGGTAGCAATTACCTTCCGGTGGACACCCCTTACGCCGCCGCCATCCCAGGAACGCATAAGCTACATGCTGCAGGTGTTTGAAATACAGGAAGGGCAAACGCCCATGCAGGCCTTTCGGGCCAATCAACCGCTGCTTAACCAACAGGTTATTGGTACCACACAATTTATATGGCGTCCGCAACTGTACCTGGCTGACAGTGCGCAAAACAGGCGGTTTATATGGACAGTGCAAACGGTGGACAAAGATGGCGCCGGCTTTAACAACGGTGTAGGTGATGGACGCAGTGAGCCATTTTGGTTTGAAGTAAAATCCGCAGCAGAGATACTGAAGGAGAGAAAGGAATAAGCCTGCCTTAAGCCGGTAGTGTGAAAGAACCATAGGAACATCAACAGAGGAAGAGTACATAAAAAATTTCTTTAACCCTTAAATGGGATAAAATAAAGTACATGAAAATATTATTCACTATACTTGCTGCCGGCCAGCTTGGCCTGTTGCAGGCGCAGCATTATATAAAGCCGCCAACCATAGGCATACACTATGCGCTGACCGATTTTGCCACTGCGGAGAAAATTAAGGCAACATCGCTTGGCGACGTGCTTAAGAACAAACAATGGAGCAGGCCGCAGCAGATGATGACGGGCTTTGGTATAGACTTTTTAAAAGGCATTACGAAGAACATTGATTTTGCTGTAAGTGCAAACTATACCAGCGGCATTGATGCATTTAACCTGCCAAATACCAATATTACCAATTACACATTATTTACTGCTGATGCAGTATTGAATATAAAATTGCTCAGTGACAGGTATTATGTACGCCCTTTTATTTTGGCAGGAGCAGGCCTGTATATGCAAAATGGCACTGGCGGGTACGCGCCTTTAGGCGCGGGTGTACAATTTAATGTTTTCAATGCTGCCATAATAAATGCTCAACTCCAATACCGGCTTCCCTTTAAAAATACAGACAACCCTGCCCTTTTTTACCAGGTTGGCTTTGCAACATCCATACTTAAAAAGAAAGCGCCTCCTGCAAAGCCTGCGCCCGTTGTGCCGGAAAACCAGCCGGAACAAAAACCTGTGCCGCAGGTAATTGAAATAAAGCCCGTTTTTAACAATATAACAGTAACCGTACAAGACGAAGAAACCAGGCAACCGCTGCCATACGCGGAGGTAGCGCTTACAGGTGCTGATGGCAAAGTATTAACTGCCACAACCGGCCCGGACGGCAAAGTGGTTTTTACAAACATACAGGCAGGCGGCCATACTATTACAGGCAGCCTGAACCATGTTGACGCCACACCTGTAACGCTTACCAGTTCAAGCTTCGACAGCAGCGGCAACCCCATTGCTGCTACCCTTTTACATAACGACCCACGTTTTACCCTGGTAGGCCATACGGTGGATAAGACAGAAGACAAGCCGGTTGGAAATACAATCATAACCGTCACAAACAGTACACAAAACAGTGTTATAAGGGCAACCAGTAATGAAACTGATGGCGCATTTACGGTGCAGTTGGATGCAGGCAGCGATTTTGTGATTGTGGGTAAAAAAGCGAACTATTTTTCCAACATTGAAAACGTTAGTACTAAAGGGCTTAACCGCAGTACCACGTTGTATGTGAAACTGGAACTGGGCATACAGGAAGCAAAGGCAGGACAGGCTATTGTTCTGAACAAAATATATTTTGAAACAGGAAAATCACTGCTTAATACAGCTTCGTCAAGCGACCTTGACAGGCTGGTGCAGTTTATGAAGGACAATCCTTCCACCCGCCTGGAGATATTGGGATATACTGATAACGTTGGCAGCCTTGCCAATAACAATGCCTTAAGCCTTGGCAGGGCCAACAGCGTTGTAAATTACCTGGTAAAAAATGGTATTGATAAAAGCAGGTTATCGGCAAGAGGGCTTGGCCCTTCAAATCCTGTGGCCAGTAACGCAACAGCTGAGGGCAGGGCACAAAACAGAAGAGTGGAGATGAAGGTGGTGGAGTAGCGCTACCAGGCAAATGTATAACGCAAGGCGTGAAGTAAATGAAGAAAGCCTGGTGCATCATAAATTAAACCTCTTCTTAAAAAGCACGACATGAAATTAGTTATAGTTCTTTTTCTGTTGTTGGATGCGGGGCAGCTACTTGCGCAAACAAACGCTGTTACTGCCATCAATATTTCGCTGCCTGCTAACCCTGATGCCGATGTTGCCAATTGGGGCACAGGCACATCAGTGCTTGTTATAACTGCCAGTGCCAGCCAGGCCAATGAGCGCATAAGTTCCAGTGTCGAAGACAGCAGGATATTGATAACCATAAAAAAAGACGGCGTTAAAGTATGCGGGGACTATACAGCTATTACAGCGCCAGCCGCGGATTTTAACAGTGTAACCAAGCTTTGGAGCGGTACAAATGCAGTATCTCTCCTGGGGAAGGGTTGTATACTACAACCGGGCGATTACGAACTGAGCGTGCAGTTTTTTGGCAGCGGCGCTGCAGGGCCGATAGCCCTAAGCGATGAAAAAACAAAAGCTTTCACTATAAGGGGTAATGACCAGCAAAGATACCAGGCCCCGCAGGGCATCACACCGGCCGGTAATGCTGTTCTGACCGCTGTGGATATAAAGAAACCCGTCACCTTCAGGTGGACACCAGTAGTACCTCCCCCACCAGGCAGCAATGTTGTTTATCATCTGAAAGTATTTGAGGTGCTGAAAGGCCAGGCAGCAACACAGGCTGTTGCAGCCAACAGCCCGGTACTGGCGACAGACATAACCACCCCCCAATATATATGGCAGTTGCCCATAGAATATAAAAGCTCAGACGGGAAAAAAACATTCGCGTGGACTGTGCAGGCAACAGATAAAGAGGGGAAACAAGCTTACGGGCCAAATAGTGGTGTTAGCGAAGCCATGGTGTTTACAACAGGCGGTAACCCGCAGCCGGCGTCAACCTGCGGCCTTAACATTACCACTGTCTTAACCTGCGCAGGCGGTGGCAGTTACAATTTTACGGCAACTTGTTTAAATACAGCCGACCCGTCAACAGACCCCGGGTGCGTTATTTCTGTCACATCCCTTACTTTACCTGCCGGGGGTGGCACAACTATCACAATTACTTCATCGTTGCCAAGTATTCCGCCCGGACAATCTGGCGTCGTTACAGGAGTTATAAGCGCAGCGCCGCAAACCCCTATTATGCTGGTGAATTTTACCGGTCCTAATAATCCCGGTTCATACGGGGTTGCACTTAGTTTACCAACCGCGCCACAGGCGCCGGGTACCATCACCGGGCCTGGTAGCGTTTGCCAATCACCTGCAAGTATAACATATTCAATTTCACCGGTAAATGGCGCTACCTCTTATAATTGGGCCGTACCGGCCGGAGCCCTCATAGTGTCCGGCCAGGGAACTAACTCAATCACCGTTTCTTTTCAAAATAGTTCCCCCGGCAATATATGTGTTAGCACAGTTAACAGTTGTGGTACCAGTACAGCAAGCTGCAAACCAATAACTATAAGCCCTTTGCCCGCGCAACCCGGTGCAATTACCGGGCTTACCACGCCGTGTGCAGGCTCACAGCAAACATATAGTGTACCTAATATAAGCGGGTTAACATATCAATGGATATTTCCAGTAGCGTGGACACCAAGCACATCAACTACCAGTTCAGCTACAGCAACAGCCGCGGCAAACAGCGGCACAATACAAGTATTTGCAGTAAGCGGCTGCGGCATGAGCGCACCACAAACACTTGCCGTTACGGGTGCCACCTTACCGGGGCAACCCGTTTCATTTACGGGTAACACAACTGTATGCTTCGGGTCGCAGCAGGCATACAGCGTAGCGAATGTAAACGGGATAAATTATGCCTGGCAATTCCCGGTAGGCTGGACGCAATTAACCGGTGGCAACACCAATGCTGTAACTACTACAGCGGCCAACACAGGCAATATTACCATAACCCCGTTTAATGTGTGTGGTACCGGCCCGGCAAAAACAGTGGCAGTAACCACTACCCCATTAGCGGTGCAGCCTGGCCCTATAACCGGTAATGCAGGGCCATGCCATGGCTCAACCCAGGTATACAGCGTACCTAATATCGCAGGTTTAACATATCAATGGAATTTTCCGGCAGGCTGGACAATAATCAGCGGGGGCACAACAAGTACGGTAACAGTAACTGCAGGTACTGCAAGCGGCACAATAAGTGTAGCAGCCGTCAACGCCTGCGGCAGCGGGCCTGCCAGAATGATGCTAACAATGCCGGTTTTGTCAACACCTGCAGCACCAGGTGCAATAACAGGTGCAAGCACTGTTTGCAAGGCTCAGCAAGCCAGCTATTCCATAAGCCCCGTTAGTGGCGCAACCTCGTATACATGGTTGGTAACCTCCGGCCAGGCTACTATTACTGCCGGCCAGGGTTCCGCCTCCGCATTGGTTACTTTTGGCAATACTGCTGGCTCGGTTACACTATGTGTAAAGGCTAATAATACCTGTGGTTCAAGCACGCAAACATGCAAAACAATAACGGTTACAGGGCCCCCATCTCCACCTTTACCTGGGCCGGGAACATTTATCCAGGCAAATCAATTTACTGCTAACTGGACTTATGTACCCGGCGCTACTTACCGGCTGGATGTATCCACTAATGCCAGCTTTACATCTTTCGTTCCCGGTTACCAGGATGTGGCCACGGGAACCGTAAATAGTTTTTTTATTACAGCGGCAGTAACAGGTTTGCAATGCAACACTACTTACTATTACCGTGTGCGGGCAGTAAGTAACTGTGGTACCAGTATAAACTCAAATATCATTTCAGTTACAACTTCAACACTACCCCCGCAGGGCAATTGGGCTAATTTAGCCACCGCAGCAACGGGCATTACCCTAACCCAGTTTACCGCCAACTGGAATGCAGCAACAGATGCAGCATATTATAAATTAGATGTATCAACCAATGCCAATTTTACCTCGTTTGTGGCAGGTTATAATAACCTTACGGTTGGTACAGGTAATAGTTATACGGTAACAGGCCTGGCCACTAACGGCTGCCCAATCTATTATTACAGGGTAAGGGCGGTTAGCGCCTGCGGCGGTATTAGCCCAAATTCAAACGCAATTATGGTAACTCTACCGGCTCCACATGGTGTTTGGATTGAAGGGGCGGGCAGTTACACGTTTACAGTTGGCCAATATGGCTCGGGGGCCAATATAGAGGCCTGCCCGGGACAGACAGTATCTATAACAATGGAGATATGGGGTGCTGGCGGCGGCGGCGCTGCCGGAGAAGAAAGCCCATATTTAGAAGGCCTGTATAAATGGACAGGGGGAACCGGCGGCAGTGGTGGTGGTGGTGGCGGGTATGACAAAAAGGTTGTTAACGTAGTTGTTCCATCCATCGGAATGCAAATATATAATGTTACGGTTGGCCACGGTGGGGCCGGTGGTACAAACCCGTACGGCGGCTCCGGGGGTAATGGTGAAATAACAAAAGTAACAACCGCCGGATCAACATCCCCCTTCCTGTACACTACACCCGCATCGGGCGGCATACATATTGACGATGATAATACGACGACATTCCCGGGCGGGGACGGGATCACGGCAAACCACTGGAAGGGTGCTGATGGCACCCCTGCACAAATCCCCACTTCATGCTCCGGTTCAGACGGAGGATTAGGTGGCGCCGGAGGCGGGCCGGGAAGAACAGGGCCAGGCTATTTTAACGATGGGGGAAATGGCGGCCACGGGGGTTATAACCGTTATGTTGGCGATCATACTCATCTTGGGTCGTGCCTTGGCCAAAGCCAAAATAACGGGTGGTCATACGGTTCGCCTGGCAGTAACGGCAGGGTTGTGTTCACATGGTAGGCGTTTTTATATTCCCGCCTTTTTGTTTGATGAACCAAAAGGCGGGAATATATTGTCGTTTTTGAGAAATGGTGCTTAAATCAATTACCCAACACTATTGCATAAACGGGCTGTTGTGTAAAGCCGGGTTATTGATGAGCTTACGGCAAACAGTTGCGACCAAAAACACGCCATTGGCTTAACCGCGCTGCGCCTGCAGCCACGCCGGGTAAAGCTGGTGGGGTATAACGATCACAATTTTCACACCCGGGTTTTTCTCATTCTCAAAAGCAGGCGATATGGAAAGGGTTAGCGCCTGCGGCCCAAACAGGCTAAGCGCTGCAATGCGTTTTTTTATAAGTTGCATGCCAAGGCTATTATGCAGGCTGCCCTGTTTTAATGCCTGGCTGTTTGCCATACCTATCCCGTTGTCTGTTATGGTTATAATAAGCCCATCTGTATTTTTATCAACATCAACAACTATCCTTCCCTCATTCGGGGAAGGCGTTACGCCGTGCAGCACTGCATTTTCTAAAAAAGGCTGCATCATCATAGTTGGTATCATCCATTCATCTGCATCAACACTGCTATGTATGTTTATCTCGTATAAAAACCGCTCGTTAAAACGCATTTGTTCCAGGCGCAGGTATATCCTTATATTTTCAATTTCCTGTTCCAGCGAAATAAAAGATTGCTGTGCTGTTTCAAAATTTTTACGTATCAAAGAGGCAAAGTCGCTGAGGTACTTGTTAACGCTTATCCTGTCCTGCAAATTAACATAGTGCTGTATGCTGTTGAGCGCATTAAACATAAAATGCGGGTTCATTAAAGATGTAAAAGCCTGTTGTTCAAGCGAGGCAGTTTGTATACCGGCAATTTGTTTTGCCAGCTTTTGTTCCCTTTTCTTTTTTACCCACTGGTGTAATGAGTAAATGGAAAGCGCCTGGAAGGCAATGATCAGGGCTATCCAAAACCACAATTCCTCCCAAAAAGGGGTTGCGATATTAAACTCAACACTACATATTTTATTGCTTATGTTTCCATTTACATCTACCGCCCTTAATTGCAGCGTATGCGAACCACTGCTTAACTGGAGGGTCAAAATATTGTTGGGTATGCTTATCCAGGTTTTATTTTTATCAAGCGTGTACTGGGCATTTTTATAATGGCCGCCAAGCTCAATGCCGGCAAACTGTATTTGTATATCTTTTTGAGTATATCCAAGGTTATAACTGCCTGTTATTACGGTATCGCGCTGGTTTATACTCACCCGCGTAAGCTGTATAGGGATGTTAAACTTTGGAATGGAAATATCGGTGGGTATAATGGCGATACCATCGCTGGTGGCCGCATACACGCTGTCACCGGCATTGTCCATTTCATTTACTATATTGGCAGGCAAACCATCGTTGCGCGTAAGGTTTTGAATAGCAATACTCTTTACCCCTTTTTGCAGCGTATAGCCTACAATGCTGATGCCGCCGTCAGTGCCCAGCCACACCTGGCCCGGGCCACCCGCCGTTATACAGCGTGTGTCATTGTTTACAAGGCCTTCCTCCTGCGTTAAATGAAGCGCCACACGGCCGTTTTGTACAGCCAGCAGGCCATTACCTGCTGTGGCAACCCATAAAAGGCTGTCCGGCGTAATGCACAGCCCGGTAATCCTCTCACTTAATAACCTGTCGGTGATCGCCAATGAAACAAATTTGCCTGTATATAAATTATATTTATACAGGCCGTCTACCGACCCAAAATAAATAATACCATTAGCTGCCTTTGTAATCGCGGTAACGCGTTTGCTGGGCTTGAGCAGAAGCGTCATACTGTCTGTGATGGTGTTCAGTTGTTGTAGGTATCCTATATCCCCCACTATAATGTTGCTGTCATCATAAACTGTGGCAGTTTTGGCGTAAACATGGAAGCCTTTTTGGTTAAAAAGACGCCTGACATAGTTTATAGAAATACCCTCTTCAGAAAAAGTGAAAATCTTACCCTGCGAACGGATTATTTTACGTTGCCTTGCCAGCTTTTTTCCCTTTATCGCCTGGTGTACAATGGCGCCACTGCTGTTTATTTCGACTACCTGCCCAAAAAAATTGCCCGCCAAAAGTGCCCGCGGGGTGATTGCAATGCTAAGGAAAGCCATGTTGGTAATACCCTTCGGCATTTCCGGCCTGGTAATTTTGCTTTTTTTATATTCTATCAGCCCTTTGTCAACAGTGCTTACCCACAGGTTGCCCTCATTGTCCCGGTACAAGCTATTGGGTTCATAATCGCCGCTTAAAACAAACAATGGCTGCAGGGTTTGCTTGTCATATACATACATCCTGCCTGTTGGGGCTTGTAATACCAGCCAGCTACCGGTTAAAAATATAATATTGCAGGGCTCAGGTGTAATAATGCTGTCAACCTTGCAATGCAGCGGGTTAAAAGTGATGCCCGAAAAAACGTAACATTTGCGGGTATCCATCAGCAGGTTGTATACATAGCCTCCCCTGGTGCGCAGCATTGGAAAATTCATTCCAATGTTTAAAGCGATGAAGCTGTCAATTTTCTTTTCTCCTCTTGTTTGAAATAAAACCAAATAACGCCCCCTTTGGGTTGTATCCGCATATACGTGGTCTATCCTCAGCACTGTCCCGTCATCTTTTTCCCAAAATGCCAGCCTCGCGCCGGGTTTTTGCGATGTTAGAACTGCTTTTTTATCTTTAAATATAAATGTGCCATTCTCGTTATAGTATGCCATGCCTGATGGGTACCAGGGAAACATTTCCATTAAGGCGGTAGGGGCATTAAAAATAGCAAGGCTGCTGTCTTCATTGCTGTTAATAAACCTGTTTTGCAATGCATCAAAATAGGCAGGTTTTTGCTTAAAACAGTTTACCCATATACGACCGCCAGTTTCTTTGGCTACTGCCAGTACCTCGTTATCAGGCAGGCCCTGTTTTGTGGTAAATACCTCAAAGTGGCTGCCGTCAAACCGTGCAATACCGGCGTCTGTAGCAACCCATAAAAAGCCACGGTCATCTTCAATCGCCCGGTAAATATAGTTGCTAGGCAGCCCGTCATTGGTTGTAAATGCCCTGTATTCCTGGCGCTGCGCCATACAGGCACCGGCAAGAACAAGTAAAATAAAAACAATAGCACTGCGCATATATTATTTATTTGCCAAACACCAGGCTCGTATTTTTTCTATAAATATATCTAATTGCCGGCACCATACATCTTCCCGTCAAGGCAATCCTTTCAACTTTTTCAAAATGCCTGTTATTTGCAAGATTCTTTGTTGCAGTTGTTTGCTTTGCCCGGGCTTTTGTAGCTTTTCCGGCCACCCCATCTCCCCTTACGAAGTCGCATCTCACCAAGTTAATATTTAAGGAACTTATTTAAAAAGCCAGTATGCCAAAAGCTATTTTGAAAGCGTATAACTGCCAATTGTATTAGTAAACGGCAACATTACATCAACAATGCAGGGCAGCCGCTTCCAAAACTTCTATCTCGTGTTTAATAACAACGGCCAGCCCGTTCTATGTTGCACAGTTTAATTGGCAGTCGCCCTATAAATTATCTTCACTGAAAACAATTGTACCCAACATACAAAGCTGTTGACCAAAAAATGACTTTGATAAGGTAAAATATTTGCAGTTTGCCTATTAAGCAACAACAGCAACACTAAAATTCATTTAGTCGCAAAATATAGCCTATACGTCGCAAAAATATTGACACGTAACCCCGCGAATGTAACTTACCGGACCATGAAATCACCAAAAAGCCCTGGCAAGCCAACCGTAATATTAATACACAGCATTGCCTGGATATTGGCTTTTTGTTTACCTTTTTTATTAAGAACATCAAACCTTAGCCCGAGGCCTGTTTTCGAATTAACATCAGGTAATTTGGGATGGGTGTTTCTTTATATCATTAAAGCCATTATATGGATGAGTTTTTTTTATTTTACTTATTTTATACTCATTCCGCTATTTGTTAAGAAACAGAAATATTTTAAATATTTATTACTGCAATTATTCAGCCTGGCTTGTATTTGTATTGCAAGTTTTGGTTTGCTTAGTTTATTTATTCCGGGCTACCACTATTCACGGAAAAATCTTAATAATATTATTTATTACAACACTATCCCATTTGTTTTTGTACTGGCAGGGTGTTTCATCTGGCAATTATACGAGGAAAAAATAAAGTCTGACACCACTAACCTTGATGAAGAAAAAAAACACCTTATGAAAGAAATAGAAAAAATGCGAGCGAAGGTCAGCCCGGGCTTTGTATATTCCAGCCTGAATACACTGCTATATTTATTTCGATCAAAAAACGACCAGTTTGAAGACGGCGCATTGCAATTGCTTTCACTTGTGGAATATATGCTGGCCGACGCAACAGATAATAAAATTCCCTTAACCAGGGAGATAGAATATCTTGAAAAATACCTTGCATTTGTACGCCGGCGTTCCCCAAGCAGTATTGTTCTGCATGTTGAAGACAATATTGTACAAAGCAATGATGCAGTAGACCATCTTGTTTTATTACATTATGCCGAAGACACTATAACAAATACAAGTTATTCAACACAGAAAGAACAACTGGAAATTTGGCTATACAAAAAAAATAACCTGCTTACTTTTATTGTATATAAAGTACCACTGGCTAATAATACCCCGGTTAATGACAAGGTCCAACAGGCAGCACATGTAATGCAACACAGGTTAGCCATTAGAAAGTTAATGATAAATACATACAATGCTAACTAACAACTGTTGTTTATTTAGTGGTGTTCTTTAACAGCATAAAGGGCGGCCCTTTTTTCCAGTTGTATGCTGATTTATTTATTGTGGGTCCTACCGAACAATTAGCCAGCAAAATATCTGTTTTGCCATCGCCATTTACATCAACTGTATCCATGGTAATCCATCGGCCAGCCATTGTTTCATCAAGATAATAAGGCTTATAACCAAATGCATCCGCGTTTTTAAGCAATACAAAACCTTCACGTGGTTTTTTTTGATAATCTGCAAAGTAGGCTATTGCAGCTATGTCAGTTTTACCATCTTTATCAACATCAAAGGCAATAGCATTATAACATCCGTTTATATGATAAAAAAATTGCTGTTTAAAATTATTATGGCCGTCGTTAATAAATATATACACCCCATGGTAAGGTTTAAAAATGGTTGAATAATCAGCGTTATCGCCGCATGTGTAAAGTATATCAGGAAATCCATCTTTATTAAAATCCTCAAGCGAAAAACTGGAAGAGCCATAACAAGGCGGAAACTGCAATACCTTTTTCTCCTCAAATTTACCGTTGCCCAGGTTGGTAAAAAGGCTTATGCTCTCATCGCCCTGGGCAAACAGCACCCAAATGTCCTGCAGGCCGTCGTGGTTATAGTCCCCTGTATATGCTTTAATAGCGCCAGGTACTCCTTTTATTATGTGCTCACGATAATTGTCTCCATCCACATTCTCCCACCATGACAAAGCTCCCTTAATGTATCCAAACCCGCACGTAATATAATCTGTTTTACCATCATTATTTAAGTCCGCGGCAGCAATGCTGGCCGGCCTTAAAAGCGTGTCAGCCAATATGCGTGGATGGTTTTCATCATTTCTTACAATGCTTTCAACGCTGCCCGCCCTGGCGTTGTTTGGAGAAAATACACCTATGTTACAAGCAGTAATTGTGTGTTTTGTAAAAAGCATACTTGTTATTATGCTGTTTTGCAGGAAGGAATCAACCAACTGCAAGCTGGCACTATACCTGTAACACTCTCTCTTCAATATATCAGAAGTTATAATCGTCTTTGTAAAAGGGTCTGCTCTTATAAGGCATGTGGCAGGATTTGGATATGATGCTTGCGGAGTTAATGCCTGGAAGAGCGATGAGCCATCTGCAGGGATTAAAGCAGGAGGTTGCTGCAAAGAATCGGGTGATACAGACGTATAGTAGTCAATGATGGATTGCCATTCAGCTGGTGTTACCAGCGGTTTTAGCGGGTAATACCCCCTGCCAACATGCACATCATTTACACTGTTCGGGTAACGCCTGTACTGGTATTCAAAAATACCTAACCGTGGGCCCATCTGCGGCAATACACCATTTTCCCATGTTTTAGCGTCAAGCAACGAGGGCGAGGGAAACATGTGGCATGACTGACAGTATTGTTTTGCCAGCGCCTGGCCTTTTGCAATACTTTCATCAGGCACATTTTGATGAAGGCTGTTTTTTACAAATTGGTGGGCTGATTGCCCACAGCCCTGGGTAATGCATGCATACGTAAATATTGATACTACCAGGAAAAAATAAGCCTTATACCTATACTGCATCATCATTCGCTTTTAGCTTTTATTACGTTCCCTTCAAGTACAATTGAATGACTTATTCCATTTTTTGTATTTGACATAATTACAATACCTCTGTGAACATAACCCGGGTGAAACTTACTGTTGAACGTTGCTGTAAGGGTACTTTCAGCACCCGGCAATATTGCTTGTTTTGGAAAATTTGCAATGGTACACCCGCAGGATGTACGTACGCTGGTTAAAAATAATGGTGTGGTTCCGGTGTTCTTAAATGTAAATTTTAGTTTGGCGCTGTCCCCTTCGTGTATTGTACCGAAATTTTGTATTGAATCAAGCCATTGTATGGTTGTATAATGCGCGGTATCAAGCGATGCAAGAAAGCCCTGTGACGGTTTTAGTAATGCTGCATTTTTATTTTCCTGCGCTGTGCAGGCAATAACGAGCATATTAACTATAACAATACCTGTACAGAATATCTTCTTCATATACAACAACATTTACAGCAGCTTTCTTTTTTCACCTTTACTGTTTATTACTTCAACAGATACAACCTCTGCGCCTATACTTAAAAATCTTGCTGATTGAGATAAAAACCCAGCGCCATAATTTATTTCCACCCGCCGCGTCTTGCCACTTTTTAACTTCACTAACGCTGCAACATCATCAGGTGCAACAGGTAATTTTCTATCTTCCTGCTGCAACCAAAATACTTTTAAAGGTCCCTTATTTTGAGATGCGGCCAGAAGACAGTTTCCTTGTTTATTAGTAAGTTTTACCAGCGCCCTCCCATTGCCTGTAATCAAGATGCCGCTCTTTTCAGCCGGTATTGCTTTAAAATTTCCTGTGCCATCACCTTTTAGTACCAGTCCATTTAAAGCATCCGTGCTTCCTGCATTTACCTCAGCGCCATAATCATTGCCGTTTATTACTATGTCAAGGTCTCCATCGCCGTCCACATCCTCTGCCATCATCCCAAACAAGCTCGATATTTGCGCCTGCATCGGTAAAGGCGCCATAAAAAAATTACCGTTCCCGTCATTTCTTATGTAGCAACTTTTAAAAGTGTTCGCCTCAACCACAAGGGCGCTGCTTAATTGTGATGGACTAAACAAGCTGTCTATGCCGGCGCCAGCATACGCTTTATAAGAAGGAAATTTTCGCCTGAAATCTGCAATTTGCCTTACTGCTGCGTCCCTGTAAGCTGCCGGAAATTCACGCGTTGTTGTATCTTCCTGCGAGGTGGGGAGGGAAATAACAGGCACAGCATCGTAGGTGCCATTGTTATCAAAGTCACCGGCATATATTTTTACCGGGTGATTATCAAGCGGCCTGTAAAACGTATTTTCACCGCTATTACCTACAACATAATCTATGTCACCATCATTGTCAAAATCACCGGGTATTATACTGTTCCAGCAGCCGGGTTGTTTATCAAGCGCCGTTTGCAGCATTTGCAGTTTACCATGATCATTTTTAAAAAACTTTATTGGCATAAACTCACCTGCAATTATCAAGTCCTGCCAACCGTCGTTATTAAAATCTGTCCACACCGCGTCACAGGTCATGCCAATGTTTTTTAATTGTGGCGCAACTTGGGCAGTCACGTCGGTAAATTTTACTTTGCCATTTTGTGTATCATTACGGTAAATAAAACACGAGGTTGGCTGAGGGTATTTGCCCGGCACACATCTGCCAGCAATAAATAAATCAAGGTCACCGTCATTATCATAATCAACTGCACGTACACAGAATTTACTTGCATAATTTTCCGGCAGTGCAATTGAATCGTATGTAAAATTTCCGTGCCCGTCATTAATATAGAGCATGTCTCTATATACAGAGCTGTTTTCCGGGTTGTTAAATCCCCCTGTAGCAACATAAAGGTCAAGGTCTCCATCACCATCCGCATCAAATAACAAAATACCTGTTTCATCCTGCCGTTTATTAAGACGCGTTGCACCCGGTTGCAAATTTTTTGTAAGAAAACTTCCATTTGCCTGTTGTAATAATATTTGAGTGCTGTACCCGGGCGACCCTCCTATCACTATATCATCCAGTCCATCATCATTTACATCACCTGCCGCCAGGCCCGGTGCATAGTCGCTAAGTTTGTGCGGGAGTAATTTTTGTATATTAAAGTCATTAAAATCATCTTCCTTATGAACCACTCCTGCTTTTATTGAATCGGAAATATCTTTAAACAAGGTACCATTGCGTGATTTGCCCCATGTATATAATTCTGTAGCATCTTTATGCCTAACTCGGAGTGTTTGGTTAGCCTTTACGTTTCGCAAAATTTGTTGCCTGCCGTCCGGCCATTTAATAATTACACTATCTACCATGTCAACACTGCCCAGGCCAAAATGTGCCATTGCCTCGTCGGTTGAGAGGTAGCCCCTGTAGGGTGTATTTTCATATACCTGCTGTTTACCACCTGCATAATGCAATTCAACCCAGGCGCCGATACCATTATTATCCGGTGGCGCTGATAAAAAATCTACAGAAAGATAATTTGCAGCAGAGGGTTTGCTGTCTTCGAGCGTATTTTTGAGTATTGTGGCAGGATCGTCAATATTGTTTATAATGATATCAAGGTCTCCGTCTCCATCTAAATCGGCAAAGGCTGCACCGTTAGAAAAGGATGGAATATCTACACCCCAGGCATTGGAAACATCAGTAAAATGCATGTTACCGTTATTATGAAAAGCGTAATTTTTAAGCCTGGCAACAGGTAATTTGGAAAGCAGTATATCTTTCGATGCAATGGAACCCAATTTATCACGATAAGCAATAAAATCATGGTCACTTATATCTTTTGGCACACCATTAGTTACTACTATATCCCTGTAGCCGTCATTGTCAAAATCAGCTACAAGAGGATCCCAACTCCAATCCGTTTTATCAATTCCTGCCATGTACGATACTTCACCAAATACAGGATGCTGTACCGAATCATATCCGGGTGGTATATTACCAAGGTTTAGCTGCAATGTATTGCGACCATATTCAGGCTGGTAGTTGTACAAACCAAAATTCATATTTACCTGGTAACTGTTTGGTTCCTGGATCATTTTCCTCCGGTAATTGTCTGCAGGGTTCATGTCAAGTTCCACAACATCACAAAGGCCGTCGTTATCCAAATCTTCTACATCGTTACCCATGGCGGAAAAACTGGTGTGTTTGAAATATTCTTTGGTACGGTTAGTAAAAGTTCCGTTGTGGTTATTTATCCATAATTGATCATTGGAGAGATAATCATTGCTCACAAAAATATCCTTCCAGCCATCTTTGTTAATATCACAAATATTTACACCCAATCCATACCCCGCCTGGTTTATGCCCGCTGCACGGCTTACATTTTTAAAATAAGGATGCCCCTTACTGCTGTCCCATTTATTCTGGTAAAGTCGGCTGGTATTGCTCGAAGAGGTGTCTGCACCACTATTCTCAAACATATTCGGGCTTTTATTACCCTGAATTTTTCCGGCAACAAGCAAAAACATATCCAGGTCACCGTCATTATCATAATCGAAAAATACAGCGGTGGTGGAATAACTTGTGTCATCCAACCCATATTCAGCCGCTTCGTTTTTAAACTGTGGAATGCCCTTACTGTTAAGCCCCTGGTTAATGTACAATATCTTTTTTCGTTTTTGCGGGTCACTACTGCGTGATGTGCTTACAAAAATATCGGGCCATCCGTCATTATTAATATCAACAACTGTTACACCGTTGCACCACTTGCCCTCACCACCAGTACCGCTGGCCGCGGTTACATCAGTAAAATGCATGTTGCCATTATTTAAATAAAGCCGGTTACTAACCATATTGCCTGCAAAATAAATATCCGGTTTGCCATCCCTGTTAAAATCGCCCACACCTACGCCACCGCCGTTATACACATATTCATAATCGAGCACGTTTATACTGTCATTTTCAAAAATTGTATTGGCAAAATCAATTCCTGAATCTCCTGGTGAGATTGCACTAAAAAGAGTATTTTTTTTATGGCAGGAAAAAATGCACAAACAAAGGGCTGCCAATACTACCAGGAAACTACGCGTCATAAATAATTATTAAGCAAAAAAGAGGAAGTAAAATACTTCCCCTTTTTTTAAAGAACAAAGATTTGAAATTAATAACCAGGGTTCTGCGTTAATGTCTTCGCCCCGTTTACGGTAGTTAAATCAATTTCGCTTTGCGGAATTGGAAAATAATCGTTTTTAGGTGACTGGTAATGTGCGCTTGGCAAAATATCATTGTTCAGCGGCCTTTCGAAACCAATAAAATCATTAATGGTTTGTTCAGCAATTCCCCACCTAACCAGGTCAAAAAAGCGGTGGCCTTCCATAGCAAGCTCAAGTTTTCTTTCAAAATAAATAGCCTTTAACGCAATATCTTTGGAATTAAAGTATCCCGCCGGGTAAGGATTTACTACATAGTTTGCTGCAGGCGTTGTTGAAAAACCATCAAGGGGTTTGCTGTCATCTTTATATTTATACAACCAACCAGATTTGTTGGCAGCCCTGTTACGCACCTGGTTAACCAGGTTTTCTGCAGAAGTAAGATCCCCGGTTTGCGCATCACACTCAGCATCCATTAACAACACATCTGCAAAGCGTATAACCAGGTAGTTAATGGCTGAACCGGGCGCCCATGATGCGGCATCATGATATTGAGGAGTGGCCTGCCAGTAAATATCTTTCTTATCTGCATAAGGGCCTGCATATGCCTGGTCCCTAATCCAGTCAGCTCCCGGGTGAATGCCCCAGTCGTGGAAGGGCAGCCCGCGCCTGCCGGCAGTCCAGTCAAGTCTTGGGTCAAGGTTACCGGCATCTGGTGTAAAAGGATCAGCAGACAAAATACCCTGGTCATTTTTAACAGCATGATCGTTGTAGTTATCTAAATATGGCAACCCATTGGCATCGGTCCTGTATGAGTTAACAAGGTCAATACGGGGCTGAAAGAAACCGCAACAGCCAAAGGGGCTGCTTCCGTAGGGAAAGTTTAGCATATCCCCGTAGTTAGCGTTGTCTATTGAGTTGGTGCCAACATTTGCGGCCATTTCAACCGGGAATACAGCTTCAGGGCTAATAGCCTCATCTTCAGGACGCCAGTTGTCTTCAAAATTTGTGAATAAGCCATATTTAACTCCTTTGGCTGTTTCGCCGTTGGCAATAGCATTGTCAAACTGTGTTTTGGCATCTGCAAATTTGTGCTCATATAAAAGGGTTTTGCCAAGGTAGCATACCGCTGCCCATTTATTTGCCCTGCCGGCATCAGCCTGCGTCTCGGGCAGGTTATCTGCCGCGAACTGAAAATCTGCTTCAATTTTTGGCCAAATATCATCTGTGTTTGGCTGGTTGTAATCGGTAGTGGTTTCATCAATCCACGGTACCATGTTGAACATCCTTTTCAACTCAAAATAATAATGCCCCCTTAAAAACTTGGCTTGCGCCTCAATGTTCTTCGCATCAGCGTCAGACAGCCCGGTAACTTTGGGCAGTACTGATAAGGTATTATTACAACGGCTTATCCCTTCATAACAAGCTTTCCATTTATCGTCAAAGAAGCTGTTTGCGGTACTTGCAGAGTAATTGAATATCTCGTTCATCTGCTGCTGGTCACCACTGTAACTGCCTTTGGAGGCGTCGGTACCTACTACGCTTCCCCAAATCCAGTTACTTACCGAAGACGACCATGGTGTACCATTACCAACGTCCTGGCCATCCAGCGCAGCGTATGCGCCAATCAAAAGGCCGTTAACGCCCGAAGGTGATGCAAGTACGTCTGCACTCAATGAGCCCTGGGGCGTATGTATTAAAAAGTCTTTTTTACAAGAAAACAATAAGACGCCTGCTGATACTAAAGCTGCAGGTATTATTATTCTTAATTTCATTGTTAATTTTTTTAGTGTTTAGCTCAATTAAAATTTAACGTTGACGCCAAAAATGAATTGCTTAGTGTGCGGATAAGCGCCTTCGTCTACACCCATGTCAACAATTCTCTGCCCCTGGTTGCCGTTAGAAGAAATTTCAGGATCAACACCGGGGTATTTGGTGATAGTAAACAAGTTAGTGGCCTGCACATACACCCTGAAACTTGTAATACCAACCTTGTTAAGTAAATCCTTATCAAAAGTGTATCCCAATATCATGTACTTAGCCCTCAGGTATGAGCCATTTTCTACATAGTAAGAAGTAGGCTGCGTAGTTGTGCTAAAATAACCGTTGTAATCTACTTCAGGGTTGGCAGCGTTCATGTGTGTAGGTGTCCATGAATCATTTAAAGCAGAAAGGCTTTTTGCGCCGGTAAATGTTGGGTAAAGGTCTGTCCAGTATTTAACCTGGTCCCAAATTTTATTACCCTGTGAGCCGTAAAAGAATGAACTAAAGTCAAAATTCTTATATGTTAAACCCAGCGTGATGCCATAAGTAAATTTAGGTAACGCGCTTCCAAGGAATGTCCTGTCATCTGAGTTGATAACTCCATCACCATTAACATCCACATATTTAAAGCGGCCTACGCCCTCATCTGTTTCGTACACGGCGTTTGAGTTACCGGTAATTTTCCGTGCACTTGCATCAGCAGCGTCTATGTCACCTTGTGTGTTGAAAAACCCTGCGATTTTATAACCGTAGAACTGGTTAATGGGGTGGCCAACCTGGTTAATAATAAAGTCCTGTCCAAAACGCCTTCCATCAGGCGTATAGAAGTAATCAGCCTGGTCAGTTATATGGGTAATAGTGTTTTTAACGGTAGTTAAAGTAATACCCGCATCCAGCCTCAGGTCATGTGTAAGGTCCCAATGTGTATTGATGCCCAGGTCAAGGCCGTTATCTTTCATTGAGCCTATATTTACAAAAGGCACGGTACCATTACCTGCTGTGCCGGGCAGTGCAGGGTTAAATAAAAGGTCCTGGATGTTTTTCTGGTAGTAATCAACTACGATATCTACTTTGTTTTTAAATAATGTCGCATCTAAACCAATGTTGCTGTTATTGTCCTTTTCCCATTTTGCGAATGGGTTTGGTATTTGACCTACGCGGAAACCTTGCACAATAGTGTTGTTGCTGCCGTTAATATCGTAAAACGAAGCATTTTTATCCTGGTTATAGGTAGCATACTGGTTGTCGCCGCCCAGGTTAAGCTGGTTACCCATAACACCCCAGCCGCCACGAATTTTCAGGTCTGTTATCCAGGAAATATCTTTCATGAAGTTTTCCTGTGATATACGCCAGCCGGCTGTTACAGACGGGAAGTAACCAAATTTTTGATTTTGGGTAAATTTTGATGAGCCATCGCGGCGTATTGTTGCACTTAACAGGTACTTGCCATTAAATTGGTAATCAAGTTTTGCAAACTGCGACCACAGGCTGAGATAGCTTCTGCCACTGTAGTTTGTTGGTGTACCAGAGCCGCTTGAAAGTGTTGTGTAGTTAGGATCAAATGAGAAATAATTAGTAGTGCCACCACCAACATCTTCGTTATTTTCGTCATATGCTTCAGTACCAACCAGTAACTGAACGTCGTGTTTGCCAAATACTCTATGAAAAGTCAAAGTATTTGTCCATGTCCAGTTGTACCCCCAGTCAGAACCTTCGCTGTATGTGTTTGTAGTGGTGTTCTCAGTGTTTTCATACGTGGGGTAAGAGAAATTATGGTAGTAGCCGGAATAGTTTTCACCACCAAAGCTGGTATGCAAAGTTAACCCGCGGATGATGTCAACATCAGCAAACACATTTCCGAATAAACGTGCATTTAGCCCTTTATTATTACGTGTCCTGTATGCTGTTGCGTAAGGGTTTAAAGAGTTACCCAATGTTGTACCAAAGTTACCGGCAAAATTGCCTTTAATATCATATATAGGTATAATAGGCTCTTCGCGGTATGAGTAACCAATCGTACCACCTTCCTGAATTGCAGTTATCTGCGGGTTGTTGGTTACAGTATAACTAAGGTTCTCGCCTACGCGTATATGTTTACCTATATTAAATTGTGTGTTGGCACGTATTGAAAATCTTTTTTCGAAGGTGTAAATAACAGTACCCTCCTGGTCAAGATAGTTAAGGCCAAAAAGATAGTGGCCATTTTCAGTGCCACCACTTACTGTAAGATTATGATTTTGAATAGGTGCATTTTTGTTTACTTCATGAAACCAGTCAGTACCGGTTTTGTTTGCCTGCGTAATACGGTAAAAAGTAGTGGGATCATTTGGATCGGTGTAGTCGGGGTTTACATAATATAAAGACGGGTCAACTGAAGCGTCACCATTATGTGCGCCTACCGGGAAAATATAATCAGGCAATACGGGTGTTGCGCCTGAGCCATATTCTGCATCTTTTGTTGGAAGCCCGGCATTTTTAAGCGCTAACCATTCCAGGTCTGCGTTGCCCTGGGGGCTAAGCAAATTATAAGGATTTCCTTTAGCAACAACCTGGGTACCATAGTAACCATCGTAACTAACGGTTGCCTTTCCTTTACCTTTTTTGGTTGTAATGATAATCACCCCGTTATTGGCACGTGCACCGTAAATTGATGCAGCACCCGCGTCTTTCAAAACCTGCAGCGACTCAATATCACGGGGGTTAAGGTCAGAAATATTACCCGTGGGCACACCATCAACAACATATAAAGGATTATTGTTACCAAAAGTATTAGCGCCCCGTATAACCACCTGTGGCTCTTCACCAGGCTGCCCTGAACCGGTTACTGTTACGCCTGCTGCCTGGCCCTGCAACTGGTTTTCAATTGAGCCGGTTGACAACTTGTTCATGCTTTCCACGTTTACTACGGAAACAGCCCCCGTAAGGTCTTTCTTCTTTTGCGAGGTATAACCAGTAACCACAATCTCGTTAAGTGTCGAAGTGCTCTCCTGCAACGCAACATTCACTGGCCCGCTGCCAATCGTTACATCCCGGTCAGCATAACCAACAGAAGAAATTGATAATACATTTTTACCGGCTGGTACAGTAATAGAAAAATTGCCGTTAGCATCTGTTGCGGTGGCTGTATTTGTGCCTTTAACCGTTACAGTTGCAAACGAAAGCGGAGAATTTGTTTTGGCTGAAATTACAGTACCGGTTACTTTTCGCTGGGCAAGCAACGAACCGGAAATGAACACGAAGAGCAGTAAGGAGTATAACCTTACCTGCAAGCGATCGGATCTTCTTTTCATAAGCAGAAGCGTTTGGTTATTAGTGTTATTTTGATGTTAAAGAACCATAAAACTATAACGAACGCTATAAGCAGACTAAAAACGAACGACAATAATGACCAGATTAAATCATCAATTACTAAATGTATTTGTCAATGACAAATACATTCAACATTTTTAAACATCATTACACATCTAATCCCTGACAATCAATTTTGTATTTCGTTCCTTTGCGCCGGATGATTGTGTTGTTGACAGATATTTTTAACTAAAAATCGCCCTTCGGGTACAAAAAATATATTAATCGTTTTGTCTCATAAGCGGATGGGGACCTCCGCTTAACGAGGCTCTTTTTCAAGAGCCTCTTTTTTTTACAAATACTACTTAAATTTTTCGGAAAGATTTCTACGGTATGTAATGCCTACGGGCAATTCTTTTCCATCAACAATTAGAGATGCTGAAAGAAATTGCTCAACATGAGCTATCGATACAAGGTGAGATTTATGTATGCGTATAAATTTTTCTGCAGGCAGCCGCTTCTCCAATTCAGCAGTTGTAACTGAACATATATATGAGCGTTCTGCAGTAAATAATTTTACATAGTTACCCAGGCTCTGGGTATAAATTATGTCGTCAATTTTCAAGGTAACAATTTCACTGTCAACCTTTAAGTCAACTGTTGCAGGCCGCAATTCTGCCTTGTTCTCCTCACCCCTGTCTGTGTATAACGACAAATACCTGTCAACAGCCTTTAAAAACCTGGAGAACTCAATTGGCTTTGTTAAATAGTCAACAATACCGTAGTCGTAACTCTCCAGTGCATATTGCGGGTGGGCGGTGGTAAAAATAACTGCCGGCGGTTTAGCAAGTGTTTTTAAAAAGTCGAAACCGGACAAGCCGGGCATTGTCATATCCAAAAATATCAGGTCTATTTTATCCTTATGCAGGTAATTAACTGCTTCCAGCGCATTGTAGCACTCTGCAGCTATTTCAAGCCGTTCAATGTATTCTATATAGTTAAGTAAAACAAAATGTGCAGCCTGTTCATCATCAACTATCATGCATTTTATTCTGTTCGGCATTAGTCTTCGTTATAAGCGGCAAAGTTAGGAAAACAGCGTATTTTTTTTCATCCTTCACCGCTGTTAACGTGTATTTCGCCGGATAAACAAGGTCAAGTATTTGCCTTGCATTAATCATACCTGTGCCAATGCCTGGCCTGCCCGCATCCTGGAGCGGAAGCGAATTGGTGATTTCGATAGAAAATTTTTTCCTTTTAATCTTAATAAGAATATGCACAAATGAATTAGATAAACTATATGTGCCATGTTTAAATGCATTCTCGATAAATGAAATAAGAACAAGCGGCGCAACCAGGTATTTTATGCCGGGTTCATCATTCTCGTATTCATATCTTATTTCGCATCTTTTACCCAGTCTCTCCTCCTCCAGCGCTATATAACTTTCAATAAACCTGAGCTCCTCGTCAAGGTAAATCCACTCCCTGGTATTATTCTCAATATGGTAACCCATTAGATTGGAAACATGCTGAATCAGTCCCGGCACCCTGCCATATTCCTTAAGGCTTAACCCGTAAATATTGTTAAAAGCATTAAAAAGAAAGTGAGGGTTTAGCTGTGAGCGTAACATTTTAAGTTCAGCCCTGTGAAGTGCAAGTTGTGCGGCCGACATTTTTTTTTGCTCATTAAAATGTGCAAGCAAAAGAAAGGGAACAAGCATGGCAATAAGACTTAAGGTGCATGTGCCAACATGGTAGAGGTATATAAGCCATGGGTTACCCAGCAACGGGCCATATTTTTTAACGAACCAGTAGTCATCAGTAATATTCAGCAGCCAGGAGAACAATAAAATAAAAAATAGCGTTGAAATACCGTATAAAACCTTATGCTTTTTTTGTGCCAGCGCCGGCAGCAGCACAAACCGGTGCAATTGCACATGCACGTATAGTATTAAAAAATAAGTAATGGCTTTTACAAGGTCATCAATAGTTCTGATCGCTGTCCATGAGTTAAGGGTGAGTAGTATAAATAAGATACCGAAGACAAGCATCTCCTGTAAAAACTTGCTTTTAATAAAGTTTTTCCCAAAAAGTCTCATAAGCGTTGTGAATATACATTATATTATTAAATAAGGGGGAGATTTACTTTAAAGGTTTAAGCATCGCTTCAATGTCGTATTTTGCCGGTAATTTGAATATTGCTAAATGAAACCGGCACTCGTTGAAAAAAAATGGGTACAGGAAGTTTTGATACTTATAGCTTCCTTTATTTTAATCACGCTTAATGGCTGGAGAAATATTAATGATTTTGAAACAGCGATACAGGCACTGTTATACTTTGGTATTTTATATGCACATGCTATTATTCACCGTTTTATATTGCTGCCCCTTTTTTTTAATAAAAGATACCCCGCATATATATTATGCAGTGTTGCACTGGCGCTGGCGTTTTCAACATTGCTTTATTTTACCGGCATTTACTGGATGAGTAAATGGATTGAGATACTTAAGGTGAATGATTTTGAAATATTTATTTATCATGCCGGAACCTGCGTACTTAGCCTGGTGGCAATTTTGGGCGGCTTTATTTTATTGAGCCTTTATAACGACAGAAAGAAACAAACATCCCTCCAGCTTGCGATAAATGAAATGGAATTAAAAATTTTGCACTCACAGCTTAACCCAGCCTTTTTACATAATACTTTTAACAGGCTATATAATATTAGCCTTAATGACTCCGGCCGTGTACCCGAATTAATAATGGAGCTATCAAAGCTGATGCGATATCATGTGGAAAGTTACGTTCGTGATTTTGTGCCCCTTGAGGATGAATTGGCCTTTATTGAAAGTTACATAGCTTTTGAAGAAGAGCGCGTTTCAGAAAATTGCACAGTGAACTACAACTATACCAATAACAACAAAAACAGCAAGTATATGCTGCCCCCCTTGTTATTGATTCCGTTTATTGAAAATGCTTTTAAGCATGGTATTAATTCTGCAGAAAAGTCAGTCATTTATCTTTCAATAGAGGTAAAAAACGAAGAGCTTTATATGGAAGCGGAGAATACTATACCGAAAATAAGAAACAGTTTCTCCAGGTCAACAGGCATAGGGATAAAAAATATTGAAAAACGCCTGGAACTATTGTATGGCGAAAAATACAAGCTTTTTGTAGAGCATACCCCCTCGCAATATAAGGTATCCCTGGTATTGCCATTGGTTAAATCCCCTGTATAGCATAGGTGCAGTATGCTTTACTCCAAATCAACAATCTAGTCAGTCATACAAATTGAATGTATTTATAGGAAATTCTCCGGGGTCGTTTTGTTACACCTTTAAGGTAAAAACCAACCGCTTGTTATTCATTATCGTCTGAAGCGATACGAATTGTGTGTGACCCGTCCCATTCTCAAACATTTTGTCCGGAACCGGACAAGTTTTGAAGCCGATATGTTTATAAATATTTGATTATCAATTTATTATAATTGGCATTATGCTTGGAATAATTTCGGCATTAAAACATACACATGGATACGCTTATTGAGGAAGAAGTTAAAGCCCGCACACGCAAAAAAACAGTTATTATAACCATTACCGTTGTCGCTTTACTGGCCGCAGCAGTTTGGTTAATTCGCAGCATGCTCGCTTCATCTGTTAAACGGTCTTCTATTTTAACCGCTGTTGTCGAAAAAGGAAGTGTCGAAAACACAATTAGTGCCACAGGAGAAGTGTTGCCCGAATTTGAAGAGACAATTACCAGCCCGATAAATGCTTCAGTACAAAATGTAATTAAAGATGCGGGCAGCAAAATTACAGCAGGAGAATCGGTTTTAACGCTTGACAAATCAGCATCCCAGGCTGAATATGATAAACTGAAATTTCAGCTTGAATCCAAACGGAATGATATTAAGAAATTGAAGCTTGACCTTGATAAAAGCTATTTCGACATAAAATCAAACAACGATATAAAGCAACTGCGCATTAACAGCCTTGAAGCTGATGTTGAAAATGCAAAACGCTTGTATAATGCAGGTGGAGGCACAAAGGAAGACATAGAACAGGCGGAATTAAATTTAAAAGTAGCCAGGCTGGAAAAGCTGCAATTAGAAAACGAAATAAAGACAAAGCAGCAGTCAATGGAGGTTGAAATGAAGGAAGCTGAGATTGCCGCCGACATACAGCAAAGTGATTTGCAGGTGCTTGCGCACAAACTTCAAATGGCTGATATAGTTGCCAGCCGGGCAGGCGTGGTTACCTGGGTTAACAAAAACATTGGGGTTAATATAAAAGAAGGAGACCCGCTTGCACGCATTGCAGACCTGAGCAGCTTTAAAGTACAGGGCTCCATATCAGACAACTACCTTGACCAATTACACAGGAACATGCCAGTTATCATCCGCATTAATGAAACAGTTATAAGGGGCATGGTTACCAATATTCAGCCCTCCGTTCAAAATGGTGTGGTAACATTTGATATACAGCTGGATGAGCCCGGTAACAAACTGCTAAGGCCTAATATGAAAGTGGATGTTTTTTTGGTTACCGCCTCACAGAATAACGTGATGCGTGTGGCCAACGGCCCGGCTTTTAAAGGCACGCCGGTGCAGGACATATTTGTGGTAAACGGCAATACGGCTGAAAAAAGAAAAGTACATATCGGCATGAGCAATTTTGATTACGTGGAAATAAAAGACAATGTAAAACCAGGGGACGTTATTATTACCTCGGACATGAGCGATTATAAAAATGCCAAAACAATAACCATTAACAACTGAGTTTAATGAAAGCAATCATTACATATATCATCATTTTTATCACCTCCTTCTGCAAAGTGTTCAGCCAGTCACTACCAGATACAATCACGCTTACTTTACAGCAGGTTGTTGAAATGGCAAAAGGCAAATCAATCGCCTCAAGACAGGCGGCAACCGTAAAGGAAACTAAGTATTGGGAGTGGCGTACTTACACGTCAAATTACAAGCCACAGCTATCACTCAACGGCACACTTCCCGGCTACAGCAAAACTTTTAACCAGGTTGTACAGCCTAACGGCACCATATTGTTTCAGCCCATTCACTATGATAACTCTTCGCTTAATTTATCTTTCAGTCAAACAATTGCGCAAACAGGCGGCACCATTTATGGCACAACGCAACTGCAGCGGTTTACAGATTTTGACCGGAATAATGTGCTGTATAACGGTGTACCACTGGGTATTGGCCTTAGCCAGCCGTTGTTCCAGTACAACAGTTTAAAATGGGACCGCAAGATAGAGCCGCTTAAATTCAATGAAAGCAAGCAGGCATATATTGAAAGCATGGAAAATATTGCCATTACGGCCAGCGGGTACTTTTTTGATTTACTGCTTGCACAGGTAAACCTGCAGATTGCAGAAACAAACCTTAACAACACCAGGAAAATCATGACGGTTGCCAATGAAAAATTGGCGCTCGGCAAAATATCAAAGAATGAAATACTGCAGCTTGAACTGGAACAGCTTACCTCGCAAAAATCCGTTGGCATTGCTAAGCGCGACATGGAAATTGCAATGTTAAACTTGCGGGCGTACACTGGCCTCAGCGATACTGCAGAAGTGGCATTGCAATTACCTCCTGAAACAATTGATATGCAGGTTTCTTCCGACATTGTAATAAAAGAAGCGTATGCCAACAGGAGTGACGCAATAGCCTTTGTACGGCGTATTGCTGAGAGACAAAGGGACTTGGCGCAGGCAAAAAGCAACAGCAGGCTAAACGCCACGTTAACCGCGCAAATAGGGTTTTCCAACTCTGCCCCCACCGTTCCCAAGGTGTATCAGTCATTACAAAACCAACAGTTGGTGCAAATAGGGTTTGCCATTCCTGTGCTTGATTGGGGCAGGTCTAAAGCAAAAATTAAAACGGCGGAAGCCAATTTACAATTAACAGAATACGAAGTTGAGCAGGATAAGCAATTATTTACGCAGCAAATAGTAACACAGGTTACCTTGTTTGATATGATGAGGGACCAGGTAATGCTTACAGCGAAGACAGACAGTATTGCCAGTGAAAAATACGAAATTGCTAAAAGCAGGTATGTATTAGGCAACCTTAGTGTAACAGACCTTAGCATCGCCTTCCAGGAAAAAGACCAGGCAAAAAGAGATTACATTGCCGCGCTGCGTGATTTTTGGGGTGCTTATTATCAATTAAGATATTTATCGTTATACGACTTTGAGAACAACAGGAAAATAGCTTATTAACACAACACTAAATAAATAAACAACAGTATGATACGATTACAAAACATTGAGAAAGTGTACCGTACAGATACGGTTGAAACCCTCGCGCTCAGCAGCATAAGTTTAAATGTTGCAAAAGGAGAGTTTCTTTCCATTATGGGTCCATCGGGATGCGGCAAAAGCACGCTGTTAAACATAATAGGCCTGCTTGACGCCCCCACAAAGGGAGACATAAAAATAGATGAGCAGGCAATCACCAGCCTCTCTGATAAGCAACTGGCCCACTTCAGGAACAAGAAGCTCGGTTTTATTTTCCAAAGCTATCACTTGATAAACGATTTGAAAATACTGGATAATGTAGAGCTGCCGTTGCTGTACCGCTCTTCTTCCGCCGGGGAACGAAGAAAAAAGGCGGCAGAAGCGCTGGAGAAGGTTGGCCTTAGCAACAGGGTAAAACATTTTCCTACGCAGTTATCGGGCGGCCAAAAGCAGCGCGTAGCCATAGCAAGAGCCATTGTGGGAAATCCTGAAATAATCCTCGCGGATGAACCTACCGGTAACCTTGACAGCGCTATGGGCAATGAAATAATGGATATTCTGCAGCACCTTAATAAATCAGAAGGGGCCACAATTGTTATGGTAACACATGATGAGAATATGGCAAAACGCACACACCGGCTGGTAAGGCTGTTTGATGGAAGCCAGGTACAATAAAACCAATCAACGAATTTTATATGCTTAAAAATTATTTTAAAATAGCCATCGCGGTTTTAAAGAGAAGAAAATTCTTCACTTTCATCAGCCTGTTTGGTATAAGCTTTACACTGGCCATTATAATAGTAGTAACAGCTTTTATTGACCATGCTGTACGCCCCGGTTACCCCGACGTTAACAGAGACCGTGAGTTATATGCAGACCGCATGCACCTTAAAAGCTCTAAGAACCAGTCAAACATTAATGGCGGCCCAAGCTTTTATTTTGTTAACCATTATGTAGCAAACCTAAAAACACCTGTTAAAGTCTCTATCCAGTCAAACGGTTCGGCAACAAACAGTTATGTCAATAACAAAAAACTGGTCAACAGGCTGCGTTATACAAACGACCAGTTTTGGCAGGTGCTGCAGTTTAATTTCATTGAAGGCAAGCCCTATAATAAACAGCAAGTTGACAACGCAGAAAAAGTAGCTGTTATTTCCGAAGATATGCGAAACGCTTATTTTGGCGAAGATGCAAAAGCATTAGGCAAATATATCGAAACCGATAATGTTCAGTACAGGATTATCGGGGTGGTTACCAGCCTGCCGGCAACCAGTAATGTTTTCGCTGATATTTATGTGCCTTATACGCTATCTAAAGAAGACCTTCATAATACCGGTTTAATTGGCGGATACAGGGCTATAATGCTTTTCAATTCAAGGGATGATTTTAAACGGGCAAGAGATGAATATAACCAAATGGTAGCTAAATTACCACGGGACCCCCAGTTTGACCTGGTGTATACCTATGCCGACACCTACCCCGAAACATTTACAAGGGGGCTTCCATTTGCAGAAGGCGAAGATGCAGGCGTAACAACATTTCTTATTATCGCAACCATAATTATTTTACTTTTCCTGCTGTTGCCAACCTTAAACCTCGTAAACATCAATATAAGCCGCATCATAGACCGTTCCTCCGAAATAGGTGTACGTAAAGCATTCGGGGCTTCATCACGCACGCTGGTGTACCAGTTTATTGTGGAGAATCTTATTCTCACCTTCCTCGGTGGTATTGTCGGCATTGTGCTTTCATTCATTATACTTCAAATTATTAACAATGCCGGCCTGGTAGACCACATGCACCTTGCAATTAACCTGCATGTGCTTTTTATAACATTATTAGCCTGCATTTTTTTCGGCCTGCTATCGGGGGTTTACCCGGCGTGGCGCATGAGCAGGATGCATGTAGTAACAGCATTAAAAGCACAATAATATTTTAATAATCCTGTAATTAAATTATATGATAAAGCATTTATTTAAACTTACCTGGAATAAAAAGAAGCAAACGTTTTTATTGATGACAGAAATATTTGTTTCGTTTATTGTAATGTTTGCGGTATTTACAATGGTGGTTTTCTACTATCAAAACTATTCGAGGGAGCGCGGGTTTAACTATGAAAATGTCTGGAACCTGGGATACGACAACCCACCAGGCATGCAGAATATTGACAGTATTGTCGCTTTCAGGCAATACCTGAAGCAGATGATAAAGGCAATGCCGCAGGTACAGGATGTAAGTTTTTCAGATGCCAACATTCCTTTTGGCGACGCAAACATTGAAACCTATATCAATTACAACAAGGCGGGTATGAATGCAGAAATATATACGGTGGATGAAGATTATAAGAATACTTTAAATGTGCAGATAGTTGAGGGCCGGTGGTTTACAAAGCAGGATGATGTGTTCAGGGAAAGGCCGGTGGTTATAAATGAGACACTCAAAAAAAAGGTGTTTGGGGATGAAAATGCTGTGGGTAAGCTAATCACTGACGCCGGCTTTGGCGGAACTATGAAGGTAATCGGGGTTATACATGATTTAAAAGATAAAGGAGATTATGTGCGGCCACCGGCAGGGTACTATAAAAAAATGGATACCTCCTATTCGCGGGGCGCGCAAATTATCATTAAAGTTAAACCAAACGCAGACGCAGCTTTTGAAAGCAAATTATATAAAACGCTGTCAAACGCCATCCCAAATACAAGTATCGATATAAAGCACATGGACAAGGAGCGCATTATAAAAAACACTCAATTGCTTGTGCCGGTAATTGTATTGTTCACCATTGCCGGGTTCCTCATCATCAATGTTGCCCTGGGCTTATTTGGTGTGCTGTGGTATAGTATTAACAGGCGTAAAAGCGAAATAGGGCTGCGCAGGGCTATTGGCGCCAGCCGGGGCAGCATTTCAAAGCAGCTGATGGGCGAGGCATTGGCGTTGTCAACTATGTCCCTGCTGGCAGGAACTTTTTTCGCGGTGCAATTTCCTCTGTTAAATGTATTCAATCTGGCTTCAAACACTTATCTTATAGCTAATGGCCTTGCTGTGTTATTTATATACTTGCTGGTATTAATATGCTCATTATACCCCAGCAGGCAGGCAGCGGCTATTTACCCGGCTGAAGCGTTGCACGAGGATTAACGGGCAAAGTCAGTAAAACAATTAAATTGCAGGCACTATTATGATACTGGTAATTGATGACGATATTGCTGTACGGGCCGCGCTGCTGCTGCTTTTTCAAAATGAAGGTTATGAAGTAACCGCTGCATCGTCGCAGGAGGAGGCACTGAATATTGTAGCAAAACAAGCAGTTTCGCTAATCGTACTCGACCTTAATTTTTCCATTGAAACATCCGGAAGAGAAGGTATTAAACTTTTAAAGAAAATTAAAACAACAAATGCATCAATCCCCATAATACTCATTACAGGATGGGGCACTATAGCCCTGGCGGTAGAAGGTATGAAGCTGGGCGCCAGCGACTTTATTAATAAGCCGTGGAACAATGACTACCTGCTGCAGTCTGTAAAAACAATCCTCGACCTGCATATTACCAAACCGGAGCACCACACAAGAAAGCACCTTGACAGTTTGTATAACTTTACACATATTATTGGCGAAGACCCGGCAATGCTGGAAATATTAGACATGGTGGGCAGGGTTGCAGCCACTGATGCGCCAGTATTGATATTGGGCGAAAGCGGTACAGGGAAGGAATTGATTGCCGAAGCTATACATGATAACAGCAAACGGCTTAACAAGCCATTTATAAAGGTAAACCTCGGGGGTATAGCCACATCGCTTTTTGAAAGCGAAATGTTTGGGCACGTACGTGGTGCCTTTACCGACGCGAGAACGGACAGGACAGGCCGGTTTGAACTGGCAAACAAGGGCACTATATTTCTTGATGAAATTGGCGACCTTGATGCCGGCAGCCAGGTTAAATTGCTGCGTGTACTGCAGGACAGGACATACGAGGTACTTGGCAGCAGCCGCACGCGAACAGTTGATGTGCGGGTGGTATGCGCTACCAATAAGGAGCTTGACGAAATGGTTGTTAAAGGCAATTTCCGGGAAGACTTGTTATACCGCATAAATCTCGTAACCATACACCTGCCGTCATTAAGGGAAAGGCCAAAAGATATTCCCCTGCTGGTTAATTTCTTTATGGGCAACCTGAGAGAAATTTATAACCGCCCGTCATTGTCCATCACAAAAGAGGCTATGAAATGGATGCAGCAACTGCCTTTTCCCGGTAATATAAGACAACTGAAAAACCTCGTGGAAAGGTCTGTGCTGGTAAGCCGGAAAGACACACTCGATATTGATGATTTTCGCCTGCACCTGGATTCATCTCCCGGTAAAAAAGGAACCTTGCAATTACCCGAAGTAGGAACGTTAACTTTGGACGAAGTTGAGGTACTGATGATAAAACGCGCTTTGGAATTTCATAAAAACAAAGTGTCGAAAGCGGCAGCCTCGCTTGGGCTTACCCGCAGCAGTTTATACAGGCGGCTTGACAAGTACAACATACCTTACGATGAAGCTTCGGACTAAATATATTTTATTTGTTGCCATACTGCACCTTGTTGCACTGGTGCTAACCTATTTCATTTTCAGGCAGAACCAAATACTCTTTATTGTATCCGAAGTTTTTATCATTATTTCCATAATAGTAGCCTGGCAATTATACAACCAGTTAATTCAGCCACTTAAAATGCTGTTGCAGGGAGCGGAAGCCATTAAGGACAGGGATTTTAATATTAAATTCCTTGCAACGGGCAAGTTCGAAATGGATGAATTAATACATGTGTACAACCAGATGATTGAGCAGTTGAGAACGGAAAGAACCAAACAAGAGCAGCAACATTTTTTTCTTGAGAAACTTATATACACCTCTCCCACGGGAATAATGATTCTGGACTATGAGAATGTTATTAAACAGGTAAACCCCAAAGCGTTGCAGCTACTTGCCATGGAAGCGAATGAAATAGTGGAAAAACAAATAAATGAAATTGTAAACCCTGTATTACAGCAGGTGGCATTGCTGCAGTCGGGCGAGTCAAAAACAATTACATTAAATGGTGTTGTTACGTACAAACTGCAAAAAGCGCATTTTGTTGACCGTGGTTTTGCCCGCCATTTTATTATGCTGGAAGAGCTGACGGCTGAAATTCTAGCAGCAGAAAAAAAGGCTTATGGTAAGGTAATAAGGATGATGGCGCATGAAGTTAATAATACCATTGGCCCTGTAAATTCAATACTGCAGTCGGCGCTTAAAAAAGAGATATTATGGCAGGATGACAACACGCAAAATATAAAAGCCGCCTTGCAGGCAGCCGTTGACAGAAACTACAGTTTAAATATTTTCATGCGGAATTTTGCAGATGTGGTAAGATTGCCGGAACCGCGCAAAGCCAATATTAACCTGCACGAAATGCTGCATTCAATGATGCAATTGATGGAGACAAAGGCAGCCGAAAAGTCAATCACATTTAGTTATATCCCGGATGAATTGCCCATGTATATTTTCGCGGATAAACAACAACTTGAACAGGTATTCATAAACATTATTAAAAACGCCATAGAGGCTATTGAACATGAAGGCCTTATTTCAATAACAACCAACACTGCATTAAAGCAATTGGTTATTACAGACACCGGTGCCGGTATTGAAGATACAGTTGCCGAACAGTTGTTTAGCCCCTTTTTCAGCACAAAAAAAGATGGCCAGGGCATCGGCCTTACGCTGGTAAAAGAAATACTGTTAAACCATCGTTTTGACTTCAGCCTAAAAACAAATACGCCGGGTAATACAAACTTTACAATAATGTTTAGCCCGGCGAAATAACCATTTCAACGTGGCGAGCCGTTCTGTTAAAAACCGCCATGCCCCTCAATTTTCAGCAACGTAATCTGCTCATTTACCCAGTACCGAATTATGATAGTAAGCGCACACTTTATTCATCAGGCATTGTTCGCATTCAGGGTTTGGCCGGCAAATTTCCCTGCCAAGAAAAGACATAGCCATGCCTGCATCCCATTCATTTTTCGGCAATGTTTCCATCAGTTGCTTTTCCATTTTTGTAGCATCATCGCCCGTGGCTATACCCAATCTTGGCGCTACCCGCAGCACATGCAGGTCAACAATAATGCCTTCCGCCGGCGCTCCCGCCTCGCGCAATATTACATTGGCAGATTTCCGGCCAACACCAGGCAATGCTGTAAGCCCTTCCATGTTCAACGGTATAAGGCTGTCTTTTTTTACAGTGGCAGCGATAGACGTAAGCCATTTGGCCTTATTACCATAGTTGCGCACCTTGTTAATATATGGGTACAATGCTTCAGGCGTGGCTTGCGACAGGGCCTGCAGGTTGGGGAACGCTTCAAAAAAATCAGCGGCAATGGAGTTAATAAGGTTATCGTTGCTTTGCGCTGAAAGAACAACAAGTACCATGTACTGGTAAACATTTGTTGCCTTCAGCGGGTGTGGCTTGTCCTTATATTTTTTCAGTAACGGCTTTATCGCTTCCGGCCAGTTGGTTGCTTCTTTTTTCATATTGCAAATTTGTGCGGTAAATCTACTAAAGTTCAGGGTATTTGCCGGGTACCGCCTTTCTTTTTCAAAACGTAATTTCATTAATCTGCGTAGAAAAAAATTTTAATTGTGTTACCACATTTTATTACGAACAAATTCGTATAATTGTGTTATGATAAAAAACTTCTGCAAAGTTGCCTGGCGCAACATCGTTAAAAACAAAACATTTTCCATTATTAATATTACCGGCCTGTTGTTTTCGGTATCGTTTTGCCTTTTGCTGTTCTTTTATATAAGGCACGAACAATCGTACGATACTTTCCATACCAAAAAAGACCGGCTCTTCAGACTGGAGATGAGCAACACATTTCCTTCAATTGACACGAACAAAAAAAGCAGCTTTTTCTCATTCCTGTCAAAGGGAGATGATGAAAATAATCAACTCGTATTTCCTGAAGTGGTAGCCGCCAATATGCAGCAAACCTTCCCGGAGATTAAGAATATTGTGCGGTTTAAGGACCAGGGTGAAGAATCTGTCAAGGTCAACAACCAGGTATATAGTGAAAAGCATGTGCTAAAGGCAGACAGTAATTTCTTTAACAGTTTCTCTTTCCCCATTATTGCGGGTAACGCCGCAACAGCGCTGCAATCAACCACTAATATTGTCATCTCAAAATCACTGGCCTTAAAATATTTTGGGCAGGTAAATGCAATTGGCAAAACAATTGAAATAATAACAGATACCACCCAGCTCTTTACCGTTAGTGCCGTTGCCGCAGATGCACCGGAAAACTCAAGCATACAATATACGGTTATAGTCCCGCTACGGTCTGACCCGGGTTATGAAGACCAGCTAAAAGGCGGCTTTAACTCTGCTAATCTTTTATACGTGGTTGAACTTTCCCAAAATACCGACTGGAAAAAGTTTGAAGTAAAAATGAACAAATGGGTAGTGGATTATTATACCAAACCCTTTGTAGCTGCTTACGGGAAGTATTATACCAATTATGATTTCAAAAATTTCCGTTGGAGCATGCGGCCACTGGCTGATTGCCACTATAACATCTCGCGGCCATGGGGGCATTATACTGACGCGAAAAATATTTACCAGTTATCATGTATTGTTTTAATAATTCTGCTGATCGCCTGTCTGAATTACATTTTGCTGGTTATTTCCAATGCAGCCACGCGCTCCCAGGAAGTGGGCGTGCGTAAAGTGCTCGGTGCAAGCAGGTGGAAAGTTATTATTCAGTTCTGGACAGAAACGCAACTTGTTGTATTTATTGCCATCATTCTTGGCCTGGTGCTAACAGCTATATTGTTACCCGTGTTTAACAATATGATGGGTACACACATAAGCTTATTTGAATTTTCATGGAAGGAAATTCTTCTTTCATTGGCTGTTTTGGCCCTCTCTCTCGGCCTTGTTGCAGGATACTACCCCGCCCTGCTAATCTCAAAAATGAAACCCGTATCCATTATTAAAAGCTTCAGGACGTTTAAAATCAACCCGCGCTTTTCCAAAATCATGGTCATTGCGCAGTATGGTGTTTGTGTTGTACTGATGTTTGCTGCATTTGTGATGAACCGCCAGATGCACTTCATCAGTAATAAAGACCTTGGCTTTGATAAAGAACAGGTGCTTATGGTTAAAAACCCTACCTGGGACGTAGACTTCACCCAGCGTACCCGCGAACGGCTGCGTGTATTTGCTGCTTCGAACCCTGCAATAATAGCAATGTCGGGAATGAACGGCGGGTTAGATGGCAGCTACAACACCAATGGCTTTATGCTGAACGGCGAACAAAAGTGGCTGCGCCAACTATCAGTTGATTATAACTATTTTGAAATGCTGGGGTTGAAATTTGTACAGGGCAGGCCGTTTTCAAGAGCCATATTATCAGATACGTCGAGAACGGAAATGCCATCTATTGTCAACGAAACGCTGTTTAAAATGCTTGGCAGCAATGCAAAGATTGGCGTATATAATAAGGATATACGTTCTACAATAATCGGTGTGGTAAAAGACTACAATTTTGAAAGCCTGTCCAGGAAAATAGAGCCGGAGCAGCATACCCTTGCAACAAGGTATCAGCAATACTTTATGTTTAAGGTAAGGCCCGGCAAAATGCAGTCAACAATCGCTTCACTGCAAAAAGAATGGCGTAAAATCAACAACGATTATCCTTTTGATTATACATTTCTTGACCAGTCAATTGCGAAGGTATATGACGCAGATATGAGATGGCGCAACATAATGCAGGCATCATGCTTTTTTGCCATCTTTATTGCCTGCCTCGGGCTTTTTGGCCTTTCAGCCGTTAATGCCGCTAACCGTACAAAGGAAATCGGTATACGTAAAGTACTTGGGGCAACAGTTAAAGATATTGTGCAGGATTTGTCCCGTGGCTTTGTAGTAACGTTTATGATTGCCATAGTAATTGCGGCTCCCCTGGCGTACTGGATAATGAACAACTGGCTTCAAAATTTTGCTTACCGTATCAACCTTAGCTGGTGGGCGTTTTTACTGGTGGGTTTTACAGCGCTGGCTATTGCATTAATAACGGTAAGTTTTAAGGCCATCAGGGCAGCAACGGCAAACCCCGTTAACAGCTTGCGGTCAGAATAAAATAAGCTGCTTATTTTTAGCACTGGTAATGGCAGGTAAAACATAGCTTCCCTCCCGTTATACCCAATTTTGTTTTACCTTAACAGCCAATCATCTATTGCTATGGTTAACAGGAGAGACTTGCTTAAATTGTCCGCCGCCGCTTCAATCGCATCATTACTGCCTGCATCATTTATACGCGCTCTTACCCCCTCTGTAACAAACGGGCCGTTTCGTTTTTGCTTAAATACAAGTACCATCAGCGGCCAGGAACCGGGACTGCAGGCATATATTGATATTGCCGCAAAAGCCGGCTACGACGGGGTGGAACTTTGGGTGAGCGATGTGAAGGAATACCTAGCAAAAGGCAATTCGCTGCAATCGCTTGCAGCTTATATCAAGGCAAAAAATATTGTTGTGGAAGACGCCATTAGTTTCACCACCTGGATGGTGGATGACGATGCGGAAAGAAAAGCCGGCCTTGCCGAACTGGAGGACGAAATGAAAATGATGGCAGCTTTAGGTTGCCGCCGCATTGCCGCGCCACCCGCCGGTGTTGAAGCCGGCACACCGGTAAATTTTCAAACGGCAGGAGAAAGATACCGCATAGTATTGCAGCTCGGCAAAAAATATAATGTAATGCCGCTGCTTGAATTTTGGGGGGCATCCGGCACGCTGTATAATTTCGGGCAGGCGCTGGCCATTGCCGCGGCCGCGAATGATGCTGAAGCACGCATTTTACCCGATGTATATCATTTGTTCCGCGGTGGTTCAGGTTTTAATTGCCTGCAGCTTGTTAACGGCAAAGTGATTGATATTATACACATGAATGATTACCCGGGCAACAAACCTGTGGAGGAACTGACAGATGCCGACCGTGTGTATCCCGGTGATGGCGTAGCACCGCTGAAGCAAATACTCAAATCACTTAAGGCAATGGGCGGGACAAAAGTCCTCTCGCTGGAACTTTTTAATAAGGCTTACTGGAAGCAGGATGCGCTGGAAGTTGCCACCACCGGCCTGCAAAAAATGAAACGGCTGGTAAATGAAGTAATGGCAGAGCATTAACTTTAATACAATTACTTTTTTATTGCAGCAACATAAATTCAATTAACAAGAAAATACACTATACGGCAGGCGTTACCCGCGCCCGCAGCATTTTTCTCCTTGCTTATGCGCAGCCGCAATGTATGGTGGCCTTCCTTTAACCCGTCGCCAAAAAGCACATACCAGGGCAGGTGCAAAAAGCTGCTCCACTGCGTGTAAAGGTCTATCTTTTTAAATGGCTTTTTATCTATGCTGTATTCTACAATTCCTGCATCGCGGCCGGAAATAACAGCCATTCCCACCGCGGTACCGGTAAAGGGCAAAGTTAATGCTGCGCCAGGCGTTGTACCCACCAGCATAGGTACATGCACAAAACCTTCCCTTGTGTCAAGGCCGTCCGTTGGTGTCCAATCGGGTACCAGTTGCCAGCCCTTGTTAAGCTTTGCATTGGTTATATTGTAATATTTGCCTGCAGCAAGGTTGTTCTTATCAAGCGGTACAGGCAGGGCTGCCTCTTTAGCTGCACGCAGGCTATCATTAAAGCAAAGGGTAAGCAACCGCTTCATGGTAGCAAAATACAATGCCTGCCCAAACGGCGATGAGTGCACGTCTTTAAAATCATCCTCCCACGTAAATTCTTTGTGTTGAATTTTATCATACACCTCCCGGGCAAGGTTGATGGATGGCAGGTTATAGTGATCTGCTATCATTTCCTGGTTGGCTATTTCTGCGGGTACTTTACTTTGTGAGAAATCATTGTTTTTGTCCTGGTCAGCAAAGCCCATCAGTATAATATCAGTTGCGGGGTTCACTGTTTTTACGTGACGTATAATGCCTTCCAGCGCCTGTACCTGCGTAGTGCTGTCGGTGCCGTTCACCCTGTCATTTACCGCTGCCTCTACAAAAAGCAAATCAATTTTTCCTGAATCAAGCACATCCTGCTGCACACGAAACGCATGTGGCAGGCTTCCGAGGGAAGGAATGCCCGCCGCGATAAAATGAAACCGGGTAGCAGGGAAACGTTCCCGCAAATAACGGCATACCATATTACGCCAGCCGGGGTTGTACGTGATGGAACCACCCAAAAAGGCAACTGTCGCCTGTTTCTTTTTTGCCATAGCATTATACGCATTGTCAATGCCACCCCTAACAGAAATATATCTGTCATAGTGCAAGGGTTCTTTTACCGGAAAGCAATTCTGCAATATCATACCGGCCCAAACATCGGGGTGCTCAATCGGAAAGTGATGCCCCTGCAATTCCTGCGGGCCCGCAGTCACCGGGTAAATGTAAGCGGGGCCGCCAAGCGCTGTGTACCGTTGCAGGAGTACGGTAGTGTTCTCTGCCGAAGGCGCCAGTTTATCATTATACCCTACAATATGGTAAAGAGGTACTTTAAAAGCAGCAAGGCCTTCCAGGTGGTCAATAGGATTATCGTCATACGCCATTGCCTGCTGCTCCGTAAAACCATATACCTGCAAAAGTTGTTTCCATAACGCACTGTCACCGGGACTTTTCAGCTTCCCGCCCGGCCAGCTTTTTATATCACATACCGGCGCCTCTGCATATAAGGCAGTTACCTTATCGGGGTTTCGTTTGGCCCATGTGTATTCATACAAGCCGCCACGGCTAACGCCTTCCATAGCGCACTTAAAGGCAAAATGCAGTGAGCCGGTTAAATAATCATACAGTTTATCATACTCCTGCATGGCAGCGGGGCTGCCGTACTGGTTATCTATACTTAAGTACACTATATACATACCCTTCACCAGCAGCAAACTGTCCATCGCTGTGTGCCAGTCAGGGAAAGATGTACGCCACAGCCATGGCCTGCCGGCCAAAGGTGCCGCCGGCACTACATAATATGCATGATACCCATCTATGGTAAAATTTACCCGCTTAAATCCCTTCCACGTATCCGCATGTAAATCACTAACTATTTGTGCCTGTAAGATTGAAATGAGAAACACAAATACTGCGCTAACAAGAAATCGCTTTTGCATGGTGATATTTTGATGCTGTACTGCGGCTGCGAATATACCGAGTATTCAAAAACAAGCCCGGGTGTTTTAGGTAACAGCGGCGCAACACTCCGAAAAGCACCCCCATGCAGCCGGCTGATAAAACATTCACGATGCTATTAACAAAGTCTTGTAAAAATATTTTATATATCCACCCAAAGGTATAAACACAGCTTGTGTTAAATGATTATATTAGCCTGCATGAAACCAACTGTAAAACCCCTTTTGCTGCTTATACCAATTCTTGCAACCCTTGTAACAACCAGTTACGCGCAGGGTACCCGCCTGTTAAGGCAACCTACACTTAGCGCTACACAAATAGCCTTTGAATATGGCGGTGATATATGGATAGTGTCAAAAAGCGGCGGTGACGCGCGGCGCATTACCAGCACACCGGCGGTTGAGGCTAACCCGCATTTTTCGCCCGATGGCCAGTGGCTGGCTTTTAGCTCAGACCGGTCAGGCGTGCCACAGGTGTATATTGTTCCCGTAACCGGCGGTGACCCTACACGCCTTACATGGTATCCTTCAGGCTCCTACCCCCGCGGGTGGTCGCCGGATGGCAAGAGGGTTATATATGCGTGTGGAAGAGAAACGGCGCCGGTAAGTTTTAACAGGCTTTGGACGGTTGCTGTTACCGGTGGCCCTTCTGCCCTGCTGCCTGCCCCCTGGGGCTTTGACGGCAATTTTTCGCCAGATGGCAATAGACTGGTGGTAGACAGGGTTAGCCGCTGGGATACAGAGTGGAGGCATTACCGTGGTGGCCAGAATACTCCTTTACAGGTACTTGACCTAAAAACACTCGCCGAACAATCTATACCCACACAGGGCAGTGAAGATATTCATCCTGTTTGGTTAAATGACATTATCTATTTCTTGTCTGATCGGGATTTTATCATGAACGTATGGGCATATAATCCGGCCACAACTTCGGTGAAACAAATAACTGCCTTAAAATCGGGTGACATAAAATGGCTGGCTGGCAGCGGAAATGAACTGGTGTACGAGCACGACGGCTACCTCAACCTGCTCAACCCTTCAACAGGAGCAAGTACACAACTAAACATTAACGTGGTGGGTGATTTCCCCTGGGCCGAAACCCGTACCGAAACAGTGACTAACAGTGTTGCCCAGGCGTCTCTCTCGCCAAGCGGAAAACGCATTTTAATGGAAGCACGCGGAGAGATATTCACAGTACCGGTTGAAAATGGCGATGCACGCAATCTTACACACAGCAGCGGCGCCGCAGACCGCCGGCCGGTTTGGTCACCAGACGGCACACAGGTAGCCTGGTTTTCAGACATGGACGGGCAGGGCTATGCCTTATATATTACTGACCAGGAAGGGCTGGCAGCACCGCGCAAAGTATCCATAGGTGACAGCAAACTTGCCTGGGAGCCGGTATGGTCGCCCGATGGGAAATACATTGCTTTCGATGATAACAGGGTTATTATGAAAGTGCTTGAAGTGGCAAGCGGCAATATTTTTACAGTTGACACCGCCAGCATGAACCTTGACAGGGGCAATATGAATCCTGCCTGGTCGCCGGACAGTAAGTTTCTTGCATACAATACTTCTTCAGCCAACTTCCTGCACAGCATCATGGTGTGGAGCGTAGACGCCAAAAAAACGACAAGATTAAGTGATGATATGGCAGATGCTGTTTCTCCCGTGTGGGATGCCAATAACCGTTACCTGTACTTTTTGGCAAGCACCAATGTGGCGCTCGGCTCGGGCTGGGCTAATACCAGTTCACAGGAGGCAAGGCCAACATTTGCGGCATATATAACAATACTGCGAAAAGAAGACCCGAATCCATTCCCGCTTAAGTCAGACGAAGAACCTGATACATCCAAACCAAAAACAAAAGATACTACCAGCTTTAAAGGAGTGCGCATTGACTGGGAGCATTTGGACAGGCGTATTATAGCCATGCCTATACCAACAGGCGAATATGATGGCATGCTTGCCGGGCCGAAAGGCAGTGTACTAATTACCGCCGGCAAAAAAATAAGCAAGTACACCGTAGCTGATAAAAAAATGGATGACCTGGTAACCAACGGTGGCCAGTTTGCGGTAAGCGCTGACCGGGAAAAGCTTTTGTTTAAATCAGGCAGTTCATGGCACGTGGTATCAACGGCAAAAGCTGCAACGCCGAACGAAGGCGCAGTTACCGTAAACCTGCAGATGGAACTGAACAGGTTGCAGGAGTGGAAGCAGATTTTTTACGAGGCCTGGCGTTACCAGCGCGATTATTTTTATGACCGCAATATGCATGGACGAAACTGGCAGGAAGTATGGGATGAGTACATGCCGTTAGTGCCGTACATAAGGCACCGCACAGACCTAACATACCTGCTGGATCAATTGGGCGGTGAAGTGTCAGTGGGACACAGTTTTGTTTTCGGCGGAGATTTTCCGGCAGTTGATGCGTCAAAAGCCGGGGTGCTTGGCGCTGACCTCGCGGCATCTGGTGGCAAATGGAAAATACAGCGCATTTATACAACCGAAAGCTGGAACCCCGGCGTGGTAGCGCCTTTGGCCCAGCCAAACCTTAAAGTGGAAGAGGGCAACTATATAATTGCCATAAACGGCCAGGCATTAACTGCTGACATGGACCCATACGAGTTATTAAAAGCATCATCCGGAATGCAAACTATCTTAAAAATAAATAGCAAACCTTCGGATGATGGCGCTTGGACAGTTACTGTTCAACCCACGGGTAGTGAAACAGCCCTGCGCCAGCTTGGATGGATAGAAGATAACCGGAGAAAAGTAAATGAATTATCCAAAGGAAAGTTAGGGTATGTGTGGGTGCCTAATACGGGCGGCGCAGGTTTTAATAATTTCAACCGCTACTTTTTTGCACAGCAGGATAAACAGGGCGCGGTGATAGATGAAAGATTTAACCAGGGTGGTTTGCTGGATGATTATATGGTTGACCTGATGGTGCGCCGCCTGCGTGCAGCCGCGACCAATGAAGTACCGGGTGGTAAACCTATGCGGTTGCCCGCAGGCATTTTAGGCCCCAAGGTATTACTGATAAATGAACTGGCCGGCTCAGGTGGCGACTTCTTTCCATGGGTATTCCGTCATCAAAACGTAGGCCCCCTCGTTGGTACACGCACATGGGGCGGGCTGGTAAAATCAAGCGTGCATTACGCGTTTATTGACGGGGGTGCCATGACTGCACCTGATAACGGTATTTTTGACCCGGTACAAAACAAGTGGATTGCGGAGAACATGGGTATTTCGCCTGACATAGAACAAAAAATAACTGCACAGGCGGTATCGCAGGGACATGACCTGCAGCTTGAAAAAGCTGTGGAAGTAGCCATGCAGTTGCTTGAAAAAGAGCCCTGGCCGTCAGTTACAAAACCGCCTTATTCAACACCGGCAAAAAAGCCGCAATAGTTATATTTTGCGGATGACAACAACCTGTTTAGTTGGCACATAATGTTCACGAAAACTGAACGCTTATATCGTAAAATGGCCATACGCGGGCAAACCAGCCTGTTAATTCACGCTGGATAATATCGCGTCAATAGTATCGTTCACTATGGCAAACTCGGTGGCTGAATTTTTTTCATAGTTTTCCATAACAAGCACGGCTGAACCAATCAATTCTGCCTGGTAGCCTAACGATGATAAGGCTATTTCGGTGCCCGCTGCAAGCCTGGGTATGCAATGCTCGTTTAATGCCTGCTGTATGGGCGCCTGCCATACTTTACCTGCACACGAACCACGCCCGCTTAAAATTATTATTTCAGGATTGAGCAGGTGGATTAAAATAGCAACCCCCCGGCCAATATTATACCCGGCCTCTGAAAACAGTTCCACAGCAAATTTGTCACCGCGGTGAGCCGCCTTTACAATCATTTCAAAGGCTGTTTCGAGGTCTGCATCAAGTACCTCTTCCTTTAAAAAAGATGTGCGCCCGCTGGCTATTTGTTCACGTGCTTTTTCGACAATTACGCGCAGCGATGATTCTGTTTCAAGACAACCGGTTTTACCGCAAATACCACATAGCTTATTATTGCTGAAAAGAGACAGGTGACTAAACTCGCCTGCAAAACCATTGTTACCCCTGAAAATACTTGAGTTTAATATCAATCCAAGTCCTATACCCCACCCTACGTTAATCACCATCGCATTGGCTTTATTAACTGCCTGGCCAAAACGCAGTTCTGCCAGCGCAATAAGACTGGAGTCGTTGTCAATAAAAACTTCAAGGTCGGTGCGCTCTGATATAAAGTGTGGAATATTTATTTTATCAGCTTCCGGCAAGCTGTAGTTTATGCCCTTTACTACATCAACAAAACCGGGCATACCTATACCTATACCAACAATTTTATTTTTTGAAATGCCTGACCTCGCGATATACGCATTAATATGGTGCACCAATTCTTCCAAAACATTATTATTAGTCTGCAGGTTCAGTTCAAATTTTTCCACCGGCGTTACATAATCATTCTGCATATTCATAATAACTATGCGGGTTACGTGCTGGTCCATGGCTACAGATACAATGTACAATACATCGGGCTTCAGCGTGTAAGTAAGCGGGCGGCGGCCACCGCTTGACGGGCCGTAGCCGGTTTCGGTTATATACTCGTCGCGGATAAGGTCTTGTAAAATTTTAGCCGTTAATGGAAGGCTTTTGTTGATTTTTTCACTGATATCGGCACAAGAAAGGGTATTGCGAAAATAGAGTTGTTTTATAATGCTTTTTTTATATATCTCCTTTTTCTCAGACATATTTGGCAAGTTTATTAATTTGACTTACTTTTAAAAAAAATTAATAAGTAATAACGCTATTTTGTTAAGTTACGGATGTTTTAAAATTTTTTTTATTAGATAGATGCATTTTGTGACGGACTGAAGAGATTACAATATGGCTGTTAAAATACAATTAATTAAGCGAAAAAAAACCAGGACGCTGCTTTTTTTTAGACCAGGCACCGTTTAGAAAGTTTGTAACGCTAAAAGAATTTTAGTGAAATGAAATTATTACAGACAGTTGCTACCAACCAAACGCACACGCATATTGCTCTTGTTAACCGCGACGAGCAATACTTCCAGTCACCGTTTCACCACCACCCGGAATTTGAACTGGTGTTTATTAAGGAAGGATACGGGCAAAGAATTATTGGCGACAAGATGGAATTTTTTTCCGCCGGAGACATGGTGTTTTTAGGCTCAAATGTGCCGCATCTCTGGCGCAATGATGATGTGTTTTATAACAACTTTAATTCTTCTCTAAGGGCTAAATCACTTGTGTTATACTTTAATAAAGATATTTTCTCTACCAGTTTTTACCAGCAGCAGGAAGCATTTAAAATAAATAATTTCTTTTCCCAGGCTAAACGCGGCATTAAGATAAAAGGCAAAACGATGGAAAAAGTTGCCGAGCGCATGGAGAAGTTGGTAAATACAAACGGCTTTGAAAAAGTGATTGGGACGATGGAGATATTGCATATCCTGTCTATTTCAAGAGAGATTGAGTATATAGCGAACGAGGTGTACGGCAATACAGTTGTACAGGCACGGCCTGACCGGCTTACAGAAGTGTACACATATATTTCAGGCAATTTTCACCAGGATATTACACTGGAAAGTATTGCGCGGATTGCCAATTTAACGCCACCTGCATTCTGCCGGCTTTTTAAACAGCAAACCAAAAAACATTTTATTGAATACCTTAACGAGATACGAATTGCCAATGCCTGCAAATATCTTTTGCAGTCAAACCTTAACATATCAGAGATAGCTTTTGAATGCGGATATAAAACCATCTCAAACTTCAATAAAATCTTCAAAAAAATCACCAGCTTTTCTCCTAAAGAATACCGGGTGAAGGCTACATCTGATGCTTAACGGGCAGCTATTAGCGTTCTATTTTTGTTTTAAATCCCGCATCTCGTAAAATTGCATTGCTGCGTTGTTTATGCCGATGACAAGATTTTGTTTTTTGGCAACGGTTAATATTGATGCAGACTTAACATCACCCTTAACACTTAACCCTGATACAGGTTGAGGTACATATTCAAACCCGCCTTTACCATTGCCTTTAAGCAATGTGCCATAGTTGGCATCAAAGGCGCCCAGTTTTAAGCGGTTATCACTATGGTTGCCAAGCAACAATATATCAGTAAACCCATCGCCGTTAAAATCACCTGTTATAATATTGGTGACCATTGAAAACTGTGCCTGGAGCGGCAACCCGACAGGTGCAAATTTGCCATTGTGATTGATATAGCACATCGTCTTCATTTCATTAACTGTTAGCTTGCCCGCTTTTTGCAATTCTTCCGGGCTGAATATTTTATCCATTGTTGCATCAGCGTAATCGCTGTAGGAAGGAAATTTCCTGCGCATGGAGTTCATTTGCGCTATAAGCTCATCCCTGCTAACATAAGGATAGCGTGTGTCGTTAATATAAAAATTGAAGAATGGGTCAATAGTGCCGTTATTATCAAAGTCGTCATAATACATCGTGGCAGGCTGGGCAGCGGTAGCTTTTATTTGCGTGTTAAGACCAAGGTTGCCTGCAATAATATCAAGGTCGCCATCGCCGTTAACATCTGTTATATTAAGTGAAAACCAAAACCCGTTAAGAGGAATGTTTGCATCAAAATAATCCGCAGTCTTATCCACAAAGCCCTGCGGCGTATTTATGTAAATTTTAATGGGCATCATCTCTCCGCACATAATAAGGTCGGGCCTCCCGTCTTTATTTATGTCTGCCCATCGTGCATCGGTTACCATTCCAGCATTTGCAAAGGGTACATCAGCTATGGTAAAACGGCCTTTGCCGTTATTAACCAGCAAATAACTTTGCGGCGTTACCGGGTATTGCCCCGGAATTACATGACCGCCGACAAAGAAATCAATATCGCCGTCGCCATCAAAATCGCATGCGCGCACACATGATTTTGCAGAAGTGCTTACATCAGGCAACGCATTGGGCGACGCAACAAAATTACCTTTACCATCATTTAAATATAATTCATCCTGCAGAGATGGAGTGTTGGGCTCAAACAACGAATAACCGCCTTTTGCAACGTACAAATCAGGATACCCATCGCCGTTTACATCTGCAAATGCTGCAGATGCCACCGCGGAAATATCTTCGTTACCAATAACGCCTTTTGTTTCTAAAAAGCCGCCGTTTTTTTGCTGCAGGTAAACTTTGCCCGGTTTGTTTTTGTCGCCGCTTATAAAAATGTCTTCCAGTCCATCCTTATTAACATCAGCAACCGCCGTTACGGGGCTTGTTTTGGAATACATAAAAAGCATAAGCGGCTGCCGTTTAAAATCATTCTCATCGTATGACTGGTTGGTATAAGGTATAACAGCTTTAACGCCGGTAAAAATAGTTTGTAAAGTTGGCTGCTGCAGCGGCGAAACATTGTTGTTAGTGTTATCACCATAATGCACTGCCAGCAACTGGTTTATTTTTACGTCTCTTAGCAGGGTGGTTTTATTATCCGGCCAGGTTATACGTATGGAGTCAATATTTTTTGTTTGATGGCCGAGCCCGAAGTGCGCGGTGGTTGAGACACGGGAAAGGTAACCGCGGTTGGGGTTTACCTCCTGGTACTGCTGCATACCATCGGTGTACACCATTATTTTCGCGCCGATAGCATTGGTGTTTGCGCCCGCGCCCGTTAACTTAATAGCTATATAAGATGTGCCGTTATTTTCCCTGCTGAGGTTTTTATACACAAATGGCTTATCCCCTACATTAGCAATAACAATATCAAGGTCGCCGTCATTATCAAGGTCCGCATACACGGCCCCGCTGGAAACGGACGCCTGCTGCAAGCCCCATTGCGACTGTACGTTGCTGAAAGTTAAGTTGTGGTTGTTGCGAAAAATGTAATTAGCAAGCTTGGTTGAGGGCATAACATTTACCTGCTCCATCAGCGATTCCGGTTCACGGTCAATTGCTTTTTTTACTTTATAGTCACCACGGTATCTTAAAAAATCTTTATTGGTATAATCGCGCAGGTAGCCGTTTGTAATTAACAGGTCTTTATAGCCATCGTTGTCAAAATCAGCCAGCAGGGGGCACCAGCTCCAGTCGGTATTACTCATACCGGCCAGTTGCCCTATCTCGCTAAACGTTCCGTCTCCATTATTCACCTGCAGCATGTTGCGCATATACTGTTTGTACAATCCCTCATCAAGCATCAATTGAAAGTTGTCATAGTTCTCCTGCAATTGCAATATCTTTTGCCTCCTGTTATCTTCAGGCAGCATATCAAGCGTTACAAAATCGGGTAACCCGTCATTGTTAAAATCAGCAATCTCCGTTCCCATGGAGAATTGCGAGATATACCTGAAGTAATCTCTCGACTTTTCTGTAAAAGTTCCGTCATGGTTATTTATGTACAGGTAGTCGGGTTCGTTATAATCATTGGTTACATATATATCCTGCCAGCCGTCTTTATTCACGTCGGCAATGGCAACACCAAGCCCAAAGGTGAGCGGGAACTGGTGAATACCTGCTTTATTTGTTACATCTACAAAATGGCCGCCCTGGTTTTCAAAAAGTTTATTGCCAGCCATTTCATCTACACCCACCCTGTATTTTGCAAGGTCGGCATTATCAATTTTGCTTACAGCATGGTTAAGCAAAAACATATCAAGGTCACCGTCATTATCGTAATCAAAAAAAGCGGCCTGCGTGCTGTAGCCGGGGTTATCCAGGCCATATTCTTTTGCCTTTTCTACAAACTTATTGTTACCTGCGTTAATAAAAAGCTGGTTGCGCCGCTGGTCAGGGTCGTTTTTACCTGAGTAACATATATAAATATCAAGCAGCCCGTCACCATTAACATCTGCCATCGTAACACCTGTTTTCCAGCCGTCTCGTCTTCCTTCCAGTTCTTTATTGGCATCTGCAGTAATATCTTTAAACTGCATATTGCCCATATTTAAATAAAGCTTATTTGGTTGCATATTGCCGGTAAAAAAAAGGTCTTCAAGCCCATCATTATTAATATCCCCTACTGCTACTCCCCCTCCGTTATACAGGTATTCATAATTCAGCACATTAAGGCTTTCTGTTTCTTTAATATTATTGGTGAAATTTATGCCGGTGGCAGAAGGTGGCAGCAATTGAAACAAGGTTTGTTGCGCATGCGCCTTTTGCATAATACAGGCGCCGACAAATATAATTACCAGGCTTTTTAACCTGCCGGTATTACGAATATGCGATATGGATAAAACCAATGTACGGTAAAAAAATGTATGCATACTCCCCTTCCTTATTATTAAACACGCCAAATGTAAAAACACCTGTTGAATGATACAACTATTATAACATAAAAGCAGGACCACATTGTGTGGTCCTGCTACAAGTAAAACTAACTGCTAAAGACTACTACAACTTGCTTATTTGTCCCACCAAACACGCGAAGTATAAGTGTCGCCGTTTGATAAGCCACTTACAGCCGCTTTGTAATTGGCCGGGTTTGTTGAGGCTTCGCCTGTTGGGTAAGCTTGTCTTCTTGGTATTGTAGCATTTGAAAAATTACCTGTGTAATTAACCGGGGTTAAAACGGGGTAACCGCTTCTCCTCCAGTTGCTCCATGCTTCAGAAAAATCAAATATGGTGCTTTCAAGTACCCAGTATTCTGTATTAATTTGTTTCAATGATGCTTCCATTGAAGATACATCCAGCGGGTGTGATGCAGCGTATGCTGTTGCAGTTGACGCGCTGATGTTACCTGTTGAATTGTATGTGCTGTATGTTTGTAATGACGCAGCGATAGCGTTTGCATAATGCTGTGTTGCTGTTGCGCCAACATTCCAGCCCCTTGCAGCAGCTTCAGCCAGTAAAAACTCTGTTTGCGCATAAGTTAAAATAAACGCGGGCGCATTTTGAGACAGGTACAAAGCTGTTTTAGGACGGGAGTATTTGCCGGTAACGTTTGGTTTGTCGCCGGAAATAGCAGGGTCAGCGGCTGCAACGCCGGGATAGTTTGGCTCTTTGCTGATGTCAGTTGAGCCACCATTCTGGTCGTAGCCGTTGGGCATACCCACCTGTACAGAAGGATCGCTGTTACCGGCAAGGCTTTGGTTTGCCGCATTGGTAGTACCGGTTTGGGGTACTTCAGCAATTACACTAAGCCTGGGGTCGTCGGTTGATTTAAGATAATCAATCAGCGCTTTACCCCATTTTACTTCTGAATAATCTTCAGTGGTTTTAAGCGCATTGGTATTGCTGTTGGTAAAACCGTCTGACAGGTCATACAAAATGTAGGCATTGTCATCGTTGCTGGCAAATGTGCCACCTGCATACGCTTTTTCAGCATATTGCTTTGCAGTGGCGGCATCAGCTTTTGTTAAGCGCATTGCCATGCGAAGCATAAGGGAATAGCCAAATTTCTTCCATTTTGCTATATCCCCTTTGTAAGGAAGAGCATCGTTTGTAGGAGTTGCTTTTGATGCATCCAGCGTGCTTATAACACTGTCCAGTTTACTCAGCATTGAATTATAAACATCCTGCTGGGCATCATACACCGGTGCAGTAATGCCCGCTTTTGCCTGTAATGCCTGTGAAAAAGGGCAATCGCCATAAGTATCTGTTACTGCTTCAATGTTCAACAATTCTACAATAAGCGCAATACCGCTCAGGTTGCTCAGTTCGGGCTTGTCTTTTGTCAGGTTCTGCACTTCATACAGGTAGCTGGCCGCGTTGTAAGCGTTGTTCCAGGTACTTTGCTGGTATGAAAGATAGCTGCCGCCAAATACATATTTATCACCGTTGCTGTAATAGCCGGGGTAAATAGCCGAAGCAAAAGTTTGCACCCACATGCTTTGGAAAAGTATGGGGCCGCTGTAGCCGGTAGTAGCGCTGAGATAACCAAGCTCGCCGGAAGGCAGCAGCAGGTTTGGATCAAAATTAGACGCTGAAGCCTTTGTTGGGTCTGTGTTAATGTCATCAAAATTCTTGGTACAACCCGCTATCAGCAAAGCACTAAAAAGACTAATATTTATAATGATTTTTTTCATGACGATTATTAATTTTTGAATTTGAAATTAACATTTATCCCGAATGACCTTACTGAAGGCAGGCTGGTGCCTTCAATACCGGCATAGTTTACGAGTGAAGAGAAACCATTTTCAGGATCAATGTTATCACTGTGCTTCATTAAAGTAACCAGGTTGCGTGCAACAAGCGATACTTGTATACCGCTGAACACCGGCATTTTGGGGTTTATTGTGTACCCTAAGGTAATTTGGCGCAGCTTAATATAATCGCCATTAAGAACGTTTACTTTTGAAATGCTCGCAAGCCTTTGATAGTACGCTTCCGCAGACACAGTTGTTGTGTTGGCAGAACCATCCTGGTAAACGCCGTCTACTTTTATACCGTTATCACGGCCAACAAGAGTTTCTTTATCAAGGCCCCTGTAAAGCGCATAGTATTTTGTAGCAGACAATATTTTGTTACCAAAGTTGTAGTCAATCAAAATTGACAGGTCGAAGTTTTTATAGGTGAAGTCGTTTTTAAAGCCACCGTATAAAGTTGGCAACACTGAACCAAAAGGTTTAAGGTCGCCCTGTATTGGTAAGCCGCTTCCGTCAACAACTATATTTCCTTTTGAATCATACGTATAATCGTGCGCCATAATCTGCGGGCCTGCCATACCTACCACAAATGCAGTGTTGGCATTAAGCGGGCGGTAAGTACCTAATGAAAGGTTATTATCCGCAGCGTCTGTTTTTAATACTTCGTTCTTAAGCGTAGTAATATTCAGGCTTGTGTTCCAGGTAAAGTTGCGTGTTCTAACCGGTACGCCTGTAAGCAATATTTCAAAGCCTTTGTTTTGAATTGAACCATTAGCTATAACAGACCCTGTATAACCAGTAGCAGGGCTGATGGTAGCATTCATAATTTCGTTTTTAGACTTGCGGTTGAAGTATGATACGTCAACACCCAAACGGCTGTTGTAGAATTTCAATTCAGCACCAACTTCAAACTCAGAAAGCGTGAATGGCTTTAAGAACAAGTTAGGCAAAGTAGAGTTAAAACTGCCGGTTGGCACGCCGTTGATTGAGTTACCAACATTATAATATACCGCTGTTTGGTAAGGGCTGCCTTCGCCACTTGTTTGGGCGAATGAAGCACGTAACTTACCATAGTTGAGTACTGAAGATTTCAACAACTCACCAAACAGGAAGCTGCCTGATACTGAAGGAGTGAACAGGTTTCTCTGGCTCTTTGGAATTTCAGAGTAGTAAAGTGTTGAATAAGCATCATACCTGCCGGTAGTGCTTAAAGTAAGCAGGTTTTTGTAAGTGAAGTCAAGTGAATAAAAACCGGAATGAACTTCTCTCTTATTATAACCATAGCTCCTGCCATAGCTTACAACGTTGTAAGGTGTGTACAGGTAAGGCACAACAAACGGGCCGCCACTGATACCAATGGATTCAGATTGGTTACGGCGTGCATTAGCGCCTAAAGTTGCATCAAGGTTAATATCGTTTGTAAGTTTATGTGTAATACCCAATATCGCATCAAGGTTTAACTCAGATGTTTGTACATTAGATAAATTGATGCTGCCTGACTGGCCGGCTGAATTATAGGAGTAATCAGTACCGGTTGGAGTGATGCCTAAGTACCTGTCGTTTTGATGGTCATAACCCATACGTCCCATCAAATATATCCATGAATTGAAGTTATACTTTGCAGATATAGATGAGATAAGCCTTTTACGGTCAACATCATTAATCCACTGGTTAACTACAAAATATGGGTTAGTAACGTAGTTATCATCGCTGAAAACTACTTCATGACCGGTTGTTGGGTCATATCCCGGTGCGAGTGTCTTTTCAATGATATTCGGAGCAAGGAACAAACCGTTGTTCGGGTTACCCGGGCCATCACTCAATTGAGGTGGATTCTTGTCCTGCTGATCGATATAGTTTGCAGAAACTGTAATGTCCAGTTTGCTGGTAACTTTCTGGTCAATGCTAAGGTCAACTGTCCTTCTTGTTAAACCGCTGTTTTGAACGATAGCATTATTATCCAGGTTAGACAATGACAACCTGTAATTGCCAGATTCACTGCCGCCGCTTACAGAAACTGTATTAGTAAATGAAGGCCCTAAGCGGTAGAAGTCTTTAATATTGTCTTTGTAGGGTGAGTAAGTAGCTGCCTGGCCATTCCAGCCTGTGAATGATGAACCATCCATTTTTGCACCCCATGCAAAACGGGCTGTTGCTAACGAAGCTGACGCAGTTGCTGGTTTAGTACCGCCGGTGCCCTGGCCATATACATACTGAAAATCAGTATTATTAATAGCCTGGTCAACTACGTAGTTAGCATTGTAATCAACAGTCATTTTACCTTTCTTACCAGATTTGGTAGTAATTAATATAACGCCGTTTGCAGCCCTTGCACCATATAACGCAGATGCAGACAAGCCTTTTAATACGGTCATGCTTTCAATATCATCCGGGTTAAGGTTACCGATACCATCGCCGTTGTCTGAACCGCCCCACTCACCGGCGCTGCCGCGCTGGCTGTTATCCATGGGTACGCCGTTAATAACAAACAATGGTGTACCGCCGCCACCGAGACTAGATATGCCCCGGAGTAATATGCGGGCTGAACCACCGGGGCCGCCGTTGGTGCCGTGCACATTTAAACCCGCTACCTGGCCTTCCAGTGAAAGGGCAACGTTTGTTTCACGTGCCTTGTTCATTTGGTCGCCTGAAACGGTTGTTGTGGCGTAACCGAGTTTTCTTGCCTCTTTACTAATACCAAGCGCTGTAACCACAACTTCCGGTGTGGCATTGTTCGCGCTTTGGTCCATTGTAACAGACAAAGTAGAAGTTCCTTCTGGCACTTCTACCTCTTTAGCAGCATAACCAATATAATCAAATTCAAGTGTTGTGCTGCCAGCAGGCATGGCAATGGTAAAGTTTCCGTTTGCATCAGCAACTGACAAAACATTTTTTCCTTTAACCCTTACTGTAACAGACGCTAAAGGGGTACCTGTTTTGGAATCTGTAACTGTTCCTGTAACCTGCTTTGTTTGCGCCATGGCCGCAACATTAAGCAGCAGAAGAAATACAAAAAGCTGTAGTTTTCTCATTTAGCATTTGGTTTTTATTTAATAATAACAATAACAAGCTAAAAGCCTTAAACTGATGTCGCTTATCACCGCCAATTGTACAGCAGTTTTAACAAGGGGGTAAAATGCACCTATTTTAAGTTTTTTAACCTTGCCAAATTAGTCAGCAAAGGCTTTTTTTATTTCCTGAATTTTAATGAATAGCAGGAAAAAATTAACATTGCCCTTTTTTAACAATGTCAATTACAAAAAAGCCTATTAATACGGGAATTTAAGGAGGTACTTTTACACGTTATCAACTGTTTGGGGATAAAATTTAAGCAGTTGCTGCGTGAAAAATTTAGCATGGAATTAAAAAATTCAGTAACATTACCATCCCGATATATTTACCGACCAACTATATAGCAGCTAATTGTTTTTTATAATTCTATGAACGGTTTTGTGTAACCCGGTATACCACGCTAACTTTTGCTGACACCACAACAGGTAATTTTTTAACCATTTCACCATAAAAATTCCAACATGCGCCAAAACTTCACCATTGCTGCATGCATTGCCATTTGCCTGCCATTGGCATTTACAGCATGCAACTCCTCGTCAAGTACAAACAACCAAACTGCCGATTCAACCGCCACAACCATGAAATATGGCGGCTATGAAAGCCAGGCAGCATGGGGTAAACATCTTGTAGCCATTGGCGGCTGCAATGATTGCCACACTCCTAAAAAAATGGGACCAAACGGCCCGGAAGACGACACTGCGCTGTTGCTTTCAGGGCATCCTTCACAAATGCCGCCACCGGATGTTGACCGTAAAATGGTTGAAGCAAAAGGCCTTGCCTTAACCAATACGGAAAGCGCATGGATGGGCCCCTGGGGCATTAGTTTTTCGGCCAACCTCACCCCTGACTCAACAGGTTTGGGCACATGGACTGAAGAACAATGGTTTACCTGCGTAAAACAGGGCAAGTATATGGGCCTTGAAACTTCCCGGCCATTAATGCCGCCAATGCCGGTAACAAGCACCATGAGCATGACCGATGATGAATTGAGAGCAATATTCGCTTATTTAAAAACCATAAAGCCAATTCACAATGTAGTACCTGCTTACATGCCGCCGGTTACTGCCATGAAAAAATAAGAACAGGTTTTAAAGTGTTAAAAAAGCAGGTTTCAGTAACATGGCCTGCTTTTTTGCATAATTCACAATTAAAGCAACCGCATTCACAATACGGCAGTTCGCATTGCAGCCGGATTTAGAGTTTTGTTCTAAATTTAAACTTTATGAACAAAAAAATTCTCTCTATCCTCGCTGCTGTACTGCTATACGGCACGGCCGATGCTCAAAAGGTTACCAAAACATCTGCGTACGTAGAGTGGGATAACTATTCCACCTCCTTCACCACAAGGGACAATGACACTACCCCTTTTATTGTTACAGCCATCCCTTACAGCGGCAAGTACGCCGTGGCAGATTTTAATGCTCCGCTCTCTGTTTCCTACAACGGGGCTAAATATATGTACCAGTCAACGCTCAACCTTAATTATCGCAGCCTTGCCACTTACGATTCTTCAGCCGTATGCTTTTTTGTACCGTATGTGCATGCCTCAAACGCGCACCTTTACGAATACAGGGTATTGTTAAATGCCAAAACAGTATTAACTCCCTGGAGCGATATTTCAACCTTTACGGCTGATAGCTTTCAACTCTACACCTTTAAAAAGAACTTTGCGCAATTGGGTTGGTACAAAACCACCTGGGATAATTTTATAAGCGTGGAACTAAGAAAAAAAGGCACTGACAAACTTATTTCCGCAGCCACAGTTTACTGGAAGCAAATAAAACCTGCCCTGTTAAACATTTACACCGGCAATGAACTGAACGATTTTTTACTGCGGATGAAAAAGCCTTATGATATGAACCTCTCCCAACAGGAGATACAAAGGTGGCGTTCAAAATACGCCAGCGATGATATTGACTCATTAACACACCTGCCTAAGAAACTGGTGCTGCAATCAACTGAAAACAATGTAATATTTTACCTCAACGCCAATATTTATAAAAGAGATGCTCTTGAATATCAACTTGAAAAAGATGGTAAAATAATCACCACCTGGAAACCGAATGATTTTGACAATAACGTAATTTGGTTAAACAACCTGCCGCCGGGTAACTATGTATTATATATGCGGTTTAGCGCGCAACGCCATAATGTTACCCAATACCCGTTTGAAATAAAACCGGCGTGGAACCAAACAACTTTTTTTAAAATTCTTACAGGCGGCGTAATAGCCGTCTTTTTCAGTTTTGTTATTGTGCTGTTTGCACTGAACAGGCAGAAAAGAAAAACGGCTGAAGAGCAATCAAAAAAAGCAAGGCTGAGTCTTGAATTAAAAGCCCTTTATTCCCAATTAAACCCACATTTTGTTTTTAACGCGCTTAACAGCATACAGGGTTTAATCAACAAAAACAATATTGCCGGCGCTAATAAATACCTTTCAAAATTTGGCAGCCTTATGCGCAGTTCGCTAACCAACGGCGACAAGGATATTATTCCCCTAGAGAAAGAAATTGCCACGCTGGAAACATATCTTTCGTTAGAACAACTGCGTTTTGGCTTTCAATACAGCGTACAAACTGCCACCGGTATAAACACCGCAGAAACCGATATACCCGCCCTGCTTTTACAACCGCTTGTGGAGAATGCCGTAAAGCATGGTGTAGCAGGGCTGGAGGAAAGAGGCCAAATCAACATCAGCTTTACCAAACAGGGCGCAGATATGCTGGTAATGATAACTGATAACGGCAGCGGCTTTATAATAAATGATAATTATAAAGGAGTAGGCTTAAAACTTACGCGGGAAAGAATAACCCTGCTTAACGAGATACTAAAAGAACGCAGGGTTATTCTTTCTTTTGCAGCAAACTCACCCATCGGTACAATTGTACATTTGGTATTAAAAAACTGGTGGTTATGACATTAAAAGCCATTTTGATTGATGATGAAAAAAATAACCTGGATAACCTTTACCAGTTATTAAGCCAGCACTGCCCGGAGGTACAAGTATGTGCCACTGCCACCAACGCTGCAACAGGCAAACACGCTATACTTACATACAACCCCGACCTTGTTTTTTTAGACATACAAATGCCGGGTAAAAACGGGTTTGATTTACTGCGCAGCCTGCCCGCCTACGATTTTGAGGTGATATTTATTACCGCTTACGACCAGTACGGCATACAGGCGGTAAAATTCGCCGCCGTTGATTACCTGCTAAAACCTGTAAATGTAGAAGAGTTACAGGCTGCCGTTAACCGTGTGCTGGAAAAGAACAGGAAGAAGAAAGACAACCTGCAGTTAGAAAACCTGTTGCAGATATTGCAAAAGCAGCATAACAGGGAGGAACACCGTATCGCCCTCACTACGTTAAAGGAAACCCGGTTTATCTACCCCCGCGACATTGTTCGCTGCGAATCATCCAACAACTACACCACCTTCTTTATCAACACCGGTGAAAAGCTCCTGGTAAGCAAACCCATTCACGAGTACGAAGACATACTGAAGGACTACGGCTTTATACGCTGCCATCAATCGCACCTGGTGAATAAAAAATTCATCAAAAGCTGGGTGAAGGAGGATGGCGGCTACCTGCTGCTGGAAAACGGCACGCAAATACCCGTGTCCCGTAATAAAAGAGACTTTGTTGGCGAAGCGCTGAAAGGAAGCCACTAATGCAGTAACCGGTTGACCCGTTTAATAACTCCTTGCGGGGAGGAAAAAGGAGGATTAGGGAGGAAAGCAAAATTAAATAACTAATTCACTTTCAAACAATTAAACTAAAATACGAATAATTTTTTCATAAATTCGTTTACTAAATCCTGCCATTTACAGTTTTATCCGTCACATAAAATCATCCAAAATACCTGCTTGTGTCAAAGAGCAAAACCTACCCGCTATAAATAGCAAAACGAGCATTTTGTCCGGTAAAATTTGAGTTTTTTTTGGGGGGAGGTGAAACTCCTTTGGCTAGACCGGCAGGCTAAGCTTATAACCCGCCGTTCTTTATAACTCACTCCCTTACTCCACGGTAAACCATGTATAACCTGCTGCCGGGATAGTGAAAGTAAATGTAATACTGTGGGTAGAAGGATTTATGGTGTACCCCCTTGGGTTAGTCCCTTTTTCACTTATGTGTGCTGTACCGGTAACCCCCGTATAATACACGGGTAATTCAATAGTGCGTGTTATGGCATGCAGCAGCGGGTTGTACAGCATTACCAGCCCTTTTACGGGTAGCTGAGCGTTAACATGCATAATGCCATCCCAATCCCGGCCATCGGCCCGGCGCAGGTGAATAATGTCTGCATTCAATATATCCCGGTATTTTTTATACCATTGTATGGTTTGTATTACCGTTTGTTTGGTGGTATCGTTATCATACAGCCTTGGGCCGCGGTAGCAGGCCTGCACACCGGCGCCGTAGTATTGCACCATCAGTTGCCGGTAGTCTTTAAGATGTTCTGAAAGTGGCTCCAGTATCGCCTCGGGGCCACCGCCCTGGTAGCGGGTAAGTGGTACAAAACCCCAGCTCATGGATGGCGTTTTTTCCCACAGGCCGTCATAAATATTTTGCCTGTTCAATATCATCTGCTGCTCGCGCGGCAGCGAAAAATTTACTTCCCTGTACCCAAGGGCTATTTTATTGGTCCCGTCTAAAAAATACCAGTCAGGGGCATTCACATATATGCCGTGCTCATTGCACCAGTGGTACAGCCCTTTTTGCAATTCCATCTGCCGCCACTGGCTGTCATCCAGCCCCTTATGGCCCGGGTGCGTTGTTGATGCGCACACATCGCCGGGGTAAGGGCCGTCGTTCTCAAAAATATCAAAGCCGGTGGTACCCATAAAGTATTCCAGTTTGTTTATGTATGCCAGCCCCCACTTACTGCCTAAGCATGGCGCGTGGCCAAAAAATGCCCCCGCGTCCGGCTTGCCCGTAACAGGGTCAATTACATCATCTTCGTCACTAATCCTTCTTGAACTGAAAAGTGAGTACCCTCCTATTTTTATGCCTTTGCTGTGCGCGTATGCTGCCAGCGCCTTCCACTTCGCAACATTAGCTGCACTGGTATCTTCCATATTGCAATGGCTGCCAAAGCTCAGTATTACGGCTTCGTAGCCGGTGGCAACACACTGGTCAACCGCGTCTTTAACCTGCTGGTCGTTTTTGCTCACCAGGTGCATAAATATGGGGTTTTCAGTGGTCCACGGCGCAATAACCCGGTACATGCTGCGTATGGCAAGCCCTCGTCGTTCCCTGTCATAACTGTCCATCAGCAGCTCGCAGGTACGTACGGACTTAAAAGTTTCTCCCGGCTGCAGTTCAATACCCGGCGCTTTTGCGGGGTAAACTTCCAAAAGGCAGGGTGTTTGGTAATTGTAGTTTACCTGGCTGGTATAAGTGGTGTCCGTATCCCAATGCGTGGTTTGGTCGCTTATATCATAGCGCATAGCATTATTAAAGGCGTAGTTGGTTTCCACGTATATACCGTGCTGCTTTTTCATTTCAGCCGGGGTTCCTACCACCGCGCTTTCTTCTTCCACCAAACCCAAAATTTCATTTACCACCCGGTTAAGCTTAATACTTTGCGTACCATTATTTTTTATAGAAAGCCATTTTATTATCAGCGGCAGGCCATCATACAACTCGTAGTGTACGGTAACTGTTACGCCGTTAAGTGCTGCGGCCTGCGGCGCATAGTCAAACGACAGCATTACTCCCCTGCCCTGTTTTGTATTGCTTGCCCACATGGTTGGTTTCCATTGTATAAAGGGCTGGATGGGCGATACCGAAAAAGAGCGAAAAATAAAATCGTTTGCGCCGGCGGTAAAACCATCTACCCATTCGGGCAGCAGGTAAGCATTTTCTTTTTGTCCGTAAAGGCCGCCTATATTATAGTCCTTTCCATCAATGGTAATACGCGCTTCCGCTTTTACTGAGCGTAATAATTGCTGGCCGCTGGTAATATTTGTATAATCAGTGCAGGCCACGTTTGGGGTTATACGAAATACCCTTTTTACCAGGCCGTTGTATAATATAATATCCTTGTCATTATTACTTTTATATACACCCGCGCCGGTGGTAACCGGTTTCACCAGCCAATCTTGTGCAGGCGGGTTTTGCATAACGGACTGCCACGCTGGTAACGAAGCGATAGTGGTTTGCGCAAAGGCTATGCGGGTTGAAGCTGTGAATATCAATAAATAGAAGACTGTAATTGCATTTTTCATAGCAGCATAGTTAAGTAAAAATGCGTATAAAAATATCCTGTTTGTTTGGCCGCACCCGTTAAAACATAAAAGTTTTATGAAAAATTTTCAACACATAATGCTTTCAGTAAAGTTATATGTGGTAGTTTAGGCGCAAAAAATTACACGGTATGGGCTGGACGCTTGTAATAATATATTTTATTGGCTGGCATATTGGCATGTATGGTATGTTTAAAAAAGCAGGCATTACACCCTGGAAGGCGCTGGTGCCCTTTTACGGAACATGGTATATTGTAGAAAAGTGCAACATAAAAAAAATATGGTTCTGGCTGCAGCTTATACCCATAGCAGGGCAGTTTATCACCATCTGGATAGGTATTATTTTCGTAATGAATTTTGGCAAATTCAGCCTGTGGGATCATACACTGGTGGTGTTTCTTCCCTTTTTATACCTTCCTTATCTTGGCTTTTCAAAAGGCAACCCGTATAAAGGCGAAAAAGTTATTAAGCTGTATAAAAAAACAGTGGTGCGCGAATGGATTGACGCGGCAGTATTTGCCGTGGTGGCAGCCACCCTTATACGCACGTTTATTTTTGAGGCCTACGCCATCCCCTCCGGCAGTATGGAAAAAACCCTGCTGGTAAACGATTACCTTTTTGTAAATAAAATGGCGTACGGCCCGCGCCTGCCCATGACGCCCATCAGCTTCCCGTTTGTGCATAACATTATGCCTTTTTCGCAAACGCAGGTATCATATTCCAAAATTGTTGAGCTTCCGTATAAACGCTTACCGGGTTTTACGCCCGTTAAACGCAACGATGTAGTGGTGTTTAATTTTCCGCAGGGCGATACCATCATCAACCTGCCCGGTTATGGCTCACTGCGCCCCTATTACCAAAAAGTAAGGGAATGGGGAAGCCGCCAGGCCGTGTGGGACACCTTTGGTGCGAACATTATTGTGCACCCGCTGGATAAAACGGACAACTACATTAAACGCTGCGTAGCCGTGGGCGGCGATACCCTGCAAATAAAAGACAGCTACGTGTACATTGACGGCAAGCCTGCCTTTGTACCTGAATTTTCACAACAAACCTATACGGTAAGGACAAACGGGCAGCCGCTTGATTTTGATGAACTGAAAAGCGACTACAATATTGAAATACGCAACGATGGCGACGGCGAAGAACTGGAACTGTACCAGGACCAGTTGCAGCAGGAGTTTCATGATTATAAAACATATACCATTGAGTTAACCGCCAGCGACGCGGCCACTATTAAAAAACTTCCTTTCGTTACATCGGTGGAGCGTTATGTTACGCCTTCTAACCCGCTGGAAAGTAAAGTGGAGTTCTTTCCATACGATAGCACGGACACTACTAAAAAATACAGCCTTGACAACTACGGCCCTATTTATATACCCCAAAAAGGCGCTACCATAACACTAACAAAGGATAACATAGCGTTGTACAGGCGCCTGATAAGAAATTATGAAGGCCACACACTGGAGGAAACCGGCAACCAGTTTATTATTGACGGCAAACCCACCGACAAATACACCTTTAAGTACAATTATTACTGGATGATGGGCGACAACCGCCACGGCAGCCAGGACAGCCGCTACTGGGGCTTTGTACCTGAAACCTGCATTGTAGGCCGCGCCTCGTTTATTATGTTTAGCTGGTATAAAGGCATAAGGTGGAGAAGGATGTTCAGCGACATAAAGTAGAGGGCCACGGTTCGTGTCCCACAAACGTTTTGTCACCAAAGTTTTATAAAACGTTTAAGCTAACTACAGCCTGCAGTTTAAACTGGTAAGGCAATCTTTTTATACAGCCGTTTGGCGTACCTGCCGGGCGGCTGCCGTATCTTTAACTGTCGGTGGTGCTAAACATGCCGCATAACTCCTGCAACGAACTGTGCAGAAAAGAAGTAAAGCCCAAAAAATATGCATTAGATTTAATTAAAGAATACGATGTCGTCATCCCTTAAATCTTTATGACATGAAAATATTTTTTTTCATCTTTAATATGACATTATTTATACCCTTAAGTACTTGTCATTTATACTCGCAAACGAACGGAAAAACAATCTACAACTATTTTCAACCCAAAACATTGGATTCAAATGAGCTTGACCTTAAAAATGTCGTCCCGTTAGTGAATAAAGCTTTTATTGAGAAGGTAAATTCAAAAGATCCCAAGATTGTCGCTGAAATAAAAAAATCAGTTAAACCGTTATCAGGGCTTTTAGTAATCGATAATGATTCAACGTACCCTCTTAGGCTTTCTGCAAATGGGTTTACGATAACTTTATTAAGTTACTTTTACGAATTTGATCGGCAGGCTAATCCTAATATTTTTATTTCGCACTATTACTTTTTGGTGACAACACCTGTTAATATAACACACCATCTTGTTAAGCAAATGAGTTCACTTAATTTTATTTTACAAATTGAAAATAAAGAAACTTATGAGGAGGGCGAATTTCAAGAGGCGATAAAAAAACTTCCGGGAGGTACTTATGATATTTATTCGCCCGGCCCTAAACCGTGGCGAAGCTTCAAAAGTTTTAAGCGCCGCATAATTATTAAATCCTTTTCGCGAATTGATATTCCACAAGCTATTGCCGAGTAATAATTTCGCGGCAACACATATCAAAAAAAATCAAATGCAATACATAAAACACCTCCCCAAAATCTTATGCCTTTCCGTAGCTATTTTTTTATTTTTTGGAAACAATTATATCAACGGTCAAAATAAAAATGACTATTTTGATAAGATAGATTATGTTCCCAATAAAGAAACAGCGATAAAAATCGCTGAGGCAGTTTGGCTACCCATCTATGGAAACAAAATATATAATGAGATGCCTTTTACAGCAAGGCTAGATACCACAAAAGGTATTTGGATTGTAAGCGGAACTCTGTATACAGAAGCAGGAGGAGTGGCTTGTGCTTATATTCAAAAAAAGGATGGTAAGATTATTAAAGTGTATCATGGCAAATAACAGGTCATGTTGTAAGCTTCCCCCTTTTTGTTAAAATCCATAATTTATTTGGTCATTTACGAAATATTCGTAGTTTTACGATAATTTCGTATAAATGGAAAAACTTAGCATACAGGAAGAAGAGGTTATGCAGGCCATCTGGCATACCGGCGAAGGGCCGATAAAAGCTTTTATCGAACTGGTGAAAGAGCCTAAACCTCCTTATACAACCATCGCTTCAACAGTAAAAAACCTGGAGAAAAAAGGTTTTTTAAGCAGCCGCCTGCTGGGCAACACATATTTATATACGCCCGTAATTGCAGAGGAAGAATACAAGCAAAAATTTATGCAGGGCTTCGTGCAAAATTATTTCAACAACTCCTACAAGGAGATGGTGAATTTTTTTGTAACACAAAAAAAGCTGAAGCCGCATGAATTAAAAGAAATTATTGACATGATTGACCATAATAAAACAAAGTAAGCTATGCAACTGCCACTTGAATATATGCTGAAAATGTCGGTTTGCCTCGCCGTAACATACACGTTTTATCACCTGCTGCTGCGGCGTATAACGCATTATACATGGAACCGCTGGTACTTTTTGGTGTGCACTGTTCTGTCGTTTATTATACCGGCAGTTAATATAAATGTTTTTGTACAGCAGCAACAGCTAAACCATATTTACTTTATTAACAGGCTGCCTGCTATTTATACAACGCCTGCCATTAATACTATAACCAACCCTTCGTCGTGGGACGTGCAGACTGTGGCCGCTATCGTGTTCATAGCCGGCATTGCTGTACTGGCGCTGCGTTTGGTGGTGCAATTTTTATCACTGCTCAGGCTGCAGGCAAACGCGAAACTGGTAAGCAATGGCGATATAAAACTGTACCATCTTGAAAACAGCATAGCGCCGTTCTCATTCAACAACAGTATTTATTGCAATAACAATATGTACGACCGCCGCGAGATGGAAGAGGTAATACGTCATGAACTGGTGCATGTAAAACAAAAACATACCGCAGATGTTCTGCTGGCTGAAATATTATGCCTGGTTAACTGGTACAACCCTTTTGCATGGATGATTAAAAGCGCGATGAAGGAAAACCTTGAATTTATTGCCGACGATACCGTGTTGCAACAGGGTATAAGCAGGCAAAATTATCAATACCTTATTTTAAAAGTCACCGGCAATATGCCTTATGCTATAGCAAGCAACCTTAATTTTTCGTCGCTGAAGAAGCGCATTGCCATGATGAACAAACATAAAACATCAAAGGCGCATTTATTAAAGTTCCTGTTTATAGTACCTGTAATAAGCTGCCTGCTGGTGGCCTTCCGGCAGGGCGGCGCCGGCAGTTCCGTTAAAGCAAAACAGGAACAAAGCGCATCGCCGGAAAATTTTACGCTGGGTTCGCTTACTTATTTCATCAACGATACAAAAGCCGAAGCCCTTGTAAAAAATGACGCCAAAAACAGCCTGCTGCAACCGGGTGGCGTATTAACGCTGGCGCTGATGCGTGATGAAAAAAGCAGGCTTACCGGCTTGTTGCAAAAAAATGGCTTTAGCAATATTGACAGTCATGCTATAACATTCCTGATGGATACCTCTTCCGCCAGTAAAAGTTTTTCCGTCCAGGTAACCATTAATATACCGGGCGGCCATGTAACCGCAGTGAAAGGCAACTCGGTAAAATCATCGCTGGCTAATGGCAAAGATGATTCAGTAAACGGCCAGGGTGAAACATTTAAACCAGGCGCGCACATAGCAGAAGACAATACTTTTTTACAGCAAGCAGTAACAGCGCCCGGTAAAACAAAGCCCGCATCAATATGAAAGGAGCAATATTATTACTGGCGCTAACCGGTTTATTGTTACTGCCCTCAGCAAAAAGCTTTTGCCAGGCTGGCGACAAGGCGATATTGAAAACCCTTAACGGCCGTTTTCTAAATGCTATTATAAACAGGGACACCGCGGCATTAAGCAGTGTACTGGCAGATGACTTTATGCTGATAAACCCCGGCGGGGCAAAGAGGACCAAGCAGGATAATTTGAATAACATACTGCTGCTCGACCAGCAGGTACTGTCAATTAATATTGACAGCATGGACATAAGATTGGTTAATGACAATACAGGCATAGTAACGGCGTGGACAACCTTTGTAATAAAGACAGGCGGCAAAAAAACAACAGGTAAAAATTGCTACCAGGATGTGTATGTAAAAAGAAACAAAGTGTGGAAGGCTGTAGCAGCGCATGTTACTATGCTGAGCGGCCAGTAACCTGACATGGCTTAAAGACTTAATGAAACAATATGCGGCGGCTTTAGCCAAAGCTTTTACATAAATGTTGAACAGCTTCCATTAAACCGGGATTATATGCAATAACAAATTTCTGATTATTTACCGTTTTTCCTAAAGGGTTCTCTGTAACAATTACAGGGAGCTAAGGGAGTTTTTTGTTATAACCGCAAAAAAAATAAACCAATACCGCGGAAAGGGCAATGTATTGCCATGTATGAACAAATTAAAATGATAACAGCAAATGAACTTTAAACGTATCAACAACATTACCGGCTGGGCCGTATGCCTGGTTGCATGCACCGTGTATATATTAACAACAGAAGCAGGCGGCAGCCTTTGGGATTGCGGTGAATTTGTAAGCAGTTGCTATAAACTGCAGATACCACACCCGCCGGGCGCTCCGTTGTTTGTACTGATGGGCAGGCTGTTTATAATACTGTTCGGCAATAACCCTATGACGGCAGCGAAAGCTGTTAACATAATGAGCGCGCTGGCAAGTGGTTTTACAATACTGTTCCTGTTCTGGACAATCACTTATTTTGCACGCAGGGTTGTAAAAAAGGGGGAAGAGGCAGTGCCTTATACAACCAGGCAAGTTATTATTATAATGGCTGCAGGGGCTGTAGGCGCGCTGGCTTATACATTTACTGATTCATTCTGGTACAGCGCCGTGGAAGGTGAGGTGTATGCCACAAGCTCTTTTTTTACGGCTATTGTATTCTGGGCCATTTTGAAATGGGAAAGCGTGGCAGAGAGGCCCGGCGCAGACAAATGGATTGTATTTATTTTCTTCCTTATCGGTCTTTCCATAGGTGTGCATCTTTTATGCCTGCTGTGCATCCCCCCTATTGTAATGATGTATTATGCAAAGCGCCACCAGTCATTCAACTACAAAATACTTCGTAAATATTTTATCCGCGTAATATTAATCGGCGGCATGCTGGCAGTTATACTCGCGCTTATGGATGCGCAGTCAGAAGTAAATGACAGCCGTGGTATTCCGTTTGACGGTACTATGGGCGGCATCATGTTCGTGGCCACATTGCTGTGCATCGGCTTTTTGTACCTGGTGGAAAAAATCGCCAAGCAAAATAAAGAATACTACGGCGGCGCTTATATATTTCTTGTTATCGGGGCGGTAATATTTGGCCTTGTGCAAAAAGGCGTCATACAGTTTTCCATAAAGTATGCCGGCGCATTTGATGTATATTTCGTTAACAACCTGGGCATGCCTTTTTTTACGGGCTTTGCTTTTTTCTTTCTCTTGCTGGCGGTAATTATATGGTGGGCTTTGCGGGTGGCGCGCAAAAAAAACTGGCAATACTTGCGGCTGGGTGCATGGTGTTTTGCTTTTACATTAATAGGCTACAGCACTTACTTAACCACCATGATACGCAGCAATGCCGACCCCGGTGTTGACGTGTTTAATGTTGATAACCCTGAAAGCCTTGCCGGCTATCTTGGCCGCGACCAGTACGGTGATTTCCCCATTATTTACGGGCAAAAATTTGATGCCCAGCCTGTTGATTACAAAGAAGGCGATTCAAAATACGAAAAAGGAAAAGATAAATACATAGACGGTGGCAAAAAAGGGCATTACGTTTTTATGCCACAGGAAAAAATGATTTTCCCCCGCATGTGGGATATGACCAATGACCAGGGGCATGCAGATTACTATGCCTATTTTATGAACGCAGGTAAAGCAAAAGACGGTAGTTATGATATTGAAAAGGATGAAAGCGGGTTTTATACGCGCCCAAACTTTGCTGATAACATGAAGTATTTTATTAATTACCAAACAAGCTTTATGTACCTGCGGTACTTTTTCTGGAATTTCAGCGGCAAGCAGAATGATTTGGAAGGGCTGTTTAACGCCGATGTACGCGACGGCAACTGGATTACAGGCATACCACTTATTGATAACGCAATGTATGGTGACCAAAACACCATGCCTGACAGCCTTAAAAACAACAAATCGCATAACAGCCTGTTTATGCTGCCCTTCATATTTGGCCTCATAGGCATGTTTTACCAGCTTAAAAAGAAAGAGGATGATGGTATAGTAACCTTCCTGCTGTTTTTTATGACGGGGTTTGCAGTCATCATCTATCTTAATCAATCAGGCTACCAACCCCGCGAAAGGGACTATGCTTATGTAGGTTCATTTTATGCATTCGCAATTTGGATTGGCCTTGCGGTGCCGTACCTGGCGGAGCTTGCCGCAAACCGGGATAAAAAAATGACTAAATACATGGGCATCTGCGGCGGCGTAATCGCATTTATACTCCTCGTTAGTAACCTGCACTCCGGCGGGGGTGTTGTATTAGGCGTGGGCTTTTTTGCCTTATTTGCGGCTGTGGCGTTTGGTATTCCTTACCTGTTAAAAATGTCAGCAAATAAATATCTTGTTGTTTGTGCTGTAACCGCCGTCTCATTGCTGGTGCCGTTGTGGATGGGTGTACAGGAATGGGATGACCATGACCGCAGCAAAAAGCAGGTGGCAAGAGACATAGCCAAAGATTACCTGGAAAGCTGCGCGCCCAACGCAATACTCTTCACCATTGCAGATAATGACACCTACCCGCTTTGGTATGCGCAGGAAGTTGAAGGAATAAGGCCTGATGTGCGCGTGGTAATTACTACGTTAATAAGCGCCGACTGGTGTATTGACCAGTTGCGGTATAAAATAAATAAAAGCGCACCCGTTAAAATGCTCTGGACGGCAGCACAGGTGGAAGGCGATAAAAGGGACGTAGCTACGTACCAGCCGCAACAGCAATTCGCTGGTGACAAGTACTATAACCTTACCGGTGTGATGAATTATATAGGCGACGATAAAAATCTTGACGAGCATGGCTACGCTATTCTGCCCACCAAAAAAATAAGCATCCCGGTAGATGAGGCGACAGTGCGGGCAAACGGAACAGTAAATCCTGCAGACAGTGTGGTAAAGGAAATGGATATTGACATTCCGAAAAACAATCTCTACAAAAACGACCTTGCCATTTTGGATGTGATAGCCGCCAACCAATGGAAACGCCCCATTTATTTTACCATGCCTTACGGGCTTGGATTTGATAATTATTTGCGCAAAGAAGGGCTGAGCTATCGCCTGGTGCCGGTGCAAAATTCGCAGGTGAATACTGACAGGATGATGGACGTGGTGATGAATAAATTTGGCTATGGCAGCGCCAACCTGCCCAATGTTTATTTTGATGAAGAAAACCGCAGGCAGTTAAATATCATTCGCCGTGCCGATGCCGAACTCGCGCTTGACCTTGATTTTAAAAACAGGAAAGACGATGCTAAGAAAGTAGTGGAAAAAGCGGATAAGATGATGCTGCAGGGCAACTTCCCCTACGGGATGGTATCGAGAAATAATGACCATAACCGCATATCGTTAATGTTTCTCGAAGCTTGTTACAGGGCGGACGATAAACAACTTGCAGCGAAAGTATCGGCCTCGGTACGTAAGGATTTGCAGCAGCAGGTAACGTATTATAACACATTGCAGGGTGATAAAGCAGACTTTCTTCAATACGATAAAAGCACAGCCCAAAGCCTGTTAAGTGATTTGGACAACCTGGAGAAAACTTTCAACAGCAAAGTCACGCCAAAGCTGGAGTAAAAGAGAGAGAACATAAAACAGGTGCAGGAAAAGAATTATTAAAAAATGATGTTTATGAGAAAAATAATTGTTCTCGCAGGTATAGGTTTACTGGTATTTAAAATGCCGTTCGCGCAGAATTATGAAAAAGTGGAAATAGACAAAGCGGATAGCCTGTACGGTTATTACCTGGCGATAAAACCGCAGTCAAACCATATACAGGGTGTTATGGTATTACTGCCCGGTTTTGGAGGTAGTGCAGAGGGTATTCTGCCAGAAACAAAGCTGCACAACGTTGCATACGTAAATGATATTCTCACCATTGTAGTAAACACCGGCAAAAAATTATATGTTAATAAAAGCGTTGCCACAGGGTTAAATAAAATATTGGCTGATGTTGTTAAACGTTACAACGTTGGCAAAGATAAATTTGTTATCGGTGGCCATTCGGCGGGTGGTACGCTGGCGCTGCGTTACACGGAATTGTGCGGGCAAAATCCGTCATTATATCCCATTCAGCCGCAGGGTGTATTTAGTGTTGACGGCCCGGTTGACCTTGTGGACTTGTACCACTATTTTGAAAGAGAAATAAAGAAAAACTATTCACCTGCAGGGGTAAACGAGGCGGTTTATGTAAAAGGCCTGATGGATGCTGAACCCGGGCCGCTGAAAGATAATTTGGAGAAATATATACGCCTCTCCCCTTTTTATGCTTTGCAGGATACAGAAGGCAATGAAAAATACCTGCAAAACGTGGCTGTGCGCGTGTACCATGATGTTGACGTTGTTTGGATGCTGCAAAACAGGCGGCGCAGCCTGTATGATATGAACGCCCTCGCTTCGTCTGAGCTTATTAATACGCTTTTGCAGGAAGGCAACACTAGAGCCGAATTCATGCCCGGCAAAACAGGCTACCGCAGCGATGGTTCGCGCCACCCGCATTCGTGGTCTATTGTTGATGAAGTTGAACTGGTGCAGTGGTGAAGAAAACATTGCAATTTTTCCCGCAGTATGCGCCTGAACCCTATAATTTACCTGCCCATGGGTGGAATGTAGAAAAAAGCAGGTTTCCTTTGTCTTTTGCGCCTTCCATTCCATATAAAGGTTTGGATGATATTCGCTTCTTGCCGGGCTTTTATAATAACCAGTCCGGCGATTTCTGGAGTTACTGCTATTTATGGTATTTGGATGGCAATGTGAACTTTACAGAATCGCAGGTTAAAACCGACCTTTTGGCGTATTACAACGGGTTAAACCAAACACAAGATGCCACTGTATCGGTAAAAAAAGTGGCGGCTGCATCCGGCTACGATGCAACTTTTGAATGTACCATTAACACCATTGATAAATTTGTTACCCATAAACCAATCACGCTTAACGCCACAGTAAACATTAAACGTTGCGCGGAGGATGATAAAACCATGGTTTTTTTTGAAATTTCTCCCCAGCCCTTTACAGGCGATACCTGGCAAAAGCTGCACGCGGTAAGGAATGGCCTCTCATGCCGGAAGGAGGAATAATGTTATCAATTATTTAGAAAAACAAACGGCCCTTCACTAAAGCTTTTTCAAATAATCCGCGTTAATTTTTGCGCTTTCTAACGGCGTCTCATGGTAAAAACGGGATTGCTCTACAAAAAAATATTCAACCCCGTTATTCAAAGCGGTGGAGATTAGTTTGGGATAATCAACGCGCCCGGTACCTAAGTCGCAGGCAGATTCTTCTTCTGAGCCTTCGGGCAACATCGTTTTCAGTACATCGCGCATGTGGCAAAGCCTGTAACGGTTGCGGTATTTTGTTAAGTAAGCTTCGGGGTCTTTTCCTTCCGTCACCACGTAATAAAAATCCATTTGAAAATCAACCAGCGCCGGGTCGGTATTTGCCAGCAGCACATCTTCCGGCAACTGGCCGTCAACCGGCTTAAAAGGGTAATCGTGGCTGTGGTAACCAAAACGCAGGCCGTGCCGCTTACATATCTGCCCGTTCCTGTTAAACTCATCTGCGATACGTTTAAAATCGTCAATATGTTTTTGGGGGCCCTTCCATGGGCATATCAGATACTTCATCCCGATTTCAGCTGCCCTGGCCGCTTTTTCCTCAAAAGGCGTTTTGTCATCGTTATAATGGCTGCTGATCAATTGCATACCGTTATCCTTCACCAGTTTATTAAAACCGTTATTCGTCATTCCCCAAAACATCCCTTTATTGCCATCAAAACTCTCTATTTGCGTGTACCCCATTTTTGCAAGCTTGCCAAGTGTTCCCGCTGCGTCTGCTTCCATGTCTTCCTTCACCATATACAGTTGTATGCCCGGCACAGGTAATTTTCTTCGGTTAGCAAAAGCAGCACGGGCGCTCAACCCCGTAACGCCGGCAATACTGTAAATAGCTGAAGTTCTTAAAAAAGTACGTCTTTTCATGGCAAACAAAATATTGATTGAAAATAACTAATTTTAAATGCCGGTTGTTACAAATACCCCGGCATTACGGCCGCAAACATATTCACGTGGTAAAATAAAAAATTAGCACCAGTTTGGCGGCAAAAAGTGAAGTTTATATAACATAATAACTACATTTACCCTATAATTAACTATAATGAAGCTATTTGTAGCAAGTCTGCCCCCCGATTTTGATGAAACTGATTTCAGAGAAATGTTTGAGTTATACGGTGACGTAACTTCTGCTAAATTAATTACCGACAGGGCAACCGGTAAAAGTAAAGGTTTTGGTTTTATTGATATGCCTGACAAGATGGAGGCATTACAAACCATTGAAGCACTTAATGGCGCAAAAATAAAAGGAAAGAAACTCTCAGTAATGGAAGCCGATGAACAGAAACGCGGCGGTGGCCCGGGAGGCCCTGGTGGCAGTTATGGCGGCGGGGGCTTTAACAGGGATAGAGACAGAGATAGGGGCGGCAGCAGAGGTGGTGGCGGCTATAACAATGACCGCAATGACCGTCCTCCGCGTCGTTGGTAATCCTTAAGGCCGGCAAAAAATTCTCACAAGTATAGTTTCTTTGTATACAAACCAAAACATTTGTATGAAACAACTGCTGTATGTATGCGTTGCTTTGTATTTTTTTGCCTGCACATCACCGGGAGAGAAAAAAATTGACCCGCTTGCAAAAGCAAGCCGCGAAGATAAAAACGGGTGGGTGTATGTTCACCTGGAAGGTTCACCATCTGACATCGGGTACCAGCATGGTTACCTGCTGGCTAATGAAATTGATACAGCCATTCAATCCGTGTCCTACGGTTTCCAGCATATCACCAACCATGATTGGGCATTCTTCCGCCAGGCTGCAAAAAACTTTTTGTGGGACAAGATTGACCGTGAGTACAAAGATGAAATAAACGGTATTGTAGCGGGCCTGCATGCCAAAAATAAAAACTACGACAGCCTTGATATTACCGCATATAATGCCATGGAAGAACTTGGGTTTTATTATGTACCCTCGTTAATGAACATTGCACAGGCCGGTAGTGGTGATAATAAAGCGCCGGGCAACTGCAGTGCATTTATAGCTACCGGCAGCTACACCAAAGATGGCAAAATAGTGATGGGCCATAACAACTGGAGCGATTACCTGTGGGGGCAGCACTGGAACGTTGTAGCAGATATTGTTCCGGAAAAAGGAAACCATATTTTAATGGACTGCATGCCTGGTTTTATACACAGCGGCGATGATTTTTTAATTACCAATAATGGCCTGCTGATTACTGAAACAACCATTACAGGGTTTAATAAATTCGATTCAACCGGCATACCTGAATTTACACGCGCCCGCAAAGCGGCGCAATATGCCAACAGCATTGACGATGTAATAAACATTTTTATTGAAGGTAATAACGGCGGCTATGCCAATGACTGGCTGATTGGCGACACCAAAACAAACGAGGTAGCAAAACTAGAGCTTGGTTTAAAAGACCACCGCGTGTGGAGAAGTAAAGATACGGCAATGATAGGCAGCAATTTTGCCAGCGACAGTACGTTAATTGCCCAGGAAACAACCTTTGATGCTAAAAACCCAACCAGCTCACCCAACGCGCGTAAGAAAAGAATGGAAGAGTTTGTACAGGTGGAGATGAAGGGCAAATTAGATGCAGAAACCGGCAAACTTGTAGAGGCAGACCATAAAGACGCCCTTTCAGGTAAAAATGCCAATAACCGCTGCGTTATTTGCGGCCACATAGATGAAGACCCCATTGGATGCAAGGAATGGGATGAGCCGCCTTTCTACCCTATGGGCGCCGTACAGGGTAAGGTTACTACAGCAGACCTTGCAAAAGACATGAAATTCTGGGCGCACATGGGCCACCCTTGCGGCGAGGATTTTATAGGCGCCAAATTTTACAAAGCCCACCCTGAGTTTAACTGGATGAGTAAATATTTAATGGACATGAAATCTTACCCGTGGACATTGTTTGAAGCGAAGAAATAAAACAGCCAATACAAAGACAGGAGCAAGTGTGTTGCTATTAAGATTTTGTCACTTTCTCAAGAAATAGCCTGAACTGATCAATTTCACCTTCAGACCTGAATGCTTTCTTTACAATTACGTGTGCATCAAACCGGGTAAAATACACGAGGAAAAAATGTTTTGTCTCCACAATCTTCCTGGTCTTTTTCCATGGCCTTTTATCCCCTAAGCCGCTATCAGCTTTTTCTATTCCCCAGGAACTAAACTTGTAAACAATGCCCCTAAAACGGTATGGCGCAACAAGAAACAGGCCTGCAGCGGGTAACAAAGACAATACAGCAATTAGTACTGACACAAGCAGTGGCAATAAGAGTGTCATTATTACAACTGGCCTTTTATCCTGTTCAGTTGGCATCAAAAAATCTAAAATACCGCCCACAGTACCAATTATAAAAATTGCCTTTATAAAAGCGCTGTTAAAGAATATGTACAGGGAGGCGCTGCACACATCTGCAAACGAAAGGTTTTGGGTAACTATATAACTCAGCCCGCCTGTGTCCTGGTCTTGCATAGTACTTATCCGGGATATACATTACCTAATTCACCAAAGCTATTGCCATCCCGTCATGTTCTTTTACACCAACTGTTTGAATAATGGTGGCAGTAACTTCGGTAGTTTTTGATAACAGGTTGTTTAAACGCTGTACCCCCTGCACCATTTCATCGGTACTGTTGGGGTCAAGCACCTTGGCATCGCGTATAACATTGTCGGCGATAACCAGTGTGCCTGAGTGTGACAGTTTTAATGCCCATTCAAAATATTCAGCGTAGGGCTGTTTATCAGCATCAATAAATATCAAATCAAACGGGCCGGCACCCTCTGCTTCAAGTACTGGCAATGTATCCAGCGCTTTCCCCACGCGTATTTCAACCTTGTCTGATAATCCTGCGCGTTCAATGTTTTTCTGCGCAACAGTAGCATGGTGCTGGCTGTATTCAAGCGTAATTAGTTTGCCATCAGCAGGCAATGCACGGCCAAACCAAATTGTGCTGTAACCACCCAACGTACCCAGCTCCAGTATTTTCTTAGCATTGCATAACCTCGCTAAAATATGCAGAAACTTGCCCTGGTTGGGCGATATGCTTATTTGCGGAATATCATTTTCTATAATAGATTTCTCTACGGCCTCCAGCGCTTCATCAGGCGGGTTAAACAGGTTGCTTATATAGGCATCTACCTTTTCAAAAACTTCTGTATTCATCGTTAGAATTATTTCGATAAAAGTAGGAGTAATTTATGGCAACCGTGTACCAACACAACTAAAATTTTCCTTAGCTTTTTAATTATGCTATTATACCAGGACTGATGATTTTCAACAACAATACACAAAGATTGTTTGCGAAAACCTACATTCTTTCAGGTACTTTAATACCCAGCAACCCCATACCCGTGTGTATGGTTTGTGCCGTTAGTTGTGCAAGCCGGGCACGCAATACCTTCTTGTCCTGGCTTTCTGCGGTCATAATGGAATGCTCCGTTAAAAATGCTGTAAAAGTTTTAGACAGGTTAAAAATATAGATAGCAATTTTTGACGGGTCATGTTCCCGTGAAGAGTCGTCTATAATTACAGGAAATTGCTCCAACTCTTTAAGTACCGCTTTTTCAAGTTCCAGCAAGGTTTCGCCCGTTATACCTGTTAGCTCCATGGCTTCTGACGCCAGTTTCCTCAATATGCTCCGGGTACGGGCATACGTAAACTGTATGTACGGCCCTGTAAACCCATGAAAGTCTATGCTCTCTTCCGGGTTAAATACCATGCGCTTTTTAGGGTCAACACGAAGCAGGAAAAACTTTAAAGCGCCCAAACCAAGCGTGTTATAGAGTTCAGCCAAATCCTCTTCTGCAAAATCTTTCACTTTACCGAGCTCTTCTGTTTTTTGCCTGGCAATGCTCACCATTTCGGCAATTATATCATCAGCGTCAACAACGGTGCCTTCCCGGCTTTTCATTTTACCGCCGGGCAGTTCAACCATGCCATAGCTTAAATGGTAAATACCGTCGGCCGAGGGCAGCCCAAGCTTTTGGCAAATAAGCTTCAGTACTTTAAAATGGTAAATCTGCTCGTCCCCTACCACGTATATACTCTGGTCGTATTTATATTCTTGGTATTTATTTACAGCAAGGCCAATATCCTGTGTTATGTAGACGGAGGTTCCATCCCTCCTGCGCACCAGCTTTTCATCAAGTCCGTCGGCAGTAAGGTCTATCCAAACACTCCCGTCTTCTTTCTGAAAAAAAACGCCTTTTTGCAGCCCCCCGTCCACAAGATCTTTACCCAACAAGTAAGTTTCACTTTCATAATAGATGCGGTCAAAATCGCTGCCTATTTTTTTATAAGTAGCATCAAACCCTTCATATACCCAGCTATTCATTGTCTTCCACAACTCAACCACTCCTGGCTTGCCCGCTTCCCAATCCAGCAGCATTTGCTGGGCGCCCTTCATAATAGCAGCTTCCTTCTCCGCAATCTCCTTAGGCATCCCATTATTCACAAGGGTTTCTACCTGTTGTTTATATACATCATTAAACTTTACGTAATAGTCACCCACAAAATGGTCGCCTTTTATTCCTGTACTTTCCGGCGTAGCGCCATCTGCATACAGTTGCCAGGCTATCATACTTTTACAAATATGTATGCCCCTGTCGTTTACAATACAGGTTTTTATAATGTCGTAGCCATTTGCCTGCAAAATTGCCGCGGTACTCCATCCCAAAAAGTTATTACGCAAGTGGCCAAGGTGCAGGGGTTTGTTGGTATTGGGGGATGAATATTCCACCATTACCTTTTTACCATTCACCGGCGCCCTGCCAAACAATGTATTGTTATAATTTTCCTGTAAAAAATTAAGCCAGTAGCTATCGGAAATCACCAGGTTTAAAAACCCTTTAATAACGTTAAACGATGTGAAAATTCCATCACCGTGCTGCAGCAAATAATTACCAATTTCATTGCCTAAAACATCGGGCGCTTTTTTAAGTTGCTTAATAAACCCAAACAGCACCACAGTGTAATCGCCCTCAAACTCAGGCTTTGTGGCATTTACCTGTATCGCCGTATCATCAAATTGAGTATTATACAATGCTTTAATTGCCTCTCCCGTAACCTTTTTTATTTGCGCAACAACGCTCATTATTCCTTTATTTGGCGGCAAAAATAACGAAACGAACGGTATGCCGCGGGGTATGGCTTTTATTGTAAAAAGTTTATTTAAATTAAGCACAGGCCGGGCAACTAAACAAAGTATAATTTATCTTCGCGGCCCGCAATGAAGGCAATACACAGGCGCATACGAAAGTCCATACTAAAGTTTGTGGATTTTTTTTACCCGTTATTCAGAAGAATAATGCCCCTAACCACGTTCAGGTATGCTGCATGCGGCGGTTTTAATACAGTGTTCAGTATTTTACTGTATTATATCGGTAATAAAATTATTTTCAAGGGTCACAACGTCAATCTTGGCTTTATGGTGATGGACGGCGCCGTTGCTCCTGATTATCTTTTTGCAATATGGATAGCCTTCCCTGTTGGTTTTTATTTAAGCCGTTACGTGGTTTTCCAGGAGTCTACGCTGCACCGCCGCGTACAGCTTTTCAGGTATTTTGTGGTGATTGTAGGTAATATGACGCTTAACTATATATTCCTTAAAATATTCACCCGAATTTTTGCCCCATATAACACCGTTGGCAAAATTGCCACCGCCATCGTTGTAATAGTGTACAGTTACTTTGCCCAGCGCCATTTTTCCTTTAAAACACACAAGGGCACAAAAGATGTTGTGTAAGCCATAACATTTAACCTGCAAAAAACAATACTCTTAAAATAATTGCGCAATTTTAGTAGCCAATTGCCATTATCTTGAGAAGAGTAGTTAAAATAACATTGTGGTCGCTTGCCGTTATTCTGCTTGTTTTGCTTATAACAGCGCAATTTATTTTCAGCTTTCGCACAAGTGATAAAGACGCTGTTGCCACCTTTAAAACGGCACAGGTAGCTTTTAAAACTGTTTACCTGCATATTAAAGACCGCACAATGCATTACGTAGTTGCGGGAAAAGATAGCCTGCCAACAATAATATTTATTCATGGTTCACCCGGCAGCTGGGATGCGTTTGAAGATTACCTGCTGGATACAGACCTGCTAAAACATTACCGGTTAATAAGTGTTGACCGGCCTGGTTTTGGCTACAGTGATTACGGCGATGCCCTTGGGTTTACCCAACAAGGCATTTTATTAAGTGATGTGCTTGATACCGTTAAAAACGGCAAACCGATGGCGTTGGTGGGGCATAGCCTGGGTGGCCCGATGGTAATAAAGCTGGCAGCAGAAAACCCCGGCCTGCCGATTAAAAACGTTGTAGTGCTTGCCGGCTCCGTTGACCCCGCGGAGGAAGGCGCTGAAAAATGGCGTGGCATAATTGATAAGTTTCCGCTGCGTTATTTTATACCCGGAGCGATGCGGCCAAGCAATGATGAATTAGAACTGTTTAAAAAAGATGTTTTATCCCTTGCGGACGATTTTCCAAGAGTTACCTGCAATGTTATTTTAATGCACGGTGACAGCGACCAACTGGTACCACCCGCTAACGCATTATACAGCAAGGCGCACCTTACCAATGCAAAAAGCGATACGCTGATATGGCTTAAAGGAGAAAATCATTTTATACCATGGACAAGGTTTAGCGACATAAAAGAACAATTAATGGGGTTGAAAGAAATGCAGTAAGATACTTGCTGTAATGATTGTATTAATTTGATTTATTTTAGCAGCTAAACTAAAGGAAAATTATGGCCGGCGTTTTTGACTATGCAAGGTTATTATTCAGAACGATTTTTACCCCGGCAAAGGGATGCACTCTTCACATTGCTGAAATAGGCTGGGATATTACCATACCGCAAGGCTTTCACCTGCTAACTGCAAAGCGAATGCAGCAAATGGATACCCGCTACAGGAAAAAACTCTCCGGCAAAACTGATATATCCCTGCAAAAACACATGGTAAAAGGCGAGTTTTGGGCTGAGTTTGAGATTGAGAACAAATTTGGCTGCAGCATAACAGACCTTGACGAAACACCCGAGCGCGAATGGCGCAATAAGTGCAATGACACGTGCAATGCAATGCTCAACTATTTCCATGCCGCATATAAAGAATATGCGTCAGTAAACATAAGTACAGAGCAGGAAACAAGGCAAAAGGGCGATATATTATTCGAAGTTTTTGAAATATCGGCCACTACACCATCCAGATTACTGCATCGTACACGTTATTATTCGGCAATATATAAGAATCATGGAATATTTATTACCATGTCATTTGCTGACGACAAAATAGGCGAACAAATGCTTAATGCGCTGCGTAATTCTACCTTTGCGGCATAGGCTTTAAGTAAAACATCAGCGTAGCCAGGCCGCCAATTTCAGCATGCACAATTTTAAAATTATGCCGCCCGCTTAAATGCATACGGATGGTATGATTGGTGTTTTCGTCAAGGTCAACCAGTGACGCGTCCCACGCATCAATTACCGGCTTGTCATCAATAAAAAGTTTTACAAGGTCGTCGCCTGTTACACTTATCTCGTAATCACGGGCCGGCAAATCCATTGAACTTGTAGCTACTGTTGCGAATGAATCGGCAGGCAACCCTTTGCCTATTGCTCCCCACCAGGTATAATCAATTTTGTTCGATGTGGTAGTATATACAGGCGTTTGCAGCGATTGGATGAAAGACGAATAATTTTTGTCAGCCGCATGCACACTGTCCCATTTGTAAAAATGTATGTTCCATTGCGGGTGCGCATCAAATTCGTCATAACTGAAAATATACGGTTCACCGGCAGCATGTTTTTTACCAAATACATCAGTAAACGTTGCGCCGGTGTATTGTAACGCTATGCTTCTTTCAGTAATAGAAGAATCTGCTTTTGCTGTAAGACTGTCGCTATGTTGTTCAATAATACTAAAACCGTTCAGTTTACTTATTTGCCAGGTACCCCCGGGATGCATTACCTCAAAATGATATAACCCCTCTTTATCTACTTTTTGCAAAAACACCAGGGGATAATTAAAATCGTAAGGCCCCCATTGTGTAACACGTACCTGGCCGCGGCCGAGGTGTGTTTGGGCAAGGCGTTCTTTCCGGACACCCGATAAACGTACTACATCCTTATCCTGCTGTCCGCTATATTTAAAGGCGCGTAACCGGGCTATTTTGTATTCAACAGTATCAAAGGCCGTAAGCCCTTTGCCCAGCTTGTATTCCCGGCCGTTCAGGCTGTTACGGTTGCCCCCAATGGAAAGACTGTCAGTTTCCATTACATCAAAAACTGTCTTCTCATCAGTAAAACTGTTCATGTAAATATTGTACGTGTGGCTTTTAGTGTCACGGTGTTTTGGGTAACCCCAGTCTGAAGGCTCTATCGGGTGCCCCCACAATTTAACCGAAGTTATATTATTAGCAAACCTGTTAAAAACGATTTCGTTGGCCTGCCCATGTTCAATAGCTATACCTGTGTGATTACCCTCAATGCCATTATTAAAAATATATGTATTATAGCTATAGCCTCCCCAAATAGCGTTATCACAATCATTAATAATGTTTTGTTCAATAATATTCCTGCTAAAAGTTAATTCAACGCCATTGGTTGGTGCATAGGAAAAGTCATTGCCATATAAAACATTATCATTACATCCCCCCAGCCCCGTATCCATTGTATATTGCCCCGCCCAAAGAAAAAATCCATCACCACTGTGCGTTGCCGAATTGTAAGCAAACACATTGTTGTTGCATTGCTCAAACACTAATATTCCACCGCTGTCCTGCCCGCGGTTGTAAATGCCATCGCTGTAGCCGCGCACATTAAAGTCCAGCGTATTATTGTACACCCTGTTGTTACTGCTGCGGTACATGCCAATACCAAGGCCGGAATTAAACGAAAAATTATTATCATGCACTTCTGCATAATTACAGCGCGTCATCATTAACCCACACTGGCCGTCGTTAACTGTATTACCCTTTATTACTGCATGGTTGCAATTGGTAAGATAAATACCTGCACCATAGCGCTTCCATTCACCATGCTCGTTATGGTGGTAACTTTGCCAGTCGCTTACATCTTCCCGCCGCCAATTACTATGCAGTTGCTGTCGGTAATTGTAGCTAAAATCACTGTTATAAATATGCAGTCCGGCTACACTGTCGGCCAGTATAGCTATCTTATACCCATGAATATGCGCGTTAAGAATGGTAATATTAGATGAACCCGGGGCAACCATAACGGCTAACCCGTAAAAAAGATTCGGCACATCTTTATCTTTACTGCCCTGCAATACAGCATCATTAAAATCAACCGTAATATTTTTTCCTGAAATAATTATCAAAGGCTTTTGCAGGGATGTATCAGCATTAAGCAAATACTGCTGCCGGGCAAATATTACTGACTTTGCAATTACCATACCTTTTACCAGCGGCGCCTGCGCATAAGCGCATACCACCACACATAATGCACATACTATAACAATAAAACGCTTCATGCAGCTAATTTAGCAATCATGCAGCATTTACGCGGGTACTAATTTTACCTGCTACATTTCCTTAGGCTGCGTCATGCTAAACCAATTGCCGCAGCCATCGGTAATAATCGCTTCAATGCCGTAAAACTGCTCTTTCGGTTCGCCTTTAAACTTCACCCCTTTTGCTTTCAATTCTTCGTAAGTTGCCCTGCAGTCCGGCGTGTATAACACCCCTGCGCCGAGCGCTTCATTATCCAACAGTACTTTAAAGGCTTCTTTTACGCCGTCAGCATAATGCATACCATCGTGTAACGGGGCAAGAATGGCCATTTCCAAATCAGGCTGTTCGGGTGGGGTAAGTGTAAGCCAGCGAAAACCGTTTTCCATAGTTACATCAGTATTTACTTTAAAACCAAGCGTGGTTACGTAAAAATCAAATGCTTTTTGCTGGTCTGTTACAAAAAGCGAGGCATGCGATAATTTGGTTACCATATTTAGTATTTTTTATTGAATGTGAAGCTAAGAGAAAACCGCTGACGGGTACTTATTGAAAATTGCTTTTGTATAAAAAGACTGAGGGCTTTTCAAGCATTCAGGCTGTAGATATTTTTCCTGCAATTGATATTTTAGTTAGTTTTAAAAATATTCCACACCAAAAGCCGGAGAATTACACCCGCAATGCAATTTTTCTTAAAAAAAATACCTCAACCTCCTAAACCGGTACTTATAATTATTATTTGGCTTAATATAATAGTAGGTATTTTAGTAATTGCAAATTCAGTATACAGAGATGTGCAACTTGAGAAACGTTACCCCGGCGATTTACGTAACCGCCAGGTAGGCGCCAGGCTGATTGAAGATGGTAAACTGCCCTATTTTTATAAATGGAGGCCCGGAGATGCTATAAGATATTACGACCCCAACAACGCAGACAGCTTTAAAGTTTCAATCATTACCGCAACACCTTTTTTTCACAGGCTGATTATTCCCTTTTGCGACAAGCCGTTTAACACATTTGCAAAGTACTGGCTGGTGCTGCAATATGTTTGCTTTGGTATAATAATGTTTACTGCGCTCAGCCTGTGCCGCACCACATTTGCAAAACTGGCAGTGTTTAATACCTGCCTCTTATTCCTGTTAACCGAGGCGTGGATTTTAAATGCAGAAAACGGGCAGATATATGTATTGATTGCTACGTTCTTTTCTGTTTCCGGCTGGCTGTTATTAAAATATAAAAATGCAGTAGCGCTTGCAGTTGCGGGTTTATGCATTGTGATGCTTGTGCTTATGCGGCCAATAGCCATTGTGCTGTTAATCCCTTTCCTGCTGCATATAAAGCAATACCGCCGGTTGCTGACATTTACTTTATTGCCGGCCATTTTATATGGCTTATTTTACCTGGTTAGCCCGTTTGAACGGGCCTTGTGGAAAAATTACGCGGCGGGTATGAAAGAACAGTTGAAACTGCATCAAAATGCCGGCCCCGCCATGCAGAAGAATTACAAAATTGATACATTAACGCAGCTTGAGGGGTTTGATGTTGCCCGTGCCTCACAGATAATGGCTTCAGAATATGAGCCCAATAAATCAGAAAACGGCAATATTTTTTACCTGTATTTTATAGTGACACATACATATATGTCATTATACCTGCTAAACATCCTGTTGGTTGTCACATTAATAACATGCGCAATACTTTATTATAAAGGTTCAGGGCCGGACGGAAGCAATATTGCACGCGCGGTAATGTTTGGAATGGTGTTGTATATGCTCACGGAAATTTTTTCTCCTGTTCACCGGCAGCAATATAACACCGTACAGTGGCTGCCAATAATCTTACTTTTGTTTGCCTGCATACGTTCATATAACAACACCGTATGTTTTCTTATCGCTTTAGGAATACTGCTGAATATAAGTAATACACATTTGCTGCCAATGCGGCACACTATTGGTGAGCTTATTTTTTGCTGTGCTTTTATGCTGGCTTTTTATAAACAGGGCATTATTGAGAGGCCGGGGGTGCGGCACAAAATATAGGCTGAGCATGGTGTTGGCTGAATAGTAATCTGTATGGTCTATTTCTTTCACCCCAGCTTATATGTTTCTACATAGCAGTGTGGAATAAAACGCTTTGGCTGTTCCTTCGCCAGCTTCTTTTTAAGATAGGCAATGTTACGGTAGTATTGCGGCGCATAACCGCTTTCGCGCTTAAATAAAATACTGAACGAACTAAGGCTTTCAAAACCTACACTGTTGCAAACTTCAGTTATGCTTATGCCTTCCTTCTCCAACAGTAACTTTGCTTTTTCCAGTCTTTTCCAGGTAAGGTATTGGTGGGGTGTTTTACGGTATATGGTGGTAAACAGCCGGTGAAAATGGTAGGGCGAAAGGTAAGCCTGCCGACTTATGCCTGCAAGGTCCAGGCTCTCGTCAAAGTTATTGTCAATATATACCTTGGCATTAACCATGCGTTCATATATGTCAGGTGAATATGCCATAACCAAATGTAGGTATAAGGACGGTATTAAATTTATTTAATATTGCTTTTTATGCGCCCCTAAATTAAACCGGCAATACATTTCATACGTATTTTTACCAAAACCAACTTTTAATACAATAAATGCTTATAATGGCTACTGCGCGCCGGTTTTGGTTAAAGCGGCTTACTTACCTGTTATATTTTATTTTATACGCCGCAGTTGCGCAGGGCCAGGCCGGCACAGCCAAGAACTCCGCGGGTTCATCATACCCCGTATATGCCTTACGGCTGCATTACGGTGTAATATACGCCCACACCAAATATGTTGAAAATACCGCAGGTGCACACCCGCGTGGGTTTGAATTTGAAATATCAAAACAGCATATTGACAAGCCCCTTTGGGAAAACTACCGCTGCTACCCCCGCATGGGGTTGATACTCTCCTATTTTGATTTCAATACGCGCATATTGGGCAAAACATATTCTGCAGCGTATTTTATTGAGCCTGATTACCGTGTAAGTAAAAATTGCAGTTTCTTTTTGCGTATGGGTGTGGGATTGTCATATTTAACCAACCCCCACGATTCTATTAAAAACCCTACCAATCAATCATACAGCTTGCCCATAAATGCTTACCTAACCGCCGGTGCCGGCATTAACTGCAATGTAAGCCCACATATTGCGCTCAGTTTCATGACGAGTTTTCAACACAATTCAAATGGCGGTTTTGAGTTGCCTAACCACGGTGTAAACTATCCTACGGCCTCCCTGGGCATACGTTACACAGCGTACAACAACAGTTTGCCGGTATATAAAAGGGAGCAGGTGCGAAGTTACCGGCACACAAAAATTATATATGATGCAGGGTTCTATTATTCGCCCAAGTCAGGATACAGCGCCGGCTGGGTAAGCAGCCGGAAATATTTGGCAGGAGTGTTTGTGCAGGCAAGCAAGCGCGTTAGCACACTGGATAATATTACCCTGTCACTGGAAGCTTACCACGATGGCGGCCTGGCGAGCATTAAGAAATTACTGATGGATAATACCTCAAACAACCTTGTGGGGCTAATGATAGGGCATGAATTTATTTTTCGCCGCATATTATTCAGCCAGCAGCTTGGCTATTATATATATAAGGACACTAAAACCTTCTCAGACCTTTACCAGCAGGCTTTTCCGCGCATTTACCACCGCTGGGGGCTGCGGTACAAATTAAACCCGCACTGGTATGCAGGTTTTAACATGCTGGCCCATAACCAGGTAGCAGATTTTATTGATTTGCGGTTGAACTACCGGTTTTAAAAGGGCGGGAAGGCGAAAGCAGGTAAGCCCCTGGAATGAAAAATGTCGAGTGGGTTTTTCGGCTCCGCCAGTATGTTAACTTAATAAACTTACCGCTCAACCTAAAATAAAACTGCTTTATTCTTCTTTAGTCAACCTACCCTCCCACCGACTTTAAATATTCCTCAATTACCTTATACCGCTTTCTTGCTTCTTCATCCGGCGATTCTTCATCCTGCATATACATTGCCCAGCCCAAAGGTGTGCCACCAAACGCTTTATCGGCGGCATTTAGCTTTGCACCCGCCTCTACCAATATCTTTACACTTTCCAGCGAACCTGAATATACCGCCTGGTGCAGCGGTGTTGAATGGGTATGAAAGCCGCTGCTTTTTGGGGTATAATCATTAAATGGAGCCCCTGCATTAATCAAGAAATGCAGCATTGACGCATTACCAAAAAATGCTGCACACTGCACTGCCACCAATTTGTCATCGCCTGGCGCGGAAGCGAAAAGGCGCTTTGTAGCCTCCATATCATCCAGTCCAACAGCGGTTACAAGGTTTAACTTTCCGCCACGTTCAATTATTCGTTTTGCAGCATCAATGTTACCATGTGTAAGCGCTGCCCATGCGGTGCCCGGTGTTGCGCCCTCATCAATCAACAGGTCAATCATTTGTAGTTGCACCCCGCATTCCTTCGGTATGCGGCCAGAGGCTACCAGTGCCAGCGTATAGTTAAGCTGGTGTTGAGTATTGGTGCCCGCCAGGAGTTTAACGCTTTTTACCAGCGTGCGCGTTACCTCCACAATATTAGCAGGCAGCGCCGGCACCCGTATGGGGTTATCTGCCACAAACCATAACAGGTAGGGGTTTTTAAAATAATCGCCGCTGGGCCGGCTAAGTGGGTCTGTTACCAGGCGTGGGTGCACGTTAATAAGGTCTTCCAGCATTGATATGTCGCCGGCATCAATAGCCTCCACCGCCTGGAGAAATATGGGGTCGCTTATTTCTGCATTTTTCATATAGGGGTTACATTATGCTTACTAAGATAAGAAACAACTACATTGGTGTGGGTAGTTTATGACAGCAGGTTGGTTGAACACGCCAATTTACCTTATGGCCGTGACATACATTGTTATTGTACACTTGTAAAGCCTGTTTACTAACTTCAAAAGCAGCTAATAAACGTACTCAAAATATTGGTTTATACTAACAAGTGGCTACCTGTCGTTTTAGTATATTTACCGGCACCTAACCTGCAAAGCCCAACGTGCCTATTATTAAAGCCCAACGTGCCTATTATTATTAAACCATTTTTGCAACCACTTTTTAACTGTATTATGATTAAAAACTATTTTATTGTAGGCTGGCGTAATATTAAAAGAAGCAGGGTTTATGCATTTATTAATATTATGGGTTTAGCTTTTGGCATGGCAGTGTTTATTGCTATGCTGGTGTACGTTAACTACAAAACCTCCTATGACAGGTGGGACAGCCGTTTAAGCAGCGTATACAGGGTAAACGTAGCCCAAACGTGGGATGAAGACAAAAGCTATACTGCATGGACCTCTCCGGCGTTAGGCCAGCAACTGTTAGCCTCAATGCCTGAGGTACAGGCCGTTACCCGCATTGCAGACAGGCCGGAGGAATTAATTACCGCAGGTGATAAACAAATGTATGTAAACAAGGTGATGGCTGCAGACAGTTCTTTTTTAACGGTTATGCCCTTCCGCCTTATTTACGGCAACGCCTCAACTGCTCTAAAAATGCCTCACAGCGCCATTATTAATACAGAAACAAGTATGAAGTTGTTTGGTACTACTGACGCAGTGGGCAAAACTTTCAACTTGCCGGGTGGAAAGCCGTACAGCGTTACGGGCGTTTTTGATGATAAGGCCCCTTCCCATCTTTCATTTAATATATGTATGTCAATGCAGGTTGCAAATGCAGGCAACTGGTCTGCAGAAGTTTTTATTACCTATGTATTACTTAAGCCAAATACCAGTGCGGTTGCAGTGGCTAACAAAACTCGCACCATGCTCATAAACGGACTGGCATCATCCTCTTATGAAAGCATGCATGCGGGTCAACCCGCACTGACCGCTCCCGGCAGCAAGGCAGAGCAATGGCTAAAAACGAACCTGAAACGCACTATAGACGATGTAACGCTGGAGCCTGTAGCTGATATACACTTGTTTTCAAAAGCAGTATTGTACAGGGATGCAGCTGACAGCCATCCTTTATTTGATACCCGCAGGAACAATGAACAGCCGGTTATATTCTTCTCTGTTACTGCCTTATTGATACTTGTACTGGCTTGCATTAATTATACCAACCTCGCCATTGCCCGTGCAGGCAAAAGAGCTAAAGAAGCAGGCATACGCAAAACTATTGGTGCCCGGCGTTACCAGTTAATAGGACAGTTTTTAGCAGAAGCGTTTGTACAAACTTTATTGGCACTTGCAATAGCCATATTGCTGGCAAAAGCCCTTTTGATGCTGGTAAACATGGCATTTAACATGCAACTTGACATATTTGATAAAACCTTCCTGCTGCAAAATCAAACATTTGTATTGCAGTTATTACTCATGGTAGTACTTGTTACCCTATTTTCAGGCGGTTACCCTGCCTTTGTATTATCCTCTTTCAATACGGCAAAAGTACTTAAAGGCGAAACCGTAAAAGGCATTAAAGGCCGTTACCTGCAAAACAGCTTGCTTGTATTGCAGTTTGCCATTTCATCCTGCTTTATCATTGGCATGATGGTGGTGTACCTTCAGTTGCACTACATGCACTCTAACAATCCCGGGTTTAATACTAACCAGGTACTTGTGCTGCGCCCGTTTATGGGAAGTGTTATAGACCCTGCCGGGCAATCATCCAAAATAGATGAAATAAAACTGCGGCTTGGCGCACTGCCGGGTGTAAGCAGCGTGGCCATTACAGATTTTTACCCCGGCACTCCGTCTAACGCTACGGATGAGGAGGCAGAGTTTGGCGACCGCAAGGCGAATATTACATTTAACTATGTACACTTTGATTATTTTAAAACGCTTGACATGAAATTTGCCGCAGGGCGGGATTTTTCAACCTCGTACACCGCAGATACGGTTAACTCAGCAATAATCAATGAAACGGCAGCAAAGATTTTTGGCGGTAAAAACCCCATTGGCCGGCAAATTGAAACATTAAATAAAAAATACACTGTTGTGGGTGTTATTAAAGACAGCCACATAGGCGGGTATAATACCTTAATAACCCCGGAAGTGTATGGCATAGGCGTAGCTAAAGGGCTTTTTGGCAGTTACCGCGCAGTGCTTGTTAAGGTAAGCGGCCAGCATGCGGCACAAGCCTTAAAAGCTATTACTAATACCTGGAAAACAATAGAACCGGCCTTCCCGTTGCGCTATAGCTGGCTTGACCAGGATTTTGCCAAATTAATGGCAAAATATGAACGTTTCGGTTTTATTACATTACTGCTTGCCATTATATCAACTATTATAGCATTAACAGGCATATTTGCACTGAGTGCTTTTACAGCATCGCAAAGAACAAAAGAAATAGCTATCAGGAAAATATTCGGTGCATCGGTTGGCAGCATTACAAAGCTGCTGACATTAGATTTTTTGAAGCTCACTTTGCTGGCATTGCTGGTAGCTTTTCCCATAGTTTTCATCATATCAAATCAATGGCTTAGCGGGTTTGCCTACCAGGTTACCTTAAGTACCTGGATATTTGTGCTGGCAGGCGCAGGCATACTTTGCCTTGCAGTAGGTACGGTAAGCATTCAGGCGATAAGAGCAGCCCTTGCCAACCCTGCAGATAATATTAAAACTGAATAGCAAAAAAACAACAGGCTCTTCTCGCCAGGCTACGGCCGGTAAAAAATAAGCGCAAGCGTGCGGCCACACCGCGGGTATCATTCCTGTTTCGCTTTTTTCCCGGGTGCCAGGTAGCCGCATTTAACCTGCGCAATGTCTTTTTCTCCCCCTGTTTCAACAAAAAGCGCCCGCTATTTTTACAAAAAAAAGGATTATGCGAAAAATTATCGTCACTGAATTTATTACACTTGATGGCGTTATAGAAGCGCCGGGCGGCAATGAAACGCCCCACCCCCACGGCGGATGGCAAACACTGTACCGCCACGCGGAAGCCGGCACATACAAGGTTGAAGAGCTGGCCGCCGTGGATGCCTTGCTGTTAGGCAAAAAAACGTATGAAATGTTCGCCGGGTACTGGCCCTCCCAAACTGATGCGGGGTTTGGAGTACCCATTAACCGGTACCCGAAATATGTTGTATCGCACAGCCTGCAAACAGCAGCATGGAACAACAGCCACATACTCCGCGACGTGGAAAAGGACGTTGCCACGCTTAAAAGCGGCGATGGTGGTGATATACTGGTGTACGGCAGTGCCACGCTCGTTAAGTCGCTGCTTCACCATAACCTTATAGATGAGTTGCGGCTGATGGTGTATCCCGTTTCAATCGGGGGTGGGCTAAGGCTGTTTGACGATAACAGGGAGGTTAATAAATTCAGCCTCAAAAGCTCACGCGTGCTTGACAATGGCGTTCTTATACTTGAATACCAGCCTGCGAGGTAATTTAACGCGCCGTCCTGTTCATAATACCATGCATTGGGTATATACCAGCTTCCGGGTGGTGGGTACATTTGTATGGCTGGGCTTGCCGGCAAATATCACTTGTACCAATCACCATTAAAACCCATACTCGCATGAAACGCCTATGCCTCTTTGCCTGTGTGCTGCTTGTTATAACCGCGCAGGCACAGGTAAAACTTGAAAACATTGTAAAACCCGGCACAAAACTTATTTATGCTGTAACAGCAAATGGCAATGAATACAATTTTATTGTTACGGTTAACAATCTTAAAGGCACATCGTTTAGCTGGCAAATGACTGCCCCAGCTAACATTGCCGGCAGCATTACCCACACAGCCAAAGCCCTTGCAAGCGCGAACGCCATGTACAACTTTTTTGAGCCGGGAGATAAAAAACTCGATGACCAAAGCCTGAGCGTATGGATAAGCCAGCGGTGCTTTAACCAGTTTGATAAGCACACTGGTAAACCTATCACCATGTACCTTGATGGACCCGGAAAAGACGCACAGGATATGGGTACATATACAGGCAGTCTTCCGCTTGAAGTGACTATTGACGGCAAAACAGACACTATTTATGAAGAACTTGTAAAGCCGCTTATAATGACCGGAAACGGATACTCCCCTTCGGAGGAAAATGAAGACTTTTTTACCTTTTATGGTTCAGCGTCTTTCCCCATCATTTTACGTATGAGGTTAAGTTTTTCAATAGTGCTGAAAGAAATACAAACAAAGTAACCAGCCAGGTGTAGTTGTACTTTAAATAAGGACACGCTGCAGTAACACTGTTACTCCAAAAGGTGCTGAATGCGAAATATGTAGTTATTCTCAATTACAAGCCTGCTGCACATTACTTTCTTACAATTTTTTCCGTTGCCCTTCCCCGGCCGGTTCATCAATCCGCTTATGCAGGTAACGAATCTTCTGCATTAGTTTATCTTCAGCTGTTCCGGCTTATTGCAATTAATGTGCTGCCATAGGTATGCATTTATTTTGTATAAATTTGGGGGAGGCAGTGTTTGCAGGCAACAGTGCCGGCCTTAAACTTTCTGCCCGGAACCAACGGGAAAAACAATCATAAAAAATAAACACAGGTATGAGAAAATTAATTGCTGCATCCAACATGACATTCGACGGGTTTTGTGATCATACAGCATTAATTGCGGATGAAGAAATACATGAGCATTATAATGACCTGCTGCGTAACGCAGATGCGCTTTTATACGGAAGGATAACATACCAGCTTATGGAAAGTTATTGGCCAACTGTAGTAAAAAATCCTACGGGTAACAAGCCCATGGATGAATTTGCCGTGCTGATAGATGATATTAAGAAGATTGTTTTTTCGCGAACGCTGAAAAATGTTACCTGGAAAAACAGCGAAGTAAAAAACAGCGTGGTCAAAGAAGAAATCTCAGCATTTAAACAACAGCCGGGTAAAAACATTGTAGTGGGCAGCCCGGGTTTAATAGTAGCTTTGATGAATCTTGGCTTAATTGATGAATACCAGGTAAGCGTTCAGCCCATTATTTTAGGAAACGGCCTGCCATTGTTTAAAAACATCAGTAACAGGATTAACCTTACACTCTTAAAAACAAAAACATTTGGCTGTGGCGCTGTAATGTTTTATTACAAACCGGTAGAAAAGTGAATGCTGTTGCTGCTTTGCAACTCAGCCTGTTACTAATTTTTATCGCATAATTCTATAGGCCCTTGCGAACGCTGCGCATAGCAGGCAGATTGCCTGTTAACTGCCGGGTGCAACATTATCACACCTCTTAAAATGGCACTTCCTCCCCCCTAACCTGTCGCTTTTGCCCCCGCAAGGTGATGATTGGACACGCTACCTTTGATTCAATCAAAACTAATATCATGAGCCAAAAATATTTATCCATATTTGGACGCGGTGCAATATGGACAATCTTTATTTTTTGCACTGCTATGCAATGCTGCGGGCAAACCACCGGTGACTGGAAACTGGAGAAAATGCCGGCTGATCTGGAAACCGATTTTGCATTAAGCGCGCTGCCCCCGCAACTGCGCGGCGGGGCAACAGTTTACCTGAACGACCCTGAAAAGGGGCTTTATATAAGCAGGAAGGGCACTAATGGTTTTGTTTGCTTTATTGCCCGCACTGAATGGGAATGGGCGGAATTCAGGCAGGATGTGGCTGCCCCCATAAGTTATGATGCAGAAGGCGCGAAAGCTATTATGCCTGTTTACATTGACGTTTCAGTGATGCGCGCTTCGGGCAAGTTTTCGCCTGCGCAAATAAAAGACACCGTAATAGCAAGAATAAAAAGAGGATATTACAAAGCGCCATCACGGCCCGGCATTTCCTATATGGAAGCGCCCATGATGCGCGTGTACACCAGCAGTGATCCTAAAAACAATCATGTAGCCTCTGTGAGCATGCCCCATTATATGTATTACGCACCATATCTTACAGCGGCAGAGCTGGGTGTTGATTCCACCTCCTCGCAGCAGCCGTTCCTGGTAAACCCCGATGCCATGACATTAGGCAACAGCCACAGGGGGCCTTATGAATACCTTATTACGCCGCTTAATGAAGCTGAAACCGCTAAAATACTGGCAGCAGGACAGGCGCTGCTGAAACGCCTGGCAGATTATAAACCATACTTTAAAGTGGAAGGAATGATGGAAGAGCACCATCATTAACACTGGTGTACGGCAGGCAAGCTGTTACTTTCTTAAGATTTTCTCCATGGCCTTGCCTTTTGCCAATTCATCAATCATTTTATCCAGGTAACGCACCTTCTGTATAATGGGATCTTCGATATCTTCTACACGATAGCCGCAGATAACGCCGGTAATTTTTGAAACATTCGGGTTAATTTGCGGCGCGTTATTAAAAAACATTTCAAAATTTGTTTTGTTGTCAATAACCTGTTGCAGCGATTGCTGGTTATAGCCTGTAAGCCAGTAAATAATGGCATCCACCTCCTCTTTTGTACGCCCCTTTGCTTCCGCTTTTTTTATATACAGGGGGTAAACCCCGGCGAAAGACATTTTATATACCCTTGCGTTGTTTGTATTGTTCATTCCCGTGATTATAATTTTTAAAGTTAGTGAATTTCACCAGTATGTATTCGCCGGAAAAAGACAGAACCAGGGTTACTGCAACCTTATATTATTAACCTTCTATTGTGCATCTAACATAACAAGGGTTTCCCAAATACAATCCATTGTCATTTGCAGGCTTTCTTCAAACAAGTAGCTGGTAACATCTGTTGGCTGATGATAATTTTTAAACAGCGGCGCTTTTTTTAGTATGCTTTGCAATATATGCATTGCTTTACCTCTTTCCTGCGCAGCAAAAAATTCATTTGCAACAATTAAATCTTCATCGGAAATACAGGTGACGGTAAATACATCTTTTAATCCTCCCTCCATGAAACTTACATGGTCAGCCGAATTAGTTACAATCTTGTCAAACCGGCTGAAATAAATGTTCTTTTGTGCTGCAATCTTTTCGAACGCAATCAAAACTTTCCCCTCCGATGTTTCATTTAGCGGCCAAAGTGCAAACTTATCGCCGCAGCCAACCATCTCAAGATTAACCAGGCTTTGCATTTTACCAATCCCATTTTTGCTCACATAAGCCTTTGAGCCTTTCAGGCCATTTTCTTCCTCATCAAAAAAGAATACAGCAATGCTTATATTGTCAAATTGATATTCTTGCAGTCTTTTTGCCAGGGCAAGGCATACCGCCACAGAAGATGCATTATCATTGGCGCCGGGGCTGCCGGTAACCACGTCAAAATGTGAAGAAACACCCACTACCGGCTTACGATCATTTGGGTAAATAATTATGTTTCTTCCTGTGCTGTATTCCTGTATGGCAAAAGGTATTTCCCATGCCTTAAGCACTTGCATAATGATAGAACACCTTTCCGCAGAAGATGTATTTTCAAGATATTTTACCAGGCTTAGTAATTGCATCGTTTGATGTTAATGTCTCTGCAAATTAAGCGGAATGATTTGTATTCATATCACCCAAAGCAAAAAGACAGAACCAGGATTACTGCCACCTTAGCTTTTAGTTCCGTGTGCCTAACCTGCAATACCGAAACAGCTTTTATTCATGCGCTGCGTGGCACGCATATTATTAATCCTTTTGCCTGCGGAGAATCTTTACAATCTTATTATAAACAATTTCTGATGTTGTCCAGGCATAGCCACCACTCGTATTTACAAATTGTACCACCACCGCATCAATATCTTTGTAATAGCGGGCGATGCTTTGGTAGCCCGGCAGCAGGCCTGTATGTTCATACTTATAAACAGAAGAGTATATAGCCTGTTCCTGTTTATTTAAAAGTGAACCATCATTCAGTGCCCTGAGGAAGATACCCACGTCCTGCGCGGTGGCAATCATGGCGCCGCCGGGTGCTACAAAATCAAACTTCTTTACATCAGTGTCGTAATGAGGGTCGTAACCGCTGGCAACATCTGCCGCGTTCACCTCGCCAAACGACCCAAACGTATGTGTTAACCCGAGGGGCGCTAAAATTTCATCTTTAATAAATTGGCGGTAGCTGTAGCCTAATGTTTTATCCAGTATTTTACCAATCAATAAATAATTGGTGTTTGAATACTGGTACCGGCGGCCGGGCTTAAAATTTGAGGGTTTATCCAATACCAGCGCTAAAACTTTGTTTACATCTTTCGGGGGGTCGTGCCATGGAAATGCAGGGGCCTTAATCCAGTCCGGAATACCACTGCGGTGCTGCAACAACATCCGTAAGGTAATCTTATCAGCATTTTCAATTCTCCCTGCAAGTTCAGGCAACAGCTTTGCCAGTGTATCATCAAGTGATAATCTTTTACCGGCCACTAATTTAACGGTGGCAGCAGCAATATACAGCTTGCTTATGCTGGCAATTTTAAACAATGCGTGTGGGTCAGCCGGTATTTTATTTTCTTTGTTTTTCCAGCCGGCTGCATAAAGCGCCGGGGGCTTACCTGCTTTATCTACATAAACAATAATACCGTCCAGGTTGTAATCTAATGCATTGTTTAATTCTTCCTGTATGGTGGATGCCGCAGGCGCCAGCCACGCTGTTAATATCGTCCACGGGATTAATAAAACAGAGCACGTTATTACCGGCACGAGTATGATTGTTCTAAGCAGTCGTTTGGTTAGTTTCATGTTTAAATAAATACCTTGGGGTTTGCAACTTGACGGAAGGTAATAAATTTTGACAACTTTTTGGCAACCACAATACATATCTGCTGGCCGCCTTATTGAAAATATAATAGCAGCGAAGATTTTTTCAGTTTACACCGGCATTTACAAAGTAAACATTAAGTAACGGTAAATACAATTCGATAATTTGACGCATTTAGTATTGAAGGATTATAAATTCTTCGATAGGGTCTTGGGATTGTGTAAATCCCCAAAAATAGGTTTGGAAAAAATATATTACTGAGGGCGATCAAAGAATAACGTGACTGCAAAGCAACTCAACGGATGTTTTAATATACCCCTTGGTTGAAGAATCAAAAGCCGAAGAGCGGGACTTTACTTAATTTATGAGCAGTGTTACCACTATCAATCTTGAATCCCTTGAGGGATATCTATGTTCTCAATTACATCATTTCTATTACAATTTTTAATAAAAAAGTAAAAAGTTGAATCAATGATTTTTACCGAGCTTGTACTATTATCAAAATCAAAAATTGGAGGTGATATATTTTTTGAAATTTGGCTTGCGACCAAGTTCTTTAAAAAATAGCCTATATCCGATGGTCGAACATCGTCTGGCCTATGATGCATTTCTTTAATTTTTTCTTGTAATATTTTTCTTTTAAGGCCTTGAATAATATTTTCAATGGGTTCTTGAAATAAAACCTTTACAAAATAATAAGGTATATACAGAGGAACTTCTTGGGAACTGCGAGCGCGCTGTTCAACAAAGCTTTCTAGAGATCTTGTATGCCTACTAGAATAATTTTCCAATTTAACTCTTATGGCAGTATCAACATTTTCTTTTGTAATCTCTTTCAATGACGTTTGAGTTTCATTAAATTTAGCAGCATAGCAGGATTCTTTGCATATTTCTTGAAATACTCCAACACTATCAAAGCAACTTTCGATTATATAATCAACAACATTTTCGAAACTAACATTCAGTCGCGGCAATCCTTCTGCGACAATTTTTTCAGATCTGTCTTCTCCCAAGGCTCCACTGGCACTTCTATCACCCGATCAACAAGATCTCCGTTAAATTGCGACAATCTATTTTTCTCTCGCCAAATACCTAAAATGATAAATAAAATATTGTAATCCTCAAATATTCGTAAGTCTATTGCCAACTGTTTTTGAACATTTTCATTTAAGTAATGAAAATTTTCAAGAATGATTCTTTTGCTGAAATTCACATTTCTTAACAATTCTGAAAGATCTTGAGCTAGTGCCAAATTAAAGTCTATTACTCTATATGACTTTCCGTTTTCATTTTCGCTTTTTAATTTCGCCTCACCTTCTGCATCACCGCCACCCAAAAAAGGAATTCTTATTTTCGCCCTCAGGCCTATTTTGCTTTCGCCCCCTATTGATGTTTTAATTTCAGTAGATTCTAATATCTCAATATCTAATTGTCTCACAATTGAATTATAAATATCTAAGGTTGTAGCCGTAGGCGAACAATTTACTTTCACATAATCTTTATCGCTTAAGTGTTTGTTAGTTAATGAGGTTTTTCCTTGCTTAGATGCACCATAGACAATAATATGTTTATTCTTTTTTAATCCATCAGCAAAAGTCTCATCAACATTTTTTCTTTCTATATAGGTATCTACCAAGTCGTTTGATACACCATATACTTGACTTGTTTGTCTTCTATAACTCATATTATCTTTTTAAAGTATTTCACCATAATGTTTACGACAATGACTTTTGTATTAAATTGGGTAAAAGCACCATTGAACTTTATAGGTTTTATGAAAATTCACAGGGCTTTATATTTTTTTGTAAGCCAAAAACTGCTACAAAAACAACTCTTTAGAGCCAAGCTTATGTTAAAGACCCCTTAAGCTTTCACTACATTTTTATTTTCAAAAAGATTTTCAATATAATTTCTCCGTGCGTCAATATTTGTCAAAGTTAATTCTTCCACAGACAGATCTTTACAATAAATTCTCTTTAAGTTTTCTGTTATTTTATAATGAGATTGAGCAAGCTTGATTGGCAGTTTATCTGCAAAATGGATTCGATTCAAATATCCAATCAATTTATTAATTTTATTGAAGTAAAATCCCTGTAAAATAACATGTATATATGGCAACTCCGTAAGAATCTTCGCCACATTTTCTATAACCAGTTGAATACTTTCTTCATCACTTTGTAGTTGACAATTAATGACAAAATAATTTATTCGCTTATTTTTACTAAACCATTCAATCCATCTTACTAATTGGTGCTGTGTCATTGAATAAACATGAGGAATTGTAACCATTCCATTATTTTCAAGTAAATAAGAAGAATATAAACTTTTTTTTAAATTTAGTGCTTGCGAAAAAGCGCATTCTCCTTTTATTAAAGAGAAGTTGAACCCTGTAACCGCTAAGTACTTCCACTTTTTAATATAACTAAAAAAATCTATTAATTCTCTCGAATGCCAAAGCGTTTCAATTAATCTGTCTTCACCGGTTAAAAAAAGAATAAACTTCACTTCTGAGGAGTTAATCTTTATGGGGCGAAAGATAGATTTTGGATCTGAGTATGGAATATTAATATTTTTTTTGAAGTCTTTTTTTAATAAATCAACAAGGGTAATCCCAATTATTGGTGTATTATTCGATAAAATATCAAGGTTTTTAAAATTTCTATCAATTACCGGGATATATCTCGGCAAAGACATAATATGTGAAGACAACTCTATATCAAATCCTAATCCGTTAACCTCATTTATGAATTTATCCAATTCTTTATCTTTACACGTTATTACATTCCTTCTATTGCTATCGCAGGGGTATGCAACGGCTAAAGCCTCTTGTTCATTAATATAAGGAGCGAATTTTCCTGTAGCTACATCACATAAACATGAAAATATGGAAGGACTATTTGCCTGTCCTATAGAACTCTGCATATCTTATGTTTTTTCTCTCAACAATGATTCCCATATATTTCACATTTAATGCACTGCACCGTGTAACGATTTTCGAATGTCTTAAATCAAGAACTCCGACTTGATTACTACCTACCATAATATCATATCTTTCCCCGTTACTTATCAGCAAAACCTTTACTTTAGATTTTGCTAATGGAGATTCTTTAATCTTTACTTCAAATTTAATTGGGCATATATCTTCAATACTATCATTATCAATATCATCGTTTGTTTTACCTACTTTACCTGGCGCTTTTAGATATATTTCATCTTTTTTCTTCCTTTTTTTATTTGACCCCATAAAAAAAATTTACTAAATGGTTTAGCTAAGTATTACCACTAATAAAAGTAATTCTAAATATTTTAATTATGTTTAATTTAATATTCACATTATGTGCAAAACCCCTATTCTCTACTTAAATCTCCCACACACCTTTTAGCTTTACAAGCAAATTATAAACCACCTGCCATGCATTTTACCAAACTCGTTCCCAGCTTATTTTATAAAGATATTAATACCGGCATTAAGACTTTTTGTGCATTGTCTCGGCTTTACCATTGGCCACGAGGAAATACAAAGCGCCAACCCTTTTTGCGTGGTTAATAAAGACGGGCTGAGCATTATGATTTTTCAAAACAGCGAATACGCAGAGATAGAACACCCTGAACTGCGGCTGGTTACAGATGATATTGACGCCGTGTATAATGAGGTGGCCGCAAAATTTCCTGAAATGCTGCACCCTAACCTTAACCGGGTTACGCTGCGGCCCTGGGGCGCCAAAGAATTTGGCCTGTTAGACGGGCAGATAGGTATACGGTTTCAGCAATGGTAACCGGCGCATTGCCTGCGCATTAAGAATGCCGCGTCATTCAATGGATATTGCCATGGACTTAGCCAACACATGACGGCACCCGTAACCCTGTTGCCGGGCGCTAAAAAAATCTTGCAATTTTAGCGGACAAAACAACCTTTTTGCTATATATAATACAGGTAGTTCATTGACATGACGGGGATTTTGTTTGCAGGCATGGAATGCGGGTGACCGCAAATCGAATTTTTTAAAAAATGATTTTATTTTTATATAAACAACTTAAAATGAATAAGTTATCAGTTTTTGCATTCCTCCCTTATCCTCCTGCTTTCCTCCCGCGACAAAGAGGTTGCTGCGGTCATTACCGGCACACGAAGCCGGTAATGGCGCCGCAATAGTCGAGTGACCGCAAATTGAATTTTTTGAAAAATGATTTTATTTTTGCCATCAACTACTAATAAGGGACAAGAAGGTGTTAAAGGATTAGAAGATAATGAGTTAGGTAAAATAGTAACCTGTTTTACCATAAGAGAGAATAAATCTCCTTCATATTATTTTTCAGTACATAACCCAATATTTAAGAAGCAGAAGGGGGTGGCGGCACGGGTGGGGCGCTTCTGTTTATACGTATTGGATAATGTTCATCTAATGCATTTGGTGAGTAAGTATCTCTTATATCAACTAAAGTTATGCTTTTATACCCGCTTGCTTTTGCCATTGCGAAAAGCAAGTCATACAATACGTCAATGTGCTGACCTGTGCTAAATACGGGTTCTCTTAAGTAAGCAAAATATTTATGCAATAATACTCTAACTTCTCTATGGTTATGAAATATCAAATCAGAAACATTCAACGCTTTAATCCAATCCAATTCAGCAGCCCCAACATTTCTATACATCATAAGTGCTTGGAAAATGTGTCGTTTTTCTCGCCTGCGCTCCATGTTCTTTTGGTATCGAAAGGTCAAGAAAGCGCCCAAACAAGCAGAAAGAAATGGTACGACAAAAACATACAAAATATCGGTTGTACTCATTATTTGTTATTTAAGGTTGTTTTGAAACTACTAATCTACTAAAAAATCATAAGCCATGTTTAAGAACTTGCACGAACTGATTAAGCAAATGCCTGATGAAGCTACATGCAGGGCTTATTTAGCCTCTCAAAGGTGGGCTGACGGTGTTGTAGTTTGCCCTTATTGTGAAGGTCGTGGAGCGTACGTAATTGAAGGTGGTAAACGTTATAAATGTAAGTCTGCAACCTGTTATAAGAAATTTAGCGTTATTACAGGGACGGTGTTTGAAGCATCTAATATACCAGTTGGCAAATGGCTACATGCAGTATATGTTGTTTCAGCCCATAAAAAAGGTATTAGCTCTTACCAGTTAGCAAAAGATATAGGGATAAGCCAAAAAAGTGCATGGTTTATGATACACAGGATTAGAGAGGTTTTACAAGAGAAAGCCCCCGAAATGCTAAAGGGAACGGTTGAGGTAGATGAAACGTATATGTCCCGCAAATACGCAAGTGATTATGTTGGCTTGTCGCCTGAACAAGCAAAAGAACACATGAAAAAACACCACTTTAAAAGTAAGGGTGTAGTGTTTGGTATGGCTGAAAGAGACGGGAAAGTGAGGATAATAGCCAAGCCTGAAATAAAGAAAGATGTAGCCTTGCAGGTAATAAAGGACAATATACAGGTAGGCAGCACAGTATATACAGATGAAAGCGTTTTATACAAAAAGTCATTGAAAAAAGACTACAACCATGATAGCGTAACCCATTGGGTAAGGCAATGGGTTAAAGCTGGTGATATACACGTTAACCATGTAGAAAACTTTTGGAGCGTAATGAAAAGGGGCGTACATGGCATTTACCACCAAATAAGCTACAAACACCTGCAAGCCTATTGTAATGAGTTTAGTTACAGGTACAATACACGTAAAATAACCGACAAACAAAGATTTGAGCTAACTTTACAACAGGTTACAGGACGGTTAACCTATAAACAGTTAGTACATGGCAAAAGCAGCGAAACAAACCAAAAAGCCTAAAAAAGCTAAATACGATACATCTATAAAGGTTAATGCTAAACCTGATGAATTACTAAGTGTTCTGCTTACTACTCCCGCCAAAAAGAAAAAGTAATCAACACCGATATTATCGTTATGCATTAACGATAATTAAGTTTTTACTTTTCCATTAATTAACAACACCTGTTAATAACCTGTAAAATCTTTCAGTATATTTTTCTCTCTATAACTTGTATATTTACAACGATTTTTTGTGGGTGGTGTAAGTTTTCATTTTTGTTCAGCTTTTTTGGTTTTGGTTAAGAAAGATATTCGGCCCTCTAATGTGCCGATGTTTACAAATGATAACCAAATACCGTCCACAAAAAAAGCCCCGAAGGTTTCGGGACTTTTTGGTGCATTTTGCGCCATTAATCAGACTGTTAATCACTTTACTTACCGTTTTAGCAGAACATCGTAAGTGAAGGTTTCGAACAGGGAGGGGGACGTTTTAACGTCTCCCTTTTTATATGTACATAGATTTAAAAGTAATAGACATGTGGAGTGATAGAGTGTTTGTTTAGTTGTTTGTTGTTTTGAAAGCACCGTAAAAATACCGTAATACAAACGTAATACAAAATTATTTACAAAGAAATATTTGGTAAAAAAGCTGTGGCGGGGCTTGCTTTTGTCAATTCTATTTTGTATTTTATAGGTCATTTCTATTTTTTCCACCTCTTAAAAACGATTGTATGCCGACTTCACGACAAGTAAAATGCATTAACAAAACAGACCGCCAAAATCGTCACGAACGAATTAGTTCTATTGGTGGCGATTGGGGCAAGGTTGCAGAAAGTACAGCTATTCATCACATCGAAAATGGTATTTATAACTACCACGTAAAAGTTAACGGTTACGATACGAATGTGGTTATAAGAGAGCATTTAGGCAGGAAATACCTAAAAACGGTATCTGATACTACATTAGTAGATAACCTGCTTAGCTTACCGGAATGCCCCTAAAATAGATTATTAAATACAGGGTCTAAATTATTCCAAAAAGCTAATTGATGGCGCGCAACACGTAAAGTGCACTTACCAACAGATATATTAATTTCCCTTCCGTTTCTGTAACCATATTTGAAATAGCTGCATTTTATTTTCATACCTTGTTGCTTCTCACAAAAAAGGAATAACAAGGTATTTTTTTGCAATGTTGCTCTTTTATCTTGTCCCTTATTGTTAGTTGGTGTGTTATTTTTACATAAACAACTTAAAATGAATAAGTTATCAGTTTTTGCATTCCTCCCTCATCTTCCTTTTTTCCGCCCACCCAAGAGAAGTTGCCGCGGTCATTACCAGAGGCATCGGGGTCACTCGCCAAATGACTTTATGACCAGTGACTTTATGACTTTATAACGTCCTGTCACGTAGCATTAAAATTCCCTGCCAATTTTGCACCCCGGGCATGGGTGGCATAATGATTGACACAGGAAACCTGTAAAACTTTGAGTACTAACCTTAAAGCATAATAAACTATATGGCAAAAATTATAGGAATTGACCTCGGAACTACCAACAGTTGCGTAGCCGTTATGGAAGGTAATGAGCCCGTTGTTATAGCCAACGATGAAGGCCGCCGTACCACGCCCTCTGTTGTAGCATTTTTAAAAAATGGTGAGCGTAAAGTGGGCGACCCCGCCAAACGCCAGGCCATTACTAACCCGCATAACACCATTATGAGCGTTAAACGCTTTATGGGCCGCCGTTATGACGAGGTTACGGAAGAAATTAGCCACTGGAGCTATAAAGTGACTAAAGGTGACAATAATACCGTTCGTGTTGACATAGATGGCAGGCTGTACACCCCGCAGGAAATTTCAGCAATGATTCTGCAGAAAATGAAGAAGACCGCTGAAGATTATCTTGGACAGGAAGTGCATGAAGCCGTTATTACCGTACCGGCCTATTTTAACGACGCGCAGCGCCAGGCAACTAAAGAAGCCGGCGAAATTGCAGGGTTAAATGTTCGCCGTATTGTAAACGAGCCTACTGCGGCAGCGCTGGCTTACGGCCTTGATAAAAAACATGCCGACCAGAAGATAGCAGTATTTGACCTTGGCGGCGGTACATTTGATATTTCCATTCTTGAACTGGGCGACGGTGTATTTGAAGTTAAAAGCACCAATGGTGATACCCACCTTGGAGGTGATGACTTTGATAAAGTAATTATGGACTGGCTGGCCGACGAGTTTAAGAAAGATGAAAATGTTGACCTGCGTAAAGACCCTATGGCTTTACAGCGCCTGAAAGAAGCCGCCGAAAAAAGCAAGGTTGAACTGAGCAGCAGCAGCGAAACAGAAATTAACCTGCCTTATATTACCGCTATTGACGGCGTGCCCAAACACCTGGTAAAGAAACTTACCCGCGCTAAGTTTGAGCAGTTGGCTGACAGCCTGTTTGCACGTTGCTTAAAACCATGCGAAGCTGCATTGAAAGATGCCGGTTACAGCACCAGCCAGATTGACGAAGTGATACTGGTGGGCGGCAGCACCCGCATACCTAAGGTGCAGGAAATTGTAGAAAAATTCTTTGGCAAAAAGCCAAACAAAGGAGTTAACCCTGACGAAGTGGTAGCCGTAGGCGCTGCTATACAGGGTGCGGTATTAACCGGCGAAGTAAAGGATGTGCTGTTACTTGACGTTACCCCGCTTAGCCTTGGTATTGAAACCATGGGCGGCGTGATGACTACCATGATAGGCAGCAACACCACCATACCAAGCAAGAAAACAGAAGTGTTCAGTACCGCCAGCGATAACCAGCCGGGTGTTGAAATACATGTATTACAGGGTGAAAGGCCGATGGCTAACCAGAACAAGAGCCTGGGCCGCTTTAACCTTACCGATATTCCACCGGCACCGCGTGGCGTACCGCAAATTGAAGTAACATTTGATATTGATGCCAACGGCATATTGCATGTTAGCGCTAAAGATAAAGGCACAGGTAAAGAACAGAAGATACGTATTGAAGCAGGCAGCGGCTTAAGCAAGGAGGAGATTGAAAAGATGAAAGCCGAAGCTAAGGCAAATGAAAGCAGTGATAAAGCAGCGCGTGAAAAAGTTGACAAGATGAACCAGGCTGACAGTTTGATTTTCCAGACGGAAAAGCAACTGAAGGAGTTTGGAGACAAGATACCTGCCAATAAGAAAGGCGATATTGAAAGCGCGCTAACTAAGCTGAAAGATGCACACAAGAGCCAGGATATAAGCGCTATTGATAAAGCTACCGCCGACCTTAATACTGCATGGACAGCCGCAAGCGAAGACATGTATAAGCAGGGTGGCGCAGCAGGTGGCCCTCAGCCCGGCCCTGATGCAAACGCCAATGATGGCCAGCAGGCCGGCCAGGGCGAAAATGTAACAGACGCCGAATTTGAAGAAGTGAAATAACCGCAATTACAGCTTAACTGAGTTAAGCTGGTACGTGCGATAGGTTTAGTGTTATATAAATACAAAGCCTCCATTTAATGTGGGGGCTTTGTATTTATATAAAGAAGAATGTGTTTGAAGCTTGGTTATGATAACGGCTCCGGCCTGGGGCCGCCGGCGGGTTTGCTGTAGTCTTCAGGCAGGGGTATAAATTCGTGGTTGTCATTAGGCGGTAAAATAATGCGGCCTTGTTTCCAGTCTTCTTTGGCTTGTTCAATGCGTTCTTTGCGGGAGGAGACAAAGTTCCACCAAATATATCGTTCACCCAGTGGCTCCCCTCCCATCAGCATAATGGTAGTGTGCCCGTTGGCTATAAGCACCGGGTCGGCACCTTTAGTGAATATTATCATTTGTCCAGCATGATAAATTTGGCCACCGGTTTCAATACTGCCGCTAACTATATACACGCCACGCTCTTCGTGTTCTTTCGGCAACCCAAAATGTGCGCCTGCATCCAGCACGGCATGTATATAAAATAATGGGCTGTGTATCTTAACATCATTGCGTAGGCCGTAAGCGTTGCCTGCAATTAAACGCATCCACAGTCCCTTATCTGTGTAAACAGGCAGGGCGCCTGGTTTATAGTTATCAAATGTGGGCGCAGATTCTTCGTCTTTCTCAGGCAATGCAACCCATGTTTGCATCATCTCAAACTGGCCACCGGCCAATGTTGCGGCATCTTCAAAGCGCTCGGAGTGGGCAATGCCACGGCCTGCAGTCATCCAGTTAACTTCGCCCGGCTTTATTACCTGCTCTACACCAAGGCTATCGCGGTGCGTAACCTGCCCGCCAAACAAATAACTTACTGTTGACAGGCCGATATGCGGGTGCGGCAGCACATCCAGCGAGGAAATATCGGGAGGCACATCCATCACAGGCCCGGCGTGGTCCATAAAAATAAACGGCCCCACCATCCTGCGGAGGCGAAAAGGCAAAATGCGCTTTACCCGTACCGCGGGGCTTATCGCTGCATTGCGTGCTTCTATTACAATATCAATCATCCTGTAAGATATTATATTTCCACCGCTGCAAAATCATACACACTATTGCATGATAATTATATTCATTATTGCCCACCGGTCAGCAACGAAATTGTGTAACTGTAGCTGTACTTTTTATCCAGCAGGCGGTATTGCTGGTGCGGTAAAGCGCCCCAACTGTTATCACCACCTACACCGCGCTGCTTCAGGTCAATATGAACATACACCTCCTTATCCGGCGGCAGGTTTGACGGGTGCTGCTGCTTTTTGGTAAGGCCGGGGTCAAGGCTTTCATCGGAGTGGTTAATGGCGCTGAAACCAATGGGCTGTACGCCGGTTATCCGCATCCCGTTGCCTTTATCGTCAGTAAGGGTAAACCAGCGCACATCGGTTTTATAGCCACTCTCCTGCGGCCTAATATAGCCGTTACAGTACTGGTTGCCTACGCTGTCGCTGTAAAGGCCTACAAAGGCTGACTCGTTGCGGTCACTGTAATTTTCCCAGGGGCCGCGGCCGTAGTAGGTAAGGTTATAGTATTGGGGAGATAGCTGGGTGCGCATGCCAAAACGGGGCAGTTCGGGTAAATCCCTGCCGGTCATGTCAATAGAAGCGGTAACATTAATACTGCCGTCGTTTTGAATAAGGTAGTCAATGGTATAAGGCACAGCGATAGCGGATAACTCATATTCCACTTTGATGGCAACGCCGTTTGCATCCTGCTCACCAACGGTAACGTTCTTTATCTTACGGTCCATGTGCGCGGTACGCCATACGCCTGAGGAAGCAGGCATGCCATTGCCAAAGTCGTTGTCGGTCGGCGCGCGCCAGAAATAAGGTTCAGGCAGCCAGTAAAGCTGCATTGCGCCATTCTTATAAGTGGTAAAGCGTGCCTGCCGTATGTTGAACTCACCATATACGTCGCCTGACTTAAAGGTGAGTTTGCCCGCGTCTTTGGTGATGCTTAAAGTACCACCGGCAGGTTTAACGCCTGCAAAGTAGTTGCCTGCCAGTTTAAACTGCTCAGTGGCAGCTACATGATTGGCGGGTACAAGACCCACAGCCGCTTTAGTGGTGGCGATGATATTCACGAAGTACTCAGTGCCTTCGGCAGATTTCATCAGCGGTACAGGCAGCGTAACATCTTTTTCCTGGTGCGGCCCAAGTTCAACAGCAAAACTGTCCTGCTTTATCATTTCGCCGTTGCGGTACAACTGCCAGGTGAAGTTGAATTGATTTAGGTTGGTGAAATCAAAAAGGTTTTGAACGGTAATAATGCCCCGCAACATATCCTTCGCAGTAAAATAGATGCTTTGGTACACCTTTTTCACTTCGTTTAATCCCGGGTGAATGGTTCGGTCAGCCGCGAGAAGGCCGTTAGCGCAAAAATTTTCATCGTTATGCAGGTCAAATCCGCCCAGGTCGCCGCCATAGGCGTAAAAAACATTGCCTGCTGCATCGTGTGTCCTGATGCCCTGGTCAACCCAGTCCCAAATAAAACCACCCTGCAGCTTTTTGCTGCTCATGATGATGTCCCAATATTCCCTGAAGTTGCCGTTGCTGTTACCCATGGCATGGGAGTATTCACACATAATGTATGGCCGGGTTTTGTTCTCGTTGGCGGCATAGGCCTTCATGGAGCCAACGCCAGGGTACATGGGGCACACAATGTCGGTATTCCAGTCCTCCCCTGCCTGTTCAAACTGAACAAAGCGGGTATTGTCACGTTGCTTTATCCATTGGTAGGCGTCATGAAAAACTTTGCCATTACCACACTCATTACCCATTGACCAAAGTATTACGGCCGGGTGGTTCTTATCCCTTTCTACCAGCATCTGCTCTCTCTCCATAATCTCCGGCTCCCATTCCGGCAGGTATGACGGGTGTACGGTTGTATCAAAATGACCTTGAAGCGCGGCGCCCATACCATGCACCTCAACATTGGCTTCGTCAACAAGGTAAATGCCGTACTCGTCACATAGCTTGTACCATAAGGGGTCATTAGGGTAATGCGAACAGCGAACTGCGTTTATATTGTACTCCTTCATCAGCTTAATGTCCTTTATCATCAGCTCTTTTGAAGGCACGTGCCCGTTAACATCATCATGTTCGTGCCGGTCTGTTCCGTGCACGGTAATGGCAACACCGTTCACCATCAATTGGGAGTTTTTAATTTCCACCTTCCTGAAACCTATTTTGGAGCCCGTGTACAACGTCTCCCCCCTGTCATTCTTCAGCGTTATAATGCAATCATATAAATCGGGCGTTTCGGCGCTCCATTTTAAAGGATTGGTAACTGTTCCCGCAAAATGAATCACCTGCAGGCTATCGCCGGAAACCGTAACTGGTTGTTCCCGCGTAAATACTTTTTTGCCAGACTTGTCAAAAATTTCTATAGCAGCAGTGGCATGTTTAATATCATTGTTTTTAAACTGCCGAAGCGTAACATCAGCACTGAAAACACCATTTGTATATTGAGCGTCCAAATCGCTTTTCAAAAAGAAATCCCATACCGTTAACTTAGGCAAGGCATACAGAAAAACGTCTCTTTCAATGCCTGTTAACCGCCAAAAATCCTGGTCTTCAAGATAGCTTCCATCGCTCCACCTGAATACCTGTACAGCCAGCAGGTTACTACCCTTCTTCAAATAGGGGGTTATGTTAAATTCCGCCGGCGATTTTGATGCTTTGCTCATTCCCACTTTCTGGCCATTCACATATACAAACGCACAACCTGTTATGGAGCCAAAATGCAGCATTATTTCGCGGCCGTCCCAATCCTGGGGCACGGTAAACTCGCGGCGGTAAGTGCCTACCGGGTCATCTTCGCCAACATAAGGAGGATTTTTGGGGAAGGGGTAAACAATGTTGGTATATATAGGGATGCCAAAACCTTTTAATTCCCAGTTTGACGGAACTGTAATTTCATTCCATGTGCGCGTGTCTAAGCCTTCTTTATAAAAGTCCATTATACGGTTTGCACACTTTTCTGTGTAAACAAACTTCCAGATACCGTTCAGCGATTGGTAGTATGGCGACTTGCTGTAATCATCTGCCATTACATCTCCTGCGTTATTAAATAACATGAATGATGCATGGGGCTTCTCCTTATTAAGCTGAAAAAGCCGCGGGTTCTCCCAATCGTTATGCTCCTGTTGAGCAAATATTTTGGTTGAGAAAAACAAAAATGCAGTAAGTACCAAAATGAAGCTTTTCATATTACTCATAGCATGCAAAAGTTTTTAGTGTGATATTGACACTCAAATGTATAACTATCTGCGCAAACAACCGGCATCCTTAGCCCCTTGTTTCAAAACTTACATTATAGCATAACTTTATGCTTTATATTGAAGAATTTAAGTAACTGAGATTATGCAGACAGCCATACACAAGGAGACTATTGATTTTTTAAAAGCCCTGGCAAAAAATAATAACAGGGAGTGGTTTAATAACCACAAAACCCGCTACACTAATGCAAACAATAACATGATTGCCTTTGCAGACGCATTGCTGGCAGAGATGAATAAGCATGACAAAATTGAAACGCCCTCTGGCAAGGATAGTTTATTCAGGATATATAGAGATGTGCGCTTCTCCGCCGATAAAACTCCCTATCAAATTTATTTTAGCGGTGGCTTTAAACGGGCTACGCAAAGGCTGCGCGGCGGCTATTATTTTCACATTGAGCCTGGTAATTCATACGTGGGTGGCGGCTTTTGGGGCCCGAATACTGATGATTTGAAAAGAATACGACAGGATATTGACTACAATTACCCCGATTGGGAAAAGCTGCTTTCTGACAAGTCACTTATAAAAACATTTGGCGGCCTGCAGGGAGAGCAACTGAGCTCCGCGCCACGGGGCTATGCAAAAGACCACCCGGCCATTAACCTGTTACGCTATAAACAATTTATACTAAAACACACATTTGCCGGTGATGAAATTTGCAGCCCGGCTTTTGCAAAGAGCGCAAATGAGGTATTTAAAAAAATGCGCCCATTCTTTGATTTTATGAGCGACCTGCTTACGACTGATGCCAACGGTGTACCTGGTTTTGACTGATAGTTTACCTGCGCGGCGATAAAAGGTTTTACATTATTTATATACACTTTCGTGAAATATTTATTTATATTGTATGGCATTCCTAACCAGGTTGTAACAAATCCTTATAAAACAGCCAACTATGCCTATCGCCGGCAGTACTCAAGTTCATACAAGTGACGTTTACGAGCCACTGAATTTTAACGACTGGTTTGAAGATGGCAGCTACGCTTATTTTATAGGCATAAGTGAATACCAGGATAAAAGAATAAACCCGTTAACCAGCCCCCCTAATGATATTGAAAGCCTTAAAGCAGTACTGGAAGATAAAGCCAGGCATGGCTTTACAGTAAAAAACGTTGAATATAAGCCCGCTGACGGGCAGCAGGTTGTTTTACCCAACCCATTATTAAACCCGGGCAGGCAGCAGTTAACTGATTTTGTAAGTAACATACAATGCGGGCCTGAAAGCAGGGTAATTGTATATTTTGCCTGCCACGGCATAGCGGAAAACTCAGGTGAGGATGGCAAACCAGAAGGGTTTCTTATACCTTCTGATGCGGAGCTGGGCAACGCGGCGACTTACGTAAAAATGAGTGATGTGCATGCCGCATTATCTGCGCTTAAGTGCAAACACCTGCTTATAATACTGGATTGTTGTTATGCAGGGGCATTTAAGTGGACGGAAACAACGCGCGGTCTATTAACCATTAATAAAGGCCCTATTTATTTTCAAAAGTTTTACAAGTACGTTTCCAATAATGTAAGGCAGGTTATTACCTCAACTTCAGCAGACCAGGAAGCAGTTGATTTTGTGTCTGCCAGCCAAACAGGTAACAGGGGCGACGGAGATAAACACGTATCGCCGTTTGCGCAAACCCTTGTAAACGCATTGGCGACCGGTGGTGCAGATTATCACACCGACAGCGATATTTCCGACGGGCTTATTACGGTAACTGAAATAGGAACTTATATAAAAGATAAACTTGACAATGAACAGTTAAAACAAATACCTGCCGTATGGAATATAGGGGACGACAGCAAAGGCGAGTTTATTTTTTTGAACCCTGAACGCCCAAAAAGACTGCTGGTAAAATTGGGCGCAAACAGGCCCAACCCCTTTAAAGGCCTGGAATCGTACACCATAAAAGACCGGAATATTTTTTTTGGCAGGCAATATGTATTAAACGGCCTGCAACGTGGCGATAAAAGCTATCCCGGCCTTATTGAAATGGTGCAGCAAAATAATATAATTGCTGTAACAGGCCGGTCAGGCATAGGCAAATCATCGCTGGTAAGAGCAGGCATATTATCAGGGCTGGATGCCAAAATAGTAAAAGAAATAAAGCCGGGGCCAAGACCGTTTACTGATAACAGCAAAACATTTGACGCGCTTGATAATACAACGGGATACTACCTGTTTGTTGACCAGTATGAAGAGATAATGACAGTATGCGGCGATGATAATGAACGCAGCCTATTTGAAAAAAAATTACTAAGCCTCTCCCCTGCTGTTAAAATTATTATTTCCCTTCGGTCCGATTTTACTATTGAGTTTAAGAAATCGCCGTTAATCGGTGATGACTGTAAAATAGGGCGCTTTGCCGTACCGCCATTCTCAAGGGACGATATAAAAGACATAGTAACAGGCGTTGCGGGGCAGCAGGCGCTGCAGTACCAGGCAGATTATATAAACCCTAATTTTTCAGATACTGAAAAAGCGCAGGCGGACGATGATTTCACCAACCGTATTATTGATGACGCATACGCCTATCCCGATTCGCTTCCACTTCTTTCACTCGCGTTGAGCCGTCTATTCAACCTGCGGGAAATGGATGATAGCGGGTATATTGAATACCTTACGGAAAAGCAATACAACAAGTTTGGAGGGATTACAGGCATTATAGAAGAACTGGCAGAAACGGAATACAGGAACCCGGGTGCAACAAATACAACTGACCCCGCCGGGCAGGCCACCCCAGCCGGTGCGTTCAACCTCGCCCAAAAACAACAATTACTGTTGCAGCTAATTTTCAGGATGATATCATTTGAGGGAGGAGAGCGCACTAAACGCAGGATATATACACAGTATGTAAAAAACGGTATTTCGGTAAACGAGCTTTACTTTAACGACGAGGCTACCAGCCAAACGCTTAAAAATATATGCATCAACCTTATCGGTTCCCGCCTGCTGAAAAGCGACCGCGACGATGCGGGGAATGAATATATTGAGCCTGCCCATGATGCGCTGCTGCGCTCATGGCCGCAACTGTCTGAATCATTGAAAAGCAAAGACGGGCAGGACGATATACCGGAGGCACAAAAAATTACCAACCAGGATAAAGTTGTATTACTAAGACAGGTATCAGAACTGGCAAGAACATATTTTTTTGAAGAACCGAAAAAAAGAAAGCAACTGCTTTGGATAAAAGACCACCGGCTGCAGCAGGTTATAAAGCTGCGCGGTGATTATTTAAGGTTAAATGCGCCGGAGGAAAGTTTTATCAATGATTCAGCAAAAGCCAGGAAAAGAAGTAAAAATATAAGAAACATCGCAGTTTCGGCTTTGTTAATCATCAGTGTATTGATAACAGCCTATTTCATTTTTCTCAACAACAATATTAAAAACCAGCTTGCCCTAAGCTACTGGGAGCAGGGAATTTCTGAATACCAGCAAAATGATTATGTAAAATCGCTGCTATACACATCCGAAGCGCTCACGGGCATGCAGGATAAAGCCCTAAAGCAGGAGCTTTTGTTTAATACCGAAAAAGCACTTCCCTGTCTCGCTTTGCAGAAAATGATTGCACCGGGCAAAGGAATAAAAGATGCGCAAATAAGTGCTGACGGCAAATTTATTCTTGTTGTTAAAGATTCATTGCTGCAAGCCTGGAGCGCTGATTCAGGCAAATGCCTCTATACCACAAAAACAACCCAGAAACTTACAGAGTTCAGTAAGAAAAATGATGCAATACTGGTAACAGAAAAAAATGCGCTATATATTCTCGATTTTATAAACAACAAAAAAACACTGCTGTACCAGGGGATGGATACCGTTAACACAGCTCATTTTTTTAACGATGGTATATCGGTAGCAGCAGCAATTGATGATAGTGTATTTATGTGGCAATATAACAATAACACTTACCGCAAAAAAGCAGTATGCAAATGCCCTTACATAATTAACACCATTGATATAGCCAATGATGGAAGCTGGGTAGCAACCATCTCGGACGACCTTTCGGAATATTTAGGCACTTCTTTTGATATTTGGGGCACGGATAATCACAAACATTTATACTCATTTACGGCCACCGAAAGGTACTTAGCCGCTTATGCGAAAAGTTCAGATTCGCGCAAAATTTTCCTTGCATACAATGATTCAACGCAGGCAATTTTAGATATCAAAAAAGGCAAAACAATAAGGTTTTATAAAATTAGTACCGATGTTATAAGTGCATATTTTGTAAAGGCCGATTCGGTGGTAATGCTTACCGCGAACGGGACGGCAATCCTGAACACGGATATCCCGGGGTCTGCACCATATTTTTTTAATACCGACCCGCATGACGTTTCTATGGTGAGCCCAGACACAAATCATATTATTTTCCTTGACGATTTAGGACATATTGACCTGTATTCTTCTTCAGGCGGGTTTGAAGCAGCAGGAACAATTGTGACGAAGGCTATAAGCGCAACATTTGGGGACAATAAAACAGTTATGGCTTTTACGGACAATGCAATTTTGCTCTACAAAATAGTATTGCCTGCACCTGTTGTTCTTTTTAAAAAGCCATATTATACGGTAGCTTTTTCAGATGACTACAAAAGCCTGGTAACGCTCACGGGCGACAGTTTACACTTATGGAACTTAAATACAGGCTTGCCTGTGTTTTCAATACGTTTGAAAAATGACCGGCCAAAGTATTTATACCGGGTATGCGGCAGCGACAACAGTTCAGCTTATTGCATTATAGCAAATGACGGCAGGTATCTTATGGATCTATCATCAGATACCCTGCTAAACCTCAATACAGAAAAAATATTTTCCAACCCTTTTAGTGTTGATAACAGGAAAATGATTTATGCGATGCCTGATAATTCAGTACATATAAGACTTTCACCTTATTGGAGAGATTCTGTTTTGCTTCCTCGCCATGATAAAAAGGTTAGCAGCGCTGGCTTTATTGACGATGAAAGGGCGATAACTTTCAACGACACCAGTGCTACCATCTGGTCAATAAAGTCAACCGTAAAACCAATTTATTCGGTCCATGTATTAAATCAACTTTATGTACAGAGCGATGCACAAGCGCACCGCTTTGTTATTTACCTGATAGACTCCGCAATGTTCTTCAAAATAAACACCAAGGATTCCGTGGAAGTTAAAACAATCAGGAAAACAGGCAAGTATTGGCCCTATCCCAGCCCCGGTGGCGATTGGCTGGCGGTGGGGCCTGATTTATATAAACCTTATTCCGGCGAAAAATTTAATGACTTAAGTTTTTTTGACAGCACTTTTTACCTATTTAGCGATGATGACAAATACGTCGCCAGGGTTGATCAAAACATTTATTTCTCAACCAATGCGCTGGTTAAAATATGGAACCTTGCCTCATTAAAAAATAACGGAAATAACATTGAGCAATTTGGCAGAACCATAAAGCTTACACAAAAGATTAACGAGATTAGTTTTAGCCCCGACGATAAAAAATTATTGATTTTTATGAACGACAAACAAAACACCTGCTATTTATATGATATTGCCAAAGCCCAACGGATAGCCACTTATAAAAATGACAGGTTTAGTTTTTTTAGCCCCGATGGAGAAAGATTGTATACCTATTATCCCGATGACACTGACGCAATTGTTACCATAAAAATAACCTGCAGCGATTTGGATATTCCACCGGCGTTATTTAAAAAACAGGCAATTGCGTTAACAGGATCGCAATTAAATTTAGCCACCGGGGAAGTGGAAAGCCTGTCGCAGGAGCAATGGGAGCAACTAAAAAAAGAATATGAAACCGAGGCTGCGGCGCACTATAAACATTGCAAATACCGGCAATTTAATACATGGGCGCGTATATACCCGCAGGAGGCTGCTAAAGAGTAGCGCCGGGTTTAGGGTTAATAGTAAACTTTAGTGTTACCACCTGCCAGTTTTCAATATTTGCCTGTGCGGCAATAGCACGGGTATTATCCTTACCAGGCGGAATTTGCTGCAGTACATACAGCGGTATTACATTAACAGGTGAGATAAATATTTTTAAATACTCTGTAATTTTTTTACCTGATTCGTTGGCAAGCAAAACGTTCTTGCTTTTATAATCGCCAAACAAAAGTTTTTGTATCATACCCGGCTCTACCTGCATATCATCAAAGCCGCCATCGCCGCCGGTTGTTATGCCAAAAGCGGCATCCAGGTAAGCAAAGCTTATAAACAAACTGCTGCTGCTTTTATTGGTTACCGCAAACCTGAATGCAGGGTTTTGCAGGCCGTCATCACTGTCAAAATACTGCAACACATTCTCCCCTCCTGCTGCATCGCCTGCTGAAAATGAATAACCGGCAGCATCATATCCCACCGCACACTTAAAGTCAATGGCATAATCATCTTCATCTAAAATAGCATTGGGGTTGGCAAGGTTAACAATGTTTTGCCATTTTGCCACTGCATCTACGTTTGATAAAAAAGCAAGACTTTGAGCAGGCACCGGTGGTAATGCTACCTCGCCGGTGGTTGTTCTTAAAAAAACTTTAGTAAAGCCACTATCGTCATTTTCAGCAATCGTGTATTTAGCGGCAGGAGTTACGGTATTATCTTCTATCAATCTTACACCCGGGAAGGAAACAGTTTCATTAACAAGGCCTGCGGCTTTGTATTGTTCATCCAAAATAAATTGCTTTACCGCCGGGCTTACACTTTCGTCAAAACTTACAGGCAGCGCCTTTTTTAATATACCGGTAATAAACCCTTTAAACCGCTGGTTAAGGGGCATAGCAGCACTTATATCCGTGTTATCAGCAGGAGAAATTACTGCATACTGCAATGCAGCGCGTTGTACAGTAAATTTTATTACACTGTCCCCTGTTGCCATTACAACAACGCTATCACCTGCTGCTACATTTAATAAAATGCCTGCTGAAATACACCAGCCAAATTCTTTATCATAATAAACGGTAAATGATTTTCCCGCATCTATCACTTCGGTGGAAAGAAAGGCAAGGTTAATATGCTCAACCGGTAAATTCAGAATATTGAGCCTGGGGTTTTGCACAGGTTTGGTGCTGTTAAAATACAGGTTCTTCAACTTTGAATAAGAAAAATCAACCAATTGCCTGTAGCTTACGCTGCCGTTAGTATCCCTGAGTAAGTTTACCAAAACGTAGGAGAAAGCCCCTCTACGCTCATCTCCATTTACTTTAAGCTCATTCGCCAGTTCTTTATCCATGGCAGCGGCGATATGTATATGGTTGCCACTTTTTACTGACACACTTGTAATGCTGCCTGTAGCATCCTTCTCAACAATATACGCAGGTTCCTCGTTGTAGCTGTAATCAAATCCGAGGTAGCTCTCAACAGAAGGGCTGTTTTCCATTATCTCCATCTGCCTGGCTATAATACCAAGATCATCTTCAATACTACGGGTAGCCGTACCGCTATGGCAGCAATCGGTAATAACAACAAAGTTCAGGTTGGGCTTACTGTATGTTGCCTTCCATATAAGGAAAGACAATTCTTTGTCAATAATATATCCTTTTCCGGCCACACCGGTTTTCCAGTCTTTACAAACAATAACCTGTACGGCCTGGCTACCCGTGTCGGTAACAAAAACAGGCGGCGCGGTTACATTGGCGCCGTGCCCGCAGAAATAAAACAGGCAAAAGTCACCATCGTTGGCCTGGTTAAAAAAATCAAAGGCCGCAATTACATTATCCCGTGTAGGCTGGTAATCATCTTCGGTATCGGCCACCCGCTTAATATGCAGGTTGCCGTTGGCGTTATACAAATCTTTCAGCATCGTCTCTACTGCGCCAATATCATTCAGGCAGCCCTGCAGGGGAAAATCATTGTAATCATTTATACCAACAAGTACGGCGTAAATTTGCCTGTCCATAGCAAAAAATTTTTTATGCATTAAATATCTGCATCTGTAATATCCAGCACATCATCATCGTCCTGTTCTTCCCCCGGTGTAAACTCCTGCAAAGCAAAAGTTTCGTTTTCAAGCGTTGGGGCAATGTCTCTTACACCAAGGTGCTTTTTGCCAAAAAGTGAACTTTTTAAACCCATTACTTTATACAAAGGTGTTAATCCCCCCTGTGCTATAAATTTTATGGTATTCCCGCTTTCCCTTGCTACAGTAAGCCCGAGGGAAGCATTGGTAATTTTTAGCTGTGCTGTCCCTGCATCTGCTTTTGCTTTCAGGTCGAGTGAGGTGTTTGCCTGCGCAGAAATGATGATGGTGGCGGTATCGGCAGTTATTAAATGCGTTATTATAAGCAATTGTTTATCCCATTCACCGCGCTGACTCTTTTCCAGCAAAGATTTTTCAAGGTCGCCAAGATTAATTATCTGGTCTGTTTTATACCCGCTGATTTTAAAAACAATACTCTTATCTGTTTTAAACTGTATGGTAAACCCTGCATCAGCATTGGAAAGAATGCTACCTGCCACAGGCGCAGCCCCTTCAGCCTTGGTAGTTATGTCTATCCCGGAGCCGGAGGAATAATCCAAATCGGTTGCCGTTTCATCTGTTCTTATTTCCGCGGTAATACCCATTTTATCAAGTGAACTGAATACATTCACTACTCCGTTGTCATCCAGCTTTACTACATCGCCTATTTTAAGTGGCAACCCGGGGTCCCATGTGGCGCGAAATCCTAATGTTGTAGAATAAATATGGTCGAGGTAAAACTGGGCGGGGTTCGGCATAAATAGAAGTTTTTGTTTGGTGGTTAAGATAGTACTTATTTAAGCAAATAATGAATTTTCACCTGAATTATTACTGCTTGAGCAGACTACTAAAAAGTATTTATAACATCTTAATAAAATGCATCAAAAAAAGCAATTTTGTAACAGAAAACAATTTACATTGTGGTTAATATTATTAACCTTTAAACTTGTATTCTATGACATCAAACTTTCCGGGTGACGATGACAAAAAAGAAACTTTGCCGGCTGAAGGGCACGAAACTGAAAAAAAGGATACCCCTGCAACAAAGGAGGACACAGTAGATGTTGATGATGATGGCGGCGGACGGGACGTAGTATCTGTTCCTGACCCAAAAAAGCAAGCATAATTGATTGTAAACCGGGCTGGCAACATTTAATGTTCTTTATAATTTGATCGGTACGCGTAAGGTAATTTACCACCGTACCGGTCAATTTTTTATAGTGCCGCAATACTTATAGTGCACTCTCTTCATCCTCACTGGCGACATCTGCGGCAACAGGTGTAGCTTCCACAACCACGGGAGCTATGTGATGTTTATGGGAAGTGAGTTTTTCAAGCATCCAATGTTGAATTCTGTGATGCGATGGCGTTAAAATAGCCGCAATAATTACAAAAATTACAATTTCGAGAAATGGTGAGTGGTTGGTCATTTCGGATACAGCAGGATGCAACCATAATGTCAGGTATTCAAATAATAAAAGCAGGGATAGTATACCCGTAAACTCAACCACACGCTTTGGTATTTTACCCTTGCTAAGCAATATACTTAATAAAAAGAAAAAAGGGATTAACAAACCCACAAGAAGCATTTTAAGCTGGTAGGTACGGTTTTCTGCCTCTTCCTGGTCTGCCTGCAGTTTCTCCTTCTGCCTTAGCTGTTCAGCTAACGTAAGACTTTCCACCTGCCGTACTTTTTCCTGGCTATAGATAGAATCTTTCATTACAAGCATCTTTGTTTGATAAAACAAAGCGCTATCGGCTTGCATGTTACCCTTATATATGGAAGTAAGTAACTGGCATGATACCAGGTATTTTTTTCCAAAATCCCTGTTTTCAGCTATGGATAACGCCGCCTTTCCATAAAATATCGCAGAATCTGGTTTTTTCATTTCGTTAAAAATCGTCGCAATACCCTGATAACTTTCGCATAAAAAGCTTGCATTGCCGTTCTGTATTAAAAACGGTACACCCCGCCGGTAATAATCAAGAGCAGCAGCATATTGTTTTGCCTTTAAGTAAGTATTACCTGTATTATTAAGGCACATACCCATCCAGGCAGAATCATTGTTTTTTGCAGCTAACTCATAGGCCAGTTTATTGTAAAGCTCGGCGTTTAAAGTATCATTCATTTTCTCGTACATTTCTCCAAACACCATGTAACTATACCACCGGTAGTCCTCAAGTTTGTTTCTATTTACTAAATCGTACCCTTTTTTTGCATAAAACAGTGCCTGTTTATAATCCCCTTCCAACTCGTAAACATTCGCTATACTTAATAATGTAACAGTCTCCTTTTCGGCATCAGGGTATTTTTCGTCCAGTTGAAGGCGCTCAAGATAATATTGCAAAGCAAGCGGATAGTTGCCTATAAATTCATACCCCTCGGCCATTTGCTTCAGTGCCCTCATTTCGCCATTTATATATTTTACCTTCTTGCTTATGAAAAGAATTTCTTGCGCGTTAAACAACAACGAATCAGGGTGCTTTTGGGCATACGCAGCCTGGCCAATCTCCCATAATATGTCAGCCCGGGCGCTGTCACTCTTTTCCCTGGCATAAGCGCTCCTTAAGCTATCAATGGTTTTAGATTGAGCCATGGAATATATACTGCAAAACATGAGCAGAATAATGAATATGTATCTCATAAGCACCAGGGTATTTTTGTACTGTTACCAAAATTAAGTATTAATAAGGCTGCCCGGAGAGGTATTGATAAACTTGTGCGCTATCTGCCGGTAAAACGCTAACTTAACAGCAAAATACATTATTGCGTGATACCACCCGCTGTGCAACGCTCAAAAAACAATAGAAAAAATACCCCCCAACACAGGATGCAAAAGACCCTTTCCGCAGCTTGCTTAGTTTGCCTTTTTGCAATACCTTTTTTTGTTTCTTCCTGCAAAACAATTTCGGTATATGACGATACCACTTTTGTTAACACATCAACACTTAAAGCACAGGCTGTGGTGCTTATGGACCATGCAACGGAAAATTATAGCCAATATGCTGATAAGGTTGATGCAATTTTAATAGATGCACAAAAGCTGTATGCCATGCAAAAGGCCCGCGAAAAAAACCAGGTAACCATAGCGCAATGGCAAAAATTAATGGCGCCGGACCCGGTTACAAAACAAAGCGTACTGCCCGGTTTTTTTGCGCTATGGAAAAAGAAAAAAACGCTTCAACAGGATTTTATTGATGATGCCAAAACCCAGGTGTCTGATGCTTTTGATGAGATTCTTAAACTGGAGGGTGCGAAGCTTAAAAACTAAAGGACAATATAAAAAAAATACTTATGCCGGCATTTGATGATGTTTTCAATACCATAAAAAGCCAGGTTACCGACCTGGCAAAGACTACCGTAAAAGACTATGCAGCCCAGGCCGCCAGTGACGCGAATGATTTTTTGGAATCCACTAAAGACAAACTTGAAACGTGGAGCGGGCAACTTGTAAGCGGCAAAATTGACCAGGATGAATTTGCCTGGCTGCTTAACAGCCAGCAAGCGCTTGGGCAAATGAAAGTACTTACCCAGGTCGGGCTTGCCCAAATACAAATAGACAGTTTTACCAACGGTGTAAAAAAAATTGTGCTTGATGGTTTACTCTCGTTAGCAGGCAAATTGCTGTAATACCACAAGTTGCAGACTGCCCTGCAACCAATATCTGCCTGTTATTTTAGGGCAACAGCAGCCTTATCTTTTCTTTTGAAATAAATATAAAAGGGAATACCGCTGAAAATTAATGCAATACATGCTAATGATTCCTTAGGCTCATGAATGATGTTATTAATAATAAGTACTATTGAAAATAATATGATGATGTACGGCGTAACCGGGTAGCCTACAACCTTAGCTTTTACAATGCCCCGCTTTTTCATTTTTATTAACCCCCACGCAGTTAATCCAAAAAAGAAATAACTGGCGAGTACAACAAGGTTGGTTAGCAGGTCAAACGTGCCGCTTATAACAAGCACGCTGCACCAGATACCTGAATATAGCAGGGAAATATGGGGTGTGCGGAATACCGGCTGAACAGCTGCCGCTCTTTTAAAAAAGCGATTTTCCTGCGCCATACGGTAATATAAACGCGGGTAAACAATAATGCAGGCATTGGCAGCGCCGAAAGTGCAGGTCATTATCAAAATTGAAATAATTACAGCGCCCGTTCTTCCCATCACTGCGTTGGCAGCTTCTGCCGCGGCAATTTGATTATCGCCAATGCCGGCAAGCTGGTGTAAGCTAAGCACCTGCATAAACCCATAATTAAGCATTACATATAAAAACATGGCTATGCCAACACCGCCAACAATAGCCAATGGTAAGTTGCGTTCAGGGTTTTTAACTTCACCTGCAATAAAAGTAATGTTGGCCCAGCCATCGTAAGCCCACAATGCGCTTAACATTGCACCAAAAAAGCTGCTGAAATAGGCTGCGCCGGTTATGGCTGCCGATGCAACAGGCGTGCCCTGTTCGACGGAGGTTCCATGGGTAAAAAACAGGCTCGCCGCAATAAGCAGCAGTATGCCGAGTATTTTTGCCGTTGTTACAATACTGTTTACTATACCTCCCTGCTTTATGCCACGGTAATTTAACCATGTAAGCAGCCCGATAACAACCACAGCAAAACCTTTTACACCTGCATCACCAAACGGCAGCGGCGCCAGTGTGTTAACCGACTGGGAAAATATGAATGCCAGGGCAGCTATTGCCCCGCTGCCTGTTATGGTAAAAAAACTCCATCCAAAAAGGAAAGCAATAAAATCGCCAAACGCAATTTTAAGGTATTCGTAAATGCCGCCGGTCCGGTTGGTAGTGGTTGCCAGCCCCGCGTAAGTAAAAGCGCCAAACATGGTAATAACACCTGCCATAATCCAGGCAAGCAATATGTATGGTTCAGAGCCAAGGCTTTTAGCCATAGGCACTACTTTCTTAAACACACCTGAGCCTATCATTAACCCCGCTACCAGCAATGTGCTTGCCGTAAGGCCAAGCGCGCGGTTAAGTGAGGTTTTGTCGTTAGTCATAATACGTTGAAAAGAAAAGTATTTGAATCAGCAGTTTGTTGTTTTGAAAATATTCTAAAAAACCGTACCTTACAAATCTACTGATTAATACTTCAGTATTACCTGCAAAATCAACCAAAACCGGTAATAAATATTATCCTGTAAAAAGGCAATATTTATTCATTTAAATGCAAACCGCCTATATTTGAAGTGCCCTTGCACCCTTTGAAAATGGACATGAAAAATTGAGCCAGAAAATGTGCGTATAAAAATGCTGAAACAAGTTTTTCTTTTCTCCCTGTTTGCCTTATGCACCGTCATACATCCTTATGCGCAGGAAACGCATTACCAGTTTTCGCAGCTTGACATAGCCCGGGGCCTGAGCAGCAACCAGGTAAACTGCATATTTAAAGATGAAACAGGCTTTATGTGGTTTGGCACCATGGCCGGCCTTAACCGTTACGATGGTTATACAGTAAAAATATTCAGGCACAATTTGCGCGACTCACTGGGCCTTGCCGATGATTATATAACACAAATATCCGAAGCGCCGCGTAATAAGCTGTTTTTCCAAACCCGCAGCGGCAGCAGTATATATGATGTTGCCACTGAGGCTTTTGTTAACCCTCAAACATATTTTAAAAGCCTCGGGCTGCCATCCGGCACCATTAGCGCCGTTATCAAATCAGGTAACAGCTTCCTGTTACTATATACTAATGGTGGTTTTTACAAAGTTACTGCGGGAAAAACAAGCGAGCTGGTGCCGCCGCCTGCCAGTGTTGAGCCGGGTATTATTACCGGCATTGCAACAGATTCAAAAAATAATATTGTTCTCGTCCTTTCCAACGGCGTCATTGAAAAAATGGATGCAACAACCGGCAAAATAATTTTTAGTACAGATGTTGTCCGCCGGGTAACGAAGACCAAAACATACCTGTATTCCGTTTTTGTAGATAAACAGGATAATGCCTGGTTATATTCCCCCAACACCACGCTGGGATTAATATTTTATAACAACACATCAGGGGCAATTAAATTACTTAACAAAGAAAACGGTGTGTTGACGAGTGATATTATATCCTCGGTAATTGAAGACAATAAAAATAATGTTTGGATTGGTACTGACCAGGGTGGTATTAATATTATTGACAAAAACTCTTTCACAGGTTTTGCGCTTACCAGTAAAGAGGGGGATAATAAAAGCGTGGCGGAAAATGCCATCTATACGCTATATAAGGATGATGCCGGCATAATATGGGCGGGCACTTTTAAAAAAGGCGTTAGTTATTATGCTGACGATATTATTAAGTTCCCCCTTTACCGCCATAAGCCTTCAGACCCCAACAGCCTGAGCTATGATGATGTGAACAAATTTGCGGAAGACGCAAAAGGCAATATCTGGATAGGTACTAACGGCGGCGGACTTATTTATTTTAACCGCCAAAACAATACTTTCAGGCAGTACCGGCACAACCCCACTAATCAAAACTCCATAAGTAACGATATTATTGTAAGTATGTGGATTGACCACACACAGAAATTATGGATTGGCTATTATTACGGCGGCCTCGATTGCTTTAACGGTAACAGGTTTATACATTACAGGCACAGCGATACAGATACGACCAGCCTTGCTGATGACCGTGTATGGGAAATATACGAAGATGCTGACAATAACTTTTGGGTAGGCACTTTAGGCTGCGGGCTTGACCGTTTTGACCGTGAGAAAAAAATATTTTATCACAATACTATTACCACCCCAAACCCCATTCACTCAAATTTTATATCAACGTTTGTTGAGGACAACAGTGGCAATTTATGGATTGGTACCGCTTATGGCATTGACGTATTGCAAAAATCATCAGGCAAATTTGTTCATTATACCGCTGCCGATAACAAGCTGAGTAATGACAATATTAATATACTGATGAAAGACCACAGCGGAAACATTTGGGCAGGCACACGTGACGGGCTGAATGTGTTTGATGCGCAAACGCAAACATTTCAATCATTCAGAACACAGGATGGCCTTCCTGATAACACCGTGTTTAATATACTGGAAGATAAGCAGCATTACCTGTGGATAAGCACCACCAACGGTATTTCCAAAATCGCTGTTCAGCCGGCAGAAACAGGTTATAAATTAACCTGTAAAAATTACGATGAACTGGATGGGTTGCAGGGGCGTGTATTTAATGACAATGCCGCGCTAAAAACACGTGAGAACGAATTGATATTCGGGGGAAGCAATGGCTTTAATATTTTCGACCCCTCGGCAATAAAAGAGAACAGGCTGGCGCCGGGTATTGTTTTTACCGCTTTCGAAATATTTAACAGGCCTGTAAGCACCGGCGAAAAAGTAAATGGCCACATCATACTGTCAAAAGCATTTACGCAAACAAAAGAAATAACGCTCAGGCACAACGAAAACATTTTCTCCATTGAATTCTCCGCTTTAAACTTCAGCAACAGCGAAAAAAATAAATACCTGTACAAGCTGGAAAATTTTAATAAAGACTGGCTTCCTGCTGACAGTAAAAGCCGCAAGGCTACTTATACCAACCTTGACCCGGGTGAATACACCTTCAGGGTTAAGGCATCCAATGACGACGGTGTTTGGAATGAAACAGGTATTTCACTAAAAATTATTGTCCTGCCCCCCTTCTGGAAAACAACCTGGGCGTACGTGTTGTATGTACTGGTAATTGCAGGCATATTATTTTTTGCAAGACGTATGATTATACAACGGGCAAAAATGCGGTTTGCACTGGAACAGGAGCGCAAAGAGGCGCACCGCATGCACGAGCTGGATATGATGAAAATACGTTTCTTTACCAATGTAAGCCATGAGTTCAGAACGCCTTTGTCGCTTATCCTCACGCCGATGGATAAGATTATAAAACATACAGATGACCAGCACCAGAAAAAACAGTTTCAGTTAATTCACCGCAACGCCCGGCGTTTGCTAAACCTGGTAAACCAGTTACTTGATTTCAGGAAGATGGAAGTTGACGAGTTAAAGCTTAACGCAACACAGGGCAATATTTTGCGGTATATAAAAGAGCTATGTTACTCGTTTACAGATGTTGCTGATAAGAAAAGCATATCCTTTTCGTTTCATTGCGATGAAGACAGGCTGATAACACTGTTTGACCATGACAAAATAGAACGTATAATATTTAACCTGTTAAGTAATGCGTTTAAGTTTACACCCGAAAACGGCAATGTAAGTGTTGAAGTGAATGTTAACAGAGCTACTGATGATGAAGTATTGCTGGAGATTAAAGTAAACGATACAGGCATTGGCATAGCGCCTGAAAAACAGCACAAAATATTCGAACGGTTCTTTCAAAGCGATATACCGGGTACGCTTGTTAACCAGGGCAGCGGCATTGGCCTGGCTATAACGAAAGAATTTATTAAGATGCATGGGGGCAGCGTTTCCGTTGAAAGCGAGTTGTACAAAGGCAGTTGCTTCAGGGTGTTGCTGCCGTTTAAAGAAATAGATGCACCGGCGCAGGAATTACCGGCTGCCGGGGAAGTTTTTGAGAGTGTTGAAGCAGCCACAGGCGAAGAAGAGGCACTACCCAAAGACACAGTTACGGAAACCCAAAAAAATAAAAAGCCGGTAATATTGCTGGTAGAAGACAATGAAGATTTTCGCTTTTACCTGAAGGATAACCTGCGTGAATTTTTTACCATTGTTGAGGCGCCCGATGGCAAAACCGGCTGGCAAAAAACGCTTGCCGTTCATCCCGATATGGTGGTGAGCGACATAAGTATGCCGGGCATGAGCGGTATTGACCTTTGCCTGAAAATAAAAAAAGATACCCGCACCAAACAAATACCTGTAATATTATTAACCGCTTTTGCCGGCGAAGAAAAACATTTAAAAGGGCTTGAAATAGGTGCGTCAGATTACATCATCAAACCGTTTAATTTTGAAATAATGCTCTCGCGTATAAAAAATATTCTTGCAGAGCATGATTCGCTGCGAAAAACTTTTACAAAGCATGTTGAAGCAAAATCAACCAGTATAAATGTTGCATCGCCTGACGAGAAGTTTATACAGCAGGCATTACAAATAATTGAAAAAAATATAGCCAACCCCGAGTTCTCTGTGGAAGAACTTAGCAAGCAGTTATTCATGAGCCGGGTGTCAGCATACAAAAGAATATTTGCCCTCACTGGCAAGACACCAATTGAGTTCATCCGCGCAGTGAGGCTGGAACGGGCTGCTCAACTGCTGGCTAAAACAGATATGACCGTTGCAGAGATTGCCTACCAGGTGGGCTTTAATAATCCTAAATATTTCACGCGTTATTTTAAGGCTGTATATAACATGGTACCCTCAGCCTACCAGGTGGAAAAGCACAAGGAAACAGAAACAGTTACGGAATAATTGCATGTGAGGAGTGGCTTCCCGCCCATCATTCTGCCAGTGTTTTTATTACCTCGGGCGGCAAAAATTGCGAGGCATCGCCGTGGTGTTTGAGTATATCGCGTACTATAGTTGAGGCTATGGAGGTGTATTGCGGCTCACACGTTAAGAAAATTGTCTCAATGCTTTTATCCATTGTACGGTTGGCATCGGCTATCGCTTTTTCATACTCAAAATCGCTCACAAAACGAATGCCGCGCAGTATATATTTTGCCCCAATTTCCCGGCAAAAGTTTATGGTCAGCCCCTCGTAAATCATGCATTCCAGTTCCGGTTTGTCGTGGTATATTTCCTTAAACCATTCCATCCGCTGCTCTGCACTGAACATTGGTTTTTTGGCAGCATTTATACCAATGCCTACAATTATTTTATCAAATAAAGGCAGCGCCCGGTTAATAATGTCCACGTGTCCAAGTGTAACGGGGTCAAACGTACCGGGGAATAAGCAGATTCTCGGCATAAGCAAGTACGATTTACGGGGTACGAAGTTAGACGTTTTGATTTGTATGAAGGCTTTTGCCTGCAAACAAAAATGCTTAGCGTCAATAATAAAAAAGATACATACGCTGTATGTTACGTATCAAAACCCAGCATTGATATATTGCTTTTCTTTACTCTTCTGCGCGCCTTAGTTTTCCCTGTTGGCCAGGAGATATAGTACAGCCATCCTTACGGCTACACCATTTTCCACCTGGTTAAGTATAATGGAGAAAGGGCCGTCGGCTACATCGCTGTCTAACTCAACGCCGCGGTTTATAGGGCCGGGGTGCATAATAACAATTTCTTTGCCGAGGCTCTCCAGCAGCCGCCTGCTGATGCCATAGGCAAGATTATATTCCCTAAGCGAAGAAAATAAAGGCTGGTTTTGCCTTTCAAGCTGTATGCGTAAAACATTGGCAACATCGCACCATTGCAGCGCCTCTTTTACATTATAGGTTACGCGTACACCAAGGGCGTCTGTAATATATTTGGGAATAAGTGTCGGCGGCCCTGCTACCATTACCTCGGCACCCATTTTACCCAGCAGGTAAATGTTGCTGAGGGCTACCCTGCTGTGCATGATATCGCCAATAATAGCCACCTTTAGCCCTTCAAGCTTACCCGTTTTTTCCTGCATGCTGAAAGAATCCAGCAATGCCTGCGTAGGATGTTCATTTATACCGTCGCCCGCGTTTACTATAGCCGCCGGTATGTGTTTGGCAAGAAAGTGTGGCGCGCCGCTGGCACTGTGCCGCATAACCACCATGTCAACCTTCATGCTTAAAATATTGTTCACCGTATCCAGTAAAGTCTCTCCTTTGGCTACGGATGAGGCGCTTGCCGTAAAGTTGAGCGTGTCGGCACTAAGCCTTCTCTCCGCCAACTCAAACGACATGCGCGTGCGGGTAGAGTTCTCAAAAAATAAGTTAACAATTGTTACATCACGCAGCGAGGGTACTTTTTTAACCGGCCTCTGTAAAACTTCTTTGAACTGTGCTGCCGTGGAAAGAATAAGCTGGATGTCCTCCCTATTGAGGTCTTTAATACCCAGCAAATGTTGAGTAGATAGTGCCATTAAAAAGCGAAGATATAGTAAAAGTTTTTAGTTTGAGGTTTGGAGTTTACGGTTACTGCATAACAAGTGAATAAACTGTGTCTTGTTGCGTTGCAAAAAGGCTACTGCCGTCATCCATATACTGCGCTTTTACCGGCGAGCTTTTTGATACTACAGTAAACTTTTGCCCGTCATGCAATTTTATACGGCAGGGTTTGCCCGCCTTTGACAATATATTTACTTGCTGAACTTTGCCACTTTTCCACTGCATGCTTATTTCAAAATCGCCACGGGCACACAAACCTTTTATATCTCCATCGGCCCATTCTGCGGGCACAGCGGGCAAAATATCAATTGCATTCCCGTTACTCTGCAGCACCATTTCGGCAATGCCCGCAGCGCTGCCAAACGTTGCATCAACCTGCATTACATTGCCGCCTTTTGCAAAAAACTGCGGGAAACATTGGTCTTTCAGATACCCTTTGAATATTTTATAACTTCTTTCGCCGTCAAATAATCTTGCCCAAAGGCAAATCTTCCAAGCCCTGCTCCAGCCCGCGCTGGCATCTCCTCTTTCTTCCAGCAACTTTTTACAGGCATCAATTAACCCGGGTGTTTTGGCCGGCGATATAACGTTACCAGGATATAAACCGTACAAAGGCGACATGTGCCTGTGCTTGTCTTCGAGTTGGCCCCAGTCTTCCACCCATTCCTGCAGCATACCGCTTTTACCTATTTGCGGCGGCGCCAGTTTAGCCCGCGCCTGCAACACTTTTGTTGCGAAAGCGCTATCCGTTTTTAAAATGCTGCAAGCCTGTGCGTAGTATCCAAACAGGTCATGCAGAATTTGCATGTCAATAGATGACCCTGCGCAAATAGTGGTACCTGGCAGCATTATGCCTGTCACCTCGTCATAGTATTCGCCGTTCCCGGGGCGAAGAGGAAAGTTTTCGGGAGAGGTTGATGGATTTGTTATCAGCCATTTGCCGTTTGGGTGCATGACCAAAAAATCCATAAAAAATTGGACAGAGCCTTTTATAACTGGGTAAATGCTGCGCAGGTAAGCAGTATCCATGGTAAACATATAATGCTCCCAAAGTTCATTAGTCAGCCATGCCCCGCCAACAGTGAATGTTCCCCATGTTGGGCCGTCCATCGGTGCGGCTACACGCCATATATCCGTATTTTGGTGCAGTACCCATCCGCGCGCGTTATAATGTTCCCTGGCAACTTTACCACCCTCGTCCATAATATCTTTCATCATTTGGGTAAGCGGCTCTACGCACTCAGGCAGGTTGGCGCTTTCCACCGGCCAGTAATTCATTTCGGTGTTTATGTTGGTGGTATATTTTGCATCCCACATGGGGTTAGCGTCCTGGTTCCATATACCCTGCAAATTGGCCGGCTGTGTGCCCGGGCGTGAACTGGCAATCATAGCATATCGCCCAAACTGGTAACACAATGCCGCCAGCGACGGGTCAGGAGATGACTGAATGGCTTTCATCCTTTCATCCGTGGGCAAATAAGAACTGTCTGTATTGGAAAGATGGAAAGAAACCCTGTTGAACAGTTTTTGATAGTCTGCAATAGCAGCCGTTTTTATGGCTTCATAACTTTTAGACTGAATACCCGCCAGGTAGTGCATTACTCTTTTATGCTGGTCAGCCGAAACATTTTTGTAGTTGACAAAATTAGTGGCGGCTACAAAATACAGCGTAACAGCATCTGCATTTTTTACCGTAAGATTAATATTGTCAGTAACTGTTACAGTGCCTCCTTCTGCCACGGCCTTCACACGTGCCTCGTAACGTAACATACCCTTAATGCCCATGTAGTCCCCCGATTTTCCGGTAAGTACAAGGCAATTATTCCCGTCACTGTTCATTTGAAAATAATCAGTGGTGTAATTGCTCATTTCCTGGTTACGCACACCGCGCAGGTTGGCAACGAATGAAATGCTGCCGGGTTTATCGGCGGTAAACCTTATCGCTATCACCTGCCCCGGCACCGATGCCACAACGTCCCTTTGAAATGTAATGCCATTTGCCGTGTACCTGGTTGATGCAGTTGCGGTGGCAAGGTTAAGCCAGCGTTTATAATTTGCCGCGTTTTCTTCTCCTTTAAAAAATAAAATTAAATTTCCAAGACACTGGTATTTCTGCTGCTCAACGGGGTATCCCATCATCTTACGGCCAAACAGGTTGTGGGCCTCCATATACTTTCCTTCAAACACGTCTTTCTGCACTTCAGGCAAAGCCTTATAGGCGCCTTTAACCACGCTTGAATAAGGGCCTCCGCTCCAGTAAGTATCTTCGTTCAACTGTATTCTTTCCTGCCCCGGCTTGCCAAATACCATAGCACCCAGCCTGCCGTTACCAACCGGCAAGGCCTCCTCCCATTTCGCAGCGGGCTTGTTGAACCAAATTAATGTTGAAGGGTCAAACTGTTTCGCATCAATAGCGGCGGAAATATTCTCCTGGGCAAATAATGTTGCAGTACTACATAAAAGCAGCAATAAGCAGTATATTCTCATGTGAAGCATAGTTTCAGCAACGGTGGCACACAATATCAGCAGTGCCTTTTACAGGCGTAAAAAAATCAGCCCACCAATACTACCTCATCAGCGCCGTCTTTCTCTTTCCACTTAACAATTACTTTTTGCTGGGGAAAAGTATCTATGGCCCTTCCAACGTAATCGGCCTGTATTGGCAACTCGCGGCTAAAACGGCGGTCAACCAGCACACACAATTCAACTTTAGACGGGCGGCCAAAATCCAGCAATGCATCCAGCGCGGCCCTAATGGTTCTGCCAGTCCACAAAACGTCGTCAATAATCACCACTTTCTTATTTTCAATGCTAAAAGGTATATCGGTTTTATTAGCAATTTTCAGCTCCTTACGTACGTCATCACGATAAAAAGTAATATCCAGTTTACCGTAATTAATTTTTGCCGGGGCAACAAGCTGTTTCAATTCATCAACTATCCTGTCACTTACGTAAATACCCCTTGGCTGCATACCAATAATGACAGTATCCTGCAATTGCAGGTGGTTTTCTATCACCTGGTGCGCCAGCCTTTTTATAGATAAAGCAACCTGCTGCTCAGTAAGTATGGCTTTCAATATCAAACAATTTGGCACTAAAATACTTTAACCCGCGGCATTAACCAAAATATAGCTGATTATTAGCAATTTGACCGACAGCATATTCTGGCATTTATATTGTTTAACTTACAGGTGTAGAAACTATTACAATTGACTTTGATGAACTCAGAAACAAAACAAGCCAGGCCCCGAAAGGGATTTTTATCCTCCCTGCGGGATTTTTTTGCCGGTATGTACCGGTTGCACGTGTTTATACTGCAATTCTTTAAAAATGTTTTTATTCCTCCATACGAATGGAAGGAGATTATTAACCAGTGCTATGAAATTGGCTGTAAAACATTGCCCCTCATATCCCTTACCGGTTTTATCACGGGCCTGGTGTTTACCAAGCAAAGCAGGCCATCGTTATCTGAGTTTGGTGCTACATCGTGGTTACCGTCATTGGTTACCATCGCCATTGTACGCGCACTTGCGCCATTGGTAACATCACTTATAGTAGCTGGAAAAGTAGGCAGTAATATTGGGGCTGAATTAGGCAGCATGCGGGTTTCGCAGCAGATTGATGCTATGGAGATGACTGCGGTAAATCCCTTTAAATTTTTGGTGGTAACACGCGTGCTTGCCTGTACGCTTATGGTTCCGCTGCTGGTAATGTACTCAGGCTGTGTTGGTATTTTGGGCGCGTACCTTAATGTGCACACCAATGAGCTAACCAGTTTCAGGGCCTTTATTCATTCCGCTTTCGCAAGCATATCGTTCCTCGACCTGTATTCCTCCGTTTTAAAATCAGCCGCTTATGGCTTTACGGTGGGTGTTGTCAGTTGCTTTAAAGGGTATAATGCAACAAACGGCACGGTTGGTGTTGGTAAGGCAGCAAACCAGGCGGTAGTAATTTCCATGTTCGCCATTTTCCTGGAAGAAACCGTAATTGTTCAATTTGTAAACTCATTTTTACGCTAACATGCAGCAGGCATCAACCATACAAAACAATGGCCTTAAAGAAACGGTGATATCAGTGCACAACGTGTACAAGGCGTTCGGCAGCCTTAAAGTGCTTAACGGCATAAACCTTGAAGTAGAAAGAGGCGAAAATGTTGTAGTACTGGGCAAATCAGGCTCCGGAAAATCTGTGCTGATAAAAATAATTTCCGGGCTATTAAAAGCAGATAAAGGCGATGTACAGGTTTTGGGACAAGACATGAATATGATAAAAGGCAAAGATTTGCAGAAGCTAAGGCTTAAAATAGGCTTCTCTTTTCAAAGCAGCGCGTTATATGACAGTATGACGGTAAGAGAAAACCTTGAATTTGCCCTGGTACGTAACAAACCGCAAATGAGCAGGCACGAGGTTGATGAAGCTGTAAAAAAAGTGCTGAATGATGTGCAGCTTATCAAAAGCATTGACCAGTTCCCTTCGGAGTTATCAGGTGGGCAAACCAAACGGATAGGCATTGCGCGCACATTGATACTGCAGCCCGAAATAATGCTGTATGATGAACCAACGGCAGGTCTTGACCCTGTAACATCAATGGAAATAAATAAGCTTATTAACCAGGTACAGGACGAGTATAAAACAACATCTATCATCATCACCCATGACCTTACCTGCGCTAAGGTTACCGGGAACAGGGTGCTGATGCTGTACGAAGGAAAATTTTTAAGGCAGGGCAGTTTTAAAGAAGTGTTTGATACGACTGACGAAAGAGTAAAAAATTTTTATGACTATAATTTTATAACTAACCCATGAAACGAAAATTAAATCACAGCGTGGTGGTTGGCATATTTATCACCATTGGACTTATAATACTGGGCCTGGCCGTGTTTATTTTAGGCAGTCAGCAAAAAGCGTTTGCACGGGCATCAACCATCAAAGCCATCTTCCAGGATGTAAATGGCCTGCAGGCAGGCAATAACGTTTGGCTGTTTGGCGTAAAAGTGGGCACCGTTAAGAAAGTAAATTTTTACGGGGAAACAAAGGTTGAAGTGATAATGAGCATAGAAAGCGACGCCATGACACGGCTGCACAAAGATGCGACTGCCAAAATAAGTTCAGACGGGTTGATTGGCAACAAAATTATCGTACTCAGCGGCGGAACAAAAAATACGCCGCTTGTGCGAAAAGACGATTATATTAACATCGCGGTAACCCCCGGTACGGACGAAATGCTTGCCATGCTGCAACAGAACAACCGTAACCTGCTTGCTATTACCAGCAACATAAAAGAACTAACCGGCCGCCTTGTAAACGGCGAGGGCTCCCTGGGACAATTGTTGAAAGACACTACTATGGCGGTGGACATAAAAAGCGCAATCGCGCGTTTTAAAGCAGTTGCTGTGAGAAGTGAACAGGTTATAGCGAATGTTCAGCAGTTTTCGGAAGGGTTACATAAGCCCGGCACCCTTGCTGACGACCTTATTACTGACACCACCGTATTTGCCGGCGTGCAGGCATCGGTAACCAATTTAAACAATGCTTCCATTTCACTACGTGATGCCATGCTTAAAGTAAACAACATAGCTGACAGCCTGCAAAAGGCAAGCAGTGCCATAAGTGATACTAAAAAGCCCGTTGGGATGATATTAAACGACAAACAGGTTGCGCAGGATTTGCGGCTGATGATAGATAACCTGGTAAGCAGCAGCCAGAAATTAAACGATGATTTGGAAGCGTTGCAGCATAATTTTTTACTAAGGGGATTTTTCAGGAAAAGGGAAAAGGAACAGGAGAAACAAAAACAGTAAATAAGTAAGTTATACAGGCTTTATATCGGTAAGCATTTTCGCGTACATGTGTAAAAAAAGGTTGGCGTCAATACCGGCAGTTACCATATCAGCGCCGTTCTGCACTTCCTTCAAAGCAGCGTGCGCATCCACCGCGAATATGGCAAATATTTTGTTTTGGTTAAGGCAGATGTTTTTTACAGTGTTGTAAGCATTTTTAAAAACCTCTGTTTCAAAATTTCCCGGTACTCCAAGCGACATCGACAAATCATAAGGCCCCACAAAAATCCCGTCAATTTTATCAGTCGCAGCAATTGCCGCAGCTATTTCAACGCCTTTTACACTTTCAACCTGTGGTAAAATAATGGGCCTGAAATCCCTGCCATACTCCTTTGCGGTAAGGCCAAACCTGTTAGCCGGTGTAAACCCAACGCTTCTTTTGCCGGCGGGCGGGTAATAACAATAATCAACCAGCATTTGCACCTCATCCATACTTTCCACGCGGGGCGCAATTATGCCATCACAACCAATATCTACCGCATGTTTAATAGCCTTTTCGCTTATTTCCGAAATGCGGATAAATATTTCGCACTCCTTTGGTTTTGATAAAATCAATGTGTCGATGGTGTCGTCCGATACGCTGCCATGCTCAAGGTCAATAAAAAGAAAATCAAAGCCAATAAAAAACAATTGGGCAGCAACCTGCGGAATATCCATTGAAATAATGGTACCTATTTTTGTTTTCTTTTTTAATGGCATGGCAAATTGATTTCATCATTCAGGCGAAAACAGCAACCCCGGATGGCGCGGGCATTTCTGTAAACAGGTCAGCAGGCAGCGCAACCTGTTGCAGCAATTTATCTTCCAGCATGGCTGCAAACGTTTCAAAATACACTATTACATCTTCCCGTACATTGCGTTTAAGCCAGCGAAAACCGCCGGGCAGGTTTTTAAGCACATTCTTATCCTGCAGGTACTCCAGGTTATGTACATCTACCGGGGTTAACCCTATGTTGGTTAATTTGCTTACAAGCAGGCTTACAGGCGCATCAGTAATACCGCAATATTCCTCTGCCAGTTCAGTCCACTCACCTGTCCCGGTGCGGGCATATTGCAATATTTCCTGTTGTGATAACTGTGTAACAGATTGCAGCAGGTTACCACAGTTGCATGACCCATGATTGCCCCAGGCATAATGTGCACCGTTTTTTAACCGGGCGGCGGTATCGCGTAAGGCCGTTATTAATTCAATAGTCGGGTGAGCCATAACACTTTAATTTGATGAACATTCACAACGTACAACTTTTGCTTTCAAATTATAGCCTAAAAACCACAGGCAATAAAGTGGCCGGTATAAATTGCGCATCTCCTTTATATAACATCAAAATTTACGACAAGGATGCCGAAACAAGTTCAGCATGAACGAGTGCGCATGGCTATCTCTAAAATTAACCGGCAGTCTTCCGTTCAAAATTTATCCGCCGATCTTACATCTATAATTCAAAATCCGCAACCTGCAATAGAATTATTCCTCCTTCAAAAACGCATACCTGTAATCTACCGGCGGGTTAAATGTTTCCTTAAGGGTTCTTGCACTAAGCCAGCGGAAAAGATTCAGCATACTGCCCGCTTTGTCATTAGTGCCGCTTGCCCTTGCCCCGCCAAAAGGCTGCTGGCCTACCACTGCGCCGGTAGGTTTATCATTTATATAAAAATTGCCGGCAGCATTGCGTAACCTGTTGGTAGCCTGCAAAATAGCTTCCCTGTCCTGTGCTATAATTGAACCGGTTAATGCATAAGGTGAAGTGCTGTCAACTAAGTCCATCACTTCTTCAAATTCATCTGCCTCATAAACATATACCGTAAGTACGGGCCCGAATATCTCTTCGCAGAGGGTTACATATTTAGGGTCTTTTGCCTCAATTACCGTAGGCTCAATAAAATAGCCTGTTGTTTTATCATAATTGCCACCCACCAATATGTTTGCTTTTTTATCCTTTTTAGCATTCGCTATATAGCCGCTAATTTTATCAAAGCTCTTTTCATCAATCACCGCGTTAACAAAATTGCTGAAATCTTCCACGCTGCCCATCTTCATGGTTTTTATTTCAGCCACCAGTTTTTCTTTAATTTCCTCCGCCAGGTTTGACGGCAGGTAGGCCCTTGAAGCAGCAGAACATTTTTGCCCCTGGTACTCAAATGCGCCCCTTGCCAATGCGGCAACAGTAGCATCAACATCCGCGCTTTTATGTACCAGCACAAAATCCTTACCGCCGGTTTCGCCCACAATGCGGGGGTAGGTGCGATAGTTATTAATGTTGTTCCCAATGGTTTTCCATATATGGTTAAATACACCCGTTGAGCCGGTAAAATGTATACCGGTAAAATCGCGATGGTTAAAACAAACATCACCCAGCACCGGGCCATCCACGTAAATAAGGTTAATTACCCCATCAGGCAAACCTGCTTCCTTTAAAATACGCATAAACATCTGGGCGCTGTAAATCTGGGTATGGGCTGGTTTCCAAACCACCACATTACCGCACATGGCAGCGCTGGTAGGCAGGTTGCCGCCGATGGCAGTAAAGTTGAACGGTGTAATTGCCAGCACAAAACCCTCCAGCGGCCTCCACTCGGTACGGTTATGCATACCGGGTGATGAAATGGGCTGGTTTTTATATATCTCGCTTAAAAAATGAACATTAAACCTCAAAAAGTCAATCAGTTCGCAGGCGCTGTCAATTTCAGCCTGGTACGCATTTTTACTCTGCCCCAGCATGGTGCAGGCATTCATAAAACTGCGGTATTTGGTAGCCATTAAATCTGCAGTCTTCAAAAAAATATGCGCCCTTTCTTCCCAGGGCATGGCAGCCCATGCTTCTTTGGCTTTCAGCGCTGCATCTATGGCCTGCTTTACATGTTTCTCCTCCCCCTCATGAAAATAGCCCAGCGTGTGCGCAATTTCATGCGGTGGGTGTATAGCCACTTTTTTACCTGATTTAACTGCTTTACCGCCAATATACATGGGTATGTCCAGCGTTTTCTTCTTCAGCTCCGCTAATGTTTTCTTTAATGCAGTTTTCTCTGCCGAGCCTGGTGCGTATTGCAACACCGGTTCGTTGGCAGGCATCGGGTAACTAAAAGTGCCTAAGCTCATGTGTGTATTTTTCGTTTGAAAAGAGGGTTGCAAAGGTACAATTTTCTCCACCATAAACCATGCACAACATTTCACCTGCCGGCGTTAAGCTTCGCGTTAGCAATCTATTAACTAATTGTAATCACCATTATAACGGCTGTTATTATGTTACATTTACCGCCACAGATTTATTAAATAATAGATATGCTAAAACTATCAACCTTATTTTTACTCGTAGTAATTATTTGCAGCACAAATTCTTATGCTCAAAAAACTTACAACATACTATCAGTACCGGGTAAAGAAGTATATACCCATATTGACTTAACAACCCATACAAGTATATTACCAAGCGGGCGTTACGCCACCCCTGCCGGGCAAACAATACAAATTGAACATGATCCATTTGGCATGGCCATTTCGCCAGATGGCAAAAAAACAGTTACCCTGCACAATGGCGTATTTACCATTATTGATAACAACACGCTGGCCAATATAAGGGTACCCAGCTACGATAATAAAATACCTTCCCCTCTCTCAGGCAGCAGCTTTTTAGGTGTTGCATTTGCACCTGATTCCAAAACCATTTACCTGAGCGGCGGCGACAACGGCGCTGTAATTGTGTACGACATTGAAACAATGCAGCGGCTTGACTCTATCTCGCTTAATGGCAAGGTGGATACTACAGATTTTGAGGATAGTTTTACATCTGACCTTGTTTTGAATGAGAACAACAATGAACTGCTGGTTCTTGACAGGGCCAACTACCGCATGGTGCGTATTGACCTGGCTACGCACAAAATAACCGCATCTATACCTACCGGCAGGCTGCCATTCGGCCTTGCTCTCAGCCCTGACCATACACTCGCCTTTATAGCCAACGTAGGTATGTACGCATACCCTTTGATTACCGGTGCAACACCGGAGAACTATGATAGCATGATGATACCGTTTCACCCCTACGGTGATAACACGCCCCAGTCAATAAACGGTTATACATGGCACGGAAAAAAGATACCGGGCGTAGGCAGCCCACTGGCAAAAGAGGCGATGAGCGTTTATGCGATAGACCTTACGACAGGCAAAGTAGCAGACATTTATAAACCCGGTCACCAAATTGGCCAAATGGTAGAAGGGGCTGAAGTTGTGGGTGGCGCGAGCCCAAATTCAATAGCTGCAGGCAGCCGTTACGCCTACGTTACCAATGCCAGCAATGATAATATTTCTGTTATAGATTACCGCAACCATAAAATTGTGGCACATATACCCATTAAAGTTGACAGCCTTATTGACCACTACCGCGGGCTGCTGCCTTTTGGTATTTGCCTTAGTAAAGATGAAAAAACACTTTATACAACGCTGCTCGGTTTTAATGCTGTAGCCGTAATTGATGTTGAAAGCGGCAAAACCAAAGGCCTTATCCCTACCGGCTGGGGCCCGGCACGGGTGCAACTAAGTAAAGATGAAAAAGAACTTTATGTAATAGCCTGCCGCGGCTATGGTGCAGGGCCCAATGGCGGCTACAATTTTGTTGTGCCCAGGCAGGGAACTTATATAGGTGATATACAGTTGGGCACGTTTCAAAAGATACCGGTGCCTGACGATGCTGCGCTGGCCACCTACACAAGGCAGTGCATTAATAATACTTTTGTTGAACAGGCCATAACCGACGATGGTAAAAACCCATTGCCACCATTACCCGGTGTTAGGCAAAGCCCTATTAAATACATTGTATACATCACCAAAGAAAACCGGAGCTACGACGAGATGTTTGGTCAGTTGACGAGCGGCATAGGCGATTCCACGCTGGCCCGGTTTGGGATAAATGTGAATATTCATTACAAAGACAAAACACTGGTGCACGTAAATGTAGCGCCCAACCATATTAAGGCAGCAAAACAATTTGCTTTTGATGATAACTTTTATTGCGACAGCGATGCTTCCATTCACGGGCACCACTGGATGATGGGGGTAATACCAAATGAATGGGTAGAGACCAACTCAAGCGTCGACAAAACCGCGATGATTTTTTCAAAAGCGCCTGGCAGGCGTTTTCCCGGCTCCACCGGGAGCATGGATCCCGAAGACTATGCTGAACGCGGCGGTTTATGGGAGGCGCTGGAAAGAAGCCATGTATCTTTTTATAATTTTGGAGAAGCCAACGAAACGGCACACGTGCGAGAAGAATGGCTTGATACGGCAACCGGTGCAGCGCATGGCGTAATGGTGCCAATGCAAAAAGCATTGTGGCCCCACACCAGCCACGACTATGCAGGGTTTAATACCAATATACCAGACCAGTTCAGAATGGAGCAGTTTGAACGTGAGTTTACAAAACTTTGGCTTAACGGCAAAGACACAATGCCGCAGTTGGTAACAATGCAAGTACCTAATGACCATACAGCAGACCCGAGGCCAAAAGATGGTTACCCTTTTTACCATAGTTATGTAGCAGATAACGACCTGGCCGTAGGCAGGATATTGCATTTTCTTTCCCGCACACCTTACTGGAAGAACATGCTGGTAATTATAACTGAAGATGACCCCCAGGGCGGCGTTGACCATGTTGACGCCCACCGCAGCGTGCTAATGCTGGCAGGGCCATACGTAAAACATGGGTACACCAGCCATACGCATGCCAATTTTGGCGCTATACTAAAGTGCATTTACAACATACTAAATGTGCCTTATGTAAACCAATATGATGCTACCGCTACCTTATTGCAAGATTTCTTTACTCCCGTGCCCGACTATACCCCTTACAGCCTGGTATTCCCATCCAAATCAGTATTCGACCCGCAGCAGGCAATGAAACGCTATAACAGGAACATTGACTGGCGCAAAGTGCTAAAAGGCGCAGACATGGATGATGAAGATGAAATAAGAAAAGCGCATTACAGCAGTGATAATAAATAAAGGTCCCATCATCAAAACCAATTTTTGTAGCGGCAAGCCATATTGAATTGTGGTTTTTCCGTATGTTTGGCAGACTGTAACCGGCAAGGATGAGTGTATTAACCTATTTTACTATCGGGCGAAGGGTATATAAAGAAATACAAACGCAAAAAAAGTTTAATAAAGATTTCCTCATTCCATACCTTGATGAATTAGAGCAACGCCACCACGGAACATTCCAACCGGAGCAACGGGGAAAGATTTTAAAATACTATGGGCTTTTTATTACCTCCTTTCTTTGCAGTAGCTATAAACGGTTATACGGCCAGCCGCTTACGGCTGGTGAACGTAAAAGGGCTACCCTCTTTGGTGTATTAACACCCGTAGGTGACGACCTATTTGATATCGATAAGCTGCCCATTGAGGATATACGCACCATAACATATCACCCCGAAGATTATACTGCCACTACTTTTTCAGCCGGCGTGGCGAAGGAAATACAAACCTATCTTCTTGCCAATGTACCCCATAAAAAGGAGTACCTTGAAGCCAGCAAAAATGTACTGGATATACAGATTGAAACGGTAAAGCAAACAAAGACATCCATTACCAAAGAAGAGATTGAACGCATTACCCATACAAAAGGGGCTGTATCGGTAATTATTTACCATCAAAGTCTTGACGTGGCCGCTTCGCTGCAAATGCTGGATGTGCTTTTTTATGTTGGAAGCCTTTACCAGCTCGGAAATGACATATTTGACCTGTACAAGGATGTACGCGATAATATTTATACCCTTGTAAATACCTGTGACGACTTTTTGGCATTCAGGAAGATGTTTGTGGAAAGAATAATAGCACAAAACAGGCGCATAATGTCATTACCTTACAAGGAGAAGGATAAGAAGGAGTTTTGCATTATTATGAATACCATTAATGCAAGAAGCATGGTGGCGATTGACCAGTTTTTACGCCTGCAAAAAAAGCTTGGCAGCAAAAAAATAAACTGGTGGCAGCTTGAAAGAAAAGATATGATTGTGGACATGGAGAAAAAGATTAACCTTTTGCGCTGGCTTAACTATGTAAGGTTGCTGCCAAAATGGAAGTAATTTCTTTGCCTTATACTGCATAGTTTTGCAACATCTGCATGCGTTTATTTTTATTCATCATATTGCTCTCTTTAACACCAATTCAATATTTGCGCGCCCGGCAGAGCGACTCAACACTTATACGCATTTTGCTGCAGCAGATTGACAGTGCACAGTACAAACAAAATGACGGCGAATTTTATACGGGAATGTTTAAAGGCTACCGGGCCTGCGGCGGCGGCCCCCACAATTACCAGCCAGATAACAACATTTTTTTTACGGCTGTTACCGCATTCGGCCTGCGCAATATGATTCCATATCTTGAAGGCAGTAATAAGCGCCTTGCTGAAACCATTTATCAAAGAGCTTCTACATCCTACCCGCTTTTTAAAAACAGGTATGGTAACCCATATTACGGGTTTTGGGCAACCAACGATATTATTATGCCGCATACGTTCATCTTTCAATACCTTAAACAGGTATTTGGACAGGGGGAAGATGCAGATGATACGGTAATGATACTTATGTCTTCCGATACCGATGACAGCACTGCCAAAGTATTAAAGAACAGGATGGTGGCCGTAAGCAACCTGGCAAAAGGCAGGCGCATCATTTCAACCTACAAAAAGTACCGCGACATACCCGCATACAGCACCTGGCTTGGAGACCGCATGGCCCCGGATTTTGACTTTGCCGTACACTGCAACATACTGTACTTTATGCTGAGCAATAAATTGCCATTGGTGCAACAGGATAGCGCTACCATACAATTGCTTGCTGAAATGGTGCGCAACCGGGAATATATGAAAGACCCAATTTTTCTTTCTCCCTACTATGTTCATTCCTCCATCCTGCTGTACCATTTAACAAGGCTGATGGGCGCTTTTAAGATACCTGAACTGGAACCATATAAGCCGCAACTGGTAGAAGACATTCATTCACTGCTGGGTACCTGCCATAATGTGATGGATCAAATCATCCTGCGTACTTCATTACTAAGGCTGGGAGCAACAGCCCCGGAACTCGATTTGCACAGCATCAATGAATTTGAAGCCAGCAACCAAAACAGCTTTGTGTTCTTCCAGGCAAGGGCGGCATTTCCATATCCTGAGCCGTTAAAAAAAATCTTCCTGCACTGGAGTTACATCTATTATTATTTTTACTGCCCGGCTTATAACAAAATGCTGTGGCTGGAATACCTGGTAGAAAAAAATAAGGCAAAGCATTCGTAACAACCAGTTAACTGCAACCCGTTAATTTAGTAAATTCATTTTATTTCAACTGGTTCCTGCCGCTTCCTTCTCCATCATAAGATACGCTTTTATAAAACCGTCAATCTCGCCGTCCATAACCGGTTGCACATTACCCACTTCATAATCGGTACGGTGGTCTTTTATCATCTTGTAAGGGTGAAAAACGTAGCTGCGTATCTGGCTGCCCCATTCAATTTTCTTCTTGCTGGCGTTGGTTGCGTTTTTTGCTTCTTCGCGCCGGCGCAATTCTTCCTCGTACAAACGGCTTTTCAGCATCTTTAAAGCCAGTTCGCGGTTTTCACCTTGTGTACGGCTTTGCTGGCACTCCACAATAATCCCCGAAGGAATATGTTTTAGCCTTACAGCCGTTTCAACTTTATTCACGTTCTGGCCGCCCTTGCCACCGCTGCGGTAAAACTCCCACTCCAATTCGTCAGGCTTCACTTCAATTTCAATGCTGTCATCAATCAGCGGGTAAACAAATACGCTGGCGAAGGACGTATGCCTTCTTGCGTTACTGTCAAACGGGGAAATTCTTACCAGCCGGTGCACACCGCTTTCCGCCTTTAAAAAGCCGTAAGCAAACGGGCCGTCAAATTGCAGGGTGGCTGTTTTAATACCGGCCCCATCCCCTTCCTGGAAATCTAGTTCCGTTACCTTCCAGCCCTGCTTATCGCCATACATGCGGTACATGCGTAAAAGCATTTCTGCCCAGTCCTGGCTTTCGGTACCACCCGCGCCGGGGTTTATCTGCAGCACTGCAGGCAATTCATCTTCCGGCTGGTTAAGCGTGCTTTTAAACTCAGCGTCTTCAATCAGCGCCAGGGCGTTATCATAAGCTTCGCGTGTTTCCTGCTCGGTAGCATCACCGCCCTTCCAAAAATCAAACAGTACGGCAAAATCATCCACGGCAGATTCAACCTGCTTATAGAGTTTCAGCCAGTATTCGTTTGTTTTAATTTCCTTCATTATGCCGGTGGCGCGTTCATTATCATCCCAAAAACCCGGCGAAAGAGAAAGTTGCCTGTCGTTATCTATTTTCTGAATGCGGTTATCAACGTCAAAGAAACCTCCTTAGAACACTAACGCGGTCCCGTAAAACTTTAATTTGTTCAATCGTCATTTTGATACATGGTTCATGGCTCATAGTCCATGGTTTATATTCCACGACATCAGCCATTTATTATTAAATATTTCTGCACAGCGAACTTTTTTGACAGGCTATTGATCATGGCCATAAGCGATGAACCATGAACTATGAGCCGTAAACCTGCTTTTAGTACGCCCATTTTACCCAGGTAGCGCCCCAGGTAAAGCCGCCGCCAAAGGCCGCCAGTATAAGGTTATCGCCTTTTTTTAGCTGGCTTTCCCACTCCCACAGGCACAGCGGAATGGTGGCTGCGGTAGTATTGCCAAAACGGGTAATATTTATCATCACCTTTTCAGTTGACAGCCCCATGCGTTTGGCGGTTGCATCAATTATCCGCAGGTTGGCCTGGTGTGGCACCAGCCACGCAATATCATCCGCGGTAAGATGGTTACGTTCCATAATTTCGGCGCTTACATCGGCCATGCCTACCACGGCAAACTTAAATACTGTTTTACCTTCCTGGTAAGCATAATGTTCGCGGGCGGTTACTGTTTCAATGCTGGCCGGTTTTAAGGATCCACCTGCTTTCATGTGCAAAAATTCGCGCCCGCTGCCATCGCTCTTTAAAATGCTGTCCAGCAAACCGTAACCTTCCGTATTGGGTTCAAGCAGCACCGCGCCTGCCCCGTCGCCAAACAGTATGCAGGTGTTACGGTCGGTATAATCTATGATGGAACTCATTTTGTCAACCCCCACCACAATTACTTTTTTGTACCTGCCGCTTTCAATAAAAGTGGCGCCGGTGGTTAAGGCGTATAAAAAACCGCTGCAGGCGGCGCTCATGTCAAAACCCCAGGCGTTAACGGCCCCTATTTTATCGGCGATGATGTTTGCCGTTGCGGGAAACACCATATCAGGCGTTACGGTAGCGCAGATAATACAGTCAATTTCCTTTGGGTCAAGGTTTTTCTTCCGCAATATTTCTTCAATGGCAGGTACTGCCATATCACTGCTGCCCTTACCCTCGCCTTTCAGTATCCTCCGTTCTTCAATACCTGTACGGCTGCGTATCCATTCATCATTCGTGTCAACCATCGTCTCTAACTCTTTATTCGTCAACCTGTACTCCGGAACATACCCCCCAATGGCGGTAATGGCTGCTGTAGTTTTACTCATCTGCTGGTTTTAAGTTCGCAAAAATAGGCTGAAAATCATAAACCGAATATAAAACCATCCTTCCATATTATTACTGCCAACAAAACCCGGCCGTGTTTTACCCCCTCTTTGCCTCCTTTAGAAACCGCCGGCATTTTACCCGTGGGAGCAAACCCGCACATTTCCGGGGGAAAAAGAGGGACGAGGGAGGAATGCAAAATCAATCAAATTATTGATTATCACATATTTATTAAAGAAACAGTTACTTTTTTTAACCAATTCATTATTCTCCGTTTCTCTTTGTGGCTTTCCTGCTCCGCGGCCTTTGTAATTGCAAATGTTAACCGCAAACAGCACAAAGCAGTTATGCAGGGGCCGCAAAATTTAAACGCAGGAAAAAGAGGGACGAGGGAGGAATGCAAATTCAATTAATTAATTGATTGTCAAATTTTTATTAAAAAAACATTCATTTTTTTTAATCAATTCATTTTCTCCTTTATACTCTGTGGCTTTTCTGCTTTGTGGCCTTTGTGATTGCAAATGTTAACCACAAACAGCACGAAGCAGTTTCACAGGGCCACAAAATTTAAACGCAGGAAAAAGGGGGATAAGGGAGGAATGCAAAATTATACAATCTATTGACTATCAAATTTTTAAAAGAAAAGAATCATCTTTTTTGTAAAAATTCACCCCGGCCAATTGCCTTTTACTGCCCCTTATGCCTGCACAAACTTTACAAAGAACTACGGCCAATGCCGTCATCCATAAATAGCAAAACCGGCATTTTGTCCGCTCTTTCGAAAAAAATAATTTTCCAAAACCATATTGTATAGGCTGATATCGCGTTGCTTTATCTATGGCAATAAAATTGTACTGTAACATTTACCTCTTTTTACAATGATTAACTGGGTTGACATATTTCTCCTGCTGGTAGTGCTGCTGTTTGCGTTTACCGGCTGGCAAAGAGGCTTTATTATGGGCACGCTTGACCTTATTGCCTGGGTTGCCAGCGTTTTGCTTAGCTTCCTTGCATTCCCCTATGTATCGGTGGCGGTGTCTAAAATGTTCCCCAACCTGGGTATATGGCTTACCCTTATTTCTTTTTTATTTACGTTCCTGGTAATACGCCTTATTTTGTCGTTTATTGAGGCGATGGTATCGGGCGCTATTCCCCGGCGGGTGCAGGCTGGCAGCCTCAACAGGCTGCTGGGTATTATACCGGGCGCTATAAACGGCCTTATTATGGCAGCCATAATAGCTTTAATGCTGATGGTGCTGCCGCTTACCGACGGCTTTGCTACGCAGGCAAAAAACAGCCGCCTTGCCAATGAACTCACCAATTCCGCATCCTGGCTGGAAAATAATGTTTCCCCCGTACTGGATTCTGCCATCCGCAAAACGGTAACAGGTCTTACCGTTGAACCGGGAACGAACGAGTTTATACAATTGCATTACACAACAAGCCATTATACCACCCGGCAGGACCTGGAAGCGAAGATGTTGCAACTGGTAAACGGCGAAAGGGCAAAAAAAGGCATCGCCCCGCTGGAGGCTGATACAGCCCTGGCCAGCGCCGCGCGCGAACATTCAGCGGATATGTTTGAAAAAGGCTATTTTTCCCACTACACGCCGGACGGTAAAGGGCCGGCCATGCGGCTGCATGATGACGGTATTGGTTTTATTATTACCGGCGAAACCCTTGCGCTTGCCCAAACATTATACCTCGCCCATACAGGGCTAATGCACTCCCCCGGCCACAGGGCCAATATATTAAACCCCGCATTTCATAAAATTGGCATCGGCATTTTAGACGGCGGTTTGCATGGGCTGATGATTTCGCAGGAGTTCACCAATTAAGGCCGGCTTTTTTTGCAACTTTAACCCGCCTGTAATAATGAAGATTGCATCCGGTCCCGGAGGTTAGGTAAAAACACAACCAGTTTCCAAAGCCGGTAACCCCGGCAAAGTGAAAATGCAGTATCACGCAACAGGGTAAAAAGTAAGTAAATGCGAGGTGTAACAGGGGGAGGCGCAGGCTTCGTCCCGCGGGGCTGTGCTTTCCGCGGGACTTGGCGTTTTCTTTGCTACTTTCTTTGGGGCTAAGCCAAAGAAAGTAGAAGGGAATAGAAACTGTTGTATGCCATCGCCACTGTTGTATGTTCTTTTGGCTTAACCCAAAAGAACCAAAAGGTCAAGGCTGCCGAAAAACGGGCTAAAAATTTGTTCGCCGGGCGGCAATGAAATAGTTCCAGCTTTTGAATATATCCAAACACCTGTGCGACTTTTGCACGAACAATATTGCCAGGCACCCGAACATGGATTTTATTGCTTAACGCCCGTCTCTCAAATTTTCTTAACGCCGTTTTTCGGAGGCCATCCGCACAACCTGCGTTGTGCCGTGACTATCTTATTATCACGATACATTCAAAACAGTTACCACGGGTTTTAACCTGCATACAAAGCCATTCAAAACCCTCGCAATGCAGTCTTTTTGGGCTTTTGCGTTTTATCAAAACTTGCACTCTCAGCGGTAAGTGCTGGTAAAACATACGAAGTACACTAGAAAAAGTAATGAACGGGAAGGACTATGCAGTATCACGCAATTGGACGAAAGGTAACAAAGTGCCCTGTTACACATGGGGAGGCGCGGGCATGGCTCCCAAGCTTCGTGTGGCACTGTGCGGTCGGGCCAGCCTTGAATTTCTTTACTTCTTTCTTTTTTCAAGAAAAAAAAGAAGACGGTGACAGAATAAGCGTGAAAGCAAAAACATACAATACAGGCGCCCCTAAAAAACCTCTCCCAAATTTAAAAACAACCCATGCGAGCCACCCTTGCCAATGGCATAATCAACCGCCACATTGGTGCGGGAAAATTTATTGAACTTCACACGCAAACCGGCGCCCGCCGCGGGCAGGATACCGTTAAACCTGTTATTGAGATTGGTGAAGGAAGATGCGTTGGCAAACACCACGCCGCCAAATAATTGGTTATGGGTTATTACAAACCGGTATTCCCCCTCAGCATACAGCATCTGCTTGCCGCGGTAGCGGTTTTGCACATAGCCCCTGGCGGTATTACCGTAAGTGTCCCAACCGTTGCTCGGCAGGTCAAGGTAAGGCGGGTTGCCGCTAAGGGTAAGCCATTCGTATGTCCAGAAAGCCAGTATATTGTTCCTGCCACCGGCGTGAATATATTTTCGTAAATCAATGATGGCCGACGTCCAGTTGCTGTTGCTGCCGAGCCAGCTAACATTCTGGCGCAGGATAACGTTCATATATACGCTGCCCGCCTCCGGGTTCGTAAGGTTTTTACGGGTATTATACAGCAGGTTAAGCGACAGCCCCGAAGAGGTGGATGATTTGCTGAAACCATACTTTTCAAAGTCACTGTTTGCCGGGGGATTGAGTTCTTTTATGTTTGAGTGATAATCATACTGCACGCCTATACCGCCGTATAATTCATTTTTAATCTTTCGCAGCGCAAACTGGTATAAACGCACATAGTCATAGTCAACTGTGTAGGCGTCGCTAAGTTTTGTACTGCCGCCTATACCGTAGGTGTCCTGCGGGTATTTCAAAAAACGCCAGTCGCCGATAAAGTTGTATTTGTTTTCTTTTGACCAGATGTTTATCCTGAAAGGCAGTAAAAACTGGTGCTTTTGCGTGTATTCAATTTCTGCCAGTACGGATGATATTTTGGTAGTAGTATCAGGCCCCAGGTAAAAAGCAAAATTACCTTCTGCCAATACGGAAAAACCTGTTTGCAGCGAATATGCCACCGCGGGCGAACCGGAAAAATACAGCTTGCCCACCTGTGGGTGCGTGGTATCAACAATTCTTTTTGAAGGGTCTTTACCAAAAAACCAGTAGATGATGTCTATGGCGTCCCGCTGTTTGCTGAAATTGGTTGCTGCACTATTTGCTGCGGCAGAATCCTTGTTAACTGTTTGCGCCCGGGTAAATAAGATGCAAAATAAAAATGCTGTAAGCAGTAATAATGGTTTGTTCATCAGTTAACAAAATTCGCCTCAAATATCCATTGTTTGCCTTGCTGAAAAAAACTTATTTCAACTGTAACAAAAATATAATGGCCCCGTTACAATTTATTATTGCCGTTACTTATTACATGAGCGGCAATATTAAACTACGAAAAGCTACGTATATTTGAACTATCAAAAATAATTCTCTTATGTTCCGCAACTACCTGCGTATCGCGCTGCGAAATCTTCGTAAGAATAAAACTGTAACATTCATTAATATTTTCGGGTTAATGACGGGTATTACCTGTTGCCTGCTTATTGGCCTTTACATAACCAATGAACTGAGTTTTGATAATTTTCAGCAAAAGGGTAACCGCATTGGCCGTGTTATTATGAGTTACCGCTTTACCAGCGGCGATTTTAATTCGGGCAATTTTACCAGCACCAAAGTGTTTCCTGCTTTTAAAAAGAATTTTCCCGAAGTAGAGTCGGGCGTGCGCATGCAGCGGAGGACAATGGTTATTAGCGCAGGCGACAGGCAGTTTGATGAAAAGGGGGTAATGTTTGCAGACTCTACTTTTTTTGACTTATTCTCTTTTAAACTACTTCGCGGCGACCCCGCGCAGGTTATTTCCGGTTTAGATAAAATCGTGCTTACACAATCATCAGCCAAAAAATATTTTGGGGAAGAAAATCCTGTAGGTAAAATATTAAAAGTTGGCAGCAGCGCCACGCCTTACCAGGTTACCGGGATAATAGAAGACTGCCCTCCTAATTCACAGATAAGCTTTGATTTTCTCGCTTCATTTTCTTCACTCGGGGAAACGCAGGAAGAAACATATTGGGATGCCAATTATACCACCTACCTGCTGCTGAAAGATGAAAAAAGTTTTGCCACCATAAAGCCGAAAATTGAGCCTTTTATGCGCAAAGAAATGCAGGGGCAGGGTGCTACTGTTAACTTTTCCCTTGAGCCGTTTAAAGATATTCACCTGCATTCTGAATATGAAGGTTTCGTGCCCAATACAAGTATTACTTACATTTATATTTTAGGCGCAGTGGCCTTGCTTATACTGGCCATAGCCTGTTTTACTTATATAAACCTAAGCACAGCCCGCAGTATGGAAAGGGCGCGCGAGGTAGGCATACGCAAAGTTACAGGGGCGCATAAAAAACAAATATTTGCGCAGTTTATTGCGGAGTCAGCATTGCTTTCGCTTATTGCGCTGGTGCTTAGCATTGGTGTGGTGGCTGCAGTAATGCCTGCCTTTAATAGCTTAACAGGCAAATTGCTCAGCATATCCTCCCTGTTCTCAACGGGCGTTATTGGCACAGCGTTGTTTGTTACCGCCTGTATTGGCCTGCTGGCCGGCAGTTACCCGGCTTTTATTTTATCAAACTTCCGCCCGGTAAAAGTGCTGAAAGGCTCGTTTAAAAACACTGCGTCAGGCATTTGGCTGAGAAAAACCCTGATGGTTTTCCAGTTTGTTATTTCTGTTTTTCTCATCATCGCATCATTTGTTATACAGGGCCAGTTGCATTACATACAGAATAAAGACCTTGGTTACAACCGTGACCATATTTTAGTACTGCCGCTTGACGATAAAATATTAGCCAGCCTGCCAACCATAAAAACCGAGTTTACCGCCAACCCTAACATAAAAACGGTATGCCGCGCCCAAAACCTGCCTACGGAAATTGTAAGCGGGTATAACATGCGTTCTGCCACCATGAACGAAGGCGACCAGATGGCGGTGACAGCCAATTCAATTGACGAGGATTATATAAAAACAGTGGGTGTGCATATTATTGCCGGCAGCGATTTTACCAAACAGGATTTAAAAGATGTAGCGGTTGATGACAGGGCCAAAAAAACATACCATTTCATTTTGAATGAATCGGCTGCAAAAGCATTGGGGTGGACACCGCAGCAGGCCGTAGGCAAAAAAATGTTTTTGGATGAGAGCAGGCCGGGCACCGTAAAAGGCGTGGTGAAAGACTTTAATTTCCTGTCGCTGCACTCCCCCATTAAGCCGCTGGTGCTGTTTACCGAAGCCTGGGGCAGGAATATGCTGGTTAAGGTAACGGGCAATAACATGCCGCAAACCATCACTTATCTTGAAAGTAAGTGGAAGGAACTGGTGCCTTACCGCCCGTTTGAATACCATTTCCTGGATGAGGATTATAACAGGCTTTATACCGCCGAAATACGCCTTGGCAGGGTGATGAACCTGTTTGCCGCTATTGCCATTATACTGGCGTGCACCGGCCTGTTTGGCCTGTCGTCTTACGCCGTGCAGCAACGTGTAAAAGAAATTGGCGTACGCAAGGTATTGGGCGCCTCTGTATTTGGCATTACAGCCTTGCTTTCCAAGGACTTTTTAAAGCTAGTGATTGCCGCCTTTGTTATAGCCTCGCCTGTGGCATGGTTTGCCTTAAATAAATGGCTGCAGGGCTATAGTTACCGCATTACCATGCAATGGTGGGTATTTGCGGCGGCAGGCGTGCTGTTGGTATTAATTGCAGTAATAACGGTAAGTTTCCGCACTATAAAAGCTGCTGTGGCAAACCCTGTAAAGGCATTGCGGAGCGAGTGAGCCGCTGATTGCTGCCCCAACTTTCCGTTTTTTTTCACAAAAGGAGTGCTACTTTCGGGCCGTATATGAAACGTGGATTGTTACTTTTTTTTACCGCGGCCTGTTTGTTAGTGTATTTAACCAACTGCAACAAAACCAACAGTGTTGCTTCAGCAGTATTGCGCGTTTTTAATATTGACCCTACCCTGCAGCCGCAGGATATGTACCTTAACGGGCAGGTAAGCGCAGCCAACCTTACCTATGGCAGCGATACCAGCTATATAAGTATACAACCGGGCACTTACAATATAAAATTTGCGGCAGCAGGCAGTTTAAATTTTAATACCGACTACAATATTGATTTTACGAATGGCAAAAACTACCTGATGTTCTTATTCAATAATAGCGGTACAGTGCAGTCAGAGGCATTTGACATTAACCCGCTGGCATTGGGTATTGATACGGGCGAAATTCGGTTTTTTCCTTTTTGCCCCAACGCTCCCCTGGCTGATATAGGCATTAAGAATGCAGATACCTCAAAGGTTGACACTACGTACACCTATTATACAAACCGTTATTTTAACGATGTATATGCCAACAGAACTTATACAAAGTTTTTAAAATTACCCATTGGCACCTACTATATTAAATTCCGTTACGCGGGCACCACCACTGCCTTTGACAGCCTGCTACTACAGGTGGGCGACCGCAGGTCGTACACCATCTTTACACACGGGTATTATGACAGCACAGGCGTACCGCCGTTTACGATTGATACACTGCAGCATTAACATAATATAAAAGCCACGCCATCAAAACCGGCAAGCAAAAATTACATCGTGTTAAATAATTCACTTCTTACGCACAAAATTGTAAATGGCGGCAGGCAATCTGCAATAATCATTACCTTTGCCTGCTTTTTTTAAAATTTAAAACCAATCATGCAACTATCTTCTATTCTCCAGAGATTTAACGAGCCGGAGACTTTAAAAATGGCCAAACTTGGCCGCGAATTAAGGGCAAAAGGCATTGATGTTATTGACCTTAGCCTTGGTGAGCCCGATTTTGATACGCCCCAGCACATTAAGGAAGCCGCTATAAAGGCCATTAATGACAACTGGAGCCATTATACACCCGTGGCAGGTTTTGCCGACCTGAAGGAAGCTATTTGCACTAAGTTTAAGCGTGACAATAACCTTGACTATAAGCCTGAAAACATTGTTGCCTCCACCGGCGCCAAGCAAAGCCTTGCTAATGCTATACTGGCGTTAGCCGACGATGGCGACGAGGTTATTATTCCAACCCCGTATTGGGTAACTTATTCCGAACTTGTTAAAATTGCCCGTGGCAAAGTGGTGGAGATACACACCACCCCCGAGAGCAGCTTTAAAATAACACCACAGCAACTGGAAGCAGCTATTACGGATAAAACAAGGGTATTCCTCTTTTCTTCCCCCTGCAACCCGTCTGGCGCCGTGTACAGCAAAGCTGAATTGGAAGGCCTGGCAGACGTGTTCAGAAAACATCCCGGCATTACTATTCTTTCGGATGAAATTTACGAATACATCAATTTTGTTGGCAAACACGAAAGCATAGCCCAGTTTGACGATTTAAAAGACCGCGTGGTAATCATTAACGGGCTTAGTAAAGGCTTTGCCATGACAGGCTGGCGTCTTGGGTATATAGCAGCGCCCGCCGATATTGCCAAGGCATGCGAAAAATTGCAGGGCCAGTTTACCAGCGGCACTAACTCCATCACCCAAAAAGCGGCCGTGGTTGCCTTGACAACCGATTTAAGACCCAGCATGGAAATGGTGGAAGAGTTTACCCGCAGGCGCGCGCGCGTGCTTGAACTGGTAAAGCAGGTACCCGGCTTAAAATGCTTTGAGCCCGAGGGTGCGTTTTATATCTTCCCTGATGTTTCCTATTACTACGGCAAAAGCGATGGTGAAACAACCATCGAAAACTCAGCCGATTTTTCTATGTACCTGCTAAACAAGGCGCATGTGTCATCAGTAATGGGTGATGCGTTTGGCGAGCCAAAATGCGTTCGTTTCTCGTTTGCCAACAGCCTGCCAAATATCGAAAGGGCCTGGGCAAGAATTAAGGATGCGCTTGCTTTACTTAAATAAAACAGTTTATTTTTAGTTTTACTGATACTGCAAAACTCCCCAATTTCTTTTTGGGGAGTTTTTTATTAGCCGGGCGTAATATCTCTGTTCAACTGTATTGGCGTCGCACTCTTCAGCACCTGCAAATAACCCGGCAAAAAAGGCATTAGTGTAACAATGTGCCGCTTATACCATCTGCCCAAACAGCAGCGTAAATCAACTTATCTTTGCTGCCTAAACAAAAATCATAATCTATGCCACGCCCCTCACCTTCAGACGCCGGTTTTGGACAGCATTATATAGCCCTGGCGCAGGGCAATTCAGCCAAAGACGCAGTTAATAACCACGCAGCCGAAATACTGGCGTTTTATACCAGCCTGCCTGCTGAAAAGAAAGACTTTGCCTACGGTGAAGACAAATGGACGATAATTGAATTGCTGCAGCACGTTATAGACGCCGAAAGGGTTTTTACTTACCGCGCATTGCGCTTCGCCCGCAAGGATATTACTCCCCTGCCGGGTTTCGATGAAAATGATTATGCCGCCAACTCAATGGCCGCCGGCAGGGACTTTGATGAATTAAAGGAGGAGTTTACTGCGCTAAGAAGGGCTACGGATATATTTGTGTCGTCGCTTAGCGAAGAGCAGTTGCAGCAGGGCGGTACATCAAACAACAAATACATTACTGTAAACGCGCTGGCATTTATTATATATGGCCATTTGCTGCACCACATAAATATTATTAAAGAAAGGTATTTGCCGGCATAATAGCCTTGTCACAACTTTAGTTGGCAACAGCCAGCGGCGCAGCAACCTCTTCCCCTATCCTGTTGGGGATGGAAATACGGAAAATAGTGCCAACGCCGTAAGTAGAATGTACGGATATGTCCCCGCCAAGCCTTGTAAGGGCCTCCTTAACTATGTGCAGGCCTATACCAAGCCCGGTAACGTTATTGCTGCTGCGGAAGAACATTTTAAAAATGTTGTTCAGGTGCTGCTCCAGTATACCTATACCGTTATCTTCAATTTCAATGGTAGCCTTTTCTTCATTCACCACAACATGCACTTTAACAGCAGGGTTTTCTTCCGCTTGTTTTTGATATTTAACGGCGTTTGAAATAAGGTTGTCAAGTATTACCGATATTCTGAAAGAATCGTTTTTAAAGGCCGTGGGCTGGTCAACCGTCAGGTGAAAATCAATATTGGGGTTTTGCATCCGGCAAATGCTGATGCTTTCGCCAATAAGCTTTAAAAAGTCAATCTCGTTGGTTTCATCCTCCACCCGTATGCTCTTGTAATACTCTATTATTTTTTGAATAAACACATCCATCCTGTTTACACAGGTCTCAATCATACCCAGGTAATTGTTCGGGTCAACTACGCTCTCCTCCATCCTTGCCAGGTTTAATATACCCATTACTGATGCCAGCGGCGACCTTAAGTCGTGCGAGGTACTGTAAACAAACCTGTTTAATTCATCGTTCGTTTTTTCCAGTTCAAAAATTTTATGCTTTAGCTGCAGCCTTGTTGTGTATATTTCGTAGGCGTTTTGTATAGCGTTCTGCAGTTCAAACTCATCCCATGGCTTTTTAATATACCGGTATATTTCACCTTTATTTATGGCATCTATAATAGCCTCAGCATCTGTATAGCCGGTTAACAAAATACGCACCGGGTCTGGATGCGAGGTGCGTACTATTTGAAAAAATTCAACGCCTGTAGATTGTGGCATGCGCTGGTCTGCAATAATCACATGCACCCTTTCTTTATTCAAAATACCCATACCCTCTGCGGCAGACGACGCCGTAAAAACCTGGTACATTCTGCGAAAGGCTGCCTGAAAAGACAGCAGGTTGTTCCTTTCATCGTCAATGTACAGTACCCTAATCTTTTTTTCGTGGTTACTCATGGATATATAAAGTTAATTAAGTTATTGGTTGGGTATGGGGTAAAGTTAAAATAAATTCGGCGCCCTTACCCGGGGCTGAATTTATAGCTATTTTTCCATGGTGCTTCTCAATTATTTTGAAAACAATGGCCATTCCGAGGCCGGTGCCCTCACCCACGTCTTTTGTTGTAAAAAAGGGTTCAAATACGCGGTGCTTAACTTCATCGCTCATGCCTATACCGCTGTCTTTAATTGTAATTTCTATTTTGTCGCCCTCAACATCGCGGGTGGTTATAGTAATACTTTCCGGGTTCTGGCGTTCAGTTTTTGCGGCTATGGCCTGCAGCCCGTTTGTTAGAATGTTCATAAACACCTGGTTAAGCTTACCGGGGTAACATTCTATTTCGCCGTTGGCATTAAAGTTCTTAATAACCTGTACGTCAAACGGGATGTTATTGCGTATGAGCACTATGGTTGATTCAATTCCATCGTGCACATTAACCACCTTTAACTCGCTTTCATCAAGGCGGCTAAATGTTCTGAGGCCGCGTACAATTTCAGCGGTACGTTCGGCGCCGTCTTCAATGCCCTGTATAAGGTGGCCAACTTCATTTTTTATAAACTCAAGGTCAAGCTGTTGTTGCAATTGGTCAATTTGCTGTAACTGCTTTTTGTATGTTACTGCGTCGCCGTTTAATGCATGCAGTTTGTTGTACTCCTGCACCACCTCAAAAATATCTTTAATATCCAGTTTAAGCGGGTTTATGTTCGACTTAACAAAGTTAATGGGGTTATTAATTTCGTGCGCTATACCGGCTGTTAGCTGACCGAGCGAGGCCATCTTTTCAGCATCCACCAGTTGTGTCTGGGCATCTTTAAGGCTTACCAGCGCATCATTCAACTGGTGGTTGGTCTTAATCAATTCTTCTGTCCGTTCAGCCACATTTTTCTCCAGTATAATATTCTGGTCTCTAACAAGCCTTTCGTTTTCCTTTGATACCCTTAAAGCTTCTGCCTGCGATTCTTCCCGTTCCTTCTTGTATATGTTTATCCTGTCGGCAAGGGCAAGAGATAAGAGGATAGCTTCAATTGCCGAGCCAATGTACAAAATATAGGTAGTAAAGTTGTTGTACGGAAGAACATCCAGGTTTCTGAGTGAAAGTATTTGCCTGCCTACAGCAAATACAAACCATGCAAAAAAGTAATATAACGCAGGCCGATAACCCTTCCATGAAATATACCCGGATGCAAATATTAATAACAGCCCGCCGGCAATACCATCAATGGTGAGCAGCGAATACGATAAAGATAATGTGTAAGGCGCAACTATAAGTGGCGCGCAATACAATACAATAAGTATGTAACAAAGTACTACAAGCAACCTGGAATATTGCTTAATTCGCAAAAATGAAAGAGCAAACACCAATGCTGTAACACCCGGCAGCATTGATGTAACAATAACCGCGTATTTGTTTAATTGCGGATGAGAAGGCCACAAAAATTTGAACGACCACCCTGAGAAGGTAAGTAACGCAAGCAGCAGCGAAAACAAGTAAAGTACATAAAAAAAGTAACTCTCATCTTTGGTAGAAAAGAAGAGGAAAAAGTTATACAGTAAAATGGAGATTATAATGCCTGAATAAATGCCTACTATCAGGAGCTCTTTTTGTGATATCTTATCCAGTGTTTCCTGGTCGTGTATGCTTATTGGCAGTTGAAGGGGGTGTATGCTGGTAAAATGAAAATAGTAAATACCCGTGGAATCGTATGGAATATCCAGCCCAAAAACAAAGTTTGTAAAATTGTTCTTTCTTGATTTAAAGGGCAGCGAATTGCCTGTTTTCTCAACCAGTTCCAACTGCCCGTCTTTATTTTGCCGGTACATTTCAATGTCAGAAATATTGGCATAATCAATGTCAAAATAAAGCTTATTGTCTGCAACCTTATTTTTAAGAATACACCGTAACCAAAGGTTATTGTAGTTACCAAGATACGTGGTAATTTTTTTTGTGCCTTTTTTAAATGCAATTTTAGTTATATCCTGTAACGACTGGTTTGTATAGGTATTTGCTGAATCAACATATATTTCAACAAGCGTATTGGCCGGTACACCCAACATATCATTTTTAACTTCCACAGTATCCTGTGCAGCCACGCAAAAAGGAAAAAACAAGACAATTGCCAGAATATATTTCATCGCAGTTAGAATGTAGCTAAGGTTAGTAAATGCCTAAATTAAGCATTTGGCTTTATTTTAAATTCATTTTTGTCGGCGGATGCGATAATAAGTTTATAGTGTACACTAACCTCAATGCTTTTAAAGGGCGCTTTTTCCATTAAAACACACTCTGGGTTTTTCCGCAGAAAAAACATTTTTTCTCTTTCACGCGGGTGCGCTTTAGAAAGTTTAATGGCATCATCCAAAAAAACAGCAGTTGCTATAAGGTCTAACTTGGGGTAATAAAAAGTACCATTGTTACCTACCTGGGTAAAAACCTCGCTGCCTATCCATTGGTTAAACCTTACTGTTACCGGTGAGCACAATGAAAACATGGTATCTAGTCCTATCTGTTCTGCAATAACCACAGATACGCGCGAAGGGAACAGGCTTCCTATTCCCATACCGGCAACTTCTATGGAATTCCACAGTCCGCACAATTCCCCGGTACCATTTTTTGAGAATTCGCGTACATACTCCTTTATTTTGGGGTCCATGTTCCAGGTTGCCTGCTCAATAGGCAAAGGTATTTTACCATCTGCGGCATGAACGCGTGCCCCCCCAAACAATTTTTCGCCGTTAAGAGATTCCACAACAACTACAAAAACGGCTTTATTATACATCCATTCGTCAGTTGAAGAGGTAACTTTATGAATACCATGGTTTTCCAGCACCTTTTTATGGCCTTCAATAAATTTTCTACAGGTTTCCGGATCGTCTGTAGCTCTAAATGCTCTTATTACAATTTCGGTTTCCATGATCTTGCATAGGTATTGACTAAAAAATAGGTTTTAATATCATTACGCAAATAAAGCACGTTAATGCTTAACAGCATGCAATTTTTTTATATTTTTGTGCTTTTTTACTATTGTTGATTTACCTTGCAGTAAATCCAATATTATCTTCCCAATGATTAACATTTTATACATAGACGACGAGCCCCACAATCTTACAGCCTTTAAGGCTACCTTCAGGCGCACATACAATGTTTTTACAGCCGAAAGCGCCGAAGAAGGTAGGAAAATTTTAGATACCAACCCAATTCAAATTATCCTGAGTGACCAGCGGATGCCTAAAATGACCGGTATAGAGTTTTTTGAATCCATACTGGAAGCGCATCCTGACCCCATCAGGATACTTATAACCGGGTACACTGATATTAATGCCGTTATTGATGCCATCAACCGCGGGCAGGTATATAAGTACCTGACCAAGCCATGGAACGAAAACGACGTTAAAATTTTTATTGAAAAGGCCTACGAAGTTTATCACCTGCGTAAGGAAAATATTGAACTGACTGACAAGCTGATTGACGCTAATAAAAAATTAGAGTTCCTGGCCCGCCAAAGCCTTCTTTCCTGATTTTTAGGCTATCAATTTATTAAAAATCAAATACTTACGTTTAACCGGCAAAGCCGTGGCGTTAATTACTGCCAGCTAAGCCATTACAACAGGCTTTGGCGCCCGGCGAATTTGATTTCACTATCACAAAGCTTCATTTTGGCCGTCATTCTGCCGCCTTGTCAGGTTATACATCTTTCTCCGTCTATAGTAACATAAGTGGATAAGTCAAAATAGGATATTCTTAAATTTGGATGTAATTTTGATGTTTCTACATATATTTTTAAAAACTTAAACATAAAACTATGGCTTTAGAATTTACGGATGCTAACTTTCAAACGTCTGTTTTGGAAAGTGATAAATTGACTGTGGTTGACTTTTGGGCAGAATGGTGTGGCCCATGCCGCGCTATCGGGCCGGTTATTGAAGAGTTATCTAAAGAATACAATGGTAAGGTAAACATTGGCAAGCTTAATGTTGACCATAACCCTAATGTTAGTGTTAATTACGGAATAACATCAATTCCCGCAATATTGTTTATTAAGGGCGGTAAAGTGGTTGACAAGCAAATTGGTGCGGCCCCGAGGGTTATTCTTGAAAAAAAGATACAGGCGCATATTTAACAGCGCGGTAAATACCTTAAAAGCCCCTGCAAATTGCATGGGCTTTTTTATTGCGTTTAAGTAAATAATAACATTGGTTAATAAGTAAATTAACGTAATTACATTACCCCGGTTAATTTTATTTTCCGTTTAAAACTTACCACTTTAAAAAATATACTTATGGCTTTAGAATTTACAGATGCTAACTTTCAAACTGTTGTTTTAGACAGCGATAAATTAACCGTTGTTGATTTTTGGGCTGAATGGTGCCCGCCTTGCAGGGCAATAGCGCCGATTATTGAAGAACTGTCAACACAATACAGCGGCAAAATAAATGTAGGCAAAATAAATGTTGACCATAACCCAAACATTAGCATAACGTATGGCATTACAGCCATACCGGTTATATTGTATATTAAAGATGGTAAAGTGGTTGATAAACAGGTGGGCGCTGCGCCAAAAGCTGTTTTTGAACGAAAAATTCAGGCGCATTTATAATATGTTTTCTTTGCATGGCTTGCTGCTGCTGCATTACAGCAAGTTTTAGCAAAGTATATACCTGCGCGGGCAAACTAGTTGCCTGCAATCATATCTTTGCACTCTATGCATTACGTTACAGCAGAAGCATTAACAAAAAGTTACGGTGTTACAGCCCTTTTTAACAATATTACGTTCCACATAAACGAAGGAGACAAAATTGCGCTGGTAGCCCGCAATGGCGTGGGTAAGAGTACGCTTTTACGAATTTTAGCAGGCGCTGAAACTGCAGATGAAGGTAAACTGTGGCTGCATAAGGATGTAACTATAGCGCTTTTTGAACAGGACCCTAAATTTGACGAGGATAAAACCATACTGGAGAACATTTTTCACATCTCCCACCCTGTTATAAATGTAATAAGAGATTATGAACTGGCGGTTGACAGCGAAGACGCAGATGCGATGTCTGAAGCTATTATTAAAATGGATGAATTCAACGCCTGGGATTTTGAAAACAAAGTGCAGCAAATACTCGGCAAACTTAACATTCACCATCTTTCCGATAAAATAAGCAAGCTGAGCGGCGGACAGAGAAAGCGTGTTGCGTTAGCCAAAACCCTTATTGATATTGGGTTTGAACATAAACACACGCTGCTGATGATGGATGAACCAACCAACCACCTTGATGTTGAGATGATTGAATGGCTGGAACATTATCTTACCCAGGAGAATGTAACATTGCTGCTGGTAACCCACGACCGTTATTTTTTGGATGCCGTATGCGAAGAGATTTGGGAACTGGAACGAAGCAATATGTACGTATACAGGGGCAATTACGAAAATTATATTGAGAAAAAGGCAGCGCGGCTTGAGAGTGAACATGCAAGTATTGATAAAGCACGCAACGAATACCGCAAAGAACTTGAGTGGATGCGAAAACAGCCAAAAGCACGCACTACGAAAAGCAAAAGCAGGCAGGATAATTTTTATGAAGTTGAAGCAAGGGCAAAACAAAAAATTGAAGATGCCCAGTTGCAGTTACAGGTAAAAATGAGCAGGCTTGGCGGAAAAATAATTGAGATGAAAAAAGTGTATAAAAACTATGGTTCAAAAAAAATATTGCGCGGGTTTGACCATACTTTCAGCAAAGGAGAAAGAGCCGGTATTATTGGCAAAAATGGCGTGGGTAAAACCACTTTCCTTAACATTATTCAACACCTTGAGCAAGCCGACAGCGGTAAGATTAATATTGGCGATACGGTTGTTTTCGGCAACTTCTCTCAAAAGGGGCTGGAGATAAAGGACAATATACGGGTGATAGAATATGTAAAAACTTTTGCAGAAAGTTTTCCGCTGGCAAAGGGCGGCAGCTTAAGCGCCGCGCAGTTTTTGGAGCTATTTCTTTTCCCGCCCGAAAAACAGTACACTTACCTGGCTTCTTTAAGCGGGGGTGAAAAAAAACGCCTGCAGCTTCTTACCGTTCTTTTTACAAATCCCAACTTTCTTATACTTGATGAACCTACCAACGACCTTGATTTGCCTACCCTTGCAGTATTGGAGAATTTTTTAAGCGAGTACCAGGGCTGTGTACTTATAGTATCGCACGACCGTTATTTTATGGACAGGCTGGTTGATCATTTGTTTGTATTTGAAGGAGATGGCATTGTGCGCGATTTTCCCGGCAACTACACGCATTACAGGCTGTGGCTTAAAGAGGAAGAAAAAAAGAAACAGGTTGAATTACCCGTTAAAGAAATTGAGCGCGATGTTACACCGGCAAAGTTAGAAACAGCGCCGGTAAAAAGAAAATTATCTTATAAAGAGAAAAGAGAATTTGACCAGTTAGAGGCAGAGATTCCGTTGCTTGAAAACGAAAAAAAGGAATTAACGGAAAAAATGAGCAGCAATGTTAGCTTTGACGAATTGTCAAACATAACAAACCGCATCAGTGTAATTAACAGCGAACTTGAACAAAAGGAAATGAGATGGCTGGAGTTAAGTGAATAGTGCTATATGTGCAGCCAACAACCTGCACAGGGAAAATTGGGTCCTACGTAAAACTTAGCAGTTCAACATCAAAAATCAAGGTGCTGTTAGGCGTAATTTGTGCGCTTATATACCGGTCTCCATATCCCAGGTGCGGGGGAATAAAAAACCGCCATTTAGCACCAACTGGCATAAGCTGCAGTCCTTCGGTCCACCCTTTTATCACCATCGTAAGCGGGAAGGTAGCAGGCAGGCCCCGGTTTACAGAACTGTCAAAAACAGTTCCGTCAATAAGCATACCGTGGTAGTGGCAGGTAACATCATTAAAAATTTTTGGCTTCGCCCCTTTTCCTTCAATTAATATCTCATATTGAAGCCCGCTGGGCAATTCCGTTACTCCTTCCCGTTTTTTATTTTCTTCAAGAAACGCTTGCCCCGCTTTTAAGTTAGCAGCGGCTTTTTCTGACTTCATAGACGAGAGTTTTTCTGAGATGCTCATATAGGGCCACAATCTTTGCACGAAATTAATATCATTATCTGCAATTTCTAAATTTAATAAAAAAAAAATTATGTTGTATATATTAAAATGTTGATTAAAAAATACCACACGTAAATGTTACTTTTGCGGCATTTTAAATAAATTGAAACAATGATAAGTGCCAGGAATATTACTTTGGCTTACGGAAAACGGGTTTTGTTTGACGAGGTTAATTTAAGCTTTGTAAAAGGTAACTGCTATGGCGTTATTGGCGCCAACGGTGCGGGTAAATCAACCTTTTTAAAAATATTAAGCGGCGAAATTGAACCCAACAAAGGTTCTGTTGAAATTACACCGGGCGAACGAATGGCTGTGCTTAAACAAAACCAGTTTGAGTTTGATGAAGATACTGTGCTTAACACTGTTTTAATGGGCCATAAAAAATTATGGCAAATAATGCACGAACGCGAGGCTATTTATGCCAAAGCCGATTTTACTGAAGAAGATGGTATGCGCGCCGGTGAACTTGAGGCAGAATTTGGTGAAATGGGCGGGTATGAAGCTGAAAGTGACGCAGGCAGCCTGCTTAGCAGCCTTGGTGTAACTGAAACGTATCACCAAAGCCTGATGAAAGACATACCGTCCAATCTTAAAGTGCGGGTATTGCTGGCGCAGGCCTTGTTTGGCAATCCTGATATTTTATTGCTTGACGAACCTACCAACGGCCTTGATATTGAAACCATAAGCTGGCTGGAAAATTTTTTAGCAGATTATGAAAACATTGTTTTGGTAGTGAGCCATGACCGTCACTTTCTTGACGCTGTTTGCACCCACGTTGCTGATGTTGACAGGCAAAAAATTAAAATATTTACCGGCAACTATACTTTTTGGTATGAATCATCCCAGTTAATGAGCCGGCAAATAAATGACAAGAATAAAAAGGTTGAAGAAAAGCGCCAGGCTTTGCTTGACTTTATTGCGCGCTTCTCAGCAAACGCATCCAAGAGCAAACAGGCTACATCCCGTAAAAAAGCCCTTGAAAAGCTGACAATTGAAGAAATACAACCATCCAACAGAAAATATCCCGGTATTATATTTCAACCCCAGCGCGAAGTGGGTAATCAAATACTGAATGTTGAAAATTTAAGCAAGAGTGTTGATGGCCGCCCGTTATTTAATAAAGTAACCTTCAGTGTTAATAAGGGAGAAAAGATTGCTTTTTTAAGCAAAGATGCCCTTGCGGTTACCAATTTTTTTGAAATTATTAATGGTAATGCAAATGCTGATACCGGTAAGTTTGAATGGGGTACTACTATTACCAAAGCATATTTGCCTGTTGAGAATAATGATTTTTTTACGGACAGCCTTTCACTGCTTGATTGGTTGCGCCAGTTTGTTCCTGCCAATGTTACCGATGCTGATGAACCCTTTTTAAGGGGCTTTTTAGGCAAGATGCTTTTTAGCGGTGATGACATTATGAAAAAAACAAACGTATTAAGCGGTGGCGAAAAAGTGCGTTGTATGATAAGCCGCATGATGCTGCAAAACCCTAATGTTATTGTGCTTGACCAGCCAACCAACCACCTTGACCTGGAAAGCATACAAAGCTTTAACGAGGGCTGTAATATTTTCCCGGGCATAGTACTCATTACATCACATGACCACACCTTTATGCAAACTGTTGCCAACAGGATAATTGAACTAACACCAAAAGGAATTATAGACCGCTTGATGACATTTGACGAATATATGGACGATGCAAGGGTGAAACAACTACGCGAGGAAATGTACAGCTAATAACCCTGGGCAGCAAGCTACACAGTTAAGCGGTAGCCATCTTAATATAAAAGCCAGCAACAGCACTTAATACAAAATATACAACCAATAAAACAGACAATAAATTTTGCCTTTTTTTCAACTGCCTGGAATAATCTGTTGATGAATTAATAATGTCGTACTTACTAAAAAAAAACCATTTTCCAATTTTTCTCCTGTGGCTTGCTTTATATAAAAGTATTGTTTTAAAAACAATAAGCGCAATCAATAGGGCAGCGTCAATGAGGATAAAGATTAACAGTGAGTTTTGCATGCATTAATATTTTTTGGCTTCGTACAGAAAAATGTTGCAACAATACTATCGCATCGGAAAGGTACGTTTTTATTTGATTAGGTACTTGCCTTACCGGCATTATTTATAATATCAAAACATACATTTCATTTATCAAATTCTCTTGTTCAGTATATAAACAATTTGTTTACAAGTTCTTATGCTTCTTAATGAAGATCAAAAAAATTGGGTAAAAAAATACTCAGTTGTATACTTAAATTTATTTCGATAAAAGAACAACAGCAATTTAAATATCATAACTGGCTGATTATTTTTACCTTACACTAATATTTTTTTGGAGAGCCAAGAAAATATTAGTGGTGTAATAATTGCACATATTTTAAATTCTGGTTGACTGAACGCCGATAAATATTGAACACCGTAAGATAACCGTATAAAAATGATATTAATTGTAGATGATAAACAAGAAAATATCTTTTCCCTAAAAACCCTTCTTGAAATAAATAAGTTTGAAGTTGATACTGCACTGTCAGGTGAGGAGGCTTTAAAAAAGGTGCTTAAAAATACCTACGCACTTATAATACTTGATGTGCAGATGCCCGATATGGACGGTTTTGAAGTAGCCGAAGCCATATCAGGTAACAAAAAAACGCGGGAAACACCCATTATTTTTCTCTCGGCTGTCAACACTGAAAAAAGATTTATTACCAAGGGGTATACTTCCGGCGGCATTGACTACCTGGTAAAACCTTTTGACCCCGATATTCTTTTATTAAAAGTACACACCCTTTGCAGGCTGTTTGAACAAACACAGGAACTTAACCGCATTCAAAAGTCTTTGAAAGAGGAAATAGAAGAAAGGAAAAAAATTGAGCGGGAACTGGAAAGAAGGGTAGATGAACGAACGCTTGAACTGCAGCAATCAAATAAAGAACTTGAAACTGCAAATAATGAACTAAGACAATTTGCCTGGATAGCGTCGCACGACTTACAGGAGCCTGTAAGAAAAATAAAAGTTTTCAGCCTTATTATTAAAGAAAAATTTGGCATAACAGATGATAAAGTTACTTCCTACCTGGATAAGGTAATCCTTTCGTCTGAAAGGATGATGAAACTCATTCAGGATTTACTTAACTATACTGAACTTTCAAACACGCAAAAGTCAACAATGGTAAACCTTAATAAAGTGGTGGAAGAAGTGCTGGTTGACTTTGAATTGCTGATTAAAGAAAAAAATGCCAAAATAAATGTTGGTAAGTTGCCAGACCTTGAAATTGTAAAAATTGAAGCCGTACAAATATTTCAAAACATAATTAACAACGCATTGAAGTATGCAAAAACGAGCGTACCTGCTGAAATTACCATAAACAGCGAAGAAATATCTGTTGCCGGCAAAAACGGGCAGGAGAAAAAATACTGCAGGATAACCATATCAGATAACGGTATTGGCTTTGACGAAGCCTACATAAATAAAATATTCAACATGTTCCAGAGATTACATGGTAAAGGTGAATATGAAGGAACTGGTATTGGGCTGGCAATAGTTAAAAAGATTATTGAAAAACATAATGGCACTATCACAGCCAAAAGCAGTGAAAACAACGGTGCTTCATTTATTATAACATTGCCCTTTTGCAAAAACTAACAGTAAAAAATCAAAGTTATTTTCAACCAAATAATTTGACAGATGAAGACTACTCTTAAACGAAATCTGATGCTTGGCTTTGGCTTATCGTTACTGCTGCTTATCATTAGTTCAATTGTTTCGTATAAGAGCATTACAGGGCTTATAGAAAGCTCAGGCCTGGTTGATCATACCAGCAAAGTAATTATCGAGCTGGAAAATGTTATTTCACATTTAAAGGATGCAGAAACAGGCCAGCGTGGCTACCTGCTTACCGGCAAGAGTGATTACCTGCAGCCATATATAGGCGCAAAAAGTGCGGCAATGTTCGCGCTGGACAGTGTTCGTAATCTCACCATAGATAACATAGAGCAAACTAAAAGTTGCGCCGACCTGAAAAACATTATTACAAGACGCATGACTGTGTTGCAGAGGTCAGTTAACCATAAGCAGGAAAAAAATGTGATAGATACCCTTTTGCTTGACACCGGCAAAATATATATGGATTCAGTTCGGGGCATTGTAAATGTAATGGAGAGCCGCGAGAAAAAACTGTTGATTACAAGAACAGCACAACTGAATACGTACGCGTCCTATACACCTGTAATTGTAATTTCTGCAGCTATTCTTTCTATAATTATTACTATTGTATTTTACCTGCGTGTAACAAGCGACTTTAACCAGAAAGAAAAATTGAGGGCAGAACTGGAAGTAAAGGACGCCGATATAAACAGGCGAATTAGCCTTATACGAAACATTGCCGAAAAGATTTCTTCCGGCGATTACTCAGTACGGGCGGTTGATGAGGGGCAGGATGGCCTGGGCGGCGTTGCTTACTCAGTTAATAAAATGGCAAGTTCGTTGCAATATTCTTTTGGGCGACTGTCTGATAAGGAATGGACACAAGCTGGCATTGCAGGTTTAAACGATATAATGATTGGAGAAAAAGACATTGACACCATCTGTTTTGATATTATCGAATTCCTTGCAACTTACACCGGCAGCAGTGTGGGCACACTTTATGTGAAAGAGGACGGCGGCGTGCTAAAGCTATATAGCGGGTTTGCTGCAACAGGTATTGAAAAGCGAAAATATATAAATGTGGGCGAAGGGCTTGTTGGCCAGGCTGCAGCCTCCGGTAAGGAGATTATATTAAAAGATATACCGGCTGACAATATTCATATAAGCTATGCCGCGGGTGAAATTAAACCGGTTGAATTATTAATACTGCCTTTTTTTGATGGCCGCTTTGTAAAGGGTGTAGTTGAGTTAGGAAGCTTAAAGCCGTTTACCGAAAGGGAGATTGATTTTCTTAAAACAGTCACTCACAATATAGGTGTTGCAATAACCAGCACGCAAAGCCGTAAAAAGCTGCAGGAACTGCTTGAAGAAACGCAATCGCAGGCAGAAGAATTACAGGCACAGCACAGCGAACTGGAAGGCCTTAATACAGAGCTGGAAATGCAAACACAAAAACTGCAGGCTTCAGATGAAGAATTGCGCGTACAGCAGGAAGAGCTTTTGCAGGCCAACCAGGAGTTGGAAGAAAGAACAAGACTGGTGGAAGAGAAAAACCAGCTTATAGTGCAACGCAATATTGAAATACAGGCAAAGGCTGAAGAATTGGCCTTAAGCACAAAATACAAATCAGAGTTCCTCGCAAAAATGTCGCACGAACTGCGCACGCCACTTAATTCAATCCTGCTCCTCTCCCGCCTGTTGTCTGAAAATAATGACCAGAATTTGTCAACAGACCAGGTTGAATACGCAAGGGTTATTCAAAGCTCCGGTAAAGGGCTGCTTTCTCTTATTGATGAAATACTTGACCTTTCAAAGATTGAATCGGGCAAAATGGATCTTGACTACAGTAACGTTTCGTTAAAGGAAATCTGCAACGATGTACAAACGCTGTTTAAGCCCGTTGCCGGCGAGAAAAATATTGAGTTTAATATTCATATCGAAGATGATGTGCCTGCTTACATTGAATCAGATAAAATGAGGCTGGAGCAGATAATACGCAACCTGCTGTCAAATGCTTTAAAATTTACTTCAAGAGGATTTGTTTCCCTGAACATTGCCACTACGCCCGGCAGACCCGATTTCATCACGGTTACAGTAAAAGATACCGGGATAGGCATACCATTCGACAAGCAAAAATTAATATTTGAAGCTTTCCAGCAGGCCGATGGATCAACCCGGAGGCGATATGGAGGCACAGGGCTTGGTCTCTCAATCAGCAGGCAGTTGGCAAAATTGCTTAAAGGTGAAATAGAGTTAAACAGTACAGAAGGTAAAGGCAGTGAGTTTATACTTACCATACCGGTTTCAAGGCAAGCCGCGTCAACTGTGCCGGCAGCAGAAAGTGTACTGGAGGCTTTCATAAATACCAGGGAAGATGAGGAACAGGCAACCGCACCAGCAGATACTTATATAACCACGTTAATACCGGAGAATATACCTGACGACAGGAATGATATTACGGTGAATGATAAAACGATTTTGATTATTGAAGATGACACCAACTTTGCAAAGTCGCTGCTTGAATTTGCCCATACGCGGGGCTACAGGGGTATTGTATCAGTACGTGGCGATGAAGGTATTGAACTGGCCAGGAAATTTAACCCGGTTGGTATTTTGCTTGATTTGCAGTTGCCGGTTAAAAGCGGGTGGGAAGTAATGGACGAGTTGAAAAATAATGTACAAACAAGGCATATACCGGTACATATTATGTCAGCCCATGAAATGCGCAAAGAAAGCCTGATGAAAGGTGCAGTTGATTTTATCAACAAGCCCATGGCTTTTGAGCAAATGAAACAGGTGTTTGAAAAGATAGAATATGTACTGGAGAAAAAAGCGAAAAAAGTATTGATTGTGGAAGAAAACCCCAAACATGCAAAAGCATTAGCCTATTTTTTGGAAACCTACCAGGTAAATACAGAAGTAAAGGAATCTGTTGAAGGCGGCATTGAGGCGCTGCAAAAAGATGAGGTTGACTGCGTAATATTAGATATGGGGATACCAGGTCAAAAATCATACGAAACGCTTGATGCAGTTAAAAAGAAGCAAGGACTGGAAAACTTACCCATCATAATTTTCACCGGCAAAAGCCTGTCGCAGGCGGAAGAGATGCGTATAAAACAGTATGCAGATTCTATAGTAGTAAAAACAGCCCACTCCTACCAGCGCATTCTTGACGAAGTATCTATCTTCCTGCACCTGGTGGAAGAAAATAATAAAAAAACGGCTGTAAAAGCGCCACATAAAAAGCTGGGCGCACTTGGCGAGGTATTGAAAAACAAAACGGTGCTCATTGCCGATGACGACATACGTAATATATTTTCTCTCACAAAATCGCTCGAAAAATACGAGATGAATGTATTGACGGCGGTTGATGGCAAAGACGCATTAAACCAATTAAAGGAAAACCCTAAAGTGGATGTTATTTTAATGGATATGATGATGCCGGAGATGGATGGTTATGAAACAACGGCAAAAATTAAACGCATTCCATCATTAAAGAATATACCGATAATTGCGGTAACTGCTAAAGCAATGACGGGTGACAGGGAAAAATGCCTTAACGCCGGCGCATCTGATTATATTACAAAGCCCATTGATATTGACCAGCTTCTTTCATTGTTAAGAGTATGGCTGTATGAAAAAAGCGTTAACTAACCAATACGCCCTTATATATTATGAATACTTCCACCAAAACTTTATTGATAATTGATGACGATGCAAGAAACATTTTCGCGTTGTCTGCTGTATTAAAAGCCCGTGGCTTTAATTGTGTATCCGCGCTTACAGCTATGGAAGGTTTGAAATTATTAGAACAAAATGAATCAATAAGTGTTGTATTGCTGGATATTATGATGCCGGAGATGGACGGCTACGAAACGGTGAACATTATTCGCAGCAACAACAAGCTTGCTAAAATACCCGTTATTGCTGTTACGGCACAGGCCATGGTGGGCGATAAGGAAAAGACCTTGCAAGCCGGAGCCGATGCCTATATTTCTAAGCCGGTGGATGTTGACGAACTTTTAAAATTGCTGTCTCAATATACGGACTAATGGAACATGCAGTAAGTATAAGTGATAAGGAAATAGATATTCTCCTGGCAGATTTATTGGAGGTACATGGCTATGATTTCACCAATTATTCCCGGGCATCGTTAAAGCGGCGTATAGAAAGTTTGTACACAAAAGATAAGTTTCCCAGTTTTGCTGAATTCCGATACAAGCTTCGTAATGATGAAAATTATTTGCTTCGTTTTGTTGAACAGGTAACTGTTACGGTTACAGAAATGTTTCGGGACCCTGGTTTTTACAAAACTTTACGCACAGACATTTTACCGGTGCTCGCTTCCCGCCCTGTTATACGTATATGGCATGCCGGCTGCGCTACAGGCGAAGAGGTATATTCAATGGCAATACTGCTTAAAGAGGCAAACCTTTTACACAAATCACTCTTGTACGCCACAGACATCAACCCTGGGGTGCTTGAAAAAATCCGCCGGGGTATTTTCCCAATAGGGCTGATAAAACAATATTCCGAAAATTATAATTTAAGCGGGGGCGGTGAAGCGTTGTCAAAGTATTACACCGCCAAATATGAATGGGCAAAATTTGACGAATTACTAAGCAGCCGGATGATAATATCCACGCATAACCTTGTTTCAGACCGTTCGTTCAACGAATTTCAGCTAATAGTATGCAGGAACGTTTTGATATATTTTGACAAGACCCTTCAAAACCGGGCGCTTGAATTATTTGATGAAAGCCTTGAAACCCTTGGCTTTTTGGCGCTTGGTTCAAAGGAAACACTTCGGTTTTCCACCATCTACCCAAAATACCGGCAGGCCGAAAACCGCGAAAAAATCTGGCGTAAAATGCAGCCGTAAAGTATGCCCTCTGTTGCTTTAGCGAACCACTTCACATAACTGCGAAAAATATTCAACGTTTCCTTGTTGTTCGCACTGCAAGTCTTGCCGCCACCGGCTTTATAGTGCCCCAAAACAACCAAAATTCAAGCTGGCAAAATCGCCGGGTTAATATGGCAAAGGTTTTGATTGCACTACAGTATAACATAATTCATTAAATAAAAATGCCATGACAAAATATTCAAAAGGCGCACAAGCCAAAGTAAAAAAGGTGATGGAGGAAAAGAAAGAAGGCACGCTTAAAAGTGGCAAAAGCGGCAAAAAAGTTACCAGCCGCAAACAGGCCATCGCCATAGGTTTATCAGAAGCAAGAAAAGAAGGGGAAAAAGTACCTAAAAAAGCAGCTTCAAAAAAATAATGCAGCACTAATTAACAGCATTATTACCCCATAACACCGTATTATTATTCTTTTAAAATACAAGCAATGCAAAAAATAATTATTTCCGCGTCAATTGTACTGGCAGCCGTAGGGCTAACAATGTTTATCCGTAACCGCAGGGTAAAGGGCAATCCGTTGCAGGCAGCAAAACATGCTGATAAAACGGGCGAAAAGCACTTACGGAAAATTAACCATAAGGTTAAGGAAGCATTATCCTGAGCAGCGCCTGCAGAGAAAGGCAGCTTGCCCTTGTTATTTTTTAGAAGGGCAGGCCTATGCCCAACTGGAGTGCATAGTTGTTTATCCCCACGCCATATTCCTTATCCTGCCAGGTAAAATCTCTAAAATTAAGCCAGCCGCTGTTTATTGCCCTGGCCGGGTCTTTTAACTTTAAAGCAAAGTCAAGCCGTATCAAAAAATAATTAAAGTCAAGCCGTAAACCGGTGCCCATGCCAATGGCAATGTCTTTTCCAAAACGGCTTATATCAAATTCAGCGCCGGGCAAAGCAGGGTTTCTTTTTACGTTCCAAATATTGCCAACATCAGCAAACAACGCGCTGCCTACTTTAACGCTGCCTACAGTCATAACATTAAACCTGAATTCAATATTGCCTTCCAGTTGCATATCGCCATACCTTTCCCTGAAGGTAGAAGTGTCACTGGCGATAGAAGAACCGAGGCCTAACTGCCTTAATGCCCATGCCCGCATGCTGTTAGGGCCGCCGGCAATAAATTGTTTAAAAAAGGGCATTGTAGTACCGAAGGACGAATTGTTACTATAATTCAAGCCAACGCCTGCAAAAAAACGCGTTGCCCAGGTACTGGTTTTTCCAGCCTGCCATTGCTTTCTTATTTCGCCTTCAATTTTTGCAAATTGGTAAAGGTTTTTTGAAATAAAGCCAAAGGGCGCCCATTCGGCCGCTCCGCGAAAATAAAAGGTATTGTTTATATTCTTAGTACCTGGTAAAGTTCTGCTTACCGCTCCCTGCAAACTTACAACAGAACCTGTGTTAAATGATGACCGCAGAAAGGGATTTTCCTTAAACGCCTCAATTAGCAAAGGAAGTGTGTCGAGGGAATAAAGTTCTATATTAGGAAACCTGACCTGCCAGACAGTATTTCTCCTTTTCCATTCGAGCCCGGCCCCTGTAACGAGTGAACGTATACGGAAGAAATTATTGCGCTCTGAATAATTGGGGGTGGCGTCAAATTTCAGCGTTCCCGTTACATTTTTATTTTTGCTAAGTTTTACGTTGGGAATACTATAAGCAAGATTTAAAGACGATAAAAAAGTTTGCAAAAAGGGGTAGTTCTTGTCAAGGGTAAATTCAACCCCGTTACTAAAGGTAGCGTTAAACTGGTGTGCCCGTTTAAAAAGAAAGTTACGGTTTGTATAGCCAATATTAAAGGCCGTACCAATAAGCGTTCCCGTGCTTAAAAAGTCACCGGTATTTCGGCTTCCTTCAACCGAAAAAGTAATATTCTGGGGCCTGGCGGGCGACAAAAAAAAGTAAAAATCAACGGAGTCGTTCCGCAACACGGTCCGGTAATCAACCTGGCTCCAGGCAGGTAACTGGTTAAAGTTAGTCATAGTCCGGTTAAAGGCGTTTTCATTATACAGGCGCCCCGAATGTATTTGCGTTATCTTGGTTAGGGTCTTTAGCTTAAATAGCCCCTTTTGGTAATACATGGTAAAGGCGTTGCTTCGCAATCTTTTTATTGATGCTGTATCCTGCATTACTGAATCAGCAATTAAACGTACATCTGCTTCGGGATAATAATAAATATTGCCCACATAATAAGGCCTGAAATAAGCAGAATCAGGTAACAATTGAAATGTAGTGTCGTTGTTTTCCCGCTGCATTACCGTTATTACAGTTGTGGGGTTTTGTTTTTTACGTTCAATTGCCTCAGATATTTTTTGCGCCTGTTCAAACGGATCTGCGGAAAAGGTAAGCAATGCCTGGTCAAGTGTATCCGCTTCGGCAATCAGGTTGTCTCTTGTCAACAGGAAAAAGCCCTTTTGCCTGTACAACGCAACCAGCCTGTCCAGTTCAGTGCCTACCAGGTTTTTTCCAAATGGGCTTTTGCGCGGTTGAATAAGGCTGGCCTTTTTGCTTGAATCGGCAAGAAACTGCAGCCGCGGTGTGGCCATGGCAAACTTTTCGGTGTCAATTATCATCTGCTTGCCTGTATATACTGTATCTGTTATAGACACGCGCCGTTGCCCTTCATAATATGAACGTGCGACTGAATCTTTTATAAAAGAATAATAATAGCCCTGCGATTTTAGGTAGCCGTTCATAAACGACGCTGTGCGTATGCGGTTGGTACTATCGTAAATGGGTGGGTTAATTAGTTTTGATGTGAAAAAAAAAGGTGTATTACTTTTAAAAGAAAGGCCATATTGGCTTGAGCGGGCTGCAAAAAGGCTGTCATCCCAATAATTTACCAGGTCGGCAGACAACCGCTTTTTTTCATCCCTGGTTAAATTACCTTTGACGACGATGTTGTTGTTAAAAACAAAAGGCGTGTCAACAGGGTAATTTTTTACTAAAGTGCTTTTTTCAACCGAACAGGAAAAAAAGGAACAGGTTATTAAAATAAGGCAGCCAAAATAATATAGTCGTTTGCAGCTAATAAGCATGAATATGATTAGTAAGAATGATGTCAAATATATCCAAAGTTTGCTCCATAAAAAAACAAGGGATCAAGAAAAGGTATTTGTTGCCGAAGGACCAAAACTCGTGAACGAACTGTTGCAGGCAGGTACTGCCATAAAAAAAATATACGCGGTGGAAGCATGGGTGCAGCAGTGCAATAACTTTAACAATTTATCAATAATTACAGCCGGTGAACTTGCAAAAATAAGCAACCTGCAAACGCCCAACCAGGTATTGGCGATAGCCGGTCAACCCCTGTTGCCTAGGGAAACAGGGTTGAAAAACAATTTAACGCTTGTATTAGATGGCATACAAGACCCCGGCAACCTGGGTACCATTATACGCATTGCCGACTGGTTTGGCATTTACCAGGTAATTGCCAGCGAAGACAGTGCAGATAAATATAACCCAAAAGTCGTTCAAGCCTCCATGGGCAGCCTGTTGCGGGTTAATGTTTGGTATAAAAATCTCGGCAAATGGCTGGCCGGTTGCCCGGTAAAAGTATTTGGCGCCCTGCTAAATGGCGACAACGTATTCACCACAACCAAAATAAAGGAGGGCGTATTGGTTATTGGCAATGAAAGTAAAGGCATAAGGCCCGAAGTGCTGCCTTTTGTTCAGCAAGCTTTAACCATACCCGGTAAAGGTAGTGCGGAGTCGTTAAACGCAGCGGTTGCAACAGGCATCATTTTATCGCACGTGGCGCCATGATAAACCACCAAAAGAAAACCTTAGTTTTACAAAGTGAATGTAGCATCTTTTATAGCCCGGCGTATAGCATTTAATAATCAGAAATCATTTTCCCGTTTTATCATAAGGCTGGCAACAGCGGCAACTGCATTAAGTGTAGCCGCTATGATCATCACTATAAGTTTTGTATCGGGGTTCCAGGAAGCAGTTGGTAAAAAAGTATTTAGTTTTTGGGGGCATTTAAGAATACAGGAATACCAGGAAGACAAAGCAATTGTTGCCGAAGAAACGCCCCTGCAGGAGAATGATACTGTGGTACGGATAGTAAAAAGCATACCCGGGGTAAAGGAGATACAGGCCTTTACCACAAAAAGTGCAATACTTGAGAAAAACAAAGAAATTGAAGGAATATTGTTTAAGGGTGTTGACAGCAACTATGATTTTGACAACCTGAACCCCTTCCTTCTTTCAGGCCAGTGGCTGAATTTTAACGACAGCAATTACAGCAGCCAGATTGTTATTTCACAACCGCTGGCAGCCAAGCTGCAGATAAACCTTGGCGATACCATTAATATTTATTTTATTTCGGTGGAAAATCAAAATACAACAAGGCGAAAACTGCGGGTATGCGGCATATATAAAACAGGCATTGATGAATTTGACCAGCGTTTCGCTATAGGGGACATACGACTGCTGCGTAAAGTAAACAACTGGAACAAGGATGAAATTGGAGGTTATGAAGTGTTTTTGAATAACTACAAAAACATGGATTCTATTGACAATGTAATTCACTATGCGCTACCTGAAGCATGGGTTAGCAGAACGATTAAAGAAGTATACCCTTATATTTTTGACTGGCTTAATATACAGGATACTAATGAGCTGGTAATATTTATTATTATGACTGTTGTAGCCATAATAAACCTTATTACATGCCTGCTGATACTGGTACTGGAACGTACGCGTATGGTTGGCGTACTAAAAGCTATTGGCAGCAGGGATGCTACTATTCAGCAAATATTCCTGTACAACTCAACCTTTATTGCCGGCGCAGGCATTTTAATAGGGTTTGTTTTAGGCACTGGCATTTGCTTGCTGCAACAATACACCGGGTTCATCAAACTGGATGAAGCGGCTTACTATGTAGCGGTAGCGCCGGTTAAAGTTATTTGGTGGCAGGTGGGCCTGGTTTGCCTGGCTACCCTGGCAGTTTGTTTTATATCGTTGATAATTCCCACCATACTGGTAAAAACAATCAGGCCTATAAAGGCGATACAATTCAGGTAGTCGCTTTACTTTTGTTTACCAGGTACGCCCCGGCAACAAGCAACAGGATTCCGATAACCTTTTGAAGGGTAATAGGGCTATTTGCCAGCCCCAGCACGCCAAAACTATCCATTAAAACCGCCGTAATTAATTGCCCCGCTATTATTAGCACAAACATATTAGAAGCCCCTATTTGCTGCACCGACAGTAACGCGGTGGTAACTACGAAAACGCCCAGTAAGCCCCCGGTAAACTTATACCAGCTTACAGCAGAAAAAACTGAGAAAGAAGGAATAACGCTTTTGGAGAAAATAAGCAATAACGCCAGGGTAATGGTACCGCCCAAAAAAGAAATAAACGCCGCCAGTAATGGATTATTTATCGCGGCACGAAGCTGAGCGTTTATACCCGACTGAATAGTTATGGCAATCCCCGCTAACACCGGCAATATGTAATATATTATTTTCATAAAAAATATTTTCAGGCCGTTGAATCAGCTAACTGATAGAAATACCTGTTTATACTGGTGTAATAGTTTTTTTAAAACCTTGGTCAGTTTACCGCGTTAACAGGCTTACCGTCAAGAAAAGCCCTGATATTTAAAGCGGTAATATCTAATATCCGTTGCCGGGCCTCCCTGCTAAGCCACGCAATATGAGGAGTTATAAGGCAGTTTTTTGCACCAAACATTGGATTACCGGGCAAAGGCGGCTCTACAGACAACACATCCAGGCCGGCGCCGGCAATAATGTCATTATTTAAAGCATAAGCAAGGTCATCCTCGTTTATTAACTGCCCGCGCGATGTATTAATAAGCAACGCCGATGGCTTCATCAATTCAATAAGCTGCCTGTTTACAAACTTGTTGTTACCGGCAGTTGCCGGGCAATGCAGCGAAACCACATCGCTTTCAGCAAAAAGTTTTTCCAGGCTAACATAGGCCGCTGATGTATTTTCTTTTTTGTGAAAACTGTAATACACCACTTTCATACCGAAAGCTTCTGCTATAACAGATACCTGCCTGCCAATGTTGCCAAAACCGACAATCCCCATGGTTTTGCCTTCAAGGCCATTTATAGGGGCTACGCTATAACACCAGTTAGTGTTGTTAACCCAGCCGCCGCTGGCCACAGATTGCGCATGTAATGCAACATGGTTTGTTAGTTCAAGTATCAGCGCAAACGTATGTTGCGCTACCGAGGCGGTGCCATAAGCGGGCACATTACAAACAATAATTCCCTTATCCTTCGCCGCGGCTGTATCAATCATATTATAACCTGTAGCCAGCATGCTTATTAATTTCAGCCTGGGCAAACCGGCAATCATTTGCGCAGTAATAGGCGTTTTATTGTTTAGAATTATATCTGCATCAACACAACGCTCAACAACCAGTTCCGGCGGTGTTGCCTCATATCTTGTAACAGTAACACCCTCAACCTCCTCAATATTCAGCCAGCTAACATCGCCACTGTTAAACATGTAATCGCCCGTTACTATAATTTGCATTATTTACGCAGTTTAAAAATTAAGCTGCCGTTTTGATTTTCTTTTTTCTTTCATTCCATACTGACCATAAAAATGCCAGGAATGCAAGCCAAATCATGCTGTTACCTATATAGGTGTACTCCTGCCCTCTATTATATGATTCAGGCTCAAACTTAAATTCAATATTATGCTTACCGGCAGGCAGGTATAAACCACGCAGCACATAGTCTGTTTTAACATAATTCACCTTTTTGCCGTCAACATAGGCGTTCCATCCCGCAGGGTAATATATCTCGCTTAATACTGCAAACTGGCTGGTGGAAGATGATGAAGTATAGGTTATATCATCGTTATCATAACTTACCAGTTTTATACTTGCAGATGAGTCAGCTCCCGGCTGTTGCGGCACATCAGCTTTAAAGCTGTTTTCAACAAAGGCGGTTTGAGCCGGGTTAAAATTATCGAGTGATTTCATTTCGGCCACAGGCCCGTCTACAAATTTCACTTCCTTAACAAACCAGCACGCGCCAAGATTAGTACTGCGTGGTATGGCTGCATATTGTTGCCCCTGCTGCTGTGGCGGTGAAATAATGTATTTTGTATCCAGCATATCAAGCACGCTTTGATTATTCTTCATAATCTGGTTCTCTATCAAATCCTCGTATATGCTAAGTTTAGCAGGATGATACCCGCCGATACATCTCAGGAAATATGCCGTTTGCGCCTCGTTCGTCCAGTCGGAGGCAACGCTCAGCACCCTGTAATGCGGCCCCGTATCTTTCATTATTTCAGCCTCGGCCGCATTAGGCGTAAAATTATCTGCGTTGTATGACTCATCATCCTGGTAGCTCTGCTCGTTGAGGAAATTGTTATCAACATAAAGAAGGTTTATTGTATTAACAATCAACAGCGCTAAAACCAGGTAAACCGGCTTTACTGATGATTTTAGAAACAGGTATATTATGCCTATGGTTATTACAGCAAAGCCCAAAGCCTCTAAAATACCTGTACCAAATAAACTCTTCCTGTCCTGCTGCATGGCATACACCAGGGTGCTGCCAATGCCGCCGAGTTTTGTATCTGCAAATGATTTCACATCAGCATCGGTAGCAGACGAATAATCATTGGCGACATACATAAGAAGCAGCACAACAAAAACGCCCCCGACAGCATATAAAATCTTTTTGAAGTTCTTCTGCAATAATGCCTTTCCACCATCAGTAAAAAATATCTTTTGCAATGCCAGCACAGCCATTAACGGGAACAAGAACTGTGGTATTACCATTGCCATTGACGGCGCCCTGAACTTGTTATACAGCGGTAAATGCTCAAATAAAAGCCGGTTAAAATCAGCAAAATACTTGCCCCACGATATTACCACTGCAAAAACACAGGCAGCAAAAATCCACCACTTGTATTTGCTATCAACCATCACCATACCTATAATAAACAATATACATATAATAGCCCCGAGATAAACCGGGCCGGAAGTGCTTGGAAATATTCCGCCCCAATACATACGTGCACTTTGGCCGAAATTTGCTGCATTGTTTTCAGGTATGCCCTTATTTTCCAAGGTCTGCACAAACTTCGAATTTTCGTCAAATGTAAGGTCAGCCGCCCCACCGTAGCTTCTGCCTAAGGCATCCGGCATCATAAAAGTTAAAAACTCATTTTTTGCGGCACTGTATGAAAATCCATAGTCTTCATCAAGCCCCTTTGTTTTAGCTTGTGTAATCTCGCCCTTAGCATTTGTATCAATAAGCTTACCTCCCCTAATGGTGTATTTTGTGTATTCGGCAGTTGTAAGCAGGGTTATTGAAGAGTTGGCAAGGCCAACGCCTACTGCCACCAGCGCCAGCGAACCTGCTATTAACATGTGCTTCCATTCCTTTTGCTTTATCCACCGGATAGCATAGGACACTGTTACAAAAAAAGCTATTATGGCAAAATAAAAATTTATCTGCGGGTGGTTTACCCCTATTTCCATGGTGGCAAATACAGCCATAAGCAAAAAGCCCAGTATGTACTTCTTATCATACAAAAGCAACAGCCCTGCCATAAGGGCAGGCATATAAGCAATCGCCCACATTTTTGAGTCATGCCCCACGCTTATAATAACAGGGTCGTATGAGCAATAGGCAAATGCCAGGCTGCCCAAAATAGCCACAACGCTGTTTGCACGCAGCACCACGCACAAAATATAAAAGCAGACACAGGCTAAAAAAAAGAAATTTATTGGCTTGGGCGTTCCGAGTGTAAGTATGGCGTTAATGTTGGGTAAAAAGGCATGCCCTTCCATAGCTACCTGGTAATCGGGCATTCCACTAAACAAATGAGTATTCCATAAGGGCAAATGGCCATGTTTCTCTTTGTATTCAAACGCGCTGTGAGACATGCCTGTCCACTGCGTTATATCCATTTGCGAGAGCACTTTGCCCTGCAGCACGGGTTTACAATATAATGTTGCTACCACCAAAAAAATACCTATGGCAACAGCATGCGGGATAAGGCTTTTCCAGTTGAATTTCTTCATGAGTTGGTTTTAAATCGCAACAAACCTACAATAAGCGGGCAAATTGGCAAAAGGTTATAAAGAATGAATAACCCACAAATGTTTAAAATAAATATAATTCTTTACAGATTATTGTTTTGCAGCCTTTTTATAGGCGTTTACAAGCTTTTTGGCTTCTACAGCCTCCCTTGCATCATGCACGCGCAAAATACTGGCGCCGTTAAGCAGTGCGATGGTATTTAATACGGTAGTGCCGTTTAACGCCTCCTCCGGCGTAGTGCCTAATGTTTTATATATGGATGACTTACGAGACAGCCCTGCCATTACCGGCACGCCTAAAACTTTAAAAACGGCAAGATTATGCAGCAAAGTAAAATTATGTGTACTTGTTTTGGCAAACCCAAAACCGGGGTCTATAACAATGTCTGTAATACCGGCTTTATGGCATAAGGCCAGTTTTTCTATAAAATACTCCAGCACTTCTTTGATAACATCCGTATACACAGCATTTTGTTGCATGGTCTCCGGCGTGCCTTTTATATGCATGCAGACGTAGGGCATTTTTAGCCTGCCTGCCATTGCCAGCATACCTTCATCCATAGTGCCGCCGCTTATATCGTTAATTATGCAGGCTCCTGCTGCAAAAGCTGCTTCCGCTACATGTGCATAAAAGGTGTCAATAGAAATTACCAGTTGCGGATAGCGTTCATGTATAGCTTCTATAACAGGTAGTACACGATTTATTTCTTCCTCAACATCAATCTTTTCACTGCCTGGCCTTGTGCTCTGTCCGCCTATATCTACAATGGCAGCGCCCTCAGCCACCATTTCTGCTGCGGTTTTCAAGGCCTCCTCCACTGAGTTGAGGCGGCTGCCCGCGTAGAATGAATCTGGTGTAACGTTAATAATCCCCATTATAACAGGCTCGTCAAGTAACAATAACTTTCCTTTGCAATTGAGTGTCATACATTCAAAAATCATGGTTATACCAAACAATAAAGATATGACGTATTATTGCATGTGAAAGAACGGGGATGGAAAGGCGGGAAATATGATGACTGCGAAACGGGTAATGTTTAAATTTTTATTTTGTTGACATGAAAAAACGTTATTTGGCCATACGCTGGATAGTAGGACTGCTGTTTATTTTTTCAGGGCTTATAAAGGCAAACGACCCGTTAGGCCTGAGTTATAAGATGCAGGAGTTTTTTGAAGCCTGGGGCCTTAACGGCAGCCTGAACGATTATACGCTTGTGTTATCCCTGGTGATGAACGTGTTCGAGGTGCTGGCCGGTGTGGCTGTTATTATCGGCTGGCGAATGAAATTATTTAGCTGGTTATTGCTGCTGCTTATAATTTTCTTTAGTTTTTTAACCGGCTATGCATTGCTTAGTGGCAAAATAAAAACCTGCGGTTGCTTTGGAGATTGTCTTCCGTTAACGCCTTTAGAGTCATTTCTTAAAGACCTGTTTTTACTGCTGCTTATACTGGTGCTCTTCATCAACAAAAAACGTATTATTTCATCGCTCTCCTCCCCGCTTCCGCAGGTGTTGCTGATTATATGTATAGTCGCGGTGGGCTGGTTGCAATGGTATGTACTTAAAAACCTGCCATTACTCGATTGTCTGCCCTATAAGCCCGGTAAAAATATTGTAGAAGAAATGAAAGTGCCGGCAGGCGCGATACCGGATAGTTTCGCCCTGACTTTCCGGTACCGGAAAAATGGCAAAATTGTGGAGTTTGATCAAAATCACTTCCCGGCAGACTATGATTCGACATATATATTTGTTGACCGTTATGACAAACTTGTGCGAAAAGCAAGTGCCACTGCCAAAATTGTGGATTTTGCCCTATACACAGTTGACGGAACAGATACAACGTTGCCTGTATTAAACCAGGGCAATTATTATGTTATGCTTTTTGCCAATACACTTTCTTATATAAACGAATGGCGTGAAAATATGCAGAACGTGCTGGCAGTTGCTAAAGCCAAAGGCATTCCTTTTTTTGTTGTAACCAGCGAAAAAGATAAAGCAGCTTCAGTATTTGAAGGTAACCCCGATGTGCACGTATTGATTTGTGACGGCACTGTTATAAAAACCGCGGCGCGTGTAAACCCCACCTATTTTATTATGAAACAGGCTTATATTAAGGGCAAATGGAGTTATACACGTGCGGATAAGGTAACAGAGATGCTTAAAAGCCTGCAATAACCGGATTGAATATAACAGCCAGTTTAAACAGTAAAGCGGATGTTTCGATTAATAACAAGAAAATTATTGTATGGGCTGCTTGTTTTAATGGGAGTGGTAGTACTGGTATTCTTTCTCTTCCAGGGATTTGGCGACCCGGCCAGGCTTGTATTGGGGCAAACAGGTGATAAGGCAACTATCGACAATATACGAAAAGACCTTGCACTTGACCAGCCAAAATGGAAGCAGTTTTTTTTGTATCTCAACGATGTATCTCCCATTTCAGTTTATTCAAAAGAAGAAATTGCATCCAAAAAGCTGTCGGGGATATTTATTGGCGGCGACACAAAACTTGCCATAAAAGTTCCCTATTTACGCAGGTCATACCAATCCAAAAGAAATGTTTCAGAAGTATTGGCCGAAGCGCTTCCCGGCACACTGGTACTGGCATTAACAGCTATGCTGATAGCTACGGTGCTTGGCATATTTCTTGGCATTGTAGCAGCATTGAAGCAAAACACCTGGATGGATACTTCCGCGGTATTAGGCAGTGTATTGGGTATATCGGCGCCATCTTTTTTTATGGGCATATTAATAGCTTACCTGTTTGGGTTTGTATTAAGCCACTATACGGGCCTGCACATGACGGGTAGTTTGTTTGATTACGATACTTTTAAAGGCAAGCAGTTGCAACTGCAAAACCTTATTTTGCCGGCAATAACGTTGGGCATACGGCCGCTGGCAATTATTACGCAGCTTACCCGCAGCGCCATGCTGGACGTAATGCAGCAGGATTATATAAGAACAGCTTATGCCAAAGGGCTAGGAAAACGCGCGGTAATATGGAAACATGCCTTGCGCAACGCTTTAAACCCCGTTGTTACCGCTATTACCGGCTGGTTTGCGGAGTTGCTGGCAGGCGCCTTTTTTGTTGAATATATTTTCGGCTGGAAAGGTATTGGAAAAGTTACTGTTGATGCCCTGGAAAAACTTGATTTTCCCGTTGTAATGGGCAGCGTGCTGGTAACGGCCACTTTTTTTATACTGGTGAATATTTTGGCAGATATATTATACGGACTCATTGACCCCCGGGTAAGTTCCCGGGCGATGTAACAGCGTTATTTCACTACCACTTCTTTAATTACAGCCTCGCCCAAAGCTTCGTTAATACGCTCAAGAATTTTGGCCTTTTGATATATAAGTTCCTGTTTTAATGGACCGGTTGAAGTATAAATAAACAACGTTTGATTTATTATTTGTATACGGTCAGTATACTTTGCAATTGTTTTGCCCATCACTTCCTCCCAAATAGTTTCAACTTGCACAGCGCGAAGGCCATTTTTCAGTGTGCTTTTACTTACAAACTGTTTTAACGCATCGCCTAATTTTAATTCTGAAGCCATTTTGTAAAATTAGGCAGAACACTGCTGTGGTAAAATTAATTTTACCATATTGGCAATCAAGTATCCAAAAAAAGGGAAGAATTGCTTCTCTCCCTTTTATTATAATACATTAACGGCTTAACTATTGTGCCACGCCGGGCTTTAGTTCATCTTTAAATATCTTCTCAAACTTCTCCACTTTAGGTTGTATCACCAGCCGGCAATACATTTGGTTGGGGTTAGAGTTATAATAATCCTGGTGATAATCTTCGGCAGAATAAAAATTTGTATAAGGTTCAATAGCCGTAACAATGGGCGAATTGTACACATGACTTGAATCAAGCGCCGCCTTATAATGCTCCGCCCTTTCTTTCTGAAATTCATTATGGTAAAAAATAGCGCTGCGGTATTGCGTACCCACATCATTACCCTGCCTGTTAAGTGTGGTGGGGTCGTGCGTTTTCCAAAATACTTTCAGTAATTCATCAAAGCTTATTTGTGCCGGGTCGTATATAACCTGGCATGCTTCAGCATGGCCGGTTGTACCGGTGCATACTTCCTCGTAGGTGGGGTTGGCAACATTGCCCCCGCTGTAACCGCTTATAACCCTTACTACGCCTCTCAGGCGCTGAAAAATTGCTTCTGTACACCAAAAGCACCCTGTTGCAAATGTTGCAGTGTCGGTTTTAACCGCAGGTGAAACTCTGTCGTCGTTCATAATATTGTCTTGACTTTTATGTTCTGCACAGGATGATAATGAAAATATGCTTATCAACGTACCACAAACCACGGATACCATTTTAACCGGTTTTATTTTCATAACTGCAAATAGCAAAGATTTGGTTGGGTAGACAAGTTAATTAACATTTTCAAACAAAATCCTGCTCATTTACTTAGTAGTGACGCTAAATGACGCATTTGCTTTCAATCATGCAAAGCATTAACATTTCATTAGTAAATGAATTGCGCAAACTTATACTTTTTACATTTGCCGTAAATTGGTTTTGAATGAAAGTCTTTTACCGCCAGCTAAATCTCCCCTTTCAATATCCTTTTACCATATCAGGAGGCAGAACTAAAACCCACCAGCCGTCATTATTGGTTGCCCTGCAATTGGGGCAGTTTATTGGTTATGGCGAAGCACCGGCCATACCTTATTATAATATTACCGTTGAGCAGATGATGGAGGACATTGAAAATAAAAAAAACTTTATTGAGAAATTTGCACTGACGGAGCCGGAAAGATACTGGCATTATCTTCATCACCTTTTTCCCGCCAACCCTTTTCTTGTATGTGCGCTTGACATGGCTTGCTGGGATTTGTTTGGAAAAATAAAAGGCCAGCCATTATATAAACTTTGGAACACAAGTTGGCAAAACACACCGGTTACCGATTATACCATTGGTATTGATACTATAGATGCAATGGTAACCAAAATAAAAGCAAAGCCCTGGCCTATATATAAAATAAAACTTGGCACCGATGAAGATATTGAAATTGTTGCCGCACTGCGCAAACAAACCGGCGCTGTTTTAAGGGTGGATGCCAACGCTGGCTGGACGGTTGACGAAGCCCTTAAAAAAATACCGCAATTAAACCTGCTGAATGTAGAATTTATTGAGCAGCCACTGCCAAAAGACGATTGGGATGGAATGAAAGTTCTGTTCAGGGAATCACCATTGCCTCTTTTTGCTGACGAAAGTTGTGTTAAAGAACAGGATGTGGAAAAATGCCATAACCATTTTCATGGCATAAACATAAAACTTACTAAGTGCAGTGGTATAACACCGGCATTACGAATGATAAAAAAAGCAAAAGATTTGGGAATGAAGGTTATGATGGGGTGCATGAATGAAAGCACTGTTGGCTCAGCAGCCATTGCACATTTTTTACCACAATTAGATTATGTAGATATGGACGGCCCCCTTTTGTTGAGCGAAGATATTGCCACAGGATTAAATTACAGCAATGGAGTAGTAACTATTAATAATAAGCCTGGTTTAGGCATTAACCTGTTACCTTAAACCAACAGCGTGTAAGGTGCATATATAATGTTCAAAAGTTCCCTGGCATGGTGCTGCACGCACTGCACGCCAAAGAACTTTCTACCTTAAACCCCGTTGTAGTTTATTTTGTTATTACGTTATTCTTTTTCTTTTTGCTTTTTGCGGCAATTTGCGTTTGCAGGTCCGCGTCGTATGGATGGGATATGCCATGCTTGTTATCAGGTATCCCAACGCCTACACCAGGGCCGCCTTTAGCCCCATTGTCTCGTTCTATATCAGGGTTTTCCGTACTAAATCCTTTGCTGTCTGTTTTGTTGTTAGGCATAACACTTAATTTTCGTTAACAATATTTATTACTTACTGTACCAACACAATCATAATGCCTAAAAGACCACAACAGCAATTGCCGGGCATTTTTAACAGGGTTTTACTCAGCATCTACCAACGCTTGTTGCAGTGGCAGCAGTATCAGGAATTTTGCTCCCTGCCCCGGTTCGCTGTCGGCTGTAATATAACCGTTGTGATTCTCAATTATTTTTTTTGCAATGGCAAGGCCAATACCTGTGCCCTCATAATTTCTGCCATGTAATCGCTGAAAAATGCCGAATATTTTTTCCTTGTATTGCTCTTCAAAGCCCATCCCGTTGTCTTCCACTGCTACGGCAATATATTTAGATGCATTAATATTAAATTCCTTCGCAATATTTTCATCTATATCAACGGTTCTCACAGTAACGGTTGGTACAGGTTTATCGTTAAACTTAAGCGCATTGCTGATAAGGTTCTGAAATACCTGGTGCATCTGGCCGGGTACCGCTTTTATTTCAGGCAGCGGCCCAATATTTATCTTCGCATTTTTTTCTTTGATGTTAATCTCAAGGTCTTCTTCAATACGTTTAAGTATTTTAGAAAGGCTTGTTTTCTCGAAATTTATTTCGGTATTGGATAACTTGGACAGCGTAAGTACATCCTCTATCAGCATCTGCATGCGGGTAGTCGCGCTGATAATCTTATTTAAATATAGAGCTTCTTCGTTTTCGAGCTTACCCGAAATTTTTGCCTGCAGCAGGTTACCAAAAGCCTGCACTTTGCGCAAGGGCTCTTTAAGGTCATGCGATGCAACCGAAGCAAATTGCAGCAAATCCATATTAGAAGCTTCCAGTTTTGCATTGGTTGACTTCAATTCCTCGTAATTTCTCTGCAGTATATTGGCCAGCTTTTTCTTTTCTGTAATATCAGTAAATGTTATCACCAGGCCGTCAAGCATACGCATCACCACTATTTCAAACCATTTGCCTGCCCGGTAATTAAAATAATCGTGCTGCTTTATCAAACCGGTTTCAAGAGCTTGTATACATTGTTCAAAAAAATCACGCCTTGTTTCGGGAAATTGCTTTAACATTTGCTTACCCACAATATCGGCACTGTCTATATGCATCAGTTTCTCAGCGCTTTTATTGGCAGCAGTATATTCAAAGTCAATAATTTTTCCATTATCATCCTTTACCGGCCTTACAGAGACAATGCCGCTGGCAGAACTGTTAAAAATGCCTTTTAATGTACTGTCCAGGGTTTTTACTTCCGTTATATCTACAAAATTTATAACTGCCCCGTCAATGGTATTATCCTGTCTTATGTATGGTGTAATACGCATCAGGTAATAATTATTGTCGAACGAAATCTCTCTTTCTATATTCTCGCCCTTCCTCATCACATCCCTGATTTGCACAATAAAATGCGGGTTGAAAAAATTGATGGAAATATCCTCGATTGAACGCCCTATATCTGCCTCAATTAAATTAACCATGCGGCTTACAGACGGGCTGAATTTTTTTACACAAAGTGACTTATCCACAATTACCTGTCCTATATCAGAATTGCGGAAATAGTTGTTCATGTCATCATTTAATTCCAGCAATTCTTTAATTTTTGCCTGGTGCTCGGCACTTACGGTATGAAGTTCTTCGTTTAGGGATTGCAGCTCTTCATTAGTGCTTTGCAGCTCTTCATTAGAAGATATCATCTCCTCGTTACTACTTTGCAGTTCCTCGTTCGCAGTTTCAATTTCTTCAATTATAGCCTGCAGGTTTTCCCGCGTTTCCATTAATTCACGCTCCAGCTCATCAATGCGGTTATTATCAGGAGGTGTGTTATTTACCTGCAAATTAGGTAACTGCTGTCGGCTGCCTGCTTCCTGTAATATCACAAATAAAAACGCCTGCAGGTATTCTTTGGGTTGCAGGTATGGTTTAATAATAATGTTAATCAAGTTTATATTATCACCCTCTACTACTTTTGCATGTTTAACCACAACTGTTTCCCCTTCATTAGCGGCCTTTCGAAGATTTATACTAAGTATTGATGCAAGGTCCTGCGGTAATATCTTTAGGAGGTTTACATTAAAATTATTTTCGGGAAACTTGAAATACTTTTTGAAATTCCCTACGGCATGTTTTACTTCAAATTCCCGGTCAATTAGTATGCCTGCAAATTTTCGTTCTTCAAGCAGGGTGTCCTTAAATATTTCGCCAACATGCTGCAGGGCATTCTTCGCTTTGGGAATAGCCGCTGCCATTGCGTAAACTTTATTTTCAAATGGCGCCAGGTACCCCTCAGTGTCAGGCAGGGCAATTTTTGTTATGCACTTGTATATTTTCCATTTCCGGTCAATTTCCTGCATGCTGTTCTTTAGTATGCTTATATTTTCACTTATACCGAGCATTAAGAAAGAACCCACATCAAACGCGAAATGAAATTTTCGCAATATTTTCTTTTGCAGTGCAGGCTCAATATAAATAAGCATATTACGGCAGCAGATAAGGTCAAGATGGCTGAATGGCGGGTCTTTTACTATGTCATGGTTTGCAAATACAATTAATTTTCTGATGGTGGGCGATATCCGCAGTACCCCATTTTCACGTATAAAATATTTTTCCAAATATTCGGCGGGAATATCTTTCTGTGCCGCATCGGGGTAAATTCCGCGCGATGCAGTTTCCAGCGCTTCACTGTCAATGTCGGTAGCAAATATTTTTAGCACACTGTCTTTTTTGTGAATCTTATCAAGGTATTCTTTAAAAAGAATCGCTACTGAATATGCTTCTTCACCGCTGCTGCATGCGGCTATCCACACCTTAATTAATTCACCGTCTTTTTTCCTGTCTGCTATCGATGGAACTACTTGTGTGTTTAATACGTTAAATGCTTCTGGGTCCCTGAAAAATTTAGTCACGTTTATTAAAAACTGGCGGTATAAAACCTGCAGCTCTTCGTGGTTTGCCTCTATATAATTTTTATATTCTTCAATGTTTTTTATATTAAGTTCTGCCATGCGTTTTGCAAGGCGCCGCAACACCGTAGGGCGCTTATAGTGGCTAAAATCAAACTGGGTTTTATTGTGAATGGAGTTTAATATCTGGCGCAGGAACGTTTCATCATTCTGGCTCATAGATGTAAACTGCCGTAAGGAAGGTGTACCCTTTACAAACTCCAGCAGTTCTTCCGCTATCATCTCGGGCGGCAAAACCATATCCGCACAGCCCGTTCCTATAGCGCTGTTGGGCATCCCGTCAAAAGCCGCTGTAAGCGGGTCCTGCACAATCACTATTCCGCCCTTCTCTTTAATCTCCTCTACGCCCTTTTTACCGTCAGACCCCGTGCCTGACAAAATAACGCCAACAGCACATTCACCCAATTCTGCCGCAAGCGACGAAAAGAACACATCCACAGCATTATTGGGCATACCGCTTTTAGGCTTTTCTATTAATCTTAAAGTGCCATCAACAACAGTAATCAGCTTCCTGGCAGGTATAACATAAATACAATCGGGCAATATTTTCATACCGTCTTCGGCTTCGCATACCTGCATATTGGTGTGCTTTGAAAGCAACTCGGCCAGCAGGCTTTTATAGTCGGGAGAAAGGTGCTGAATAACAACAAATGAAAACCCTGTATTCGCAGGCATTGCATCAAACATAGAATGAATCGCCTCCATACCACCAGCCGATGCGCCTACGCCTATCACGTATCCTTTTTTTACCGGCAATACCCTCTCTTTTACAACATTTTTTAACATACCCTATTCTTCTTTGGTTGAAAAAAATTATTTTTATGCGTTATAACTTATAAAACTTAATGAACAAAACACTAAGCATACTTTTAGTAGAAGATGACCCGGATGATATAGAACTAATGCAAAATGCTTTAAAAGACAACAATATTCATTTCACCCTCGAAACAATAAAGCAGGGTGATGCCGTTTTACCATATCTTGAAAAAACACCCACTCATCCTGATGTAATTGTTTTAGATCTCAACCTTCCAAAAATGCATGGTCGCGAGGTGCTTAAGGGAATTAAAGCAAACCCAGGCACTGCCAACATTCCCGTTGTTATTTTAACCACATCTTCGGCCAAAAGAGAAATTGACTATTGCTTAGAAAATGGCGCAAGCCAATACCTGATAAAGCCAGTGACAATGGATGGATTTAATAAAACCGTCGTTTCCATTGTTAATGCCTCGGTAAAAAACTAACCTGCTAGTTTCCATAACTAAACCATTTTTACCTGTTACCGCGTGCATTCTTTAAATGTGCAATGCTGTCGGCAGCAGTTTTTGCCTGCTTTATTGAGTCCTGTATACGCTGCTTCTCTTTTCTCCTGAAATATCCCCTGAATAAAATGCTGTGCTTAACAGCATCCATATTATCACTAACCCCGCTTGCAGCGTTACCAATTTTCTGCACGGTTTGTTGCGCAGATTTAACAGTGGCCTCCATGTTTTTTTCAAACTTATCGTTGTTTAACAACCTTCCTGTTGATCCCTCCCCATTGTTTACTTTACCAACAATATCAGCCAGGCTACCCGTAATATTTTCAGCGTTGTCAGCAATCATGCTTATTTTTTTCATCAGCTCGTCCATATCAAGCGGGTCTACTGAAGTGAGCTGGCCGTCTTTAAGCAACAATGCGGTATCGCTGCCCGGGGAAATTTGTAACAGCTTATCCCCCATTAAACCGTCTGAAGCGATGCTTACTTTTGAATCAGCTTTTATAAAAGGCTTTACTTTTTGAAGCAGTAACATATCGACCCTGACCGTAGTATCATTTTTAATGGTAATATCTTCCACTGTTCCAACGTTGATGCCGGCAAAACGAATAAAGCTGCCGATTTGTAAACCAGAGACATTTTTAAAATTGGCGTAAACTATTGCCGGAACATAGGTTTGGGCGCCAAATTGTTTTAAGGTAGGCAACAATTGAAGGGTGAGTACAAAACCCAGGATTGTACCTGTTAAAGCAACAATCGGCCATGTTTTATATCCAATAAGGTAGCACTGGCGAAAAAACTCATTAAACTCAAAAGAACCCTTAAAAATATTTTTGACAAATGAATTAAAAAACAAGGCCTCATCGCCAATTTTTCCAAGGATACCATCAACTGCTGACCTCTTAAATATCATGTAAAGGCTATATAAAAAAACATGCCTGATTAGTTATAATATAAATTTGAAAGCTGAATAATACGGTTGTAGAGATATTTACCCACAGAAATTGTTGAATGTAGATTTTGTTAGGTTAAACAAATTATTGAAAAGGAAAAACGGTTTACCTTGCCAACCGCTTTTATGCTTTTTGCGACGGCTTAAATTACAAACGGATGAGAAAAAATGTGCTTTGCAGTTTATTAGCAGTATTGTCTATTTTAAATATTATCAACGCCCAGGTAACACAGAATGACAAGCCAGTTAACGCAGGCGAAACGATGCCCGTAGAAAAATACATAAACGCCAATAATGACTGGGACGCCGACAGCCTGGGCAATATAAGGGCTGTTTTAAAGGTTACTGATACTGGTAAAACAGTACTGGCATACATTTATTGGAGAAGAAGGGATACCAATCCTGCAGAAAAAAGAGTTATTGTAGAAGACGCTCAAACCCATAAACGCGTGATGAATGCAGTGGTAACTGAATGTACCAACGTTTCAGGCATTATTCTTTTTGAAGCTACCTCCGGGCCGGGTACCTATTATGTTTACTATATGCCTTATAAAAACGAAGGCAGAAGCAACTACCCGCGTGGCGTTTATTTAAAACCTGATACCACTGCAACGCCCGGGTGGCTTGGGCCGGTTAATAAACCAAACCGTTTTGCGGGCGCGGTATGCACAGCAATACAGTCAATAAATGCGTTTAACAGTCCGTACCCGATGGAAGTGGTAGCCTCCGGTGACGAGGTAAACAGCCTCGTGTCCCGGTACGCAGCAGATCCTTTTTTAGTTTTCCCTGAATACAGGCAATATTCTATACGAATGAAAAAGCACCTGCCCTTTCGATGGATTGAAAAAGGGCCATTCACATCGTTTTCCGGTATTGCTGACAAAGGTGAGTTTTATACTTTCCAGCTTGGTGTTTACGCCCTGCAGGATTTAAAGAATTTGAGCGTCAGGTTTTCTGATTTCAAAGGCGCAGGCAATACATCAATTGCGGGTAATGCTATTACCTGTATTAATACTAATGGCGTATCTTACGATGGGAGGCCGTTTACCAAAAAAGTGGATGTCGAAAAAGGCAACGTACAGGCATTATGGTGCAGCCTACGGGTACCGGTTGCAATCCCCGCCGGGGTTTATAAAGGCACCGCAACAATTTATACAAACGGGCAGCACCCAAAAAACATTAGTATTTCTATTACAGTAAATAATCATGTTGCGGTAAATGGCAATATTGGCGAGCCGGAAAAAATGACCCGGTTGCATTGGCTTAATTCAACCCTTGCACAGGATAATACGGTTATTAAGCCGTACACACCTTTAGAGGTAAATGGCAAAACAATAAGCATGCTGGGCAGGAAACTGGAATTGAACAATGACGGCTTTCCTAAACAAATACAAACATTTTTTACAGAAGAGATGACCGGGTACTCTCCGCAACCTAACAATGAGCTTGCAGCGCCATTGCATTTTGATGTAATAACAGCAGACGGGGAAAAGGCGCAATGGACAAATAACGGCGTTAGTTTTATAAAAAAAGAACCCGGCACAGTCGTTTGGACGGCAGTAAACAAAACCAGCAATTTACAAATGAATGTGAGCGCGTCAATGGAGTTTGACGGTTTTATTGCTTATACAGTTAAAATTGCAGCCCTTGCTGATGTAGCGTTGCAGGATATTAGTATGCAAATACCTTTCAACAGTTCTGCGGCAACTTATATGATGGGGCTTGGCCACAAAGGCGACGTAATGCCCGACACTATTTTATGGAAATGGGATGTTGCCCATAAAAACCAGGATGGCGCATGGATAGGAGCTGTAAACGCGGGTTTACAATATTCACTCAGGGACGAAAATTATGTTCGCCCGCTTAATACAAATTTCTACCTGCAAAAACCCCTGCTGCTCCCAACCTCATGGGGTAATAACAATAACGGAGGCATTAATATTTCCCGTAACGGCGGCAATGTGGTTGCCAACAATTACAGCGGTCAACGCACAATGAAAAAGGGCGATGTGTTATATTATAATTTTAATTTACTCATCACCCCATTTCATCCCATCAACACTGATTTTCAGTGGGAGACGCGTTTTTATCATAAATACAACAACCTTGACACCATTAAAGCTACAGGCGCAACAGTGGTAAACATTCATCATGCAACGCCTATCAATCCATGGATAAATTATCCATTTATTGAATGGAGAAAAATGAAGGCCTACATTGACAGTGCACACAACCTCGGCCTTAAAGTGAAAATATACAACACCATTCGTGAACTGAGCGACCATGCATACGAAACTTTTGCGCTGAGGAGTTTGGGGCATGAAGTATATTCCCCGGGCAAGGGAGGCGGCTTTAGCTGGCTGCAGGAGCATATAGACAGCGATTATATAGCTGCCTGGTTTGTGCCGGAAATAAAGGACGCCGCCATTGTAAACAGCGGTATGAACCGCTGGCATAACTACTATGTGGAAGGGATGAACTGGCTGGTAAACAACGTAGGTATTGACGGCATTTACTTAGATGATGTGGCATTTGACCGTGTGACTATGAAACGCATAAAAAGGGTATTAACGCAAAACGGCCATCCCGGTATAATTGACCTGCATTCGGCCAACCAATATGATAAAAGTGATGGGTTTAATAACAGCGCCATGCTGTATATGGAGCATTTTCCTTATTTAAGCCGCTTGTGGTTTGGAGAATATTTTGATTACGAGAATAACGACCCCGGCTTCTTCCTTACTGAAGTAAGTGGCATTCCCTTTGGGCTAATGGGCGAAATGTTGCAGGGCGACGGCAATCTTTGGAGGGGTATGATTTATGGCATGACAAACCGGCTTGGCTGGAGCGCTAAAAGCGATCCAAGACCGATTTGGAAATTATGGAACGAGATTGGTATGCATGGCATAGAAATGATAGGCTACTGGAGCAGCCATTGTCCCGTAAAAACCAGTAATGATAAAGTGTTGGCTACAGTATACAAGAAAAAAGACCTCGCTCTTATATCTATTGCCAGTTGGGCCGACACAGATGTAAACGTGCAATTAAATATTGACTGGAAAGCCCTTGGCATAGAGGAAAACAAAGCCACTATTATAGCGCCTGCCATAGAGAATTTTCAGCCGGGCAAAACATTTATCAAAGATGAAAAAATTCCTGTAAAGAAAAACGAGGGTTGGCTTATTGTAGTGAAGGAATAACAGGGTATCTGCTTAAATCAAAAAAGTAAATACTACGGTCTTTTTTATCGACATAAATGTTAGCTCGCTTTTTTTTATCAAGGTAAATAGCTAATGTAACTTTGTCTCCGGGTATTGAATCACTTACAAATTTTTCGGTTTTCCCTAATGACAGGTTGTTATAGTTATATATTATTTGACAGGTATTAATATCTGCGTTTACTACATTTCGTCTGTCATCCTGTATTGCGTTTAACCCTTGAGTCCTTATTGATCCCGTTATTTCGCGTTCTTGAGTATAATTGTTTTCTATAATTTCACATTTAGAAAAATCAACGATTATCTTTTCTCCATTTCTCCTTAAATTTTCTATTTTCTCTTTAATTCTACCATCTTCTGCCAGTTTCTGTTTAAACGTTGATGAAACTATAAGAAACACTCCAAACAGGGCCAATGTAACACCCCCAAGCCCGAAAAGAAAAGGATGAGATATGAGATCACCTTTATAGCCTTTAAAAAAAAGCACTGTTAAAAACCCGGCAGCAGCAAAAGCATAACCAGCTATTTTTTTTATTGATGTGTTAATACTCATTGCTCATCTTTTGACAATGATTTCTTTTTTGATGATTTCGCTTCGCCGTTAAAATCAAGGCACAGCTTTATCCAAAAATCAAAGTCCTTTTTACTTTTAAACGCTTCGGGGCTTACATAAACAAAATCTTTCATAACCCTGCCACGCATTATTACTTCGCTTACGCCGGAGCGCTCAACTGCCTGCTGCTGTTTTTCCGCGCCAATACGGCACATTAATCTTTCAGCGCTTACACTAATACACATTTTATCATTCACCATAAAAGTAACGCCGCGAAACATTTTCTTTTCTTCCACACCCGGTACATCTTCCAGCGCCATCCTTATCCTGCCGGCAAGTTTTTCATCGTAAGCCATACAAAAGAGTTTTAAACAATGATTTATTTTAATTTTTCTTTTTCAGAAAAAACCAAAAGGCCGAAAAAGCGAGGCCGGATGTAAAAACAACAGCCATCACGAACAAGGGGCCATCACCATCTTCAGATTCACGAATTGCAAACGCTTCACGAAATGCCCCAATTGCCAAAAAACCGCAGAGTATTGCAAGCTTGTCTCATTTATCCATGATAGCTTTTTAAGGATGCCTGGCTCACCAGTCTATTCTTTACGACAAACTGCCGACATTTTTTATACAGGTCTAAAATTATCATTCTTTTTATACCGAAGTAATGGTTTCTAATAAAATTTTGGTCATTCTTGGCATGCACCGTTCGGGCACCTCGCTTATTACGCGCTGGCTGCACAATTGTGGTTTGGCGATAGGTGATGCTTTACTCGGGCCGGAAACTGGGAACGATGAAGGTCATTTTGAGGACCTGGATTTTATACATCTGCATGAAAGGATATTAATTTCAAAAAAAATACCCCATACAGGCCTTACATTTAAGACCCCGGGCAAGCTTGTGTCAACACAGTTTGCTGAAATAAAAAATCTTATTGAGGCAAAAAATAAAAAAAACAATCAATGGGCATGGAAAGACCCGCGTACCTGCCTCTTTTTAAACAGCTACCGAAAGTTGTTGCCGGGGGCAACATACCTAATAATTTTCAGAGATTACCAGGCCGTTGTAAGTTCCTTACTAAACAGGGATTATAAAGGGCTGCAAAGATACTACCAGTCAAAAGGCATGGTTTATAAGTTTTTCCTGCGTATGAAGAGAAAGTATCATAAAAACTGGTTGTACAACAGGTACGCGGAAAAGTATTTGAAAATATGGATTGCCTATAACGAGGAGTTACTGAAACATATTGAAGCGCTGCCATCTTCACAGGTTATGGTAGTGGGCTATGAAAGCCTGCTTAAAGATGACAAGCCTTTTTTTAATCGTCTTACAATGGATGGTTTTACGCTGCAGTACCAAAATTTTAAAAGTATTTTCAATACCCGGCTCATAAACCAGCCTGTTGATATATCGCCATTTATAAAAAACAACTACCTGCTGGCAAAAGCAATGCAACTGCAAACAACCATACAAAACATTTTATTAAGGCAAGGGTATTAAACAGGCAATCTATGCTATTTTAAAAAACATCTTCAGGCAAAAAAGCCACTTTCTAAAATTGTTTCTTTTTTTAAAAGCGGTGATGCTGTGCCTGTATTTGAAAAATAAAAGCATCCGTTTAAGATTATTCCTGAATGAAAAAGCGTCATACGATTCTGAGAGTTCTATAATTACATTTTTAACAGGACTGTCATAGCGGGACGCAACTTTAGCAAGCGCACTCATCCTTTTTCTTATCCAGTGTAAATCTTCCTGCTTTGTTTTTTTAACATCCTTCCTGTCTGCTGTTTTTACCAGGCCTGAAATGTTTTCTGCATGCTGCCTGTATTTAACCAAAGGCTTATCAACAAACTTTACCGTTCCTGAAAATGAAGCAATAAATGGCAATATCCAGTCATGCGGGCAATCTTCCGGAAAAGGCATTGCTTCCAACGCCAGGCTTTTTCTCATTAGCTGTGCATGGCCAAACACACCGTTGCCAATCAGGAAAGAAAGACAGTCATCATAAGAATCAAGCTTTTTGAGGTCGGTCATTTTTTTGTTAAGACTGTTACCCTTATCATCTATCAATTCAGAATTGCAATACACAACAGAAGCGTTGTTAATATAGTCCATCAGGATGGAAATCTTATCTGGAAGCCATATATCATCCTGGTCGCATAAAGCAATATACTCAGCGGTGGCAAGCCTTATTGCTTTTTCAAAATTTTTTATGTACCCTATATTCGTTTCATTCCTGAACACCCTGATATTTTTATGCCGCGCCGCATATTGCTTTAGCAACTTAAAGGTGCCGTCTGTTGAGCAGTCATCCACTGCAATCAGTTCAATATTCCGGTAAGTTTGCTGCAGTACACTGTCTAACTGCTGGCGCAAAAATTTTTCTCCGTTATAAGTAGCCATCACCACCGCCACTTTCGGTAGTAGTGCTACACTGCTGTTGTTCTTCATAAATTAGTGTTTTCCTTCTCCCCTTTTTACAGGGCAAAAAAATTCCTTCATTTTTCAGAATACCTAAAAAATGCCGGCAGCAACCATTATACTCATATTTGCAGCAGTGAAAACCTGTTTCCAACCTGTAAAAAATACAGGCAGCTTTTGTTAAACCGGGAAACAGCGAAACGAGCTATTACCAAAAACCATGCAGAATTAATATGAAGCAAGATAATCAAGGGTATTTTATACAATTAAAAACTATCGGCATTCTGCGTTGAATTATAGACGAAAAAAAAGCTGTGAAAGTATTACGGCTAAAGCGTTAAAGTTTATAAAAATAAATACACTATTTTTTAAACCGGATGATGTATTCTGATAAATACTCGCTTGTATCTTTTTTGTTATCCTTAACAAATAACCGGGCACGCTCTCCTAAATGCAGGCAGGTATTTTTATCCTGCACATCTCCGGCAGTATTTAAAGGCTGTAAAGACGGGTACCACAAAGTATGCCCCGGTTTGCTTAGCAGCAACTGCGGAGTGCTCCACTGCTGGGCATTGTCTCCTTCGCCAAGATCAGCATTTTTGTTGAACGAAATGTAAATACTATTGCCGTGCCACGATGGGCCTTCAGCTTTGGCCATTAACATAACCCATGCATGTAAAAAACTGTTCCAGCTAACTGACGGCCCCCAATAATATTTTGCTGTGGGTGAAGACGCGGGCCCTCCTCCCTCCTCTTTGGGTATTTGCAACATCCGCACAGGCCTGCCAATTCCGTCATACGAACTTTCAAATGCTGAACCATTCCATCTTTCAGCCTTGCCGCCAGGATTGTCGAGGTATGCAAGCTTTATCCGGGCCACACTTATACATTGTCCTTCATGTTCGATATTTGCGTTATAGGTTGTGTGATTATATATGCCGGGGTAGCCATACTCACCATAAAAAAGATATAAGTATCCATCACAGGCTACCGCTGAAGGATCACCTGTGCCGCCGGCAAAATTGATGCCCGTATTATCCGGCCTTAAAATAAGGCGCGGATACCTGTCTTCAATAAATATTCCTTTGTTTGCCCAGCTATGGCCGCCATCAGTTGACTTCATAATTCCAATACGGCAAACGGCCGTTGCTGTAGAGGGGCCTTTTAACCCCTGCGGCCAGTCAGTATCTTTATAGCCCTCGCCTGTCAGAGAATCGTACGGCAATGTGGAAGGATAATTCTCGTTATGGTAAACAGCATAAAGCGTTTTGCCCGTTGTATCAGTTTTATCCTGGTATCATTAGCGTTGCGTTATAAATCGAACATTGTCAATTGGTTAGAGTTTTGTTCTTTGAAATATTGTAGTTGAGTCTGCTGAAACAGTTGATTTATGGGCATTCTTTCAAAAATAGAGATGCTTAAAATCTGTAAAATTT
>DASZPM010000004.1:0-575085 GCA_035550215.1 Chitinophagaceae bacterium | reverse complement strand
AATAAAAGATAATTTTGAGTTACCACACACAAAACTCAATTATCAATGCTCACAGAGGATAAAATTATAGGGATTTACTGTATTATCGATGATATTTTAAAGGCTACCGGCCATGAAGAAGACAAGCGCAGGAAGGTAAGTAGCGAAATAAAGGCTTTGTTCTTAAGAAAAATACATGCAGTAACCTTTAAAGGGTTCCTAATAAAACTGGTGATGTTTATTTTAGCTTTTACGCTTATAAACTCACCAATTAACTGGCAACTTGAATTAATTAATCATACGCGCTTTATATATCAAGCACTACCGGCTTATTAACCAATCTATATCCTTCATCCAAAACGCTGGCATTAACAAAGATCGTGTTGTTTATTTTCGCTGTCCCGTAACCTTCATGTATGTGACCGCCAACATGTATGAGCGGCTTTATCTCTATGACCCTTTGTAGAAGATCGTAGCACCCCACATGGATGCCATCAATAGTACAATCATGTATACCATACACGGGTCCATGTGTAACTAAAACATCCGTTCCGGGTGGTATGAGGTCCCAGTGCCACCTTATTGCCGGGCCGCGGTGCCTGTTAAACGCCCAATCAAAAAACCAGGGCGTTACAGGCGATCCCCAAATATTGATTCCATTAATGCTGAAGCCGCTGTCTTTTAAATAAATAACACCTTCCGGTATAATTTTTTCTAATTTATCTTCTGCTGTTCGCTCAAAATAAAAGTCATAGTTACCGGCAACAAAAATTCTATATTCAAATGGTTGCTTTTCAAACCAGTTAAGAAAATCTATTACTTCATCCTCAACGCCATGCCTTGTAACGTCACCGGCGTGAATAAGCACATCTCCCCCAGGCATTTCCAGGTTGTTATGCTGTCCATGTGTGTCTGATATTAAGATGAGTTTCAATTAGCTTGGTTTAACAGGCAACGAAGTTAACCCTAAACAAGAGTCATTCTGCTGCCTCGCTGTTCCCTATTTTTCAATACATTAGCAATATGAAAAAATTTCCTGTTAATCTTGTAATTGGGTTATTCATTATCGCTTTGGGGGCGTGTAAGGCACAACCCCCGCATAAAGAAGGCAATTTTAAACCAACTGACCTTGTTGAATTAATAAAGCTTGACACCAGTATTCACCTGGATATACGCTATGCAACAAGCAATAACCTTGTGCACCGCCCGGTGTACACGCAGGCAAGGGCATTTTTGCAACGCCCGGCTGCCGAGGCGCTGGTAAAAGCCAATGCATCATTAAAACCTTTAGGCTATGGGCTGCTGGTGTTCGACGGCTACCGCCCCTGGAGTGTTACTAAAATATTTTGGGATATTACCCCTGATGAAAACAAAAAATTTGTTGCTGACCCTAAACAGGGCAGCCGCCACAACCGCGGTTGTGCCGTTGACCTGAGCCTGTACGACCTGAAAACAGGTAAGGAAATTGAAATGACCGGGGTATATGATGAAATGAGCGAACGCAGTTACCCAGACTATAAAGGCGGCACAGAAGAACAGCGTAAAATGAGGGATTTGCTAAGGGCAAAAATGGAAGCCCAGGGTTTTACTGTGTATCCTTATGAGTGGTGGCATTTTGATTTTAACGACTGGCGCAGCTATGCTATTACCAATGTGCCATTTGAGAAAATAAAATAGCCTGTATAGTAAACAGCAATCTCTCCCATTCTCCTTAAGGCATGAAATAATATAACCGCTATGCTTCTACTATTGATTGATTCAGCGCTGCTTTTATTTATAACGCTGGGGTTGGGCATGCTCACTCTTCGTATGTTGGAGCGGTTACTAAATTGCGCGGTAAATGCAAATATTTTAGGCGTTTTTCTCGCAGGATTATTATTATCAACCATATATTTTAATATTCTTTCTTTTTGGTGGCCCGTAAATTTTTATTGTCTTTTACCCTTATTTATTTTGGCGTGTATTACCACATACCGGCTACCTTGTAAATGCAGCCAGTTACTTACATCTGCAAAGCAACAGCTATCATTTATCTTCCGGCGGCGCAACCTTGTTTTTACAATACCTGTATTATTATTTTTGTTTTACTACTGGATTATTCCCCCCATCAACAGCGACAGCGCCGACTATCATTACATAACCATTGCGTGGTATGAAAAATACAGGGTTATTCCCGGCCTTGCCAATATTCACGGGCGGCTGGCCTTTAACCCCGCGTCGTTTATTATACAGGCCGCATATTCATTTACTGCCTTAACGGGCCAGGCTATTTACCCGCTAAACGGCGTTTTAACTGCTTTGTGTTTATTATGGCTGTTAAAACGAATACTGCAAACCACGCAAACTATAACCGGTTTTATTTATCTCGTCCTCTTTATAATATTAACACGGGTGTTATTACTCAACATTTCGTCGCCGTCGTCAGACACGCTGTTTATTGTTTGTCTTGTTTATGCATTCATAAAAATTTACGACGGCTTCTGCACCCGGCGGCCCGGCTTGCCGCAATTCATTTTGCCTGCTTTATTACTTATTTACAGCGTTACAGCAAAGCTGGCCGCATTTCCCGCGTTACTCGTACTCCCGTTGCTATTATATTTCCTCCGCACGCAAAAGCTGTTGCCGGTTGTCACAAAAATCACGCTTGTATCATTGTTAATATACATACCGTGGCTTTGCAGGAATATTATATTGAGCGGTTACCTCGTTTACCCGTTATACCAGCTTGACATTTTTAACTTTGACTGGGAAACGCCAAAGCATGTGCTGGAGCTTGAAACAGGGTATATAAAAACATTAAGCGCATTATTCTCGCTGGATATTGGTTATGTTCAGTCCCTCTCCTTCCCGGCTTTTTTGGCTAAGTGGTTTATAGCACAGTTTCATGCAGGCAGGCCGCTGAATTTCGCGATTTTTATACCGGCTATTATTTCACCGGTTTACTGGCTGGCAGGGCTTAAACAAAGGCGTAAAATACCTGTGATGATTTTTGCATTATGGTTCATTATTTACGCGGCTATATGGCTTTGGTTATACAACTCGCCCGAATACAGGTTTGGCATAACATTCCTGGCGTTTGCCATCGTATTGCCATGGCTTGCCATGAAAGATTTCCTGTTTATACGGCAATACAAATTGGTTTATATTCTGTCAGCAGTCATTATACTAATTTCAACTACGCTTTACTTTGTAGATGGTTACAACAAGCCTTCAGGCTATGCTTTTACGTTAAGAAATTGCTGGCTGTACCCGCTTAAAGACAAGCAATATTTTACGCGTAATGACACGGCTACTTTTAAATACCAAACTCTTGCCAATGGTGTAAAAGTTTATATCCCCGATTCCCTGCACGCATGCCTTAATGCGCCCCACCAGCCCTGCATAATGATTGACTACGGCGCTGTAATTGAAGCAAGAGGCCCAAAGATGGAAGATGGCTTCAGGATGGTTAGCGATAGTATTCCGCAATTATTTCCCGGCGTAAAATAAACGCTTTATTACCGTTACAATTGCGCAATAATCGGGTTTTTATAGCGCGGCGGCGAATGCAATTTTGCTGTATAAAATTATTTATATGCATCATTTTAAAATTGTGCCTTTGTCAAAGGAATACGCCGCACAAATTCGGAGTACACGAACAGATGAATTTGGCCATGAAGTTATAGAGCAAACGGCTACCGGCCATGGCCCCTGCAGGGTATCACTTAAACCATTTAAGCCGGGAACGGATAAACGCCTGCTGTTCAGCCACAGCCCATTTGAAACAGATAATGCTTTTAACCAGCCCGGCCCTGTATTTATTTATGCAGGCGAAGTGGAAGAATACAGCGATATATACCGTTTTCCTCCGGAAATAAAAAATGACAGGGAGCATTTTCGTCTTACGCTAATTGGGTATGATATTAACCAAATGATGGTTTACACCAAACTGGTGGGCGATAGAGATGTAGATGAATTAATTGTGCAAATTTTAAGCCGCCACCCCGATGTGGCCTACCTTCATGCACGAAGCGCTGAAGCATGCTGCTATATTTGTAAAATTGAAAGAATAAATAATTAATCTATGGATGCACTTGCAACCCAACGGCTTACACATTATAACTGGCAGGATGTTACTGCCAGTTTACACGAAAAAGGCTATGCGCTGCTGCCCGGCCTGCTTACCGGCGATGAGTGCGATAGCCTTAAAAACAATTATAATAATGATGCATTATACCGCAAAACAGTTGTGATGGAGCGCCACCGTTACGGCCTTGGCGAATATAAATACTTCAACTACCCGCTGCCCGGCTTAATAGAAGCCATGCGCGTTAACCTGTACCCGCGCCTTGCGCCCATTGCCAACACATGGATGCAAGCGCTGAAAATAGATACCCAATACCCTGCTCTATTCAGCGAGTTTCAAAGACGATGCCACGATAATAATCAAACAAAACCGACTGCTCTTATATTGAAATATGGCAAAGGCGGACACAATACACTGCACCAGGATTTATACGGCGATGTGTTCTTTCCCATGCAGGCGGTACTATTTTTAAGCGACCATGGTACTGATTATACCGGCGGGGAGTTTATACTGGCGCAACAAATACCAAGGGCGCAATCAAAAGTAATATCGCTTGCGCCAGGCAAAGGAGATGTACTGGTGTTTACAACCAATTTCCGGCCGCAAAAGGGTGCTAAAGAGTATTATCGTGTTAATGTAAAACACGGTGTAAGCGAGGTACAAAGCGGCGAGCGCTATACAATGGGCATAATTTTTCATGACGCACTTTCTTAGTAACAATGATACCACATTCCTCCATCAGCAGCCGGCGGCTAAAAGGCCTTATAAAAAACGGCAGTATAACCATGGCCGGTAACGTGCAGTTAAAAATATATGGCACGCTGCACTGCACATCCGGGAAAAGAATGCGGCAAAAAAGCAGGGTATTTTTTTCCGGCGAGGCAGAAGCCGTTAAAGCAGGTTACCGCCCCTGCGGGCATTGCATGCGGCAGCAATATTTACTTTGGAAAAAGCAATTAAAGTAATTTAGTGATGCAGCAGTCTCTTTTTAACGTTAATGGGAACATACTCCCTTTTCAAGGAGAAGTTTTACTTTTCCCGGGTATATTTTCTGCCATGGAAAGTGATACTTATTTCACGCAACTGGTTAACGAAATAAACTGGCGGCATGAAGCAATAAAAATGTTTGGCAAACAGGTAATACAGCCAAGGCTTACCGCCTGGTATGGAGACGAGGGGAAAAGCTACAGCTACTCCGGCATAACCATGCACCCCCTGCCGTGGGCAGGGGCTTTGCTGCAAATAAAACAACGCACCGAAACCCTTTGCGGCATAACATTTAACAGTGCACTGCTTAATTATTACAGGGATGGCAGGGATAGCATGGGCTGGCACCGCGACGACGAAAAAGAGCTGGGCATAAACCCGGCAATAGCCTCTGTTAGTTTTGGAGCAGCACGTAAATTCCAGTTTCGTAATTACGCGGATAAGTCTATCATACGCAGTACACAGCTTACGCATGGCAGCCTTTTATTAATGCGTGGGCAAACACAGCATTACTGGCAGCACCAGTTACCAAAAACAAGCACAGCTACCGGGCCAAGGGTAAATATCACGTTCAGGGTTATTCAATAAAAATCTTTCCCCCTGCAACTTAACACACCAAAACCCTGCTGCATAAGCAACAGGGTACGCACCAATGTACAGTATTTACTATTTATAACTCCTGCTTTACTATAGTACTGCCGAACACAGTGGCACTTACATAACTCGTATGCAGTTGCTGCTTCAGGCTTTCGAATTTTTGCAGGCTTTCGTCATCGTTATTGGCAAACAACCATATTTTGCCTGTCTCGTCATCCTTTAATATTACCCCGTACTTTGAAGTTACCAGTGTTGCCTTTTTAATTTCATCGGTGTTTTCGTACAACATGCCGGGTATCTTTTGCAGTAATATATACCGGCTGCCACTGTTAAAAACAATATCAAGGTAATTTTCATCAGTAGCCATAGCAATGCTGCCCTGCAGCATATCGCCGTCAACCGTTTTTGCAATGTCATTTATACCGGTGGTTTTACCAACCGTTGCTACCCCGGCATTTTTGCTGCAGGCAAATAATACAACAGCCATTGTTATTAATGCCACCATCATAACAGGCATGGCGCTGCCTTTCGCTTTTATGCGTATCTTTTTCATACTCCGTTTGTTTAATGTGTTTTAAATTAAAATGGTTCTATCCCTGTGTATTGGTGCGCTAAGGTTATTACTATATAAAAAATTCATTATTCCCCCCCATTTTCAATCCCCCTCTTCCAGTATAAAAATCTCTTCTACCTTCTTATGGCAAACTGCGGCAATCTTTAATGCCAGCACGGTAGAAGGCACGTATTTATTGCTTTCAATGGCATTTATCGTCTGGCGTGAAACGCTTACTTTTTCGGCTAGCTCAGCCTGCGTAATATTTAATATAGCACGTTGTACCCTCAATGTATTTTTCATAATTCCCTCTCTTTGTTAAGCCGTTTTTTTTCCCGGTACATCACATAATTAAACCTTGCAATAAATATTATCAGCGTAGTGCACATATTGTACACCATCACCTGCAAAAAAACAGAGCCATAAATTAAAATAATGGCCAGCATAACCAGTATTGAATTTATAAGTACTGCCCACAGCAGCGATTCAAGCCTTAACTGCATTGTGCGTTCATCTTCCATTTTTTCTCTTGAAAAGGCCACCATCAGCAACCCCGTTATAAGCAATATGCCAAAAATCTCGTCAGTAAAATTGGTGTTATTAAGGTTAAACAAGGTTTCTCCCCTGAATAAGTTATCCGTTTTGCCGGAAGAATAATCTAAAAAAGGGAAGGCAAAATCAAAATACAGGTACAGCATTATAATTATAAACGATGGCAGCGCAAGGCACCAGCCTATTGTTTTATACCTGTTGGGCAACAGCATTTTTGTTTCCATAAACGTTTGTTTTTAATTACACCGTAAAAGTAAAATAAACTTTTCAATATGTAAAGTTTATTTTACATAAAGACATGCAAATTTTACAATTCGCTAAGAATATTGAATTTTAGTGAAAATTATGGGGCAAACCTTAACGGCCGTATTTTTTTAGTGAATGCAGCGTAAAAAGAGATACCGGCCAATATGGAGAATAGCAGGAGAAAAGCGGAAACAAGGCTGTAATCATCATCAGAGAAAGATTCATAAAGGCCGAATGCATCGTACAGAACGGTGATAAAAATTAAAAACGTAGCTATGTAACTGAATATATGCCTTAAGCGGAGTGATAAATGAACAAACTGCAGCACAAGGCCAAGTACTATAAGTATAGCGCCCGAAATAAAAAACAGGGCTGAATAAAAATCGAAACCAAAATCAGCCACGCCTACAATATTCAGCGCGGGAACACCAAAATAGGCGAAAATTATCAGCACCGTAAGCATAATTTTATATGCCCCGAAACATGACTTATAAAACCGCAGCATCTTTTTGCTCGTCATAACAATTCAATTACCAAATGTACCACAAAAACGGCTGTTTGTTATACATTAAGTTTTATTATCTTCACTCCCCCACCGGTAAATAATTGCTTGCTGTTATGAGAAAAAATATTGTTACTGTAATTGCTGCCTGCTGTATTTCTTTTCTTCATGCACAAACTGCCGGCATTACTTATGCTGAAAAACTCGGCTACCCCAAAGGCGCCAAAGTAGTGATACTGCACGTTGATGATGCAGGTATGAGTTACGACAGCAACGAAGGCGTTTTTGAAGCCATTACAAAAGGCGTTGCTACCTCAACCAGCGTTATGATGCCCTGCCCCTGGGTGCCTGGTTTTGTGCACCGCCTTAAACAGTACCCGCAGTTAGACGCCGGTTTGCATTTAACCCTCACAAGCGAATGGAAAGATTACCGCTGGGGTCCGCTGGCCGGGAAGGAGGCTGTGCCAGGCCTTGTAGACAACGAAGGGGATTTATGGCCGTCGGTAGCAGAAGTGGCTATGCACGCAACGCCCGACGAAGTGGAAAAAGAAATAAGGGCACAACTGGCAAGGGCACGCAGTATGGGCTTTACACCCACCCATTTAGACTCACACATGGGTACCTTGTTTGCCACACCGGGGTTTCTTGAACGCTACCTTAAAGTAGGAATGGAAGAACATATACCCGTTATGCTGCCTGCCGGGCACGATAAGATGATACAGGCCCAGTTGCGTTTTTTAAAAATTGATTTACTAAAAGTGCAGGCACAGGGCAGGATGTTGTGGAATGCCGGTTTGCCGGTACTGGATGACCTGGACAACAATTCCTACGACTGGCCTATACCCGACAGCGCTAAAAACGATGATGCAAAGTTGCAACACTATAAAACAGCGAAATATATTGCTGATTTAAAACAGTTGCAGCCCGGTGTTACCATGATAATTATGCATTGCACCGCTACATCTCCACAGTTTAAATATATTTCAAACAGCGGGGATGTGCGCAGGGGCGACTTATTGGCGATGCTTGACCCCGCTTTTAAAAAGGCCCTTGAAGACGAGCATATTATTCTTACAACCTGGCGTGAGCTGATGCAGCGCCGCATGAAAGCAGGCAATTAAACTATTTGCATAAAACAGTATAAATAATCAACAGCTATGTCTATCAAAAAAATTGGCATCGCATCAATGGCCGCACTGTGTATTGCAGCATTTGGCTGTAAACAAAAAACAGCCTATGACGAATGGAAAGTGAACGGCGGCTCGAAAGAAGGCATCAGGTATTCATCTCTCAACCAGGTTGATACATCTAACGTAAGCAAACTTGCCGTAGCGTGGGAGTATCACACCGGCGATTTAGATACAGCCCACCCCACCCAAATACAATGCAATCCTATTATTATTGACGGGACGTTGTATGGCACTACTCCCCAAATGAAACTATTTGCTGTAGATGCCGCAACCGGCAAACAAAAATGGATATATAACCCATTTGATACTACCATGAAAAATAACCCTGCCTATTACTTTATGCTTAATACCTGCCGGGGTATAACTTATTGGACTGACGGCGGTGATGATAAACGCATATTTTATACAGCAGGCTCGTTTTTAAACTGCGTTAATGCCGTTACAGGCCAGTTAGTGAAAAGCTTTGGTACTGGCGGAAAGTTGGACCTGCACGACAACCTTGGCAGGAATGTTAAAGACCTTTTTGTTACCTCCACCTCTGCCGGGATGATTTATAAGGATATGATTATTATAGGCACCCGCGTAGATGAAGGCGCTAATGCAGCCCCCGGCCATATACGTGCGTTTGATGTGCATACAGGCGCGCTGCGCTGGGTCTTTCATACTATACCGCAACCGGGCGAATATGGTTTTGATACCTGGGAAGATACAACCGCATATAAACACATAGGCGGGGCCAATAGCTGGAGCGGGTTTAGCCTGGATGAAGAGCGCGGTATTTTGTTTGTACCCACCGGCTCGGCTTCGTTTGATTTTTATGGAGGCAAACGCAAAGGCAACACTTTATTTGCTAACTGCGTGCTGGCGCTGGATGCCGCCACCGGCAAAAGGTTGTGGCATTTTCAAACAGTGCATCACGATGTATGGGATAAAGATATACCTACGCCACCTATTCCCGTAACTGTTACACATGACGGGCAAAAAATTGATGCGGTAGCACAAACTACTAAAACAGGCTTTGTGTTTTTGTTCAACAGGGTAACCGGCGAGCCTCTTTTTCCTATTGAAGAAAAACCGGTGCCCACCGGGACGGAACTGGCAGGCGAAAAACTTTCACCCACGCAGCCCATTCCAACAAAACCTGCGCCTTTCGCAAGGCAGGTATTTACACAGGCCGATATTAACCCGTTGTTGCCTGACTCATCAAAAAAGGACATTGCCGCTAAACTGGCTACGTACAAAACGGGCAATATGTATAACCCGCCCTCAAAACAGGGTACGGTAATACTGCCCGGCTTTGACGGCGGCGGTGAATGGGGTGGCCCAGCCTTTGACCCTGCTACCGGTATATTATATGTAAACGCCAATGAAATGCCCTGGGTGCTTACCATGGTAGATGTTAAAAACGAGGCGCCCAAAAAAGAAACCTGGCTTGCTGCAGGCCAGCGGCTGTACAAACAAACATGCATGGCCTGTCACGGGCCTGAACGAAAGGGCGCAGGTAATGCCCCTACCCTTATTGGCGTAAACAAAAAGTACAATGAAGACCAGTTTAAACAACTGATAACAGGCGGGAGAAGAATGATGCCTGCATTTAAGCAACTCACAGCAGAAGAGCAAAATGCTATTGCATCGTTCATACTGGACGCTAAAGCCAAACAGCATAACGAATTTACCCAAAAGCCGGCGCCGGTTGATACCTTTTTGCACCTGCCTTATACCATGACAGGCTACAATAAATTTTTAAGCAAAGAAGGCTACAACGCCATGTCACCGCCGTGGGGTACGCTTAACGCCATTGATTTAAACAAGGGTGAAATTTTATGGAAGATACCCCTGGGCGAATATGCGGAGTTTAAAGACAAAGCCGATACCACAGGCACGGAAAACTACGGAGGCCCTGTTGTAACAGCAGGAGGCGTAGTATTTATTGCCGCCACAAGAGATGGCAAAATAAGGGGCTTTAATAAGGCTACCGGCAAGTTATTGTGGGAGGCAGACCTGCCTGCACCTGGTTTTGCCACCCCAGCCGTGTATGAACAAAACGGCAAGGAGTACATAGTTATCGCCTGTGGCGGGGGAAAGCTTGGTACAAAGTCAGGAGATGCGTATGTGGCTTTTGCACTGCCATGAGTTTGTTCATAGTTTATAGTTGCCATGAGGAGCAATATGGGTATAAGCAAGGCACCGTTTTCGCCACGTATGATGATTAAATAAACATATCGTTATGTTGAAACAAATTCAGCAAACCGAAGTTATACAACCATTTTCCAGGCTTCCCGACTTTCTGACTTTTATTTATATACCCTCACATAATCAATCAAATACGGCTGCGGCAAAATTGCATCATCAATCGGGCCGCCCCACGCACCGCCCAGCGCCAGGTTTATTAGCAGGTATGCCGGTTTATGAAAAGGGTTATCGCCTTTGTAATCAGCAACACTTACGTCAAAATGATGGTACATACTGTCGTCAAAATAAAAATCTATTGATTTCGGTGTCCATTCAATGGCATAAATATGAAAGTCATTATAAGGCTGCTTAACCTCAATGTGCCTGCTCTCCGAGGCATGTTCCCTTTTCGCGGTAGTATCTGCATAGTGCATGGTGCCGTATATGCGTGTTGAATCATGCCCTACAAACTCCATAATATCCGTTTCACCGCAATAAGGCCAGCGTACAAGGCCGCGGTCAACACCCAGCATCCATATTGCAGGCCATACGCCCAGCCCTTTGGGTATTTTAGCGCGCACCTCAATGCGGCCATATTTAAAATATTTTTTGTGAAGTGTTATCAGCGCTGCGGATGTATAGGAAGCGAGCGAATCTTTTTGCTGCCATTCACTGCTGCGGGGTTTGTACGCTTTATTGGGATATTGCTCTTTTCGGCCAGTAATGGTAAGTACACCGTTGCTTACCCACGCGTTTTCTTTACGGGCAGTGGTATAATACTGCTGCTCGTTATTGCGTACAAAGCCATGTTCATAATCCCATTTGGTACTGTCTGGCAGGCCGGTATAATTAAATTCATCACTCCAGACCAATTTCCTTTTTTTAGGAGTTGATTGAGAAGAAACAAATGATGCTGACCAGCAAACCAGTACAATTAATAAAAATACATTCTTCATGGCAACGCTATTTCATTGTATACCGAAGATAGGATTAATTAGATAACGCCCGCCGCAACAATAACCCTTCATTAAATAACAATTTACTAATCATTCCGCCGCATACAAAGCCCGGCGGTTAAGTAATTTGCATTATGAAAAGTTTGCTATTAATTTTACTTCTATACATGCCGTTACAACGCGCTGCAGCACAGGCAATACCCGCAAAAAAACATCTTTTCACTGTTATCTGCCACAGGGGCGACCATGTGCTCTTTCCTGAAAATACAATAGCCGCCTATGAAAGCGCTATAAAAAATAATGCCGACTATGTTGAGATTGACCTGCGCACTACCAAAGACAGTGTGCTGGTAATAATGCACGATGCTACTGTTGACCGTATGACCAACGGCAAGGGCAAAGTGAGTGATTTAACCTTTGCGCAAATACAACAACTGAAGGTGTACAATAAAAACGGCGATACCACAAAAACATACAGCATACCCACATTTGAACAGGTGTTGCAAACCTGCAAAAACAACATACACATATATCTTGATTTTAAAAACGCAAGCGTGCAGCAGGCTTACAACATAATTAAGCAATATGGCATGCAACACGAAATAATTGTTTATATAAATGCGCCCTGGCAATATACAGACTGGAAACGCATTGCCCCCGCAATGCCGTTAATGGTAAGCTTGCCAAACAATGTTATGTCAGGAGACGGGATAGAAAAATTACTGTTAAAAACACCCGTTGCTTTGTTAGACGGCAGCTATAGCGATTATACAAAGGGCATGTTTGATACGGCGACCAAAACAGGAGTAACAGTGTGGCCGGATATACAAAGCCCGGGTGAAGCAGCTAACTGGGATAAGGCTATTGAAATAGGCTTCACAGGGTTACAAACCGACCATCCTGAAGCATTAATTGAATATTTGAAGAAGAAGGGGTTGCGTTAAAACCACGCGGTGGCATCTTTGTCTTTGTCAGTTGAGCGCACAGGTTCAATAACTAATTCTGTTGCTTCAGCGCTTTCTGCTAAGTCATCTTGCGTGTTCCTGTTTATCTCATTTTCCTCCCCTAGTTTAATAATCACGCCTTCTACATGCGCGCCCTCTTTTACTTCTATAATCTTAGCCTTAATGTCTCCTTTAACATGTGCGCTGTTGTGTACAATTACTATATCCTCGCAGGTTATGTTGCCGTGTACCCTGCCAAATACTTTTGCAGCCTTTGCCGTAATGTCTCCTATTATCTCGGCCTTAGCGCCTATAATAATATTGCCTGCAATAGAAATATAACCCTTTACCAGCCCGTCAACACAGCCCCCGCAGGAAGCCTGCAACGGGCCCTGCAGCACGGTATCTGCCGATATAAGAAAATCGGTTTTTATGAACGGTACATTATATAACGGCCACCTTACACGCACTTGCTAAGAGGTTAAATAAGTTATGCTTCATCAGCAAAATACGATACAATAGAAGACGCATTGCCCAAATCTATACCCAGGCATCTTTTATGATAATTGTCAGATATGCGCAGGCTGTTGTATAAATACCCTATGCTGGCAAGCTTTTCAGGTTCGGGGGCTACCTCCACCGGTATAAACCCTTTAAACTCTTCCTTAACAGCGTCTGTCAGTTCAGGATAATAAGCGCCGCCGCCCATCAGGTAAACAGTTTCACAGCTTTCAAAATCCTGGTCGGTAAAGTAATTGCGCATCAGTGGTGATACAACTTCGCGGTAGTATTGGGTAAGCAGTTCTTTGCGTATTTCGCGCAGGTCAATTCTTTTGCGGTTGGTAAATATGCTGCCTTTCATAAAGGCCTCGTCCAGTTGGTATTCATTTTTCATCTCTAAGTAATACTTCTGGTTAAGTTCTCTTATAAGGTTATTTACAACGTATTTAATACCATGCGAACTGAATGAAGTACGGTGTACCAAGCCATCCTCCGTAGCCATAGTTCCTTCAATCGTGCCAAAACCAAAACTAATGGCGATAAAATTTTTCGAAGATGGCAGGTCAAGCACCTTCTTCAGCCCGATGATGGTGCCGACAATTTCGGGTATCACTTCGTAATGGTCAATCTCAAACATTGCTTTGCGCACCTGGCCTTTAAGGTTAAAGGTTTGGCTGTCATACTCCACCATAAAATGCCGCTTTCTTAAATACTGTTCAGCAGGCGTTTTATAAATATTGTATGTAGAAAACGGAAAACCAAGCGTTACAGACATAGGCTGCGTAACCTTATCTTCTGCATTAAGCAGCGCTGCCCTGAAAAGTATTTCAAAATCTTCTTCCAGCGGTGAGGCATTGGTTATTCTGCCCGGGCTGATGCCACCCCGCCTTGCAAGGTTACCAACAAGATACCATGTATTATCTTTTTTAAGTTTCAACCCGTTCAAAAGGTCTTTTGCCGAATTTTCTGTATTTCCGAAAGCCGTTTCAAATATGCTTGGAAAGCTGAGGGTATTTGTTTTCATTGTGCTGTTAATGTTGGCTGATAGGCAATGGTTTGTGCGGATAAATATATTTAAAATACCTATGCGTGTAAAAATTAATTTAACGTTAAGTAATACACACCGGGCATTACAGCGCCCTATCCGCCGCCAAGCGCCCTGTACAAATCCACCGTTGCAAGCAACAATGCTTTTTTGCCGTTTATTACTTCAAGTTCAGCATCTAATACACCTTTTTGCGCAGTAATAACTTCAAGATAACTTGCCGCGCCCACCAGGTACAAGTCGTTCGCAGTATTAACAGCGTTTGTTAATGCACCGGCTTCTTCCCGTTTTAACGCATATAAATGCTTGTTGTTTTCAATAGCCTGCAGGCTCGTTTCTACCTCGCCAAATGCCTGTAATATACTTTTTTGATAGGTATACAATGCCTGCGCCTGGTTGGCATTTGCAACAGCAAAGTTTGCCTTTAACTGCTTTTTGTTAAACAATGGCGAAGTTAACCCGCCCAGCAAACCATACGCCACTGAACCTGTTGAAAATAGCAGCGAGGGGTTAAAGGCATTAAACCCTGCATAGGCGTTTAATGTAATGGACGGAAAAAAAGCCTTTCTTGCAGCTTCAGCATTGGCTTTTGAGGCTGCCAGTTCAAATGACGCTTCTTTTACATCCGCACGGTTTTCCAATAGCCCAGACGGTATACCCGCCTGCAGCCGCGATGGCAGGGATTCATTCAGCAGCGAGTCACTTCGTTTTACAGGTTGCGGAAACCTGCCCAATAAAATGTTTATTTGATTTTCCAGGTCGGTAATATGTTGCTTTACTTCAAACTCAAAACTTTTAGTGTGCAGCAACTGTGCGTTAAACTGCTGTACGGCAAGTTCGGTGGCACGGCCACCTTCTTTTTGAACCTTAACAACATTCAGCGCATTTTCCTGTAATTGAATGTTCTTGTGAATAATGCGCATATTATTATCGTACGCCATAAGCTCATAATAAAGCCTTGCCACTGTTGCCACTAATTGCGTGGTAAGCCACTGCCTGCCTTTTTGCGTAGCAAGATAATGCTGAAACGCCGCGCGCGTGCCTGCTTTAAGTTTGCCCCAGGCATCTATTTCCCACGTGCTTTTCAGTCCCAAAAAAATATCGGTAGTTGGTGTGGGTATGTGCTGGTTTTTATCAATATTGGGGGAAAGATTGGTATCATAGTTACCCACACCGTTCATTGTATAATCTCCGTATTTATCAACCCCTGTTGATATTACGCCACTAACTGACGGCAACATCATGCCTTTGGATGTATTTATCCCTTCCCTTGCAATAATAATGCGCTGCCATGCTATACGCAGGTCGGCATTATTTTCAATGGCGTCGCTTACCAGCTTAACAAGGTTTGTATCGGTAAAGTATTGTTTCCATGTAACAGGTGGTATGCCGGCAGTGTCGCTGTTACTAAAAAGCGCGGGCACTTTTAAGGAGTTTTCCTGCACTGTTTTTGAAGGCACACTGCATGAGGCCAATATAATAACTGCAATACCAGAAAAAAATAAATTGCGAACTATCGGTTGTATCATTTATTGTACAGGATTTAATGAGAAGGTTTGTGTGGATGATCATAGATGTCATGGGCTATTTCCTCCGCCAGCGGAACAGGTTCAATTATTTTATGTTTCTTTCCTTCAGAAAGAGTGGCAAAAATTACATACAGCCCCGGTATAAGTATAACGCCGAAGATGGTGCCTGACAGCATACCAAAGGCTGCCGCGGTACCGATGGAACGGTTGCCTATAGCGCCTGCCCCGGAAGCGACACACAATGGTACCAGGCCGGCAATAAAAGCGAACGACGTCATAAGAATGGGCCGCAGCCTTGATGCCGCGCCAAGTTTTGCAGCTTCAATTATGCTGCACCCTTCTTTACGCCGCAGTATGGCAAACTCCACAATAAGAATAGCATTTTTCCCCAACAGGCCTATAAGCATTACAAGCGCTACCTGGGCGTAAATATTATTATCAAGCCCCAGTAGTTTTAACCCGGCAAAGGCGCCGAATATACCCGCAGGCAGGAATAATATTACGGGTAATGGCAGTAAAAAACTTTCGTATTGCGCTGCCAGTAACAGGTACACAAACACCAGGCAAATAATAAAAATGTATACTGCCTGGTTGCCTGACAATACCTGCTCTCTCGTTATACCGCTCCACTCATACGTAAACCCTTTGGGCAGTTTTTCTTTCGCTATTTTTTCTACATCATTAATAACCTCGCCGCTGCTGTGCCCGGGTGATGCATCACCGGTAACAAGGGCGGAATTATACATGTTGTACCTTGTTAACTGTTCCGGCCCATATACCTTTTCAAGCGATGTAAAATTGGCATACTGCACCATTTCGCCCTTGTCATTTTTTACATACAGGTTTAAAATATCCTCCGGCTTGGCCCTGTAGTTGGGGTATGCCTGTATCATTACTTTATACATCTGTTCAAAGCGTATAAAGTTGGTAGCGTAAAAACTGCCCAGTAACATTTGCAGGTTGTCCATGGCGTTTTGCACGGACACGCCCTGCTTGGCAGCCATATCTTCATCAACATGAATAAGGTATTGCGGGAAGGAAGGGTCAAAATCGGTAAACACGGTTCCTATCGCTTTGTCCTTTTTCAATTCAGCAATAAGGTTATTTGTTACAGATGCCGTTCGCTGCAAGTCGCCGGTGGCTGTTTTATCTAATATCCTTAGTTCAAAACCACTGCTGTTACCAAAACCAGGCACAGGTGGCGGCGGCAAAAATTCAATATTGGCATCAACAATATTTTTTGTTTTTTCTTCCAGTTCTTCTATTACCTTATTAACGGATTCTTTTCTTTCATCCCATGCCTTAAGGTTTATCATAGCCATACCAAATGATGCGCCCTCCACCTCGGTCACCAGGCTATAGCCTGAAAGTGTAGATACGTTTTCAACAGCATCCATTTTGTGCGCAACTTTTTCAACTTGCGCTAATACCTGCTCAGTGCGTTCTACTGTTGAGCCTGGGGGTGTTGTAACATTTACGTAAATCATTCCCTGGTCTTCAGTAGGTATAAAACCGCCGGGCAGAACAGCGCTTATGCCCCACGTTGCCGCGAAAAACACCAGCAGGATAACTATTGTTATAAACTTCCGGCCCGCTATAAAGCCCACCAGTTGCCTGTATTTTTTTTCGGTGTTGTTGTAACCCTTGTTAAAAACACCGTAAAAACGGTGCAACAGGTTTTTTTTATGTTTTGGCGTATGCCTTAATAATAACCCGCACAATGCCGGCGTAAGCGTTAATGCATTAATGCCGGAAATTACAATAGCAACGGCAAGGGTTAAGGAAAACTGCCTGTAAAAAACACCTGCCGGTCCCGACAGAAAAGCAACGGGTACAAACACTGCCGACATTACCAGCGTGATGGCTATTATTGCGCCGCTTATTTCTTTTATAGCGGCAATAGTGGCCTCCAGCGCGGGAAGATGCTGCTCTGTCATTTTTACGTGCACGGCTTCTACAACCACGATAGCATTATCTACCACGATACCTATGGCCAGCACAAGCGCGAACAAAGTAAGCAGGTTAATAGAGAAGCCCATTAGCTGCATAAAACATAACGTTCCTATTAAAGCAACGGGTACGGCAAGCGCGGGAATAAGGGTGGAACGAAAATCCTGCAGGAAAATAAACACGACGATAAATACCAGTATAAATGCCTCGAACAATGTCCTCACTACCTCATGCACCGATGCATCCAGGAACCTTGAAACATCATACGCAAAATTGTACTCCATGCCCGGCGGAAACATTGTTTTCTTAAGTTCCGCCATTTTTTGCTTTACGTTTTGAATTACTTCGCGGGCATTGCTGCCGGGCCTTTGCTTTAATTCAATGGAAGCGGAATACCGGCCATCTGTTTTTGATGCCATACCATAGGTAACCGAGCCAAACTCTACATCGGCAACATCTTTAATCCTCAACACTGAACCATCATTATCTGCCTTTATAACAATGTCGCCATACTGCGCAGGCTCTGAAAATTTACCGGTATATCGTAATACGTATTGCAGCACCTGCGGGTCCCTGCCGGAACTCTCCCCGGTTTTGCCTGGCGCCGCCTCAACATTTTCTCTTCGCAGTGCGTCCACAATGTCCTGGGCAGATACCCTGTAGGCAAGCATCCTGTCAGGCTTTAGCCAAACACGCATGGAGTACTCACGCGACCCCATAATTTCGGCAAAACCAACACCATCAATCCTTTTCAGTTCCTGCAAAACATTAATGTCCGCAAAATTGTAAATAAACTTTTCATCCGCAGTGCTGTCAGTACTGGTAAGGTTAAGGTAAAGCAGCATACTGTTAACCTCCTTTTCAGTGGTAACACCTGCTTTAATAACCTCTTCTGGCAACTCATCCAGTACCGTAGTCACCCGGTTTTGTACGTTTACTGACGCCTGGTCAGGGTCAGTACCTACTTTAAACGAAACAGAGATAACAGTCATGCCATTATTACTGGAAACCGAGGTCATGTAAGTCATGCCCGGCACCCCGTTAATGGCTCTTTCTAAAGGTATAGCAACGGCCTTCGCACAAACCTCGGCGTTTGCGCCCGTATATTTTGCTGTTACAGTTACTGATGGAGGTACTATATCGGGAAACTGCGTAACAGGCAGCGTAAATAAAGCAAGCACCCCCAACAACGTAATAATTAAAGAAATAACAAGAGACAGTACCGGCCTCCTGGTAAACATTTCAACCATAATTTTCCTGGTAGTTTAAAAGTTGCATAACTACCTGCTTAAAAAACAGCAGGCATTTTAAAACTCGCGCTGCAGCTTAATGCAGGGCCAGCAAGCTATCGGCATTGGCGTATTGCGGCTTTATTCGGCCACCATCGCGCAGGTTTTGAACGCCTTCATACACTATTTCATCACCTGGTTTAAGGCCTGACTGAATGATATAGTATTTGTCGATACGAGCCTTTGGTGTAAAGCTGCGCATGCTTACTTTATTATTTTTATCTACCAAAAAAACATAGTTTTTATCCTGTATTTCAAATACTGATTTTTGCGGCACCAGTATTACATTGTCTTCCTCGGTAGTTATCCGCACCTTACCGCTGGCGCCGTGTTTTAACAATCGTTCGGGGTTGTTAAACCTTGCCCTGAAAGCAATAGAACCTGTGTTATCATCAAATTCGCCACCAAGGGTCTCTATTCTTCCTTTATGTGGGTAGGGGCTTCCATCTGCCAATACCAGTTGTATAATATTGCTCATGTCCTGCTCATGCTCTTTCATTTTCTTTTCGTACTGCAGGTATTCATTTTCCGATACGTTAAAGTATGCGTACACTTCATGAATGTCAGATATGGTGGTAAGCAATGCCCCCTGGTCAATAAGGCTGCCCGTTTTAAGCGGAATACGGTCAATCACGCCATCAAACGGTGAACAGATACGGGTGTATGAAAGTTTTGTTTCCGCGCTTTGCTGCTCTGCCTTGGCCTCTTCTATTTTTGCGTTAGCAGCCTTTAATCTTGCATCGGCAAGGTCTAATTCCGAGTGGGTTACCACATTTTTATCAACAAGTATTTTTGTACGCTTTACTTCAAACTCCGCAGCTTTGGCCTCTGCTATGGCGCTGGTTACATTGGCCTTTGCTTTGGCCAGCGCGCTTACATATTCCTCGTCATTCATCTGGAAGAGTAGCTGCCCTTTTTTAACAGTTTGCCCTTCATCCACGTAAATATTTTCAAGAAAGCCCTGCACACGGGCCCGTATTTCCACGTTTTTTACTGCCTGTATATTGGTAACATAATCTTTGTATAGAACCGTATCTTTTTGCGACAGCTTTATTACCGGCAACTCTGCGGGCGCGCTGCCTTCGTTGGTAGTGCTGTGTGCTGTGCAGGACGCAGTTGCAACCACGGCCAGGGCATATAAAAATAATGCCTGCGTAAACCTGTTTATGCTCATGTTAGTGTACAATTATAAATATGTATTTTGCTTGTTGAAAAATGGGCGGCGGCGCAATAACGGCTAACAGCTTGCATGCCGGGCAACGCCGCACACAAGTAGCTATAGCAATAAATTGCCAGGCGCCGGTGAAAAGGGAAAATGTGATGTAAAAAGATTAGAATGGCGTGAGCCTGAAAAGGAAGTTGTGGTGCGGGGGTAGTAAAAAACGCCCCGGGTTATATTCCAGCATAGGCAATGCCTCAACGGCATACAGCCCTTGTAAAAAAACGGTACCGGTTAAGCCGGGAACGGAATATTCAACAGTATTTCTTTGCTCTACACTAAATACACCCGGGTGAAAATCATCAGTGTCATCGCCGGTTTCATCCTGCAGCCCCAAAACATCCTGGAAAAAATATTCAATAACAGTGAGGGAATGCGTTTTATTATTATGTATATGCGTTGCTATACCATGTACGCAGCACCTGGCGGGGAGCGCTGTTACAATATTCAGCAAACAACAAAACAATAAAAAAACAATTCCCTTTTTAAACATCCTTACTGATATTTATCGCCTTTTTACAGGCATTTTTTTATAACAAGCATTGCTAAAAACGTTCAGAACCGAAACGTTTGTAAGAGTTATAAAATTAGTTAAGAAATAATAAAAAAATGCTAATGAATTATAAAAATTTTATAAACCACACATATTAAACCAAGAATATAACCCCTGTTTTTACCTGTTGCACATGCGTACACGGGGTGTATCATAAGCGGGCACTGAGTTATAGCCTCATTATATAATCTTTTAATTATCAATATGTTAAAAACCGGCATTATTTTGGGGCAAAACTCTCAGTGCTTCCTTCCTAACCAACAGCGGTAATTTTAATTGCTTAACATCACAAACAAGAATTATGATCAGGCATTACCTGAAAACTGCTTTAAGGAGCATGCAAAAACAAAAAATGTATGCAGCTATCAACATCGGCGGCTTTGCCATTGGCATTGCAGCCTGTATGCTGATTGCCCTGTATATTAAACACGAAACCAGTTACGACCGAGACAACCCGTACAATGGCCGTGAATACCGCGTGGTTGGCGTGTCAAAACAAAACGGCATAACGCATAGCGGCATTAGCTTTCCGGCCCCGATGGCGAAAGCCCTGCTGAATGATTTTCCCGAAATTCAGCAGGTAGGCAGAATTATGCCAAGCGCGCTTTTTGGCGGCGCCAATAACCAGGTAAGACGTACCGACCAGCAAAATGATACGTATGAAGATGGCTTTTGTTTTGCCGATTCGACGATACCACGTATGCTGAATATACACATGGTGTACGGTGACAGGGATAAGGCGCTCGCGGAGCCATTTTCGGTTTTGCTTTGCAGGAGCATGGCAGAAAAATATTTTCCGGGCCAAAACCCCGTGGGAAAAACGCTGGTGTTTAATGACAACCCAAAAATGCCCATAAAAATCGGCGGGGTAATGGAAGATATGCCATCTAACAGCCACCTGCAGTACAGGGGCTTTATTTCATTAACAGGTATCAACTTTTGGGACAATGAACAGGAATCGTGGACGGCCAGTAACTACGGCATTTATATCATTCTTAAGAATAAAGTAGATATCGCTGCATTGAACAGGAGGATGACCACTGATGTGCTTGACAAGTACTTTATACCCGCGTTAAAAGCAAAAGGGCGCACAAATGCAGAAGATATACTTAAAGATGCCTACCTGTACCTACAGCCTTTGAGAGACATTCACCTTAATTCATACAGTATTGATGAAGACCCCGCCAAACATGGTGATGTGCGTATTGTGTGGTTTTTTGCGGGCATTGCTTTTTTCATCCTTTCACTGGCCTGCATTAACTTCTTAAACCTTGCCACAGCGCGCAGCGCCAACAGGGCCAAAGAGGTTGGCCTGCGAAAAGTAGTGGGCTCAACAAGGGTCAACCTTATCAAACAATTTCTTTCAGAATCGCTCTTGTACAGCTTTTTATCCTGCACTATAGCTTTTGCGCTTGCTGTTATTTTTCTCCCGGTATTTAACCAGGCGGCAGGTACGCAGCTAAACATACCCTGGCAGGCGTGGTGGCTTGTACCTTTAATAGCAGGCTTTGCCCTAGTAATCGGGTTGCTTGCAGGTATTTACCCGGCATTTTATCTTTCATATTTTAAACCAATACAGGTGCTGAAAGGTAACTTACGCCGGGGCAGCAAAAACGGCACATTGCGGGGCACGCTGGTAGTGCTGCAATTTACCGTATCTGCATTGCTGTTAATTTGTACGTCTGTAGTGTATAAGCAAATGCAGTATATACTTAACTCAAAAATTGGTTTTGATAAAAACCAGGTGGTAATGATAAAAGGCACCAATGCACTGCGTGACCAGTCAGCCACCTTCAGGGATGAGTTAAGCCGTTTGCCTGACGTAAAAAGCGCTGCAGTGAGCGACTACCTGCCTGTTGAAGGCAGCAACCGCAACGGCAACACATTTTCAACCAAAAACGAAAGTTATACAAAACAAAATATACAGGGCCAGATATGGCGCGTTGACGAGAACTATTTACCTACCCTTGGCATGAAACTTATAGCGGGGCGCAATTTTAAAAAGGATATGCCTACCGATGCACATGCTGTTATTATTAACAAAGCAATGGCAGAAACGCTCGGTTATAAAGACCCACTGGGCAAGGTGATTAACAATGGTGAAGACTGGACGATTATTGGCGTTGTAGATAATTTTTACTTTGAAAATATAAAACAACAGGTAACACCGCTTTGCCTTGTTGAGGGTAACAGCAACTCTGTAATATCAGTAAAAATAAATGGCGCAAATACTAAACAGGCATTGGCCGCTATAAAGAGCGTTTGGAAAAAGTTTTCGCCACACCAGGCCATGCGTTATGACTTTCTTGACCAAAGCTATGCAGCCATGTATGCTGATGTGCAGCGCACACAATATATTTTTTCCGGCTTTTCCGTACTGGCCATAGTTATTGCCTGCCTCGGGCTTTTTGCCCTTGCCGCATTTATGGCGGAACAGCGGCGTAAGGAAATAAGCATACGCAAAGTGCTGGGGGCTTCCGTATCCAGCCTTTTCAGGTTGCTTACCGGCAATTTCTTAAAGCTGGTATTATTGTCATTTGTTATTGCCGTACCCGCCGGCTGGCTGCTGATGCATAAATGGCTGCAGAGTTATGCATACCGCATCAGCATTACTTGGGAGATATTTGCGGTGGCAGGCATTTCCGTATTTTTGATTGCATTGTTTACAATATGCTGGCAGGCGCTAAAAGCATCTTTTGCCAACCCGTCATCAAACCTGCGTTCGGAGTAATAACTAAAGCTTCGACATACATTAAAAGAAACGCCGACCGGCCGGTCGGCGTTTCTTTTATTATTTATCCAGTAATACAGGCTTACTTTTTGCCCTGCTGCTTGTTCTTCAAGTCCTGCACTTTTTTCTGCGCTTCCATCATCTGCGAGTAACGCTCCTGGAACTTGCTTTTAGGTTTGGGCGCTTTACGTTTCTCATCAAGCTGCCTCAATATTTTGTCGTGGTCAATAATATAGGTTTGAATAACAAACTGAATACCCAGCGTGATAAGGTTTGACACAGTATAGTACCAGGTTAACGCTGAAGGCAGCCTGTTAAACACAAAGAACAGGATAAAAGGAAATATATACGGCATATATTTCATTGCAGGGTTACCCTGTGTAGGCGTGCTGTTAAGGTTATATATTGAAATAAGGAAACTGGTAATAATAGCTGTTAAGCAAAATAAGCTTATGTGGTCGCCTATAAGCCATACATCACTCTTAAAATGGAATAAGGTATCATAAGAAGAAAGGTCGTTTGACCAAAGGAAATGTACCCCGCGCAACGCGATACTTGAGTTAAAGAAGCTGTACAGGGCAAAGAATATGGGGATTTGCAGCAACGCCGGAATACAGCCGCCCAAGGGGTTAACACCTGCTTCGCGGAAGAGTTTCATCTGCTCCATGGCAAATGCCTGCTGGTCACTCCCGGTTTTCTTTTTAATGGCATCCAGTTCAGGGCGCAGCACTTTCATTTTAGCGCCGCTCAGGTAACTGGTATAGGTTAATGGCGATGTAACAAGACGTATAAACAGCGTCAACAACAAAATAGCCCAGCCGAGATTTCCTACAAAACTGCTGAAAAACCCGAAAACCGGCATGATGATATACTTGTTGATGGGCCTTACAAACGAGTACAAATCACGGCCAAGGTTAACCATTTTGTCCATATCAGGCGGTGTTTGTGCGCCTAAAATATGGTAATCGTTAGGGCCATAATACAATTGCAAAGCAACATTTGCCTGGTGGCCTGCCGGTACTTTTTGTTGCAGGTTAACTGTTACATCCCCCAGTATATTTGTGGTATCGGTCCTGCGCACCCAATGTATATCGCCGCTGTTAAAATTGCTTTTTGAAATAAGCGTGGTATTAAAAAACTGCTGCACAATGCCCACCCATTGTACCGGTGCCTCAAATTTATGGTCGTTTTTGGAGGAGATATAATCAAAGCTGTTATTCTCGTAAAAACATACATTCGTTTGTATACGCTCATAGCTGGCGCTCTTTTCATGCTGAACAGGGTGGCTTTGCCACTGCATATCCACCTCGTCATGCGGCAGCACCTTGTCAGCGTCACCAATAATAATGTTCCAGTCTATCATGTAACTGCCGGGGTGTATAACATATTGATGCGTAATACTTTGCCCTTCGGCTGACGCCAGTGTGTAGGTAACCGTTTTTGTGCCATCTGCCGCTGAATCAACTTTTACATGCTGAAAGAAAAGTTTAGACGTAAGGTCTGTAGTCTTGTCTGAGGTATTAACGCTGTAAGCCAGGTTGTCGTCTTCACCCCCGGCCAGCACTATGTTCTTTCCGTTGTATGATGATTTGTAATTCTTTAATTCAACGCTCTGCAGCCTGCCCCCTTCGTTAGTGAAAACAGCCTTTAAAACATTATTTTCAACCACCGTAAGCTCTTCATTACCAATAGTTGCTGCTGCAAGGGTATTCTTAAGTGTTGAGTCTGCTAATTTAACTGTATCAACTGCTTTAGCCTGGATGTTGGCAGCCTTGGCTTTTGCTGCCTGTGCCTGCGCCTGGGCGGTTGAATCTGCAATATGCTGCTCCTGCGCCAACTGCTCTTTCGACGGCGTATTGTACCACATAAAGCCGATAAGCAAAGCGGCTATCAGTATAAAGCCGATAACCGTATTCTTGTCCATGTTCATATAAAACTATAAAATTGAGCGGCAAAGGTAGGGATTGCAGCCAGATTGCCTATTTTAAGATGAGATTTAAAATTAAGTTATGATTTATAAGGCCTAAAAAACGTACCGGCGGTTTTTAACAGGTGCGTTAAAAATAAAAAAATTATCCCTTTCTTTATATTCATTCCAAATTTTTCAGCGTTACTTTATCACCTCCCGCCTAACCAGCATTATCTAACAACATAACCAAGCTCTGTTATGCAGCAGCCAGTAGAAACGTTGTCCCAAAGGGAACGTTACAAACCGGGCATGTTTACCCGTTTTCTTTGGTGGCTATCCACCGCCGAAGAAGAAATTATTATTGATTGCGCCGTTGACCGCAACCGTTACGCCATTACCGGCATTGCCGTATTGGGTACATGGGTTTTTGCCACCCTTGTATGGGCCTACTTTTTCAGCACTGTTATAAACAGTACGGTTACAGCCATATTGCTGGGTATTTTTATGGGAGGGATTATTTTAAGCATTGACCGCGCGCTTATTAAAGGCATTAACTCAACCAATAAAAGAAAAATAGTACCCCTCGCATTCCGTGGCTTACTTGCTCTTACCATTGGTACATTTATGGCCCAGCCAGCCTTGCTGTATTTATTTGATAAAGAGATACATGTACAGATAAGCCTGGACAATGAGCAGAGAAAAATGGCAAAACAACACGAGCAGGACTCTTTGTTTGCCGCTTCTAAAACAGAACTGCTGAACCAAAAAGCGCAATTACAAAATGAGTTGAGTACAAAATACAATGAAGTATCAGCAGCGAGAGATGCTTTTATTGCAGAAACCGATGGAACGGGAGGCAGCCACAAAATAGGCCTTAAAAAAATAGCGCAAACCAAGCAGGCGGCATACCAAAAGCTGGACGCGGATTACCAGCAACTTACGCAACAACTACAACCGAAGTTGGACGATATTGATAAAAGTCTCGCCAGTATTGACGCCCAAAAGCAGGCTGGCCAGCAGGCGTTTATGCTGCTGCTGAATGACGGCTTTTTAACCAGGAGCGAAGCACTGCACCACCTTATTCAAAATAATGGTTACGCAGCATTCCGTTTTTATTTATTGGTGATAATATTAGTGTTAATTGAGTTGATGCCGGTAATTGCCAAAACCCTTTTACCCAATGGAACCTATGACGAAAAAGTAAGGCTGCGCGAGGAAATGGAAAAGACAATAGCGCAGAGCAATATTAAAAAAGAAGAGGCGCTAAAAGAACTGTATAATCAAACAGCTTTTGAACAGGATAGTAATTTTATACAGGCGTTTTTTGAAGAAGCTAAAGAGCAGCGTAAACAAAAAATGAAGCGCCAGTTTGACGAATGGAGCAAAAATGAAAAACCTGGCTTTGACGGCTTTTGGGAGAAGGTAAAAAGGGATATGCTAACTAAGCAAGAGAATTAACCGCATATTACACGGCGGTGGGTGAAAGATGTTTTTTTGTTCCTTCACTTAAGCCATTACCAGGCTTGTCTCGCCTGAACAGGAAGATGAGGGCGGCTAATATCATTAGCACTTCACCATACTCGCGTGCATGGTTAATTACAAAAGGCTTGTTGTTATTTAGCAACAGCCCGGCAATAATTAATAATATTTCACCATAGCTACCCCTGGCTACAATTAATGCAGAGGCGAACAGCCACAAAATAAAATTATAGTTACCCCTCGGCGCAGGCATAATTATTTCAGTAAGTATATATAACAGGAAAAATAACATGGCATATTTGTGCGGTGTCAATGCAGGAAATTTTCGTTTGGCAAAAAACACGACCGAAAACAAAGCCGCAAAAAGAAATAAAAGATATGGTAAAGAGTTTACCGCCACAATACCCAAATATTTTATTACTATAACCTGGGAGTTAAGTATAGAGCCAAAATTTTTTCCTTTACCGAGGTAATAAAAACCGCTTTTACTATTGTCCATCTTACAATCACTGTATGTCTTACTCCCGGCGATAAAATGTTCATTAAACACCACGCCATTTGCTTTAAGAGCAAAAGGTGTCTGCGCAGTATAATATTTCATGGCTGCATTATATTCAAGCCAATCACCAAAAGTCTTTGTAGCCAGTGTAAACAAGAGTAATGCAATGCCTCCTACCAAAAGTCCTTTGAGGCTGTTTTTATTAAAATAAAATAGCAGCAAAATCAGGCCGGGCACTACAAACAACGGACGAAACGCAATACTTATGGCCAGGACAATGCCGTATATGAAATACCTTTTTTTAACTACCAATAAGTAAAGTACGAAAATTAGCAGCGTGTATAAGATGTAGATTTGGCCAATTGATACATTAAAGTACCAATACCGCGGAACTAAAAAAAATAATATAACAACTCCACACTGAACATATCTTTTCAAAGGGTTACGCGTAACCCAGAATGTCAAAACCAGGCAGGCCGCCATCAACACAAACTCCATCCAAAAAGTTATATCTTTTATCGTACAGTGGTCTAACCCCGATAAAGGCATGTGAAAAAAATTTAAAAAAGGGGTTGAAACTACACCTGTTACAGAATCAATTTTGCCGGGAGAGCCATAATAGTAAGCGTTTCTACCTTCCTTAATAAGCTTTGCACCCTCGACACGCATAGCCATATCTCCATAATCAAATTTGTAGTGGTAATTATAGTAATAAACCAAAATTGCAGTAAAAACCAACCCGAGTATACCTGCCGGAATAAATGGCCTTTTTAAAAACTGACCAATTTGCTGTAACATTTATTAAGTGAACTTTAGCTGGTTAAAGTTAGACATTTTATTTTTTCAAAAGCAGGTACAAAAAAGCTCAACATACGGCTTCAAAATTCTTAAAATAACAGGCGGCTTAATTATAAACCAATCCGGCCGCCTGCTGTGAATATAACACAAAAATTACCTCGCGCCCGGCGGGCAATATTCTTTAAGGTAAGATGTGTACAAAGTTGACAAATGCCTTCTCGTCCCCTCTCCTTCTGATATGCTGTGTGTGCGGTTAGGGTATGCCATAAATTGAAATACCTTGTTGTATTTTATCAGTTCATTCAGCAACATTTCGGCATTACGGTAGTGCACGTTGTCATCCCCCGTACCATGTATATATAATAGGTGCCCGCGCAGGTTTTTGGCATAAGTAATGGGTGAGCCTTTTACAAAATCGGCCATACTTTCCTGCGGTATGCCCATATACCTTTCCTGGTAAATATTATCGTAATTCAACTGCCAGCCAACGGCTGCAATAGATATACCCGTTTTGTAAATTTCCGGGTATTGAAACATAAGGTTAAGCGTTGCTGAGCCGCCACCGCTCCATCCCCAAACTGCTACACGGCTGGTATCAATATAAGGCCTTTTTAAAATTTCTTTGGCAGCCATTGCCTGGTCGCTTATGTTTATCAATCCAATTTTGTGCGATATACATTTGCGCCACTCCCTTCCTTTGGGTACGGGTGTGCCGCGGTTGTCAACCGACACATATATATAGCCGTCGTCAGACATATTTCCCGCATACAAATCGTTACGTCCAACGCCATACCTGTCTTTTACGTTTGCGCCCGCAGGTTCTGTATATACAAAGAATAAGATGGGGTATTTTTTTGAAGGGTCAAAATTGGTAGGTTTTACCATCCATGCATCCATTTCAACCCCTTCTTCTGTCTTCACTTTAAAAAATTCAATATTGCTTTTTGATTTATCTGCTTTGGCAACAGCGTTATTTACATTATCGCCGTTAATTGATTTATGGTCGGGTAACGATACCCACTCATTTGCATAGGGCGTGTAGTAATTGGAGAAACTGTGAAAAGCAAATTTGCCCGTAGGCGATACATCATACGTGTGTGTGCCTTCCTGGTTTGAAGGCGATAATCTTTCTGCAGCCGCAGAACCGTCCAGCTTTGTGCGGTACAGGTATTGCTGGGTTGCATTATCAGGCGACGCATAGAAATAAACATACCCAGTTGGCTCATCAATGGCGCAAATTTTTATTACATCATAATTACCTGTAGTAATCAGCTTTTCACCGCTTCCATCTGTTTTCACACGGTACAAGTGGCGCCAGCCGTCTTTTTCAGTGGCCCACACAAATTCCTTTCCACCATTCAGCCAATCCCAGCCGCCATATTCGTAAGCGTTATCCCATTCCGGCAATATGTCTATCCAGGCCGAATCTGTCTCGTGGTAAATACCTTTTATATTGCCTGTAGCCACATTGCACAACAATAAATCGCTCACATCCTGTTTGCGGTTAAGGTGCTGTACAATTAATTCATTGTTATTGTCGGCCCATTCCATCCGCGGCACGTATGATTGTAAAACGGGGTCGGTGGGAATATGCATCCAGGTAGTACTGCCGCCTGTTATACTGATAACGCCCACTTTAAACGGTGACGGGGGTTCACCTGCCACGGGATACTCCACCGGCTTTACAAATGGATAAACAGAATCCGTATTGTCAATCATTAAATAGTCTTTTGTTTTGCGGGCATCTATCTGCCAGTAAGCTATTTTCTTACTGTCGGGGCTCCACCTGAAGCCATCCCTGCAGGAAAATTCCTCCTCATAAGCCCAGTCGAATGTGCCATTAATAAACTTGCGTGTGCCATCAAACGTTAGCTGCGTTCTTTTACCTGTCGCTTCGTCCTCTACATAAATATTGTAGTTACTTACATAGGCAATTTTTTTACCGTCGGGTGAAAACTTGGCAAACATTAACGAGGATTCAGGAAGGCCTTTACCTACCTGGCGCAATTTCCCGCTTTTTATATCAAGCAGCCAGTAATCTCCGCGGGTATCGTAACGCCAAACTTTTTTGGTGTTGGTATATACCAGCACCTCGTTACCATCGCCCGAAAAGAAAAAATTACGGATTGCAAGCGGGTGCGTACTGTCTTTTGGAGTAAGGGTGCTTTTATCTACCACCACTTTTTTCTCTAACGAGGGTAGCTGAACCATCTCTATATTACCCTGCGATGCTTCATACCAGGCATCACCACTTTTTGACCAGTGCCTGCCTGCGGGTGGCTGTGCGGATAAAGTAAATGCAACACATACAATTAGCGGTAAAAGAATGTACCTCAATTTTCTCATGCTGTTATATTTAAGCATGTAATGTAAAGATTAGTGGTGAAAAAAGATTCCCGTACATATAAAAATAGGTGAATACACAGCGGTATTGGATGGATAAAATATAAATGCCCCGTTTAACAGCAGGGCATTTATTACAGAAACAAATATTCAGTATTTTATATCAATTCTGTTTGCAGCAATGGCGCCTCCACTGAATGTTTTTCTTCATTATATTTTTTTGCTGCCGCAACAAAATGCACGAATAAGGGAGCAGGCTTTTCAACAGTGCTCTTTAATTCAGGGTGGTACTGCACCCCGATAAAAAATGGGTGACCGGGTATTTCCATAATTTCCACAAGGCCTGTGTCGGTATTAATGCCGCTGGCTATCATACCGTTTCCTTCAAAATCTTCCAGGTATTCATTGTTAAACTCGTAACGGTGGCGGTGCCTTTCACTTATCCTGTTTGTATTGTAAATACTTTCCGCCAGCGAGCCTTCTTTAATATCGCAGGTATATGAGCCGAGGCGCATTGTTCCGCCCATCATCTTAATTTTTTTCTGCTCCTCCATCATATCAATCACTGGCTCGGTTGTATTTAAGTCCATTTCTGTTGAGTGGGCATCTTTCAATCCAAGCACATTGCGGGCAAATTCAATTACCGCCATTTGCATGCCAAGGCAAATACCAAAGAACGGCATATCATGCTCGCGCGCGTATTGAACGGCCGATATCTTGCCTTCAATACCGCGGTGGCCAAAACCGGGCGCCACAAGCAAGCCATCCAAACCGGACAGCTTTTCAGCCACATTGCCATCAGTAATATGTTCGCTGTGCACGTTTACCACCTGTACTTTCACTTCATTCATCGCACCGGCATGTATAAAGCTTTCCAATATGGATTTATAAGCATCCTGCAACTCAACGTATTTACCTATTAAGCCAATTGTTATACGGCCCTTGGGAAATTTCAACTTATCAAGAAACATTTTCCAGTTATGCAGGTTAGCTTCAGGAAACACATTAATTCCTAACTTTTTCATGCAGATAACATCCAGTTTTTCCTGCAACATAGTCATCGGCACTTCGTATATAGTAGAGGCGTCCATGGCTTCAATTACCGCTTCAGGTTTAACATTGCAAAACAAGGCTATTTTTCTTTTAATATCGTTGCTGAGCGGTTCTTCTGTACGGCAAACAATTATATCAGGGTGCACGCCGGTTTCACTCAGCATTTTAACACTATGCTGTGTAGGCTTGGTTTTTAATTCTTTTGCAGCCCTTAAATAGGGAATCAGGGTTAAATGCACCACCACCACATCATCTTCGGGCAATTGCCATTGCAACTGGCGCACAGCTTCAATAAAAGGCAGGCTTTCAATATCACCTACAGTTCCGCCAATTTCAGTTATTACTATATCAAATTCGCCGCTCTCGCCCAATAGCAGCATACGGCGCTTAATTTCATCAGTAATATGGGGTACCACCTGGACGGTTTTGCCCAAAAAATCGCCGGCACGCTCGCGGTTAATTACCGTTTGATAAATTTTACCGGTAGTTACATTGTTTGCCTGGGAGGTATGTATACTTAAAAAACGTTCGTAATGGCCAAGGTCAAGGTCAGTTTCCGCACCATCTTCCGTTACGTAGCATTCGCCGTGTTCGTACGGGTTCATCGTACCGGGGTCAACGTTTATATAAGGGTCTAACTTTTGAATAGTTACCCTGAACCCCCTTGACTGTAATAATTTGGCAAGCGAGGCCGCTATTATGCCTTTGCCCAAACTGCTGGTTACACCACCTGTAACAAAAATATATTTAGCCATAACAAATAATTTATGGTTTTTTGATACGTTTTAATACTAACAATGATAACTATTCTGGGCAAACAATCTTATGCCATTCAATTTCTCCGCAAACAGAATGTTTTGTAACCAATTCATCAATTATTAAACAAAAAATAAAACATGTATAAGTTTCCTTATAGTGGCTTTACAAATTTTGATTATTTAATTATGCTTGATTAACTGACCGTGCAGAAAAATAAAACAACAAATTTTCCGTGTGGTCATGCAAAACTAAGCTTAATTTTCATTTTACAAAAAGCGATTTTTTTGAATGTGGATAAAATGGACAAAAAAATTAACGGCCATAAAAAAATTATTCGCCGGGTACCTGTTACCGGTAGCAATATTTTTTCTACACAATACCGTTGATGCACAAAAACTTATAACCGTTAAAGGTCTGCCGGGTTTATATTACCGTACTATAGAAGACCTGCAAAAACAACAGGACAGCATCCTGCATTTCTACAATTTCACCAGGTATGATACCATTGCCAGTATTGGGGCGCAAAGCTGTAACTGGGAGGCTGCTTATGCCGCCGTAAGCGATAGCCTGTTCTTTTATCTTGAAGATATTGACACTACTTACTGCAATTTCCGGCAGGCTGCTATGGCATGGCAATATTATGGCCGGCTTAAAGGCAGCCCTTTAACTTGCGGCTACGCCATAGTAACCGGCGACGAAAAAATAACGGGCCTGCCGCCCCGCAGTTGCAATAAAGTACTCATCATCAACAGTTTTCATGAATTCACCTATCCAGCTGAAATGCTGCGTGACATTACAGGTAAATTAAAACCAGGGGGTATCTTATATATTGACGAAGCCCTTGCACAGTACAGCGGCGAGTTACACCCCGTTTGTAAAAAGCGCCTTTACCTTGAAAATGAACTTATTGAGATTTTAGAAGCCAATGGATTCGTATATAAAAACAGCTGCCGCCTTATGTACCGTAAAACGAAACCGGCAAGAGAGTTATTTGCATTTACTTTAAAAGGCCAATAAATTACCCGCCCATGCAGCAAAAATGTAATACAAGGCATCTTTTAAAAACAGACAGGATAAAATAATAGTAATTTTAAACAAACCGAGACGATTATGAAAAGCTTAGCTGCCATGTGCCTGGCCTTATTAACTATTTGCGGAACCGTTAACGCCCAGAGGAAAGAAATTATTTGCTGCGCCCCCACCCCCACAGAAAAATTTGCCCTGAATGCAGTAGACAAAGCCTTTATACTCTCCCACCCCAACCCGAAGCCTTTTAAGTATAAAAGCGCGCGCGGGCATGATATTACTTTTAAAACCAGTGATGGAACCGACGGCCACGGATGGGAGGTAAAAACCAAAGACGAAACAGGTTATTACATGTTTATATTTCATGAGTGGTGGGGACTGAATGATTATATAAAACAAGAAAGTGAAAGAATAAGCAACGACCTTGGCATTAATGTGATAGCTATTGACCTGTATGATAATAAAGTAGCTGCTACCCGTGAGGATGCCGCAAAATATACGCAGGATGTAAAAACCGCCAGGGCCACGGCCATTATTAAAGGGGCTTACGACTATGTAGGCAACAGTGCCAAAATATTTACCCTCGGGTGGTGCTTTGGCGGTGGCTGGAGTTTGCAGGCAGCCCTTGAAGGCGGGAAACAGGTAGTTGGGTGTATTATGTATTACGGCCAGCCTGAAAATGATGTTGACAAACTCAGGACGCTTAATTGTGATATACTTGGCTTTTTTGGCACGAAGGATAAATGGCTGACACCGAAAGTGGTAGATGAATTCAGGGCTAACCTTAATAAAGCTGGTATAAGAAACAGCATTTACGAGTATGACGCCGACCATGCATTTGCCAACCCCAGTAACCCTGTATACGATAAAGCTGCTACCGAAGATGCATACGACAAAATGCTGACCTTTGTAAAATTGAGGATAAGATAGTATATTACCAATAGAACGCCTGTTTAGATAGCCGGGTAAAGCAATTTGTAATTACATATCATTCACTATCTTCTTATAGCTTGTTACTACCCCTTTAATAAGTGACGAACTAAAGCCCTGGTGTTCCATCTCATTTAAGCCTGCAATAGTACAGCCCTTGGGCGTTGTTACTTTGTCAATCTCCTGCTCAGGGTGTGTGTGCCTTGTTAAAATTAAATCCGCAGCGCCTTTTACGGTTTGTGCAGCTATAAGCGTGGCAGTGGCCGCATCAAACCCTATTTCAATACCTCCCTGTATATTGGCGCGTATATAACGCATAGCAAACGCGGTGCCGCAGGCGCCTAACACAGTGGCCGCATCCATTAATTTCTCCTCTATAAACACTGTTTTACCCAACTGGTTAAACATATCGCCAACATAACTAACCTGCTCACTGTGTGCATTGTGTTTGCACACGCACGTAATACTTTGCTGAATGGCAATAGCTGTATTAGGCATAGCACGGAATATGGTAAACTCATCACCCACAATTTCCTGTATGTCTTTTATCCATACACCGGTAATTACGCTAACCAGCGCATGCCTTTCATGGTTTAGGTGCGGTTGCAGCGTTTGCAATATCTCTTTTACCTGGAAGGGTTTAACCGCCAGTATTACCCAATCGGCATATTTAACCGCTTCAACATTATCATTACTTACAATCACACCCTTTTCTTCCAGCGGTTTAAGGGTGAGTATGTTTCTTTTTGTAACAATAATATGTCCGGGCTTTATAAAGCCGCTGTTGATAAGGCCTTCTGCTATGGCAGTACCAAGGTTGCCGCCACCAATGATGGCTATTTTCTTACTCATACAATTAGTTTATTTAACTTCAGTATTTTCCTGAAGCCAGGTAACAATCTCTTCAAAAGAGAGGCCTCCTGTTGATATATTAATTACAAAATTATAACGATCATCTTCGGTAGCGACTAAATAAATATCATAATCAAGCAAAAAGCTTGTACAGAGTAGGAACCCCGTACGCTTATTTCCGTCAATAAAAGGATGGTTAAGTATTACACTTTCAATAATTGCGGCAGCTTTTTCAAATACTCCAGGATATAAATCTTCTCCGCTAAAGGTTTGAAAGGGCCGATTCAAAGCTGAATCCAAAAGGCCTGCATCTCTCATTCCAGCCGCACCACCATATTGCTTTAATACTTCGTTATGTAAAAGAAGTACAGTTGTTATATTAAACATCAGGCAAGACGTTTTAATAACCCGTCATTTTCAGCAAAAAGTTGTTTTATATGCTTCAATGCGTCAATAGTACTCTCAGCGCCTTGCTTTGCTGCCAGGATATCCAGTACCTTTTGAAGTATGACTTCATCCTGATTTTGCTCAACTTGCTGATGGATTATTTCCTTCATTTCTGCTACACTCATAATACCTGTTTTAGCAAATTTACCAAATTTTCCCTGTTGCTAAATAATTGCTCACATAATCCATCACACCATCTTCCAGGGAATAGAAAGGTTCATCATAACCGGCATTACGCAGCTTTTGCATATTGGCTTCGGTAAAGTACTGGTATTTGTCGCGAATATCTTCCGGCATATCAATATACACAATAAAAGGCTCTTTGTGTATAGCGGCATATGTAGCCTTTACCAGGTCGTTAAACGTTCTTGCTTTTCCTGTGCCAAGGTTGTATATGCCGGATTCAAGTTGGCGTATAACCCCCGGTGACGATTCCTCCTTACACTCAACCGTCATACGTCCTTCATTTACTGCTTTTTGCATCATCCAGTACATCACCTTCAATACATCTTTCACATAAACAAAATCTCGCAACTGTTCACCGTCGGCAAACTCCGGTTTGTGGCTTTTAAACAGTTTTACCACGCCGTCTTTCATTATTTGATTGAACGAATGATAAATTACGCTTGCCATGCGGTGCTTATGTCCCTCGTTGGGGCCATATACGTTAAAGTATTTAAGCCCAGCCCAAAAAGGCGGCTGGTTTATCTGCAATAAAGCAAGCTTATCAAATTCATTTTTGCTTACACCGTAGGGGTTTAACGGGTGCAGCTTTTCAATTACATCATGGTCGTCATTATAGCCTAATTCGCCGGCGCCGTAAGTTGCTGCCGAGGAGGCATAAATTAAGGGCACCCTGTTAGCAGTACAGTAATGCCATACTTTTTTTGAATACTCGTAATTAAGCTCGTGGTGAATTTCGTAGTTAAATTCCGTAGTGTCCGTCCTGGCGCCTATATGTAAAAAAATGTCAACTTGGGGAGCATGCGCTTCCAGCCAGTCGAAGAGATTATAGCGCTCCACCAGGTGGGCGAATTTTTTGCCTTCCCAGTTTTTACGTTTTTCCTCTACACCAAAATCATCTGCTATTATTAAATTCTCAAACCCTTTTTCATTTAAAAACTGTACCATGCAGCTACCGATAAAACCCGCAGCCCCGGTTACAATGATACAGGATTGAGTATTGATGTTATTCATGTACAATTTTACCGGTTAATTCTTTAATGCACTTCCATAGGCTCTTCATCTGCGTTAATATCAATAATCTCGCCGGCAGATGCTTTTAACAAATTTCCTATGGCATTATCATATTTGTCTTTCCACGATGCAATGTTACCCCACTCAACGCCGTTTACTTTAATGTCTCTGCCGGTAACTGTTCCCAAAACCATTACAGGTATGTTGGCTGATGCTGCCTTATGCTTTATTTCTTCGGCCTGCTGCCTTGTACAGCTTATAACCGCCCTACCCTGCGCCTCACCCAGCCAAAAGGCATCCAGCCTGCCATCTGTTTTGGCCGATACATCAAAACCTAACCCACGGTTAAACCCTTTTTCCAGCAACGTAACTATCAAGCCGCCTTCACTTATGTCGTGAACGCTTTTTACCAGGCTTTCTTTTATGATTGAAGTGATGAATTTCTGTACTGCAAATTCCTCTTCAAGGTCAAAATGCGGTGCGGGGGAAAATTCCACTCTCCTGATCTTATGCAGGTATTCGCTTGAAGCGATATCTTCCTGCTGCTCACCAACCAGCAATATTACATCACCTGCTGTTTTATAATCAAGTGTTGTACGTGTTTTAAAATCATCTATTATACCCACCATGCCAATAGTTGGCGTTGGGTAAACAGGCCCTTCGGGGTTCTGGTTATAAAAACTAACGTTACCGCCTGTTACCGGCGTATTGAATTTGCGGCAGGCCTCACCCATACCTTTTACCGCCTCCACAAACTGGTAGTACACTTCGGGAATATAAGGGTTGCCAAAATTAAGACAGTTCGTCACGCCGATGGGTTCGCCGCCGGAGCAAACAATATTACGCGCGGCTTCTGCCACGGCAATCATAGCGCCTTTATGCGGGTCGGCATATACGTAACGGCTGTTGCAATCAGTGGTTACTGCAAGGGCTTTACCGGTGCCATGCGCTAATACAATGGCAGCATCGCTTGGGTTATTGGTGCTTGCATTAGCCGCACCCACGGTACTGTCGTACTGCACTGTAACCCATTTTTTGCTGGCAATATTAGGGATTTGAATTACCTGCTCCGCGATGTCTTTTAGTTCCTGTGTGTTTGCAATATCGGCCACTGCATCAATGGAAAATTCTTTTATCTTTTCAAGATAAGCAGGCGCTGTAAACTCTCTTGAATACTGCGGCGCACCGCCACCTAATACCAACTCGTATGCGGGTATTTCAGCCTCCAGTTCACCATGCATGTAAAATTTCAGCAGGCCGTCGCCTGTAACATGGCCAATTTCACTGCAAGGCAAATCCCATTTTTCAAATATTTTCAAAACAGCCTCTTCTTTTCCTTTCTCCACCACAATCAGCATTCTTTCCTGGCTCTCACTCAGCAAAAGCTCCCAAGCCTTCATATTCTTCTGGCGCGTTGGCACTTTATCAAGGTCAATATGCATGCCTACGCCGCCCTTTGCACTCATTTCGGCGGTAGAACAAATAATACCAGCAGCGCCCATATCCTGCATGCCTACCACTACACCGGTTTCAATTACTTCAAGACATGCTTCCAACAGCTTTTTTTCCTGGAAAGGGTCCCCCACCTGTACCGCGGGTAATTCCTCCGTGCTTTCTTCAGTGATATTAGCGGAAGCAAAAGAGGCGCCTCCAATACCATCTTTTCCAGTAGCGCTGCCTACAAAAAATACCGGGTTACCCAGCCCTTCAGCGGTAGCGCTGATGGTTTTGCCCACCTGCACAATACCAACGCTCATGGCATTTACCAGGGGATTGGTGTGATAGCAATCTTCAAAATATATTTCACCGGCCACTGTTGGCACGCCAAAACAGTTGCCATAATGCCCGATACCCTTTACCACGCCGCTTAACAGGCGCTGTGTTTTTTTATCTTTTATATTGCCAAACCGTAAACTGTTAAGGGATGCAATAGGCCGTGCGCCCATGGTAAAAATATCCCTTTGAATACCGCCTACGCCGGTTGCGGCACCCTGGAATGGCTCGATAGCGCTGGGGTGGTTATGGCTCTCAATTTTAAATACTACGCCAAAACCATTGCCCATATCCATTAAGCCGGCGTTTTCCTCCCCCGCTTCCACCAGCATGCGCCCACCACTGCGTGGCAACGTTTTAAGCCATTTGATAGAGTTTTTATAGCTGCAATGCTCGCTCCACATTCCGCTGAACGCGCATAATTCTGTAAAATTGGGTGTGCGGCCAAGCTTTTGTTTTATCAGTTCAAATTCTTCCGGGGTAAGACGTAGTTCCTGTGCGGTTTTTGCGGTAATTTCCATTGTCTGGTGATAATTGAAATATTTAACGGCGGGCTAAAAAAAGCCGCCTTTAATTGCCGCAAAGGTAAGGAAGTGGAAGGAGGGCGTAATGCTTCTTTCGCACTTTTTATATAGATGTTTTATAATAAGCTGCCGCAGTTAATTAACCAATCCGTTTAAGGTCAGCCCCGCGGGTCGCCATTTAAAAATTTACCTGAAATATGCTTATAAGCGTCAGAGGTGTTTTGGCCGGCTTTACCGTCAACCTTGAGATGTAATCCCGTGCTGTTCAATAAATTTTGCAGGGTACGAGCAGCCTCAATGTCGTGGGCAGGGTCATAATTTACAGTCTCTCCAAGGGTTCTGATTTGGGTAATAATGTCAGACAGCCCTAACAATAATTGCCTTTCATTTATTCTGCGCAATATTACAGCGGCGCCCTCCTGTTGCGAAACCGCGTCTGGGTCAAACCGTCCGTCGGCTACAAACTTGCCTTTTGTATAATGTTGAGAATAACTCCAGAGATAGGGGGAGTTTATGCCCCTTGACCTATAGCCAAAACCGTTATATTTCTCAAAAAGGTATAACATGCCGGGGGTAGTCCAATCAGTCCATGTAGTAAATCCTTCAATAGTTAAAGCGTCAACTGCACTTTCCTTAAATGTAAAAGGCGGGTTACCATTTACAGGATGCCCTTTTGGTACCTGGACAGTCCTGGCAGTTAACGGGTCACCATTATGTAAGTGTGTGTGAAAATTCAAATCGCATTCCAGGCAATGTATAATGGCAATAAAATACCATGGCACATTAGTATCTGTGCTAATACTGTCATAAATCGCTTTATTGGCTACCATAGTATCTATCTGCCTGTCAATTTCGGCAGTCTTTGCCGGGTTTATAACGCAGGTATTAAAAAGCAACTGGTAATTAATAGCCAAATCGGGGGTGAAGGTTACAGCCATAGAATAATTTTTTAAGAGTGATTTGTTTATGCCGGTTAAAAAGCCCTGCTTAACGCAGGGCTAATGACCAAATTATAAAACTTACTGCTTAGAGAACGAGGTAAAGATTGTTTTTAAAGAATTATGACATAAAGCTAACATCTGCCAGCCGTTGAAAAAATGTGAAAAACCACAGAAATCGCGTGTTTTTTCACCTGTATAAAGTTAGTATAATACCACTTTATAGCATGCTGCAGAAAATAATATTCTAGTGCTGAATCTCCGTTAAATCCTTTTGCAGGGCGGCCATGTCAAAACCACCGGGTGTTTTATTTTTCTTTGTAAAATCCTTGCTAATAATGGCATAAGATTCTTCACAATAAGTATCCCAGAAACTCCATGTCATTTGCTGCAGGGCTCCCCAGGTAACAACGGTAAGTGTTTGGTCATTGTAAGCAACTACTGGTACAGCATGGCCGCCCCAGGAACCGGGCGCCCCTTTACCCGTAGTACCACCCGGCGGAACCGACCATACTTTTTGCTTTTGGGCAGATACCGGCAACGCTAACCCAATATAACAGCCGCCAAATATGTACACCGATTGCTTTACATGTGTATGGTTTTTAGGCTCAAGGGCGGCATAGGCCATTATTTTGTGCCGTGCAATGCCTTTTTTACGCCAATAATTCAATACATCTGTTTCAACTGCCCCGTTGTCATTTGTATGTGTTTTAGGGTCATACCCGGTTACGGCTGAATAAGCCCTGATGATATCTGTATCAGCGGGCCTTATCATTTTCCCAACATTCGCTGTCCAATCCATTATTAAATGGCCGGCAGCGGCGCAGGTACAATCGCCTACAGTATCATTTTTCATCATGCCCCATGTATTTACTTTTGCCCCCCAGTCAAATTTAACAGGCGGCGCAGGCATTTCATCTGATTTTATGTAATTGGCAAACTGTAATGTACGCGGATCGTGTCGCGGGCTGAGCTTGCCCAGTTTTACTGAACTGTGATCGACCTTTTTTGAGCTTTCCATATATTGTATAGAATTTAGTGATGGTTTAACGCCCGAAATTAGGCAAACACAAAAAACCGCGATGTGTGAAAAATCACTTTTAAACACGGTAATTTTTAACTATTATTTGTTGTTGAAAAGCCATCCGGGTAAATATTTTTTTCTGTTATGTATAAGCTTGCTACATTGTTGGCAAACTGTTGCAGGTGGGGGTAGTAATTTTTATAGCATACTTTGTTTTGTTTTGCTGGCTGGTAACCCGCACTTCATTTTTTGTTAAATCAGGCTTGCCTAAACGTGTACTTATTGCCCTGTTTGCAGCCAAAATAATAGCAGGCGCGGCGTATGCGTGGTTTTACTCACTTCCCCAATATATTGCAGGCAGTGATACCTGGCGTTTTTTTGACGCGAGTAAACCGGAGACTGATTTTCTGCTGAAAGACCCCATTGGTTTTATAAAAGATATTTTCCACTACGGCTATAACAACGCAGGTAATATTTTTTACGGCCAGGACAGTTACTGGAATGATTTGAAAAGCAATGTTGTTATAAAGCTTTTAGCTGTTTGCAATGTATTTACTTTTAAAAACTATTATTCAAATATAGTACTGTTCAACTTTTTATTTTTTTTCGGCCCGGTAGCTTTATACCGTGTTATGGTGCAGCTATTTACCGGCAAAAGGTTTTTAATAGTCGCATCCATTTTTCTTTTACCTTCTTTCATTTTCTGGTGCAGCGGCATACATAAAGACGGTCTTATATTTTCGGCGCTCGCATTATTAATCTTTTATTTTTACAAACAGCTTACTGCTAAAAGGCTACTTACAGTGCCGTTTATAATACAGCTATTGTGCCTTGTATTAATATTTGCGCTTCGCAATGTTGTTTGCCTGTTGCTTATACCAGCTTTACTAACCTGGTTTTTATGTAACAGGTACCCGCAACGCCGTTTATTAATTGTGGCAGCAGTATACGGCAGTTGCATTATTTTATTTTTTGCATCAGCCTATTTGCCTGCATCAATAAACTTACCACAATACATTATAGAAAAGCAAAATGAATTCAGGCAACTGCAGGGTGGCTCTCAAATTAAAACACAAGCCCTTGAACCGGGTTTTGTAAGCTTCATAAAATTCCTGCCTTCTGCATTGGATATTGCACTGCTGAGGCCGCATATTTCCGAAATGCACAATTCAAGCTACCTGCCGGCTATACTCGAATTATTTTTGCTATGGTTTTTAACAGGCCTGTTTCTTTTCAGCAAAAAAATCCTCCCTGCAAGTAACAACCATATTGCCGTTATTATCTTTTGTTTTTGCTTTGCCTTTAGTTACCTGCTGGTGGCAGGGTATACCATTACTTTTTCCGGCGCTATAGTAAGGTACAAAAGCCTTGTGCTGCCCATTCTTTTTTGCCCCCTTATATGCATTACAAATATTAATAAAGATGTGATTCTTAAGCGTTAATACAAGTAAAAGCCTGCATTCTCATCATTATTATAAATTTATTTAATGTATTAAATGGTTAATTTTTTTCCACAGTTTATTAATATTTGCTGAAAAAATACTAAAGTAATTATGCTTTTACTGTACATTTGAACTTTATTTGAAGGCATACCTTGAGAAAAACATCATATATCTATATTATTTAATATAACAAACAAACAAAAATGGCTGTAAAACTTGAGTACATTTGGCTTGACGGTTATAAGCCTACACAAAGCCTGCGTAGCAAAACAAAAATTGTAAAGGATTTTAATGAAACCCTGGAAGACCTTCCAATGTGGTCTTTTGACGGTTCTTCTACTGAACAGGCACCCGGCGGTTCTTCTGACTGCTTACTCAAGCCTGTATTTTTTGTTAAAGACCCCCAGCGCAAAAATGCTTACCTGGTAATGACTGAAGTATTAAGCGCAGACGGTACTCCGCACCCCAGCAATGGCCGCGCAACTATTGAAGATGATGACGACGATTTCTGGTTTGGTTTTGAACAGGAATACTTTCTGTGGGACACTAAAATAAATAAACCACTGGGTTTCCCTGCAGGTGGTTTCCCCGGCCCGCAGGGCCCGTATTATTGCTCAGTAGGCGCCTATAACGCCTTTGGCAGAAATATAGTTGAAGAACATTTGGATGCCTGCCTTGAAGCAGGGCTGAATGTTGAAGGTATCAACTCAGAAGTTGCTACAGGGCAATGGGAATTCCAGATAATGGTAAAAAGCGCCAAAGGCGCCGGAGACCAGATTTGGGTTGCACGTTACCTGCTTGAAAGAATAGGTGAAAAATACGGTGTTGCCGTTAACTGGCATTGTAAACCTTTGGGTAACCTTGATTGGAACGGCAGCGGTATGCACGCCAACTTCAGCAACGGTACTTTAAGAACTGCAAACAGCAAAGAAACCTTTACCAAAATATGCGAAGCTTTCCGTCCTGTTGTTAAAGAACATATTGAAGTATATGGCGCTGATAACCATTTGCGCCTGACAGGTAAGCACGAAACTGCCTCTATCCATGATTTCTCTTATGGCGTTTCTGACCGCGGCGCTTCTATCCGCATACCAGTTTACACCGTTCAGCATAACTGGAGCGGCTACCTGGAAGACCGTCGTCCTAATTCTGCTGCAGATCCTTACAAAGTAGCTGCACGCATTATTAAGACAGTTAAATCGGCTGTGTTGTAATTTTTATAATGTTTCCTGAAAAAATCCCCGGGGCAAGCTGCCAAGGGGATTTTTTTATTTTATACAGTTGGCGGCAGACCGTATTTTTACTAAAAGGCATATTAATATGCAGTATTAGAAAAATTGATAATATAGTTAAGCTATATTTGTTTTACCCAAAAAAATAAACCATGTCATTACGTTTCAGCGCTATTAAAGATATTTCCTCAGGCGTAGATAAAGTTGAGGTGCCGGGCCCGGTAAAAGTTACTGCCATTTTTGGTGAAAATGTTTTTACTTTAAAAACAGCACGCCAGTATTTAAGTGATGAAGCTTATAAAAGCTTAACAGGCAGTATAAAGGGTGGAAAAAAAATAGACAGGGGAATGGCAGGTTCAATCGCTACGGGAATACGCGCATGGGCTGAAGGCAAGGGGGTAACCCATTTTACCCACTGGTTTCAGCCGTTAACAGGCACTACCGCTGAAAAACATGACTCTTTTTTTACCATTAAAAGCGACGGTACAGGCATTGAAGAATTTGACGGCGGCGCACTTATTCAGCAGGAGCCGGATGCATCTTCCTTCCCGAGCGGCGGCCTTCGTGCAACTTTTGAAGCAAGGGGTTACACGGCATGGGACCCGTCCTCTCCCCCCTTCGTTATGGAAATTGGGGAAGGTAAAACGCTTTGCATACCTACCATTTTTGTTTCGTACACAGGTGAATCGCTCGACTATAAAGCCCCGCTGCTTAAAGCGCTGGAAGCATTAAATAAATCCGCCGTTGATGTTGCCAATTATTTTGATAAAAACGTAACCAAGGTAACACCTACGCTTGGCTGGGAACAGGAGTATTTTGTTATTGACGAAGGCTTAGCCAATGCAAGGCCAGACCTTATACAATGCGGGCGCACTGTTTTTGGCGCTTCACCCGCCAAAGGGCAACAACTGGAAGACCATTATTTTGGTTCAATTCCCGAAAGGATTTACGCTTTTATGCGCGACTACGAAAGAGAAGCCTACAAACTTGGCATACCGCTGCGCACCAGGCATAATGAAGTGGCACCTTCACAGTTTGAATCTGCGCCTATTTACGAGGAGGTAAACCTGGCTGTTGACCACAACATATTGCTGATGGATTTAATGACCCGTGTGGCCAAACGCCATAAGCTTAAAGTATTACTGCACGAAAAGCCTTTTGCGGGCATTAATGGTAACGGCAAACACAACAACTGGAGCCTGGCTACCGATACAGGTGTTAACCTGCTTACGCCGGGTAAAACACCAAAGACCAACCTGATGTTCCTTACCTTTTTTGTTAATACCATAAAAGCTGTGAATGATTATGCAGATGTGTTGAGGGCTTCTGTTGCATCGGCCAGTAACGATTACAGGCTGGGCGCCAACGAGGCTCCCCCTGCAATAATATCCGTGTTTATCGGTGAGTATCTTACAAGGGTATTGTATGACATTGAAACAAGGGTGGGTGATAAATTTGATGAGCAGGATGAAGCAATTTTAAAGTTAGACCTTCACCGCAGTATACCCGAATTATTGCTGGACAATACCGACCGTAACCGTACGTCGCCGTTTGCGTTTACAGGCAATAAGTTTGAGTTTCGTGCAGTGGGCTCATTCGCCAACTGTGCCAATGCAATGATTGCATTAAACACCATAGTATCAGAAACGCTGAAGGAATTTAAGAAGGATGTTGATGCATTAATTGAAAAAGGCGACAAAAAAGAAATTGCGATAATGCATGTAATACAGCGTTACGTGGTTGAAAGCAAAAAAGTTTTGTTTGAAGGCGATGGCTACAGCGCCGAATGGCACCACGAGGCTGAACGCAGGGGCCTTGCTAACGTACCCACAACACCGCTTGCATTAGATGCGCTTGATACTGATAAGGCTAAAGCATTATTCGAAAGCAATAATGTTTATTCACATGCCGAACTGGAAGCGCGCCATGAAATAGAATTAGAAAACTATATTAAGAAAGTGCAGATTGAAGGGCGCATAATGGGCGACCTTGCTATAAACCACATTATCCCTGCAGCAGTCAGCTATCAAAACACGTTACTTGCCAACATTAAAGGGCTGAAAGAGGCGGGCTTACCAGAAACTGCATACGCCAGCCAGTTGGAAATTGTAAAGTCAATATCGGAACATATACAGGCTGTTCACACCAAAGTGCATGACCTTGTTGAAGCACGCAAAATTGCCAACAGCATTACCGATACGCGCACTAAAGCTATTGCTTATGAAAGCCAGGTAAAAACAGCTTTTTTTGATAGCATAAGATACCATGTTGATAAGCTTGAGCACCTTGTTAGCGATGACGAATGGACATTACCCAAATACCGCGAGTTACTTTTTTTGCGGTAATCAATGCTGTTTTTTATAACTTTTTTATAACCTGCCTCTTTTTTATAAAGAGGCATTTTTTTAACACATTTTAATAGCAGCAACACAACACATGGCGCAAGTAAAATCTATATTTATTGCAAAATATAAATCATGAAAAAGGTTCTCATTCTTTTATTTCTTTCCATAGCAGTTTCCACCCTTACCTATGCGCAAGCTGACAGCACAAAAACAAAATCAAAAACGCATAAGCAGGCCCCGATGAAGCAACTTAACCTTACTAAAGAGCAAAAGGCAAAAATTGCGACAGCGAATAAAAACTATAAGGATAAAACTGAAAAGATAAAAAAAGACAGCACCCTTACCGCCGCGCAGAAAAAGCAAAAAATGAAGGCTTTAAAGGATGCAAAACAAAAACAGGTTGATACTGTTTTAACTGCAGACCAAAAGGCTAAACTGAAAGAAATAAAGGCAGAAAAGAAAACAAATTCGCCTCAAAAGAAGAAAACTTCACCGAAAACAAAGTAAGCAGGTTAAACATAGAATGAATTTTGTGTTCTATTCATTTTTCTCACATCCTTTTCTTCTCCCCCATTATTAAAAATTTATTCGGGAAGAACGGGAAAAAATAAAACACATGAAAAAGATATTCGTATGCATGGTTGTCGCCATGTCAATGTTCACAATTTCTTCCTTCGCCCAGGGTGGCCGTGGCGGCGGCGGTGAGCGCTACAAACAAATGCTTAAAGATTCCATCGGCCTTTCAGATGTGCAAATTGATTCGGTGATGGCTATTCGGCAGGAGTTTCAACCGCAGATGAGGGACATTTTCATGGACCAATCAATGAGCCAGGATGACAAGAGAGCAAAACTGGCTGAAATTAACCAGCAAATGAAGGCAAGGTACAAAGGCACTTTAACCGACGACCAAATTACCAAACTTGACGCCATGCAACAGCGCATGATGGAAAGAATGCGTAACCGCGGCGGCGGTGGTGGCAACAAATAGTTTGCCCACTGTAAAAAATTACAAAGGCTGCCTAAATTTTAACGGGCGGCCTTTTTTGTATAATCAAATTGCTATTTACTTTGGTACTGCTTCAGCAAGTCTTCCACCAAAATACTGTTTATGGTCATACCGGTAATATTGCAATTGGTTATTTGTACGCCCGCCAGGCTGCAGTCGTTTATCACGCTGCCATCAAGCATACAGTTTTCTATTTTCACGGGGCGCATTTTTGCCCCCGGCTGGTACATTGGGTGGCCCTGCGGCGGCATACCAATATTATGAATATACGCCCCACCCAATTGTGCGCCTTCTATCTCTAAGTCGCTCAAATTGGCATTGGTAATTTTTACGCCATCCATCGCCACATCAAAAAAAGTAGCCTTACTGAGTTTTACATTATTAAACGAGGCTCCGTCAATACAGCTTTGTTTTACACTCAACTGCGCCATTGCATCCGTGATAACTATTTCTTCCATAAATAACCTTGCATTTTAATGATGCTTCAAAGCTACAGAAGCCGCACTGCATCATCAAATGGCAAAATGTAACTTACAGGGGGCATTCGGGACAAAAAATTGATGTATTTTTAGCCTGCAAATTGATATGTAATGATACAACTTGGCATTTTACTAACAAAACAACACCGGCTTTTAAGCGTAGCGGCCATACTGGATGTTTTTGAAACAGTAAATAAGTTTTACGAGGACGCGGGTAAACAGCCTTTTTTTACCATTGCCCTGTTTACCGCCGATAGTGAAACCCTGCCTGTTTATGCAAAATACACCACCCAACAGTTAAGCCAGGCCACCACCCAGCACCTGGTAATTGTACCTGCGTTTGGCACCACAGATATAAAAACAGCTCTTCAGCAAAATGCCGCCGCCATGCCATGGCTGGCCCGGCAATACAGTAGCGGGGCAGAAATAGCAAGCGTATGCACAGGCGCCTTTCTTATTGCTGCGGCCGGCCTGCTTAATAATAAAATGGCTACTACGCACGCCAACTCAGCAGCGGCTTTTTTTGCTGCTTTTCCATTGGTAAATTTGCATGCTGATGCCGTGGTAACGGATGATAAAGGTATTTATACCAGCGGAGGCTCCACCAGCAGCTTTCACCTGATGATACACCTGCTGCAGAAATATTGCGGGCGGGATGTGGCTATCCGTACCGCCAAGTATTTCTCCATCGATATGGACAGGAAGCACCAAACTTACTTCAGTACGTTTCAGCCGGTGCATGCCCATAACGACGAACTGGTAGCAGTATTGCAGCAACGCATACAAAAAGATTATGCCGATGTGAAAACTATTGAAGAATTGCTTAATGATATTCCTGCCAGCAGGCGTAACCTTGTGCGCAGGTTTAAGCAGGCTACCGGCAATACTCCCATTGATTACCTGCAAAAAACACGCATAGAGGCGGCTAAAAAGGTGCTGGAGCAACCCGGCGGAAATATAACGGCCTCAATGGTGGCTTCGGGATATAATGACCTTAAAACATTCAGGTTGCTGTTTAAAAAAAATGTTGGGATAACGCCCAGCGCTTACCGCAGCAAGTATAACGGCGCGGAGAGAGAAGCGGTGTAAAAAGTAAGTCTTCAGCGGCTGTTGTTACTACCCGGTACAAATAAAGAAGCGTATTTTTTTAACAGGCGCAGGGTGATTATCACGTGCGTGAGAAGTAAGGCTGAGTAACCACCAAAAAATATTAACCCCCAATGCAGGAATTTCAGGAATGTTTCCTTGTCAACAGCCTGCGGCCCCATTGCTTCTTTTAATTTAGGGTAATTATCAGCAGCCATTTTTTGCATTTGGGGCGAACTTAAATAGATAGCCGCGGCCAAGAGGATAAATCCCGAATAAAAGATGGTAACAAACGCATTTACTTTTATCCAGTCCTTTAAGGATGCTTTCTGTGGTTTGTCGCTGAGAATACCACGTATAAAAAAAATGAAGCTGGTAAAAGTGTACGCTATGATTGCGAAGTTTATGAAAACACCAATAAGCATTAACGGGTTTCCCAGCGCAGCCGGTATTGTTCCTATAATACTGATAGCATTTAACCCCGCTATTGGCAATAAAATAAAAGTGATAAGACGGTAAAAAACAAAATTTGGCTTCATAACACTGCAATTCAGGCTGCAATATGCACTAAAAAAATTTATTACTGTTGTTGTTGCTGCTGAACGGCAAAACGCGGGTCAACCAAAATCTCCTCGTGCGGGTCGCTTGGTATGGCTTCCATCTGTACATTATTCAATTCTTCAAATACATGGCCGTCTTCGTAACCTACTGAAACATATATTGAAAGACGCTGCCTGGCAGGCCCCTTAAATGCACCCTTTACAGGGCTGCAGTCATTAAAATTTCTGCCTACGGCCAATTTTATATGGTTGTTAGTCACCCATACATTATTGGTTGGGTCAATGCCCGCCCACCCATAACCTGGCAACCATGCTTCTACCCACGCGTGCGTTGCGCCTTCCCCCCGCATGCCATTTTTATTGGGGCATATATAGCCGCTTACATACCGTGCGGGAATGTGTGCAGTACGCAACACCTGCAGCATAAGATGGGCAAAATCCTGGCAAACGCCTGATTTATGGTGCAGAATCTCGTCTACCGTTGTTTCAATATTAGTTATGCCTTTTATGTACTTGAAATACTTGTATATGTACTCATTACAAAACTCAACAGCCGCTGGTACTGACCGGCCGCCTTCCATCATCAAATCAATTATCTCCCTTATTTTTTTACCTGATTTTATTACATCCGGTGTGGCAAGTTCCACCAGCAGCATATCCTTTTTAATCTCCTGCGCCAAATCCTGCCATCCCGCATGAAAGTTAATACGCAACTGCGATGGCAAGGTGGTACGCACTAATAATTTACTTTCAATAACCAGTTCTTTATGCAGGGGCATTACGTTAAATATGCCTGTTTTGTTGCCCCAGTAGTCATTAAAAATAAGTACATCCGGCTGGCCTGAAATTACCAATTCATGCTCCAGCATTTCCTGTTCGGCGCATTGGTAAGGGTAGATTCTTATTTCGTTTATGCTTTCTTTTACCGGCCTGTCGTAATCGTAACGGGTAACATGGTGTATCTTAAAAATCGGCATGAGTAACGTTGATTAAGAATAAGAGAAAAAGCTTTGGCCCAAACGCATGCTAACCTCAAGCAGTTCTTTTTTCACTCTTTCCAAAAAGTGCTGCAAAGTAAGCGCATCCAGCGAATCGAAATCAATAAATTTTACATAGCTGTACAGCCGGCCAAAGCAGCGTATAAGGGCCTGGTTTTCTTCAGACTGGTTTTCTTTCACCACATCTTCCAGGTACCGGTCTATACGTGTAAGGGAATAAATAACAGAGCGTGTAAAATTGCCATTTATAATTACCTGGTGCAGAACATTTTGGTTATTATTTGTAGAACGGTAGGTTTTTAAATGCAGCTCATACCCCGATAAAGACAGCAATAAAGTGCGCCAGTGCAAAATGTCCTGCTGGTTGCTTAAGTCATAATGAATTGTTTCATATTCCCTGTCAGTCATTTCAAGCGTTTCCATGCAGCGCTCAAAATATTTACCAAGGTTCATAAAGTTCCAGCCTATGCCGCGCGGCATGGTTATATCGGTAACGCCGGTGTACAATACAATCTGGCGCGTCAGGGTATCAAGCGTTTCCAGGGCATGCTCACTTAATAACTTTTTGCCCAGCGCGGGGCTGTTAATCATGTGGTACATTTGGTTTACAATCTCCCACACCTCCTTGGTAATATGGTCCTGCACACCGCGGGCATTTTCCCTTGCACGGTTAATAATTATTTTAAGGGAATTATTGTTGTCAGCATCCAGTATAATTTTCTTTAATACGGCGCCTGTATCGTTTTCTATTTCAGCAATTGTCTCTTCCTTGCAACTGGTGTAAGTCTCCAGGACTGAGCGCCAGGTAACGTTTTGGCTTATGCCTTTATCAAGTACGAATATATAGTTCGTTCTTACCACGCGCAAAATGCCGTCTGCCCGTTCCATGTACCGGTTCAGCCAAAACAATGAATCTGCAATTCTGCTTAACATTTTTGTATTGTTCGTTTAGTATTCAGTTTTCTTTTTAGGTCAATAGTTCATGGTGAAAGCTATGTGTTTTATATCCACTGGTTTCAAAGCGGGGACGAGGCTACGCTATGACCCATTAGCCATAAACCAAGAACTTGTGTTTCAATCAATCACCCACGTGTCTTTACTTCCGCCGCCCTGCGATGAATTTACCACCAGCGAGCCCTCCCGCAACGCTACCCTTGTAAGGCCACCCGGTACTATTTGTATACCGTCGGGGCCCACCAGCGCATACGGCCTTAAATCTACATGCCGTGGCTGAAATGTACCATCAATAAAACATGGCACAGTTGACAATTTTATGATTGGCTGCGCAATAAAACTCCGTGGTTCCTTTTCAATTTCTTCTTTTGCCTTTGCCCATTCTTCTTCACTTATTTTATTGCCCATTACCATACCATAACCACCGCTTTGGTTGGTGCGTTTAAACACCATGTTGCTTACATTGGCAAAGGCATATTCCCTTGCGTCATCTTCACTCATCTGGTATGTAGGCACATTGTTCAAAATGGGTTCTTCATTCAAATAATATTTTATCATCGCGGGAACGTAAGCATACACTGCTTTATCATCGGCCACGCCGTTACCTACTGCATTTACAATAGCTACGTTGCCTTTGCGGTATGCACCCATAATGCCCGGCACGCCCAGCACGCTTTGCGGCCTGAAGAGCAGCGGGTCAATATAATCATCGTCAATACGGCGGTAAATAACATGCACGCGTTCCAGCCCGCTGGTGGTTTTCATGTACACTTTGTGGTTGTCCACCAGCAGGTCACGCCCCTCCACCAATGCTATACCCATCTGCCGGGCCAGAAAAGTATGCTCATAATAAGCGGAATTATATATGCCCGGTGTGAGCAGCACTACCGTAGGGTTGGAGATTTGATGCGGCGCAAGGGATAATAATATCTGGTGCAGCAGCAGCGGGTAATTATTTACCATACGCACTTTGTTACCGGCCAGCATATCGGGGAAAAGGCGCTTGGTAACTTCCCTGTTTTCCAGCATGTAACTAACGCCGGACGGGGTACGCAGGTTATCTTCCAGTATATAAAATTTACCATCCGCTCCGCGAATAAGGTCAATACCGCTTATATGCACGTAAATATCATACGGAACTTTAATGCCAAACACCTCGCGGGTATAATGCGGGCAGGAGGCAATCAGTTCCATGGGGATGATGTTTTCCTTCAAAATATTCTGCTCACCGTACACATCTTTTAAAAAGAGGTTAAGCGCTTTGAGGCGCTGCTTTATACCGCGCTCAATAACATCCCATTCTGCAGCGGTGATAATGCGGGGAATAATATCAAACGGAAAAATACGCTCAATACCGGCGTTATCGCTGTACACCGTAAAGGTTATGCCCTGGTTCATAAACAGTTCGCTTGCCAGTTTATCCTTTTGGTTAAGTGCCTCAGCATCCAGGCTTTGCAGCACTTCAAAAACTTTGGTGTATTGGTCGCGTATCTTTTGGGCATCGCACATTTCATCCCACGTACCGTTGGGGCAGTTGTACTGTTTTAATAAGTCGTTTAGCGCCATAAATTGCCGTTTTGGGGTACAGACAAAAAAGTTGCCTGCCACTATTTTTAATAAAATGGACATGCAACTTGCGAAGACGCACGAAATATACAGCGATAAATTAACTTATTGAAAAATTTTTGTAAATAGGAATGATTAAATCCCGATAGAATGGATTTGACGGATTTGCAAGATTGATTGTAAGAATCTTTTTATGATTAGCCTACACAAAACTTAGTTATTCGCTTTAAACGCTCGAACGACTAATTTTCCTCAAAATAGTCTGAATCAATTTTCTTTATTTCATAAATATTTTGAATAGAAACACCAAGATTGTAATCAATCATATACTGAGCAAGTTTCATTCCATCAATCAACACCATTTTAGTTTCATTTCTCGGGGAGTATTCAAGTGCATCCTTAGAAAAATAGGATGTGGTGATAAAAATACCCTTCTTAGCTCCCTGGCCAGCTAATGCACCCACAAACTTTTGCAATTCCGGTCTACCGACACTTCCATCCCATCTTTTAGCCTGAATGTATATTACGTCTAAGCCTAATTTATCTTCTTTAATAACGCCATCTATACCTTCATCTCCGCTTTTACCTACTGCCTTACCCGCATCCTGGATTGATCCCCCATATCCCATCTTTACCAAAAGCTCGACTACAATTCTTTCGAAAAAAGAGGGTGATACAGATTTTAATTTCAACAAAATTTCCTGCTCAATAGATTTACGAATCGTTTGATATCCTGATTCTAATAGTTCCTCTGGGGTTTGTTGCTTTGACTCTTCAGTATAAGAAATCGTCGGGAGAATAACAGCCTCGGTAGTAGTAGTATCGTCTTTTTTGTTAAGCTGAAAGTCTAAAAATTCAGGAAATCGTTGGAGATATTTTACATTGATAGTTGTGAGCCCCTCTGTTAAGGTATCTTTTCCCCTTTGAGTAATGATAATGATGCCTCTCTTAGGCCCATCAAGCAAACCTGCCTTCTTCAGATATGTTCTTGCCCAACCAACACGATTGCTAAACAAGAATGCTTGTCCGCTTGGGAGTAACTCCTTTCGTTCGGCCTCAGTCAAATTGAATTTTCCTGCAAGGGCTTCAACGACATCATTAAATTTGTGTTCGGCACCATCTGAAATGGCCCTTAACAATGGCAGCATTAACGTTTGATAGTCAGGAATCATATTAATATCGAAAGCCTATAAGCATTTAAACCCATAGGCTTTCAAATATAGTAATATTTATATGCTTCTTTATGCCTTTGTTTCAATAAACAGTTCTTTCAACTGCTTTTCGTCAATAGTGCTTGGTGCATCCAGCATCACATCCCTGCCGCTGTTGTTTTTGGGGAAGGCGATAAAGTCGCGAATGCTTTCGCTGCCACCGAGGATGGCGCACAGCCTGTCAAACCCAAAGGCAAGGCCGCCATGCGGCGGCGCGCCATATTCAAAAGCGCCCAGCAAAAAGCCAAACTTGTGCAGCGATTCTTCCACCGACATGCCTAATGCAGCAAACATTTTTTCCTGCAACTCACGCTGAAAGATACGAATGGAGCCTCCGCCGATTTCGTTGCCATTCAGTACCATATCGTAGGCGTTGGCTTTAATGTTGGCATAAGGGTGCTCAAGGTATTTTTCCGCGTTTTCTATTACAGGGTTGTTATTTATCATCACCTCAATATCCGAAGGCTTTGGCGAGGTAAAAGGGTGGTGCCTTGCTACCCAGCGGTTTTCATCAGCATCATATTCAAACAACGGAAAATCAAGCACCCACAGTAATTTAAACTCGTTGTCTTTCCTGAAGCCGAGGCGTTTGCCCATTTCAAGGCGCAGCTCACTGGTGGCCTTACGGGTGCGCTCTTCAGCACCGGCGAGTATAAGCACAAGGTCGCCGGCTTTTGCACCTGCTGCCTCCGCTATAGCCTTTAATTTATCTTCCGCAAAAAACTTATCAATACTGCTTTTATAAGTACCGTCTGTATTGCGTTTTATAAACGCCAGGCCCTTCATGCCTATTTGCGGGCGTTTTACCCATTCAGTCAGTTCATCGGTTTGTTTACGGCTATATTCGCTGCAGCCGGGCGCAGCAAAAGCAATAACGGTTTCTGCGTCTTCAAATACTTTAAATGCATTAACATCAACACCGGCTTCGTTAATGGCGCTGGTTTTTAAAGGAAACGTATGTTTGGGAAACTTTAAATTGGCCAGTTGCATGCCAAAACGAATATCGGGTTTGTCGTTACCGTAATTCCACATGGCGTCTTCCCAACTCATGCGTTCTACAATTTCCGTATAATCAATACCTTTTACATCTTTGAATATCCTTTTTACCAGGCCTTCAAACATATTCAAAATATCCTCCTGCTCTACAAAGCTCATTTCACAGTCTATCTGGGTAAACTCCGGCTGGCGGTCAGCGCGTAAGTCTTCGTCCCGAAAACATTTTACTATCTGGTAATAACGGTCATAACCGCTCACCATCAGCAGTTGTTTAAACGTTTGCGGGCTTTGGGGCAGGGCGTAAAACTGGCCTGCGTTCATACGGCTTGGCACAACAAAATCGCGCGCGCCTTCGGGCGTGGATTTTATAAGAAAAGGTGTTTCAATATCCATAAAGCCGTTCTCGTGCAGGTAATTGCGCGTGCTGCGGCCCACGGCATAACGCAGTTCAAGGTTCTTTTTAACCGCGTTTCGGCGAAGGTCCAGGTAGCGGTATTTCATGCGCAGCTCATCACCGCCGTCTGTTTCGTCGGTAATAGTGAATGGCGGCACGGCAGATTTATTAAGCACCTTAAAAGACGAAACGATTATTTCAACATCGCCGGTGGGGATATTCTTGTTTTTATTAGTACGCTCGTTTACTTTGCCGGTGGCCTGTAATACATATTCACGGCCAAGCGGGTTTGCATCCAGTTGGGCCTGCAATTCTTCACCAAACAATAACTGGGTAATACCATAACGGTCGCGCAGGTCAATAAAGGTGATGGCGCCAAACTTACGTATGGTTTGCACCCATCCTGCCAGCGTGGTGGTTTCGTTTACATTGTTAATCCTTAATTCGCCACATGTATGAGAACGGTACATATTTATTAGTTATAAGTGAAAAGCGAAAATGAAAAGTGAAATGCAGCCGGCATTTTCCTGCTCTCATTTTCAACGGGCGCAAAGATATATAAATGCGGCAAAGGGGGAAATTTGAAGTAAGAATCGTATTTTACCGCACAAAATGCAGGCGCCCTTAAAAATATTATGCAATGCCCATAAAATTTAAACTATACCAGGCCTGTGCACTTTACCTGCTGCTTTGGGGAAGCGGTTTTTTACTATGGGCTATTTATGAAAGTGTAAGGTCTGGCATAGAACGCAATGATGCCGTGCCAATTATCCTGGCATTTTTAATTTTAAGTTTAGTTGTTGTGAAGGCGGTACTAAGCATAAGGGCTGTTAAACATTACAGGGATGCTGCCCTGCACACCAAATACGAAAAAGGGCTTTTTATTGCCGGGTATTGCTTTATTATTTTATTCACCGCCGGTATACTGCTGCTAATAGTGTTTGTGATAGTACCGGAAGATTTTTACAGGCGTTACAAATTGGGCTACCAGTTAGCACCGCAGGAAGCATTGATGGATACCGGTATATGCTTAGCCGATGCTGCGGCAATATATTTAGCCATACTTGGTTTGCCTTTATTAAAAGCCATACGTGCCAGGCAGGCAGAAAACCTGATGAGCTTTGAAATAGAAGGAGAAAAAATTTAAGCTATGGCGGTTAAATGGAGGATATATTATTGGAGTGGTTGGATACTTCTATTTTGGTCGGCCATGACAGCTTGCGGGCTCGTATATGATTTTTTTATAATTCACATACGCAATAACCCAATTACAATAACGGTATCTTTCATTATGACAGCAATCTTAATTTCCCAGGGCGTTTTTTCCATTCGGCTTATCCATCATGTAAAAAAAGATGCTGTTTTTTCTAACGGTGAAAAAAAGCTGTCTAAAGTTGTCAATGTCACCGCCATGGTACTTTCCTGCTTGCTGGCAATAACGGTAATTTACAAAACGCCCGTAATGCTAAAGCAAACGTATTACCTGCAAATAATAACCAATGTAGTTACTGTAGTGGCCGTTGCAGCCGGCATTTATTTAGGCGTTATGCATAATAAATTAAAACGGTTTATTACAAGCAGGTACTTTGCTTCGGTGGACACTATTGGCAATGAATTAGAAGAGCAGGAACAAAACAGTTAAGTTATGCCTGTTAAATGGAGAATATATTATTGGAGTAATTGGTTTTTGCTCACCTGGAGCTTACTTTTGGGCACATGGTTTTTAAGCAGGATGCCGGTGCTGCAGAAATTTTTTGGAAAGGCTTTTGCCATAACACTTGTTTATTCGGGAGCATCATTGTTGGGGATTATAAAAGCATTGTATTCAATAAGTTTAATACATCGCCTGAAAAAAAGTAATTGTACTGCAACAGGCTGGTTTACATTTACGCAAATTATCACTATTCCCCTTGTTTTCTTTCTTGCTGCGATAATTTATACAGACGTGCCGCTTAATTTTTTTATTTTAAGGAGAACAATAAATTGGTTTGATATATTTGAACTAACAGGTGCAACCCTATCCCTTACAGCAGTGATTTTTACGGGCATAAATAATTTTATACTGCCATCCACGTTGCAGCCGGCCGATACGAATGTTGATTTTATCGCCGCTGAGACTTACCGGGTAAGCCGGTACAACTGCCTGCCCGTTAAATGGCAAATTTATTATTTGGGCAGCCTTTATCTTTTAATTTGGGCGATAATTATAGCAGCGCTCATTTTTTGGGAATTATCAAGTCAAAGTATAGTGGAAGAAAATTATATGCAGGCAATATTGCCCGCAGGCCTGTTATTGTTTTTTGTTATTAAAGCGGTCTCCTCCATAAACTTAACAACACATTTTAAAAAGGCACTTTCCATAACACCACGCGAGCGGTTCTTTTTCTTTGCCTTTTTTGGGCTTAATATTTTAATAACGGGCGGGCTATTATACCTGTTTATTGCAAACATGCCTATGCATTTACCCAATTATTATATTGAATACTCTTCCCTATTAATTTATATGAGTATAATGGTAACTTTTTTTTGCAGTATATGGCTCTGCATATTTGATATACCTTTTATGAAAGTTGTTAGCGGACGTCTTAAAAACAAAATATAACACGTATAGGCACATCTCACTATGCCCTTAAAATGGAAAATATATTACTGGTGCAGTATATATCACATCGCATGGAACGCCGTTTTATTTGCGTTCATAATTTTTGAGATGGCAGGCAATATCTCCGGCGTTGCGTTGACTGATATTGTTTTTGTTACTATACCAGGCTTTATGATGTTAAAAGGTTATAGCTCAATCAAAATGTGGCAAAATTTTAAGGCCGGGTCAACATACCTTAACCGCCATCTCATTCTATTCACTGCGCTTTTTGTTATAAATATTGTTTATACAACCCTCCTGGCAACGATAACATGGGAAATATTTTCAAACTGGAATACCAGGGGAAGAACAGTTTTTAACAACCTTGTGCCAGAAATATCTATTGTACTTATGCTATTAGCTTCCTGTTATCTCATATTAATGGATATGCCGTTAAAATCATTTATAGTTTACCACAAAAACATAAATATTAACAGTATTGCTTCATCTGAAAATGATACCGAATAACTCGCTATATTTTGTCCTCACACATGATGATACTTCTCATTTCGTAAAATAGTACATGCCCTGTACACCTGTTCAGCCAGTATTAAACGCACCAGCATGTGCGGGAAAACCAGCTTGCTTAAACTCCAGGTAATATTGGCGCGATGTTTTATGTCATCATCTACCCCAAAAGCGCCGCCAATTAAAAATACCAGCCGTTTGGCGCTTTCGTTAGCCTGTTGCTGCAGCAGTTTGGCAAGTTCGGGTGAGGAAAATTGTCTTCCGCGTTCATCCAGCAAAATCAATATGTCGTCTTTTTGTAATGCCTGTAATATGGCTTTAGCTTCCTGTTTCTTAAGTTCTGCCTCTTTTAATACCGCGGCATTTTTGGGCGGGGAAATAATTTGCCAGGCCGCCGTAAAATATTTATTTACCCTGCCGGTAAAATCTTCTACTCCCGGCTTCACATATTCTTCATGTGGCTTACCAACGGAAATAAACAATAGTTTCATGCAGCGCTTAAAAGACTTTGGTTAAATCTCTCAAAGATACACCTCTTACTTAATGACCTGACGCCCATTCGCCAGTTACCCTTATCATTTACTAAAAGCAGAAAAAAGGATAACGTTAACAAATAATCCAAATCAGTCCACTAAATTTGTAGCCAATTAGCAGAAAATGATGTTTACAGCCGCCTGTTTTGTTTGTTGTTGCACACCTTAACCAGGAAGGGCCGGACATTTACATACCTGAAAGCCTTTCCTTATTATGCGGAAAGGCTTTTATTTTTAAACAGTATTTAATATGAAATACCCCGGTTATGTTTTAAGCGATACACTGCCGAGTAAAGACGAGGTTTGCCGGTTTACGGATGAGCTTACACGGTATCTTTTTCATGTTACAAACCATACTGACGAGTTTTTACAGCAGCACCACCTGCAGCACAAAAAGCTGCAGCAGCAGCTTACCACGCTTATACACAGCGTTGACAATTTAGCAGCGCTTGATGCTGATAATATTGTATTTGAGTTTTTCAGCGAGTTACCAAACATAACAGAACATTTACTGCGCGATGCGCAGCTTATACTGGAGTTTGACCCCGCAGCTTCTTCGGTTGAAGAAGTGCTGTTATCATACCCCGGGTTTTCAGCCATTATGGTGCACAGGCTGGCGCACCCGTTGTACCTTGCCAAAGTGCCGCTTATACCGCGTATGATGAGTGAATGGGCGCACAGCAAAACGGGTATTGATATTAACCCGGGCGCTTCCATCGGCTGCCCTTTTTTTATTGACCACGGCACGGGCGTGGTAATTGGCGAAACAGCTATTATTGGCGACAATGTAAAAATATACCAGGGGGTAACATTGGGCGCGCTGGCCGTGCGTAAGGAAGACGCCAAAAGCAAACGCCACCCCACAATTGAAGATAATGTGATAATTTACGCGGGCAGTACCATACTGGGCGGCAACACCACCATTGGCCACGACAGCATTATAGGTGGTAATACGTGGATAACCAAAAGCATTCCGCCGTTTAGTGTAGTGTACCACAAAAACCAGATTGCAGTGAACGACCGTAAAGATTTTGAAGAGCCGATAAATTTTATCATATAGTTCGCGCGGCGGCATCAGCATGGCAGAAAGGCATATAAATAAGCAACTGTAAACCAAACACAAAACATAAAACTCACAACATAAAACACTATTTTCTCTGATGAAAGCAAACAACATACTTGAAACCATTGGTAACACACCGCATGTAAAAATTAACCGCTTATTTCCCGCAAATATTGAAGTGTGGAGCAAGCTTGAAAGGGCAAACCCCGGCGGCAGTATTAAAGACCGCATAGCCCTTAATATGGTAGAAGATGCCGAGAAAAAAGGAGTGCTTACCCCTGACAGCGTAATTATTGAACCCACCAGCGGCAATACGGGCATAGGCCTTGCCATGGTGGCGGCAGTTAAAGGGTATAAGCTTATACTGGTAATGCCTGAAAGTATGAGTGTTGAGCGCCGGAAATTAATGAGCGTGTACGGCGCAGCGTTTGAGTTGACCCCGCGTGAAAAAGGCATGAAGGGGGCTATTGAGCGGGCAAAAGAACTGGTGGCCGCCACCCCTAACGCATGGATGCCGCAACAGTTTGACAATCCCGCCAACGTTGAAGTGCATATAAAAACAACGGCGGAAGAAATTGTAAAGGATTTTCCCGAAGGGCTTGATTTTTTAATAACCGGGGTTGGCACCGGTGGCCATATTACCGGCGTGGGCGAGGTATTGAAAAAACATTTTCCCCAAATAAAAATATTTGCTGTTGAGCCTGAACTGTCTGCCGTTATCAGCGGTGGCGCACCCGGCCCGCACCCCATACAAGGCCTGGGCGCCGGCTTTATACCCAACAACCTGCATACCGAAGTGCTGGATGGCGTTATAACTGTAGGCAAAGACGAGAGCTACGAATATGCGCGCCTTGCGGCTACAAAAGAGGGTATTTTCCAGGGCATATCCAGCGGGGCGGTGCTTGCAGCCGTTGCTAAAAAGTTACCTGAAATTCCCGCCGGCAGTAAAGTACTGGTATTTAATTACGATACCGGCGAACGGTATTTAAGCATAGAAGGCCTGTTTTAGGATGCAGTATGTATTTTATTTTAGCCACGGTTTGCAGCCGTGGCTTTTTGTTAGTATTACGCATAACGGAGCCGGCTTTATCTTCTAATTTGTTGGCAGGGCGGCTATGGTAACAGGCAGCCTGGCAGCTTGCAGAACCACAAATAGTTCCCTTTCTTTTTTAGAAAATGTACATAAGGCCATGAATTTTCCTTTTACTTTGTACAAAGCATTTTAAAGATTTCAAAAAGAAGAAATCAACACCCACCCAGTAATTGCACTAATATGCCATGAGCCAACAAAAAAAACCAAACACTGTCTTCCGCGTTCTGGTCGCCAGTCTTGCAGGGACCACCATCGAGTTTTTTGATTTTTATATTTATGCCACGGCGGCTGTGCTGGCATTCCCCAAACTGTTTTTTCCAACCTCCGACCCCACATCAGGCAGGCTGCAATCGCTGGCTACATTTGCGCTCGCGTTTTTTTCCCGGCCTTTAGGGTCGGCCCTGTTCGGGCATTTTGGCGACAGGATAGGCCGCAAAGCCACGCTGGTAGCTTCCCTTATGACGATGGGTTTATGCACTGTAGCTATCGGGCTGCTGCCGGTGTATGCCACCATTGGCGTTGCCGCCCCTATATTGCTTTGCCTGTTTCGTTTTGGGCAGGGCATAGGGCTTGGCGGTGAATGGGGTGGCGCAATATTACTCGCCACCGAGAATGCGCCTGCAGGTAAAAAAGCATGGTACGGCATGTTTCCCCAGTTAGGCGCGCCCTTAGGGTTTACCCTTTCCTCTGTTGTATTCCTGGTTATTGGCAGCGCGTATAGCGGGCAACAGTTACTTTCTGTGGGGTGGAGATTACCGTTTATATTCAGTTTACTGCTGGTTGGAATAGGCTTATATGTACGGCTGAAAATTTTTGAAACACCCGATTTTGTGAAGGTGATTGAAAATAATGAGCGTGCAAAATTTCCGCTGGGTGACGTGTTTACAAAATATGGCAAACCGCTTGCGCTTGGCACGCTCATTACCATTTTGGTGTTTTTATTTTTTTACCTCATTACCGTGTTTGCGCTAAGCTGGGGAACAACAGTGCTTATGTATACCCGTTCCGGTTTTCTTGAAGCGCAACTGGTATCCATGATTTTTTTTGCAGCAGGTATCATCCTGTCCGCGGCCCTTGCCGGGCGCTTTGGGCAGCTTAATATGCTTTTGCTGTCATCCATCGTCATCTTCTTTTTTGGTTTGTTTTTTTCAAAAATGTTTATCGCGGGCAACTGGCCGCTGCTGGCAATTTTTCTTTCGGGCGCCATGTTCCTCATCGGGTTTAATTACGGCCCGCTGGGCACTGCGCTCGCCTCGCTTTTCCCTGCGCCTGTCCGTTATACGGGCGCTTCGCTGGCTTTTACGCTGGCCGGTATTCTCGGCGGGTCGCTCACCCCGTATTTTGCCACCAGCATCGCAGGGCATTACGGGCTGGCCTATGTGGGTTATTATCTTTGCGGTACAGCCGTACTTAGTTGTATTGCCCTGGTTGTTGCAAAATCATTTTTAAGAAAAAACGCGGCATAATTATTACCCCAGTTCAAAACTCGTTATCCCAAACACTTTATTCATGTCAATTGCCGGCGGGTTGCCGTAGTACATCCTGGCACATTCAAATACATAGGCTGCTTCGTATTTCCTTACCATCCGTATGGCATCAGCATTACATACGGGAATGTCAATATACAACTCCGCGCCCTGTACGGCGTTTAAACAGGCTTTATACAATGCTTCTGCTACCGCCCCGTTGTCAGCAAACAACGGCCCTATTTTATAGCCGGATATAAGTTTTCTTACCATGGCAAACCCTTTCAATACGCCATCTTCCACGTATTTGAATGTTTTGTTCCCCGGCAGTTGTAACCACGGTATTATAAACTGCGGCCTTGCATAGCCGAAGCAGGCAGTGTCATAGGCCAATACCTGTGTTGTGTCATCTTTCGTGATGGATGAAATATTATCATGCAGGATGAAGGCTTTACCCGTTGTAACATAACGCTCATCCCTGAAGGCGGGCTTAAAACCGCCTTTTGCATAAAACGGTTGCATAGCCACTACCCCGTCCATGCCTATTGAAGCGCCTTTGTTCAGCCGCGACAATAAGGTATCCCTTCTCTGGTACCATAATTTCCTGCCTATACCGGCTGACCGGTATTCGGGCCTTACGATAAACAACCCCATAAAACCAAATTCGCCGCTGTATGACACAATAGCCCCGCCTGCAACCAGTTCACCGTTGTAATAAAAACCGTAAAAGCCCTTGGGGTCTGTCGCGTAAAAAACATCTGCATCATACGGCCCGGGGTTCCAGCCTTCACCCTCTGCCCATTTAACCAATGTTTTTACACCATCAAGACCTAATGGCTGAAATTGTAGTTCTGCTATATTCATGATACGCCAAAAATAACACATTGCTTAAATCTTGCAGTCGCTGCATCTTCCAGCATCCGTGCCATACGATTATGTAATACGTTTAAAAATACTTTTCACAGAAGGGTTTTCATCTGCAAACCCAGGTGCCCTGCGGGGTAGTGAGTTAACGGAGTGTTTTATTATTCAAACTGTTTTGCAATATCGCACAAGTAACTCTCAGGCACAGGCCGGAGGCCTGCGCCAGTGGCAGCAATAAATACGGGCTGTTGGCATTTAGTAACTACCGCCCATTGCCTTATACAAATCAAGAGTTCTGCTAATACCAGTAATCTGCGATTGTGTAATTTCTTTTACACTGTAATAGTGGGTGCCAATAAGTTTCATTTTTGCTGTTTTGGCATTTGCCAAGGCATAAATGAGGTCTTTGTCTGCTGAGGTAAGCCCTTCGTCAAACCATTCCCATATTCTACCATCTCCATTATCCGTTTTCGTGTCTGAAGGTTCGTACTCAAAGGCCTTCCCGTCTATTGAAAACTGCACCTGCTTAAAAAAAAGCCAGTCATCGGCTGTGTATTGAATCCTGAATCGCAGGTTATCTGCAACTCCATTGTCGGTGCCGAAATAACAATAAATGGTATTTACATTAACGTAATCCGGTATGGTTTTTACCCCATACCACACTGTATTAGTAGTAGAAAATTCATCTTTTTTTACTGAAAAATATTTCAGCAAATCTTTTATTTTGGCAGAGTCAACAGCCGGAGCGGAAGTTGTATTATCGCCGGCTTTTGTTGTTACATCTGGCAAAGCGTAAATTCTCTTCTCAATCTCCTTCTCACGCTCACTTCTGCCTGCGAATAGCGTGGTAGTTGCTATATCGTCTCCTCTTTCGTTGTACAACGCAAACTTAAGGGGTATGTAAGGAGTATGTCCTGTTGAATTTTTCATATCTCTCACCACTTTGTTGGAAATACAAAAGTATTCGTAGGCTTTTAAATAGGCTTCTGTATCTGATGCTGCTGTTATTATTTTTGGGTCTTGATTTTTGGTTATAGAGTTGCCCGTAAAATCTATATGGTCGTCTGATTCAACATATTTGTATTTATGGACTGAATTGCATGATATGACCAGGCACAAACAAATGAGCAGAGGGTAAAGATTTGGTTTCATTGTTTTTTGATTAAGTGTTAGGGAATTAGCTGTCAGTTATTTTAATAAAAATAATAAAATTTTTATAAATCAAATAAAACCCTTTAAACTAACGGCATCACAAGCAAGAGTGATAAAAATTCCTTTTGTTGTAGTACCCTTTATAGCGCTTGACCAATGCAATAAATTTTTTAAAGGTGGGAGGATGGGTCTTGCACAATATTATCAAAAAAGTAATCGCAATGTTTGCCTTCCCCGCAGAGTTTCGCTTATTAGCAACGTGCAATGGCCAGCTAACCCTGCGGTATGTTAACTACAGCAGCTCGGCAAAAGTGCATTATTATTATTCAACCTGTTTTTCAATATCGCACAAGTAACTGTTAAGCACAGGCCGGAGGCCTACGCCAGTGGGGCATAGATTTATAATAGTAATTCAGGTGTATATTCCGTGACAGGTTCTTTCAATAAAAATAATTCAAGTTCTTTTTTATTATTAAATCCGGCAATTTTGTGGCGATATTCAGCTGCCGTTTTATAATTTTCAATTTCTATTCTTCTGTTCTTACTTACATTCAAAAACGCCTCTTCCTTGTCAATACCCAAAAAACGCCTGTTTGCAAGATTAGCCGCAATCCCAGTTGTACTACTACCGGTAAACGGGTCAAGAACCCACGAATTTGGTCGAGTAGAAGCCAATATTATTCTTGTTAAAATCGATAAAGGTTTTTGCGTAGGATGCTTCCCACAGGATTTCTCCCAAGGGGCGATAGCGGGAAGCTTCCAAACATCTTTCATTTGCTTGTCTCCATTTAATTGTTTCATTAATTCATAGTTGAAATAATGCGGTATTTTTTCTGTCTTTCTTGCCCAGATTATTTGTTCAGTTGAATGCGTAAAAAGACGGCAAGAAAAGTTTGGGGGTGGATTGCTTTTTTCCCATGTAATAATATTCAGAATTTTAAAATTTAATTCGCATAATAATTGCCCTATAGAAAATATATTATGAAAAGTGCCGCTTACCCAAATTGTAGCATCTTCTTTCATTTTATCCCTAATTAATGAAAGCCATTTTCGGTTGAAATCGTTTATGTGTTCAAACCCTTCAGATTTATCCCATTTGCCCTTGTTAACACTAACAATCTTTCCGCTTTGAATTGACAGTCCGTTATTTGAAAGGAAATAGGGAGGGTCTGCAAAAATCATATCAAACTTATGGTTGAATTGAGGCAACAATTCTATGACATCTCCACGAAGAAGATTAAAATCATTGTCAGCTGACTTAAAAAACGCCTTTAACATTTAGCAAATATATTATTTAGATCGCAAATCGCTACTTATTGTATGTAGACTTTTTGTATACGATGCGACACCTTTGCAATAGTGAAAAGCGAGATACTCATAAAGTTTGGCGTAAGAATACGTGAACTACGAATTAAAAAGGAATGGTCCCAAGAAACTCTTGCTGACAAAACCGGATTTCACAGAACCTATATAGGAATGATTGAACGTGGTGAAAGGAATCTATCATTAAAAAATGTAGAAGTCTTTGCCAATTGTTTTGGTTTATCTGTTTCTGAACTACTAAAATTTTGAGACATGGCAAAAATGCCCAATACTGTTGGAGGGGGCGCTAGAACAAATTTCAATGGTCTTCAATTTGAAGGGAGAACAGATTTGCGGGAAGCTATACGACAGCACCCGCTTTATAGTTTGAATGAAGAGGAACTTGTTCTCAAAGACAACCAAGTAGTTGCACAGTATTTCGAGAAAAATGGGCTTTATAGAAAGCTCTTGGAGCCCAAAGGCATAAACTATAAATCTGTACTTAGCAAAAAGCTTTTGCCAGACGGCGCATTGCTGGTTAGCGACACTCTTTACATAATTGAAAAAAAATATCAAGCTGGTGCTGGTTCTGTTGATGAAAAATTACAAACCTGCGATTTTAAGAAGAAGCAGTATCAGAAGCTAGTTAAACCTTTAGGATTAAAGGTCGAATTTTATTATATTCTTAATAGGTGGTTCGAGCAGGAATGCAACCGGGATGTTTTTGAATACATAGAAAGTGTCGGATGTAAGTACTTTATTGAAACGCTACCCTTATCTGAGATAGGATTATAAATTTATATGAATATAATAGACTTATCAAATCATTCATTTCCAAATGATAGAGCTCTCCTCAGGCGAGAGTTAATAGAGTTTTTTCTCAACGAAGCACCGGGAACCGGAAAGGGACCAAATGCTTCAAAAAATCAATATATCGTAAAAAAAATTGCTGTCCATGATATTTATCTGAACAGGCCTGCGCAATTTAATAATGGGTTTGATTTTACACTCAATGTCTCAAATATAAACTTTAATTCCGGCAATGGAAGGGCAACAACAAGGCCTACTCATGGAAATATTCTTGACGATTTGCGGTTAAAGAAAAGCGAAAACCTGCAACTTTTTAATAGCTTGTTATCTGAGATCACAAATATTTACAATTGTCAGAATCCTTCAAGAGTCGATTTTCCGTTTTCAAATGGTTACTCAGCCAGTATAGTCCTGGAATGCATTAAATGGCTTTTTGTGGAGCAAGATGTAACATATTGGCACTATTCAGGTAGAGCGATGTTTTATAATAGTATTTTAGCTATTTAAATAACAGTTCGATACCATTCAATTTACTACTATTAAAAATGGGCAAACTTTTCAGTTTTATAATTTGTAATAAGAAGTTCACTTAATATTCCCCGCTTTTCCGGATTAGCATTGATGGCCCGTTTTGCAACAACTCTTGAAATTAAAAATTCGGAATAAATTTCATCAAAAAAGTTATCGTCATTTTTACCTTTAACGTCGGAATTACTTAACATCCATTTAAGGCCTTTAATTTGCAGTTTTGAGCAAAAATCTCTTAATCTTATTTGCTCTACATCATTAAATTCATCTTTTGAATAAGAATTAAAGCTTGCAGTATTACTTAATGGCTTATAAGGAGGGTCAAAATAAAAAAAAGAATTTGCGGGCGCTATTTCTAAAGTATTTTCATAGTCACCACAAAGAATGTCAACCTTTTTCAATGCATTACTTACAGCTAAAATATTTTTATCGTCGCAGATGGTTGGCCTTTTATAGCTACCCATCGGTACGTTATAGGCATTTTGTTTGTTAACACGATAAAGCCCATTAAAACAGGTTCTATTAAGGAAAATAAATAAAGCTGCTTGACTGCTTTTTTCAACCTTTCTTGTATTGTACAATTCTCGCTTTTGGTAATAATATTCTCTTTTGTCTTCCTCCTTGAATTCTAATGAATGAAATTCTTCCTGCAAAATCTTAAGAATAGAAATCAGCTCTTTCGGCTTTACTGCAATTATTCTATAAGTATTTATCAAATCTTCGTTTATATCGTTAATAACAGCCCCCTGAATATTAGGGAAATTGCTAAGCATCCAAAACAAAACAGCACCACTGCCTACAAACGGCTCAATATAAGTAAAAGGAGCTTGATGAATCCCTTTTGGCAGTGCCCTTTTAATGTCATTAATAATTTGAGTTTTTCCGCCTGCCCATTTTAGAAAAGGCTTAGCTACCTTTTTTTCCATTTATAATTTAATTTCAGCGAAGATAATTTTTTAATTGGTGCTAAATAATCCTTGCTTTTAAGGCTCTGCTAAAATAGGCTTCTATGCTCCTTATAACGCCCTTCCCCACCAAGCCTCCTTTTTGGCAATACACTTCGTGATTACCACAGTGGAATAAAACAACCGCGAGATGTAAGCTTACCAAAGCCGCGACGCCTCTTTAGCCCACGCGCCGACTCTGTAAGACAATTCACTTTATCTTGTTAAATCAAATGCCCTCCAATTCACTACAGCCGCCTGTGCCTGACTACGCAGAAATCGTGGGGTTTCCATTTTCACAGCGCAACGCCCCGTGCTGTGGTCTCCGTACCGCTCCAGCCAGCAGCCACTTCATTCCGCGGCCCTCACCCCAACAAATACTTTTCCAATTGGGCCAATGTTCCTGCAAAACCCTGCTGCATGTTGCCAGTCATGGAGGCGTAGAATTGCATTTCTTCTTCGGTTGCGTTTACGGGGTAGCCTGTTAAGGTAATGGTTGTTTTACCGTCCTGCTCCTTAAATTCCAGCCGGTTAAAAATTTCCATGGGGAATTTGTCGCTGAACGGCGCGCGTACAACGCCGCCCTGCCCGTTAGAGAATGAGCTGGTAAATTCCAGCAAATCATACCTTGAAATTTGCCCGTACACAAACCTGCCCCAGGCGGTTTGCCCCTGCATGCTGGCTTTATAATGAAACACGCCGCCGGGCCTGAAATTAAATGCCACCACGGTAATGGGAAAGCCGGGAGGGCCCCACCATTCGGCCAGTGCTTCTGCTTCGGCGAACGCATTAAACACCTTTTGCTGCGGGGCGTTAAATTCCCTCGTAATTACAAGCGCTGCATTGGCGCTGTGTTGGTTTGTGTTATCCATTTTTGGGTTTTATGTTTAATGTAATTTATCCAGGTACCTGTCGAGTGAATTAAACTGGTCGTTCCAAAACTGGCGGTATTGGTCAACCCAGTTGGAGACTTCCTTTAGCTGCGAAAGTTTTGCTTCGCAATATCTTTCCCTGCCCTGTTGGGTAATAACCACCAGGCCGCACTCCTGCAGTATTTTAACATGCAGCGAAACGGCCTGCCTGCTCATGTCAAATTTATCAGCAATCGCATTAAGGTTAAGCGATTGCTGGGCAACCGCCTGTATTATCCCCCTGCGTGTAGGGTCGGCAATGGCCTGGAAAACATCCCGCCTGGCTATCATAATATGCAAGTGTTTGCTTGCAAATATATATGCAAGCATTCACTTGCACAACTTTTTTTTAAAAATCCCGCACCGCATGCGGACAAAAATGCGTTTTTGCTATTTATACCGGGAGAGCATGGCATTGCGGATGACAGCGATAAATGGAGTAAGATTTACGGAACGAAAGTTTTGTAAACAGGCTGCTACCCTGTACTTTTTTAAAAAAATGAATATTTTTTACATAAATAATTAATAGTGAAGTTGTTACGTTATTTCGCATTCCTCCCTTTTGCCAGCGGCAAAGGGGGTATTTTCCTCCCTTGCGGTGAGGGCTGAAGTATTGTGGCGATGTATGGAGAAGCTGTTCTGCAATATTTCAAAAGCGGTTTTTGCAAGGGGTGAATTTTTTTAAAAAATAAATATTTTTTACATAAATAAGTGATAATGTATGTGTTGTTCAATTTGGCATTCCTCCTTTTTCCTGCCTGCGCACCCCGCAGGGCACGGTGTAGTTATACTGTTTACGGGTTTGGGAAGTAGTGCGGCAGGGGGCAAATAATCAACACTTAATAACCTAATTTTGTGCTATGAAATGGCGGATGTGGCTTTTACTGCTGGTGAGTTTTTTAGCCGGGTGCGAAAAAAATATTACCCTTAATTTACATAACCAAAACCCTGTGCTGGTGGTGGATGCCGAAATTGAAAACGGCCAGCCGCCGGTGGTGGTGTTATCTGCCTCGTTAAATTATTTCAGTACTATTTCCCCGTCAGAGCTGGCAGCTACTTTTGTGCACGGGGCCCATATAACCGTAAGCAATGGCAGTACTACCGTGGTGTTAAAGGAGTTTTCCAATACTGATTCCTCCGGGTTTAAGGTGTACTATTATACCGCCAACGAGGGTAACCCTGATTCGGTGCTTTTGGGGCAATTAAACAGGCAGTACACGCTTAGCATTACCACGGCAGACGGGCAGAACTACACCTCAACCACCACCATTCCCCCGCTTGCCAAAACGCTTGACAGCCTTTGGTGGAAACCTGCGCCGGATAACCCCGATACCAGCCGCTGTGTAATGTTCGGCCAGTTTACTGACCCCAAAGGCTATGGCAATTATATACGGTATTTTACAAAGGTTAACAGCGGGCCGTATTTAACCGCCTCCAACTCAGCCTTTGATGATGAGTTTACCGATGGCCAAACCTACAGCCTGCAGTTTGATATGGGGTACGACAGGAACGTGGTAACCAAAAACAACGATGATATTGGGTTTGCCCACAGGGGTGACACTGTTACCGTTAAGTTTTGCAATATTGATAAAGCCAGTTATGATTTTTGGCGAACGTGGGAGTTTGCCTACCAAAGCACCAACAACCCGTTTTCGTCGCCGGTAAAAGTATCGGGCAATGTGAGTAATGGCGCGCTGGGGGCTTTTTGCGGGTATGCCGCTGAGTATAAAACTATTATTATCCCCAAATAGCCGGGCATGTGCATAAACGGGCGTTTGTAAATGCAAGGGTTTAATACATTTGTCGTCAACATTTAATAAAGATACGAGCATGGAAACAGGAGCAACAGAGCATGTGCATTGTTTAATTATAGGGTCAGGGCCGGCCGGGTACACCGCGGCTATTTATGCCGCCAGGGCTAACATGAAACCGGTGCTTTACCAGGGCATACAACCCGGCGGCCAATTAACCATTACCACCGAGGTGGAAAACTACCCGGGGTATGCCGATGGCATACAGGGCCCGGAAATGATGGTGCATTTTGAAAAGCAGGCTACGCGCATGGGCACGGATATTCGCTATGGTATTGCCACGAAGGTTGATTTTAGCGGCCCGGTGCACAGGGTTGAGATAGACGAAGAAAAGTGGATTGAAGCAGATGCGGTGATTATTTCCACCGGCGCATCGGCCAAATGGCTGGGGCTGGAGAGCGAGCAGCGCCTGAACGGGTACGGTGTAAGCGCCTGCGCCGTATGCGACGGGTTTTTCTTCAGGGGCAAAGAAGTGGCGATTGTAGGCGCCGGTGATACGGCCTGCGAAGAAGCTTTATACCTCTCCAAGCTGGCCACAACGGTACACATGATTGTGCGTAAAGGCGAGCATGGCATGAAGGCCAGCAAAGTAATGCAGGACAGGGTGAAGAATACCACCAACATAAAAATTTACTGGAACAGCGAAACAGAAGAGGTGGTGGGCGAAAACAAGGTACATGCCGTGCGCATAAAAAATAATGAAACAGGCACTGTTGAGGAAGTACCTGTGAGCGCGTTTTTTGTTGCCATAGGCCACCAGCCTAACAGCGATATTTTTAAAGGCTGGATTGATATGGACGATGCCGGTTATATAAAAACCATACCGGGCACCAGCAAAACCAATATTGAAGGGGTGTTTGCCGCCGGCGATGTGCAGGATAAAATTTACCGGCAGGCTGTAACAGCCGCAGGCAGCGGTTGTATGGCCGCCCTGGATGCTGAAAGATATTTAAGTGCGAAAGGAGTAGTATAAGTTAAGAATGGCGTACAGGTTGCGCAGGTTTAAAGGATTGGGGCAGATAGATTTCCCAATCAAAACTCGCCCCACTCGTTACGCAGCACGTCAGAAATTTCGCCGAGGGTGCAGTAGCTTTCAACGGCTTCGATAACATGAGGCATAAGGTTATAGCCGTTTTTAGCCGCGGCTGATATTGCTGCAAGACAGGCGGTAACTTTTGGGCTATCCCGGCGGGCTTTCAGTTCTTTTAACCGTGCAGATTGTATTTGGCGTATACTGTCGTCAATTTTAAAGATGGGTGTATTGTTGTCTTCGTCAACCGTAAACTTGTTTACCCCCACAATAATTTTTTCGCCGGTTTCCACTTTTTGCTGGTATTCGTAGGCGCTGCGGGCAATTTCGTTTTGTATAAAGCCCTGTTCAATAGCGCTAACGCTGCCGCCCAATGCGTCAATTTGCCCGATAAGCTGCCAGGCTGCTGTTTCCACCTCGTTCGTCAGCGACTCAATAAAGTAGCTGCCGCCAAGCGGGTCAACAGTGTCGCCCACGCCGCTTTCAAACGCTACCACCTGCTGGGTGCGCAGCGCAATGCGGGCAGCTTCTTCGGTGGGCAGGCTCAGGGCTTCATCGTAGCCGTTAGTATGCAGGCTTTGGGTGCCGCCAAGCACGGCCGCCAGCGTTTGAATGGTAACGCGGGACACGTTATTCAGCGGCTGCTGCGCGGTAAGGGTGCTGCCCCCTGTTTGGGTATGAAAGCGCAGCATCATGGCTTTTTCGTCCGTAGCGCCAAGCTCTTTCATAATACGGGCCCACATGCGTCTCGCGGCACGGAATTTGGCCACCTCTTCAAACAGGTTATTGTGGGCGTTGAAGAAGAAGGAAAGCCGTTTGCCAAACACGTTTATGTCCAGGCCCTTGTCAAGCGCGGCTTTTACATAAGCCTTGCCGTTGCTTAAGGTAAATGCAATTTCCTGTACGGCAGTACTGCCCGCCTCGCGTATGTGGTAGCCGCTTATGGAGATGGTATTCCACCTTGGTAAATGCCTGCTGCACCACTCAAAAATATCGGTGATGATGCGCATGCTGTACTTGGGGGGGTATATATAGGTGCCCCTTGCCGCGTACTCTTTGAGTATGTCGTTTTGTATGGTGCCTGTTAATTTGGTGATGTCTGCGCCCTGTTGTTTTGCCAATGCCACGTACAAGGCAAGCAATATAAAACCCGTGGCGTTTATGGTCATAGACGTAGATACCTCCTGCAGGTTAATACCCGCAAAGAGGCGCTGCATATCCTCCAGGCTGTCAATAGCCACGCCTGTTTTGCCTACCTCTCCTTCGGACAGGGCATGGTCGCTGTCGTAGCCTATCTGTGTTGGCAGGTCGAAAGCAACACTTAGTCCCATCACCCCCTGCGAAAGCAGGTAGTGATAACGCTTGTTGCTTTCCTCGGCCGTTGAAAAGCCTGCATACTGGCGCATGGTCCACAGCTTGCCGCGGTACATATCAGGCTGTATACCACGGGTAAACGGAAACCGGCCGGGAATGCCTTTATCCACCGCCTGCCTGCCATCAGCCGGTGGCGCAGAAGAGTAAAGTTCTTTGATTTCAATTCCGCTGTCTGTAAAAATTTTCTTTTCGGCCATGCAATTGTTTTTGCGCTTTTATTCCCCGGGGCTTAGTACTTTTTTCGCTTCGTAGCTTAAAGCGTCACTAACCATTTCGTGCAGGGTGCCTTTTTTGTCATTCATCAAAAACTGCAGCAGCAGTTTGTTTAAGTCAAGCCCTGTTGCATTGGCAGGCAAGGCATTGGCGAGTTGGTTTACTATAAGCATATTTTGCTCTTTCAGATTCTTAACCGCGGTCCATGCGTCTGTGCTCACATAAATTTGCTGGGTAATGTTATAGTCAAATTCCTCCCGTATGCTTTGGGTAAGCAGGTGCTGCATTTCTTTGGCGGAGGTATTTTGTTTGCCAAGGCGGCTTATAAGGTTTGGCAACGCTATCCTGTCAACAAGCAGCAATAACCGTTCATAAGCCTGCAACTGCATTTGCATGCTGGCTGCCGCATCACCTGCCGGGGCTTTTTTTACCGTGCTGTCTTTTTTTGTAATAACTATAATAGAATAAATAATACCATACGCCACTACTGCGCCCAGTATTATTATCATGATGGTTTTAGTATCCACTCAAAATGGTTTTTGCAAAAATAGCACAAGCCGCTGCTATATGCAAACAGCGGCTTGTGCTGGTATGGTTATATATTGTTACTCATCTTTTGTTATACCCTTTGTATTGTAATCCACTTTCCAAAGGTCATAACGTTTGTACTGGGTTTGCATACGGGTTAAAAAGCTATCCCAGTTTTTGTTGTCTTTACTGCTCCATAACACTTCACTCAGTGCAGATAAGCGCGGGAATATCATGTACTCTACTTTCCTGTTATTGGCCATATACTCGCTCCATACATTGGCCTGCGCGCCTAATATGTAATGGCCATCAGCAGGGTTTAACTCTGCCGGTACAGGTTCGTAATTATATACCACCTGCAAAGGCAAGTCGCCGCCAATAGTAAGAGAGTCTTCGCTCTTTGATTGAGCATGGTCAAAATAAACATATCTGCCCGGTGTCATAATAACATTGTGATGCTGTTTTGCCGCTTCTATGCCACCTTCTTCTCCGCGCCAACTCATAACAGTAGCGTTGGGGGCAAGGCCGCCTTCCAGTATTTCATCCCACCCAATTATTGCACGCCCTTTACTGTTTAAGTATTTCTCAATACGCTGTATGAAATAGCTCTGTAAAGCATTTTCATCTTTCAAGCCCTCATCCTTTATTTTCTTCTGGCAAACAGGGCAGGTTTTCCAGGCATCTTTAGGGCATTCATCACCGCCAATGTGAATATATTTTGAAGGGAACAATGCCATCACTTCATCCAGCACATTCTCAATAAAAGTGTATGTAGAATCATTACCGGCGCAGAACACATCTTTAAACACGCCCCATTTTTGCGCAACCTGGTATGGCCCTTTAGTGCAGCCAAGATAAGGGTATGATGTAAGCGCAGCCAGTGCATGGCCGGGCATCTCAATTTCGGGGATGATGGTAATGTAACGGTCAGCAGCATACTTAACTATCTCCTTTACCTGCGCCTGTGTATAATAACCGCAGTATTTTGTGTTATCATAACCCTTTTTATCACCGTTGTGGCCTATAATGGTCTGCTCACGGCAACTGCCCACCTCGGTAAGTTTGGGGTAGCGTTTAATTTCAATACGCCAGCCCTGGTCTTCCGTTAAATGCCAATGAAAAGTGTTCATTTTGTGCAGGGCGATAAAGTCAATATACCGCTTGATAAAATCTACTGAAAAAAAGTGGCGGCCGCAATCAAGATGAAGCCCGCGGTAACCAAAACGGGGAGCATCTTCAATGCTGCATTGCTGTACAGCAAGTGCCATTGATTTTTCAACGGGCAAAAGCTGTATTAGTGTTTGTATGCCATAAAATACGCCTTCTTCGTTATCGCCGTTAATATTTGCCTTGTCTTTATCAACTGTCATGCTATAAGCCCCTTTTACCGCGCCCGCATCATTGGCATTATGCAGGATGATAACATTTTTCTCCGCACCGGCAGATTTGCTTAAGGACAGTTTAAAGCCATAATATTCTTTAAGGTAGGTATTAAGAAAATCTGCGCTTTTCTGTGCGCCCTGGCCAGCCAGTACAATTTTTGTTGCGGGGGTTATAGTAAAAGTCCCCTCATTGGCCACGCCCTTTACCGGTTCCGGGATAATATTAAGTGTTTGCGAAATGGCAGCCTTCCAAAAAATAAGGCAGGCAATAAACAGCAATTTTTTCATTCGGAGTAAGTTTTTATTCGTTATGGGCGATAAAGATAATGTCAACCGGCTAAAAAAACGATTGTTAAATCTTTCAGAGAAAAAATCAATCACCCTGTTTCATTTGGCAAGGCCTTGTAAAGTATTAAAAAAAACTGTTTTGTCGGTATAACATTTGCTATTGTATAAAAAACAATTTTATGCAAACTCAATCCAGTGATATAGTAGTAGAAAAACACGACGAGATGACTACCTTGTCTCAAATACTTGAAAAGCTCCGCCTTAAAAAAATGGACAATGAGTTCAGGTGGCAAAATGGGCATTTTACCATGGGGAAAGGTAAGGTGTACAGCGCCGAAGACCTTACCATCATAAAAACATTCAGGTTTGAAGGCGAATCCGACCCTGCCGACTCCTCAATACTATACATCATCGAAGCAAAGGATGGCTTAGTGGGCTATAGCCTGGATGCCTATGGCGTTTATAGCAACCACGAAGATGAGGAAGGCTATGATAATTTTATAAGGAAATTGAATGTTGAAGACAGGGATGAACAATTAATTTTTGAATTGTAATGTGGGTACATATTTCCACAATAAGACTTAACCATTATGAAAAAATCACCAAAAAACGACAAGCATGAATTACCTTGGAAAGAATCTGAAAAAGATAATGACAAAGCAAAAGATTATGCACATTATCCACCTGCTCCTGCAAAGCAGGTAAAGCCAGCGGCGGATAAAAATACCAAAAATGATAAAGTCAATAATAACAGCACCCCTATTGCCCCGGTACAGGAAAAGAAAACCGGGGATGAGAAAATACTGAATGGCAGCAGAAAGATAGTAAATGAAACGGATGAAAGTTACTCAGACGGCTCCGGGGGCGGCTTTGAAGCGACAGAGCAGGTAAATGAATAAGCATACCTTTAGTAATATGGCGGCGTTTTTGTAGTTACGGTATGTGATAAAATGACTGAAATTTAGAATTTGATTTTATACCGTAAGCAATTTTACCAGTAGAATAATGCAGGAACCTGGCGCTAATTTTTATCGTACTAATGGTCTGGCTATTGACCCGGCCGGTTTGTTTGACTGGCACAAAACTCCTTTGGGTGACCCGGCAAACTGGCCCGAAAACCTCCGCCTTGCCATTACAGGCTGGCTTACCAGCCCGGGCGACATGCCGCTTATAGCACTTTCTGCCGCCGAAGAAGAGACTCAAAATAAATTTCTTGAAACAGAACAAAAACTGGCAGAGAGCGAAGACAGGCTGCGTGTGGCTTTAGAAGCAGCTGAACTTGGCACATGGGACCTGCATTTAAACCCGCCCTCGTTTTTCTATTCCTCCCGGTTGCTTCAAATATTCGGTTATAAAGAATATGTACAACTAAACCACCAGGATTTTCGTGACCATGTACACCCCGACGATTTACCGACGGTTGTGCAAGCACACATGGATGCTGTAACAAGCGGGGTTTTAGCCTACGAAGTGCGTATTACCTGGAAAAATGGAACAGAGCATTGGATAAGATGCAACGGTAAAACATTATACAACAGCAGCAATGAACCTGTGCGGATGATAGGTACCATAATGGATATAACGGAAAGAAAATCTCTTGAGAAAAAGCTGGAGCGAAAAGTAGAAGAGCGGACAGGCGACCTGAAGCGAAGCGAAGAGCAGCGGCATAAAATGATTGACGAAATACAGGATTATGCCATATTGTTGCTGAATAAGGAAGGCATAATTCAAAACTGGAATAAGGGCGCTGAAAAGATAAAAGGATACAAAGAAGAAGAAATAGTAGGCAAAAGCTTCAAAGAATTTTATACCGTTGCTGACCGGCAAAACAAAATACCCGAAAAGCTAATTGCGATAGCCGCTGAAAATGGCAGGGCGGAAGCAGAAGGATGGCGGGTGCGTAAGGATGGTGGTAAGTTTTGGGGAAGTACAGTAATTACAGCCCTGCACGACAATGACAATAATATAATAGGCTTTACAAAAATTACCAGGGACCTTACCGAAAAAAAGATTACTGAAGAACAAACCCAGTTGCATGCGAATGAGCTTAAAATAAAAAATGCTGAACTAAGCCGGCAAAAAGCCTTTGTTGATATTATACTTGATTCTTCAATTGACGTAATCAGTGTATTTGACAGGGAACAACGATATATTACAGTTAACCGCAGCATGGAGGAAACCTACAACGTTAAAAGGGAGGAGATATTGGGTAAAACCCTTCTTGAACTGTTCCCTGCGGAAGCAACCATTATTTTCAGGGATAGCCTTGCGAAAGCTTTTGCCGGCGAAACTATTCGTGGCCTCATCCATAAGTCGGTAATTACCGGTAAGCATTATGAATCATTTTTTGTACCGCTGAAAAACAATGAAGAGGTATATGCCGTGCTGGCCATAGCGCATGATAACACAGGTATTCTTGAAACATCGCTGAAACTGGAAAAGACCAATAAGGTACTGGAAGAAAAAACAATTGAACTGGAAAAAGCAAATTCAGCGCTGGAGAAATCCAATGGTGAGCTGGAGCAATATGCTTATGTAGCAAGTCATGACCTGCAGGAGCCGCTAAGAAAAATTCGCACATATTCCGGGATACTTAATGAAACCCTGGTCGGCAAGGGGGACAATGAATCAGTGGTAATACTGCAAAAGGTAATCAATTCAGCAACCAGGATGTCAAATCTTATTTATGACCTGCTTAATTTTTCCCGCCTGCTTAATCCTGAAAAGCAGTTTGAAGAAACAGACCTTAACCAAATCTTCAAAAACATTCTGAGTGATTTTGAACTGGTGACTGAACAACGAAAGGCGGTAATACAAATAGACAAACTGCCGGTTATCCAGGCGGTTCCGCTGCAAATGAACCAGCTATTTTACAATCTCATCAGTAACGCACTTAAATTTTGCCGTGAAGGCAACCAGCCTGCAATTACCGTTAACGCAAAAATAGCCGGTAAGGAAATTTGTAAAAACCTTAACCTGAACGGCAACCTGAGCTATTTTGATATTACGGTAAGTGACAATGGTATAGGTTTTAGCCAGCAATATGCCGAACAGATATTTGAGGTGTTTAAACGCTTGCATACGAAAAAAGCCTACCAGGGCTCGGGCATAGGCCTGGCGTTATGCCGCCGGATAGCAGTGAACCACCAGGGTGATATTTTTGCCGAAGGAAAAGAAAACAAAGGCTCAATTTTTCATGTACTTTTGCCTGTCCAGCAATCTTAAATAAAGTATGGTTCAAAAAGTAATTCTTATTGACGATGACCCGGACGATCATGAAATTTTCTCCATGGCAATAAGCGAAGCGTCGTCAGGCATTGCCTGCGTTTTGTACGATTCAGCAGAAACCGCCCTGGAAGAATTGTCTAAACAAGGGACCACTCCACCGGACTATATTTTTCTGGACCTGAACATGCCCCGCATGAATGGCATGCAGTTTTTAGAATATGTAAAAAAGGATGACGCCCTTGCCGGCATACCTGTTGTAATATACTCCACCAGTATACTCCCCTCAATAAAAACACAGGCGTTACAATATGGCGCATCAGATTTCCTGGCCAAACCAACCTCCCATCTCGAGTTAATAAAAAGCCTGAAAAAACTTCTTTCGATAGAATAAACCTCACACATTAATAAAATTTTTGGTGATAAATACCATTTTGAACCCATTTTCAAAATTGGGCATACAACTTGCATTACCCATAATAAATGCAGGGAACAATGGCAAAGCAAAACAGGAAAATATATAGTCATTCATCAGTAACTGGTTTAATAGTATCAACTGCAGCTTTATTGCTGGTTTCATTTATTAAACTGTGCAGCTGGCTTATTCACGTGCACTAAATAACGGCAAACAACCCATGCTCTAACCTGCCTGTGGGCTTATAACCTTTCTGTTTGAGCAGCTTTTTATCCTTACTGCTGATACCTGTAAATATTCTGAGAGGCGGCGTTTTTTTGCGGCATTGAATTTTACACTGTTTGGCATAAAATATGCATTTTTTGGTAGCATACATTTCAAACTAATAAGCTGGTTGCATTGAATCCAATTTTAAAAAAAATTCTTAAGGTGTTGGCATGGATTATCGGCAGCATTATATTCCTGCTGGTATTAGTGCTTATTCTTATACAGGTGCCAGCAGTGCAAAATTTTGCTAAAAACAAAGTTGTAGCTTATCTCCAGAAGAAAATAAAAACAAAAGTATCTATTGATAAGCTATCAATCTCTTTTCCCAAAGAAGTAGTTCTAAAAGGCGTTTATTTTGAAGACCAAAAAAAAGACACGCTTTTATATGGCAGGGAAATAAAAGTAGATATAGCGCTTTTTAAATTATTAAGCCATGAAGTAGATGTGAATTATGTGGAGTTTAATGGCATTAAAACCCATATTAACCGGGTATTGCCTGATACAGATTTCAACTATGCATACATAGTAAAAGCCTTCCCAGGCAGCGATACAACCACCACGCCTGCCGATACTACCGCTACCCCGATGAAGTTTAATATTGGCCACGTGGTTTTTAAAGATATACTGGCAACTTACAGGGATGATAACAGCGGCAACGATGTTTATTTTTATCTCGGAAGCTTTGATACCAGGATAAAAACATTTGACCCCGCCAGCCTTGTTTATAAAGTATCCAATATAGACCTGTCAGGAATTGACGCGCGTGTGCGCCTTTACAAACCATCTGTTGAAAAAGCTCTCACCGCTAAAAACACCGCAACAGCAACCACAGGCAGCCAAATGCCAACCGTACAATTGGGTTCGCTTACGCTCCAAAACTCAAAGTTTGATTATAAAGATGAAGTTTTGGCGATGCTGGCCAACGTAAAAATCGGGTATTTTAATACACACCCTGAAAGTATTAACCTCAATAATCCAGGCATTGTATTAAAAGACCTTGCACTAAAAAATACTACGGCTGCAGTTATTATCAACAAATCCGGTACTCCTGCAAAACCAGCAACAGTTGCTGATACAATGCAGTCGTCTCCATGGAATATTACCGTCAATAAACTAAATCTTAACAACGAAGACATAAGGTATAATAATAATACACGACCAGTCACAAAAAAAGGTATTGATTATAGCCACCTGCATATACAGGGTTTAAATTTTGATGCCGATAGTTTAGTATTTACGCCGGCTGTTTACCAGGGAAAAATTAATCAACTGGCTTTTAAAGAGCAGTCGGGTTTTAGCCTGCAAAAGTTAGCGACAAATTTTTATTACAGTGATACTGTTGCTTACCTGCAAAATTTGTATGCGCAGGCAGGCAAAACATTGTTGCGCGATAAAATAATTGTGAAATACCCGTCGCTAAATGCAATCTCAAAAAATATTGGAAACCTGTACATTGACGCAGCCCTGAAAAATTCCACTGTTGATGTAAAGGATGTACTGACATTCGCTCCCCAATTGGCCTCAAACCTGGAAGGAGACAAAATCAGGTTATTACATATTAATACAGTGGTTAAAGGCTATGTCAAAAATATTTCCATACCTGTATTCCAGTTTAACGGCTTGGGCAACACTTATGTTAACATTTCCGGCCATGTACAGGGGTTACCCGATGCATCAAAAGCGTATTATGATATAAACATAGCGCAATTAAATACAAGCGCTGCAGACATAAATAACCTGGTACCACCCGGCGCAATGCCCGCCTCGTTGCGTATACCCCAAAGGCTTTCAGCAAAGGGATATTTTAAAGGCAATACAAAAAAAATTGATGCACTGCTGCGGCTAAGCTCTACCAGCGGAGATGCTTTTGTAAAAGGCTACCTTCATAATAATGCCTATACCGCGGATATTACGCTTACCAAATTAAACGTTGGCTACCTTACAAAACAGGATAGTACTATTGGCGTGGTTACGCTTACAGCTAAAGCGAAAGGGCACGATTTTGATTTGAAAAAAGCTGTTGCGGATATACAGGCGAAAGTAGAATCAGCAGAATTAAAGGGATATACCTATCATGATTTTACGCTGGAAGGCACGGCGAACAGCGGGGTGGGAAATGTTAAGGCAAACATGCTTGACTCAAACCTGAAATTTAATCTTGTTGCCAGCGCAGATGTTACCACGCCCTACCCATCAAACCTGGATATGCGGCTGCAATTAGATACCGCAGACCTTTACGCCCTGCATTTGGGCGATACGCTTAACATGCACGGCATTGTTACCGCTAAAATGCCTTCCACCAACCCCGATTCACTTATCGGCCGGGTTTCGTTGACCGACATGGCTATAACAACATCCAGACAAACGCTTACGCCGGATTCTATAACAGTCGTGGCAGATGCTGAGGGTGAGCAAAAAAGCCTTGACATAAACGCAGAATTTTTGAAAGCACACTTAGCCGGTATTTACAGGTTTACTGAAATGGGACAGGCGTTGCAACAAACCATTAATCAATACTATAATTTACCGGGTTATAAAGACACTTCATTCATGGCACAGGACTGGCAATTAAATGCAAGTCTTATTCCAACACCATTTTTATTGCAATTAGTGGCTGGCGTTAAAGGTTCAGACTCTATTGCCCTGCAGGCTAAGTTCAACAGCGCACAGCGTAACCTGCAGGCCTCGGCAAGGTCAAAAAGAATCATCTATGCAGGTTCACAAGCAGATAGCCTGAATATAGAAATAAATACAGACGCAAATAAGCTAAACTTTTTAACTTCTGTCCAGGCAATTAAAACCAGCGCGCTAAATACATATCATACAACCGTAAACGGTTTTGTAGCCAACAACAAAGCAGATGTTTCGCTTACGGTTAATGATATAAAAAACAAACCCCAATACAATATTGCCGGCGTTGTTCAGCAGGTTCCACAGGGTATTAAGTTTTCCCTTGAACCGCAGGGGCTTTTGCTAAATTATGACAACTGGAATGTTGCCACTGATAATTATATCAGTTATGATTCATCGGGGCTTATCGTAAACAATTTCAACATCAGTAATGCCAACCAATTGCTGTCACTAAACAGCCAAACAAAAACAGCCGACGCCCCATTGCAGGTTAAATTCAATAATTTCCGCATTGGCACACTCACGAGAATGGTCAACCGGGATGGGCTTTTATTAGGCGGCATTATTAACGGTGATGCACTTGTTAAAAACGCCACTACCAGCCCGGTATTCACTTCTAACCTTATTATTGACAGCGTAGTGTACAAGCAGGATACCATCGGCACTGTAACTATAAAGGTAAATAATGAAACAGCAAATGCTTTTGCAGCCGATGTAACTGTAAAGGGAAAAAATAATGACATAGCCCTCAACGGCACTTATTTTACCGGCGAAAGCAAGATGGCTTTGAAGCTTGACTTAAACCGTCTTAACCTTGCCGCTATAAAACCTTTCGCGGTTGGGCAACTGGACGATGCCGGCGGCGAAATGAAAGGGAACATTTCCATTAACGGAACCACAGATAAACCAGTGGTAAATGGAAATATCAATTTTTCCAATGCATACGTGGTACCAACTATATCAGGAGAAAAATTCACACTTGCTAAAGAAGGAATAAATGTTGACAGCAGGGGTATTCACTTTAATAATTTCACGCTGCTTGATTCAGCAAACAATAAAGCGACAATTGACGGAGATTTACTTACTGACGACTTTATAAACTACAGGTTTAACGCCAGCCTTAACGCAAGAAATTTTACCATCATCAATGCGCAAAAACGCCCAAACCAACTGTTTTATGGCAAGTTAAATTTAAGTACACGGCTCAATATAAGTGGTGACATGACAGCACCCGTAGCAAGCGGCAATATTCATATTAATCCATCCACAGACTTCACTATGATACTGCCCACGCCAGATCCCGCGCTGGAAGAAAGAGAGGGCATTGTAGGTTTTGTTGATAAAAACCACCCGGATACCGCTGTACATAAAACAATTTATGATTCGCTCAGTTCATCATCACTGCGCGGTATAGATGTTAACGCCAATATAGAAACCGATAGTTCCGCAAAACTCACACTGGTAATTGATGAAAACACCGGTGATGAGTTGACCATGCAGGGTATTGCCAACCTGAACGGTGGTATTGACAAAAGCGGTAAGATAAGCCTGACAGGCGGCTACCAGCTTACCCATGGTTCGTACGAAGTTTCATTAAGTGTGCTAAAGAGAAAGTTCGAAATTCAGCCAGGCAGCTCCATTACCTGGACGGGTGACCCAACCGATGCACAGGTTGATATTACCGCTTTATACAATGCCAACACGGCGCCAATTGATTTGGTAGAACAACAACTTGGCGGTAGTCAGCAAGACCTTACGCGCTTTAAGCAAACATTACCCTTCCAGGTAATTTTGCAATTGCAGGGCGATTTGCTTAAACCTGTGATAACATTTGATATTCAACTTCCCGAAGACCTCTCTACAATTTACCCGGAAGTCACTCTTCAGTTGCAACAAATACGGCAAGATCCTTCAGAATTAAACAAACAGGTATTTGCATTATTGTTGTTAAACCGTTTTGTTCAACAAGATCCCTTTGCCAGCAGCGGCGGAAGCACCACTGCCAGCCAGTTGGCCATTCAAAGTGCGGGAAGAATTTTAGGTGAACAGTTAAACAATCTTGCCGCCAGCCTGGTTAAAGGCGTTGATATCAACTTCGATTTTAATTCGGAACAGGATTATTCAACGGGCACGCAGCAAACACATACCGATGTAAATGTAACCGTATCAAAAAAATTATTAAACGACAGGCTGATAGTAAATGTAGGTGGCAATGTTGGGCTGCAGGGGCCCGCCAACAATATTACCGCCGTACAAAACTCATCTATATCCGGCAATTTTTCTGTTGATTATAAATTAAGCCGCGATGGCCGGTACAGGCTGCGCGCTTACAGGCAAAACGATTACCAGGAAATAATTGAAGGACAGGTTATTGAAACCGGCGTAAGCTTTATACTTACAATGGACTATGATAAGTTTAAAGAATTGTTCCAGGGAAGAAGGCACAGGAGAAATAATAAAAATGAGCCTGCCAATACAGGCGGCATAAAAAAAGGCATAAAGCCTGCTACGGGCAATGAAACCGGAACACAGCCAACCAATCAAAAAGATAATAATGACTGATAACGCATGAAGCTGATTTATCACATATCATTTATTACAATAACAATTATACTTATTGCATCCTGCAGCAATACCAAACATCTTGCACCGGGTGAAAACCTGTATTTGGGTGCAGAGGTAAAAATAAATTCGTCAGTAAAAATATCAGCGAAAAAAAAGAAGGATTTAAAAAACGATTTATCAGCGCTGGCAAGGCCCAAGCCCAATTCAAAAATATTAGGTATACGTTTTAAATTATCAGTGTACAACCTTGTTGATACGCCCCGCAAAAATAAAGGGTTGAAATATTGGCTAAAAAACAAGATAGGTGAGCCACCGGTAATTGCCTCAATGAGCCAATTGACAAAAAATGCCGAAATATTTCAGAACAGGTTAGAAAACCGGGGATTTTTTCATGATACCGTAACCCTTGACACTATAATAAAAAACAAAAAACTAAAAGCTGTATATACAGCACATATTGGGGAGCAATATAAAATTAGAAAAGTTACTTTTCCCCAGGGTGATGATACATTAAGTGCGTCCATACGCAAGTATTCAAAGCACAGCTTTCTTAAACCGAAAAGGGCATTTAACCTGGATGTTATTAAAAACGAATATACCAGGATTGACGGCATACTTAAAGAACATGGCTTTTTTTATTTTAGCCCCGACTACCTGTTTATTAATATTGATTCTACAGTAGGCGACCACCAGGTAGATTTACACATGGTGATAAAACCAGTAACGCCGCTTGATGCATCAAAATCGTATCGGATTAACGATGTAGTGGTTTACGCCGATTACCGCCTTAACAGCAGCAGGCAGGACACTTCGCTCGCGAAAGCAGATACGGCTAAAGCAGATGGTTATAAAATTATTGACCCTGCAAAGAGGTTTAACCCAAAATTGTTTAGCCGCGTGCTTGTCTTCAAGAAAGATTCAACGTATAATCGTACTACACATAACCTTTCACTTAACAGGCTGGTAACATTGGGCGTGTTCCGCTTTGTTAAAGCGCGGTTTGAAAAAGCGGACAGCGTAAGGGGCGATTACCTGAATGCCTTTTATTACCTGACGCCTACACGAAAAAAATCCATTCGTTTTACAGCTACAGCTTTATCAAAATCAAATAACGCAACCGGTACCCAGCTCTCTGTTAACTGGCTTAACCGTAATCTTTTTAAAGGTGCTGAGCAACTCACCATCAGCCCCTATGTTGGTTACGAAAAACAAATATCATCGCAGCAAAACGCCGCCACAAAAAGATTAGGCATTGATGCATCGCTTACTGTTCCGCGCATCATTTCACCATTTCACTTTAAAATAAGCAGTGGCTTTGTACCCAAAACAAAATTCCAGGTGGGGTACGAGTTATTTAAAAGTGATACCCTCTACACGCTTAACTCCTTTACATTCAGCTACGGCTATATATGGAAACAGAAGTTGCAAAGTGAAAACACGCTTAACCTTGCAAACATAAGCTATGTAAGGCCCACTAATATTCAGCCGGCATTTCAAAAGGAAATTGATTCAATTATTACTTTATACAGGAGCATCGAGCCCCAGTTAATAATAAGCTCCAGCTATAATTTTAATCTTAATACCCAGGCTGGCAGAAGCAACCGCAAGAATAATTATTACCTGAATATTAATGGGGAGGCCGCCGGCAATATCATTGGCCTGCTGACACATGCCAACATAAAAAAAGGCAACGAAGTAGATATTTTTAATGTTCCATTCTCGCAGTTCGTCCGCCTGGAAGCTGACTTCAGGCATTATTTAAGCCTCTCAAAAAATACAGTTCTTGCGTCACGGTTTTGGGGAGGTATCGGCTATACGTATGGTAACAGCCAGTTTATGCCTTTTGCCAAAGCTTTTTTCGCAGGCGGCACAAATGATATAAGAGCATTCAGGTCGCGGGCCCTCGGTCCCGGCTCGTATTATCGTCGGGACACAGCGAACAGTATTTTTCTGCCTGAGCAGCCGGGGGATATTAAACTGGAGGCCAGCGTTGAATTGAGGCAGAAGCTTTTCTCCATTGTGCGCGGCGCTATTTTTATAGATGCAGGCAATATCTGGACTTTACGCAAAGACTCTGCAAGGTCCGGTGCTGAATTTTCAGGCAACTTCCTTAACCAAATTGCAATCGGCGCTGGTTTTGGGCTGCGTTTCGACCTTAATATTCTTGTTTTGCGCCTTGATGTTGCTTACCCTATACGAAAACCCTATGCAAGCTACCTTTCGTCAAACAAGCCTGTATATAACCTGGCCATTGGCTACCCCTTTTGATAGCAAAAATGAAAAGTTAAAACTACAAATGCATAACACATTGATAAGATTGAGTTATACATGAATGCTGTTAACAATTTGGCTTTGACTTTGTAATATAATAGTGCGGTGTATAATGCCCGTTGCCGTATTGAAACCCGGGAATAATTTATATGCTGAAGCCGGTGATATAAAAGCTGTTTAAAACAGGAATAATAATGAAAGTAACAACAAACACCATTGATGAATTTCTGACTGTTCTTCGTGCGTATTTTCAAAAAAATTCTACAAGAAAATATGCTGACGAAAAACCACCGTTACGTTCAGAGTTATTTACGCGGGGGCAGCTTGAGCAGCATGCAAAATTCCTGGCAGGTGTGCATGAGTTAAGTTATGAGCAGGCGCCTGAACAATTGGTAAAAAGGCTTTCGGAGAACGAAGAAGTATTAAGCAAGGTTACCAGCCTTTTGCATGATGCTGTAAAAGAAAAAAACAGGATTTCTCCTGCCGGTGAATGGCTGCTGGACAATTATTACCTTATTGAAGAACAAATAGCAACCGGCAAACGTCACCTGCCAAAAAAATATAGTAAGGGTTTACCACAACTGGTAAGCGGTCCGCTCTCCGGCTTTCCGCGTGTATATGATATCGCTATTGAAATAATATCGCATAGCGATGGCCACATGGATATGGACAGCCTTACAGCCTTCATTACTTCATACCAAAAAGTAAAATACCTTACCATTGGCGAACTTTGGGCTGTACCCATAATGCTCCGCCTTGCGCTGCTTGAAAATTTAAGGCGTGTAGCCGCAAGAATAGCTATCGACCGCATTGATGAAAGAACAGCAAACTACTGGGCAGAGAAAATAATTGCAAGCGCGGAAAAAGACCCCAAAAGCCTGATATTGGTTATAGCCGATATGGCCCGTTCAAACCCGCCAATGGTCAGCGCTTTTGTTGCACCATTAACACGCAGGCTTCAATGGAAGGGTTCGGAATTTTCATTGGCATTAACGTGGCTTGAGCAGCACCTTGCGGAAAAAAGCCTGACTATTAACGATATGGTGCAGGCTGAAAACCAAAAACAGGCCGCTGACCAGGTATCAATGAGCAACAGTATTAACAGTTTACGCTTCCTGGCTAAAATGGATTGGCGCGAGTTTGTTGAAGCGATGAGCGTTATCGAGCAAACGTTGCGGGAAGACTATAGCGGTATTTACCCGCAAATGGACTTTTACACACGCGACAGCTACAGGCATGTGGTGGAAAAAATTGCAAAAAAAATAAACGTACCAGAACACGACGTAGCCCGTATTGCAGTAAACCTCGCGAAAGACAGCGCGGTTAAAAACCCCGAAGATATGCGCCGGGCGCATGTGGGCTATTATCTTGTTGGTAAGGGTATTACCCAAACTGAAACCGCGGTAAACCTGAAGCTGGATAATACAGATTCATTTAAAAAAATAATAGCACGTCACAACACGGGTATTTACATAACCGGCGCGTTGCTGATAACACTCGCAGTTGGTTTTGGGCTTTTTGCAAAGACCTATGCAAACACGCATACCGTATGGCTGCTAATCGTGGTTTCCTTATTGGGTTTGTTGTGCGCAAGCCATCTTGCCCTGGCAATCGCCAACTGGGTGGCCACCTTACTGATTAAGCCAAGGCAATTGCCGCGTATGAATTTCTCAACAGGCATACCCGTCTATGCCCGCACAATGGTGGTTGTTCCGGCGATTGTGAGTGATATAAGCCAGGCAGAAACGCTGGTGGAAGAGCTTGAGGTTCGATTTCTTGCCAACAGGGACGATAATTTATTTTTTGGCCTGCTTACCGATTTTAAGGATGCCCCAGAAAAAACACTGTCTACCGATGCTGCACTGGAAGACCATTTAAAAAAGGGTATTGAAAACCTGAATAAAAAGTATGGGCGCAGTGTTAATGATGTTTTCTTCCTTTTCCACAGGCCGCGTCAATGGAACCCGAGAGAAAAAATATGGATGGGGTATGAACGCAAGCGCGGGAAGCTTGGCGAACTTAACCATTTGCTGAGAGGAGGCCCCAAAAACCGTTTTTCAACTATCATCGGCGAAGACTCTGTATATTCTACAATAAAATATATCATAACACTGGATGCCGACACACAATTGCCGAGAGATTCCGCATGGAAGCTGGCCGGTATTATGGCGCACCCGCTTAACCACGCCCTGTACAGTGAACGAAAAAAAAGAATTATTGACGGCTACGGCATTGTGCAGCCTCGTATTGCTATAAGCCTGCATGGTGCGGTAAGGTCTTTATATACACGCATGCATGAAAGCGATTCCGGTATTGACCCTTATACACGGGTTACATCAGATGTTTACCAGGACCTTTTTGCCGAAGGCTCCTTTATAGGAAAAGGCATTTACGAAGTAGATGTATTTGAAAAGGTATTGAATGACCGGTTTCCTGAAAACCGCATATTAAGTCATGATTTACTTGAAGGCGCCTACACGCGGTGCGCACTCGCCAGCGACGTGCAGTTGTACGAGGAATATCCATCCAGTTACATTATTGACATAAACCGCCGTCACCGCTGGATACGTGGCGACTGGCAAATTGGTAACTGGTTTTTACCATTTGTACCCGATATGAACCGGAAGTTGCAAAAGAATGCAATTACCGCACTGTCAAGGTGGAAGATATTTGATAACCTGCGGCGAAGCCTGGTGCCGGTGGCCTTACTGGTGCTGTTGGTGTTAGGATGGACAATATTACCCGCACCCTGGTTTTGGACTGTATCGGTCATTGGCATAATCATCCTTCCTTCATTACTATCTTCTGCGTGGGATATCATCAGGAAACCCGATGATGTTCTTTTAAAACAACACATAAAAAATTCATTTCGTTCAACATCTGCGCACCTTATACAATCCATTTTCACCCTTGTATGCCTGCCTTATGAGGCATATATAAGCCTTGACGCTATTATGCGTACCGCATGGAGGCTTATTATTACCCGCCGGCATTTACTGGAGTGGAACCCCAGCAGTTTTGCGACGAAAAGCAAAAAACACGCTAACCTGTTTTTTGTGTACAAAACAATGTGGTTTGCGCCATTTATTGCGCTTGCAATACTTGTATATATTACAAACTACTTCCCTATTACACTTATTGTTGCGGTTCCGTTTATAATAAGCTGGTCGCTTTCGCCTGCAGTTGTTTGGTTATTAAGCAAACCGATGCTGCCTGTTAAAACAAGGCTTAACGACAGGCAGATTGTTTACCTGCGCAAATTGGCGAGGAAGACATGGGGATTTTTTGAAAATTTTGTAACAGAAGAAGACAACTGGCTGCCTCCTGATAACCACCAGAACCATCCTATTGCTGTAACTGCGCACCGCACATCCCCAACAAATATGGGCATGGCGCTTTTGGCAAATCTTGCCGCCCATGACTTTGGCTACATAAGCACGGAGCAACTTATTGAAAATACCGGGAACACACTGACCAGCATGAATATGCTTGAAAAATATTGTGGTCATTTTTATAACTGGTACGACACGCTTACACTTAAAACCCTGCACCCGCGATACATATCCACTGTTGACAGCGGCAACCTGGCAGGCCACCTGCTTACACTAAGGCAAGGGTTGTTTGAGATACCTCAACAAAAAGTATTAGACAAAAAGCGTTTGAACGGTTTGCTTGATACCGTTAGGGTAGTGGGAGAAAAAGGGGGCAGCAAAATATCTGCATGGAGCGAACTGGAAGCACAAATTGAAGCAACAGCAGCCGCAACCATTACTCCTTTTGAGTACAAACGCTTTTTTGAAACGATAATAACAAAATGCACAACGATACTACATGAGGTTAAGGCAGACCGTAAGTCAGACTTATACTGGTGGATATGCTCACTTGAGGGCCAGCTAAAGCACACACTTGAAGAAATAAATAAAGTTGCACCCTGGCTGGAAACCACGAACATACCTGAAAAATTTTTACAGTTACCCGGTATAAGCTCAATACCATCAATGTACGATATAGCATGCGGCAAAATAGATAAAGAAATAAATAATTTTTTGGCTGGTGAGGTCACCCCTGGGGAAAGGGAATGGCTTGAAGAATTCAAACATTCCATTGGCATTTCAGCAAAACTCATCCGCGAAAGGATAAGTACGCTGAACATACTTGCAACAAAATGTTTTGATATGGCCGAAGAAATGAAATATGATTTTCTTTATGATAAATCTCAGCACCTGCTGGCCATAGGATATAATGTGGAAGAACACCGCCGCGACGCTGGCTTTTATGACCTGCTGGCTTCTGAAGCTCGGCTTTGTTCGTTTGTAGCCATAGCGCAGGGCAAAATTCCGCAGGAGAGTTGGTTCGCACTCGGCAGGCGGTTAAATACCGCTGCAGGCATACCCGTGTTGTTATCATGGAGCGGTTCAATGTTCGAATACCTGATGCCTAACCTTGTAATGCCATCTTACGAAAGCACGTTAATTGACCAAACCAACAGGGGTGTGGTAAAAAGGCAAATGGAATATGGCAGGCAAAATAACATTCCCTGGGGCATTTCAGAGTCGTGTTACAATATGGTTGATGCTTCTCTTAATTACCAATACCGCGCCTTTGGCGTACCGGGGTTAGGCTTTAAGCGTGGCCTGGGTGACGACCTTGTTATTGCGCCGTACGCCACTATGCTCTCTCTTATGGTTGATCCCGAAGCCGCCTGCAATAACCTTGAAAAACTCAGCAGTCTCGGCTTTGAAAATAAGTTTGGTTTTTATGAATCCATTGACTACACGCCGGCGCGTTTACCACGCGGCCAGTCCCACATGCTTATACAAACTTTTATGGTGCATCACCAGGGCATGGGGTTGCTGGCGTTAAACTACCTGCTGCTTGACCAGCCAATGCAAAAAAGATTTGAGGCTGAACCACAATTCCAGGCTACATTATTGCTGTTACAGGAACAAATACCAAAAACAACGGGCGTCTTCTCGTTAGCAACTGAAACGTCAACTGTTACAGCGCCATCAGGTGCAGCAGAGATGAGGATAATAAAAACACCGGCGACACCTGTGCCGGAAGTGCAGTTGCTCTCAAACGGGCGATACCATGTTGTGGTTACCAATGCAGGCGGTGGCTACAGCCGCTGGAAGAGCAATGCCGTTACGCGCTGGCGTGAAGACAGCACCTGCGATAATTGGGGTATGTTCTGCTATATACGCGATTTGGACAGTGGTGACTTCTGGTCAACAGCACACCAGCCGGTGCAAAAAGAAGCCAAGTTTTATGAAGCGGTATTTTCACAGGGCAGGGCTGAATTCCGCAGGCGTGATAATGATATAGAAACACACACCGAGATAATTGTTTCACCTGAAGATGACATTGAAATAAGGCGGGTACAGCTAACCAACCGCTCCGGCAAAAAAAAGCGTATTGATATTACAAGTTATGCGGAGGTAGTGATGACTTCCCCGGCCGCAGAAGCTGCGCACCCGGCATTCAGTAATCTTTTTATACAAACAGACATTTTGCCAAAACAGCACGCCATTGTATGCACAAGGCGCGCACGCTCCCATGACGAGCAACCACCACTTATGTTTCACCTGGTGAACGTTAACGGCGTAAGTGTAAAAGATATATCTTATGAAACTGACCGCGATAAATTTGTAGGCAGGGGTAACACGCCGGCAAACCCTGCTGCACTTAAAGGTACCGGCCCTCTATCTGGTTCTAAAGGTTCGGTGCTTGACCCTATTGTTGCTATACGTTACTCCATTGTGCTTGATGACGATGATGTAGCCTGTATTGATATGATAACCGGCATGACGGAAAATAAGGACCAGTGCCGGCTGTTGATTGATAAATACCAAGATAAACATTTACGTGACCGCGCCTTCGAACTGTCGTGGACCCACAGCCAGGTTGTATTACGCCAAATAAACGCTTCCGAGTCAGACGCACAACTATATGGCAGGCTGGCTGGCTCCGTGGTATATGCTAACCCGCTATTGCGCGCAAGCCCCGGCATACTTGCCAAAAATAACAGGGGTCAGTCGTCATTGTGGAGCTATTCAATTTCCGGCGACCTGCCCATTGTTTTATTGCAGGTAACAAATCCTGAAAATATATCATTGGTTAAGCAAATGGTGCAGGCCCACGCCTATTGGAATCTAAAAGGCCTTAAGGTGGACCTTGTTATCTGGAACGATGACCATACCGGGTACAGGCAGGTGTTGCAAGAACAGATACTTGGGATAATTAATGCAGGAGCCGGTTACAACTCTACCGATAATAATAGCGGGCGCATATTTGTGAGGCCGGTTGACCAAATATCAATAGAAGACCGTGTCCTGCTTCAAACAGTGGCGCGCATAATAATATCTGATGACAAAGGCACACTGTACGACCAGGTAGTTAAACATAGCCAGCCAAAGGGCGCCATACCTTACATAACACCTGCTACGTTACCGCAGGAAACAGGAGGGTTGTCCTCGCCCGGCGGACTGATATTTCATAATGGTTTTGGCGGGTTTACAGAAGACGGAAAGGAGTACATAATAACAACATCCCGGGGAAAAAATACGCCGGCGCCGTGGGTAAACGTTATTGCTAATCCGCGTTTTGGAACAGTTATCTCTGAGAGCGGTTCTGCCTATTCCTGGAATGAAAATGCCCACGAATTCAGGCTCACGCCATGGAACAATGATGCCGTTAGCGATACTGGTGGTGAAGCGTTTTATTTGCGGGATGAGAGAGACGGGCAATTCTGGTCGCCTATGTCCTATCCTAAACCGGGTAAAACACCCTACATTACAAGGCACGGATTTGGCTACAGCGTTTTTGAACATAACGAAAACGGCATTTTTTCTCAAACAACCGTTTTTACTGATGTTGAACTTGCTGTAAAATATATCACCATAAGGGTCGCCAACCGATCCGGCAGGCAACGCAAACTTTCAGCCACCGGCTACATGGAGTGGGTTTTGGGTGATTTGCGGCCAAAATCATTAATGCATGTAGTAACCGAAATTGACGGTGATACGAATGTGTTATTTTCCAGGAATTGTTATAATACTGAATTCTCCAGCCGTATTGCCTTTTTTGATACAGATGACCCCAATAAAACATTCACCACCGACCGTAATGAGTTTATAGGGCGAAACGGGTCATTACAAAACCCTGACGGTATGCGGCGCGTACGCCTCTCCGGCAGGTATGGCGCAGGGTTTGACCCCTGCACTGCCCTTCAGGTGACTTTTGACCTGGAAGATAAGAGCGAAAAAACAGTTGTTTTCAGGCTGGGCGCAGCAAAAGACACTTTAAAAGCACGCAAACTCGTAAACGAACTTCGCGCAACAAGTGCGGAACAGGCATTACAGAAAATTTATGACTACTGGAACCGTTTGCTAACGGCAATACATATTGATACACCTGACAAAGCGCTGAACGTATTGGCTAACGGGTGGTTGCTTTACCAGGTAATTTCCTGCAGGCTTTGGGGCAGAAGCGGCTTTTACCAATCAGGTGGCGCATTTGGCTTCCGTGACCAACTTCAGGATGTTATGGCGGTTATTCATGCCGACCCGAGGTTAACACGCAGGCAAATATTGCTGGCGGCATCACGGCAGTTTAAAGAAGGGGACGCGCAGCACTGGTGGCATCCGCCGCTGGGCAGAGGTGTAAGAACTCATTGCTCGGATGATTTTCTGTGGCTGCCTTTCGTATTAGCAAAATATATAACAGCAACGGGCGACAGGCAGATATTGGATGAAGAAATAAAGTACCTGGAAGGCCGGCCTGTAAATGCCAACGAAGAATCTTACTACGACCTGCCAAATATTTCCGATAAAACCATGTCGCTGTATGAACATGCAAAACGGGCGGTGCAGCATGGGCTGCGGTTTGGCAGCCATGGGCTGCCTTTAATTGGCGCAGGCGACTGGAACGATGGTATGAACATGGTAGGCAAAGATGGCAAAGGTGAAAGTGTTTGGCTGGCCTTCTTTTTATATGAAGTACTGCAGGGCTTTCGGTCAATTGCCATTTTACATAATGACGATGCCTTTGCGGAAGAGTGCAAAGAGCAGGCAGAAACACTGCGAAAAAATATAAATACCAACGCGTGGGATGGCAACTGGTATATGCGCGCGTTTTTTGATGACGGAACACCTCTTGGCTCAAACCGTAACGATGAATGTAAGATTGATTCTATTTCCCAAAGCTGGTCTGTAATATCCGGCGCAGGCAAAGAAGACCGGGTAGATTCTGCGCTTACCTCACTGGATAAATACCTGGTGAAACGAAATGAAAAAATTATACAGTTACTTGAACCGCCGTTCGATAAATCAAGCCTTGAGCCCGGGTATATTAAAGGCTATTTGCCGGGGGTGCGGGAAAATGGCGGCCAGTATACGCACGCCGCCGTATGGGCCGTAATGGCTTTTGCTAAAGCTGGTGACAGGCAAAAAGCATGGGAGCTTTTGCAATTAATTAACCCCGTTAACCACGGCAGCAATGCAGATGAAATTGCAGTTTACAAGACAGAGCCGTACGTAATGGCGGGTGATGTGTATGGGGTTGCGCCACATACAGGCCGTGGGGGATGGACATGGTACACCGGTTCTGCCGGCTGGATGTACCAATTAATAATTGAATGGCTGTTAGGCCTTAAAAAGCATGAAAATATCCTGCATTTTGAACCATGCCTGCCGCCAGGTTGGTCTGGCTTTACCGTGCAGTACCGCTGTGGCAGTACGATTTATCACATTAAGGTAACGTCCGGAGCAGAGGATGCCATGCAGATACTGGTTGATGGGGCTGAACAGCCGGATAAGACAATCCACTTAAAGGATGACAGGTTTGAACATACCGTAGAAATAAAGATCAACCCCGACTCGGTACATAGCTACACTTTTACCGGCGAACTGGAAGAAAAACAACATTAAGCTAAAAAATGAAAGTGCCCGTAAATTTGCGGGCACTCCTATAAATCTGTAATCTTAGGTAATTCATGGTTAATTGCAACGGCCGCATTATTTCGCCTGGTCATTCACGCCATGCCTCATACCCCGTTCGTGGTTCATCCGCTCTTTTTGCATGCTCTGCAGTTTTGTTAACTGGTCGGGCGTAAGCACTGTTTTTAAGCCCTCTCTTTGCTTCGCAAAAAGCTCCCGTACCTTTTCTCTCTTCTGTTCAGGCAATAAAGTGCTGTCACTTCGCAAGATTTGCAGTTGGGTACGCATTTCTTCACGCTGACCTTTAATTTTGGCCACCTGGTCGTCACTAAGCCCAAGATTTTGCTTCATCTTTTCCAAGTTGGCGGCGCCTCTTGCCTGCATGTGTGTTTTCATATTTTTACGCCTGTCAGCCATTATTTTCTTCTGCTCACTGGTAAAAACATTATTCACTTTCTCGCGGTGGCTTTTTTGCAAAGCCGCAAGCTGCGTCTTGTATTCGCCCAGGGTAATGTTGTTATCGTTCTGCAGGGCACTTAATTGTTTACGATAGTCTTCATTAACAGATTTCATCTTTGACTTTTGATCGTCAGTTAAATTAAGCCTTGCCATACTGTTTTGCCTGCCGAAATGCCGCATGGCCATTTTTCGGTTACCCATGCCGCGATGGATTGTTGAATCAGCAGTTTGTGCCGATACCAGCCCCGCTACCAGGAAAAGAGCGGAGAATAGAGTTACTAATCTTTTCATACAAATAATTTTAATAAACCATTTGACCTACGAAGGTCTTCATGGTTTAAAAGTAACCACGTAAATAGGTGAAAACGGTAAAAACATGGGTAAACCCGGAAATTTAAGATGCCAGGGAAATTCACTGCAGTTAAAACTACCCTTTAGCGTCGGCAATGGCGCCGTCAATGTCGCTCAGTTCATTTCCCATAAACGAAATATTTCCCTGCCTGTTAATAATAAATTTATCAGGTATAAATTCCACCTTGTAATCAGGCGCTACTTTATTGTCTATATCAAGCAATACATGAAAGGTATAATGATTATCATCAATAAACTTAGCTGTATTCTTACGTATGGTAGCTTCATCCCCGTTTTCTGAAATATCCATAAACAGGAATACAACATCTTTGTCGTCCTTGTACTTTGTAACGGCCTGTTGCATTGCGGGGAAAGATGCCCGGCAAGGCCCACACCAGGTAGCCCAAAAGTCAAGCACCACCACTTTGTCATGGTAGGATGCTAATGTTACAGTATTACCCTCCAGGTCTTTCAATGTAAAATCTTTGGCTTTAAGGCTGCCAAGTGTTTCTTTTATTTTGTCAAGAGATTTTTGCCTGGCGAGGCTAACTGCCTGTTCTTTTATTTTTTCGTATTGATCCTCAGGCAGGTTAAGCTGCGCGTAAATATCTTTTAACTGTTTTTGAAGCAGCGTTGAGTTTACGCCGGCAAGCAATTGCTCCTCAATATATTTGCGGGCAAACTCCGGCCCTTTTACTTTTTCCGCGTAACGGGCATACATTTCACGGCCGCCGTCATAAAAGTTAGTTTTATCAATTCCATCCTCGTAGTAAAAGGCGGAATCAACTTTCCCTAACTTATACAATATAAGCGCGTATGTATCTGCGTATGTATCATGGGTTGACTTCCAATTCTGCCTTTCATCAACCGTAGTTTTCGGGTCATTCATTTTTTCATCTACTACCTGTAATGACCGCCTGGAAAGGGTTGCTGCATAATCAAGGTCTGTACCCGGGTTATCCAGTTGCTCACCTGATAAAGACCATGCGAGATTATTATATGTACCTATTACCTGGGTTTTGTCAGTGATGAGTGCATCGTACTTGTCAAGATTGGCCCAGTCTTTTTTATCGCCGTAGTAAGAAATAAGCATCCCGTAAAAATTATCTTTTGTCGCAGTTGTACTGTCATTAAATGTTGTCATATAATCATGCATAGCAGCCAGGTATTTTTCTGCGGACGGCTCTTTATCCTGGTATAGCTTATTATAAAATGTATTTTTTGCCAGCGTGCCTTTTGGGTAGGCTGTTAAAATTTTTTCTTCTGTTTGCTTCACTTCATCATTCATACCCATCTGCCGGTACAGGTAATATGCATTAAGCCATTTCTGCTCGGTTGATTTTTTTGCAAGCTGTTGTTTTGCATAAGCCAAAAGTATGGGTTTAGCTGAATCTTTATTTTGAGGATAAAGGATTTGAAGATATGCCAGGTAATTATCATCCTTCAGCGCTGGGTGCTTTTTAAACTCCTGTTCATACATGTGCGTAGCATATCCTTTCGGCGGCTTAATCTTAAAAAGATAGGGCGCATAACCCCCTATTAATTGCGCGGCAACAACACCTGCATTTGAAAAACGCTGGCCTGTTTTGTTGTACAGCGGCATAATAAAAGTGGTTTCATTATTATTATCAAACATTGTCTTTTTATCATCAACAATACATATTAAAAGCGTGGCTGTAGAGTCTGGGGCTTTAAAGTAAAAATGGTATAGGTTGCCGGCTTTATCAAGCGGCACAACCTTATTAAAATAGCCTTTATTGAAGTAGATGATGGAGGCTGATATTTTACCAGGCACCACTACGCCGGCATGCGGCTGATAAGTGTACTGGTTTTCTTCACCAGCTTTTGTTGTGGCGTTTTCAGCGTTAAGTATGCCATTGGTTTGCGCGTTACAAAATATTGCAGCTAACAAAAGCAGTGCGGTGGTTACAACAGGTTTCATGTGACTATTTTTGGTTAGGGAATAATGAAAACTAAAACTGGTTAACAATGAAACGAATTTAACTATTAATTATTTAATACGCAGGCACTAAACCGGCAAAAAGTTAATTAACCTCTAATAATTCTCAACCTGTACCAGGTGCCCTAAATACCCGGCTCAAGTTCCGGCTGTGGGCTCTTTCGCTTTATAAACCTGCTGCCGGCAGCAATACCCGGGCGTTCAATAAAACGGTAAGTAAGCGTCGCGATACCACAACTAATTAAAATGGTTAATCCATATAATTCAAAAAACCTGCTATAGGGGTTGGCTGAAAGTGGAAAGTAATCTGCCAAAACATACACTACAATAAAATGTACAAGGTAAAGGCTGAAGCTGATTTCCCCCAGAAAGCGGGTGACTTTGTTGTTAAAAAGCATAGCCGGATGCTGGGCGAGGAAAAATATATTAATCGCAAAAAAAACAGAAATAACAATATGCTGCGGAATAAATTTATGGGGATCAATATAGCGCGTAAGCCCAATAAACCCACACATAAGCAATATCGAGGTCGTCAGGCCTATATAGGTATTTCCCCGGCGCTTTATTTTAAATAGCTGTAAAGCAAAATATAGCATTATACCAAGCATAAATACCGCAGCATGGTTGGGAAACCAGAAATATAAAAACCATGCCTGCTGTTTAGTAAAAACTATTAAAAAATGCGCATGTAAATACCATTCCAGCAGCGTTAGGCCTAGTGCCACCATACTAAGTAGTACAAACCAAACAAACGCGTTTTTAAAGTTTTTAACATGACTAAACAAAAATGGCATACAACAGTAAAATACCATCTCAACACCAACACTCCATCCGCCCGGTGGTATGTACATTATAGCGCCGGGCAAAAAGCTGTTTACATAAAATACATTTGCAAGCACCTTCCATAACTCCAAAGAATTACCTCCATTATAGGCTGGCTTGTAGTAACAAATTATTGAATATACAACAGCGGCCACATAGTACATAGGGCTTATTCTTGCAAGCCTTCGCACAAAAAAGTTTCGCTTTGTAAACCGACCTTCTTTTTTTATTCTGCTGGTATAGGAGCGAAAAAGTGTAAATGCACTTGCCACAAAAAATAATTGCACACCAAATGCGCCAATATTGGTTATACTTTTAACGCTTTTTGACAAACCCTTTGTAGCATTAGCAACATGCAATACTATTACCAATAATATAGCGAGCCCGCGTACGGCATTGATATAGTTTAGTTTATGCTGACCGCTATTGTTCATCCGTTCAAATATAAACGAAAATATACTATATTATAATCCATACAAAAAGCCTAAATAAAAAAATAAAGCTTCAACTATTGCCTTTACTAAATTTGTACACGCGGAACATTTTTAAATTCCATAAATATATTATATGCAGACATTTTTCTTTCCTGCGTCAGCAAAGGGCGCCAAAGACATTGGCTGGTTAAAAAGTAACTTTTATTTTAGTTTCAGTGACTATTGCAATCCAATAAAGAGCGCATTTGGAACCTTAATGACCTTTAATGATGATTACGTGTTGCCGGGTAAAGGTTTTGGTATTCACCCCCACATAAATATGGAAATAATATCAGTGCTGTTACAGGGTAAAATGAACCACAAGGACACCATGGGCTATAGTACCGTAATTGAAGAAGGCGGTGTGCAAATTATGAGTGCAGGAAGCGGCCTGAAGCATGAAGAATATAATATTGGGGAGGAAGAAGTAAATTTTTTGCAGATATGGATACAGCCCAAACAGCAAAACATAATACCGCGTTACCAGCAACGGAGTTTTCCCAAACAAAAAGGAAAAAATAAACTTACCACTATTGTTTCGGGGGAAGAAGGGCAAGCGCATTGCTGGATAAATCAAAACGCAAAACTCTCGTTAGGCTATTATGATAAAGACTCCAGGATTGAATACAATTTTAATCCAACCAATAAATGCCTGTTTATTTTTACGATTGAAGGGTCTATTGCAGTGAATAATGTTGAAGTGCCAAAACGGGATGCGCTTGGTGTTTGGGATACGGATAACATAACAATCACCTGCACAGATGAATCCTATTTTTTAATTATTGAAACGGTAATAAACCAGAAATAAGCATGGGCTTTTCTTTTACCTGTCTCAAGCTAACGTGAGGCCAAGCCGCTTTCAAAAAAATTAGCAGGAATGCACCTGAAATGTGCAGTACATTTATCTTATTCATAAATACTAAAGCGTATAAGTTAATTATTTCACACCGCTAAATAAATAGTTATGAAAGCAATCAATATATCACGACTGGCAATATTACTTTTATGTCTTCTGCAATTTTTTGTACCTGCAATTAAAGCCCAGGAACTTCATAGCCGGTGGGATGAACTTACTGCCAGCGAATGGCCGAAAGCATTACAAATGTCTGATTCAACTTGCATACTTCCTATCGGCATACTTGAAAAGCACGGGCCGCACGCCCCGATTGGCTCAGACCTGATACAAGTACGCGAATGGGCTGCAAGAGCAACAAAGCACGAATATGCCGTAGTGTTTCCTGATTACTTTTATGGGCAGATAAATGAGGCCCGCCACCAGTACGGCACTTTCGCCCTGCCGGAAAGGGTTGTTTGGGATTTGCTGGAAGCAACCTGCGACGAAATTGGCAGAAATGGCTTTAAAAGGATATTGATTATAAACGGCCACGGCGGCAACCCCGAACTGATAAGATACTTTATACAAACAAGACTTGAAAAACAAAGAAACTACGCGGTGTATTTTTTTGAGTCAAGCCAGGATTCAGCCTACCGTGCGCAATATAATGCGATCCATAAATCGGATAACGCAGGTGATCAGCATGCCGGGGAAAGGGAAACATCAGCGTTGTTATACTTACGGCCCGACCTTGTAAAGATGGATAGTGCAAAAAATGAATCTGGCGCCAACCAAAAACGCTTGAGTATCCCCAATGTGTACACTGCTATATGGTGGTATGCTGATTATCCCAATCACTATGCGGGTGATGGCAGTAAGGCTACTGTTGAAGAAGGCAAGCTGGTTACCGAGCATATAATAGGACAGTTAATTACCGCAATAAAAGATGTAAAAGCAGATACGAGCGCCCTTACACTGCAAAAGGAGTTTTTTGACAGGGTGAAAAAATAGTTGACAGGTAAACTTGAAAATTTATCTTTCCACTAACCCCACGCTCACTTCAATATCAGGGTTATCCAATAAAAACTCGGCCATCTCCTCGTTCATGGTAAAACCACGGTCAAGAGAGTACATGCTGAGTTTAAGGTTTTCAACCGGCTCAAAAATATTAAACCGCAGTTGCGATTTACCGGGGTTACCGCGCATATTTCTTTCAATAAACTCAACAAAATGGCTGTTTAATGCTGCGGGCTGTATATTTATATCAAGCTGCCTTGTAAGCGCTTGTTTTGCTGTTTCAAGCAGTTGCAGTTGTGTTACTTTAAATTCATACTCCTCGCTGTTATAGCGTTGCTTAAAATACCCGTAAAGCAATACGTTCTTGCCCTTATCCAAATAGTCTTTAAACTTTATATAATCATCGCTCCAAAACATTATTTCTGTTTTGCCGCTAAAGTCTTCAATGGTCATGCTGCCAAAATTGCGCCCGGTACGCGTTATGCGGTGCTGTGCATCAATTACAAGCCCTGCAATACGATAATTGCGGCCGCCGTTTGCCGAGATTAAAGTGTTGGACTCTTTTATTTCATTAAATTCGCCAAGCGGCAAAATGCCGTAATACTTCAACTCAAATTTAAAATGGTCAAGCGGGTGGCCGCTCATAAACATGCCCGTCACATCTTTTTCATGATCAAGCAATTCAGTCAATGTCCATGGTTCGCAGTTGGGTAGTTTGGGCGGGGGTATTTCGGCCATAACAGTTCCGCCAAAAAGGCTGTTGCTGTTTTGGTGTTTGTTAGCCTGCACCTGGCTGCCAAAATTTATTATGCGTTCAAGCGTACTTTTGGTATCCCCTTGCGGGGTAAAAAAATATTGTGCCCGGTGAAGATCTTTAAAGCAATCAAAGGCCCCGGAGTAAATAAGGCTCTCAAGTGATTTTTTATTTACAGCGCGCTGGTTAACCCGTTTAACAAAATCAAAAATATCGCTGTAATGGCCTCCGGCGTTACGGTCATGTATAATGCTTTCTATCGCCGCCTCTCCAACGCCTTTTAAGCCACCAAGCCCAAAACGAATCTCGCCTTTTTTATTTACCGCAAACCCTTTCAGGGATTCGTTAATATCCGGCCCCAATACCTTAATGCCCATGCGTTTGCACTCCTCCATAAAAAAGGTTATTTTTTCAATACTGCCCGCATGGTTAAGCACAGCAGACATATATTCACCCGGGTAATGCGCCTTTAAATACGCAGTTTGGTATGCCACGTAAGCATAGCAGGTAGAGTGTGATTTATTAAAAGCGTACTGCGCAAATGCTTCCCAGTCGGTCCATATTTTTTCCAGCACTTCAGCATTGTGCCCCTTGGCTGCAGCGCCTTTAATAAACTTTTCCTTCATCTTATCCAGCACGGCCTTTTGCTTTTTTCCCATTGCTTTACGCAATACGTCAGCATCGCCTTTGCTAAAGCCTGCAAGCTTCTGGCTAAGCAGCATTACCTGTTCCTGGTACACCGTTATACCATAGGTTTCCTCCAGGTATTCAGCCATGTCATTAATATCATATACTACTTCTTCGCGTCCATGTTTACGTGCAACATATTGTGGTATATAAGCCATTGGACCGGGGCGATAAAGGGCATTCATCGCTATCAGGTCTGCAAACTTATCAGGCTTAAGCTCGCGCAGGTATTTTTGCATACCGGGGCTTTCAAACTGGAATGTGCCATTGGTTTCTCCCTTCTGGTACAACAAAAAAGTCTTTTCATCATCCAGCGGCAAGCCGTCAAGGTCAATATCAACCCCGTGGTTTTGCTTAATAAGCTCCAGCGCTGTTTTTAAAATGGATAACGTTTTAAGCCCTAAAAAGTCCATCTTAATTACGCCGGCCTCTTCAATAACATTCCCTTCAATTTGTGTTACCCACAAATCTGAATCTTTTGCTGTAGCAACCGGCAATAAGTCCGTCAAATCTTTTGGCGCGATAATAATGCCGGCAGCATGTATGCCTGTATTGCGCACTGACCCTTCAAGCCGTTCTGCCTCCTTTAATACCCTTGTACGCGGGTCTTCAGGGTCGCCGTTATAAATATCACGCAGCCTGCGTATGTTCTCAATATCCTCCCCGCCAAACCCTTCTTTTTCCTCCAGGCTCTTCTCCCCTTCTTTTGCTTCCTTTGTTGTTATTGGCGCTGTAAGTACCCGGCCCAAATCAGTACCGGGCCTGTCGGGTACCATTTTAGCCAATGCATTGGCTTCTGATAAAGGCAAGTCCATCACCCGGGCAACATCTTTAATACTCATCTTGGCGGCCATAGTGCCATAGGTAATTATCTGCGCTACCTGGTTTTTTCCATATTTGCCCACTACATAATCAATCACTTTCTGGCGGCCATCATCATCAAAATCCGTATCAATATCCGGCATTGACTTACGGTCAGGATTTAAGAACCTTTCAAACAGCAAGTTATATTTTATCGGGTCTATATTGGTTATACCGATACAATAAGCTACCACGCTGCCCGCAGCGGACCCACGTCCTGGCCCGATAAACACGCCCATATCCCGGCCGGCTTTTATAAAGTCGCTTACAATTAAAAAGTAGCCGGCAAAGCCCATTGTTTTAATAGTAAACAATTCAAAATCCAGCCGTTCCCGTATCTCTTCTGTTATTTCACTATAACGCTTTCTTGCTCCCTCATACGTCAGGTGGTGCAGGTAATTCCACTGGTTAATATTATTATCATCACTCGTTTGAAATTCTTTGGGGATGGGAAATGCGGGAAGAAGAATATCTTTTTTAAGGTTAAGCACTTCTACCTTATCCACAATGGCCTGCGTGTTTTCCAGCGATTCCGGAATATCGCTGAATAGTGTGGCCATCTCCTGCGGCGTTTTAAAGTAAAACTGGTCGTTGGGGAATTTAAAGCGCCGGTTTTTAAGCTGCAAATCATCATTTACAAAATCATCAAAACCGGGTGTACTTTGTTTTTCGCCGGTGTTTATACACAATAATATATCATGGGCATTAAAATCATCCCGGTCAGTATAATGGCTGTCGTTGGTACAAATAACGGGTACGTTATATTTTTTGCTGAACTTTAATAAAGCAGCATTTATTTTCTCCTGCTCTTTTATGTTATGGCGCTGCAGCTCAATATAATAATCATCCCCAAACATATCCAGCCACCATTTAAATTCTTTTTCAGCCTCTTCTTCTCCATCATGTAATATTGCCTGCGGCACATAGGCTCCGATACAGCAGGTGGTGGCGATAAGGCCCTCATGGTGTTTTTCAATAAGCTCTTTATCAATGCGCGGGTATTTGCTGTAATACCCTTCAATAAAACCTGCAGAAGTCAATTTTACCAGGTTCTGGTAACCGGTTTTATTTTTTGCCAGCAATACCTGGTGGTAACGCTCATCTTTTTTTTCTTTGCTAAAGCTTTTTTGAAACCGGTCTGCTACTACGTAAAATTCGCAGCCAACTATAGGTTTGGTTACCGGGGTGGTGATGTCTTTTCCTTTTTCATCCTTACCAATTACTTTGGTATTCTTCCATGCCTGGTTAACAAAATCAAATACACCAAACATGTTGCCATGATCAGTAATGGCCAGCGCCGGCATATTATTTTTAAGCGCTTTTTTGTAAAGGCTTTCTATAGACGCAGCACCATCAAGCAAAGAATACTGGGTATGTACATGTAGATGAGAAAATGCCATGCTTATAAAAAAAATAAAGGTTAACACAACAGCAAAGAGTAAAAACCAGCAACCGCGTTTCAATTCTCCGCCAATTTTCCAACTAACAAATTTCGCCTATTTTCATGGTTTGTCCAAGCCCCATATTATCAGCGCTGCAGGCTGTATGCAAAGATTGTGTAAAAGTTTATGCAGCTTCAGCACAAGGCTTGTCCTTCAAAGTTGGGCAACGTAACTTGTTTACCCGGAACTTACAGAAAAGAACCTAATTTTATTGGGGAATAACCAGGTACGCTCATAAAATCGCCTTCCTTTCGTTATTATTCTACTTTTGTAATATTGTTGGTACACGCTGATGGCAAAATTGCTGAGATATACCCCGCTTATTTTATTTTTATGCTTTATTTCGGGCGATATATGTGCTCAACAAAGCTGCACACTTAAAATTGTACAGGCTGATACAGCTGATAAAGCAACTGGGGTGAATATTAAAACTTTATTCGCTACTAAAACGGCTTGTTTGCAATATGTACAGCAACTGCCGGGGTTGTTTGCTTCTGCAGGGTATATAAGCGCGTCTGTTGACTCCATATTCCAGGATTCTTCTACTGTTTTCCTGAAACTGTTCCTTGGCAAAAAGTATATATGGGATGATATAAGAGTTAATGAACCCGACTGGTATGTGTTAAACCAGTTAGGGTTTAACAAGGCTACATTTCACAATAAGCCTTTTGACAACACTAAAGTGCAGCAGGTATATAACTTATTGCTTGATTATTTTGCAGATAACGGCTATCCCTTTGCCAAAGTGGGTGTTGACAGCATAACAATAACTGAAGGAAAAATTACAGCAAAACTGGAAATTGATAAGGGTTATGTATATCACATAGACACGCTGCTCATAAATGGCAATGCAAAAATTTCAGCTAATTTCATTTATCATTACCTGGGCATAAAACCGCACGGCGTTTATGAACAAAGCAAGCTGGACAAAATAAACCAGCGCCTTATTGAACTTCCTTTTGTGGAACAAGCGGAGCCGTGGCGTTTAAATATGCTTAATACCGGCGCGGAAATTATTACTACCCTTAACCAACGCAAAAGCAACCAGGTAAACGCCCTGATAGGCTTTGCCCCCACTAATGAAAGCATCGGGGGTAAGTTGCTTGTAACCGGCGAGGCTACGCTTGACCTGCGCAACCCATTTGGCAATGGGGAAACCATCAGCGTAAACTGGCAACAGTTGCAATCACAATCCCCCCGGTTAAATCTATCATTTCAGCGGCCATATATATTCAATTCACCCTTCGGGTTACTGTTCAATTTCGACTTGTATAAAAAGGATTCAACCTATATAAACATTAATGCACAGGCAGGTGTTCAATATGTTCTGTCAGCACGGCAATCCGGCGCAGTATATATTCAAACCCAGGCAACCAAAGTGCTTAATGTGGACACATCTCTTGTTATACTCACAAAGCAACTGCCGCCGAATATTGACGCTAACTCCGTAAGCCTTGCTGTACAGTACGATTTTAATAATACCAATTACCGTTTTAACCCGCACAAAGGCAACGAACTTCAATTAATTACAAGTTTTGGCAACAAGCACATAAAAAAAAGCAATGCTGTTTTACAAATTAAAGACCCATCGTTTAATTATGCCAGCCTGTACGACAGCCTGCAACCAAGTACCTACCAGTTTAAAGTACGCGTATCTGCCGCCCACTATTTTCCGCTTGGTAAACAGTCTGCACTAAAGACTGCCGTAAATATCGGGTGGTACCAGTCACCCGATTATTTTCAAAACGAATTGTTTCAAATAGGCGGGTATAAATTGCTGCGGGGCTTTGATGAAGAAAGCATTTATACCAACCGCTTTTTTGTTGGTACTGCTGAATACCATTACCTGCTGGGCCAAAACTCATACCTGTTTGCGTTTACCGATGCGGGCTGGGCCAAATATCAAACAATACTTGCCAATTTTTCCCATACCTATATTGGCGCGGGTTTCGGGCTGGCTCTTGAAACAAAAACAGGCGTGTTTAATATCTCTTTTGCGGAGGGAAAGCGTAATGACGGCAGCTTTGATTTCCGGCAGTCAAAAATACACCTTGGTTTCGTCAGTGTTTTTTAGCCGTTCGTCGCAGAATTTATAAGGCACATTCAGTACCAGCGCATCATTTTCGCAATTCGGCGTCTCTTTCAGGCTGTTGGCAGCATTTGAATTAGTTGCCGAGGTTTACGTGGGTAACTTTGCTCCTGTAAATAAAATATTCAACACCGTAACACCACATTTTATGAAAAAGACATTAATAGCCACAGCAGTAGTAGCAATAACTGCCATAGCCGCTTATATTTTTTGGTCAAATATTAAAACACCGGCAGAAAATTTACAAAGCAAAACTCTCAGCATGGCTGTATATACTGACAATAACTATGCAGCTAAAATATACGATGCATCAACAGCCGGCCTTACAATTAGTGTAAAAAAGGTAAATGCTAAAAGTAATGAAGTTGTTTGGGTGGAATCATTTCCTGCCCTTGCATTAAAATTATTTCCTACACTGGAAAATGCTTTTAAACCCGTGATAAAAATACCGGCCATGTCAGCAAAAGATGTACTGGAAGTTTCTTATACACTAACCTACGATTCAAAAGGAAGTGTTTTACAAATGGCCAATACTGAAGTTGTTACTGCCAGTGACAAGGGCCTGTTACAGATAAACATATAATCCTATTTCCCTGGCCCTGTTTACCCGCTAATATTTTATCACCCTAATTAATATGCTTAAAAGTAACTGTAGCGTTTACTGAATAGCCCTGGTAAGTAGCGGTATCCTGCACCTTCATATCATTACTGTTAATTTCCAGCAATGTTAAATCGGCGCTCGCACCCGTAAGCGGGTCAATCGTTTGCAATTTCGTATTATTCTCCAGCAATTTCCAGTTACCGGTAGTCGTTTGCGGGTCAGAGGAATCGCACTTTGTTGCACCTTCATCAATGGTTGCAGTACCTTCAGATGCAAAAATGTAAAAATTATCTTTTACGCAATCCGGTATAGAGTCATACACATCGAGCGAAACTCCCGAACCTGGTATGGTAACGGATGCATCACTTATCTGCCATTTGCCTGATGTCAAAATTGTTACGTCGTTTTGGGAATTGTTGCTTTTTTGACAGGCGACAATAGTTATTCCGGCAAGCACCACACAGGCCAGTGTTTTTCTGATAGTCATAGAAGAGGAAATTTATGGTCAGCAATTTTACACAAAGCTACGCCAAAACAACAAATAATTTAAAGCAGTTTAAACGCCGGGCAACCATAAATTAACAACCTGAGCCTGTACCTCATGTGTAACTTTATAATATGTTTTTATACATTTCAGTCGGTTTAGCAGCTATAACATTATTAATATTAGTTATACGTCTAGGTAGATTGCCCCCAACACATGCCGGTGGTATTGTTATTAAGCAGGAAGAAGGGCGAAGGTTGGTTCTGCTGGTAACTTCATCAGCCAATAAAGAAAAATGGGTATTACCCAAAGGAAGAATTGAAAAAAAAGAAACACCGGAGTTTGCCGCTATCCGCGAGGTGATGGAAGAAACAGGCGTATCAGCAAAGCCTTTAAAAAAGGCCGGTACAGTTACGTACCGCAGAAAGAGCGGCCGGGTTCGCATCGTTTATTTCCTGATGGCATTTGAAGCCTTCTATAATACATCAACAGAAGGCAGGAAATTAGCATGGGTGGAAAAAGAAAAAGCCATTAAAATGCTTGGCGCCCATAGCGCAGTGAAAGTTTTAAAGAGTATATAGGCATCGGCATTTGTAAAGTACAAAACTTATTCTTTGCATATCTTCACCCAATAATTATTTGCCACATGAAGCTTTTTCAAAAATTATTGCTTTTTATCCCGCCATTTATTTCGGTTACTGTACTTGCACAAAAACCTGTTCAACTACTCTCTCCCAATAAAGAAATAGTATTCAACTTCAGGCTTATCAATAAGGCGCCCGTTTACAGTGTGGCTTATAAAGGAAAACTTATTATTGATAACAGCAGGCTGGGTATTATTTTTACAGATGGCAGCTTCGATAACAATATAACTATCGGTAAACCAGCATTTCTTGATTCCACGGAAGACTATACACTTGTTACCGGCAAAGCAAGTCATGTGCGTGACAGTTTCAGGCAGGTTATCATCCCCCTCCAACAATCCTCTACCGGCCGGAAGATAAATTTGGTAGCAAAGGCATTTAACGATGGCCTTGCTTTCAGGTATGAGTTCCTGGCCAAACAGGGCACAGACTCCATGGTAATAACTGATGAGAACACAACCTTTAATTTTACCGGTAATCCAATTGTCCGCGCGTTGTTTTTGCCCAATTACACAACTTCACATGAAGGGCCATATACCACATTACCCTTAAGTGAAGTGCCTGATACCCTGATGGACATGCCGGTGTTGTTTCAGCGCCCCGATAATATTTTTATCGGCGTGACAGAAGCACAGTTGCTTGACTATGCCGGTATGTACCTGGAAAAAGAAAATGGGATAGTAACGGGTAAACTTTCGCCATGGCCGGGGCAAACATTGGTAAAAGTCCGGGCTTCGCTTCCTCATAAAAGCCCCTGGCGCGTAATGCTTATCAGCGACAGGGTTGGAGCGCTGATTGAATCAAACATCATCACAAGCCTTAATGACCCGTGCGCTATAAAAGATGTTAGCTGGATTAAACCAGGCACTTCAACTTTCCCCTGGTGGAATGGCAATGTAACCCCCGATACGCTTAATGCCCCCGGCAACAATTTTGTAACTAACCAGTATTACATTGATTTTTGCGCCCGCAACCACATTACTTACCATTCAGTTGTGGAATACGGGTTACACCAGTGGTATACCGATGATGGCGTAGGCTTTCAGCCCGGCCCGCATAATGATGTTACGAAGCCAGTGCCGGGCCTCGACATGAAGGAAATATGCGACTATGGAAAAAGTGTTGGCGTTGGTGTCAGGGTATGGGTTCATTTTTATGCTTTATATCCGCGGCTTGATACCGCTTTTGCCGTGTTTGAAAAGTGGGGGTTAAGCGGGATGATGGTTGACTTTATGGACAGGGACGACCAGCTAATGGTGAATATGCAGACAGAGATTTTACAAAAAGCTGCTGCCCACCACCTGCACATTCAATTTCACGGCGCTTATAAACCAACAGGCTTAAACCGCACCTACCCTAATGAGTTTACACGTGAAGGCACGCGTAATTACGAGTGCAATAAATGGGGCCCCGGCCTTACCGCTGACCACGATATTTATATGCCTTTTACACGGCTGCTTGCCGGCTCAACAGATTATCACCTTGGTGGCTTCAGGGCAGTGCCTGATAGCGCGTATGTTGCGCAATATACCCGCCCGTTAATGCTGGGTACGCGTTGCCACATGCTTGCCATGTACGTAGTGCTTCAAAATGCCCTAAGCATGGTGTGCGATTACCCTGCGGCCTATGAGGGCCAGCCCGGTTTTGAGTTTATACAGCAGGTACCAACCAATTGGGATGAAACAAAGGTACCCGGTGCCGATGTAGAAAAATATGTTGCTGTTGCCCGGAAGAAAGATAACGATTGGTATATAGGGGCAATTACAAACCACGAAGCGAGGACGATAAATGTTCCGCTCTCGTTCCTGGGAGATGGTACATATACAGCAGAAATTTATACAGATGCGCCTGACGTTGACAAATATCCCAATCACCTTGTTAAGCAAACAAAAGCGGTTACAAAAAATGATGTGCTTACCTTGCCCCTCGCGGCTGGTGGCGGCGCTGCAGTGCATATAAGAAAATAAGCCTTTAAGCCGTCATATATCACCTTTTATGTAAGATTATTCCTGTACAATAATGCTTTTAATAACTTACATCAAAGCCTTATTTTATGTGCATGGATGACGGCATATTTATCATGAGAGACTTCCCTGATTTTAATGTGCCGGGGTTTGACATTGAGGCATATAATGAGCGCTTCAAAAAAAATAATGTCATCATCCATGCAAGGTCCTCAAATGTTTCTTACGGAGAGCACTGGGGTTGCCTTTCCATAAAATGTGCCTTTAAAGGAAGCGAATATTACCAGTCTCACGGCAGGTTTTACGCTGTGAATGACAACAATTATCTTGTATTCAACGAAGGTAAAACCTACTCAAGCTATATTTTTTCCGATACCCCTGTTGAATCGTTCACCATTAATTTTTCTTCCTTTTTTACTCAAACAGTAGCGTATGGCCTGTTGGCAAATATGAATGAAGCGCTTAGTAACGACCAGTATTGTACACCGGCACATATTGAGTTTACTGAAAAGTTATATTCGCATGATGATATGGTGAGCCCGCTGTTAAACAGGTTGTATCGCCTGTCAGTGGAGGTAAAGCCAGGCAATGCAGGAATAACAGAACTTTACTATCTCTTACTGGAAAAGCTGCTGCTTTTACAGGCGGGGGTAAATGCTGACATAAAAAAAATAAAAGCCGCCAGGCTTTCCACTAAAACAGAGCTGTATAAACGGCTGCATTATGCGAAAGACTTTATTGATTCATGTTACACAGGTAATATCACCCTTCAGCAACTTTCTTCGGTAGCCTGTTTAAACAGCGCCTATTTGCTGCGGCAATTTAAAAAGCATTTTAGTGTAACCCCATACCAATATATCATTCACAAAAGGTTGGCTGAAGCAAAACATCGCCTGGAAACTACCAGCGCCCCTGTTACAGAAATATGTTTCACCGTCGGGTACGGGGACGTAACATCCTTCGCAAAGCTTTTTAAACAATACTTTCAGCTAACTCCTGAAAAATATCGCCTCAATTATCAAAAAAAGTCATTTTTCACCTGTTAGTTGTTTATATAACTCGTCATCTTGCGGGTTATAAAAACACATTATGCATCATAAACCATTTAGCCTGCTACTGTTTTTTTTAGTTGCTATATCATCTGTTGCTTTTGGGCAGGTGGCAACGTCTTTAACTACGGCTGATTCCCTTTTTACGATACAAGATTGGGCAGCCGCAAAAAAAATATATAATCAACTATTAGCCGATACCTCTCGTAATAGTATTGAATGGAACAGGCTTGGATACTGTGATTATAAATTGGGGCAGTATGACGACGCACTGACCGATTATAAGAAATCAGAAGCCACTAATCCGCCACGGGGTTTGCAGCCAATCCTGTTTTCACGCATGGCAATTGTTTATGGTATTAAACATAACAGGCAAGCCACGCTTGTCAATCTTGGCAAAGCAATAAATACAGGCTACTTTAATTTCCCGGATCTTGACACCCTGAATGCCTTTAGTGATATTAGAAATGATATTCAATTTAAAGTGCTGCGCGATACTGCTTATTTCAGGGCATATCCCTGTATGGCAGACACCCTGCGCAGGCAATTTGACTTTTGGGTAGGTGAATGGGATGCATATGTTACAGGCACCCATTTTTTGGCGGGCCACAGTATTATTCAACAAGCATCGGGCGGATGTATGATATTGGAAAACTGGACATCCGCCAATACACCATACAGCGGTAAAAGCATGAATTTTATTGACGCAGCAACCCATAAATGGCAGCAGGTTTGGGTAGGAGCGGAAGGAGGGCCCCAGCATGTTTTTGTGAATGGCGTATATAGAGATGGAGCTATGCGGTTTGAATTTGAACAAACTACGCCGCAGGGCAAACAACAGAAAGGAAGGTTTACTTTTTTTAACCAGGGGCCAAACCAGGTACGCCAGTTAAATGAAACATCTGAGGATGACGGCGCAACATGGAATACCGTGTACGACTTTACTTATATAAGAAAGAAAAGCAGCTAACCATAAAACACCTTAAGGTTTAAAATTTCATGTGTGTAGAGGCATTGTTTTAACAGTGCCTTTCTTTTAGGCCAAAACAAACGTTATGTATAAATGATAATTTTTTCATTACGGCCGGGGTGATAATAAAGGGGTAAATATCAGCCACTCCCATACTCCGGTTCAGGCTATTCATTGCATAGGTAAGCGGCAGCCATTGATTAATAATTTGCTTAAAATCTGCCACATTATATGGATCATCATTAATTTCAGTGCACATATTGGCATTTTTTGCGGGTAATGGTTTAACACGTACATCAAAATAATGGGCAGTTTCCAGTGTGTCCATAATGTGCAGGTAATGCGCCCATGTTTCCGCCCAGTCCTCCCAGGGGTGGCTGCTCGCATACGCGCTTATAAAATCCTGTGCCCAGCCTGCCGGTGCGCCGTTTGCATAATATTGTTTAAGTGCATTACCATAATCTTTTTTATAATCCCCAAAAAGTGTTTCATACATGTTTATATTCATTGTACCATCAATAAGCCTGTTCCAGTAATAATGGCCAACCTCGTGCCTGAAATGCCCTAATACGGTCCGGTAAGCTTCATTCATGTTTTTCCGCATCATTTCGCGTTTAATATCATCTGCTTCCGCAATGTTTATGGTTATTAACCCGTTGTCATGGCCCGTAAAAATTTTTTTGTTCTTTTCATCAGCCACAAAATCAAAACATAGCCCTTTTTTAAGGTCCTCCCTCTTGCTAAATACCGGCAAACGCAATTTCAATAAACTGTAAACAAGCCTATGCTTTGCCGCCTCAATACTGTGCCAATAATTGCGGTATCGTTGTTCCTGCAGGTTTGGTATGGTCCGGTTCAGGTCACAAGCTACACAATACGCGGATTTGCTTCCTGTGGATACAAGCCAGTTGCAAACATCAAATTTGTGGTTGGTGCAATATTTATAAAAAATATTATTTTGCTGAAAATCTTCATCGTTTTTTGCTGAAAGCGCCAGCAGGTCGCTATTTTCTGCATAAAACCCGGTACTGTACCCGCAATGGGCACACCATGTATTTTCAAAATATAGTATTTCCCCGCAATGGGTACATGTAAAAAGCTTCATAATTTGTAATAATTAGTTTAACGCCGCATTTTCTCATCCCCCACCAAAACGCTACACTTCGCAAAGCATAAGTATAACAATTTTAAGCCCATTTACATGCCCAAACTATAAATTTTTGATTATCCTTTAAATTCTTAACTTTCCCCGGATGCAGCAAAAACATGATAATATGCACAACCGCAAGCAGTTCCAGGTAGACCGGGTGGCCTTTTTTAGTGACGCTGTTATTGCTATCGCCATAACGTTAATGGTGCTGGAAATAAAAATACCGCCTATTGAAGCGGGAATCTCGCTCAACGACCTTATAGCAAAATACGCTGCCACTTTTTTACTGCATAGCACGGCACTGTTTATTTGTTTTGTGACAATAGGCAATTTGTGGATAAAACACCATGACCTGTATGAACATATTGTGGATTACAATAAAGCACTTATAAAAAGCAATCTTTATTTCCTGCTTAGTATAGTGTTGCTTCCCATAAGTATCTCATTTTTATTTGAGCAGCAGAGCCCGGTGTGGTTAAAGCTGTTTACTTATTTTTTAAATCTTGCAATTTGTAATCTTACCTACTTCCTGATGCTTCGGGTTGTTTTTCACGACAAGTACAATTTTTCTGTTTTGAAAGATGAAAAACTAATTGTAAAAAACAAGCGGAGCACATTGATAGCTACCGTGGCATTTACGGCAACGGCCCTGCTGGCGCTGCTGAAAATAAGCTGGTTCTATGTACCGCTTTTTACCTTTGTTGTTGTTAGGATTATAAACAGAAGAATAATCTACAGGGAGAAAAATAATAAATCTCATCACGTTAAGGATAAACCGCACGGGGAAAAGGTTGCCGGTTAATATCAAGTCTTCTCAACGCTAAAACATGGCGCTTGTTATTCCAAATTAGGCCTTAGCCATTTTTCTGCTTCCTCTGTATTCCAGCCCTTACGCCGGGCATAGTCTTCCATTTGATCGTGTGAAATTTTACCAATACCAAAATACTGGCTTTGCGGGTGACTGAAATACCAGCCGCATACACTGGCAGCAGGGTACATAGCCAGGGATTCAGTTAATATAATGCCCGTATTAACGGTGGCATTCAGCAAATCAAAAAGCTTATATTTTTCTGTATGCTCGGGGCAGGCGGGGTAACCAGGCGCAGGGCGAATACCCGTATATTGCTCTTTTATAAGTTCTTCATTAGTAAAATGTTCATCTTTTGCATAACCCCAAAACTCTTTACGTACCCGTGCATGCAGCAACTCAGCAAAAGCTTCTGCCAGTCGGTCTGCGAGCGCCTGCAGCATTATCTTGTTGTAATCATCGTGCTCCTGCTGGAAATGCTGAATGTGTGGCTCAATGCCTTTGATAGTTACCGCAAAAGCGCCTATATGGTCAGCAGGGGTTGATATAATATCTGCAGGCTTAATAAAATCAGCCAATGAAATGTTAGGCTGGCCCGCCGCTTTTTTTACCTGCTGGCGAAGGCTTTCAAGATGTAGTTGTTTATCACCATTTTTTACCGTAATTGTTTCCGGGGCGGTTTTAGCTGCTTCCCAAAAACCAATAACGCCCGTGGCTGTCAGCCATTTTTCTTCAATAATTTTATCCAGCAGGGCGTTGGCATCATTGTAAAGTTTCTTTGCTTCTTTACCTATTACTGCATCTTCCAGCAATTGCGGAAACCGGCCTCCCAATTCCCATGCAATAAAAAATGGCGCCCAGTCAATATACGGCCTTATGTCGGCGAGAGAATAATCATCAAAAACCTTTACCCCGGTAAACGCCGGGGCAGGTGGTATATAATTTTCCCAGTCAATTTTTACTGCATTAGCCTGTGCTTCTGCAAACGAAACATACTGTTTTACCGATTGCTTTTTACCAAAATCTTCGCGTAGTTTATGGTATTCTTTTTTTATGTTGTTGAGAAACCCTTCTTTCTGCTCACTGCTCAGCAGTGAACTTACAACTGTAACACTTCTTGATGCGTCCAGTACATGCACAACGCCATTTTCATACCCGGGCTCAATTTTAACAGCGGTATGTACGCGGCTGGTTGTTGCTCCGCCAATCAGCAAAGGTATATTCATTCCCCTTCGCTGCATCTCTCTTCCAACATGCACCATTTCGTCCAGTGATGGTGTTATCAAACCGCTAAGGCCTATAATATCTACCTTTTCTTTTACGGCTGTATCCAGTATCTTTTCCGTGGGTACCATCACGCCGAGGTCTATTACATCGTACCCATTACAACCAAGCACAACACCCACTATGTTCTTGCCAATATCGTGCACATCACCCTTCACTGTCGCCATTAATATTTTGGCGGCGCCTCCGGCCTGCGCCTGCGGATTATTCTTTTTTTCTTCCTCGATAAAGGGAAAGAGATATGCCACGCTTTTTTTCATCACACGGGCACTCTTTACCACCTGCGGCAAAAACATTTTACCCGCACCAAACAAATCACCCACCACATTCATACCGGCCATTAGCGGCCCTTCAATTACTTCAAGCGGTTTAGCAAATTTTAATCTTGTTTCTTCTGTGTCAGCGTCAATATAATCGGTAATACCATTTACAAGCGCGTGTTTCAGTCTTTCTTCAACAGGCAGTAACCGCCATGCATCGTCTTTCTTTTCTTCCTTGCCTTTTGCCTTAACTGTTTCTGCAAAGCCAATCAGTTTTTCGGTAGCCTCGTTATTATCATTGCCCCTGTTAAAAATAACGTCTTCACATAGCGCGCGCAGGGTTGGTTCAATTTCATCATACACCACCAACTGGCCGGCATTTACAATGCCCATATCCATACCCGCCTTAATGGCATAATAAAGAAACACGCTGTGCATTGCCTCCCTCACAGGCTCATTACCCCTGAATGAAAAGGACAGGTTACTTACCCCGCCACTTATTTTTATTAATGGAAATTTTTGCTTTAAGAATCGTGTCGCCTCTATAAAATCAACGGCATAATTATTATGCTCCTCAAGCCCCGTTGCAATAGCGAAAATATTAAGGTCGAAAATAATGTCCTGCGGGTCATAACCAACATCCTGCGTAAGTATTTTATACGCACGTTCGCATATCTCTATTTTCCGTTTTAATGTGTCTGCTTGCCCTGCTTCATCAAATGCCATCACCACCACCGACGCTCCATAACTTTGGCAAACAAACGCCTGCTGAATAAATTTCTCTTCTCCTTCTTTCATGGAGATTGAGTTAACAATACACTTACCCTGTACGCATTTTAACCCGGCTTCTATAATTTCAAATTTGGATGAGTCTATCATTACCGGTATTTTGGCAATATCCGGTTCGCTTTGCAAAAGATTTAAAAAAGTGGTCATTGCCTGTTTACCGTCCAGCAATGCATCATCCATGTTCACATCCAGCACCTGCGCTCCATTTTCCACCTGCTGCCTTGCAACACTCAGTGCTTCTTCGTATTTGTTCTCCCGTATAAGGCGTGCAAATTTTTTTGAGCCGGTAACATTGGTGCGTTCGCCTACGTTTACAAAATTTGTTTCAGGGCGAATTATTAAAGGCTCAAGGCCGCTTAAACGCAAATATGGTTTTACTATAACTCTTTCGCTCATTGTTGTACAATCTTTATACTAATGTCTCCTCAACTACCGGTAATTGGCGGGGTTTAAATTGTTTCACTTTTTCTGCAATGTGTTTAATATGGTCGGGTGTGGTACCACAGCATCCGCCCACAATATTTACAAAGCCATCCCTGGCCCAATCTTCTAAAAAGTGTGCTGTTTCTTCGGGCCTTTCATCATATTCTCCCATGGCATTTGGTAAGCCGGCGTTAGGGTAAGCTGATGTATAGCAGTCCGCTATTTGCGAAAGCTCTTCAATATGGGGGCGCATTTCAGCAGCGCCCAGCGCGCAGTTCAGCCCAATGCTTACCGGTTTTGCATGCTTTAACGAAATATAAAAGGCTTCCAGCGTCTGGCCACTTAATGTTCGCCCGCTGGCATCAGTTATTGTGCCGCTAATCATCACTGGCAAGCCATTACCCGTAAGCCCTGCGCCGTTGGGTGACGCCTGCAAGGGATGCTCCCTAAAATATTTTTTGATAGCAAACACGGCGGCTTTGGCATTAAGCGTGTCAAAAATAGTCTCCACGAGCAATATGTCCACTCCTCCATCAACAAGGCCACTCACCTGTTCATAATAAGCGTCAACAGCTTCATCAAATGTCAAAGCCCGGTAGCCGGGGTTATTAACATCTGGTGACAAACTTAATGTTTTATTCAGCGGGCCCATGGCGCCGGCCACAAACGCAATCACTTCCTTACCCGCATGGGCGGCTTTAAAAGCATTTACGGCATTTCTTGCGCATTTTGCAGCCGCTAGGTTTATTTCATACGCAAGTGACTGCATATTATAATCAGCCAGGGATATCTTTTGCGCATTGAATGTATTTGTTTCGATAATGTTTGCCCCTGCCTCAAGATACTGCCGGTGTATACCTTCAATAATCGCAGGCTGCGTAAGGCATAACAAATCGTTGTTGCCTTTTATATCCGATGGCCAATCTTTAAACCGATCGCCGCGATAATCTTCCTCGGTAAGTTTATGGCGCTGTATCATAGTACCCATTGCGCCATCTATTATAAGAATGCGCTCCTGCAGGTATTGCTGTAATGTTTTCATTTTGCCTCCCGTTTACTGCAAACCGGTATTTAGATGTTTTGAACTAACCAGTGCAGCTTTAATCAAATTTGTTGACCCATGGAATATATTGCTGAAGTGAGTGACACAACACAGATAATTGCGTATTGTGAAGACCACCTCAAAAAAATATACTTCTGAATTTATAAACGTTGGGGAAAGTGTACAGGGAAGTTTCCTTAGCGTTTATTAGTTCAGATTTTTTTACAGGCCGAACAATAAACAAATCTGCCTGTGGGTGCAAAGATACGAATTTTGGGATTACAAATATTGTTTACCATTTTGCATTAAACTGCCTGGGTTTAACAACCGTAAATACCCGGGAAATGTTAAAGCCAAAATGGATACCGCCGTCACTCCATTTGTCGGTAGTCTGGGTTATAAAAGTCCTCTCTGTCATGCCGGTGGAATTGCTGATATTAAACTGGAAAACGTGCCCGCCTGTCTCAATATCAATGCCAACTGAAAAAGAGTTATAGTAGCCAGGCAGGCTATGCCCCGGTAACTGGTAGTAGTATTCGGCAGTAAGGTTTACCCGCCTGCTTAGCCTTAGCCGCCCCCCAAAACCTATCGAATACAAGTCGTTTGGCATATTATGAAACGGAACTATGTTATAATGAACCAGTGTTGGTACAACCTGTAAAGAAAGGTAGTCGTTAAACTTACGGGCAATTATTAATTGTTGCGCAAAAAAGAGTTTATCGGAAAAATGCGTTTTTGCACTGTCGGTACCCTTAAGCGTCTTAAGCATTACACTGGAATAGTAACTTACCGAAACAGGCATATTTATCCTGCCGGTTGATTGCCTTAAAATTTTTAGCTTACCAAATGCGTCAAATTGTTTTTCAAAGCTGCTTCTGCCAACGCCAACCATAAGCGTGTTGAAAATGCCATAGTCAACACCAATTCGGTTCGTCGCATTATCCAGTCCAAAGAGTTGGTAAGCACCACTGTTAAGTGTACCAAAACGATGAGAAATTTTTACATCCAATACACCTTTACCAAGATTTTCACTGGATTGGCCATTGATTAATCTTGTTGTTTTAAAAGTTGAAGTAACATAGTCGGTTTTCGACTTGTCAGGTTTTTGATCTTCTTTATCCATCATTTTAAAAAGATCAGTCGTATCGGTTATCGCATTTTTTTGACAATATCCTCTAACAGCAAGGGTAAAAAATGCAACAAAGGGCAGTATCTTTTTCATAGTATTATTCATATTTACAGTTAACAGTAATTTCTACCTCGGGCGCTATCTTGGTACCGATATAGTTACCTGTAACATCAAAATCCTTAAGCGCAATCTTAAATTTTGACAGGAGAATTATATTATCTCCTTTTACTTCAAGCGTACCGTTTAGATTAACCTTTTGTGTTATACCATGTATTGTTAAATCACCGCCTGCAGATATATTATATATTCCATCCTTATCAAAATCTACGGCATTTATATTAGTAATAAAGCCTTTAAAATCTGCTTTCGGAAATTTTGTACTTTCCATATAATTCTCGTTAAAATGGTCCTGCATAAGGGCATTCGCAAATACAAAACCTTTAACAAGCACGCTAAAAATAATCTGTCCATTCTTCTGCAGCATTTTGCTGTCTGTTTCATTATTTATGGCTCTTACATCCTCCAGTGGTGTTCCTGCATAAAAGCTTATTTGTCCTGTTTTAGTGGAGAATAATTTTTGCGCGTGTGTTATGCCTGCAATAAAAACAACACAGGCAACTGTTAGATATTTCTTTTTCATATACTTATTTTTTAAAATTAATTTTTGGGCATACCGTGGTTAATCCACAGTACTATTTTATTGATACTGCAAACATCCATTTTAGCTTCCCCTTTGGGCATTGGGTCAGCCCCCGGTATTTGCTGAATATCATTTATAAGATGTCCATTCTTCATATACGGCAATAGACCTGAGTAAGTATCCAGCGCAATACCACCGCCCAAGGACGCATTACCACTATGGCAATTGTAACAGTTGGCATTTAAAATACCCGTTACCGTTGTACTATAGGTTATGTTAGTAGTATCACAGGTGCTGACAGACGGCGGATAAACAAGGTCGCTTTTGTCGTAAAAGCATCCCAACCCATAAAAAGCAATTACCGTAATAACTCCGGCTATAATTAATTTGTGTTTCATGTGCATAAGATTTATTGTGGCATTCCTTTGTTTACCCAGTTGGTAAGCTGTTGTATTTGGCAATTACTTAACTTGCCGGCGGGTGGCATATTTTGCGCAGGTGTTGCAGAGTAGTTAATTGCATTTATAAACAAAAGCTTATTAATATTAACCGAGTTAATAGCTGCTGAATAACTGCTTAAGATAACATTCCCTGAGCCCGGAGCATTACCGTGGCAACCATTACAATAGGTGGCAAATATCACTGAGGCCGCATTGGTATATGTATATTTACTGGTATCACATGTACCTCCTGTACATACAGTATTTAATGCCCCCTGGCTTATCCACTTTTGAATAATATTTAACTGATCCTGTGTCATTGCTGGCTCCTTGCGAGGTGGCATGCCATGACCAATTATTGTAAAATACCTGCTCGCCTGCGGCAAACCTGGTGAAATGCCTTTCATTATATTAAAGTATGTTGTAAGTACAACATCATCGCCGTCATCGCCACCACCATTGCCGCTGTGACAACCGCTGTTGCGGGAACAGTAAGTTTGATATAATGGTAACACCTGCGATTGAAAGCATACACTGTCACTACTGCCGCTGCCACCAGAATTACCAGTACTATCTGTAGGAGGCGGGGTTACAGGTATTGGAGTGGTATCTGTGCCTATTGGCACCATTGCATGTTTGCAACTATAAACAGTTACAAATACTATTAATGCTGAAATAATCTTCGTTTTCATACATTTTCGGTTCATTGGTTAGTTAATTAAAACTTCTAATTATCGTTATTCACCAATACAGCGCCTATTACAATTACATCGCTCAAGTATCCTGTGCAAATACCTTTTATGGTTACTATTGACCCGGTTTTTAGTACCGGGTGTTTATTTTTAAGCGTACAAAAGACGCTGGACATAGGGTCATCGCTTTTTAGCGTAACCGTGGGCATTCCCTGCTGGTTAACCTGCATCGAGGTTATTTCACCTGTAACCTGTATAGCCTTATCAAGAAAAAGCGAATCAGCACTATGTTCATTTTTTTCATATAAAGAGACGATGCGTGAAGATGTAACAGGTATTCCTTTTTCGTCTTCAACATTCCTGTGATGATTGGCAGACCATACAAAAACATAATACCATAAAATACCTGCAGCCAGCAGGAGGAGGCCAAACACAACTATAATTATCCTTGTGCGCTTCTTCATTTCTTACAATTAATTTTATAAATCTCTTAAGTATTGTTTACGTGAAACGCCGCTATCGGCGTGAGGAAACATAACGTATGCGTAGAAAATTCAATAAAGTCATTTATTAAGGTAATGGCAACAACGCGCCACACGACATCACCGGATGAAGTGCAAATGTTATGATACCCGTTTATCAAATACCACAGGATATTATTGCTACTGCGACCGTCTATTTTGCCTCATACTAAAGACGCTGGTTGACAGGTAATCACAATTAGAAAAATACGCTGCATACCGGCTAACCGTATGCAAACAAGCAATATGAAATAATATTAGAGATTTTACTGCGAGATTTAACATCCTCATCAAATTGATGAGATTTTAATAAAAGATGATAGCAGTAATAAACGTCGCTTGGGGCAAGCGGATTACACGCTCCTGTGGGTACAGGAATTTTGGGCCTATCCATACTTGTAATTTTTAGTTTAAAAAGGGCGTAAAATTTAAATTACATATGCCGCGGAGAAGATTTATTTAAAAAAAGCGTGTGTTATGTTTATATAGATACCGCTGCTTATAACCGGTAGCGATATTTTACCAATACCGTAAAGGGGCAGTTTTACATAGGGTTCAATACGCAATATATTATGAGTATTTAACCTAAGCTGATAACCGACGCTTAAAGGTATAGCTGAAAAAAAGCTATTCTCCCACTCCCTTGATTCTCTGTCCTCCATTCTTCCCTGGCCTGACTGGCGATGATATAACAACTCGTAGTTTTCATTGGCTGTAAAGTAGGATGAAAGCCCTGCGGAAATAGAGAAATTATGCCTATTTCTATTTGCAAAATTCACGCCAACAATCACAGGTATCTCGAGAAACTTGCCATGCGCGTCTACCGATTTAAGTACATCATCAGGATCAGTATATCCCAGCTTTTGCTTATTCACGTACTGGCCGGAAGAATAATATTTTTTTACTTCGTAAAAGAGTCCTGTTTCTATACTTACTTTGGGCGATAGCTGTACCCCCGCTATTATTCCTGAGCTCAGTCCGGCGCAATCAATATGCTGCATTTTTACGCTATTAATATCCGGTCCTGCTACTACACCAAGGTAAAAATATTTGTGCGGGAGTGTCTTTATTTTTATGACCAATTTTTTCTTACCCTCTTTTCCTTTTTCTTCCTTTATAGTTGCGACTGACGTATTTTCCTGCGTATCAATTGTTGAAACGCTGTCATGCTGAAAATTATTTTGCAAATGATTTGCTAAATCAATCTCCCCAGGTAATAAACTATTGGTACTGTCATCTTGTGCAGACGCTATATGGCCACCGGTTGTTTTTAATATTAACTTGCCTGTATCACCAGTTGTAACATTGTTGCCTGCAATTGTTATATGTTGACTGGTTAAATCATTTTCTTCAATAGCAGTCGCATCATTAACTTTTTTACTCTTGTTATTACTTGCAGCATTTTCACTACCCTGCCGCTCTTGCTTATTTTCATTGCTCCCGGCAACAATATTCAATTTATTGGCCAGGCTTTTTTCACCAACATCGTTTTTTGTTGTTACGCCGCGTACATCCCCGGGTTGGAGTAATGCTTGTTTAAGTGGCTTAACCGGCATATGCGTGCTGTCTTCTTTGTTCTCTGTAACAGAGTTCTTGCCGGCAGAATCTTTGGGACTACTGGCAACTGGAACTGGATTCTCCTGTTTATTTGCATGTTTTACATGCAGTAGAATGCCTGTGAATGCCACTAATATCACTACCGCAGCTACCCAAAAGCGGTACATATTTATAATACGCTTATAAACGCCCCCGGTATTTTGGGAAAGATTGGCAGGCTGCTGACTGGCATGGTCCAATTTCTGCTCAAATTCCTCCCACCCGGCTTCATTTACTTTTAACGGGTAATTGGCCGCCAAATCCCTGTAGATATTTTCTATATCGTTCTCAGGGTTTAACATATTGCGATTTACTGTTTGCCATATCGTTTAATTTTTTTTGTAATTGATCTTTCGCCTTAAAATAAATTGATTTTACCCCCCCGGTTGTAAGGTTAAGCATTTCGCCTATTTCTTTGTGTGTGTAACCATCCACTGCGTGAAGGTTGAAAACCACCCGGTATGTTGGCGAAAGCCGGCTTAACTGAAGTAATAATTCCTTATACAAAACATTTGCCTCCGCTGAAATGGTTTCCGCGTGTTCATCCCATACCCGCTCATCCAGTTCAGTTAGTTTCGGTGATGATTTATCCCTTCTCAGAAAATCTATCCCGGTATTAACAATTATTCTTTTCATCCATGACATAAGCCTGTATTCAAGGTTATTAGCGGCAGCTGTATTTTCCATAAACTGGGGAAGATTATTAAATATCTTAATAAAGCTGTCATGCACAACATCCTTTGCCCTGTCAAAATCGGTAATGTAACGAAAAGCAGCTTTCATGGCAAAGCCAAAGTACCTCTCGTAAAACTTACGCTGATACTTTTTATCCTGCTCAATACACTTTTTAATAGTTTCTATTAAATTTTCCAACCGGTTGCTTCGGGGTTACATATATGATTTAAAATGGAGAACGAGAAAAAATAAACAAAGGTTTACCCTTGTTAATTATGCCATACAACTACTTTACTGATTCTTTTTTTTCAGAAAAGGTTGGGTGGAATGACAAAATTAATTTACATCCTGCAACGGGTTAATTATAAACTGATTAAGAATAAACCAATTAAAATAAGTACTTATGTAAAAAGTATTGGTAATCAATATAATTAATGACTCATGTACTGTTCTACGGGCAATCTTTTAGCAAGGCTGCGGGCAAGGGTCATTTCGTCTGCATACTCTAATTCCCCGCCAAAAGCTATTCCTCGGGCTATAGTGGTAACTTTGCAGGGCAGTTTTTGTATTTTTTTCTGAATATAGTATATAGTGGTATCACCTTGTATATTAGGACTTAATGCAAATACAAGTTCTTCTGTCTGCTCTTTTTCAATTCGTATCACAAGGGCTTCAATATTTAGCTGGTCGGGGCCAATTCCATCCAAAGGGGAGATGATACCACCCAGCACATGGTAAGTACCGCTAAACTGCTGGGTATTTTCTATAGCAATTACATCCCTCACATTTTCCACTACGCAAATCATTCGCTGGTTTCGGAACGAGTTGGCACAAATCGCGCAAATATCCGCATCGCTAATATTATGGCAACGCTGGCAAAACTTGATGTCTGTGCGCATTTTAGCTATTGTCTCGCTAAACTGCGCAACAACACCAGCATCCTGTTTTAATAAATGCAATACCATACGCAAAGCTGTTTTTTTACCAATACCGGGTAGCTTGGCAAACTCGTTAACAGCATTTTCAAGTAATGTAGAAGGAAACTGCATTTTGCAAATATACATTATTGGCGATGCATCAAATTGCGCCAAAAGAAGATGAAAATGCAGCAAAATATGTGAAAGCCAATTATTTTAAAGCGCTTACTTAACGGTTACAGCTATTTTACTGTCGGCAGTGCCATAGTATAGCCACCATTTATTTTTAAACTGTGCCAGCCCTTCAATAAAACAAACCTGGTTTACCTGGCCTGTGAGTTCATACGGCTTGCCGGGCTTCATAAAATAGTTGGTCATCCTGTCAACAATATGTGTTGGATCTGTTTTGTCAAGCAATACCTGGCAGGATGTATAGGCGCCTTCCGGCAGGCTTTTGTCACCGGTAGCAGGTACATTTCTGCCATTATATAAAAGCACAATCCCATCGTTTGTTAACATTGCCGGCGGGCCGCTTTCAACAAGGTCATTATCAAATTTACCGGGCCGGGGCATAATTACCGGTTGTAAACGGGTTATATCAACACCATAAAACGGCATATCGCCCCTGATTGTATCAGTTGCCGGCTTTTCAACAGGCTCCCAGTTAATCAAATCGTCTGATATCGCTGCCCAAATATATTTATCGCCCCAATACATCCAGTATTTACCATTTATTTTTACTGCGGTAATTTTACCGTTATTATACGTTGATACTATGCTACCTGACTTTGACCATACATTCATATACCTGCCATTAAAAGCCTTTGCAAACACACAGCCATATTTTTTCCAATGTAAGAGATCAGTGGAAGTAGCGATAAATAACCTGGCCTGTTTACCGTCAAAGGCTGTATAAGTCATATAGTAAGTACCGGCGCTGTCTTGTACAAGGCGCGGGTCTTCACAGCCGCCCTCCCATTCAAATTTTTTGAATGCATCGTTTGCAGGGTACAATACCGGCATTTGCCTTTTAGTAAAATGCATCCCGTCAGTACTTACAGCCAAGCCGATACGAGAGGTGCCTGCCGGTTTGCCAATCCTGTCCTGCGCACGGTATAGCAAAAACAATGAATCATTGCGCACAGCAACAGCGGGGTTAAAAACATCCTTCTCTTCCCAAAAAACGCTTTGCTGTCTCACAGGACAAACAAAAGAAGCCTTGCCCGGAACCAGTACAGGGTTGGCTGAATCCAGCTTGGTAAAAGGCAATAAAGCCCATGATGGGCTGACAACTACCGCAGAATCTTTTGCAGCCACGTCACCTGCATTATTATTACATGAATACAGGATAATACTCAAAATTCCGCAGCAATAAAAAAAGTTTCTTTTCATAAGCAATCTATTAACAAGCTTTATAAGCAGCTAAATAATGAATTATACAAAAACGTTCAAGCAGCATCATGCCGCTTTCAACCCAAAATAACTTATTTATAAGCCCTCCTCAAAAACATATTGTAACACTTCTTTTTCGGCAATAGTTAATGGCTGGCCTTTCATTCTTTTCCAATTTTCAATGTCGGTTAATACCCTTTCCCGTTTGTATTTTCCATTATTCTTTCCTCCCCAGCTAAAGCTGGGTATATATTTTGGCAAAAGGCCGTTCTCAAAAATGTTACAACAAATGCCAGTAACAGTTCCCGTGTTAAAGCTGGTATTTATAGCGCACCGGCTGTAGTCTCCCATAATTAAGCCTCCTTTTAATCCAACCTTATGATAGGCACTGTCACCAAAATTCCACATCTGCACGCTACTGCCGGTATTTTTTACATTGCTGTTGCTGGTGCCCGCGCCAAGGTTGCACCACTTGCCAATTACCGAATCTCCCAAATAGCCGTCATGACCTTTATTGCTGTATGCCTGCATCACTGCATTTTTTATTTCACCACCGGCAAGACAATGAGGGCCGATAGTTGTAGCGGCATATATTTTCGTGCCCATTTTTATTACAGCCCCTTCACAGGCCGCGAATGGGCCTCTTATTAAACTGCCTTCCATTATTACAGCGTTCCTGCCAATATAAATAGGCCCGGCGGATGCGTTAAGCACAGCGAAATTTACTTCTGCTCCCTCTTCAATAAAAATATCGTGGCTGTTCAAATAAGTATTGGTTGCAGACAGGGGTATGGATGTTTTTTTTGACCTTATTAAAGTAAAATCCTCCCTTATCATTGCATCATTCCACTGAAAAATCTCCCACGGTTGTTGAAGCCGCCGTACATTTTGCACCTGCCGTATGTTGGCGAAGAATTTTAAGCAATCGCTGGCGTCAAAACCTGCCTGGCTAATGGTAATGACGCCGGCGATAAGATTATTACCTTCTGCAACCGCAGTGCCATTATTCAGTGAAAGAATTTCGTCTACCAGGCGGGCATCAGCAAGTATTGAAGCATCAATCCACAAGTGCTCCCCTGCAGGAATATTTTCATATAAAGGCTGCAGGTATGTTTCTGTATGCACAAATACATTTTTACCACTCAGCATTCCCCACCGCTCTTTAACGGTAAAAATACCTATACGCAAATCTGCTATTGCGCACGTAAATGTGAGTGGCAATAAGCCACGCCGGCTTTTATTGTCAAAAAGAACAATATCCATTTAATTATAAAGATAAGTTATTGCAGGCACTGCAATCATGCGTGCGTTAAATCATCTGCTTTGCTTTTACCTCGAGATATTTATTCAGTGCATTAACAGTTAAATTTTCCGGGGCGGTTAGTACCGCCAATATGCCCTGTAAATTCAATTCCTTCACCATTTGGCGTTTATCAAAAGCAAATTTTTCAGCAATGGTTTGAATATAAATTTCCTCTGTGTTTGCCGCATCTTTCTGCAATAGGCTGTTTATTTCAGTGTTCTCAAAAAACACTACCATCAGCAGGTGGTAATTGGATATTTGCTTTAAATATGGCATTTGCCTTTGCAGGCTATAAAGACTTTCAAAATTGGTAAATAATACCAGCAAACTCCTATGCTTAACACGGTTTCGCAAATAGGCGTATAGAGATTCATAGTCGGCATCAAGAAATTTTGTCTGCTGGCGGTACAAGGCCTCCAGTACTGCTTCCATTTGGGCCGGCTTTTTATCTGCCTGCACAAAAGTATCCACCTTTTGCGCGAATGTCAGTAGCCCGGCTTTATCCTGTTTCTGCAGGGCTACATTGGTTAACACAAGTGACGCATTAATGGCATAGTCTAGCAGCGTTAAACCCGCAAAAGGCATTTTCATGCTACGGCTTTTATCAACAATACAATATATCTGCTGGCTCTTTTCATCTACAAAGGTATTTACCATTAACTGCGCCTTGCGTGCAGTGGCCTTCCAGTTTATGGTGCGATAATCATCTCCGCGCACGTAATCTTTTATCTGCTCAAACTCAACACTCTGTCCCATTTTCCGCAGGCGCTTTGTTCCGGAACTTGCCAATTCATTGCTTACACCCAAAATACTGTAGCGGCGCATTTGTATATAGGAAGGGTACACAGGAATCACCCGTTCTGCATCAAGCGTGTATTTGCGCTGAACGAGCTGAAGGGGGCTTGTAATAAGAGCGAGTATATTGCCGAAACCATATTCGCCTCTTTCAAGCGGCTGAAGTGTATACACAATGGAAGCATCTTCCTTGCCGGGCAGTTGAAGTTCGCGGCGCCAGTTACGCTGCTGAAACTGTACCGGCAATTCATCAATCAATAAAACATCAACGGCAAAAGAATAGTTATTATGCAGGACAATGGTAACTTTATTTTCGTCTCCATTGCTAAAGCGGTCGGCGCAAACCCTTTCCCCGTCAATATTATTTGCACTATATACCAGTATAATATCAATTAGTGTTATCACGAGCCAAAAGGCAAAGAAAATTTTTGCCAGTTCTTCAAGCGGGGCAATATAAAATGAAATGGCAAACAGTACAGCAATTGCCGCCCCGGCAATGTAAAAACGGTTGCTGAAATAGAAACTTTTATAAAGTGCGCGAATTGTCAAAATTATCTTGGTATTTCCAGTAAATGTATAATCTGCTGTATAACATCATCCGCTGTTACGCCCTCCATTTCTTTATCCGGGGTTAGTAATAACCTATGCCTCAATACAGGCGGGGCGGCAGCAACAATATCATCGGGAATAACGAAATCCCTGCCGCTTAGCGCGGCAAACGCTTTTGCTGCATTAAGTAAAGCAAGTGATGCACGGGGCGAAGCGCCAAGGTAAATAGATTTATGGCCACGCGTAGTAACTGTTATTCGGGCAATAAACTGCAGCAATTTATCTTCCACCACTATTTTTTTAACAAGTTTGCGAACGGTGGTAATCTGCTCGGTCGTTAATACCGGTTGTATGGAATCAATCACTTCAGTATGCCCAAGTGAATGTAGTCTTGACAAAATGGTTGTTTCCTGCTCTTCTGTGGGATAGGGCACATTTATTTTAAATAAAAACCTGTCAAGTTGTGCCTCGGGCAGCCTATAAGTACCCTCGTAATCTATCGGGTTTTGTGTAGCCACTATCATAAATGGAGTGCCCATAGCATAGGTTTGTCCATCCATAGTAACCTGTCTTTCTTCCATTACCTCGAACAACGCTGCCTGTGTTTTTGCAGGGGCACGGTTAATTTCATCAATCAAAACTATGTTGCTGAATACAGGGCCTTTCTTAAACTCAAACAGTGAGTCCCGGGGGTTGAATATAGACGTACCTAATACATCCGAAGGCATAAGGTCGGGCGTAAACTGTATTCTTGAGAAACCAACAGCTACGCTTTTTGCTACCAGCCGCGCTGTCAGTGTTTTTGCAACGCCCGGCGCGCCTTCTATAAGCACGTGGCCATCTGCAATTATAGCGGCCACAATAAGCCTTATCATTTCGTCCTGCCCCACAATTACCTTGCGTAATTCGTTGGTAACGGCAAAAACAGCCTCATTCAATTGCGATAAATCGGTTCGCTGTTCAAATATTATATCGTCCATCAGGATGTATATTTATAAAATTTAGAAAATGCTTCGTATATCTCAGCTAATTGTTCTTCACTTACGCTATGATCAGCCTGTATATAAACAAGGTGCCCCACCACTTTCTTCATTTCATCTTCATTATAGCCACTTTTGCTGGAAAGGCTTTTTATAAAATCTTCGTTGAGTATGGCAGTGCTGATAAAATATTTATTCCGGATAAAATCCAGCATGTAAGTTGCCATTTTTTTTGCAAGATTAGTATTATCACCTTTCGCAAAATAAAGCCTGCCGATTGTTTTGGTAAAATCAAGTGTTTCATTTTTTGGTTTTTCCCATGCTGGCACCAGGCGTTGCAGCAGTTTAACACCGAGAAGCACATACAAAAGCAGCAATACGAGACCGATTATCAATGCCCACCTGAATGCACTTACAGAAAATAAAACATGAAATGGCGACGGGGGCTGGCCCCTGTCGTTATCTGACAAACGGTACACAAAATATTCATCCCAGATGATTTTATTTTTATCGGGCGGTATTAAGGAGGCTATCTTTTCAAGATAAGTGATATTGTTATGCCACAATAAAAAATAGTTAGCGAACAAAAACGGGTTACTGTGAAAATAGAAGCTGCCTTTACCCACGTTAACCTTCACAAGGTCAGGATACCCGTCCTCGTTCCTGCTTAAAATGTAATAATGCTGTGAATCAACATCCGTAAAATGGGTACTGTAATTAAACCCGGGGTTTAAAAAAGAGCTATCACCTGTAAAAGGTGGTGTTTTAAGGTAAGTGGTGCCAGAGTCCCTGTAATAATCATACACCCTAAAATTAAAAGCTCCGTCTTCGCCTAAAGCAAAATATTGCTTTGCGTCATCGTTCATGTAAGGGGTGCTTATAAAAACCTGGTTGCCCTGTTTCACAAAATCTAACAGGTAACGCATTTCAGTAACATTTGGATTAAAATGCCTGGTAACCACAAAAAATAATGTCTTACCATCAGCGCTTGAGTCCGTATCAAACCAGTCGCGCGGCGAAGCGCGATTGACTTTGGTGGTTGCATTATTAAATAATAAAGGCAGTTGGCTATAGGCTATTGCCAGGTCGTAAGGCTTTTTATACTTTCTGTCAAGCGTAACAGTTCTATCAAATTGTTGTTTTTGCTGCTGTGAAAAAACAAGCGCAAGTACCGCAATAAGGCCCGCCCCAATAATTATATAAATAAATACCTTTTTCAACTCAGTTAACTATCTTTTGGTTTACATCGTCCAGCAATTGCTTTATGCGCAAAAATTGGGGTTGCTCAACATTAAAATTTCCATACCACACATATTCGTACGTTCTTGAAGCCTGCATAAAATCTTTTGAGTATTTAGTATTGCCAAGCTCAAACATGTAATCCATATTGGTTTTGTCAATACCATACGCTATAATATTTTTTTCTGACATAGAGCGAAGCAGGCGCAAAAAAAGCAGCCGCGTAGCCAGGCGATAATTTTGCTCACTCAGCGCTTTATTAACCAACTCATCAAAATTCACGGTGAAAATATTTTCGATAGTTTCCACAGATTCGTCCGAAACATTCCTGATCCTCTTTGATTTTGTTGTAAAAGTTCGCAAATACAATATCACCAATAACGCAAACGCTCCCACAACAACTATCCAAAAAATGTAATAAAATATTGATGAACTCAGCAGTTTAGAAAGATAATAGCCAAAACCTTTTTTTTGCGTCGTTTTTTCTATTTTTTCTTTACCTGCCTCTTTATCCGCATACCAGTAGTCCTCATCTTTTTTCAGTTTTTGGGCTGTTGAGTCTGGTAAATGACGCTCGTTAATTCCGGCGTCGTGTTGTTCATCCTTTATTGAGAATTTTTTAAGTTCTGCGGCCGCGTTTTCAGCAGAGTTTTCATTATCATCCTGCGAAACATTACTGCTATCCACATAACTGCTATCTGCATAAGTGGTATCGGTTTGTGCATGCAGTTGAGTATTAAAACAACAACACATAAACAGTACCAGTATATATATGATAAATTTACTTGCCATGTAATAACGCCATCTCCTTTTTTATGCGCCTGGCAAGCCTTGCCGGGTAAATAACAAAATATCCCAGGATAAAAGCCATTGACGAGGTTAGGATTAAAATACTTATCCATGCGGGCATGTGATAATGCCTTGTAACAAAACTTTCAAAAAAAGCCGCTGTAACAAATACCGGCAAAAGGGCTACCATAATTTTAGCCCCGTCCTTTGCGCCCCGCTTAAGCGCCTCTATACGCTTTATAGTACCGGGAAACAACCAGCTTTTACCCAATATAACACCCGCTGACGCGGCAATAATAAATGCCGAAAGTTCAAGCGTACCATGTATCATTACCGTAAGCACAAAAAGGCCGCTATACCCCTTAGCATAAAACATATATTCAAACGCACCCAGCCTTATTCCTTCAATTACAAGGCTTCTTAGCACGAGAAAGAAAGGTACAAGCCCCTCCAGGAAATAAAAGAAAGCGACGCTGATGTTATTTATCATAATTTCCAGCCACATAATAACACTTCCCTGCGATTCGTATACGCCAAAAGGATTACCTTTTGAAATATTTTCCTCTGTCATGTTTACATACTGGTCACCCATTATTTCTCTCACAAAATGTTCATCTTTCATAGATGAGAATAACCCTACAAAGAAAAAAAGCAGGAATAACACAAAGCAGCAAAGCAACACTACCTGGTGTTTTACGATTGTAAGGGGTACATCATACTTAAAAAAACGGACAAGTTTGTTGCGCTCTTCCTTCCTGTTGCGATAGATGGAAAGATACCGTTTTGACGCCTCAGTATTAAGAAACCGGGTAACCTTACTTTGAGGATAAAAGGTTTTAGCATAGCCGAGATCATCCACCAGCTGTGTAAACTCCAAAGCCATTTCGTCAGGGTTTGCTGAAGGTTGACTGGTAATGTTTTCCCACCGTTCTTTATTCTTCTTTATAAACAGCGCTTCTCTCAAACATTAAATTTGTTCCAAAATAATTAAATAGTTGTTACGGCCAATACAAAAACATAATTTTATTATCAATATTATATGAGCAAGTTAAAAATTCTTACCAGTTTTAATATTGAGCTTGATTTTGAGATACCCGACTTTCACAAACGGCTGTTTGCATGGCTTATTGACCTGGTAATAATGATTGCCTATTACATAATACTGGTATCGTTTGCCAAAAATAATATACCCGACTGGGCGCTTGACCTTTTATGGGTGCTGATACCGGCGTACCCGCTTGTTTGTGAACTGACAATGAACGGGCAATCAATAGGGAAAAAAATAATGGGGATAAGGGTAATTAATGAAACAGGGGGCAATGCATCTGCCATACAGTTTATCATCCGGTGGATGTTGCGCGTGTCAGATATTCTCGCACTTATATTAATCATTGTTTTCGCAGCAAGTTTTGGAACATTCCTGGCAGGCCAGGGCATTGAGGTTCTGTTCCTTTTTTGCCTGATTATTACTGATATTCTTTGTGTTATCATCAGCCGTAAATCGCAGCGGCTGGGCGATATGGCCGCGGGGACGCTGATTATAGATTTGAGAACGAAAGCGGGGCTGGAAGAAACAGTTTTTATGGAAACTGAAGAAAGCTATGTGCCGGTTTACCCGGAGGTAATGCGCCTTAGCGACAGGGACTTGAATATCATTAAGTCAGTTTACAGTACTGTATTAAAGAAAAATGACTATGCCCTTGCGGAAAGAACTGCTGAAAAAATTGAAAGCGCCCTTAAAATACACAACAAACAACATCCCCTTAATTTCCTGGAAACGCTTTTGAAAGATTACAATTACCTGTCGACGAGATAAAAAAATTACCTACTAACCACCAAGCAACGAGTTTGAGCCTAATACGGCAAATAAGATAATGATGCCAAAAAGTATGATAAAGCCTATTAAAACCCGTACGGTCATCTTAAAATACATTCGCAGGTTATTAAGCCCATTTTCAAGGTCATCCTGATCAATGTTATCAAACCCTCTTTTTGTAAGGTTGCCGAAGTTAAAAAGATAGACAGCCATTATTACATACACGGCAGTAATAATGAGTACAATAAATACCTGCAAAAAGCCGCCTTTTGATATGTTTGTAACCAGTATATAAGCAGTAGTAATAAAACTGCAGATGGCTGCAACCCTTGCCCAGGTTGCCGTGCTGCGTACCAAATCTTTAAGGCGCTGAGAGAAACCCAGTTCTATTGGCCTGTCCTGGTTGGAACCCGTATTCATATCAGGAAGTTATGATGTTTATTAATTGAAGAACAAAGCTTATTACAATAAGCATACTGAAAAAAACAGAGATGATAAAATACACTTTTAAGGACATAAAGCCATGCTCGACTTTCTGCAGGTCTTTTTGTTGTAACCCTTCTTTTACCCTGCCTGAAAAAATAAACAGCAGTGCAAGAAACGCAATATAAACTCCCCCAAAAAAAATCGCTATGATAATTAATATCATCGAAGCGGTTTCATTCTCTAAATAAAGCTGCCTGGAAAGCGCCTCCCAATCGGCGATATAAATAATCAAAATGGCCAAAATAGCACCGGCGGCAATATAAACCAGGCGGCGTGCCCAGCGGCAGGTTTCGCTGAGTGAATATATAACGCTGGGAGACATATTCACATCAAACATTGATTCATCAAGCAAGCCTTCCTGTTCAATTTCTTCCATATTGTTTTTTATTAAATACACAAAAATTATCGGAGCAGGTCAATCAGTGCCACAATAAAACCCAACACGGCAAAAACAATTAAAATAATGGTGGCGATACCTATAAATTTTGTAAAAATTTTTAATTGCCCAAATGAACTTGTAAGCAAGTACTGGTCATTTGTATTGAGCGCTTTCATAAGCCGGTTGGCAAATTTTAGCCTGAAAATACTCGGAATAAGATAAACTGCTATCATAATTAGGTAAACAAACAAACTTCCAATTCTTTCGCCTGCAATATATGCCGCATCTGCACCCGGGGCTGAGGTATTGTAAAGAAATATATTACTTACAACGGCAGTAAAAACAAATATTATTGAAATAATTATGCCGGCTATAGCCATAAATTTATTCCATTTGGCTATGGCTACCAGGTGACTTTGAATTGAATCGTCAATTCTTAAAAGAAATAAAGAGTCCTTTTCTGCGTCCATGGGCTTATGTTAAGGTTGATAATAATATTTGTAACTTCTTCTTTTTAAAGAAAAATAGCTGACAATTTAACCACATAGCTAACAGCCACGATTACCAATACAAAAGATGAATATCCCGCTACCCACCTACTTTGTATTTTGCCGGGCTTAATTAATTTGGCAATTGATAAAATTATCAGCAACAATACAAATAGCAAGGGCGGGTACATTAAAAAGCTGCTTTTGAATTGCCCTTTCAGCAACAAAAACAGGGATCTTTGAAACCCGCACAATGGGCATTCGAAACCAAAGAGTGATTTAAAAGCGCAGGGTAACATATGGTTTTGCAGCCACGAAAACATTAGCATTTATTTAAAAAATAAAGTGCAGAATAATATTGTTATTAACCTGCACTTGTATATTTCTTTTGCTATCAGCTTTTGTTTAAATTTTACAACCAACACTATAACAAATGCTTTAATAATTATAGCTGTGGCCTAATGAACTGCCCAAAAGCGCAACCCCAAAGAAAACCATTAAGATGATCCACAAAACACCCAGGGACAGGCCAATAATTGACATAATAAAACCTGCATTCAATGAGCCGTAACCGGAATACATTTCAGGATTTGCTTTATACATTGCACGCCCCTTGCCGGAAAGCGCAATACCTATAATTCCCAATATTATACCCAAGCCATAGCAACCTATTACAATTGAACAAATACCGAGTACAAGTACAGCCGTGGCATTAGGAAGCTGAGGTTTCTCTGTCATAAACAATTAATTTTTTAGTTTTAGGATGATTTTTATAACTGTTAAAGTAAAGTAAAAATATCTTACTAAAAAATTATTGACTTATTAATTTTTATGCACCTTATCAATACGCCCTGGCAAATAAAACGCGTTGGTTTGAGGGTTTGCCGGTTAATATACAAACACCCTGCTCCAGGGTATTATTTAAGGGAACGCAGCGTATGGTGGCTTTGCTAAGCTCCTTAATCTTCTCTTCTGTTTCTCCTGTGCCGTCCCAATGAGCAGAAACAAAGCCCCCCTTTTTGTCAAGCAACTCATTAAATTCCGCCCAGGTATCCGCGTTTGTAATATGCGCTTCGCGGTAGCTTTTGGCAGTATTGTAGATATTTTGCTGAATTTCATCCAGCAAACCAATTATCCTGTCGGCCAACCCGTCAAGACTGTAACTCTGTTTTTCTTTTGTGTCCCTTCTTGCTACTTCTGCAACATTATTTTCCAGGTCTCGTAAGCCGATTGCAATACGTACAGGCACGCCTTTCATTTCATATTCAGCAAATTTCCAGCCGGGCCTGGTATTATCACTGTCATCATACTTAACCCTTATACCTGCTTTTTTAAGAGACGCTACAATATCTTTCACTTTTTCATCAATCAGCGCCTTTTGCTCTTCCCCTTTATATATAGGCACAATTACCACCTGTATCGGCGCCAACCTGGGCGGCAATACCAGCCCGTCATCGTCACTGTGAGCCATTACAAGTGCGCCAATCAGCCTTGTACTTACACCCCAGCTTGTAGCCCATACATAATCAAGCTTATTCTGTTTATCACTGAATTTAACATCAAAAGCCTTTGCAAAATTCTGTCCCAAAAAGTGTGATGTACCGGCCTGCAACGCTTTGCCGTCCTGCATCAGTGCTTCAATACAATAAGTATCTTCCGCCCCTGCAAAACGCTCATTGGGCGTCTTGTAACCTTTAATTACAGGCAATGCCATGTAATCTTCTGCAAAACTGGCGTAAACATCCAGCATTTGTTTTGCCTCAGCAACAGCCTCGTCTTTGGTGGCATGTGCTGTATGGCCCTCCTGCCATAAAAACTCGGCAGTACGCAAAAACAATCTTGTACGCATTTCCCACCGCACTACGTTTGCCCATTGGTTAATCAATAAAGGCAGGTCACGGTAGCTTTGTATCCAGGTTTTATAGGTATTCCAAATAATGGCTTCACTTGTTGGCCTCACCACCAACTCTTCCTCAAGTTTTGCCTCGGGGTCAACCATCAATTTACCCTGCTTCTCGGGGTCGCTTTTAAGGCGGTAGTGTGTAACAACTGCACATTCCTTTGCAAAACCTTCAGCATTTTTTTCTTCTGCCTCAAATAAACTTTTTGGTACAAACAAGGGAAAATAGGCATTAACGTGGCCAGTATCTTTAAACATCCTGTCCAGTTCATCACGCATATTTTCCCACAAAGCATAGCCATATGGCTTTATTACCATGCAGCCCCGCACGGCGCTATAATCTGCCAGCCCGCTTTTAAGAATAATATCGTTATACCATTGTGAATAGTCCTGCTCACGTGATGTAATTTCCTTGCCCATAACCTTTAAATAACAGTTGTTAGTTTTTTAAATACCTTAACAGTAAATTTTATTATTATACGTTAAACTAATGTAACTTACACTAAACTTTACCAAAGAGCAGCAAAAGTAATAACTTAGCGCTATAAACTTCTAAAACCTTGGGTATGACTACTAAAATATTAACTGCCATTGCGCTTGCCACCGTATTAACAAGTTGCTCATCATTATACAAGGCAACAAGTACCCCGGATGACGTGTATTATTCACCGGCCCCGGCAGTGCATACAGGGGATGGCGTTAAAGGCGATGATGCGGGTTATGATGTTTATGAAAACTACCAGAGCAGTAATGATGACCGTTACCTGCGTATGAAAGTACAGAACAACGCCCTTTGGTCAACCATTGATGACTACGCATACTGGCAGGACAGCCGCTATGATTTTGGATTTAGCTGCAATGCTTCAAGGTACGCGTTACTCAATTCATTCTACAGTCCCTTCGCCTCTTATGGTATGTATGGCTCATGGAGCCCATTGTATGGCTTTGGTTTAGGGTATGGTTATTATGGTTTTGGCGGCGGCGCTTACTGGGGCAGCCCTTACCAAACTGTAGTTTTGTATAAAAATCCAAAAACTTATTTCGGTACAACAAACAAAAGCAACCTTACGGCCTATCGTAATTTCCAATATGTAAATAACAACTATTACAAGAATAACGGGGGCTATAATAACAATAACACAAATAACAGCATATATTCTTCACGTAATAATACCTATTACAATAACAACACGAACACATACCAGCCAGCGCGCTCATTTAGTTCAAGTTCATCCAGCAATAGTGCCGGCGGCCACAGTGGCGGGTTCAACAGTTCAGGCAGCAGTGCACCTGTAAGCAGGCCTACGCATCATTAACAGCGTTTTAGTAGCCATTATATTTTAATAAATTGCAAATAAAACATTTGCGTATATCTTTATTACTATAACTCTCCAGTATGAAGCCGTTTCTGTTAGTTACAATTCTTGTTTGCATTAGTTTCTGCGCATATACGCAAACCCCTGACGATGCTTTACGCAATTCCTGGTTTATACCCGGTGGCTCGGCAAGAATAATGGGTATAGGCGGAGCTTCGGGTTCGTTGGGGGGTGATATAACCTCAAACAATGTTAATCCCGCCGGTACAGGCATTATCCGAACAAAAGAAGTAGTATTATCGCCCGGTTTTATGTTCAACAGCAACTCGGCAGATTTCAGAGGCACCAGTGCCTCAGCATCAAAAAGCGCCTTTTCTTACGGGGCAACCGGCATTGTGCTTGGCGGACCTGTGCAATACAGCAATACTTTTAACAGCTTTACATTCTCTTTGTCTTTTAATCAATTGGCCAGCTATAACAACCATGTTCATTACAAGGGGTATAACAATTTAAGCTCTTATTCTGAGCAGTTCCTGGAAGAACTGGCACGCGACCACGCAAGCCCTAATGCAGCGCTTGGCAATTATATTTTTGGCTCATCGCTCGCATATTACACTTATCTTATTGATACAACTACCAGCAACGGCAACCTTATATATTTTGGATTACCCAACCCGGCAACAGGCCTTAACCAGGAATATGATGAAGTTACCAGCGGCAGTTACAATGAAGTATCCTTAACTTTTGCCGGCGGTATGAATGACAAATTATTTCTTGGCCTGAGCTTGAACGTTCCAATCGTGACATACCGCAGGGACGTTACGTTTACCGAGAGTGATGCCACCACCAATACCAATAATAATTTTGCTTATTCCACTTTTACCCAAAGTTACCGCAGCAACGGTGTTGGCCTTAATTTTAAAGTCGGACTTATTTATAAACCACAGGATAATTTCAGAATTGGGCTTGCTATACATTCACCCTCGTTTATCTGGTACAAGGATAAAATAAGAGCGGCTATGACGACAAGCACCGAAGGTTATTTGAATAATCCTGACTATCCCAACGGAACTGTAAGTGCCAGCAGCGATGATTTTAACAGTGGTAACCCCGGAGAAGCTGACTATCAACTACAAACCCCCGTTAAGGTTATAGCCAGCGCAACATATTTATTCAGCCCTGTGCCGGACCCAAAAAAACAAAGAGGTTTTATTTCGGCAGATGTTGAATATACTGGTTACGGCAGCTCGAAATTTTTGCCGTATAATTCAGCCAACGCTTCAGGAGATAATTATTTCAGCACCCTAAACAGCGCCACCTCTGATTATTTAAAAGGCAATGTAAATGTACGTGTAGGAGGTGAACTGAAATTTGACCCGCTGGCATTTCGTCTAGGCGCTGGCTATTATGGCAGCCCATACCGTGACACGCAATTAAAAGCTGACCGCATTTCGCTGGCCGGGGGTATAGGCTACCGGAATCACGGTATGTATATTGACCTTGCATATGTTGAGACTTTGACGAAAGATGTTAATTTCCCTTACAGGTTAAATGACAAGCCTAATACTTATGCTACGCTAAATAATAACCGGGGGAATGTTATACTTACTGTTGGGTTTAAAATATAACGTTACGCTTTAAGCTAGTACAAACTGTTTCACAAAATAATTAGCCGGCAAGCTTGCCTGAGGCACTTTGACGCCAGGGGCAAAAATTCCAAAAAAAGTACTTCCGCTCCCGCTCATTCCCGCATATATGGCTCCCATATCATACAATTGCTGCTTCAGTAATTTAAGTTCAGGCCAGTTACTTAAAACGGGCGCTTCAAAATCGTTAATTAACTCATTTTTCCACGAATCGACGGGTTGCTTTATTGTTGCCTTAATAGATTTAGCCGGTGAAGCAGAAACAATTGCTGAAAAGGCCCAGCCGGTAGATATATGAATTGCCGGGTTTACCAGCAAGAGGGTATAACCCGAAAGGCTTAGGTCAACCGGTTGTATAGCTTCCCCGCGGCTTTCGGCAAAACATGGCTTGTTAATTATAAAAAAGGGGCAATCGCTGCCTAACTGCAGGGCATAATGTGTTAAGTCTTCAATAGATATACCCAGCCGGAATTTATTGTTTAACAAAATGAGCATAAAAGCGCCATCGGCACTCCCCCCGCCCAGGCCGGCACCCATAGGAATAGCCTTATGCAAATGGCCTTTTACTGCCGGCAGATGAGGAAAATCTTTTTTTAGCAACTGGTATGCCTTTATGCAGAGGTTATCTGAAGGCTCACCCGTAATTTCAAGACCGGAGTAAGTAAAGTTTACCTCCCCGGTATTAGTATAAGATGGAAGAATTTCAAGTACATCCTCCAGCGGAACTGGTAAAAAAACGGTTTCAATATTGTGATAGCCATCGCTGCGCCTGCTGATAATATTCAGGCCGAGATTTATTTTACAATTTGGGAATACAAGCATTATGTTGCAGGTTGGCCAAAGGCAAATTTTAAACTAAACTGCTTTAACGTTGCTATTTTGACCGCCTGTTCATCTCGTCGCGAATAGCAATGGCGCGTATATAATCTTCCTGCTCAAGCACCTCATTCAGCAGGGTTTGCAGTTCCTCCATATTCATGTGCGAAATTTCTTCTTTGCTTGCAGATGGCGGCTCATCAACCGTAATATCGGTTTTTTTCTTTTTATTGCTGTCTTCCATCATTATACCGGCGCTCTCCAGTATATGCTCATAAGTGTATATCGGGCAGCTAAACCTTACAGCCAGGGCTAACGCATCGCTTGTACGGCTGTCAATTTCCACGGTATCATGCTCACTTATACAAACAAGTTTTGAGTAAAATATGCCTTCCTGCAAATCATTTATCACTATTTCCATCAAATCCACGTTAAATGCATTCATAAAGTTCTTCATCAGGTCATGTGTAAGCGGCCTGCTGGGCTGCATGCGTTCCAACGCCACCGCAATAGCTTGCGCCTCAAACCCGCCAATTACAATGGGCAGCCGGCGCAGACCGTTTACCTCACCCAATACTACTGCGTATGAGTGCGTTTGAGTAATACTGTGCGATAATGCTATTATTTCCAGTTCTATCTTCTTCATGATTCCTTATACTTCTGTGTTATTCAACAAAAATAAACAATTCATCCATAAAAAAATCTTCTGCAATTGTTATTCCGGTTACAGCATTTTTTTGCTGTACGGCGCCGCCAGTTTAAAAAATTTTACCATTCTTTGTAATGGCTTTATTTTGCCGTAACTGAAAATGCCTATGAATATATTTATCACCGGTGCAACTGGCTATATAGGTAATGCCCTTGCTAAAAGGCTTGCCGAAGAAGGAAATACTGTTCACGCGTTATGCAGGAGTACGGCCAAAAAAGACTTATTACAATACCCGAACATACAAATATTTGACGGGGAAATATTGAACAGCGAGGCAGTGCGAAAAGCTATGGCCGGCTGCCAGCAAGTGTACCATCTTGCTGCATACGCAAGGGTTTGGGCAAAAAATCCCGGAACATTTTACTCGGTAAATGTGGAAGGTACAAAAACAATATTAGATACTGCGCGAGAATTGGGCGTACAAAAAATAGTTTTTACTTCCACCGCCGGGGTATTAGGCCCCTCAGGAATAGAGCCCGTTAAAGAAGATGATACAAGGATTGGAGATATTATGAATGAATATGAGGACAGTAAGACAAAAGCAGAAGCGCTTTGCCGTGATTATTGCAATTACTATGGCATGCACATAGTTATTGTTAACCCGCCCAGGATATATGGCCCCGGCATTGAAACTGAAAGCAATGCAGTAACAAAGCTGGCAAAATTATACCTGCAGGGTAAGTGGAGGATAATGCCTAGCGACGGTACAAAAACAGGAAGTTATGTATATATTGATGATGTGGTTAACGGCCATATACTTGCCATGCAAAGAGGCCGAAGTGGCGAACGATATATTTTATCGGGTGTAAATGCCTCATACAATGAATTTTTTGCTACCTTGGCGCAAGCCACAGGCAAAAAGATACGATTGATAAACCTGCCTGTTTGGGTAATGATGCTTGCCGGTTATGCAATGATACTGCGCACAAAACTCACAGGTAAACCACCATTACTTACCCCTAAGTGGATAAAAAAATATTTGTACAATTGGTCTCTCTCCTGCAAAAAGGCAAAACGGGAACTGGGCTATAGTTACATACCGTTACAGGAGGGGTTGCAAAAAACGATAAGCTGGCTAAAGCAACAAGACATGTAACAAAACACCGATTTTATAGTTATACAGATATATTGTCCATCTTTTAAAATAGTTGACGCCTATGTACACACTCATCACCGGGTCAAGCGCCGGTATCGGCAAAGCACTTGCATTTGAATGCGCGGCAAAAGGAATGAATCTTCTCTTAGTAGCCTTACCGGGTGATGAATTGAACACCATAACAAAGCAAATACATAAACAGTACAATGTTGAATGCCATAGCCTCGGCGTAGACCTTTCTGTACATTGCGCTACGTCAAAAGTGTATGAATGGGTAATGCAAAAAGGCTATAAAGTAAATATCCTCATCAACAATGTAGGGCTTGGCAGTAAAGGAGTTTTTGAAGAATCTTCTGTAGATTTTTACTACTCCCAAATTTATCTAAACGTAATTACCGCATGTATGCTTACCCGGCTGTTTATTAAAGACCTGCAAAAAAATGCCCCATCCCATATAATGAATACCGGCAGCATGGGGGGCTTTTTTTTATTGCCGCATAAATGCGTTTATTCAGCCAGCAAAGCATTTATCTATTCATTCAGCCAGTCCCTTCGGATGGAGCTTAAATCGTCAGGCGTAAAAGTTAGCGTGTTATGCCCCGGCGGTACAGACAGTAATGAAAAGACAACCGCTATTAACAAAGACCTGAAAGGGCTGGCAAAAATATCTATCCTCACACCTTCAGAAGTTGCCCGTGAAGCAATACCAAAAATGCTGAAGGGCAGGTCCCGGATAATACCTGGTTTTATTAATAAGATTTCCTACCATGTAAGCAGGGTGGTTCCTGAATTTGTCAAAAATTTCTTTGTTTCCAGGGCATTTAAGCATGTAAACGGGCACAAATATTAAATTTTACACCAACTTAATTTGCCAGATTGACGAAAAGCTTTTACTTTTCGTTAACACTTACATTTTAAAATTGCTTTTTATATGGATCAGCAAAACAATTTTCTTGACGAATTTGAAGAAAAACAGAAGTTAAGCACCCTGAAAACACTTACTATTTTGACGTTTATCGGTAGCGGGTTAGCAATATTGTCATCTATTTGGACGGTTGCAACTGCGGAAAGCAGCTATCAAAAAATGCAGGATTTAATAAACAGTGGCAAGGTTGATCAACTGCCTTCTTTTGTAAAGGATATGTATTCCCCGGAACGGATGGAAATGATGCGAAAAAGCGTTGAAAATAAAATACCCATCTTTATTATCGGCATTATCGCCGGCGCTCTCTGCATTTTTGGCGCTATGCAAATGAGAAAGCTAAAGGCAGAAGGGTATTGGATATGGTTGATTGGTGAAATCCTTCCATTCCTCGGCATCGTCTTTTTTCTCGGCGTAGGATTTTTCTCAGGCGTCTTTATGTGGATAACACTGGTAATAACAGGCGTCTTTGTTCTGCTTTACTCACTTCAGAAGAAAAATCTTACCAGGTAACTATTTTTATTATTGCTTCGCCCGCTCGTACTGTACGGGCCAGGTAACGTTTTCCCCAAGCTCCTTTGCAGCATGTAGTGGAAAATATGGCTCACGCAGCATTTGCCTGGCAAGCAATACTATATCTGCCTGGTTGTTTATTAATACCTCTTCCGCCTGTGCCGCGCTTGTTATCAGGCCAACTGCCCCGGTTAATATGCCAGTTTCTTTTTTTACCTGTTCGGCAAACGCTACCTGGTAGCCGGGGCCGACGGCTATTTTCTGGTGCCTTACGGCCCCGCCAGAAGAGCAGTCAACAAGGTCAACGCCTTTTTGTTTAAGCATAGCAGCAAGTTTTACTGACTGCTCAATATCCCAGCCACCGGGGGCCCAATCGCTGCAGGATATACGCACAAACAGGGGATATTTTTTTGGCCATACTTCATTTACTCCGTCAACTATTTGCAACAGCAGGCGAACACGGTTATCAAAATTACCGCCGTAATCATCCGTTCTTAAATTAACCAGCGGGGATAAAAACTGGTGAATAAGATAGCCATGTGCTGCATGAATTTCAAGCAGGCTATACCCTGCCTTTGCAGCTCTAATTGCAGCTTGTTTAAAATCATCAATCACTTTATCAATACTATCCTTTGATAATGATAAAGGCGGTTCATCTGAATCGTGGTAAGGAATGCCGGAAGATGATACTGTTTGCCAACCGCCATCTTTTAAAGGCATGTGTTTATTTCCCTTCCATGGGCTTGATGTACTTGCCTTACGGCCCGCATGCGCCACCTGTATACCTGCAATTGCGCCCTGCTGTTGTATAAATGCGGTTATCTCACTCAATTTATTTATGTGTTCATCTTTCCATATACCCATGTCATCATGCGTAATTCTCCCTTCCGGTGAAACTGCTGTAGCCTCCTGTATAACAAGCGCAGCGCCGCCAACTGCGCGGCTACCCAAATGAACAAGATGCCAGTTATTTGCAAAACCATCCTGCGACGAATACTGGCACATTGGTGATACTGCAATCCTGTTTTTTAAAGTAATATCTTTTATTGCAAGCGGAGAAAACAACTTATTCATACACAGTATTTATACAACAAATATAACTGTTAAAAAACAGTAACATACATGCAGTGTTTGTATTACATTTCATTAAATGTTAAAACATTTTTGTTAATAACTGTTAAATAATATCCGCTGAAACCCTTATCTGCGCTACATTTCAGCAGTTCATCGCAGTTTTTTTACCGTTCGCATCTTTCAAAAAAAAAGGCTTTAAACGCGCTGTAAGTTTGTGTTGTCAATGAGACGTAAAAACAAAATTTAAAAAAACAAACTAAAAAAAATAACAATGAAAAAGCAACTATTATCAATCGCTCTTGGCCTGGTGGCTATGTTAACAGTAACTACAAGTTTTGCTGCAGATACAAAACATTCTGAATCAGGCAAGACAACCGTTATAGACAACGGCAATAAAACTACCGTATTTAACAGCAGGGGTAAATGGGTTTACTCAATTCAGCGTATTGCGGCTGATAACCTACCCAAAGATATTTTAACCGTTGTACAAAATAACTATGGCCCCTGCTATGTATCGGGCATGGAAAAAATTGACCAGCGTGGACTTGCCCCCGTTTACATTGTGCACATGCAGGACAGGAAAAGCCTTAAAACAGTAAGGGTAAACGTTAGCGACGGTGAAACCCAGCTTATGGAAGATTATATTAAAGGCTAAGGTGTAATTATTTATACGTGGTTTTTGTTGCCCCGGTGTTCGTTAAGCGCCGGGGCTTTTTACTGTCTACCGCTTGCTGTTGAAAATTTATTATCTTCAATAAATCAAACGAGAAAAGCCGTATGAACCAGGAGGAGATTTTAGAGAAAATTAAACAGCCCGGCCATGAAAAAATAAAATTCGCCGTTACGGATATTGATGGCGTATTGAGGGGTAAAATAATCAGCGCGGATAAGTTTTTAAAAGCAATTAAAGAAAATATAGGCTTTTGCAATGTAATATTCGGGTGGGACATGAACGATAATGTTTATGATAATACTACCATCAGCGGCTGGGATACAGGATACCCTGACGCGTTTGCCACCATAGATATAAATACTTACCGAACAATCCCCTGGAACAAAAACCTTCCTTTTTTTCTTGCAGATTTCAGCACTGCAATAGACATTTCACAAATATGCCCGAGAACACTGCTAAAAAAAATACGGCAGCAATGTATTGACATGGGCTATGCACCCCGTTTCTCAAAAGAGTTTGAGTGGTTTAACTTTAAGGAAACACCGCAATCTTTAAAAGATAAAAACTTTGTAAACCCCACCCCGCTAACGCCGGGTATGTTCGGGTATTCGCTGTTAAGAATGTCAACTCCTTCTTACCCAATTGTACCACCGCCACTGTATATCGACCTGCTTATTATGTACCTTGCTAATTTCGGCGTTCCCCTGGAAGGGCTGCACACTGAAACCGGCGATGGTGTGTATGAAGCAGCTATTGACTATGCAGATATACTGGAAGCGGCAGACAGGGCCGTGCTTTTTAAAACAGCCGTGAAAGAAATAGCTTACCAGCAAGGCATAATGGCCACTTTTATGGCAAAGTGGAACAGCAGCCTGCCCGGCTGCAGCGGGCATATTCATCAAAGCCTGTGGGATGCCACCGGCAATATTAACCTTTTTTATGAGGAAGGAGATGAAGCCAATATGAGCGATTTGCTGAAGCATTACATAGCAGGCCAATTATATTGCCTTCCGCATATATTACCTATGTATGCACCAACAATTAACAGCTACAAACGCTATGTTGAGGGTGCGTGGGCATCAACATCTGTTAGCTGGGGTATTGAGAACAGGACGACTGCATTAAGGGTAATTAACCACAGCCATATTTCTACAAGATTGGAAACGAGGGTGCCTGGCGCAGATGCCAACCCTTATCTTTCGCTTGCTGCAAGCCTTGCATCAGGATTGTACGGCATAAAAAATAAATTGCCTTTATCACAACCGCCAACCCAAGGCAATGAGTATAATAACACAGGCAACCAAAAGTTTCACAAAACATTAAACGAAGCAACACAGGTTATGAAAGCATCGCCGGTAGCGCGTGAGCTTTTTGGTGATACCTTTGTTGACCACTTTACAAAAACAAGAGAATGGGAATGGAGACAGTTCATACAGAAAGTAACCGATTGGGAACTGAAACGCTACTTCGAAATAATCTGACGCACCAAATCATGCCTTTTATAGATTTTACAGCTATTGTAAAAGAAGCCTGGCAGGCTTATGATAACACAAGGGAAATTGTGCGCATAGTTGACATTAGTGCCAAAGTATCAACCAACCATGTGTACAGGATAACTTTTAAAGATAGCAGTATCATCATTGCCAAACTTTCCTACTACGGCAAGTATGAGCATTTTGTGGAAGATCATACTATTATTAATTCGTTATCCAACAATCTTCCGGCGCCATTTGAAAACTTTCTTGCCCGTTCATTGATGAAGGGCAATGAATTGTTCGCGTACCGTTTTAAGAGCATTATTCTTGACGCGTGGGTTGTTTTTTACCGCCCGATAAAAATTAAGAACCGCCTGCCAAGGCGGCTTGACGAGGCACAGATTATTAAGCTGGGCGAGCAGGTTGCTCTTTTTCACAAAGCCTGCCATAATATACGCAATACCTTACCCACATCTTCCAAAACCCTTGCCGTTGATATAGAGCACCTTCTTCAAATTCTGCAAACAGAAGAAGGGCGATACGAGCACCGTATGCATGAGCATATAATAAGGGAGCAGAGTGAGCGGTTTTTAACAGAAACCCAAAAACTGAAAGTAAATACGCTTGACAAAATACCGGTTTTTGTTGACTGGAACATTGGCAATTTTTCCGTGTCCCCGTCTTTCAGGTTATATTCAAGGTGGGATTACGACTGGTTCAGGATGGATTCACGCATGCTGGATTTTTACTTTCTCAGCCGGGTGGTATCTGATGTAGGTGACAGAACTGTGTTCAGTTATAACATAGGCCCGCTGACAGAAGAAAGGTTCCTGCTTTTTTTAAAATCTTATCATGAAGTTTATCCCCTGGAGGAAAAAGAAATATATTTTTTGAAAGAAGCCTACAGGTTTTTTATACTGAACTACGTGATAAAAGACGGCCGGTATTTTTTTCACGAAATATTTGCGACAAAACTGCAGAAAGAAGCGTATGAAATGCACCTGCCATCAGTTGACCGGGATTTTAATGCCGACATTATTTTAAAAGCATTGAACTTATAAAATAAAGCCCCTGGCGTGAAGGATTTGTTTAAAAGCCAACAACAAATCCCGCGGCTATTGGTTTTACCAAAACATAATGAAAGAAACATCATTTTTAGCCATAGCAGAGCATTTTAAAGCCATCTTTTTAGACTCTTATGGGGTAATTAAAAACTATAAGGGCCTGATAGAAGGCGTACAGGATACTATTGATTTTATAAGACACAGGAACATTGCACTGCGCATACTTACAAACGATGCATCCCGCAGCCAGCACCAGCAGGCAGAAAGCTTTTACAAGCTTGGTATAAGAACCATTGAAACACATGAAATCATAACCTCGGGCATGATGGCGAGGCAGTTTTTGCAAAACAAAATCACCGACGGAAAGATAGCCTACCTCGGGACGGAAAATTCAGCAGAGTATATTTTACAGTCAGGATTAGAGCATATTGCCGTGAGCGATATTCAATTGGATAATATTGAGGAAATCAGCGCTTTTGTTTTTTTGGACGATGAAGGCTTTGACTGGAATACGGATATTAATAAAACAGTTAACCTTTTGCGGCGTAAAAATATTCCTGTAATTGTTGCCAACAGCGACAAAATGTATCCCGTTTCCAAAAATGATGTTTCAGTTGCCACCGGGGGAATCGCCAAACTTGTGGAAAATATGCTGAACAAAAAATTTATTCATTTTGGCAAGCCGGATTCACAAATGTTTATGTATGCCTTTGACCAGCTAAACCAAAAAGGGTTTTATAGTAAAGATGAAATATTGATGGTGGGCGATAACCTTAATACAGATATATTGGGTGGTAACAAATTTGGTGTTAAAACAACGCTTGTTCTGTCAGGCAATACGCGCGCTGAGAATGCAGAAATCCAAATAAATGCTTCAGGTATAATACCCGATTATATTTGTAAATCAATCGTGAGCTGATTTACACTGTTAGAAAGAATTTACAACCAGTTTTTGTGAAGCTTATTCTACCTTTCTATAAGTGTAAATCGTTCCCGCTGCATCCTGCCCCCTAAAATCGCCTGCTTGTAATTCACTCGGCTTCACCAGGTTAAAATATACATTAAGCCACGTGCCCGGTGCTGCTGATAGCCTGTGTACCCTCAGGCTGTCAGTTGAAGACGAATCCAGGCTGTAGTTATACCTGAAACCATCATCAGTCGTCCATACAGCCATATTCACCTGGAAATATACAGACTTGTCAAAGAAAAAAGCAGAATCTGCCTTTGTATAAAATATCAAAGTATCATTTATAGGATTATTTCCTGGTTCAAGCACCCATTTGCCTGTTAAGGTTGAACCAACGGGTGAACTGCTATCTTTTGTGCAGGCAAAAAAAAGCAGGCATATAACCGGTACAAATAAAATCATTCGCATAATCACCTTTATTACAAGACGTGCGAAATGTCAGAATCATTGCACTGGCTGGCATTATTTTATCACCAAAAAATTTCATTTTAATCCCAGGCGCTTCTCATTCGCCATATTTTTATATTACCGAAGGTGGCAGTTCCCCCGGTGCTAAAGAGCGCCACACTGTTTTCCCCATTCGCCGGGAAAACCTGCATAGTCATAACTGCTTCACCATTGTTGGCAAAAACCTCAATTATGCTATTATCAAAATAAATATGCAGGGTAAGCTGATTATCTTTTATGATTAGAGGAGTAGCGAAGTAAGCCAGGTTTTGGAAGTTTTTGCTGAAAGACATATTGGAGCAATGGCTCCTGTCAACATAAAGCTTTTGGGCAGCTGAATCATACCCAACCTCTGCGTAATAACCATTTCCAACCGCGAGACGGACACCACTTGTGCCTGCTGATGGCTGCATATCCGCTTCAATTTCAAGCTGCGTACCAACTGTATCGTATTCTTTTTTATCACTTACCAGTACACTTTCATCGGCCAGCAATTCACCTTTTAGTTTTTCAATATTATCAACGGGTTTTTGCAACAATGTCCACGAGAGGCTGTCTTTTCTTAATGTAAACTCCCGGGGTAATGACATAGCCCCCTTCCATGGCGTTGTAGGAATATCATTCGCATATTGCCAATTGTTTACCCATCCAATCATAACAGGTTTTTGGCCAGCCGGCAAATTGTTATAAGTAATACCCGCATAAAAATCCGGGCCTTCATCGGGACGGAGAACAACTCCCGCAGGGTTTTCATTGTGAAAACTAACGCCATCAAATTCGCCGACGAAGTACTGCATCGTAGTGCTGATGCTGTTTGTAAGCACCCATTTTTTTGTAGCCGCATCGCTGGCTACAGGCACCTGGAACATATCCGGGCATTCCCAAATACCATTTATGTCGCCCGCCGGCCCAAACTCGCTTAACAAATCCCACTGCAAAAGATTTTTTGATTTGTAAAACTGCACTTTATGATCTTGCGGCAGCACAACTGCCATTACCCAATACTGTTTTGGCGCATACCAAAATACCTTCGGGTCTCTAAAATCTTTTTTATGCAGGTTAAGTATGGGATTATGGGCATATTTCGTCCAGGTACGTCCATTGTCATTACTATACGCCAGCATTTGCGCCTGCACAGTATCTGTATGGCCTGTATAGATTGCTATCATTGGCGCGACGCCTTTTTTACCTAACCCACTTGTGTTATTTTTATCAACAACACAACTGCCGCTAAAAATCATTATCCCGTTTTCCTCTTTTATAGCTGCGGGAAGGTGCTGCCAGTGCACAAGATCCTTACTCACAGCGTGCCCCCATGTCATATGCCCCCATTTATTTTCAAAGGGATTATTTTGATAAAAAATATGGTATTCGCCATTGTTATATACCAGGCCATTGGGGTCATTCGTCCAGTTTATAGCAGGGGAAAAATGGTATTGCGGCCTGTACCTTTCCTTATAGGTTGCCGTTTGGGCGTACATAGTGGTGTATGCGCCTGCAAACAAGCATAAAATAAAAAGTTTTTTCTTAACCATCTTTCAAAGTTATTTAAAAGCCTGCAACCAAAGCCGCTGCGCCAAATACACCGGCGCTGTCGCCAAGTGACGGCTTTAACACAGGTACATCAACACCGTTGTTAAAAATAAAATATTTTAACCATTCATATCCCTTATCATAAATAATATCAATATTGCCAACGCCTCCGCCCACAACAATTACATCGGGGTCAAGAATATCCGTAACAACCGATACCGCCTTACCGAAATTATGGGCAAGGCGCTCCAGCGTTTTATTTGCGGCGTCATCATTCCCCTCCTTTTGTTTTTGAACAATCTCTTTAAGGGTGATGTTATTGCCCGTTAGTGATGCATAGAACCTTTGCAGCCCCGGCCCCGATAAAACTGTCTCCACACACCCTATTTTACCGCAGTAACAGGGGCCACCGCTATCATCCAAAAAATTATGCCCCCACTCCCCGGCAATACCGTGGCGGCCATTCCATATCTTCCCGTCAATTACAACGCCTCCACCAACTCCAGTCCCCATTATTATACCAAATACAACGCGGGCTTCAGGATGTGTTTCTTTTACAATGCCCCAATGCGTTTCAGCCAGTGCGAAGCAGTTCGCATCATTGGCAATTACCACATCAAGGCCAAGTATATCTTCCAGGTCTTTACGTAACGGCATCCCGTTTAATACCACACTATTGCAATTCTTCATGCCCATGGTTACAGGGTCTACCACGCCGGGTGTACCAATACCAATGGCTGAGGGTGTAATCCCGCTCATCTCAATCATCTGTTCAACCAGTTTTGCAACCTGGTTTACCAGGTGTTCATAGCCGTTATACGCTTCGGTGTCAATACGCATGCGTAATAAAGGTTTTACTTCCTGCAGCGAGGGCAGTATTATTCCCTCAATCTTGGTTCCGCCAAGGTCAATTCCCCATAACATAAGCAAATAGTTTGTAATGTATTAATTAGTGGTTTTGTTCTATAATAAAGCGGTTTGTATCCTGCTCAAATTTACTCTTTCGGGCATATACTTTAACCGTTGTAACAAATTGTTTTTCATTTTATTTGCTTTTAGCACTTAACTTACTGCATATACCGTAATTTGTAGGGTAATTATATAAACCAAAACGCTTGTTATATGAATACTTACCCGTTACGTATTGCCCTTATTGCTTCGTTAGGTGGCTTCCTGTTTGGTTTTGACACCGCAGTTATATCCGGTGCCGAACAGGCAATACAACAACTATGGAACTTAGATGGTTTTGTACATGGCTTTACCATTGCATCAGGGTTAATTGGCACCGTTGCGGGCGCTATGATAGCCGGTATTCCCGCCCAGAAATACGGACGCAAAAAAGTATTGGTAGTTATCGGCATTTTGTTCCTGCTTGCTGCTGTTGGCTGTGCACTTACGCATGTGTGGATACTCTTCGTACTCGGCAGGATGGCAGGCGGTGTTGCAGTTGGCGCTTCTTCAGTAGTCGGCCCAACTTATATTGCTGAAATTTCACCGGCAGACAAACGGGGCCGGCTGGTGGCCACATTTCAGTTAAACATTGTGCTGGGTATATTAATCGCTTTCCTTTCAAATTATTTACTTGTAGGTTTGGGTGATAACGCCTGGCGCTGGATGCTTGGTGTACAGGCTTTTCCTGCATTAGTATATATACTATTATTAAACCAGATACCAGAAAGTCCACGCTGGCTTATTATACAGGGCAGGCACGAAGAGGCAAAGAAGATTTTTGAAAGGACCGGGGAAAAAGATATTACAAAGGAAATGAATGACATATTGCAATCACTCCATACAGGCAAAAGTGAGTCGGTATTCAGTAAAAAATTCAGGAAGCCTGTAATATTCGCGGTATTGCTTGCTATGTTCAACCAACTTTCAGGTATTAATGCAATATTGTATTTTGCCCCGCGTATTTTTGAAATGGCCGGTGTGCCGGCTGGCGCGGTAGCTTTTCAACAAGCCATATATGTTGGTGCGGCAAACGTTATATTCACCTTAATAGCAATGAGTGTAATTGATAAATTCGGCCGCAAAACGCTTCTCATAATAGGTTCGGCGGGTATGGTAGTATTTCTTGGGCTTACTGCTTACGTGTTTGGCAGCGGCACAGGCGGTGAGTTTGTAAAATGGCTGCTTGTGGGCTTTATTGCTTTTTTTGCCTTCTCGCAGGGCGCAGTTATTTGGGTGTTTATATCTGAAATATTCCCAAACAGCGTCCGTTCACAAGGACAGGCCCTTGGCAGTTCAACACACTGGATTATGGATGTAATAATTACATGGACATTCCCTGTTATCGTTTCAGCATCATCTTCGGGGGGATATTATTCATTCGTTTTTTATACAGTTATGATGTTATTATGTCTTTTATTCGCATGGAAAGTTTTACCTGAAACTAAGGGGCGCTCCCTGGAAGATATTCAAAAAGATTTGGGGATAGAGTAAGCACACATGTTGTTACTTTGCTGTTTAACCAGCGATATATGCCATTAATAGATTTAAAAGAAACAAAAGGAATAGAGGTCTTTCCGGGGTACACTGCACGGTTTATACATACGGACAATATGACCTTTGCTTATTGGTTTGTAAAAGAAGGCGCCACAGTACCCGAGCACAGCCACATAAATGAGCAATTCGTAAGTGTAATAGAAGGTATATTTGAACTTGTTGTTGACGGCGTGCCGCACGAACTTGAGCGCGGTAAAGTATTTGTAATACCACCCAATGTAAAACATTCCGGCAGGGCAGTAACAGCTTGCCGGTTACTGGATGTTTTTTATCCTGTACGGGAAGATTATAAAAGCTTATCATGAACCTTGATCTCACCAACAAAACAGCGCTGGTTTGCGGCGCATCACAGGGGTTGGGCCTGGCGGCAGCAAAGGAATTGGCCCTGCTTGGCGCAAATGTAATTCTCCTTTCAAGAAGCGAAGAAAAATTAAAAGCCGCAATTGCAACATTGCCGGCAGCGGGCAGCCAGGTGCACTTTTATATTGCAGCAGACACCTCAATGCCCAGCAGTGTGGCAGAAAAGGTTTCCGCATGGTTAGGCGATAAAAACATTATTCATATTTTAGTAAATAACACAGGCGGCCCCCCATCAGGGCCGATGATTACGACAAAACCCGAAGACCTTGAAGCGGTTTTTCGTTCACATCTTATTACATCACATGTTTTAACCCAGCTTGTTTTTAAAGGAATGAAACAAGCAGGTTATGGCAGAATAATAAATGTGGTATCAACCTCGGTAAAACAACCTATTAATGGCCTGGGTATTTCCAATACGGTGCGTGCCGCAGTTGCCAATTGGGCTAAGACTTTAGCCAACGAAATAAGCCACCACGGCATAACGGTGAATAACGTGTTGCCCGGCTTTACAAAAACAGACCGCCTGGGCTATCTTTTTGGCCGGCAGGCTGAAAACTCAGGTAAGAGTGTTGACGAAATTACAAGTCAAAGCGTTTCTTTAATTCCTGCAGGTAGGCTGGGTGAGCCCGAAGAGTTTGCCGCCGCAGTTGCATTTTTATGTACTCCTGCAGCATCTTATATTAATGGTGTTAACCTGCCTGTTGACGGGGGCAGGATACCTGCATTATAAACTTCAGCAATATCTTATCATCATAATTTCTGTTTCATCCATTAATTATCCCGCTTCAGTAATTTGAATATTATTGATACGCGATAATATTTACTTTCCTGCTACACACGACTTTTTTAACCTAAAGCATGCACAATGAAACTTTTTACCCTTGTGGCATCTATGGCCCTTATGACATTTTTTTCAACTGCTGCATTTTCACAGGATGGTCAATTCAGAAATGGCCCGCAACACAATGGCGTTTATACTGGTAACACCAATTTTGATAATGTAACACTCCACTGGCAATTTTCTACTGGTGGCGCAATTCGTTCTACGCCCCTCGTCGTAAACAATAAAATTTATTTCGGCAGTGCCGACCATTACCTGTATTGTCTTGATACTTCAGGCAGGCAACTATGGAAATTTGAAACGGAAGCCGGCATTCATTCATCCCCTGCTGTTGCCGATGGAATAGTTTTTTTTAATGACCGCGATAATAACCTGTATGCCTTAGGCGCAACAGACGGCAAACAGCACTGGAAGAAAAGCCTTGGCAAGACACCGGACTATGAATGGAGTTTCGACTACTATTTATCCTCTCCCCTGGTTGATAACAGCACTGTTTATAGCGGCAGCGGTGACGGTAATTTGTATGCGATAGATATACCAACGGGAAATATTAAATGGAAATATAATGCAAAGGCAATCATACGCTCAACGCCTGCATTACAAAACAATAAGTTGACCTTTGGTGATTGTGATGGCCGCCTTTACAACATAAATGCCACTGACGGCAAGCTTAACTGGCTGCTAAAATTGAACGGCGACACCATGCAAAATGAAAACTATGGTTTTGACCGCAAGGCCGTAATTGCGGCACCGGCAATAGCAAATAATATAGTTGTAGTTGGAGACCGGGCTGGTTACCTATATGGCATTAATGCAGCATCCGGCGAAAAGATATGGCAATTTGATTACCATGTTTCATGGATACTCTCATCAGTAGCTATAAAAGACAGCATTGTTGTTACAGGCACTTCGGACGCAGCATTTATTAATGCGATTAATCTTTATACCGGCAAAGAAATATGGCGTTTTCAAACACAGGCGCCGGTGTGGGCATCCCCCATTATTGCCGGCAACTTCGCTATTTGCCCCAGCAATGACGGGGTACTATATGGTATAAACCTTGGCAGCGGCAAAGAAGTTTGGCGATACAGTATCGGCGAAAGATTTTTTAGTTCGCCGGTTATTGCCGGTAACAAATTGTATGCGGCAAATGACGATGGCGACCTGTATTGTTTTGTACCTGCCGCAAAGAATAACAACGAAGTATTTAAAGCAGTGTTCTGGATGAAAGACCCTCCTTTTCAATATTTCCAGTATGGGGTTGATAAATATGTGCGGGATTATTTCAGGTCATGGGGGTACCAGGTACTGGATGACAAAGCATTGGCCACATTTATGCAGGAGAGGATAAATGACCATAAAAAAAGCGTGATAGTTTTCGCTACCAATTATTTTCCCGGCTTAATAAGCGGCGACAGTGCCCATCCGTCATTAATCCTTGACTATTTAAAGGCTGGGGGCAAAACAGTTATTTGCGGCATGAACCCGGCAGTTTACCAGGTTGATACGGCAACAAAGCAGGTAACAGGCCTTGATTTTTCGCTTACAGAAAAAGTGCTTGGTTTTAAATACAATTATAATGATACCCGGGCTTTTAACGGCTTTTACCCATCATCACCAACCAAAGAGGGGCGGTTGTGGGGGCTAAAAACAAGCTACGTTTCAAGATTAGGGCAGCCTGATAATGTGGTTGACGTTGTGCTTATGCGTGATGAAACGGGCAAAGCAACAAGCTGGCTAAAATCATACGGCGGTCCGGCAGGTATGGGATTTTTACAGACATGGATATACCCTTCAACACTACAGCATATTGATGACTTAAAAAGTATTGCTGAATACGGCCTGTAACAAAAAGATAATGGTGATGGCAGGTTAAATCCGCTTACCTTCTTCATCAAATGCTTCATACAAAGTGCGTTCACCGTTTTTATACACGGTATGTGTTTTTACTTTGCCGTTGGGATAATAAAAAAACATTTCGCCGTCTTTGTCTTTAAAATGCCCCTCTGATATTAATACGTCCGCTGTGTCAAAAATGCGGGTTATTTTATTGTTCGTATCAGTTTCTAAACTATACCTCCACAGGTGGTTATTAGCATGGTATTGAAACCTTGCATTACTAACCACGTGGCCTTTATCAAAATATACAGAATCGGTAATTAAGCCGTCAGTTGTCCACTTTCTCCATAAGCCGGTTTGCATACCCTCGTAATAATTGCCATTCATTATAAGGGTATCATTCTTAAAATATTCAAACCATCCCTCGGCGAGTTCAAGGTTACTTTCTTTGTAGCTGCCGGTCATTATTTTATATGGCTGATGTACATAAGCTACAATCACATGCCAAAGGCCGCCTTCGGGGTATACTTTTTCGACACAAACGGCCTGCTTTTTTGAAGTAACATTTAAACCGCTGTCAAGGTAGATGTAAGATGTATCTTTCTTTTGTGCAAACGTGTTGGTGCTTAAAAAAATAAAAATTGCCAATAAAGGGTTTACAATTTTTCTCATAAATTATTACTAAGTGACAATTTAATTAATTATGTAATACGTTATATGTTAAAAAAACCAACCCTGTTGAATATGTCTTTGTATCGGTTAGCTGTAAGTTAATTTGGGCAGGCAGCGCGGTAAATAACGGTTTACCGCTACCCAGCAGCAATGGGTGAACGGCCAGCGCAATTTCATCTACAAGCCCAAGCTGCATTAGGGATGAAGTGAGGCTTGCACCGCCAAACAGCCAGATATCTTTGCCGGTTTCATTTTTAATTTTGGCCACCTCCTGCTGAATATCGCCGCTTACCAGTATATCGCCTTTATCAACAGAGGGTAGTGTATTGGAAAAGACATAATATCTCAGTGGAGGAAAGGCCGCCTTCCCGTGCTCTCCCATGCTCATCAGCAATTCATATGTTCTTCTCCCGGCAAAAATAGCGTCAATCCGATTTAGAAAATCCGTCATGCCGTAGTCCTGGTCAGTAAAGCACCAGTCAAATTCGCTGTTTGGCCCTTCAATAAAATTATCCAGGCTAACAGCAAGCTGAAGGATTAATCTGCGCATATAACACGAAATTGCTATTATAGATTATTTCCTATAAAAATAGGATAAAATTACAGGTGAATCATGTATGAATTTTAATAGGTAACTAATACAAATGCCATTCAAAAAGTATTTGGTTACTTTACAATAATTTTAAGCACTTTGGCATGAAACACCCCTTCATCAGGCTTTCCATAAAAGTTTTAAAAATTACAGGCATAAGTGTTGTAATAGTACTCCTATTATTATTTTTAATCCCCTACTTTTTTCCCGGATTTGTCTCGGGCAAGATAAAAGACCTTGTAAATTCCAGCCTCACCAGTAAAGTTAATTTTTCAGGGACAAGATTGTCTTTCTTTAATCACTTTCCATCACTAACCCTCACACTAACAAACTTCAGTTTAACGGGGTCACAGCCATTTCAAAATGACACGCTGGTATCAGCAAAAGAAGTTTCATTGGGCATAAATCTCAAAAGTCTCCTGTCGGGGCAGGTAAAAGTAGACGAGATATATCTTTCCACCGCGGATATAAATGTGCAGGTTGATTCTGCAGGCAAAGCGAACTACAATGTTTATGCTTCAAAAAATAGCTCCAGCACCCAGGCGGATACTGCCGGCACTTCCCTAAAGATTGAAAAAATACTTATCAGTAACACAAACCTTGTTTACAATGACAGGTCATTACCAATGCAGATTGTTGCCAAAGGGGTCAACTATGAAGGAACGGGAGACCTGAATAGAGCCATTTTTGACCTGCGCACCCACATGCAAATTGACTCAATGGATTTTTATTATGGTAGCCGTGCGTACCTGCAATCGAAAAGGATAAACGCCGACCTTGTTACACAAATAAATACTAATTCACTATCATTTTTATTCGAAAAGAACGATTTGAAAATTAATGAGTTGCCGGTAAAATTCACGGGTAAATTTTCTTTTCTGAAAGAAGGCTATGCCATGTATTTCAAATTGACTTCAGCCGAAACAAACCTGCGCGATATTTTCTCGGCTCTGCCGCCCGGTTATACTAACTGGCTGCAAAACACCGAAATAAAAGGCAATGCTAACCTTGATTTAAGCCTGTCAGGCAATTATGTTGCATCAACCAATACAATGCCCAGCCTTATTTTTAACTCAAGTATAAGAGATGGTTATATTAACAACAATCATGCACCATCGCCGGTAAAAAACCTCTTTCTCAACTTTCAATCAAGCCTTCCCGGGTTAAACCCTGACAGTCTTACCGTAAATATTGACTCCATATATTTTAACATAGAGAATGACTATTTCAGTTCCATAATCCGGTTGAAAGGTATTACTGAGCCGCAGGTTTATGCTAAAATAAATGCCGCGATAGATCTTGAAAAGTGGGACAGGGCTATAGGTATTGCGCCACTTGATTTTAAAGGAAAGTTTGACATGCATTTATTGATGCACGGAAAATATGCCACCAGGCTTGAAAAAGATGGGTTGCGAAAAGTTGATACAGTTATTAGCAGTATTCCCTCGTTCACATTGCACTCATCATTGCAAAATGGGTATTTTAAATATACTTCTTTACCACAAGCTATAAACAACATTGGTTTTACAGTTTCGGCAACCTGCCCGGACAATAACTATTCTCACATAAAATTTGATATTGATAGTATTAATGCCAATGCGCTCGATAATTTTATAAAAGGGTATGTTCATCTTCAAAATGGAAAACGGCCAGTTGTCAATTCCCTCATAAGTTCCGTTTTTCACCTTTCCGAAATCAAGCAATTTTATCCGCTTGACAGCGTTGAGATAAACGGCGACTTGTATACCAATATTCAAACAAAAGGCAAATATTATCCCCCGGCAAAATTATTCCCGGTTACAAAGGCTGTATTTTCTCTGCACAACGCCTCTATAAAAACCAAATATTACCCGCATCCAATCACCAACATACAAGTTGATGCAACTGTTACAGACAACAGCGGCACACTTAAAGGCCTGAAAATAAATGTAAAACCCATCTCTTTTTTATTTGAAGGGATGCCGTTTATATTAAAAGCAAACCTGCAAAATTTTGACAACCTTGCTTACAATATTACTTCAAAAGGGAAAATTGACCTTGGCGGTGTTTACAAAGTTTTCTCCAAAAAAGGATATGATGTAACGGGTAGCATACAAACAAATCTTTCCTTAAACGGCCTTCAAAGCGATGCCATGGCAGGCAATTATGAAAAATTGCTGAACAAGGGCACATTAGTGCTAAAAAACGTCAGGCTTAATGCGGATATTTTCCCTAACCCGTTTATTATTAAGGCAGGTGTTTTCAGGTTTAACCAGGATAAAATATGGTTTGATTCATTTAAAGCAAGTTATGGCAAAACCGCGGTACAGCTAAAAGGATATCTTTCAAACGTAATAGATTATGCGATGCAAAAGAATGCCCCGCTAAAGGGGAATTTCAGCATAGCATCCAATCATTTTTTTGTGGACGAGTTTATGGCTTTTGCCAACACCGGAACGACATCATCATCAAACAACGCAAGCGGTGTTATTATTGTACCAGCCACCCTCTCCATGGGCTTTAACGCAACTGTAAATACAGTGACCTACAATGGGTTAAACTTAAAAGATTTTAAAGGGCAAATGAATATAGACAGTGGCAAAATAAAATTATCTAATACCGGCTTTGTAATAATTGATGCACCTGTAACCATGGATGCCTCTTATACTAATATAACACCGAGAAAAGCGGTATTTGATTATCATATTAACGTAAAGGAGTTTGATATTCAGAAAGCTTACAATCAGATAAAGTTGTTTCGCGATATGGCTACCTCTGCAGCAAAAGCGCAGGGCAGTGTATCGCTTGATTATACCATATCGGGAAGGTTAGATGAAAATATGAAGCCAGTTTACCCTTCGCTAAAAGGAGGCGGTGTTTTATCGCTGAAGAAAGTAAAAGTAAAGGGGCTTAAATTATTTGGCGCTGTAAGCAAAGCGACCGGTAAAAACAATATCAACGACCCTGACCTGAGCAAAGTTGACATTAAAACCAGTATAAGCAATAACCTTATCACCATAAGCCGCACCAAGATGCGTGTAGCGGGTTTCAGGCCCAGGTTTGAAGGCCAGGTGAGTTTTGACGGCAAGCTCAACCTGCAGTTCAGGCTTGGGTTACCGCCGTTTGGCATTATTGGAATACCTATGATCATTACCGGCAACGAAGAAAAACCGGCGATACATTTTAGAAAAGGCAAGCAAACGGACGAATTACCGGAAGAAGAGGATAAGGATGATTCGCAATAGCTTACACACTAATGTATGGCTGATACATTTACTTTTTGAATGCCGGGCAAATACATAGTAATATTCCTCTCGCGCGCTTTAGTGTCAAACTCACTTATAATTTCAAGAATATCGTAATCAATAAAATTACAGTCACTGCCATCAATGGTTAGTAAGCTGTTTTCGGGTATATCGTCAAGGGCGGCCTTTAATTTTACCTTATTGAGAAATGTTACATTAGTGTTGAGCTTTATATAGCAAATCTCCCGGCCCTCCCTCATAACAATATTTATTTTGTACTCAGCTTTAAAATTATTTCTTACAATAAAATAGATGGATATAAGTAACCCTATACTAACCCCCTTGAGCAAGTCAGTAGAAAGGATAAAAATGATGGTTATTAAAAAGGGCAGAAATTGCTTTGGTCCAAGCATCCACATATTTTTGAACAATTTCGGCCTGGTAAGGTTATACCCTGTAACAAATAAAATTGCAGACAGTGAAGCAAAAGGTATAAGATTAAGCGCAAAAGGTATGGCTATAACGGTTAGCAACAAAAATAACCCGTGTGTGAAAGAAGAAAGTTTTGTGCGTGCGCCGGCATCAACGTTGGCTGCGCCGCGCACTATTACAGCAGTAATTGGTATAGCGCCCAAAAAGCCGCATACAATATTGCCGCAACCCTGCGCAATAAGTTCCCGGTTAACCGGCGTTATGCGGTTGTGCTTATCAAGCTTATCAATTGCTTCAATACATAACAGCGTCTCCAGTGTAGCGAGTAGGCCTATTATTAGCCCCTCTTTCCATATATCTATACTGCTAAATAGCTTGCTAAATGCAGGCAGCGATACATCCCTAAAAATATTTCCGGGTATTGATACCAATTGTGTCGGCTTCAATGAATATTGAGGCAATATTTTTGAATACAGTATATTAATAAGGATACCGGTTAGCACAATAACAAGGGGAACCGGGATGACTTTTAATGCTGTAAAGAAATTAGCCCTTTGCAAAACAATAAAAACAACCAGGGAAAACAATGTAATAAAAATTACGGGCATGGTTATATGGTGGCTAAAATTGTAAAAATTGCTGCGTAGCTGTCCTCTTGAAAAAAGTTTTAAAAAGCCAGTAGTCCAAAAATCGGGCTGGTCATAACCCACAGCAATAGGAATCTGTTTGGCAATCAGCAATATACCAATGGCTGCGAGCATACCCTTAATAACGGCGGATGGAAAATAATTAGCAATACCACCCAACTTTAAAATGCCCAGTAAGAGTTGGAATACGCCTGCTATAATAACTGACAACAAAAACACCCGGTAATCTCCTGATGACAAAATTGTTGCCGCAACTACCGTAGTTAAACCAGCCGCCGGCCCGGATACTGCAAGCTGCGAACCACTTATTAACGACACGACGATACCACCGATTATACCAGATAAAATACCGGCATATAGCGGCGCGCCTGAAGCCAGCGCTATACCCATACAAAGAGGAAGGGCTACAAGAAAAACGGAAAGACCGGCAGGCAGGTCGTATTTCATCCACACCAGCCTGTAATACTTTATTTTACGCCTCAAAATTTACTGCAATTGTTTGGCGCAAGTTATTTTTTAAAATAAAAATATTATATGATGAAAATCATAAACAAGTCATTCATAAAATACAGGTATTCATTTTAAGCCGGTATTGTTTTGATTGCAGTATGTAATTTCAACTTTCCGCGCATCCCTTACATTTGTGATAACTATTCTTTTTGTAGTATTGCTATTGCACCAGGCATCTTCCATACTTGATTCGCCTATTGAGTACCTTAAGGGCGTCGGCCCTTTAAAGGGGGATATGCTGCGAAAAGAACTGGGCATTTTTACCTTTCGTGACCTGCTTGAGCACTTCCCGCTTCGCCACATAGATAAAACAAAAATTGACCCCATACAAAGCATTACCCCGCAAACTGAATATATACAGGTTGCGGGGAAAATTATTAACATAGAATTGCTTGGTCAGAAAAATACCCGGCGGCTTATTGCTCAACTGCAGGACAAAACAGGTGTCCTGGAACTTGCATGGTTCCAGGGTATACACTGGGTACAAAAAACGTTACAGGTTGGGCAAGTGTACCTGGTGTACGGGCGCACCGGCTTTTTTAACGGTAAGCCCCAAATGACCCACCCCGAAATGGAGCCATTGTCAGAAGTAAATAACGATGGAAAAAATTATCTTGAACCCATCTATCCAACAACTGAAAAACTAAAAGCCAGGGGCCTTAATGCAAAACAAATAGGCAGGTTAACGGGCACTTTGCTGGCCCAGGTATCGGAAAAGGATATACCGGAAAATATTCCCGCCGGCATTCTGCACAAACTTCATCTTGTAACACGGTACCAAGCTATTAGCAGTGTACATTACCCGTGTTCGCCTGATGAGTTTACGCAGGCTGTTAACCGTCTTAAGTTTGAGGAGTTTTTTCTTGCACAGGTGCGGCTGAATATGATGCGCTTAAACAGGCACCGGTATAGTAAGGGGGTGATATTTACTGCGGTAGGAGACCTTTTTAATACTTTTTATCACCAGTACCTTCCGTTTGAGTTAACCGGTGCACAAAAAAGGGTGCTAAAGGAAATAAGGGCAGATACCGCCCGTCCTCACCAGATGAACCGTTTATTACAGGGTGATGTTGGTAGCGGAAAAACAATTGTTGCACTGCTGGCTATGCTGCTGGCGGCTGATAATGGCTTTCAAAGTTGTATGATGGCGCCCACTGAAATTTTAGCGCAGCAACATTACAATAGCCTTATTGAATTGCTGCGCGATATGCCTGTGCAGGTAAGGCTTATTACCGGCAGCACAAAAACAAAAGAAAGAAAAGTAATTTTAACTGAATTGAAAGAAGGGTTAGTCAATATAATTGTAGGCACCCACGCTGTAATTGAAGAAAAAGTAGAATTTAAAAACCTGGGGCTGGCGATTGTTGATGAGCAACACAGGTTTGGTGTTGCACAGCGTGCTGCATTATGGAAGAAATCAGCCATACCCCCGCATGTGCTTGTTATGACAGCGACACCTATACCGCGCACGCTGGCTATGACCGCTTATGGCGACCTTGATTACAGTGTGATGAATGAATTGCCCCCGGGCAGGCAACCCGTTACCACAGTTCACCGTTTTGAAAATTACAGGGCCAGGGTGATGGATTTTGTGCGAGAAGAAATTGAAAAAGGCAGGCAGGCATACATTATATACCCGCTTATTGAGGAAAGTGAGAAACTGAGCTATGAAGATCTTATGCAGGGTTATGAACAGGTTAAAAGTTATTTTCCTGAACCGCGGTACCGGATAAGTATGGTGCACGGCCGAATGCCTGCTGAGCAGAAGGAAATTAATATGAACCGGTTTTTGCAGGGCGATACACATATTATGGTTAGTACCACCGTAATAGAAGTGGGTGTTAATGTTCCTAATGCCACGATAATGGTAATTGAGAGCGCCGAAAAATTCGGGCTTTCACAACTTCACCAGTTACGCGGGCGGGTTGGCAGGGGCAGTGAAAAAAGCTTTTGCATTCTTTTAACGTCATCAAAGCTAAGCAACGAAGCAAAAGAGCGTCTTAAAACTGTATGTGCAACTAACGACGGCTTTAAAATAGCGGAGAAGGATCTTGAGTTAAGGGGGCCCGGGCAAATTGACGGCACAAAACAAAGCGGGGCGCTCAACTTTAAGTTCGCCAGTCTCGTAAATGATAAGGGGTTACTTGATGTTGCCAAAAAGTATGCGGAAAATGTATTAGATGAAGATGAGGACCTGAAAAAGGAAGAGAATGCGCCGCTGAAAATGTACCTGCTTTCGCAGAAAGGAAAAACTGCATGGAGCCGGATTTCATAACAACAAATAACCTGCTTTAATCGTTTTATTAGTAACTTTTAAAAAAAACCGGTTTGAAATTTTTCTATTGCCTTATTTTTTTCTGTGCCTCTCTTCTTTCTGTCACAAAAACAAAGGCCCAATACCTTGAATTTGCTGAAAACAAGGGGCAGTGGAACAGTAAAGTTACTTATGCCAGCGACATGGGGGGGATGGCTTTTTTTCTCGAAAAACAGGGTTACAAAGTTTTGCTTAATAACAAAGCTGACCTTGAAGCAGTAGAAGGTTATTACGGTGGCCACAACCTTGAAAAAAATAATGCCAGCGATCCATACCATGCGGGGCAAATAAACAGCAGTTCAAAAAGCACAGGCGGCAAAATAAACCAATCACCCGGTCTGCACTCCCATACTTACGAAGTTACCTTCCCCGGCTCTTCCGCCAACCCTGAAATTGTTCCTGAAAAAATCATTGACACTTATAACAATTATTACCTGGGTAATGATCCCTCAAAATGGGCTTCTCATTGCAGGTTGTTCCAGGCAGTTACCTACAAAAACATATACCCCAATATTGATGTAAGGTACTATACCAACAACGGGCAGCTTAAATATGATATTATTATTAATCCCGGGGGAGACATACGCAGGGTTGCTTTAAAATTTGATGGAACCGATGGCCTCAGCATCAAAGGAGGTAACCTCATTATAAAAACATCCGTGGGTAATGTAACGGAGCTTTCGCCAGTAGCTTACCAGCCTTCTGCTGCAGGCAGAACCAAGGTTGATGTAAAATTTTTTATATCGGGCAGCACCGTATATTTTCAAACAGGTAATTTTTCAAATACATTACCCCTGGTAATTGACCCTACCTTAATTTTTTCTTCTCTCACAAAAAGCACCACTGATAACTGGGGGTACACGGCAACCTACGATAATGACGGAAATTTTTATGCAGGAGGTATTGCATTTGGCAATGGTTTCCCCACGGCTAACGGTCCTTCTTTCCAGCCAAATTTTGAAGGCGGTGCACCCTCCCAGTCAATCGGCGGGCATGATGTGGCGATAATTAAATTATCTGCCCGGGGCAATGCCAAAATATTTGCCACTTACCTTGGAGGAACTGCTAATGAACAGCCGCACAGTATGGTGGTTGACAATAACGGCGACCTTATTGTTGCAGGCAGAACAGAGTCCCCCGATTTCCCGGTCACCTCAAAAACAGCAGGGCCGGGTGGCGGCTGGGATATATTCATTACGAAATTTATGGCAGATGGTTCGGCTTTGGTGGCATCAAGAAAAATTGGCGGCAAAGGAGATGACGGGGTAAACATAGCGCCAAAAGAACTTTCCCCGGGTGCGATAAGTATACGGCGCAATTATGGGGACGATGCGCGAAGTGAGGTAATAACAGATAATGCCGGTAATATATATTTAGCTTCATGCACACGGTCAACAGCCGTTACGCCCGACAATATCCTCTCAACACCAGGCGTTTTTCAACCAAACTTTGGCGGTGGCTCGCAGGACGGGATGCTAATAAAAACAGACCCTAACCTGAACATTCTTTTTAGTTCCTATCTTGGCGGCAACGGTGATGACGCGGCCTTTGTGCTTGCATTAAACCCTTTGAACAATGACATCTATGTAGGCGGAGCCACCAACAGTACGGACCTTAAAAAAACAGATGTGAATAATGCCTCCATCATACATTCATCTTTCCAGGGCGGGCAAAGCGATGGTTTTGTAACAATCATCAGTAATGACGGCACAACACAAAAACGTACTATTTATGTAGGTACAAGGGGAAACGATATGCTGTACGGCGTGCAATTTGACAGGTTTGGTTATCCTTATATAATGGGAACTACTACTGAAAGTTTTCCATTAACGGGTAATGTTGCCTTCAACTCTCAGCCAAAAGGGCACCAATACATTACAAAACTGGGGCAAGACCTCAGCAACATACAATATTCTACCAATTTTGGGAAAAGCGTTACAGGTGACACCCTGCCTGATATTTCACCCGTAGCGTTTCTTGTAGACCGGTGCGAAAATGTATATGTTTCCGGCTGGGGCGGCGGCATCGACGTGGTTGAAGGGTACCCGAACGCGGGTACAACCGGCCTGAGTGTGACGTCTAAAAACCCGAATGACATCCTGCAAAAAATAACCGACGGGAAGGACTTTTATTTCTTTGTACTGGAGAAGAATGCGGCAAGCCAATTGTACGGAAGTTATTTTGGCGAGCTGCCAAAAAACGGGCAAACAACCCTGGGTGACCATGTTGACGGCGGAACCAGCAGGTTTGATAAAAATGGCATTATTTACCAGGCAATTTGCGCCAACTGCGGCAAAAGCCCAAGCCTGCAGGGCACGGGTTTCCCAACATCCGGTGGAAATACCTGGGGACAAAGAAATATTTCAACCACCCCCTCCTATTGCAACGAAGCCGCCGTTAAAATAGCTTTTGAGCTGGCCGGCGTTTCTGCCGACCTCCGCACTTATATTAATGGCGTTCCAAGAGATACTTCGGGCTGTATACCATTAACCGTTGATTTTGTTGATACCATCGCGTTGGCAAAGCAATATATCTGGGATTTTGGTGACGGTAGTGCAACGGTGAAAACCACTTCAAACCGGCAATCGCATACCTATAATAATGTTGGGGACTATACAGTAAAATTAATAGCCATAGATTCTGAATCCTGCAATGTGGCAGATACTGTTTACACGCATATAAGGGCAAGAAGCGATTATGCCCAATTAAAATTTACAGCGCAAAAACTAAACCCGTGCGATTCACTTAACTACATGTTTGTTAATCAATCTGTACCACCTCCAAATAAACCGTTCAGCGGCCAGTCCCTGGAGTGGTCATTTGGCGACGGTTCTACACTTACAACCAATGCTGACACCATCATGCACAGGTATGGAGCACCCGGTACTTATGAAGTAGCATTGCGGCTAAGTGATACCAATTATTGTAACGCACCGGATGCAGACTCGATAAAATTACGTGTGGCAACTAATGTAAAAGCACAGTTTAATATTGCAACGGGCTGTGCGCCATATAATGCTGTAGTGGATAACACTTCCATAGGCGGCCATTCGTTCTACTGGGATTTTGGCGACGGCAGCACTTCCACCAACAGCGACCCTGTTCACTTGTTCGCAAACCAGGGAACTTATACTGTTTCGCTCATCGTAATTGATTCCTCCACCTGTAACATTATTGACAGCACCAAACGAACCGTGCAGGTAGGCATAACACCAACAGCGGGCTTCTCTGTGTCGCCAATACCGCCGCAGGAAGACAAACCGGCTACTTTCACCAACACTTCTGCCTCTGGCAATAGTTATAAATGGGATTTTGGCGATGGAGACACATTGTTTACCTATCAACACGATACCTCTATTATTCACCAATATATTGGCACCGGCACTTATACTGCGTGTCTTTATACTTTTACTAATTTAGGATGCGCAGACACTTCCTGCGGGCCCGTTGAAGCAATTGTAAACCCATTAGTAGATGTGCCCAATGCGTTTACGCCAAATGGCGATAACATTAATGATGAAATACATGTGAAAGGCTTTGGCATAAGCAAAATGAACTGGAAAATTTTTAATCGCTGGGGTACGCTCATTTTTGAGTCAACCAGCCCGGACATAGGGTGGAATGGTTATTACAAAGGAGTACTACAGGCACAGGATGTTTATACCTATGTGCTGGATGTAGTATTTTTTGATGGAAAAAGATATCAGAAAAAAGGCGATATTACATTGTTGAGATAGAAATAAGGGGAGGAACCAAAAGATGAAAACAAGAAAAATTGTGCAACGTTTCGTTATTGGCATGTGTACATGCCTGTGGCCGGCTATTGTTTTTTCACAGGATCTTCATTTTTCGCAATACTTTAATTCACCCCTTCTTGTAAATCCTGCAAACACCGGCTTTTCGCCGGATGTTGACTGGCGCCTTGGCGTTAACTACCGTAACCAGTGGGCAAGCATTACAACAAACCCATATAAAACCATGAGCGCATGGGGTGATGCACAACTTTTTAATAACCGTTTTCCCAATGGCTGGGTAGGCATTGGCGGTTCAGTTTTAAAGGATGCTGCGGGCAGCGGAGGCTTAACCTCAACAAAAGTTTATGGCTCTGTAGCTTATCATCAGATGCTTGGCTTAAACAGCCTTCTAAGTACCGGGTTTTCATTAGGCTGGGTTAATCAAAGGGTTGACTTTACCAAACTTACTTTTGACAATCAGTGGAATAAGAATTTTTTTGACGTAACAATTCCGTCAGGTGAACCTTTTGCCTACAGCAGCATTGGGTACCTGGATTTGAATGTAGGTGTTAATTACGCACTGTTCCCGTCAGACAATGCTTATCTTAATGCTGGCTTCAGCGCCCAACACCTTAACAGGCCCAAAGAATCATTTTTTTCTAATACTGATATTGATGCCAGAATTCCTGTGCGTTACACGCTCTTCATGAATGGCAGCTTCAAGATAAACGACCAGTGGATTGTCAATCCAAACACCTATATAAGTGAAATGGCCAAAGCGTACGAGGTGGTACTTGGTTTAAATGCCCATTACAACCTTAGCGGTGACGGCAATACCCAATTAATAGCTGGGTTGTACTACCGTTATAACGATGCACTGATACCTATGGTTGGCTACCAGCTTAACGACTACAGCATTACCATTAATTACGATGTTACCACATCTGCACTCAGCACCTACAACCAGGCAAGAGGGGCATACGAACTGGCCATAGTTAAAACCGGTATTTTTGGCGGCGGCTTTAAAGCGGTTAAATGCCCCACGGTACATTTTTAAAAAGCAAAGCCCCGCTTATGGCAGGGCTTGCGGAATATAACGATTGATTTATAGTGATTCAGTGTCGTCACCATCATGTTTAATGGTGTACCCACCTTTCTTGAAGTACTGCCTGAATTTATCTGCTGTTTCTTTTGACTGCTTTTTTCCGTTAATGAAAAGCTCGCCGTCGTCATCCCACTCAATTTTGTAACCTTTACTTTTATCTATTAACCCGTCTTTTTCAAGTTCATCAGTAAAATCCTTCCATTTGCTGATTTCCGGGTTTATATTTTTCAGCCCATCATTAACCTTTTGCATGGCGTCGTCAATTATCTTCTGTAAATTGGCGCTGTTAAACTGTTCTTTAAATTCCTTGCTGTCTATTTTATCAGTGGCATCCTTTACCTGTTGCCTTATGGCGTCCCAGTCAATATTTTGCACCTGCTTCTGGGCCTCGCGAATTGAATTATCAACGGTTGTTTTAATTTGCTGCCAGTCAATTTTGTCCACAGCTTCTTTAGCCTGCCGTCCTATTTCTTCAAAATTTATACTTGCAAGCGCTGTTCTTACAGACTGTTCAATGGTTGTGTCGAGGCCGTCAAGCTGTTTAAGGCTTTCGTTGAGACCATTTAATCCATAATCATCCTCGACAGTATCAGGCTTCCCGGGATGGGTAGTGTCTGCGTTTGTAATGTTTGCCTGGGTGGAATCGTGTGGCTGTTTTTTTGTTTTAAGCTGCCAGGCAGAGGCAGTAACGACAATAATAAGCAAACAGCCCAACATGTAGATTTTGGGAGAAGTGAATACATTTTTCATAATTATTTAGTTGAATGAATTTATTTACGAATTATTTCGTATCAAATGTACGAGCAGATTCGTATTCCGTTACATCCAGCCCCTTCATTTTGAAAAATTTAACATTTGGCCATAAAAAAAGGAGGCAGACTGGGTACCAATCCGCCTCCATATTAAAGTATGTATCTACCGTCAGGCTAATTTACCGGAACCATTTTTAAGCATACCGGGCTAGGTACCTCGATGGTAGTAGGTGTAGCTTCCAGAATGCCATAATTTTTATTGATTATAAAAACCTGTATGTTATTGCTGTCACGGTTTGCTACCAGTAAAAAATGCCCGGTGGGGTCAATCATGAAATGCCGCGGGTGGATACCGGTAGGTGTACGGCCAACCTCCAGCAGCGTGCCATCGCTGTTTATTTTATATGCCACCACCTCGTTAGAGGTAACGCGGTTGGAGGTATATAAAAATTTACCATTTGGCGTAATGTCAATTTCAGCGCTTCCTTTATCTCCTTTGGTTTTGGTTATATCAGAAGGGATTGTCTGGATTTGAGTAAGCTGGCCGTTATTGTATGAATAAGCTATAACGTTACCAGCCATTTCACTAATTAAATATGCATACTTTTTATCCGGGCTAAATACAATATGCCTCGGGCCGCTGCCGTCGGGTATTTCATAATATGGTGGGTCGGTCGCTTTTAACGGTGCGGTTGCATCGTCTGGGTTAAAGCTGTAACGGTATAAACGGTCATTCCCCAAATCGGCCGCGAATACATATTTCTGGTCTGGAGAAAATACTGTGCAATGCACATGGGGCATTTCCTGCCGTTGTACATTAACACCATAACCTTCATGCGCAATTAACTGTGTGTAAGGCTGCAGGGAGCCATCAGCGTTGGTTTTAAATACGCTCAAATTGCCGCCACTATAGTTGGCAACCACCACATTTTTCCCGGCAGAATCTATCGCTACATAGCACGGGTCATCTCCTCCGGTAGATTGCTTATTTAAGAAGGTTAGTGTGCCTTTTTTCTTGTCGAGGGCAAACGCGCTTACATCACCACCTTTATCGCCGCCATGATTTTCATTCACTGCATATAGGTATTTCTGGTCTTTTGAGATAGCAAGGAATGATGGGTTTTCGGACTTTACGCTTCCGACAATACTTGCTTCGTTCCTGTTGGGGTTAAACTTATAAATATAAATACCATCGCTTTTGCCCCCGGTAGTATACGTACCCACAAACAAATAAAAGATAGGGTTTTGAGCACTTACAACATAACCTGAACATAATAAAAGCAGTAACGCAATCAAATATTTTTTCATGTGCAATCTGTTTAACAACTGGTTAAAGATAATACGAATATGGGTTACAATTTATTATTGACAGGCAATTATTAACAAAGCCTGCAGATTGTAACGTAAGTATAACTTTATTTTATTCTATTACAAGTTTGTGCCGGGATGAAATTCCTTCACCATCAACCTGCACATAATAAACGCCGGCAGCTAACACAGGCAAATTTACCTGCATATATTGCCCCTGCATCGGCCACGCCTTAAGTCTCTGTCCAGCGTTGTTAACAATATAAACTTTAAGTGATTTTGTATTACCGGGTATTGTTATAGAAATTTTATCTTTTGCCGGGTTTGGTGAAATGGTCACTTCCTGGCCGGCTGTGCTGAAATCTAATTCCCTTATTGCTGAATAATCGAAACCCCCGTCCTTATCCAACTGCTTTAACCTGTAATAATCTTTACCCTGCAAGGGCGTTGCATCAGTAAATGTATAGTCAGAAGCCTTGGCACTATTGCCAGCCGCTTTTACTGAACCTATTTCATAAAAATTAATACCATCACCGCTTCTTTCAACAATAAACTTGTCTGTATTCAACTCCTGCAATGTTTCCCAGTTGAGCAAAGCAGTATTATTTTGCCTTTGAACGGTAAAGCTACCCCAGGTTACCGGCAATGTGGCATTTTTTATGAAGGAGATAGTATCTGCCAAATTTTCAAGTGAATCGGCATTTGTAAACAACCGTACGCTGTTATATACCGCGGCCTGGCTGGTTAACGCTATATCATCAATATACCACCCCTCACCATTATTTATATCGTCGCAGGCGAAAGTAAACCTGAACATTGCCTGTTTACCCGCAAATGTTGTCAGATTTATTTGGGTATTTATCATTCCAGGGCTGACCCCTGAAAACGCAGCGCGGCCAGATAGTATTGTGCCATTATTTTTATCAATGGAACTGTTGTAGCCGTTTTGAATAATATAAGGACCAAGGTCGGTCCATGTTGTTCCATTGTCTGTACTTATTTCCACCACACCACCATCATACCCCGCCTCCGTGTTATACAAATGCCAGAAGGATAATGTGCTTACGCCTTTAAGGGAATAGGCATTTTTGGTAATAAGCATTTCATTAGTAGGCATTGATGAATCAGCAGCAAAATATGAGTATCCCCCTGTTTTAAACCTTACATTTGAAACCCTCCATGTAGTACCTGTGGTAGATTTATTTTGCCAGGTTGATGCAGGAATTGTGGCGCTGTTTACACTATCGCTAAATACCAGGGCCGGGACAAAATAACTGCCATTATTCACTTTTACTTTAAGCGAATAACTGGCACTTTGAGATGCGCCAAGATTTATGTTATTAAATGTAACAGTATGGTTTGCGCTGTTGTACGCACCACCGCTTATATATGTAACCGATGAAGGAAGCGTATCAACTATTTTTAAATTACTCAAGTCTGCGCATTTGCATGCTGCAACTATATTGTATGTTAAGATATCGCTTTGCGCAACCGAGTCTTTATCCACATGCTTTGTTACAATGGCATTAGCAGGCACGGTAAAATCAGCTACCTGGTCAGTCACACTGTTTGCACTTCCTTCAGAAGCATAAACACCCATGCCCCTTTTTGCAAATGCTTTCCAAATAGAGCAACTGTATTTGCCGTTGTATAAAAGGGTATCAGCCTTTAAAATAGCATCCCTGCCATCAATAAAACCGGGGCCGCAACGCTGCAATTTCATCGCCTCTGTTACTAATTTTAATGCCACTGAATTGCCGCCTGCATTGTTGGCATTAAACAGGTTGGTATTTATTATACCATCCTGCTGTATAATGGCCCAAGTCATTTCCCATAAGGTGGTGCACCATATTTCCCCTATCAAATGCACCTCTCCCCCGCTGGTTTGCGTGGCCAGCATATCATAAGTCCATGGGTCAATTGTCATACTGGTTGAATAAGGGTACTCCCTTATACCAGGGCCGGTTGGGGGCTCATCAATTACGTAAGTACCTATAGGCCTTGGATTGGAACCATCAGTAGTTTTTGCCTTAGACCAATCGGTTACAGCCATTATTGCAAAATAATCGCTCCACCCCTCGCCCATCTGTTCGGCATTTTCCAAACACCCTGTTTCAGAGGGGCCGCCGGTTAACCTGTTTGATATGCCGTGTGTATATTCATGGCACATGACGCCTGCATCAAGACTGCCATCCATTAAATGGGTTCTTAATGTTACATTTACCGTTTTGCCCGACGCAAGAATGTTTTTAATAGTAGTACCATCTTCGTAAGATATCATCACTGCGGGTATAGTAATTGTATTGTCGGTTCCGCCCATTATCAAAACACCCGCGCCAGCAATATTATTTACCATTATAACGGCTTTGGCACCGGCAAGCTGGGCGTTTTTTACTTTAACGGTAAAATTGCAATCGCCGCGCCATATAAGAGCGATATTGTTATTTAACGCGGAGGTGTTTGATGCAACGGTGCATGCAGAATCACTACCCGATGAACTATTGTATAATACAACATTGCCTGTAATCGGGCCCTTTGCGGCAAGTGAATTATTGGTACTCATTTGCCCTTCAACATCAATTTTATACCCAGAGTCGGAAGTTGGTGAATTAACATGAAAGTTTTTTTCAGAGGCATAGTCAAACAGGTACATCTGCATGCGTGGATTCTGACCGTCGGGCGGCGTTGCAAAATTTGAATTATCAAGGCCCGTGGCATCCTGCCCGTCGGCAATTACATAGTCGTTGCCCGCGCCACCCCGCCCCAAATTACTTTGCTGGAAATTGCCGGAAACCTCATCAAACCCATATTGATAACTCAGGTCATGCATAATATTGTTCCAATAAAATAAATTGGTGAGGGAAAAACCCAGGTTCAGAGAGTCCTTAGGCTCACCATTAAAATTTGGCGAATAATCAAAATCAAGATCGGGTAACGCGGTTTTTGACGTTGCCGGCTGGCCTAAAGTATTGTTATTAGCGTCATGGTCCTCCTGGGCATATACATTATTTCCGCGGGAAATAGCAAAAGAAGAAGCGCCGTCATCATTCCACTTCAGCGTGGTTGCAGGGCTATTGGTGGGCGAAAGAAGCCAGGGGTTGGTAACCAGCGTAGGCGTACCACCGGGAAAGGTAGGCGCTTCAACCGGGAAGGGAAGAACCCGGTATTTAGCGGAATTTATTGCAGCCGGGTCTTTAAAAACCACAGTACGCGGTGCTGCGTCCAGGCTGTCGTATTCCTGTTCTTCGTAGCAATTTGCTGTATGGCGATGAGCCGGTTTTGTCCAGTTACAGGAGACTGTAAGGTTTGCCTTGCTTACAAAAGCATTTGTAGCAGCATCAATTCTTATAAGCCAATGGTCCGGGGTTTTATTTGGCTGTATTTGCACTTGCCAGCAGAGCACCAGCCGCTGGCCATCGTTTACAGGAACCCAAAGTAAATTAGCCGTTATATCTTCAGTGGATATCCCGAGATTGGTAAATTCAACTTCCGAAGCCCCCTGTACATAATTAAGGGGGGTCACTGATTCGGCTATGGGTAGGTTGAGGTACCTTGCTGCGGCTGCAACCGCGTTTGCCGGCTCCTGGGAGGGAATGCCATCCGTATTATTTACGCGGGACTGGATTTTAGTAATGATTGAGCCTGTAGAAGATACCAGTTTATCGTTTTTAAAAGCCAGCACCTGCATAGCATTGTTAACATCAATGCCTTTATATGTTTGCTGAAGATATACCAGCAAAACACCGGATTGATTACTATAATAAGCATCAGAAATACGGCTGTTTTGAATGTCATACTCTGACATGTGTATGCCGGAAGCGTTAGCAGCAACCAGGTCGCTTATGTGCTGTGTTTCAAACTTTTTTTGCGCGTGCAGTTTTTGGGTGAAGCAGGCTGAAATAATCAGGATAGCAACGGTTACAGGTAGCAAAGGTTTCTTTCGCATATCGGTCAGTTTCATCTCTCAACCAAATTTAAGTATTACCGGTAGCAAAAAAAATAAAATAGATGAATTTTAAAATATAGCCGATGGCTGGCAACCGTTCAGAAAATTTACCCGTTTACCATGCCGGCAAGTCACTTAGAGAAAGTAGCTGGCCGTTTTCCCTTTTAAAAATATATGCAACACTGCCGTTTGTTATAGTAATATAGGTAACCGGCATACTGATATTGTATGTTAATGCCTGGCGCAGAACAATTTCATCCAGCGGTATATTCATTTCTTTGCACTCTATTATCATCCACGGCTCACCGGATTTATACAAAACAATGTCGCAGCGTTTTTTCTGGTCTTCCAGCAAAATTTCTTTCTCTACGGCCATCAGCGCCGCAGGGTAGTTATGCTCTTTAATAAGATATTGAACAAAGTTTTGCCGCACCCACTCCTCCGGCGTAAGGCGTACCCACTTTTTTCGAACATCATCCCAAATCCATTCCTTGCCATGCTCCTGCTTTATTTTAAAGGGGTGATGGTAATACTCAAGCTTAAGCATGAGCAAATGTAAGGTTCTGCATTTTCATGTATCACATTTTTAACTATCAACCCGCTTACCATTGTTCTGTAAAGGTGCTCCAGGGCTTAACATTTACCCTTATATTTACGCTTGTGCAAAACCTCCTGGAAATAGCTAACCTCTCCGTTGATTTCATTACCCAAGCAGGTATAACTTCTGCGCTGGAAGATATTTGCATTAAGGTGAAGAAAGGGGAAATTGTTGCCATTGTTGGCGAATCGGGGTCAGGTAAGTCTGTCACCTCTTTATCTGTTCTACGTCTGCTGCAAACCCCTCCGGCTGTATATAAAAGCGGGAATATTTTGTTTGATGACGGCAGCGGGCAGATTGATTTATTGCAATACCCGGCCCGGCAAATGGAACACATACGCGGCAACCGCATTGCGATGATTTTCCAGGAACCAATGACGTCATTAAACCCCGTGAAAACTTGTGGGCAGCAGGTAGCCGAAGCGCTAATGCTGCATAAACACTTAACCGGCGCCGAAGCGAAGAAAGCAACGATTGACCTGTTTGAAGAGGTGAAACTGCCAAACCCCACCGAAATTTTTGACAGGTACCCCCACCAGTTAAGCGGTGGCCAAAAACAACGGGTAATGATAGCTATGGCCATGAGTTGTAAGCCGGCGCTGCTTATTTGCGATGAACCCACAACTGCATTGGATGTTACCGTGCAAAAAAACATTTTGCAGCTAATTAAAAAGCTACAACAGCAAAACAACATGGGCGTAATTTTTATTTCACACGACCTTGGCGTTGTCGCCGAAATTGCTGATAAGATAGTTGTGATGTATAAAGGCAAAATAGTTGAGCAGGGCAACTGTAACGAGGTGATAAAAAAACCGAAACACCCATACACCAAAGCCTTGCTGGCATGCAGGCCTGCCCTGCACAATAAAAACGAACGCCTGCCCGTAGTTAGCGATTTTTTAACCGCACAAAACACCGGTGATACAGCGGCCGTGCAACAGGCAGCAGGCAAACAAAAAACGCCAGCAGCATCAGTTGTAATTGACGAACCACCTACTGCTGAAGAGCCTATTTTAAAAGTAGAAGGCCTGTATGTTTTTTACCCGGCAAAGAAAACATTTTTAGGCAAAATAACGGCTTATACAAAGGCGGTAAACAATGTAAGTTTTACTGTGAAAAAAGGAGAAACACTGGGGCTTGTAGGGGAATCAGGTTGCGGCAAAACAACGTTAGGCAGGGCAGTACTTGGCTTGCTGCAACCTACGGCGGGGAATGTTATTTTCAAAGGCACAAACCTTTCACAGGCAGGTAGAACAATATGGAAGCGGCTTAGAAAGGATATGCAAATAATTTTCCAGGATCCGTTTTCATCCCTTAACCCGCGAAAAACAGTAGGTGCAGCTATTGCAGAGCCTTTGAAAGTGCATAAACTTTTCCGTACGCAAAAACTTCAAAAGGAAAAAGCCATAGAACTACTGGTAAAAACGGGGCTTAAACCCGATCATTACAATCGCTATCCTCATGAATTCAGCGGCGGTCAGCGCCAGCGAATTGTAATAGCACGCGCACTCGCACTGGAGCCATCTTTTATTGTTTGCGACGAGAGTGTTTCCGCGCTGGATGTAAGCGTGCAGGCGCAGGTATTAAACCTGCTGAACGACCTTAAGAAAACTTTTGGGTTTACGGCAATTTTTATATCGCACGACCTTTCGGTTATACGCTATATGAGCGACCGGATTGCCGTTATGCATAACGGAACGATTGATGAAATGGGTGACACTGAAGCCATTTATAACAACCCTGGCACCTCGTATACAAAAAAGTTAATTGAAAGTATGCCCGTTATAACAACATAACCATAATTTAAGGTGCAAAAAAACATCATGCACATAAATTTGAATATCTTTTAATTTCTTAACCGCCCTGATGATAGAAATAATTTTAGACCTGCTGGCTGTCGCGATATTTTTTTTTCATTCTGAAGTATATTTTCAGGCGCCGGATATATCCCTACGATTCTAAGTTTTGGAGCGTAGTTCAAACAATTTGGCTGATTGCCTCCTTCACAGGGTTTTCATTGGGTTTGTATGAGATTCACCATTTAAAGGTGCAGTCTGCCTATATAGAAGAGGAAGAGAAGATAATGGCAGAGTTTGAAGACATTAAGATAAACCTGTACGAACAGGTGCAATTAATGCAACCGGATAACACCGTTGGTGATAATGTAAAAGAAAGTATCAGGTGGTTTCACACGGTAGCAACGTTGCTTGAGGAAGGTTACAAAAATGATAAATGGAAGAAATTTATCAGCTTTACAAGAGGTTTTGTATTTAACGAACCAGGATATGCTCATTTGACACATGACAACGTGCTTCTTTTCGATTGGCCTAAAGATGAAAACCTGCAGCCGGCAGATATTGTTTACAAGGTTGAAATGCGCCACGAAGTTGATAAACTAATTAAGTTGCAGGCGGATGCTGATAAGCTAAAGGAGGATAAACCCAACAATAAACCGGAGTTTTTTGTCAGGTATATTTTTATCTTCTATTTTACCGTTGCATTGGCACTAAAACTTTTAAGGACCTACGCTGAATATCTTAAGTGACCTGGTTGGTAATTTACCTAACATGGCCGGTTAATGTTGTTTTACGTGCGCCATATTCATAGCTGTTGTAAACGTCCGCAGAAATGTTGTCGCCGTCAAAATTGCACACAATTTTTTCTGTGTGCGGACTTTCAATATACCTCAGGGTTAACTCAAGCGTATGGTCATCTTTCCAGTCATAACTTCCTGTAACTTTCAACGGTGGCATACTTTTATAAAACCCTTTTTCAAAAGCTACAAGGTATGGTCCGGGCATGGTTGTAGTACCAGCATACCATTTACTGTTACCAAAGCTTATATTATACAAAGCCGTATCGCCCTGCACACCAAGTTTACACACGCCATTTTGCACGGCGAATGAAAGAGACTGAATTTTTTTGCCATTTGACTGTAACAAAAATGTTTTGCCGCTAATGTTAACTGCCGGTACAACATTTGATTTTGCGGGGGGAAGCAGGGCAAGTGAGGAAAGCTTCTTAGTTAACTGTTTATCCATATCATTGTCAGCCGGTAATACACCAGCGTGCATTGAAGGCAATAAATATTTCCAAACCAGGTTTATTTCATCCTGCATATCGGGCGTTTCAGCCGTAATTGCAACAACAGCATCTTCATCCGGCATCATTATTATATATTGCCCAAAAGCACCATCACCCCTCACGGCATTATGCCTGCAACGCCACATTTGAAAACAATACCCCTGCAGCCAGTCGCTTGAATCTTTTTTTGATTGCGGCGCATTGGGGTCCTGCATTATTTTCATTGTTGTCGCTTCCTCTGCCCACCCGGCCGGTAATATCTGTTTGCCATTCCAAATACCTTTCTGCAGGTACAGCTGCCCCAATTTAGCCATCCCTTCTGTACGGATACGTAAACCCCAGCCGCCGGTATTTATGTTCTGGGGGCTAACTTCCCAGTCAATATCTTTTATGCCTAAAGGGTCAAATAACCGGGGTCGTAAATAGTCAATAACTTTTTGGCCGGTTACTTTAGTTACAATAGCCGAGAGCATATATGTGCCCATTGAGTTATATAAAAATTTTGTTCCGGGCTTATTTACCACGGGTGTAGCCAGGAACTCCTTTACCCAATTATCCTTGGGAGGAATAAAAGTTGTCGGGTCGGGGTCTTGCCCGTCACTCATCATAAGCACATCCCTCACAGTAAGTTCGGCCAGATTAGTGCTGACAGTAGCAGGCAAATCACCAGGGAATATGTTTACCAGTTTATCATCAAGGCTCACCTTCTTCTCAGCAATAGCAAATCCAACGGCCGTGGCCGTGAAGGTTTTGCTGCATGAATACATACTGTGCTTTAAATCAGGCCGGTAAGGGTTCCACCAGCCTTCAGCCACCACTTTACCATGCCGCAGGAAAATAAAACTGTGAAACTCGGTTTTGCTTTTCTCAGCCGCATTTACAAAATCCAGGATACCGGCTGACGAAACCCCTTGTGCTTCGGGAGCACTGTGCTGAAGGTTATTTGATTGGGCGAAAATACCGGCCTGGAATACTAACGCAAACAAGACGGTGATAAAAAAGATTAATTTTTTGGCAAACATGACGACTAATAATTATAGCTATAAATATACCTGAGATAATGAAAACCGTCAAAACAAAAAGCTACAAGTCAAAATCCCCCATTTTTGTTACTATTTGTGTAATTGACAGTATTTTAGCGTTGTTACCGTAATTACCGCATTAAAATAAAGTATTATTACTTACTGTCCGGCCGATTTTTTTGACCAATTTTTCAACTCATCTTAAAAACCAATTATTATGAGTAACAGCATTCCCCTCAGCCAGGCTGTTGATATGGCGGCCCGTTATCGTCAAAACAAAGACAGTATTCTTGCAGCAGGCTATGACAAAGACATTTTGCCCATCTGCGAAACATTCGACGCCAGTTCCATCGCAGGTATCTTAGCCGAACAGGGCTGCACGTCAGTGAGAATTTATTACGGCATGTCAGAAGATTTATATTTACATGCTATTATTGTAGCCGCGGATGAAAACGGCGCAGACATATTGCCTTTGGAAGGTACAGAAAATCTTTCAGGGTCGGGGGGTGATATTGTTGATGAGGGAGTTCGTTGTCCACCAGTATGCCCGCCGGATTCGCCTTTAAACTAACAAGAAAATGACTAATCAATTTTGGGTATTAATTTCGCCCTACACTGTTCTTTTACCCTCAATTGCAGGGGCCGTAAGATTTAAATATGTTCTAAAAGCTTACCGCCCCTTTATATATTTAATTTGGGTAGCACTATGCAATGAAATTGTTAGCCAAATAGTTGTGGCAACAATTAAAAACACCACTGTAAATAATAATATTTATACACTTGTTGACTACAGCTTTATTATTTGGTTTTTCATGAGCCTTGATGAAACCGGCAAAAAAAATAAATATTATGTGCTTTTAGCCTTTGGGGCAATAGCCTGGTTTGTGGATAATATCCTTCTTAATTCAATAACGGGTTTTAGTTCTTATTTCAGGATAATTTATGGTCTTATCGTGGTTTATTTAAGCGTTGGTAAATTAAATGAAGTTCTCTTTAACGAAATAAGACATTCGCTTAAAAACGCTACACTCATTATTTGCATTAGTTTTATCATCGGCTATTCTTACCAGGCAGTATTGGAAGTATTTGGCGCTATAAAAATGCATATTGAATATAGTTTTTACAAAAGGTTATATTACATTTTGATTGATTTAAATATTTTTAATAATTTACTTTATGCATTGGCAATGTTATGGCTCCCAACGAAACGACAATTTACGCTGCCTTATTGATAGCCGCTTCTGTTATAGCGATGATACTTGTTTTCTTTGTAATCTCTTTATTGCAGCAACATAAACGCAATATTCAACTGCACAAGGAAAAAATACAGGCTGAAATAGCGACGCTTGAAAAAGAACGAAAGCGTATGGCCAGCGATTTGCATGATGAGGTGGGGCCGTTGCTTTCCGCCGTTAAGATGAATATTAACAGCCTCGACTCCCAGGAGCCCGGGGATAAGGCAATAATTGATAAAGTAAGCGTTTATATAGACGAAATGCTGGCGAAGGTGAGGGAGGTGTCAAACGACCTTATGCCGTCTTCTCTTGCCCGAAAGGGTTTATATGCGGCAGTTGAAGACTTATCTGGCAGAATAAGCCAGTCATCTACTATCACTGTAAATGCATCCTGCGAGGGTCCTGAAGAGCTTGCCAAAGAAAAGCAGGTGCATGTTTTCAGAATAATACAGGAGGTAATCCATAACTCAATAAAACATTCTTCTGCATCTATCATAAATATTCGCCTGCGCCAATTACCACGAATGCTTACGCTTGACATCCATGACAATGGCAAAGGCTTTGATTACAAGAAGATTATGGCGGAAAGTGACGGGCTGGGCCTTAAAAATATTTTAAGCCGCGTTGAGTTACTGGGGGGCGTAATGTACCTTGACGCTGAACCGGGTAAGGGCGTAAATTATTCAATAGAGATACCCAAAAAGTAAATATGGGCAATTATATTATTACTGTTGTTATTGCGGATGATCATGAAATATTCAGGGACGGTCTGCAGATGATGCTTGGCAAAATTCCCGACATTAAAGTTGTAGATGAGGCCTGCAACGGCCTGCAACTGGTAAACAGTGTTAAGGAACATAGGCCTGACATTGTGATAACAGATATTATTATGCCCGTTATGGATGGGATAGCAGCAGCAAAAAACATACATGCGTCTTTTCCGGAGACAGGCATTATTGCTTTATCGATGTTTGACGAGGAGCATTACATTGTTGACATGCTGGAAAGCGGGGCAATGGGCTACCTATTGAAAAATGCCGATAAAACCGAAATTGCCGATGCCATTAAAACGGTTTACGTGCAAAATCCATACTACTGTAAACTCACCTCTGCCAGGCTTACCCGTATTATATCTTCAAGCAAATTCAATCCATATACCAGGATAAATATACCCGCCTTTACAGACAAGGAAAAAGAGGTTATCAAGCTTATTTGTTCCGAACATACTAACAGGGAAATTGGAGAACTCCTGTTTATGAGTACCCGAACTGTAGAGGGGTATCGCGCCCGGATACAGGAAAAAATGAAAGTAAAAAGTACAGCCGGTATTGTGATTTTTGCATTGAAAACAGGGCTATATAAATTTCCTTCTTAAAGGCAAATTGCGTATTTCTACGCAGCAAGTGTATCCAACCATTAAGTAATATTGCCATGTCGCCTGTACGAGGTTTACAATATCAGAAGCAAAGCCCTAAACCCTTTGATAACAACAAGGCACCAATCACATCTTTCCCTTAATTTATTACCCGCCACCGTGTTTTCAGGCTCCGGCGGCATTATGGTTATAGTAAATTAAATAGTAAAAGTTTACAAAAATATTTATCTTTCATGGAGGGCACTAATCCTTCGCTTATGCGTAAGTACAGTTTTTTATTGCTTTCCATAGTGGTGGTGCTTATATTTTTTTCAGGTTTTTACCTCTACTATGTGCCGGAAAATAAAAAGAACGTAGATAAATACGCTTTTTTGCTGCTGCATGATATACAATCTAACCTGCAGTACAAAATTGATGCAGACGCCTTTTTACTGGCCAACAATACCAAAAGGGCATTTACCAAGGTCGGTATCGATTCGTTAATATTAGATTCCTTAAAGCCGCGCATCAATACGCTTGGTGCTGAAATCTATGGCCGTGACACAAAACAAATACGCGGCAAGACCGTACAAAGCGATTCTGCCCGCGGGAAATTCTACGATATCCAGGAAGGGAAAATACTTTACTCAATAGTAAATAACGGCGACAGTTTAAAAATAGGCAAACCCCTCGACAGCTCACTCGCAAACATTATCTCAGGCCATGATAATGATTTCTATGAGGCTTATGCTTTGCTAAAAATCAACGGGGCTAATGCCGTACCTGTTTTTACTTCTGATGGTTTTGATCTTGGCGCCGGCATTGCTATTGACAGCCTGCTACCCGGCAGCAATAAGGCCTTTTACCAGGGTATCGCCGATGTACATAACGGAGATTTCGACTATAAATTATTTTATATACCCATTACTTTAAACAATCATGGCTTTGTGCTGTGCGGTGTTAAAAATTCCTCTGCCTATAACGTAAGCCTGCACGAAATACAACCGGGTTTTATTTATCCCCTCGTAATTGTTCTTTTATTATTGGTAATAGCGCTGCCTTTTATAAAATTATTTATGATGGGGCCTGCAGAAAAAGTAAAAATATGGGACTTTACAGGCTATTGCTTTTCGTTGTTTATCGGCAGCATGTTTATTACCATCATTATTATACAGGTAATTCTATTGAATGATGGAGATATACGTGTAAAAGACCGGTTGCAAACGCTATCCGGGCAAGTTGACAGCAGCTTTAAGAAAGAACTTACCCAATGCTATACACAACTGCAACAGTTAGATACCCTTGCAAGAAAAGACCTGGCAGCGGCTTACCGCTCGAAACAAAAAAATATAAGAATTAATATATCCGGTTCACTTATTGCCTCTTTAAAAAAGCACCGGGATATTGACAGTTTGTATTATAATTTTGACAGGGTTGCCTGGGTTGACAGCAATGGAATGCAAATAGCCAAGGCAGAGCTTTATAAACAACAGCCAATTTACACCAATGTTAGCCAGCGTAAATACTTTATTGACTTTTATGACCACAAAAGCATTAGCCTGCCCGGCTTAAAGGGAGGGAGATTTACCTTTGAGCCAGTACTAAACTGGATAAACGGCGAATATCGTATAATAATAGGAATGCGCAGTGTTTGCACGCCTGCTTTTATCACTACTCTTTCTGTAAACATGTATTCTTTCAACCGGCCTGTATTACCTACCGGCTATGGCTTTTGCCTTATTGACGGGAAAGGAAAGGTATTAGCTAATTCAGGCAGAGGGCATAACCCTGATGAGAATTTTCTTGCGGAAGTATCAAACCCTGTTACGTTAAAAGACGCTATGGTGGGCAGGCAATCTCAGTATATAAACGGCATAAAATTATATGGCAAAGACAACGGGCTTTTTATAACACCGGTGGAAGGTCTGCCTTATTATCTTGTTACCTATTATGATAAAGGGTATATACTGCCGGTTAATATGCGCATCCTTTTATTTTCGCTGTTATTCTGCCTGGCATCGTTTGCTTCCTGGCTGGTTATCTGGATGATTGTAGTTTGGCGAAATACCATTGGGCTGCGTTTTGTATTCTCCCCTATGGACTACCTGCACTGGATTATACCCAGGAAAAACAGCGCTGCTTTTTATTTTGCAAGTTTTGTCTTCCTGCTTACTTATATTGCAGCCATACTGCTGATTACTTTCCTGACTAATTTTTACCGGCCAGAAAATAATTACAGCATCCTGGTGCTGTTGTTATTTACACCGCCCAATATTACCTGCATGCTGTTGATAATTTCGGCTGCGTTTTTGCATACGGGCGGCCAAACATCACAAGCCATCAAAAAGTATAAAGGGCGCAACGCCTTGGCAGGACTGGTGTTTGTAAATATTACAGGGGTGTTGATTTCGAATTTCAGCGAATCTGTGCCAGTGGTTGTAATCATTTTCCAATCATTTATACTGTTGGCTGGTTGTTGCATTTATTATTACGGCAAACTATATACGCCCAGGCTTTCAGCTAAGCGGGAAAAATATCTTGTTTGGTACACATTTATGGTTAAAACGCTGATTGTTTGCCTTTCAGTTATACCAACCTGCCTGTTTACATGGTATGCACATAACCAGGAAATTTTACAGGAAGTGAAGAAAGAGCAATTATACATGGCTTCATCCCTTAACAGCAGGAGAAGCGCTGTAGATAAACAAATGGCCGGTATTGATACATCCGTTTTACCAACAGGCATTTATAACACGCTGCAATTTAAAAGAGGTGTGTACAGCTATAATAATGACACGCTAAGTGTATCACGCGGCCCGCTGCCTGCACCGGTAAAATCTTCAGCAATTGAAAAGTTTTACTTTGAAGTTGCGGACAATTTCAACACTGATTATTACGACCCTCAATATCTTTCCAACCTGCAGGAAGGTTCATCTGACAGTATGTGGCATTGGGCAAATGCTGACTCCGGTAAATTAAAATTTTTATATACGCTAAGCGAGGGTACGCAATTGCGGCAGGACGGCACTGTACCGTTATTAACTGTTACGTCAACAATACCTGCCCGCTATATTTACTTACAGAATCCACCCCGCCTGTTTGCCGTACTTATATTATTAACACTAATAATGATTGGTTTATATAAGCTTATACGCGGTATTTCGCTTGACATTTTTCTGCAAAAATTTGTCTGGCGGTATAATGATAACCAGGTGCTAAACCAGCCCCCGCCATTTTTTGATGCCTATTGTGCTAACGAAGGCGTAATCCAGGATTCCGGCAAACAAAGCCTGCGTGAAAAAATTAAATCAGCCATATTTTACTATGTACCGGGTTATAATAAAAAGCTGATGCAAGAGCAGGAGCGGCGAACAGTTTTGAAAGCCGGCGCTTATGAAAAATATTATGCCTTTGTGTGGTCACAATGTTCAGACACCGAAAAATACCTGTTATATAATTTAGCCCAAACGGGGTTTGCCAACTATAAAAACACCACCGAAGTTTACCACTTGTTGCAACAGGGTGTTTTAGTAGTGAAAGACCAGGAGACGCGTTTTTTTAGTAAAGGTTTCCGTGCATATATTCTCCAGGCGGCTGCAACAGGCCAAATACAGGATATTGATAAGATAATGCCCAAAAGCAGCGCCTGGGCTGCTTTTAAAACACCATTTATGGTGTTGCTGTTTGCAGTAGCTTCTTTCATTTTTCTTACACGGCAGGAAACGTGGCAAAAATTTTCAGCGCTTGTTACCGGGGTAGGCACGTCCCTCCCTTTATTAATAGGCTTTTTTAGAAACAGCGGCAAAACAAAATAATGTATTTAAAAACATTTACCGGCTTAACAACGCACACAGGTTTTTAAAAGTATTATAAGGTGCTTTGGCGAGAAACAAATTAGTAAACCCGGGACCTAAGCCGCCGCCGGGGTTTGCAAGCGTATAATAAACAATTTGCAACCTCCCGTCTGCAACTTCTGTTACTTCATACCGCGCGTGAAAAAAAGGTACTCGTACCAGGCCGTCTTTTTTTGGCAAGCTATCAGGCTCTCCGTCTGTAAATATAACAGCGTTATGCCCCGGGGCATCAATGCGGGTAGTCATCAATATCACTACATCCCTGTTACTAAGCGGCCACGGAAAGCTTAACTCGGCATAGTACAATATAGAGTCACTGCTTGTTTTTTTTAACTGGTATGATTTTTTTGTAGAATACACCCAATTTTTATGACCGTCAACATCCAGCAATATGGTTAAAAACTTTTGCAGGTTGCCTTTGGGGGAACATATTACCTTAACCGCTTTAAATTTTGATCCGCCTGAATCAGCTGAATACACCTGTATTCCATCCTTATCTTTCTCGAGCGACCACTGGGTCTGCGCATGCAGACCGCAACAGGTAACTACAGCCATAACAAATAAACACATTCTGCAGGCCATAATATAACATTGAGTAATGAAGGGAATATTGGAGATAGTACCGCTGTTAAAATTACCACAATAGCCGTTATTAAAATAAGTGAAAAATCACACAAGCTTCAAGCACGCCGACAGGTTGTAAACAGCAAACTTGTGAAATAAAAAAGCAGCCGGTAACCCCGGCTGCTTTTGAAAATTTATTTAATTACTGGTTAAGCGAGGTCGAAGCGGTCGAGGTTCATTACTTTATTCCACGCTGCTGCAAAATCATGCACAAATTTATCCTGCCCACCTGCTTCTGCGTACACTTCAGCAACTGCTCTTAGTTCTGAATTTGAACCAAATACCAGGTCTGCCCTTGTAGCCGTCCATTTAGGCTGACCAGTAGCACGGTCGCTGCCGAGAAACAGTTCCCTGTCCTCAGACATGGCTTTCCATGAAGTATTCATATCAAGCAGGTTTACAAAAAAATCGTTTGTAAGCTGGCCGGGGCGCTGTGTGAAAACACCGTATTTCGATCCGTCAAAATTTGCGTTCAGCACACGCATACCGCCAACCAGTACCGTTAATTCGGGCGCGGTAAGTGTTAGTAACTGTGCTTTATCTACCAGCAACTCTTCTGTAGATACTGCAACCCTCGTTTTGCGGTAATTACGGAACCCATCTGCAGCAGGCTCAAGAAAGCCAATTGACTCTACGTCAGTCTGTTCTTGTAAAGCATCCATACGTCCCGCTGTAAAAGGTACTGTTATATTGCGGCCGGCATCTTTAGCTGCTTTTTCAACGGCGGCGCATCCTGCCAGCACAATCAAATCCGCCAGTGAAACTTTTTTGCCATTCTGGTGCCCATTGTTAAATGCCTGCTGAATGCCTTTCAATACGCTCAATACTTTTTGCAATTGTACCGGGTTGTTTACTCTCCAGTCTTTTTGCGGGGCCAGGCGAATACGCGCGCCGTTGGCGCCACCGCGTTTATCTGAACCCCGGAAAGTAGCGGCGGATGCCCATGCTGCAGATACTAACTCTGCTACGCTCAATCCTGATTCCAATATCTTAGCTTTTAAAGCGCCTACATCATTTTCGTCAACCAATATATGGTTAACTGCGGGTATAGGGTCCTGCCACAATAATTCTTCCTGCGGCACATCCGGTCCAAGATAACGGGCACGCGGCCCCATATCGCGATGTGTCAGTTTAAACCATGCGCGCGCAAAAGCATCCGCAAACTCTTCCGGGTTTTCATAAAAACGCCGGGATATTTTTGCATATATAGGGTCAAATTTTAACGCAAGGTCGGTGGTAAGCATGGTTGGCACCCGCTTTTTAGCTGTATCAAATGCATCAGGAATAATGGCATCCGCATTTTTTGCCACCCATTGGTGCGCGCCAGCAGGGCTTTTGCTTAATTCCCATTCAAAGTCAAACAGGTTTTCAAAGAAATTGTTACTCCACTGTGTTGGTGTTTTTGACCATGTAACTTCCAATCCACTGGTAATAGTATCGGCGCCTTTACCTGTGCCAAAACTATTTACCCAACCCAAGCCCTGCAATTCTATCGCAGCAGCTTCCGGCTCCTTACCCACATTGGTTGCAGGAGCTGTGCCATGTGTTTTACCAAAGCTGTGGCCACCCGCTATAAGTGCAACGGTTTCTTCGTCGTTCATTGCCATGCGGCCAAAGGTGTCGCGAATGTCTTTTGCAGCAGCAATTGGGTCGGGGTTGCCATCGGGGCCTTCCGGGTTTACATATATCAGGCCCATTTGAACAGCGGCAAGCGGTTTTTCAAGATTGCGCTTATGTAAATCACCATCGGCATCGTCGTCTGATACCAGCACGCCATGATTCTCTTCCACTCCTTCGGAGCCGTGCGCATAACGCAGGTCGCCGCCAAGCCAGGTGGTTTCTGCTCCCCAATACACATCTTCATCCGGTTCCCATACATCCGGTCGCCCGCCCGCAAAACCAAACGTTTTAAAACCCATGGATTCAAGCGCAACATTACCGGTGAGTATCATCAGGTCAGCCCAGGATATTTTGTTACCATATTTTTGCTTAATAGGCCAAAGCAGTCTCCGGGCTTTGTCAAGGCTCACATTGTCCGGCCAGCTATTTAACGGCGCAAAACGCTGCTGTCCCGCACCTGCACCACCGCGGCCATCACCTACACGATAAGTGCCTGCACTATGCCACGCCATGCGAATGAACAGGGGGCCATAGTGACCGAAATCTGCCGGCCACCAATCCTGGGAGTCGGTCATAAGCGCCTGAAGGTCTTTTTTTACCGCATCGAGGTCAAGGCTTTTGAAAGCCTCAGCATAATTAAAATCTTTATCCATTGGGTTGGATAGTGATGAATGCTGGCGAAGTATGTTAAGCTTTAACTGGTTGGGCCACCAGTCACGGTTTTTGGTGCCGCCGCCGCCAACGTTGTGTTTCAAGCTCCCGTTATGAAAGGGGCATTTACTGATGTCGTTAGAATTGTTTTCCATTTGTTTACTTTTTGCTGTTGAATGGGCATTACCTGTACCTGCACGCGGCATAGGACCGCAAACATATAACTTCGGCTATATAATTGCAATCAATTAATTTTATATTTATATAGCTTAAATCTATCAACATTTAAATGACGACATTTTTAAAAGTAGAGAACGCTATCACGCTTCTGAAAATAAACTAGCCCGCTGAGCGGGCCTTTATGAGCTACAAGTCGTGATTTCAAAATTCATCACAGTTATTCCTGTATATCCTCCAGCAAACCTGCGTATGTTGGCTGCCATCATTGCTGTTTGCTCGTTACTGCCCAAAGGTGTCCAAGATTGTGATATTGATTTTAGTGTGAACAAGAATACTAAAACTGCATGAAGAGTTTTTTCATGGAATTTTTTTCCAATAAAAACTGGCTGTTGAACTCACCCGAAGACCACGCATTGTCATAATAATGTTATTAAGTATGAACGTAAAATAGCCGGGTATTTCCCAAAAGCTCACTAACCTAACCCAGTCAACTCCAGGCTTATTTCCCTTAAGCGTTTTCTTGCCGTTGCATCGTACGCCTGGGCATTGGCCGAAGCCTCCCTTTTCACATAAAAGTATTTCCCGGTGGTGTTGTCCAGTTCAGGCGCGGTGGCCAGGTACACCTCAGCATCGGCCCCGCTTTGCGCGGTACCAAGGGGTTTAATGCCGGCTTCATTTACCATGTTGGTATCAAGATAGGTACCGGGGTGCAGGCTGTTTACTGTAATCTTGTCGCCTTTAAGCTGTTCTGCCAGGTCGATAGTAAACATAATGAGTGCAAGTTTACTTTGGGTATAAGCCGCACCTGCGTCAAAATGCCTCTCTGCCAAAATATCGTTGAAATTAATAGGTGACTGCCCGGCGGAAGCAACATTTACAATACGCCCGGGCGCGCCTTTTTTTATGGCCGGCAACAGCAGGTTGGTAAGGAGGAACGGGGCAAGGTAATTCACGGCAAGCCTTGTTTCAATACCGTCTTTGCCGGTACGGGGCGCGGCAAAACCTGCCCCGGCATTGTTGATAAGGATATTGATGGCATCATGTTTTGCCGATATTTCCCCGGCAAGCCTGCGGACATCGTTCATGGAAGAAAAATCTGCTACATATCCCTCTATATTGATATTACCGCTTTCTGCGCTAATCGTCTTAATTGTCTTTTCAACCTTATCCTTGTTTCGCCCATGAATAATTACAGTCGCTTGTGCGCTAAGTTTGGCTAAATCAATAGCTGCGCATTTTCCAATGCCATCTGTTGCGCCGGTAATCAAAATTGTTTTGCTGCTCATATATGATTGTTTGTAGTTCATTTTTAAACGTGTGCGGTTATAAAAAGTTTGCACGCTGATAACCATTAATGCAACCGTAAAACATAAAGTGCAAAAACCTGCCGGCTTTTTTATGTTTTGTGTTAACTTACCTGCATGAAACGGTTAGCCATTGCTTTTTTTACTTCTCTTATTTTTAAAGCGGCATTCTCCCAGTACGATGTGTGTGTTTACGGCGGTACGTCAGCGGGCGTAATTGCAGCATACACAGCAGCCAAATTACATAAAAAGGTGATACTTGTTGAGCCCGGCAGGCGCCTGGGCGGCCTTACTACCGGTGGCCTGGGTTATACTGACATCGGCAACAAATATGCTATTTCAGGTATAGCGCGTGACTTTTACCGGAGGGTAGGAAAACATTACGGGAAGTTTGAACAGTGGATATTTGAACCGCACGTAGCAGAAGCGGTTTTTAAGGATTATATAAAACAGGGCGATGTACCCGTATTGTACAATTACAGGATTGTGAGCGCTGAAAAACAGGGTGGCTGGATAAAACAAATAGTAGTTGAAAATTCAGTCGCTCCTTCAAAAACAACCAACAAAACGATAACAGCCAAAATGTTTATTGACTGTAGCTACGAAGGTGACCTTTTAGCCAAAGCCGGCGTACCATACATTGTTGGCAGGGAAGCTAACAGCCTGTATAACGAAACATACGATGGTGTGCAACTACGGGACAAACACCAGTTTCCCGATGGTATAAGCCCTTACAAAATACCCAGCGACTCAACCAGTGGGTTGCTGTGGGGCATAAGCACCAATACGCTGGCTGCACAGGGCGCGGGCGACAGTAAAGAGCAAACTTATAACTTCCGCATCTGCCTTACTACCGACCCTGCCAATAAAATTGATATTACCCGCCCGGCTGATTATGATTCTGAAAAATATGAACTGTTGCTCAGGGTGATTGCGAGAAATAACCCCAAAACCATCGGCAGCTTTTTAAGCCTTGATTTAATGCCAAACCATAAAACAGATATTAATAATAACGGGCCATTTTCAACCGATATGATTGGTATGAACTACGGCTACCCGGATGGAAGCTATGCAGAACGGAAAAGCATACAGGCGGCGCATGAATCGTACACAAAGGGGCTGTTATATTTTATTGGCCACGACGAACGGATGCCCGCGTACCTGCGTAACCATATGCTTGAATGGGGATACCCAAAAGACGAATACGTGGAGTATAACCACTGGACGCCGCAGATGTACATAAGGGAGGCAAGAAGAATGATTGGCGACTATGTAATGACACAGGCGAATTGCGAGGGCCGTGCAACGGTAACAGATGGTGTTGGCATGGCTGCCTATACTATGGACTCCCATAACTGCGAACGCCTTGTAGTAAATGGTATGGTTAAAAATGAGGGTGACGTGCAAATAGGCGGTTTTGGGCCTTACCCTGTTTCGTACAGGTGTCTTATTCCCAAACCGGCTGACTGTAAAAACCTGTATGTACCGGTGTGCTTGTCCGCAAGCCATATTGCTTATGGCTCTATCCGCATGGAGCCGGTATTCATGGTGCTGGCCGAATCAAGCGCAGCGGCGGCCTGCCAGGCTATTAACGAAGGGGTTGCCGTGCAAAATGTTGATATACCAAAGTTGCAGGCCCTGCTAAAAGATAACCCGCTGATGGATGGCAGCACACCCGACGTATTGGCTGATAATGACGATAGTGCACATGTTGAAATTACCGGCCAATGGCTAAGAAAAACGAGCGGCGGTTATGGGCCTTCATGGTTACAGGCAGCGCCATCCGCAACAGGCAGCGTGTTATTTAAACCGTTTATAAAACAAGCCGGAACATATGCTTTATACGCCTATGTTCCTTCAGTCAGCAACGCAGCGCCAGAAACATTTTATACAATTTTTGACGGCAGTAAAACCAAAGAAGTAACATTGTCATCTGATATAACTGTTGAGGGACAAACCTCCGGTGAATGGGTACCATTAGGTACTTATAACCTGCCGGCCGGGCAACAGGCAACGGTTACCTTAAAAGCCGGAAACAGCAACGGTATTACTACTGCCGATGCAATATTGTTTGTGCCGGTAAAATGAAAGTAAAAAAATTGCTATGTTAAAATGGGTAAGTAATTTCTCATAAAAATAAAGGTGTGCCTCGCAGAGACACACCTTTTGTTTCAGCGCTTATTCCCTTACTATTTAGCGCTTCCTCACAGGAAAACGTTAGGTTCAACGCGGGAAATCACCGCCGTTCTGCTATAACGAGGAAAATATCATGCCAAAGGCGATATATCGTTTACACGTGCCCGGGTGTTGCCGGGCACGGGCGGCTACTGTGTGGCAAGCGCCCGTGGGGCTTGTAATTCTTACCGCTTCTGTTGAGCCCGGTATAAAAAATTTTTGCCCCTGCGCGGGTGGGTTCATATTTAATTATAAATTCTTTTGCTTTTGCCACAATAACAGTAGCAATCAAAATAAGCGAAAGGCTATCTTCAAAAAAAAGCAGGAAGCTTTTATACTTCCTGCTTTTTATAAATCTGCGCCTGCATTCGCGAAAATGCAATTGCATTACTATTCTTCGTCGTCAAAGTTCATCGCTTCGCGGGTAGTGGTAAGTAACTCATATTCTTCTTTGTTACCTACTATAAGGTTTTCAAAAGCACGCATACCTGTACCAGCCGGTATCGGGTGGCCGGTAATAACGTTCTCTTTCAAACCAAGCATATCATCTGTTTTGCCTTGTATGGCCGCAGAACTCAATACTTTGGTTGTTTCCTGGAACGATGCGGCTGAAATCCAGCTTTGTACACCTAATGACGCTTTGGTTATACCCAGCAGTACCGGCTGCGCCGTAGCAGATTCGGCATCCCTTACTTCAACCAGTTTCTTGTCAGCCCTGCGCAGTATACTGTTTTCTTCTCTCAGTTCGCGCACACTCACAATCTGTCCAGCACGAAGTTTGCTGCTGTCACCTGCCTCGGTTACTACTTTCTTGTCATAAATCCTGTCGTTCTCTTCAATAAAATCAAAGCGGTCAACAAGGTCTTCTTCAAGGAATTTAGTATCGCCAGCGTGTACAATCTCAACCTTCTTCATCATCTGGCGTACGATGACTTCAATATGCTTGTCGTTAAGCCTTACACCCTGTAAACGGTAAACTTCCTGTATTTCGTTCACCACGTATTCCTGTACAGCAAAAGGCCCTTTGATTTTCAATATATCTTCAGGTGCAATTTGCCCGTCTGAAAGCGCAGTGCCTGCTTTTACAAAGTCACCGTCCTGTACAAGTATCTGGCGTGTTAAAGGAACAAGGTATTTTTTAACGATGCCGTCTTTTGCTTCAACCACAATTTCACGGTTACCGCGTTTTACGTTACCAAATGCAACAACACCATCAATTTCGCAAACAATGGCAGGATTGCTCGGGTTACGTGCTTCAAACAGCTCTGTTACGCGTGGCAAACCACCGGTAATATCACCGCTCTTACGCATGGTCCTTGGTATCTTAACAATAACCTGGCCCGCTTTAACTTCTTCGTTCTCCTCAATTACAAGGCGGCTTCCTACCGGCAGGTTATAGGTTTTAATATCCTTACCTTCTATTATAATACCGGGTATTTTGCTCTTGTCTTTGGTTTCAATAACCACTTTATCGCGGTGGCCTGTTTGTTCGTCTGCTTCTTCGCGGTATGTAATACCTTCCAAAACATTTTCAAACTTAACAACACCGTTTATTTCAGATACTACCACGTTGTTAAACGGATCCCATGTGCATATTACATCGCCTTTCTTAACCTGCTGGCCGTCTTTTACGTTCAGCGTAGCGCCGTAAGGCACGTTATTGGTAATAAGCAAGCGGTCGTTCTTCACATCCATAATCCTTACCTCGCCGGTACGGCCTATTACCACATGTATTTTTTCACCCTCATTGTTTAATGTAACAACACTGCGCAAACCGTCAAACTGTATAGTGCCGTCAAATTTAGCTGCCAGGGTAGATTCAACAGATGAAGACCCGGCAATACCACCTACGTGGAAAGTACGCAGGGTTAACTGTGTACCCGGCTCACCAATTGACTGTGCAGCGATGATACCTACGGCATCGCCATTCTGTGCCATATAACCGGTAGCGAGGTTTTTACCATAACATTTAACACACACACCGCGTTTGCTTTCGCAGGTAAGCACGCTTCTTATTTCTACGGTTTCAATGCCTGCTTCCTCAATTGCCCTGGCTACATCGGTTGTAATTTCCTCACCTGCAGTTGCCAGCAGTTCGTCAGTAACCGGGTGGAAAACATCATGCAATGATGTTCTGCCTAAAATCCTGTCATATAACGGTTCTACAATGTCTTCGTTATCTTTTAATGCAGAAGTAGCAATACCACGCAGGGTACCGCAATCTTCTTCACCAATAACCACATCCTGGGCAACGTCAACAAGACGGCGTGTAAGGTAACCGGCATCCGCAGTTTTTAACGCTGTATCCGCCAAACCTTTACGCGCACCGTGGGTTGAGATAAAGTAATCCAATACGTTCAAACCACCTTTAAAGTTGGAGAGGATGGGGTTTTCGATAATCTCACTGCCGGTGCTTCCGCTCTTTCTTGGCTTAGCCATAAGGCCCCTTATACCTGCAAGCTGCTTAACCTGCTGCTTGCTACCGCGCGCGCCGCTGTCAAGCATCATGTAAACAGAGTTAAACCCTTGTTTATCCGACTGCATTTCACGTATCAGCGTTTCGGTAATACGGGTATCCACTCGGCTCCAAATATCAATAACCTGGTTATACCTTTCGTTATTGGTAATTAAGCCCATGTTATAGTTTTCCCATACTTCTTCCACTTCAACTTTTGCCTGTTCAAGCAACTCATTACGCCTGTCGGGGATGATAAGGTCATTTACGTTAAATGACAAACCACCACGGAACGCCATACGGAAACCAAGCTGCTTGATATCGTCCAAAAACTTGGCAGTCTTCGGTACGTTGGTTATTTTAATAATATCCCCGATAATTTCACGGAGAGATTTTTTTGTTAACAGTGCATTTATATACCCTACTTCTTCAGGCACAAACTGGTTAAATAATATGCGGCCCACGGTGGTATCAATCAGCTTCTTCACCAATTTGCCACCTTCGCGCACATTTGCTTTAACCTTTATGTGGGCATGCAGGTCAACACGGTTTTCGTTGTAAGCAATCAGCACTTCATCCTGGTTGTAAAAGCTCATGCCTTCACCACGTACTTTTTCTGTGTCGGTACTCTTTTTACCCTTGGTTATATAATACAGGCCCAACACCATGTCCTGTGAAGGCAGGGTGATTGGCGTACCATTCTGGGGGTTAAGGATGTTGTGTGAAGAAAGCATCAGCAACTGGGCTTCAAGAATAGCTGCATTGCTTAATGGTACGTGTACCGCCATCTGGTCACCGTCAAAGTCGGCGTTAAAAGCGGTAGTTACCAGCGGGTGAAGCTGTATGGCTTTACCTTCCACCAACTTAGGCTGGAATGCCTGTATTGATAAACGGTGAAGCGTCGGGGCGCGGTTTAGCATAACCGGGTGCCCTTTCAATATATTTTCCAATATATCCCAAACAACGTTCTCCTTACGGTCAACCAGCTTTTTAGCTGATTTTACGGTTTTTACAATACCTCTTTCAATTAACTTGCGTATAACAAACGGCTTAAACAGTTCGGCAGCCATATCTTTCGGCAAGCCGCACTCATGCATTTTCAGCTCTGGCCCAACCACAATTACAGAACGGCCAGAGTAATCAACACGTTTACCAAGCAGGTTCTGGCGGAAACGGCCTTGCTTACCCTTAAGCACATCGCTTAAAGATTTAAGGGCACGCCCACCTTCTGCCTTAACGGCATTGCTCTTACGGCTGTTATCAAACAGGCTGTCCACCGCTTCCTGCAGCATACGTTTTTCATTACGTAAAATCACCTCAGGCGCTTTAATTTCCAGCAAACGTTTTAAACGGTTGTTACGGATAATTACACGACGGTAAAGGTCGTTAAGGTCGCTTGATGCAAAACGGCCGCCATCTAAAGGTACCAATGGCCTTAGTTCCGGCGGTATAACAGGTATATATTGCATAACCATCCACTCAGGGCGGTTAGTAATATTTTTATTGGCTTCCCTGAAACCTTCCACCACGCTCAAACGCTTTAAAGCGTCAGCTTTGCGTTGTTGGCTGGTTTCGTTGGCTGCAGCGTTACGCAGTTTGTAACTCAGGTCATCAAGGTCTAATCTTGCCAGCAAATCATGCACCGCATCGGCACCCATCTTGGCGATGAATTTCTGCGGGTCTTCATCCGGCAGGTACTGGTTATCCTTGGGCAGGTTGTCAATAATATCAAGGTATTCTTCTTCAGTCAGCAAATCGCCGGTGCTAAGACTTTCCTTAACGCCGCCCTGTATTACCGCGTACCTTTCATAATAAACAATGCTTTCAAGCTTTTTGCTGCTCATACCCAACAGGTAGCCAATTTTGTTGGGCAGGCTTTTAAAGTACCAAATATGTACTACAGGTACCACCAGCTTAATGTGCCCCATGCGTTCGCGGCGAACCTTTTTCTCAGTTACTTCAACACCGCAGCGGTCACACACAATACCTTTATAACGAATGCGCTTGTACTTACCGCACGCGCACTCGTAATCTTTTACAGGCCCGAATATCCTCTCGCAGAATAACCCGTCGCGTTCAGGTTTATACGTACGATAGTTAATTGTTTCGGGTTTAAGCACTTCGCCAAAGCTGCGCTCTAAAATACTGTCGGGGCTGGCTAAACCGATAGTTATTTTTGAGAAAGTTGCCCTGGGACGATTGTCTTTTTTAATGGCCATATTTTAAATTGCAATTTATTTTTATAAGACTCATTTAAGTTTTGTACCCGGCTTTTGTATAATAATAGCGCTGCGGTTGCGTTGTCCCGGCTCATGTTGGGACTACAACACATTACTTATCAATAAATTACAGGAAAATGTTTTTCATCTGTATGTTGCCCGCCGCTATTGGTAAACTCAATTGGATACAATACTTCAAAATGCATAGGGCGGCAAAGGTAATAAAATAAATAAAACGCACAAAAGCAAATATTTTATGCTTTTACTGCAGTTAGCCACCCCGGTCAATTATTAGCCGGCGATACAAGCCAGTGAGTCTCCGGTTAACCAATTATTTCTGCATCATTCCACCCAGCATCTTATCGTCCACCGGGGAGTAACCTTCTGTTGAGATTTCAAAGGTAGATTCGGGGATATTGGTTGTTGACACTTTTTGGGCGGTTAATTTCATCACCATTTGCCCTGTATTCATCTGGTATTCCAGCGGCATTCCCTTCAGCGCCTTTAACACAGCGGCATCCTTGCCAAACCCAACAACCGGCAGGGTTTCGCAATACCAAAAAACGGCAGTATCAACGCCGGGCATTTTTACCAGGGCTTTCTTGCAGGGGTAACCGGCTATTTCTTTTGTTTCATCTACATATTGTATATCTGGCCGGGCTGAATCAGCAGAATCGGGTGACGCTACCGGCTGCTTCATAAAAAACTTCTGGCCCATGGTATTCATCAGCATAAGGGTGCCCGTATCTGTTACCAATGTTTTCATTGAATAAACAGGCGAACTCATGTCAAACAGCGATTTGCCGTTTTTATAATATAAAATCATGTGCATATCGCCTAATAAAGCTGCCGCGGGGGAGTTTTCAACCTGTACATTGTAAGTAATCGTTTCCTGCGTAGTTTGGGCGCGGCCTGCCACCACCATCAATACAGCAAATGCAGCAAAAAAATTCTTCATAGTAAATTATTATTAAACTGCGGGGATGTAAAAAAGTTTAAACCCTTAAAATAAAAAGCCGCAAGTTGCGGCTTTTTATTAAATGTTTGTAAAAGGCTGAATAATTTTTCACCAGCGGAATTATTATTGTATTCCTCCACCCATCATATCTCCACCGCTATTATCCTGTTGTTGTGTGTTATTTCTGCGTTTAAACAAGTCGGCATCCACCTTACCAAAGCGGTAGCTTAAGTTAATACGTAATATTTGCGGGTCGCGCCGGCGTTCGGTTATTTGGTCAAAAGCCACATCGCCGCTGGCGGCTGAATATGTTTTATACAAGGCTGTTCTGAAAATGTCATTCATGCTGATGGTTACGGAGGCTGAGTTACCACCTTTCCACTGCCAGTCTTTTTTCACTGCCATGTCAAAGCTGTAAAAGGGATAGGAATAGCCCTGTGCCGAACCGGTAGGGCCACCAAAAAAGCCACCACCCCTGCCCTGGCCACCGCCCTGGGGCAAAACGGTTTTAGCCTGGTAGTTACCTGAGAACTGGATGGATATTTTTTTAGGCAGCTTGAAGTTATTGTTCAGCTTGGCAAACCAGCTAACTCTTTCATTATTAATATCCCCGGTATTGGTTTTGTCACTGGCTTTTACAGTTATTTTTGAATCGTACAGGTTTACATTAAGCGACATATCCCATATTTTTAAAATGGTTGTCCTGTCAGTAAGTTCAAGCCCGTAACTCATGCTGCTGTTGGCGTTTATATAAGTAGTATAGAGTACAGAATCCGATGGGTTGGTGGGGCTTATGTCCCTGTAATAGTAACTGGTAATTAAGCCGGTAGTGTACCGCATATAAGCCGTAGCCAGGAAGTTGGAGCTGTGCGCATAGGATTTATCATACGACACCTCAAACGAGTTGGTAAATTCAGGTTTTAAATCGGGGTTGCCTTTCCTCGGGTTTTGAATATCGGTCAGGTCGCGGGATGGCAGTAACTGGAAGAAGTTTGGCCTGTTTATCCTGCGGGAATAGTTGACCTGCAAATCGCTGCGGTCAGTCATCTTATAGGTAATAAATGCGCTGGGAAACAAGCTAACCGGGTATTCAACCTTAAAGGTGGTATCGTTACCAAGGTTGTTGGTGCCCTTGTAATTACTGCTTTCAGCACGCAGGCCCGCCTGGTAATTCCATTTCTTTCCTTTAAATGAGTAATTAACGTAGGCAGCATACACCTGGTCGGTAAACTTATAATCACTGCTGAGCAGTGGCTGCTTTGTAAGCGGGGCGCCGGCTGCATACGAGGTGGATATATCGCTTACATTGGTAAAGTTGCGTATGGCTGCACGTACCCCTGTTTCAAGCTTGGCATTTTCGGTAATAGGGTTTTCATAGTCAGACTGGATAGTCAAAAAACGGTTGGTGCCGGAACCAATAGTATTTTGGAAAAATGAGTATTCGGGCTGGTACATATTAATTAAATATGTATTAGTAATGTTATTGCCCGTGTTTTTGTTATCACTTGAGTTATAATTTATATCGGCTGTAATATCGTGACCGTTTTTAGTAAAATTGTGTTTGAAGCTTAACTGTGAACCAAAGTTCTCAAAATGAGCGTCAGATGCATTAACACGGCTGCTGTACGAACTGCTGCCTGCAGCATATTTTATACTATCAATAGGCGATTGCGTGTCTGCCGTGGTAAACTGCCCTTTATTGTAATTTACGGTAAATGACAGGGTGTTGCGGTTATCCATAAAATAGTCAAACCCGCCCCTTAAAAAACCGAAACCGCCGGTGTTCTGGCCATTGTCTTGTGTATATACTGAATCTGAATGGCTGTTATTAAAATAATCATTCTTTACGGTTGTATTGGTATATTTCGTTAGCCGTTGCCGAAGCATGCCGTTAATAAAGAAGTTTATCTTACCATGCCTGTAGTTAAGGTCAAGACCACCGTTAAACTTACCGCGCGAATCAATGCCGGCCCTTATACCGCCATTATACCCTTTTTTAATATTTTTCTTTAATACCAAATTCAATATACCGGCGCCCCCGCCTGATGCATCATATTTGGCTGAAGGGTTTGTTATCAATTCCACCCTGTCAATCAGGTCTGCAGGTATCTGGTCCAAGGTCAGGGTAGTTGGCCTTCCATCAATAAATAATTGTGGTGTGGCATTACGCATGGTTACATTGCCGTCAATATCCACGTTTAGCGATGGTATCTGTTTCATTACCTCTGTGGCAGTTTGCCCGGTGCTTACAATGTTCTTATCAACATTAAATATCTTCCGGTCAACGCCCATCTCAAAAAATGGTTTTGTTGCTGTAACAGTAACGGCTGCAAGGGTTGCATCGGTTGCAACAATTTTAATATTTCCAAGGTCTTTGTCGGCCATGCTCATCACCTGCTGCATCCTGTCCTGCTGGTTTTGGCCTGAGTTATTGCCCCCTTGCCCGCCTCCGAATTTAATTCCGAATGTAATATTCTGAGAATAGTCTGCATACCCAACTACAGATATATGCAGTTTATAATTGCCAAAGAGGGAAAGGTTTTCAAGGCTGAAGTCCCCGTGGGGTGATGAAAGTACAGTAGCAATTACGGCCTGTGACATTTTTTTTGTTGCCGTATCAAACCTGTTGCCTATAAGCTGAACGGTTGCGCCATCAATGCCTTTATTCGTTTTGCTATCTATCACACGGCCATAAAAATGACCGATATTCATGTTTTGCCTGTTAGCGCCACCCGGCCTGCCCTGCCCACCGCCTGGAAACTGTGCAAAGCTGGTAACCACCGTTAAAAAACCTAATGCAGCGCTAAGTAAAAATTGTTTCATACACTTGTTGAGATTAGAAGCAGTTATCTGTTTCCTGCCGCCAAATTATTATTTGAAAATGTTTAAAAATGTTGCAAACCAACAGCATTTGCAATGCAAAGGGAGGACAGGTTTTAACTTGTTTTACAAACATTCGGTGAGGGTTATAGATTATTAGGCAACCTATGTTAAAAAAATACAAAAGGGTTACATCAAAGAAATTTAAAGGTAAAAGCATAAAAAACCCGCGGATAAATTCCGCGGGCTTGTATAAAAGGCGGGGAGACTGATGGGATTCGAACCCACGGCCTTCAGAGCCACAATCTGACGCTCTAACCAACTGAGCTACAACCTCCGTTTTGGGGCGGCAAAAGTAATAAAATTCATTATTTCTCCAAAACATATCTTTTAAGAAACCCAAACAAAAAGCGCCAAACAGAGGCCTTTTTTTTACACAAAACGTTTGTTAATATGGCCAAACGGTAAATTGACGAATAAATATTTAGCGTATTTTTGGATTTGATGACTAACAAAATTTTAAAAATTATGCTGAGCAAAAAAGTATTGCCTTTATTGCTGATTGTACTATTCGGCTCAATTTTCTGGGCTTTTAAGGGAAGAACCACTGACGAGGAGCCAACATTGGCAAAACAACAACGACTGCTAACCGGCATAGGGCAAATACTGGAAGCGAGGCATTACAGCCCCAAACCAATTGATGATGCCTTTTCAAAGGAGGTGTTTGATAAATATCTCCAATCGCTTGACCCGGACAAGGATGTGTTTCTGCAGGAAGATATTACCGATTTAAAAAAGTATGAAACGACTATTGACGACGAAATAAACGGCGCACCTATACAGTTTTTTCCTGCTGCCGGGGCAGTTTACAAAAAAAGGCTTGATGAAGCGATAACGGACTATACAGGAATATTGGCCAAACCGTTCAATTTTAACTTAGACGAATCAGCTCAGCTTGACGGCGAAAAGCTTAACTATCCCCTAGACGAACAAGCCAGGAAAGAAGCATGGAGGAAACGCACGAAATTTTTAACACTGGAAAAATATTCAGAATTACTAAACTACAGGGATAAAAACAAGAACGTTGACAGTATTGCCCATAAAACAAATGCGCAGCTTGAAGGCGAAGCAAGGGCAAAAACACTTAATGCGTTAAATAAAATTTATACCCGCATAAAACTGAAGTTTACAGAAGAAGAGCAGTTTAACAGCTTTGTTAATACCATTACTGATTTAATGGACCCGCACACGGAATACTTTCCCCCTGTTGAAAAAAGAGGCTTTGACGAGGAGATGAGCGGTCACTTTTTTGGTATTGGTGCCCAGCTTAAAGAAGAAGATAACGTAATAAAAATTGCTACACTTATACCGGGCAGCCCGGCATGGAAAAGCCAGAAAATACAGGTAAACGATATTATTCTTAAAGTGGCACAGGGCAGTGCCGAGCCGGTAGATATTGCAGGCTATGATGTTACCGACGTGGTTAAAATTATACGCGGTAATAAAGGCACCGAAGTAAGGCTTACGATGAAAAAGCCGGACGGCACCATACAGGTTGTACCCATTATAAGAGGTGAGATTGTGCAGGATGAATCATTTGCAAGAAGCGTAGTAGCCAAAACAGGGAACAAAAAGATTGGTTATATATACCTGCCTGAGTTTTATGCAGATTTTGAAAACCCCAACGGCGCGAGATGCTCAGTAGATGTTGCCCACGAAATTGAGAAACTTAAAGCAGAGCATATTGACGGCCTAGTGCTTGACCTGCGCAATAACGGTGGCGGTTCGCTGTACGAGGTTGTTCAAATGGTGGGCTTATTTATAAAAAATGGACCGGTGGTGCAGGTGCGTGACAGGGATGCTAACCCAACCACGCTTAGCGATAATGAGCCGTCTGTTTTATATGACGGGCCGTTAACAGTAATGGTAAATGAAATGAGCGCATCCGCATCAGAAATATTTGCGGCTGCTATACAGGATTACAAACGCGGCCTGATTGTAGGTAGTACTTCTACCTATGGTAAAGGAACTGTGCAAAAAAATCTTCCTTTAGGCAAACCGGTTGACCTTACTACAGGTGCAACTGAATACGGCGCACTTAAACTTACTTTTGAAAAATTCTACCGCATTAATGGTAATTCAACACAGTTAAAAGGTGTTACCCCCGATGTTATTCTGCCAGATCAATACGACTATATTAAGTTTCGTGAAAAAGACCAGCCGTCCGCATTAAAGTGGGACCAAATACCGCAGGCAAACTACAGCTTGTGGAACCCGGAATTTGACTGGACAGGAATTATTCAAAACGCTGACCGGCAGGTTGCAGAAAGCCCTGCATTCAGTACTATAAAAACAAATACCGATTGGCTAAGTAAAAATGTAGACAAGGAATTTGACCTTGATATAGACAAATACAAACAGGAGCAATCGTTAGTAAAAAACAAAGTTCAGCAGAATGACAGCGTTAGCAAGCTTGCAACGCCGCTGGATATGCAGCCGGTGGAAGTTGACAGGGACAAGTTTTTCAATAACCCTGATAAAGCCAAAGGTGAGCGTTACCAGCAATGGCTAAAGGGAATTCGTACAGATATCTATATCGGCGAAGCCCTCAATATAGTAAGTTCCATTGCTGATAAAAGCTATACCAACACCGCGCGTAATTAAATACAATTTTATTGCATAATAAAAAAGCCTCCCGCCAAGGGAGGCTTTTTTATAGATAGAAATTAAGTTCTCATTAAATAAGTATTTTAAAAGTGTTATATTTATACATTTGTATATTAACAGGTAAGGTAAAAACACGATTTGAATATAGCAGATTAACATGCGCCGGAAATAATAGTACCCTGTTTACAAAAGGATATGAACTGTACAAAATACACTATGGGAAAATATTATACAGGTTTAGTGGTTGTTTGTTGCTCCATCTTGTTTTTTTCATCCTGCATCAGCCCAAAAAATATTACATATTTTAACAACTTGCCCCAAGCGAAGCAAATTAGCCTTGATACGCTTAAAATTCCGGAGCCTGTTATAATGGTGAATGATGTGCTGGAGATAAGGGTAGGCGGAGAAAACCAGGAAACTGTTCAATATCTCAACAGCTATTTTGGTGGTATTGCCGGTGGGGTGGCAAACGTCGGCTTACAATTTACAGTTGCTATAGATGGTAATATAACCCTGCCTAAGGTAGGACAAATAAAAATGGCCGGTTTAACCCGCGACGAGGCGCGGGATACACTGACTGCCGCTTATAAACAATATTTGCTTGACCCTATAGTGTCTGTAAAGTTCAGCAATTTTCATTATTCAGTTCTGGGTGAAGTAAGATCACCCGGTAACTATATTTCTACCAATGACAAGCTAAGTATTTTTGAAGCGCTGGCACAGGCAGGTGATATTACTGAATTTGGCCGATATGAAAATGTACGTATACTGCGGGATATTAACGGCAAGAGAGAAATTATCACCTTGAATCTTCTTGACAAACAAATATTGAACTCACCTGATTATTATATAAAAAGATATGACATCATATATGTTCAATCGAGAAATCTTAAATCAGTAACAGAAAACTTTGCACGCAGCGCTACCTTTATAGCAACAATAACGAGCGTTTTAGCAATTGTTTTGATATTATTTAAAAAATAACATGAGCTACCCGATTGCAGATACAGAGTCCAATGAGGTGATGAGTACCACGGCCGGCGCCCAGTTTGATGTTAAAAAATTTATATTTAAACTGGTTGGCTTCCTGCCCTGGATTATCATATCAATACTGGTAGGTTATTCCATTGCCACACTCTATCTCCGGTATACAGCAAAAGTGCATAAAATTACAGCTCAATTATTAATAAAAGATGACGAAGCCACTTCACCTGATTATAATATTATAAGAGACCTTGGGGTAATGCCCGGCAGCAAAGAAATACAAGACCAAATTGACATCTTGCAATCTTACGCGCTGGCAAAAAATGTTGTGGATTCGCTGCATTTACAAATACAGATTTATGCTCAGGGTCGTGTGGCTTCATCTTCTTCATATGGCAACCTTAATCCTGTGTTCATCCAGCTAATGCCTGATGACACCATGGATTTTAAACCAGCCACGTACAGGCTAATGGTAATGAAGAACAAGTTTTCACTGCAGGCCCCTGGCGAAAAAGAAGTTTATTACAATTATGGAGACACTTTCCTGCTTGATAATCACAAAGCGTATGTGCTGCCTAATACTGAAATAAGGCTGAACGAAAAAGGCTATACGCTGTTACTAAAAACTACAAGAGCTGTAGCCAGTGCAATAAAAACCGCCCTTGACGTACGAAAGCTGCATGATATGGGCGGCATACTTGCAATATCAACTACTGACGAAGTACCGCAAAAAGCAATTGACGTCGTTAATGCACTGATAGAATCGTTTATTAATGCCAGCAAAACCGATAAAAGTATTGTTGCAAAAAAAACGAACCAATTTTTAAAAGACAGGGTAGATGATGTTGAAAAGAAACTGGACACACTTGAGATAGCTGCTGATTCGTTTAAAAGTAACAACAAAATACTGGATATCTCAGTTGCGGGAAACCAATACCTGGCACAGATTTCCGATTATGACAAGCAGAAAGTTTCGCAAGAAGGTGAAATTAAGCTGTTAGATGGCCTGGCTGATTACATAAGAAATTCAAAAAGCTACACTGATATTATCCCCTCCAACAATGGCATTGCCGAAGCTACATTAACATTGCTTATTACCCAATATAACGCTGATGTAATTAAATACGCCGCTCAATTGAGAATGAGCCCTGAAAAAGATCCTATACTTGAGCGCCAGCGATCCGAAATAACTAACATCAAGCAAAGTATCTTAAAAAACATACAGAGCATTAAAACGGGGTATGAAACAAAGCTTGGCCAAATTGACCACCAGTATAATTTATATTCCGATTTGCTTACGGGCTTGCCTGAAAAAGAGAGGGTATTGGTTAATTTAAAAAGGCAAATTGACGTGCAGGAACAATTATATACCTTTTTACTGCAAAAAAAAGCTGATGCTGAACTCTCCCTGGCTGCAGTAACCGAAGATGCAAGGGTTGTTGACTATGCCCATGACGATGGTGTGGTAAAGCCAAATGCCTCGCAGATAAAGATGTTTTCGATACTGATAGGCATTATTTTGCCGATAATTGTTATGTTATTGCTGGACTTTTTCAATAACAGGCTGGCTGACCGCCGAGAGGTGGAAGAAGGAACGAGAGCGCCCGTGCTTGGTGAATTATCTTATAATGCCAGGCAAAAAAATGCCATCGTAACGCCACACAGCCGCAGTGTATTAGCCGAGCAATTTAGGTTAATAAGAACAAACCTGCACTATATGGCCAGCGATAAAAAAGCAAAAACAATCCTTGTTACATCATTTATGAGTGGCGAAGGCAAAAGCTTTGTATCGTTAAACCTTGCAGGGAGCCTTGTTAGTAGCGATCGAAAAGTTTTACTGCTGGAATTAGATTTACGAAAGCCTAAACTTGCCAAGTATCTTGACTTGCAATCTCAAAAAGGACTGACTGACTACCTTATTGATGATGGAATAAACGAGCGGGAGATAATCACAAGGGTTCCTGGCGTCAACAATGTCGATGTTATTCTATCTGGCCCCATTCCGCCAAACCCTACTGAATTGATCATGAGTGACAGGTTCAGTGAATTGCTGAAAACAATAAAGGGAAAATATGATTATGTGGTAATTGACTCTTCACCAGTTGGACTTGTGGCAGATGCATTTATTGTAGCACAGTCAGTAGATATAACAATGTTTATTATCAGGCATAAATATTCATATAAAACAACTATTAAGTATATTGAAAAATTATATGCTGAAAAGAAGTTTAACCGCTTATGCATAATCATAAACGGTATAATTGCGTCGGCTGGCCTTGGTTACGGCTACGGTTATGGTTATGGTTACAGTTATGGTTATGGTTATCATTATGGGGGGGGATATTATACAGAAGAACAACGCGGGGGCCTGAAAGGTTTGCTGAATAAGATTTTTAAAAGATAAGTTTTTATAAAATAAGGTATCGGCTTTTTGCTCGTTATGGGAGTAAGATGGCGGAGCTTTGCATAAAATGAAAGAAGAAAGAAATTGGTTTGCAGCTTACACCAAACCACGATGGGAAAAGAAAGTTGATGGTATACTTACAAAAAAAGGTATTATTAGCTGGTGCCCTTTGCAAAAGGTGGAAAAGAAATGGAGTGACCGTAAAAAAATTATTGAGGAGCCCCTTTTCAGATCTTACGTATTTGTAAACATCGCCGACGATGAGCGCCTGAGTGTTTTACAAACAGATGGTGTAATAAACTTCGTGCATTACCTTGGCAAACCGGCTATCATCAAAAACGAGGAAATTGAGCTAATCCGTTCATACCTCCTGGAAAAAAATTCAACTATATCGATTCTCCCCCTCCAGTCATTCCGGGAAAATGATAAAGTTGTAATAAAACAAGGCATATTCATGGACAATACCGGTACCGTTTTACGTGCTGCCGGAAACAAGAAGATATATGTAAGGCTTGAAAGCCTTGGCCAGGTTATGGTGGTGGAGTTTCCCTCAACTTTTGTTGCATTAACAGCCAAATAAGCAGCTTGAAAATTCTTTTAATAGGTTTGGGTTCCATAGGCAAAAGGCACTTGGGTAACCTTATTGAGTTAGGCTATACGGATATTTCGGTCGTAACAAGGTCGCCTTTACCTGAAAAGTTTGAAACACTGGCAGTAGCCTACAAAACAATAGAAACTGCATTCGAAAAAGATATGTACGACACAGCTTTCGTGTGCACACCTACTTCTCATCATGTCAATAACCTGGAACTGCTGCTTACAAAAAAGGTACAAAATATTTATATTGAAAAGCCATTAAGCAATACAACAAAAAACATTTCCGCTGTGCTTACGCTGGCCGCTTCGTATAAAAACAATATTGCTGTTGGATATGACCTTCATTTCGACCCCGGAATTCAAAAAGTGCGGGAATTATTGCAGCAACAGGTTATTGGCAAAACGGTCTCGGTAAATGCATTTGTAGGCCAATACCTGCCGCGGTGGCGGCCGCATGAAGATCATCGAAAGGGCATGAGTGCTCGCGAAGAGACGGGGGGCGGCGTATTATTAGACATTATACACGAGTTTGATTACCTGTGCTGGCTAAATGGCCCTGTTGACACCGTGGCAGGCATGCATATAAACACCGGCGTTCTTGAAATTGAAACTGAAGAGTGTGCCGAAGTATTACTGAAATTCAAAAATGGAAGTATCGGCTCAGTTCACCTGGATTATTTACAGCCATCACTTGTGCGCCATTTTATTATAACAGGCACACACGGCAGCATAACCTGCAACATTGCTGAAAAAAAAGTATCGTGGCTAACAGTAAAAGGCCTGGCAGGCGAGTACACATACCATGAGTTTGAACGAAATGACCGCTTTAAGAAGATTGTTCAGCATTTCCTGGAAGATAAAACGGATGACAGGCTTACTGGTTTACAGGGCGCGTTACAAAGCTTATGCATTGTTGAGGCGGCAAAATATTCGGCGGCTGCGGGTTGTATGATAAACCCGGAAGCTTTAAAAAATTAATACTTGTTTATTTTAGGTACAATCTGTTGCCGGGGGGGATCCAAGGGTGTGAAGGGAAAAAACATTCGTAATCTGAAGGGTAAACCGCTGTTAGCATATACTGTTGAAACTGCGCTGGCAAGTAAATTATTGGATGATGTTATTGTATCAACCGATAGCGATGTTATTGCTAACGAAGCAAAACTTGCCGGCATTACAACGATAATAATGAGGCCTGCGGACCTGGCCAGTGATACGGCTTCAAAATGGCCGGTTTTTATTCATGCGCTTGAAACATATGAAAAACTAACAGGAAGGGAGGTCGAATATCTTGTTGATATGGATGTTACCGTGCCTTTAAAAACAACAGAGGACATTGATGGTGCAATAACAACTGCCAGTTGCAATGCTGAAGCAGGTGTAATAATTACTGGCTATGAACCTGAGCGCAACCCGTATTTTAATATGATGGAACTGGATAGTGAAGGCTTTGCGCACATTGTAAAGCAGCCTGTAACCCCAATAGTACGCAGGCAGGATGCGCCGGCTGTCTACAGTCTTTCACCGGCAGCGTACGTAATTAAAAAGCAAACACTTTATTCTGTTAACCATTGGAGCCAGGCTGTATGTAAAATTCACCCGATTCCAAGAGAACGGGCAATTGATATAGATACGGAGACGGACTTTAAACTGGTTGAATTTTTAATGGATTACCGCGATGGCAAAAAATGATTTATTTGATCTCTCAGGCAAAACAGCCATTGTAACCGGGGGAGCGGGTTTGCTGGCATCGGAACATGCCATTGCGCTGAACATGTACGGCGCTACTGTTATACTGGCTGATTTTAACGAAGAAAAGTGTAATGCAGCAGTAGCAGCACTACAACAGCAGGGAATAAATACCATTGCAAAATATTGCAACGTAACTTCAAAAGAAAGCTGGCAATTTCTGGTTGAGGAGGTAACCGCTGAATATGGAAGTATTGATGTATTGATTAACAATGCTGGCTTTACTAATCAAAGCAAAAGCGCCAATTTCGACGCAAGCTTCGAGGATTTCCCGGTTGAAGACTGGAACGCTATCATCAACGTAAACCTTACAGGTACATTTCTAGGCTGCCAGGTAGCCGGCAGGCAAATGTTAAAACAGGGCAAGGGTTCAATTATAAACCTGGCTTCGTTATACGGCGTTGTAAGTCCCAATCATAATATTTACCCAGGTACGGGTATATCGCAGCCGGTGGCTTATTCTGTAAGTAAACATGGCGTTATTGGCCTGACCAAATACGTAGCCACACTATGGGCATCTAAGGGGGTGCGCGTAAACTCAATAACGCCTGGGGGTATTTTTAACGGGCATCATGGCCTCTTTTTAGAGAGATTTGAAAAGTTAAATCCCATTGGCAGAATGAGTGATAAGACTGAATTGCGTGGGGCTGTAGTTTATTTGGCCAGCGATGCAAGCAGCCACGTTGTAGGCCACAATTTAATTGTTGACGGAGGATGGACGGCATGGTAGAAATAAAGTTGAAACTATCTGCTATTTTTTTTGTACACTATAGGAACCACTTAAAAAAAAATGCATCCTTTTTTTGAAATAGCAGGCAGAAAGATTGGATATGAATTTGAGCCATTGGTTATTGCTGAAATTGGCATTAACCATGAAGGCAGCCTTGAGGTAGCCAGGCTAATGGTGGATGCTGCAAAAGAAGCAGGTGTGGAAGTTGTAAAGCATCAAACCCACATTGTTGAAGATGAAATGAGCAGCGCTGCAAAAAAGGCTATCCCCGGCAATGCAGATATTAGTATTTACGAAATAATGCGCCGTTGCGCACTGAAAGAGGAAGATGAACTTGCTTTAAAGAACTACGTTGAAAGCAACGGTATGATATTCATAAGCACACCTTTCAGCCGGGCAGCAGCAAACAGGCTGCACAGTTGGGGTATTCCCGCTTATAAAATAGGAAGTGGTGAATGCAATAACTATCCGCTATTGCATCATATTGCGTCATTTGGTAAGCCTGTTATTCTAAGTACCGGGATGAATACGATTGAAAGCATTGCTAAAGCGGTAAAAATTTTTGAAGACAACAAAATTCCTTACGCTTTGCTTCATACCACAAACCTCTACCCTACCCCTGATAACCTGGTACGCCTGGGTGCAATGTCTGAACTACAACATTATTTTCCAAAAGCAGTAGTAGGCCTATCAGACCATACGTTATCAAACCATGCATGTTTTGGCGCTGTAGCACTGGGCGCATCAATACTAGAACGGCATTTTACTGATAGCATCGAAAGGCCCGGGCCGGATATTATTTGCTCTATGGATGCGAAAGCCTGTGCTGACTTAATTAAAGGCTCAAAAATTATTGCCCGGCAAAGGGGCGGGCATAAAGGCCCCGCACCTGAAGAACAGGTGACTATTGATTTTGCGTTTGCTACCGTATGCACTATTAAGCCAATAAATAAAAATGAAGTTTTTACAGCACAAAATATTTGGGTAAAAAGGCCCGGTAAAGGCGGCATTTTGGCAGAACATTATCATAATATACTTGGCAGAACTGCGGGTAAAAATATTGCTGCCGACGAACAAATACATTGGGAGGATATAGTTTGATGAAGAAAAAAATTGTGTTTCTCACGGGTACACGCGCAGATTTTGGCAAGCTGAAATCCCTTATTGAGATACTAAACAACAATGCAAGATTTGAAGTGCACATTTTTGCGACAGGCATGCACATGGATGAAAAATACGGCTTTACCATTAAAGAAATTGAATCATATGGTTATCCCAATATTTTCAAATTCATCAATCACGATAGCGACTCTGTAATGGACATGACGCTTGGCCGCACCATACAGGGGTTTGCAAGTTATATTCACCTGGTAAAGCCCGACTTAATAATTGTGCATGGTGACAGAGTTGAAGCCCTGGCGGGCGCCTGTGTCGGCTCAATCAATAACATACTGGTGGCGCACATTGAAGGGGGTGAATTGTCAGGCACGATTGATGAATTATTCAGGCACGCAGTATCAAAACTCAGCCACACCCATTTTGTTGCCAACGAGGATGCCAAAAAAAGATTAACACAGATGGGTGAAATTGAATCAAACATATATGTCATCGGCTCCCCGGATATAGATGTAATGTCGTCACACAAGCTACCTTCGCTGGCATCTGTTAAAAAGCATTATAAAGTTTCCTTTGAAGAATATGCCATCTCACTTTTTCACCCTGTTACAACAGAAATCGAAACCCTTGAACAGCAGGCGAAAAATTATTTCGCTGCACTCAAAAAATCAGGCCTGAATTATATTGCTTTGTTTCCCAATAATGACAAGGGCGCCGAATTTATAATGCAACAAATACGGAACATTCATGATAACAAAAGCTTTAAGGTGTTCCCGTCAATACGCTTTGAATCATTCTTGACACTCATAAAGAATTCGCAGTTTATTATTGGCAACAGCAGCGCCGGCATAAGGGAAGCGCCGTTTTATGGCATACCCACTATAAATGTAGGTACAAGGCAAAATAAGCGGAGTAACAATCCTGACATTATTCACTGTGCGGCTTTAACCAGCGAAATATTAGCCGCAATACATAAGGCCAAAACCAAAAAAATTGGTGCTAAACAGTTATTTGGCGCCGGAAAAAGTAACGTTCTGTTATCAGGAATTTTACAAACTGAGCAATTCTGGAACATAGAAAAACAAAAATTATTTACAGATATTTTATAGCATTAGCCTTATATGCCCGGAATACCAATAATTGATAACAACAACTGGACGGAGGTAATAACGCCTCGCAAAAAACTACTTGACATAAAGCTGCGTGAGGTATGGCACTACAGAGACCTGGTGCTGCTTTTTGTAAAACGTGATATGGCCGCCCAATATAAGCAAACAGTATTGGGCCCGGTTTGGTATGTTATACAACCCATTTTTACCACAATTGTTTTCTTTTTTGTTTTTAATAAGGTTGCCGGCATTGATACAAAACCTGTCCCCCCACCTGTGTTTTACATGAGCAGCATAACAATATGGAATTATTTTTCAACCTGCTTTACGGCAACCTCCGGTGTTTTTGTAGCTAATGCATCTATATTTGGAAAGGTTTATTTTCCCAGGCTTGTTTTACCAATATCGGTCATCATATCCAATATGGTAAAATTTGGTATTCAATTATGTTTACTGGTTATAGTTATTCTGTACTTTCTATTTATCGATAAAAATTCTTACCCTTATTTTTCATATCATTTTGGCCCGCACCTTCTGTTGCTACCGGTAATCATACTTGCTATGGCAGGCTTAGGGCTGGGCGGAGGAATAATAATATCATCAGTCACGACCAAGTACAGGGATTTTACGGTGTTAGTAACATTCGGCATGCAGTTGATGATGTATATATCACCAGTACCGTATCCTTTTAAATATGTCGCGCTAAAACACCCACAATATCAAACTCTCCTGCTATCCAATCCCCTATCGTCTCTTATTGAGGGTTTTAGGTATGCCATTTTAGGAGAAGGAACAATAAGTGTGGGTTGGTTTATATACAGTTGTGCATTTACCCTATTTACCCTTTTTATCGGTATACTAATATTCTCAAAAGTAGAAAGAACTTTCATGGACACGGTTTAACCAATGAGTAATACAATAATAAAAGTTGAAAACATTTCAAAGCAGTACCGCCTGGGCCAGGTAGGAAGGAAAAGTCTTAACCAGGACATAAATAGGTGGTGGCATTTAGTGCGGGGAAAAGAAGACCCCTACTTAAAAATTGGCCAGGAGAATGACCGTACAAAAAAAGGCACAAGCGAGTATGTATGGGCGCTACAAGGCATAAATTTCGAGGTGAAACAGGGCGAGGTTTTAGGTATAATAGGCAGAAATGGTGCGGGCAAATCAACGCTGCTAAAACTACTCTCAAAAGTTACAGCCCCAACAACCGGTGAGATAAAAATAAAAGGAAGAATTGCATCACTACTGGAGGTTGGTACGGGGTTTCATCCTGACCTTTCCGGCCGCGACAACATTTACCTGAACGGAGCTATTTTGGGGATGACAAAAAAAGAAATAACATCAAAATTTGATGAAATAGTTGATTTTGCCGGTGTTGAGCGGTACATTGATACACCAGTAAAAAGATACAGCAGCGGCATGTACGTACGGCTTGCGTTTGCAGTTGCCGCTCATCTTGAACCGGAAATACTGATAGTTGACGAGGTGCTTGCTGTAGGTGACGCAGAATTTCAAAAAAAATGCCTTGGCAAAATGAAGGATGTAAGTAACAAAGAAGGCCGAACAATTTTATTTGTAAGCCACAACCTGCAGGCAATAAGCCAAATTTGCAACAAAGGCCTTTTGCTAAAAAACGGCATGGTAAAGCTTACAGCCGATGTTACAACTTGCATAGCAACTTATCTTGAGGGCTCCCGCAGCAGCGAAGTGCACTTTACAGAAGCTGATACACGAGATGATAAATACTCATTTATAACAGATGTTGCGTTACTAGTAAATGGGGTAATAGCTGGTGTAGCGGGTATTGAAAATGAAATCACGATCGAGATTACTTATGTAAACAAAAAAGACAATAGGGTATTAAATTTATCTGTGTCTGTCTTTGATGCAAAAGGCGTGTATGCTTTCTCAACTCCCAGCTCTGAAAAAAAATATTCACTACACCCGCATGCGGCCGGCACATATAAAGGGCGGCTTACGATACCTGCAAATTTATTTAATTCAGGAAATTATTATTTCAATATACTTCTTGTAGAAAATGGGCGAACAGTTTTGACAGAATTGGAAAGCATTATTATGGTAGAAATGCATGCGAACAATGTTGATACGTCTAATTATTATGGGTATTGGGGTGGGGTACTACGGCCACAAACAAAATGGCAAGTTGATAAAATAAAGTAAAATGTATTACTATAAGAAAATGATTAAGCGACTAAGAAAATCGTTAGGGCTTGCAAAACAATCTACAAGTAATTCAATGACGCTGAACATTAATCATTTTTTTTATGACTCAGCTCAGCAAAATTCTCTGATAATTTTTGATGATTTTCTGCCAAATCTGTTAGGCTCTTGGCGGTGTGCGGAAATCGTGACTTATTTAAAAAAAATTCCCGATTCACTATTAGTATGCTTACTAAATTCCTATGAGACAAAAGGCGTGTTACGGTATCAGGACATTGAAACAGATAAAATAAAGTTTATAAAAAAATACGGCTCACAAATAAGTATTGACTCAATAACTTTAATTAATCAGCCCGAAAAAATAAATATTAATACAAGATTGGCTTATTGCCTCTTTTATAATAACCTATTGCAAATATATCCACTGCTCAATTTTCATAAAATACCCTTCGCCTTTACACTTTACCCCGGAGGGGGTTTTAAATTGTACGATAAAAATTGTGAATCATTTTTGACTGAGATTAAAAATACCCCCCTGTTTAAGGGTGTATTTGTTACCCAGCAAAGCGTGTACGATTATATTTTGGAAAGATTGAATTTTGACCCAGCAAAAGTTAAATTTATATATGGGAGTCCGATGGAGATTGAAAATTATAGCGTTACCACAGAAAAAAAATATTACAAAGCCGGAAAGGATACATTGGACATTTGCTTTGTAGCTGCCAAATATTCTCGCTTTGGTATAGACAAAGGCTTTGAAATATTTTGCAAAGTAGCGTCATACTTATCAAAACTATACAGTTTTATTCGTTTTCACGTTGTTGGAGGCTTTTCTGCAGAGGATATGATATATCCGGTTGAGGAAACAAGTATTTTCTTTTATGGATATCGCTATTTTGATTGGTTTAAGGAATTTTACATGGATATAGATTTTATTTTGTCTCCCGTAAAATCCAATATTCTCGGGGTTGGCTCTTTTGATGGCTTTCCTACTGCGGCTGTAATTGAAGCAGGGTTGTTTGGTGCAGCAATGATGACAGCAGATCCGACGGGTGATAATATCTGCCCAGGATTTAAAGACGACAGTGACTTTTTTTACATTGAAAGCAACCCATATTCCATAATTACTAAAATAACGCTGTTACTAAACAACCCTTATGCTATAAGAAATGTTGCACTGGCCGGAAATAAAAAGTTGACATCTCTTTTTAATACTAATATGCAGGTGGCACCAAGAATTGAGTTTATAAATGCTATGATTAAATAAATATGATTAATGTTACAAAAGCCTTTTTGCCCCCAATAGAAGAATATCAGAGACATGTAGCTGATATTTTTGAACGGGCATGGTTAACCAATAATGGCCCTCTTGTAAATGACCTAGAATTAAGCTTAAAGGAATATCTGAATATTCCACACATGCTTTTTCTGAATAATGGCACTATCGCAATACAAATGGCTATTAAGGCGCTTAAATTAAAAGGAGAAATTATTACAACACCTTTTTCTTATGTTGCAACTACTTCCTCACTTATATGGGAGAACTGCAAGCCAGTTTTTGTTGATATTAGTGAAAGGACCTTTAATATAGACCCTAATAAAATTGAAGAAGCTATAACCCCGGCTACAAGCGCTATTTTGGCGACCCACGTATTTGGCAACCCATGCGATGTTATAGCCATTAAAGCTATTGCCGACAAATATAATCTGAAAATTATTTATGACGCGGCTCATTGCTTTGGTACAAAAATAAATGGCAGAAGCATATTTGAATATGGCGATATTAGTACAACCAGTTTTCACGCTACCAAGCTGTTTCATACTATTGAAGGCGGCGCAGTATTTACTATGAATCCAGAATTATTAAAAACGCTGTCGCTATTCAGAAATTTTGGGCACACCTCTCCGGTTACATTTGATGGCGCAGGCATTAATGCAAAAAACTCTGAATTTCACGCGGCAATGGGTCTTTGCAATCTTAAGTATATTGATAATATTCTGTCAAGACGCAAAGAACAATGGCTACATTATATAGATTTACTAAAAGGCTTAAAAGTGCAATTCTTAAATTTAACTCCAGGCTCTGATTTTAATTATGCATATTTTCCCATTGTTTTTGAATCAGAAGTTGCGTTGTTAAAAAGTATTGAAAGCCTTAATCTTCAATATGTATACCCAAGGCGTTATTTTTATCCATCACTTAATACGTTGGGGTATGTTGAATATAAGAGTTGTCCTATATCAGAATCTATCGCATCAAGAATATTGTGCCTGCCACTATTTCACGACATGAAGTCGGCAGACCAGAGAATGATTGCAAGGGTGCTATTAAGAGTGCAAAATAATTGACATGCTTATTGTTGGGGCCGGCGGCCTTGTCTTACAAATGATTGATGACCTACTTTCGTGCGGCCACAATATTGTTTTATGGGCAGATATGCCTGTAGATCGTGATATTTTAAAAAATAATTTTAAGATAATTAACACGGAGGAAGCGGTAATAAACGAATTGTTAATTGACAATAGATTTGTTATTTGCATAGGCATCCCCGCTAAAAGAAAACAACTGGCAGAGAAATTTCAAAAACTTGGAGGTATATTGACATCATTTACTTCTCCGAAGGCGAACGTAAGCAACTTCGCAGAGATAAGTGAAGGCTGTGTTATTTTACATGGTACTGTAATAGAAGCTGGCGTGTCAATGGGTAAAGGTTGCCTTATAAACACGGGCGCACTATTAACCCATGAATGTACTATCGGTAATTTTGTGGAAATAGGCCCGGGTGCTGTACTTGCTGGCAATGCCAAAGTGAAAGACGGCGCATTTATTGCAACCAATACCTCAATATTGCCGAAAATAGTAATTGGTGAAAATGCCATTGTTGGTGCGTCGGCCCTTGTAAACCGTAACGTTGATGATAACACTGTTGTTGCCGGAGTACCAGCTAAAAGAATACCAAAGTGAAAGTAAGTATTTGCTGCATAACTTATAATCAGGAGAAATTTATTGCAAATGCCATCGAAGGTATTTTAATGCAGCAAACAAATTGTCCCGTTGAAATTATAATTGGTGATGATTGCAGTAACGACGGCACTGGCGCCATTTGTGCAGAATATGCAAAAAACAATTCAGGTACGATAAAGCTTTTGACGAGTGAAAAAAATATAGGCATGATGGCAAATTTCGTTCGAACGTTAAAAGCTTGTTCCGGTAAATATATTGCATTATGCGAAGGAGATGACTATTGGTGCGACAAACATAAACTGCAAAAACAGGTAGATTTTCTAGAAGCTAATTCAAATTATGCCCTGTGTTTTCACCGAACATACGAGCTAAGAAATGACATTCTGGTATTACCATACCAACAAAAAGCAGAAGAAGAACACACTTTTACAATAGAAAATCTCGCTACCGCCAATTTTATTGTTACGCCTTCTGTTGTTTTTCGAAATAATTTATTTACTAGTTTCCCTTCGTGGATTTATAACGCGCCCGCAGGCGACTATGTATTGCACATGCTTAACGCAAGACACGGACTTATAAAATATTTTCCCGAGCCAATGGCGGTTTATAGAATACACGACGGCGGCATTTGGTCTTCAACCGAAGGTTTAAAACGGCTGGAGAAAATGGTGCTGCTGCTTTCTTATCTTTTGCAGGAAGATTTTAGTTCGGATGTTAAGCAAATATTACAAAAGCAATTAAATAAAAACCAGGAAAATCATCTTAAAGCGTTGATGAAAAACGATGATTGGACTGAGTTTCTTAAAGTACTGGCTGATTATTCAGGCAAAAATAAATATATAGCGCAAAAATGGCTGCTTGAATATTACCCCAAACAAATAAGGGCCATTAAATCATCGCGCGCATATCGCATTGCCGCATTTTTAAAAAGGTTAAAGCACTCTTTCAGGAAAGAATCATAAAAATCACTGCTACACTAGCCTAATGCAAAAACTGCCGCTTATATCAGTTATAATGCCAGTATACAATGCAGGCAATTATTTACGCGCTTCCATTGAAAGTATATTAGGCCAGTCGCAAGGAGATTTCGAGTTCCTGATATTTAATGATGCATCAACTGACAATAGCCTGGACATAATTAAAAGCTACAATGACAGCCGTATAAAAATTATAGACAGCCCTGTTAACACAGGTTATCTTAAACATTTAAACCATGGCCTGCAGTTAGCCAGGGGCAAGTACATTGCACGTATGGATGCTGATGATATTTCACTACCACAACGGTTTGAGGAGCAGGTTAAATACCTGCGACAAAACCCTTCCGTAAAAATTGTTGGTTCTTATATTACTGTTTTTGCAGAACAGGCAGGAGACATAAAAATTATAAAATATCCAACCCTGCCCGGAAAAATAAAATGGCATGCCATAAAAGGCACTCCTCTTGCACACCCGGCAGTAATGCTTGACAAAAAATGCCTGCTGCAACTGGAAGAGTTTTATAAGGAAGAATATTATCCTTCTGAGGACTACGAGTTCTGGACAAGGTTACTTGAAAAATGTAATATTGGCAACATACCACAACCTTTATTAAAATACCGGTCGCATGAGATGCAGACATCTTCGGTAAAGGCGGAATTACAAAAGAAAAATGCCATGCGAATAAAGAAACATTATATAAGATCACTGTTCAACATACGTTCGGAAAAACTTGCTGAGGAAATATATTTGCTGTTCAACAACCCATCACTTTTAAAGTTTGCACAGTTTTATTGCGTTGCAGCTTTTATAACCGGCAAAGCACTTTTAACCAGGGGTATTGACAAAAAAAGCCTTTTGCTTTATATACAGAAAGCAGCGAAAACAAAGGTGGCAAGAGTAATAAAAAAACACAAGGCACCGGCGGCTCAAGTTCTTTAAATCATTACAGGTTGGCTATTCCCAATATTATATTAACAATAATTAAACCAGCAAGGCAGCTAAAACATTGGAGTTATTGTACTGCGAGGTATCTTACCACACTTTTTGCCTATAAAAATTTTAAACGCAAGCACGAGGCATTTTGCTACTCCATTCCAATCATTATTAATAACAGGAACAGGCTTACCTATTTAAAGCGGCTAATCAGTTCCCTGGAAAATAAAGGTTATAAGAACCTATACATTATAGATAATGATTCGGATTATCCCCCGCTACTGGCCTATTATGAAATTGCACCTTATAAAGTATACCGGCTAAATAAAAACGCTGGCTATTGCGCCATTTGGGAAACAAATATTATCAACGACTTTAAAGATGGCTATTACGTTTATACAGACAGTGATTTGGAAATTATTGACAAATGCCCTGATGACTTTATGACTTTTTTTTATTTTCTTTTGCACAAGTATAAGCAGATAGGTAAAGCGGGTTTTGGATTAAAAACTGACGACTTGCCAAATAGTTACGCCTTTAAAAATAAAGTGGTTAATTGGGAGGCAAGTGTGCTTAGAAAAGGCAGACGGTTGGAAAAATACGCGATTAAAGCGCAAATTGATACAACCTTTGCATTATACCGAAAGGGCTGTTTTGGGCCGGCCTCCGCCATGGAAGCAATCAGGACGACTTATCCATTCGTGGTAAAACATTTGCCGTGGTACGAAGACACGGATAATCTTAATGAGGAGCAGACGTATTACTATAACTCAACATTAACCTCATCACATTGGTCAAAAGCAGTAAAAAATCACTTAAACATATAGCTGGTATCATGCAGTCTGCCTATCCATTGGTTTCCATTATTGCTATCTCGTATAACCAGGAGGAGTATGTAGAAGCTACATTGAACAGCATCAAAAATCAAACCTATCCCAACATCCAGTTAATTATCTCTGATGATGGGTCTAAAGACCGGACAAAAGAAATAATAAGTACCTGGGTAAAAACGCAATATCCCCACGCTATATTTCTAAATAATAACAAAAATGCAGGCATAACAAAAAACCTCAACCGGGCAATCCCTTACATAAAAGGAAGCTTTGTTAAGCAAATAGGATGTGATGACATTTTAACAATTGATTCAGTAAGCAAGATAATGGGCAAATTTGCCGAATTGCCGATCGATTACGGCGTTGTTTACACCAACATGAGCAGGATAAACGAAAAAGGTGATTTTATAGACGACAGGGGAATTATTGAAACAAGAGGCCACAAGGTTTATAGTGGCTATGTTTACAAGGAGATGATAAAAAAACCATTTATCACCTCTGCCAGCATTATTTTCAGAAAGGAAGTTCTTGACAAATTAAAATGTTTTAATGAAAAGGTTTTTTATGAAGACCATGATTTTTATTTAAGAGCATCCCGCTTTTTTAAATTCTGCTACCTGGATGAAAAGTTGGTTAACTACCGCGTTCACAGCAGTTCTCTTATCAACTCATCCTCCAGGATAAAGTACTTCATTAACCAGTACTTTGTGTACATAACAAGTTATGACAACAGGAAAGAATTTAAAGAAATATATATTGAGCGGCTTTTATTTTGCATAAAAAATCTCTATTACAATAAGTTTAAAAGCAATTTTTTTTATGGCCTGCGTGCATTTTTTAAAACAGGCCGGCTAACCTTTCTAAAGTTTGCAGCGGCAAGCGTGCCATTTATGTTAAACGGCAGGAAAAAATAAACACTTGAGAAAAAAAAGAATTCTAATTCCCATTGTTGGCCAGGGTTCACTAATACACATTATACGCACGGGCATGCTGAAACAAATGGTTGCATTTTGCGAGCCTGTGGTCATTTTATTGTGGGAACAGCCAGATCTTTTGGAAGAACTACAAGCCGCCGGAATTGAAGCGCACATTATGCCTGGCTACGTCGTAAGCAACAATTACAAGGGTGCGCGGTTAAAGATTAATTATTGGTATCAATATTTCAGGTTGCGTTCCCCAAGTACTGATATACAAAAAAAATATTCCTTCGTTTTCAAGCCGAGGAAAGCAGTTGTAAAGCAGACAATAAGAGAAAAAATATTATCGCTTAAATTGAAATTCAACCCTTCATATATAAAGCGACTGGTTGCAGAAGAAAATATCAAGTTGCTGAACGAGGGTGTTTACAGCAAGTATGTGTCATGGGTTGCAGCACTAGAAGCTGAAGGTATATTTACAGTAACCCCTTTTTTACAAGAAGTTGAATTGGTTGCCAGGATTTTAAAAGAAAAAAATGCCACTCTTGTGGCCTCTATTCACTCTTTTGATAATGTAACAAAGCGCGGATGGCCGGCCATTTTTTTCGACAGATATCTTGTGTGGAACAAATACAACAAAGCAGAGCTGGAAAGAATAAATCCTTGGTTAAAGGAAAAAGAAAAGATATATATTACCGGCGCGCCACAATTTGACTTTCATTATAACAACGATTACTGTTGGTCATATAACGGCTGGCTCGAAAAATTGGCGCTGCCGCAAGGAAAAAAAATCATATTATATGCGGGCGGGTCTGCACATCTTATTCCCAATGAGCCCCAATATGTAAAGCATATTGTTGATGCGCTCGAAAAAAATGAAATTGACCAAGATACAATTATCCTCTTCAGGTGTCACCCGTTGGATTCTATTGAGCGATGGAAAAACCACATCGGTAATTCGCCATACCTCTTTTATGATTACAAGGCGCCCGCAAAAGGCAGGCTTGATCACAATAACTACAGCGACGAAGATGAGCGCCGTCTTATCTCAACACTAAAATATAGTGACGTACACGTAAACTTATGTTCTACTATGGCGATTGACGGGAGCGTATTTAACAAGCCGCAAATTGCCCCTTATTATGATGAAGTAAATAAAGATGCGGAGCCATTTTTAAGAGCCATATACCACCAGGAACATTACCAGCCTATCATAAACAGCGGCGCATTAAACTTCGCACACAGCAGGCAAAAACTAATATCACTTATAAAAAACGCGCTACAGAACCCAGCTGATTATAATGCCAGGTGCCAGGATTGTGTAAAAGAAATTGCAACTTATACTGATGGCAAATCAACTGAAAGGGTAATAGCAAGGTTAAAGCAACTGTTAGGCTGATGAAGATATTGCACGTATGTCAAAATTATTACCCGTCTAAAGGGGGGCCGCAATACACCATGAAACATGTATCGGAAAAGCTTGTTGAATATTATGGTGATGAGGTTTCTGTCTGTACAACAAATTCGCTTTTTGTGCCTGAATCAAAACTCTTTCAAAAAATAACACCAGCCTATGAAATTATCAATGGCGTTAAAGTTAATCGCCTGCCGTTTAACAGGTGGCACTATCCACTGATAAAATTTACTAACAAAGCGTTGATAAAATCAACAGGTTTAAAGCTTCCGGAGCGGATAGGCACATTGCCGTATACACTTGACAGCCCAGGCATTAATAATATGATGGCGCGCGCTGAAGCAGATGTTATTATGGCCACTACTATTGGTTATAATTTTTGCAATTACCCTATATGGCGCTTTAAAAAGGGTAAACCTAAACCCTTTGTTTTATATGGTGCTATACATCTGCATAAAAAAATTGATAATGCCAATGACCCTTCGCTATTAAAAGCCCGGGCGTGCGATTGCTATATAGCTAATACTGAATTTGAGCGCAATGAGATGATTGGCTACGGTGTGAAGCCGTATAAAATAGTAAATATTGGAACTGGCATTAATATACCCGCATTTGCAGCTAACAACGAAGACATAACCAGTTTTAAAAAAAAACACGATATAAAACCTACTGATATAGTGATAGGCTTTATAGGCAGGCTTGTAAAAGGCAAAGGCGTTGCGATATTAATAGATGCCTTTCGCAACCTGTTTAAAGAAAATAAAAATGCAAAGTTGTTATTGGCAGGTGGCACAACAGATTACGTGGCATCAGTAAAGAAAATAATACAGGAAGAAAAACTCCCCATTATTTTAATAGAAGATTTTGACGACAGCATGAAGCCGGTATTATATCATTCGCTTGATATTTTTGTTCTTGCCTCTCAAAGTGAATCGTTTGGAGTAGTGTTACTTGAAGCCTGGGCCTGCAAAAAGCCAGTTATTGCTACAAGTATGGGAGCAACTGCGTCGCTAGTAGCTGATGGGCACGATGGACTGCTTTTTTCTGCCGGAGATGTCGATGATCTTTTGCAAAAAATAGGCATTTTGGCAAACAATGAAAACTATCGCCAAACATTGGGTGAATATGGTTATCAAAAAGCATTTGCAAATTACAGTTGGCCTGCAATTGTAAAAAAATACAGGGATGCATATATGCTTGGGATAGAGAACTTTAAGCAGGAGTATAATTTTATATGAAGATACTGCACATTACACAGAATTACTTTCCCTCCCGCGGTGGCTCACAATATATGATTCAAAAAATATCAGAATATCTTAAGAAAACATATAATGACGATGTAACAGTAATAACAACCAATTCATATTACGGCCCGCATCGTCGGGAGTTTAAAAAAATTCCCCAGGGTAATGAAATAATTAATGGCATAACGGTCAAACGATTTGGGTTTATGTCGGCACATAAAGTGCCGTTCAAGATATTAGGCAAACTAACTAAAAAAATATTTGGCGCGGCTTTGCAAGATTTTTTTACAAATATTCAATACGGCCCTATATCACGCACCATGCGTTCTGCCATTATTAAAGAACCCTGTGACGTTATTTGTGCATCGACTGTCCATTATTCATTTGCCGACTACCCTCTTTGGCGAAAAAAAATTTCCCGTCCTAAACCATTTGTAATGTTTGGTGCTCTACACCTGCATAATAATGCAATTTCTAAAAGCTATAAAAAAAGAATAATTGCAGCGGACTATTACATTGCCAACACGCAATATGAAAAAGACTATCTTATTACGGAAGGCATAGACGCAGAAAAAATCAAGGTGATTGGTACGGCAACTGACATATTAGATAATACAGGCAACCTAAAGCCACCGGCAGAATTAAGGTTGAAATACAAGATTGCTGCTGAAAAAAAAATAATAACTTTCATCGGCAGGCAAGAAATCTCAAAAAGTATTAAAACCCTTATTGACGCTTTTTTTGACCTTGAGAAAAGGCTTTCTAACATTCAGTTAGTTATCGCCGGCGCAGAAGGCACTTATTCGGCCCAATTAGAAGCAATTGTAGCAGGTCACAAAAAAATTTTGCTGCAAAAAAATATTTCTGACGAGCAAAAAGCTGAAATACTAAGCATAACGGATGTATTGGTTTTGCCATCAGTTGAAGAATCTTTCGGTATTGTTTTTATTGAAGCATGGGCTTTTAAAAAATCAGTCATTGGTGCAAACATCGGCGCTATAGCATCGTTAATCAGCCAGGGTGAAGACGGCTTGCTGTTTTCCCCCGGCAACCATCTTGATTTGTCAAAAAAGATTGAAGCTCTTATAAGCAGCGATAGTTTAAGATATAATATGGGTGAACATGGACATAAAAAATTCCTTGAAAACTACACATGGGATATTGTAGCAAACAGGTTCAGGCAGGTATATGAATCAGCTATTATAAAATACGGCAAAAAATCAAGTGCATGAAATTTACCGAGGTAAACAAGTTAGTAAAAGGTATTCCATTTATAAGTGAATCTAATGCGAAAGTGCTTTATAATTTCATAATTGAAAATAGACTTACGTCGTGCCTTGAACTTGGTTTTGCGCACGGTGTTGCCAGTTGCTTTATTGCTGCTGCCCTTGACGAACTGGGCGGAGGAACATTAACATCGGTAGATTTGACTGAAGCGGAAAGTTTATTCAAGCCTGCAATTCAGGAGTTGCTTGCTAAATGCGGCCTTGAGAAATATGTTTCCATTCATCATGAGCCTACAGGCTACAATTGGTTTTTACATAATGATATTAAGAAAAACACAGATGAAAATAATATTTGCAACCCCGTATATGACCTGTGTATAATTGATGGCCCCAAAAATTGGACGATAGATGGAAGCGCCTTTTTTTGCGCGGATAAGCTGCTAAAGAAAGACGGCTGGATAATATTTGATGATTATAACTGGACATACGGACACGCCGCAAAAATGAGGGAAGTTACCGATGGCATAACTCACAGGCAACTGTCAGAAGCGGAACTTACCCTTCCACATGTCAAGGAAATCTTTCATTTCTTAGTAATGCAACATCCTGCATATTCAAATTTTAAAATTCAGCAGGACGGGGATTGGGCCTGGGCGCAAAAAACAACTATGGATACCAAGAAAGTTTCATACACATATTCTACGTCACCTAAAGACATCATCACACGGGCTTTGCTATCATTCGCTAAAAAAATGAGAAGATAGCATTAAACTATGTGCGGTATTGCCGGAACATATAATTTTAAGCGTGGGGATTTGCATAAAGGATTTATGCAGCGCTGCCTGGTAACCATGCATCATCGCGGACCTGATTCGCAATGCTTGTGGGACAATGCGGAGAATTATATAACGGGATTTTGCCGGCTGGCTATTCGGGATTTAGGCCCTAAGGGTAACCAGCCAATGCTTTCTGACTGCGGTAACTATTGCATAACGTTTAATGGCGAAATTTATAATACCGGGCATCTCAGGCAATTATTACAACCGTATAGAACAACGTTTATTTCAACAAGCGATACTGAAGTTTTATTGTATAGCCTTATTCATTTGGGACCGGAGACAACACTCAAAGCAGCGGATGGCATTTTTGCGTTCGCATTTTATAACACAAAACAAAACTCGTTAATACTTGCCAGGGACAGGGTTGGCGTTAAGCCATTGTATGTTGGCAGCTCAGGCAAAGGTGTCGTATACAGTTCACAGTATGACCATATTATCAATCACCCATACTTCAAAAATGAGAATATTAACGTCAGCGCAATCGGCTCTTATCTTTCGCTGGGTTATATTCCGGAAAACCTTGCAGCTGTCACCAATACCAGCCTTTTGCTTCACGGCCATTATTATATGGTTGATAAAGACGGTATAAATGCTCACCAATATTACGCGTACCCAGCAAAGCAAACAGGTGCAATAAAAGACCTCGATGAAATACTGGCCTCGTCTGTGCAAAGCCAACTGGTGAGCGACGTACCATTAGGAACTTTTATGTCGGGTGGGGTTGACAGCACACTCGTTACTTACTTTGCAAATCAAAAAGCAACTATCAATTCATTTACTATTGGCATAAAAGATAACAAGATGGACGAGTCTGAAGCGGCACTGCAATTTGCAAGCATCTTTAACACCCGGCACCAGTGCAGGTTTATATCGCCTGCTGACCTTTTAAACCTTATCGATGACAACACAAAGGCATTCTCAGAACCATTTGCAGATTTTTCTTCCCTGCCAACTTTAATGCTTTCGAAATTCGCGCGGGAAAAAGTCACTGTAGCCTTGAGTGGAGATGGAGGGGATGAATTGTTTTGGGGCTACCCAAGAAATATTTCAGCATTAAAAAACATCAACTTATATAAAGGTGGCGCCTTGATAAAAAAGAGTAAAATATTGGCAGCAAAATTTAAAAACAGGGCATCATTTACTGTTTCGCGCCATTGGAAGGAGAAGGATTTCTTCTCCTATTATTATCACACCCTTTTTATAACAGGCGCGTTGCGGTGGCTGCCAAATATTTTTACAGAAGATGCTGCAGAAGATTACTATTACACTAAAATTAAAAATGCGGGTTACCAGCTTAGCAATGATGATGACTATATGAATTTTGTTCGTACATTGGAAATGGACACGCACCTGCAAAGAATTTTGCTAAAAGTTGACCGTGCAAGCATGTATCACAGCCTTGAGGTAAGGGTTCCCCTGCTGGGCAACCAGGTGCTGGATGCCAGCGCAGCCTTAGGCTATAGCAATTGCATAAAAAAAGGGCAAGGCAAAATAAATTTAAAAGAATCTCTTATAAATAAAACAAATGAGCAATTGGTATTAAAGCCGAAAAAGGGGTTTGTAATACCGATGAATGACTGGATGCGTGGAGACCTGAAAAAAGATATTACTGAAAAGCTGTTAAACATGCCGCAGCATCTTGCCGTCATGTTTAACAGGCAAAGCCTGGAAGAATTGTTAGCTGAGCACATGACAGGAACAAATGACTGGAGTTGGTTTATATGGGCTGTTTATTCACTTGTTAACTGGGATGCATATCACAGGAACAATAAAACACTTTCTGCCTGACAATAGCCATAGTAACAATAAATTTTCCTGCCTTAAGCGAAACCTTTATTTCAAATAAGGTTATGTACCTGCATAAAAAAGGGCATACCGTAATGGTATTTTGTAATACCATTGATAAAACGCTATTTGAAAAAATCTTCGGGAACGGCTCAGACATAAGACTGATAAAGATTGGGCAAAAAGAATTTATTAAATACCTGGCGCTGCACCCGGTAACTTTTTTAAACAACAAAAGAAAAGCAAAAGGTTTAATTGCTAACGAGGCAAGGGCCTATTACATAAATAAATACAAGCCCGATATTGTGCATATCGAGTTTTCAGGGCTGGGTATTGCTTATTTGCCTGCATTATCAAAACTCAATGCAAAAAAAATTGTGAGTTGCAGGGGGTCGGCTGAAAAAGTCAAATTGCTCGCGTCAGAAAACAGGAAGGCAGATACCAGAAAGCTTTTTGCTGAAGTTAATGCCATTCATTGCGTATCTGCTGATATGAAAGAAACGATAATACCTTATTGCCGGGATACATCAAAAATATTTATCAATTTTCCATCAATTGACACCGATATTTTTAAAAGAACTGCACCGTATCAGCAAGGCAAGTCTGTAAGTATTTTAAGTATTGGCAGGTTTACCTTTCAAAAAGGTTATTTTACGGGGTTGCAGGCGATAAAAATATTGAAAGAGGAATTTCACAATTTTACCTGGACAATTATTGGGGATGGACCTGGTTTGGAAGAAATTATTTTTCATATTCATCAAATGGGATTGCAGCAACACGTCGTCCTTGCAGGCCCAAAAGGAAGAGAGGAAGTTATTACGGCCTATAATAACGCTTCGGTTTTCTTTTTGCCGAGCGTATATGAAGGAATTGCAAACGTAGTATTAGAAGCAATGAGCATGGAATTACCTGTAGTCGCAACAAAAAGTGGCGGACTGGAGGAAGTGATTAGCCATGGGGAAAACGGCATGCTTGCAGCGGTGTATGATGCACCCACCCTTGCAGCTAATATTTTGCAACTGATAACCAATGAAGAAAAAAGCAAGAAAATGGGGACGGAAGCAAGAAAAAGAATCCTGCAACAATTTACAATTGAGAAACAGGCCGACATTTTTGAATTAGTGTACCAAAGTCTTATAAAAAATTAATATTGTTATTTAAGTTTATTAAGTACACGCAGCCTGCATGGCAGTTAAACATATTACCTAAAACAGCCGGGCGCTTTGCATCATGTTACGCAGGTGAAGAAAATATACCGGCAGACCTATTGGATAGCCGCTTTGAAACATTGTCAGCACGTCTTGCTGACGCCGGCTACAATTTATGCATACGGGGAAAATTATTGCAATCTTCCGGCGAAGACATACAAAAACTACATAGTCTCCCCCCTCCCGTTCTAAAGGACGAATACACATTTGTGCGCAAATACTGGGGAATCCCCTGGGCCACATTTGCGTTGCTGCTCCGGCTTGCAACCTTAAAAAATCCATTTGCTGAAATTGGTGCTTACGTTTCCACGGCGAAAATCAAACGAGTAGACGTTTTCGCTCATCCATATATTGATGAGAGTTATACAGCTTTCAAGTCAACTCTCATTGCGACGTCACCATTGGTGGCTGTAATAATACCAACGCTAAACAGGTACAGGTATTTAAAAGATGTGCTGCATGACCTTGAAAAGCAGGATTATAAAAATTTTGAGGTTTTGATATTTGATCAATCAGACAATTATGACGCCGACTTTTATAATCAGTTTTCCATCAACATTAAGACACGTCATCAAAATGAAAAGTTATTATGGACAGCACGTAACAATGCTGTTAAAGCAACAAATGCTGAATATCTTTTATTTTTTGACGATGATTCGCGCGTTGACAAAAACTGGATATCAGAACATCTTAAATGTCTTGATTTTTTTAACGCGGATATTTCCGCAGGCATCTCGTTAGCAGCCGTTGGCCAAAAAATTCCTGCCAGTTATGGCTATTTCCGCTGGGCAGACCAGTTTGATTCTGGTAATGCGATGGTAAAAAGAGATGTTTTCAGGCGCATTGGTTTATTTGACGAGAAGTTTAACGGGCAACGCATGGGTGATGGGGAGTTCGGTTACAGGGCATATTTAAACGGGTTTGGAAGTATATCAAATCCAAACGCATCAAGAATACATTTAAAAGTAAATAGTGGGGGGTTAAGAGAAATGGGCAGTTGGGATGGCTTCAGGCCAAAAAAATGGTTTGCCCCAAAACCTATTCCCAGTGTTGTTTATCTTTTCAAAAAATATCTGCCGGCGGCCCTTTACCGTAATGCGGTACTAATAGGCATTATGATGTCCAACGTGCCGTATAAGTATAAAAGAAACAGTAAAATGCTGTTTTTTAGTATGCTGTTAACCATTATTAAGTCACCATTACTGGTAATACAGTTTTCCCGTGCCAAAAGAATTGCGCGCAAAATGCTGAACAGTAACCAGGCACCTGAATTACTGCAGCAGTAGTGACAAATTTGTTTTAAAAAATCAAAATAAAATACCGGTCTTCAAGCAACTGCTTTATTACTTAACCGGTTACAAACAGTAATGCAAAACAAGTTTAAAGGGCTGGCCATTATATCTGATTGTATTCACATGTTTGATGAAAGTGGCAATGTAGTTACCGAAGTGCATATTTTTTGCAGGCAAATGCAGGCACTAGCTTCTATGTTCCAGCATACAATAATCTGCTGTCCCTTTATCCCATACAGCAAAAACAAAGTTGCGACCGCATACACTAACAAATCCATTGAGTTTTTGCCTCTAAAAAATGTAGGGGGCAATACACTACGCGAAAAATTAGTTCTTATCGCCAATATACCCGCATGGTTACAGGCATTCCGTATAGCCAATAAAAAAGCTGACATTGTATATCTCCGCTTTCCAAACAATCTCAATATTATCGGCTTTTTCTATTTCCGTTTTAGGAGGGCCAAAACATTTGCTACATATACGGGCACATGGCAAAATTATACCGGCGAACCGCCTACTTATCGCTTTCAGAAATGGTTGCTGAAAAATTTTTTTAAAGGGCCGGCCTGGATATACATTAAGGTGACTCAGTTAAAAAGTCACCTCTTTAAAGGCATAAGCCCTTCTTACACTTTAAATGAGTGGGAGGAAGAAACTGAGCAGGTGACCGAAAGAATCAAAGCGTTGTCAACCAAAAGTATTACCAAGCCCGTATTTATAACGGTAGGCGCTTTAAACAGTAACAAAAATCAACAATTTATATTAGACGCCTTTAAACTACTGCACCAACAGGGGTTTCCGTTTTACCTGTACATTGTGGGTGATGGCGAGTTAAAAGAAAAATACGAAAATTTTATTCAGGAAAATAACCTGAAGGAAAATATCAATATTTGCGGAAAAAAGAATTACACTGAATTAAGACAGCTTTACAGGCAATCGAACTTTCTAATACAGGCTACTTTGGTAGAAGGCTTTGGCAAGGTGCCTATAGAAGGTTTTTTCCACGGCGTTATACCCATATTAAATAATGTTGCCCTTGCTGGTGAAATGACTGGTGATGGCGATAGAGGATTTGTATTTTCTGTTGCCGACATGGATAGTTTTCTTGAATTAATAAAAAGAGTTGTCAATATGCAGGCAGTATTAATACCACTGATTGAGAATGGCAGGGCTTATGCCAGGACACACACATTAGAAAACTGGGCAAATTCCTACGTAGAAAAAATCAATGAGTTTTACAAATAATAACATGCCTGCCAGGGCAGGCCTTTTTAAAAGCACAGGCTTTAAATACAGCCTGGCACTTTTTACTGGTATAATAATCGGGCACAGTTATGTACCTGACTCTGTGATGATGGTGCTGGATATAATATTTGGCTTTTATTTAATACTTATAGCCTTAAAAGGAGATTTAGTACAGCTTTTTACCTTTTTGCCTTATTTTCTTTATTCAGAAGTATACATCAGGGCGTTTCGATCTTCGTTACCAAATCTTTTTGCAGATTATTGCCTCCTGGCAGTTTTTAGCCTTTTATTATTAAAACAGGGTACTAAGCTTCGGCTATATTCCTATTCGTTTGTTTTCGCAGGTCTTTATGCCCTTATAGAAATTGTAGACATCTACAGAACCACAGAGCCCGATTTTGCGAGGATCAATGTATTAAATAGTGTAAACCTTTTTATCATAAGCTTCTGGGCATCATCTAACATTTTAAAACTCTCGGTACTCAATAATTTTTTAAACAACCTAAAAATTGCAGGGATTTATGTAGCAGGCATTGTTATGTCAGCCCACATATTTGGTACAATTGTCTACACTGATGTTTCAAGCTATAGTTCCAGCAACGGCCTGGCGCCAGTTCAATTAAGCGCATACCTTGGCTTGGGTGTAATTCTCCTTTTTCTATCAATGGTTAATCCTCTTGAAAAGAAAGACTTCTTCCTTAATATCGCTTTCATGGTCATTGTGGGCTCAGTAATGCTGCTTACTTTTTCAAGGGGTGGTTTGTATTTTTTCGCAATAATAGTAATGCTGTACCTAATGTTTAACCGTAAAAGCCTCGGCAGTTATTTTATAATCCTGATGCTTTTGCCTGCGGCATATATTATTTATTATTTCGTTGTACAAACCACTAATGGCCTTATTATTGACAGGTATCAACAGAGCGGCACCTCGGGCAGAAATATACTGATTGATATTGGGTTCCAGATTTTTAAGTCTGAGCCTTTATCTGGCATTGGTACAGGAAATTTCAGTCGCGAAATAGTAGCGCGTCATTTATATGATGTTGAGTCAGGCGCGCACAATGAATTTGTACGGGCTGCCGCAGAACACGGCATTATTGGCATTTTGACTTATTGGACGTTTTATGTTTATATTTTTTTTGAAGTCATTTTGCGCAAGGGTGTCTTCAGGCAGTACTCTCTTTATTTTTTTGCGTTATTCTGCCTGATACTTGTTCACAATGGCTTAAAAATTGCCCTGCAACCAGCCCTGCTAGTTTTAATAATTGCAACCCCGGCTTTTGTATTAGCCGGCAAAAACAAACATGATCCAGGTAGTTAACAGCAAGCCAGAAGATTTGGGAGGCATTGCAAGGTGCCACGTACAATGTTTTAAAGCTTCCTTGTCATCTCAATTGGGTTTGGCATACACAAAAAAAACTTTTGACTGGTTTCTTCAAAACCCTAATCGTTTTTTATTTCATGTTTTAAGGGATAATGAGATTATCGGCTACTGCGGAGGATTTGTACCGCAGTACATAGGCGATGGCTCCACTAGTGGTATTATGCAATACACCATGCGGCAGGCGCTGATGGGCGTCGTACTTCATCCATGGCTTTTGTTTCATTCCGAAGTTATTAATATGTACCCACTGATTTTTAAAAATATTAAAAGAAAGATATTTTCCCCCAAAAAAGGTAACCAAAGTGTTACACCTGTTGACGCGTTTGAAAAACGAGTAGGGCTGGTTGTTATAGGAGTGCAACCTCAACATCGTGGTTCAGGGGTGTTTCAATTACTTATGCATGAGTTTGAAGCCAGGGCAATAAATTTCAATATATATAAGCTTGCGCTCTCTGTAAAAAAAAATAACATTCGCGCCATACGGGCATATACACGCCAGGGTTGGTTTATAGCGAAGGAACATGCACAAACACTGGAAATGAGCAAATACATAGTATAATCTAAAACTAAAATGCAAGGTTACTATATTAAATTAGGTAAAAAAGCAGCACAAAGTGTTAATTACCGGCTAAATGGTTTAGTGGTTAAAAAAATAATTGGTGTCCAAAAAAATAATTCCGTCATTAACACAGCTAATCGAGTCCTGTAAAAAATGCACATTACTTCCACAACAGTTTTTAATACTTAATGAAAATAACAAAATATTTCAGCAGCATCTAATACCGGCAACATAAGCCTAAAAAAATATGGCCGTTTAAGTAAGTTTTCCATATTATACGTAATCCTACCTATCTTTAACAACACATGCAAATTCCCTTTTCACCCCCATATATTGATGATGATGTAATTGCCGAAGTGACTGACTCTCTACGCAGTGGCTGGATAACCACAGGCCCAAAAGTATTACAACTTGAATACGAAATTGCTGCCTATTGCCAGGTTGAGAAAGCCCTGGCTGTAAACTCAGCAACATCAGCAATGATGCTTGTATTGCATTGGTTTGGCGTTACCCGGGGCGACGAAGTAATAGTACCGGCTTACACTTATTGTGCCACAGCGCTGGCAGTTATGCATATTGGAGCAACCCCTGTAATGGTTGACATAGGCCCCGACTTTAATATTGACCCGGAAAAAATAAGGCAGGCTATTACACCCAAAACAAAAGCGGTTATTTCAGTTGATGTAGGAGGGTGGCCATGTGATTACGACGCTATAAAAGATGTTATCCGGCAATCAAAACAAAAATTTGCGCCGCGTACAGAGGTTCAAAAAAAATTAGGCCATATGTTATTGCTTGCCGATGCGGCGCATTCCTTCGGGGCTGTTTACAATAATACTGTTACGGGTACTTTGGCCAACATAACAGTGTTTTCATTTCACGCCGTAAAAAATGTTACAACTGCTGAAGGAGGTGTTATTTGCCTGTGTATGCCCGCACCTTTTGATAATTACGAATTATACAAAACCCTGCGTTTATGGAGCCTTAACGGCCAAACAAAAGACGCGTTAACAAAATCAAAAGCAGGTGGTTGGCGGTACGATATTGTTTATCCTGGTTTTAAAATGAATATGCCTGATGTACTGGCGGCTATTGGCCTTGCACAGGTACGTAAATATGATACCCTGCTTTTAAAAGAACGGCGGAGGGTTTTTAATACTTACACAGCTGCTTTTTCAACGCACCCCTGGGCAATTACCCCAATATTTGAAAAGCAGGGCTGCTCGTCTTCCTGCCACCTTTACCCATTACGCATTAACAATATAACTGAAGAGCAGCGGGACGAAATAATTGAGCTTATAACCGCGCAGGGAGTAGCTGTAAACGTTCATTTTATACCCATGCCACTATTAACTGTTTTTAAAAATGCCGGCTACAATATTACTGACTACCCCAAAACATATCTTATGTATTCCGGTGAAATTTCTTTGCCGGTTTACCCGCAATTAACCGGCAGCCAGTGCAAATTAGTCGCCCACACCGTTATTGAAGCCGTAAATAAGGTTATTTAAAAAACGCAGAATGGACGGAACGCGCTTTTTTGACATACTTATTTCAATAATAGTATTGGTAATATTATCCCCTTTTTTAATTATCATCGCCGTAATAATAAAAGCCACTTCCAGGGGGCCTATAATATTTGTGCAGGAAAGAGTAGGCAAAAACAATAAAAATTTTAATATTTATAAGTTTAGAACGATGCGTGTAAATGCGTCAAGCCAGGGTTCGCTTACAGTAGGCAGCCGGGATAACCGTATAACAAGCATTGGCTTTTTTTTAAGAAAATTTAAGGTTGACGAGTTGCCGCAGCTTTTTAATGTACTGAAAGGTGAGATGAGTTTGGTAGGGCCAAGGCCCGAATTAAGAAAGTTTGTTGACATGTATAAGCCCGAAGAATTATTTGTATTAAGCGTAAAACCAGGCATTACGGACTATGCATCACTTACGTACCGCAACGAAAATGAGTTGCTAGCTTCGTCAAACGAGCCTGAAAAATTTTACATTAAAGAAATCATGCCCGCCAAAATAGCCTTAAATAAACATTATATTTCTAATAAGGGGTTAAAAAGCTATTTTTTTATTATCTTTAGGACGATTTTGACAGTTTTTAATCCATAAAAACCACAAATTTTCCATGTGAAAATTGTGTGTTTATTTCGTTGAAGATTCAGTACCCGTAACAAACTTTATTTGTGAAAATAGCCTACAAAAAAGCTATACCTATTCTCGAATTCAGAAAGTTTTTGCTGCAAAACAGAATTGCGCCAAAATGGCTTATATTCTTTTTTGACCTGGCAATTTGCATTAGCTCTATTACTTTCGCTAACCTGATATTAAGAAATTTCAACATCCTTCAAACTGATATAACAAAGCTTGGTAATGATATTATTATTGTAGGTGTTATTAGTTCTGTGTTCTTTTTTATATTCAAAACGTATGATGGCATAATCAGGTTCTCAGAATTTCACGAGTCCATCCGTTCTATTTTTTCTATTTTCTTCACGTTTTTGGTTATTCTTTTAATAAATCTAACTACAAAACTTTCCGGTCACACTCCTATCATAGCTAACTCCGCCCTGCTTGTTTTTTTCTTTATTGCCTCTTTTCTTATTGCGGGTTACAGAATATTAGTTAAAAGCATCTACAAGGCCAGTTCAGCCGATAGTGATGCGGTTAACGTAATAATATATGGTGCAGAATTAAATGGTTCCCTGCTGCAAAAAATGATATATACCATTTCTAACAGTAAATACAAGGTGGTGGCTTTTGTTGACGATGATGAAAAACTTGCCGGCAAAACAATTGATAATATCCGCATTCACTCTTATCGCGGCCTTGCTGCGATTATTGAAGAATTTCATGTTGAGTATTTATTTTTTACAAGGCTGAATATTGACATTCAAATCAAAAACAAAGTGGTTGATGAGTGTCTCGAACGGCACGTTAAAGTAATGAACATACCTCCTGTTAAAACATGGATACACGGCCAGCTAAACCTGAGCCAGTTTCAGGGGGTAAAAATTGAGGAATTGCTGGGCAGGCCCGCAATACAACTGCGCAATAACGCAGTAACAAATTTTCTCAGAGAAAAAAGAGTGTTAATTACAGGTGCAGCCGGCTCCATTGGTTCTGAATTAGCAAGGCAAATAGCCTTTATGAACCCGGAAGCACTGATAGTAAATGATCAGACGGAAACCGGCCTCCACGATCTTGAATATGAATTACAGCAAAAATTCAATATAGGCAACAGGTTAAAAACATACCTGGCTGATGTTAAAGATGAAAACGCAATGGAGTTGCTTTTTCAAACTTATGAGCCAAATATCGTTTTTCACGCGGCTGCCTACAAGCACGTGCCGGTTATGGAAAATCACCCATCAGGGGCTGTGCGTAATAATGTACTTGGCACCAAGGTTGTGGCAGATCTTTCAGTAAAATATGGCGTAGAACGCTTTTTGTTTGTCTCAACTGACAAAGCAATTAACCCAACCAATGTAATGGGCGCTTCAAAACGTATAGCGGAAATGTACTGCCACTCCCTGCATAACAAGGAATTTTACCACACAAAGGAGGATGACGGGGTTTATACCCTTCCGGTGTCAAGGCCAAAAACTAAGTTTATCACCACCCGTTTTGGAAATGTGCTTGCCTCCAATGGCTCTGTTATTCCGCGGTTCCAGGAGCAAATTAATAACGGAGGGCCGGTAACCGTAACACACCCCGAAATAATTCGTTATTTTATGACGATTGCTGAAGCCTGCTCTCTCGTGCTTGAGGCAATAACCATTGGAAACGGTGGGGAGGTACTGCTTTTTGACATGGGAGAACCTGTAAAGATTCTTGACTTGGCTAAAAAGATGATACGACTAAAGGGATTTGAACCTGGTAAGGATATAGAGATAATTTTTACGGGATTGAGACCGGGCGAAAAGCTTTTTGAAGAACTGCTAAATAAAGAAGAAGAAGTAATGCCTACCCCCAACAAAAAAATAGTTATTGCCAAAACCATTGAGCAGGATTACAAAAAAATTTCCGCCGAAATAAATATTTTACTCACAATAGCTGCGGATTTTAATGACACCGACGTAGTACGGCAGATGAAACGCATTGTTCCTGAATATATCAGCAATAACTCGGTATACGAATTATTTGACCAAAGCCTCTCACTTAATAATACTGTATCCTCCTCTCTTTAAACTTCTATGTCTTACATTTGCACATGTTTTCATTTTTCAAAAAGAAAAAAGTAACCCCTGATCTTTCCGGCGTTGGCGTAGATATGCATAGCCACTTGCTGCCCGGCCTTGATGATGGTTTGAAGGATTTAGAAACAACAATAAGCTTTGTGCGCGAATTGCATGAATTGGGATACAGCAAACTAATTTGCACACCACATATTTTTGCAGAACTCTATCCAAATAAGCCGGAAACTATTCTTCCTAAACTTGATTTAGTCCGCTCTGCCGTAAAGAAAAATGATATTCCCGTAACTATAGAGGCAGCGGCAGAGTATATGATTGATACAGATATGGAGGAATTGGTAAACAGTGGCAGGCCCTTATTAACTTTTGGCAAGAATTACATATTAGTTGAGATGTCATACATCGCTCCATCGCCAAATTTTGAGCAGATGCTATTTTCGCTAAGAGTTAAAGGATATCAGCCTATATTGGCCCACCCCGAGCGCTATATGTTTTATCACGCCAATTTTGAAAAATATGAAAGAGCGGTTGATTTGGGGTGCTTACTGCAGGTAAATCTTTTGTCTTTAATTGGCTACTACGGGAAACCAGTGAAAACAATCGCTGAAAAACTGTTTGAAAAAAACATGGTAAGCCTTGTCGGTACAGATATGCACCACGCGAATCACATGGAAGCATTAAAGGCGCTGTCAACAACGCCTGAGTTTTACCGGACTATTGAAAACGCTAATCTCCTGAACAAGTCTCTGCTTTAAAACAACAAATAAAAAGCACGAATTACGCAATTTTAAACCGTTATAAATGGCAACACACATAATTATTGTAATAATGGGGTCAGCATTATTTTTTATTGTATGGCAAATGCTTACAAAATACAGGGAGTTAAAAAATGGCGAAAAAACAGACGGAGTGGTTGACGGGTTTGAGGCGAGGAAGCAAAAAAGAACCACATTAAATATACCGGTAATACGTTTTACAACGGCCGATCAAAAAACGATATCAAGATTATCAGAGGACAGTATTTTATCTGCAAGAATTACAAAGGGTACAAAAGTTACCGTTCTCTATGACCCGGCCAACCCTGAGCGTTTTGTAGCATGGGGCAGGTATTTTAAAACATATACACGCACTGTTTTAATTCTCAGTTCAATTTTTACATTGTTCGGGTTGATTTTAATATTAAACGACTTAAACATTATCCATTTATTCAAACAATATTAGCAATATCGCCTGTTGCATTAAAAAGAAAAGGAGTTGAAAATTTCAACTCCTTTTTTATGTCAGTAATTAGCGGTTTATCAGGCAACTAATACAGATTCTTCAGTTAACCCGGTATTGTCAATTTCAGCTTCCCGGGTATGCTCAACTGTAGCAGGTTTAAATCTCGCAACATACATATAACCCACTACCCCCGATACAAACGACGCTGCAATAATAGAAATCTTCGAAATTATTTGCAGCGAGTCGCTGTTATAAGACAGTGTGGAAGTAAAAATAGACATTGTAAAACCAATGCCACCTAAAATACCCATACCGAGCAGTTGCTTGTAGGTGCTTTTTGAAGGCAGTGCTGCAATACCCAGTTTGGTAGCTGCCCATGAAAATGAAAATATGCCAACAGGCTTACCAATTACTAACCCCAATATTATCCCATAGCTTATGGTTGAAGTAAATGCACCGTTAAAATTTGAAGGCAATATAATGGCCGTATTCGCCAGGGCGAACAATGGCATTATTATATAGTTCACCGGTATTTTATGCATGTGCTCAATCTTCTCAAGCTTAATCAGCGGCATACTGAAAGCCATAATTACACCGGAGATTGTTGGATGTATGCCGGAATTAAACAAAGAGTACCACAGCACTACTGCAGGCAGCAAGTACAGGTAGGGATTTTTTACCTTGAATTTATTAAACAGCATTACAGTTACAACTGCAAGGGCGGCAATACCAAAATAGATAAGGTTAAGGGATTTGGTGTAGAATATGGCAATAGTTACTACCGCGCCAAGGTCATCTATAATTGCCAGCGCCATCAAAAATATTTTCAATTGAACCGGTACCTTTTTGCCCAATAGGGACAGAACACCTAACGAAAAAGCAATATCAGTAGCCATAGGTATTCCCCAGCCATGCTGGTAGGGCGTATTAACATTAAAAATGGCGAAAATAATTGCCGGGCATACCATTCCGCCAAAGGCTGCTATTACCGGCAGCATTGAACGCTTTAATGAAGCAAGCTCTCCTACCTGTAATTCGCGCTTAATTTCCAGTCCAACTAAAAAGAAAAAAAAGGTCATCAAAACATCGTTCACCAGGCTAAGCGGGTTTTCAGGCAGGTTTATTGAACCTATTGTATGTGGTATTGAATAGTGCCAAAAATTTAAATATCCCTGTGTGACGCTAATATTTGAGAGCAAAAGAGATAAGGCAGTGCAACCAATAAGTATTACGCCAGTGGCGTAGCTACTGCTTAAGAAATCCCTGATGGGGGTAAATATTTTATAAGGTTTCTGTTTAACACTACTCATATAACAATAATTAACATATAATTAAACCTTGCCAAATAGCTGTATTAATGCGTAAAAATACAAAAAATAACGCACTATCTTAATTGAATTATACACATATTTAAAATATTAATATAAATTAAAGCCCTCCCAAAAATGGGAAGGCTTTAATTTATTCATCAATCATGTGCAATTACAAGTGCCAGTTAATCAACGTATCCGTGCACACCCATTTCAGGTATGTCAAGGCCTGCTACCTCATCGGCTTCAGGTACCCTGAGTTTAAATATTAAATTAGAGAATTTAAACCAACCATACATTAAAATAAATACTACTATGAAACAGGTAGCTGCACCTATTAACTCAGCTACAAATTGACCGCCATCACCGTAGAATAATCCTTTTACAGTGCCGGAAACACCGTTCCAGCCATCACCATAAGTGCCGTCTGCAAATAAACCTAACGACAGAACACCCCAAATACCATTAGCACCATGTACTGCAAAAGCGCCAACGGGGTCATCTATCTTAAGCTTGCTGTCCAGCAGGTTATATACGCCAATTACCAAAAGGCCAGAAACTATACCAATTATTACCGCTGAAATTGAATTAACAAATGCGCAGGGTGCGGTAATAGCCACAAGGCCGGCAAGCATACCATTACACAGCATACCCGGGTCTGGTTTTGACCCTTTAATATACATATACATTAATGCAGCAAAAGCGCCGGCCGCGCTTGCCAGCATAGTATTAACCGCAATAACGCTTATTCTCAGGTCAGTACCCGCCAGCGTAGAGCCGGGGTTAAAGCCAAACCAGCCAAAAGCCAAGATAAAGGTGCCCACTATAGCCATGGGAATATTGTGTCCCGGAATAGTGTTTACCTCGCCGTTAGGTCCATACTTGCCTACACGTGGCCCGATACAAATGGCACCGGCAAGCGCGGCAACACCACCCACCTCGTGTACCACTGAAGAGCCTGCAAAGTCAACATGACCGTGGCCCAGGCCAAAGTTAGTGCCTAATGCAGACAACCAGCCACCGCCCCATACCCAGTTACCGAACAGTGGATATACTACCATGGAAATAAAGAACCCGAATATGATGAAAGATTTGAATGACCACCTTTCAGCCATTGAACCCGTTGGTATTGTGGCCGTAGTGTCCATAAACACCATCTGGAACAGGAACAGGGTAAATACCCCAACATCATATACGTCACTCTTAAGGAAGAAACCTGCCATACCGATTAGGCCCCAATCTTTTCCAAAGAGATGAACAACAATCTCATGGCTGGACGCTACACCACCGCCCAACGCTGCGGGGTTAAGTGCACCCCCAAACATAAAGGCGAAACCGCAAATCCAGAAACCAAGCATACCAATACCATATACCATAAAGTTCATGGCCATGGTATGGGCAACATTTTTCTTTTGGGTAAAACCTGTTTCAACCATGGCGAAACCAGCCTGCATAAACATTACAAGAAAACCCGTAATCAGGGTCCACATAATGTTAATAGCAATTTTATTATGCCCGCTGGCATTGCCTATTGTATTAACTGCAGATACAACTGCATTTACTGTGGTGTCTTTGGTAGCAGCTACGGTATCAATCCCCAGGTCTTTAATAGTACCTGTTGAACCGCCGCCGGGGTCTTGCGCGAATGTTGTAATGCTGCATAATGTAACAATTGCCAGCATAACAAGTACAGGAACTTTCTTTAGCAGAAACGGGAAAAAGCCTTTGCTTCCCGATGCAATTCCTCTTTTAAAAAAGTGGCTTACAGTCATGATGTGGTGAGGTTTTAGTTTTAGAATTAATTATTTATTTTTTAAGTATTGGATTGTTTAAAAATGATATGTTGCAGCAAGTAATGCAGTAAATGTGCTTTTTGAAGCAGTGCCATCGCTCTTGGTAAAAATTTCCTTAGACCCATTGTCAAGCCTCAATTCAGGAATAATGGCCAGGTTACCAACTTTGCAGATAAATGAAAGGGTTGCGTCAAATACGCTGCCGTCCATAAATGTTGGGGTACCGCTGCCGATTATACCATCTTTATCACTAAAATATTCGCCTCTGAGTGTCATGCCAAAATTGGTTGTTGGATCAACATTAAGGTATAATGCAGAACCCCACCAGCTTTCTGACGAACCGCCTTTTGGCTTAAACATATAGTCAGTACCGTTATAACCAAGACTGAATTTATCGGTAACAGTAGCAGTAACCACAAGGTCAAGCTGGTTTACGCTGCCGCCGCTGCCCCAGTTAGCTCCCTGGTAGTTCAGGTATGCCTTAACCTTTCCATTCTTAGAACCCGTACCAAACTGGCCAATAATGTATTTAGTACCAGAAGTGGTTGTTACATTGTCAGTTGGATTAGCAATACCCAGCATTAAAGTGCTTACGCCACCCAAGCCTATATCGGCCTTAATACCTGTGTGAGAAAATGGGCCGTATGAAAACATATAATCCATACTGTAGTTCCTGTTAAGGTATGCATCCAGCACTTCATAGCCTATATGCGTTCCCCATTTACCCATGGTAAGTTTAAAATTGTCAGAAATAGCGTAGCTAACAAATGCCTGCTTAACAGCAAATAAACTTGGGTAGCTTGTGTTAGCATAGGCAAATTCTTCTGCCCTTCTGCCAAAGCCCAAGTCAACAGTAGCGCTTGCTTTTCCAAAGCTATGGTCGGCCCTCAGGCTTGCCATGCCAAGTTCAAATGAGTTGTTTGAATTTGTAAAGCTGGTGTAGTTGTTGTTAGCGCCCGTTGGAGCACTTAAATTGGCACGGTAATAAACGTCAACCGAACCCGTGATGGTTACCGGGGGTGGGGTAGCAGCCGCTTTGGTTGAATCCTGTGCAAATGAAAATACATAGCCCGCGAGCAATGACACACTTAAAAAAGTTTTCTTTAGCATTTAGTGTTCGATTTTAAAGGGGTAAATAAATATTTGTTTAAAAAAGTGACGCCCTTTTCATACGGTTAATCTAAGAGTAACCTTGTTGTAACCCCTAAAATCAGCAAACGTTAGTGTTGGTAGAATGTCATAGGAAATTTAGAAAATCGCTCTTTCAAATATTAGATTTCTCCATTATCAGTTATCTAAATGTATTTCAAAATACGAATACGTTTTTTTAATAATGCGATTTATTAATTCAAATATATTCACCAAAAAAATAAAAACAATAGATTTTTTTATATTTAATTTTTTTTAATGTGTATAAGTAAATGAGTATTTTTTACACAATATTTTTATAAGTCGAGTCAATTAGTTGACTACTAAAGCGATATGAATGAGTAAATTACTTGGGAAAAGGGTGAACATATTCACATACAAATGCGGACAGGCAATTACCGGGTTTAATAAAATTTAATAAAATGAGTATTTTGAATAATCTATTATATAATTATAAAAATTAATATAATAAAAAAAGGCATTCTTACGAATGCCTATGCAATAGAGTGGAGAAAGTTTATTCCGGCCGCGAAATCATATTATATGTGTGACTTTCAGTGGTAACTAATAAAGTACCCTGCATGTACTTTTCATCATGCTGGCTTTCATCAAGACCGACATTTTCTTCTTCTTCGCTAACACGAAGCGGGAGTATGAAATTTATAAACTTAAAGATGAGAAAAGAAACAGTAAAGCTAAATGCCACCACAATTACCAGGGCTTTTAATTGTGTAAAAAAGAAGACCGGGTTTCCATACCATAAGCCATCATTGCCTGCCGGGTTAACTGATTTTGTGGCAAAAATACCTGTCATAATCATACCTACCATGCCACCAAGGCCGTGGCAGGGAAATACATCCAGCGTATCATCCAGCGTTGACTTTGACTTATAATATACTGCTACATTTGAGATAATAGCAGCCACCACCCCGATAAATATGCTTTGCGGAACAGCAACGTAGCCGGAAGCAGGCGTAATAGCCACCAGGCCCACTACCGCCCCTATGCAAAAGCCAAGAACGGACGGCTTTTTGCCTTTCATAACATCAAAAAACATCCATGACAAACCAGCAGCAGCGGCAGCAGTATTGGTGGTAGCGAAGGCGGAGACAGACAGCGAATTAGCAGCACCCGCAGAGCCAGCATTAAACCCAAACCAGCCAAACCAGAGCAAGCCTGTACCGATAAGCACATAAGGTATATTCGCAGGCGGAATCTCTTTTTGCGCAATATGCACCTGCCTGCGTTTTAACACCAGGGCACCTGCAAGTGCTGCGCAGCCCGCTGAAATGTGCACTACCGTTCCCCCGGCAAAATCCAGGGCCCCCATCTTAGCCAAAAAACCATCGGGGTGCCAGCTCCAGTGTGCCAAAGGGCAATATACCAGTAAACTAAATAATACCGTAAAAAGCACATAGGCGGTAAACCTGATACGCTCAGCAACAGCGCCCACCACCAGGCCGGGGGTAATTACCGCAAACATTAACTGAAACAGCGCAAATAACGAAAGAGGTATGGTAGGCGCAAGGCTCCATGGCGCGCCGGAGGCCACGTTTTTAAAAAATAAATGTGTTGAAGGATTACCAATAATACCATGCACCGAATCTCCAAAAGCCAGGCTAAAACCAACCACAACCCATAACACGCTAACAATGCCTGCAGCAATAAGGCTTTTTATCATGGTTGACAAAACGTTTTTCCTGTGAACCATACCGCCATAAAAAAAGGCGAGTGCAGGTGTCATCAAAAAAACCAACGCCGTGGCAACAATCATCCAGGCTATATCCGCGGGGTTGTATTTACCGCCATCGTTAAATAATGAAGCCGACGGAATAAAAATGCTGGCGATTGCTACAAGTAAGAGCACTAAAAAGGGGGCAATCTTTTGAAAAGACTGTTTCTGCATGGGCAACAATTGAAGACTTTAGAAAAAAATAATCGAGTCCAAAATTATTTAAAAAAAATGAATGATTTGTACATTTTTTATACACATTATTCATTTTATACACGTTTTAACCACCCTTTATTAAAAAATTAAGGTAGAATAGTAAAAAATATTCATATATATATTATCACAATATATTTTGCGTTGCTATTTTTTCCGTTGGATATTAAGCAATATTTTATCAGGCCGAAGAGTGATTAAAGGCTTAAGTAAAGGCACCTGGCCCGTAGGGCTGATTGAAAAAGATTGAAGGAAGCGACATAGGAAGAAGCACATTTCAGCCATGGCAAAATTGTTACCTATACAAAGCCTTGGCCCGGCGCCAAAAGGGAAAAATTCTTTGATTTTTTTAAGTTTTCCATTTTCATCCAAAAAACGGCGGGGGTTAAACACATCGGCATCTTCCCAATTATTTAAATTACGGTGTGCTCCGTAAAAGAATGAAATAATAATAGTGCCTTTAGGATAGCTATATTCGCCAAATCCATCGTCCGATAAGGCAACCCTGTCTGTAAGCCAGGCAGCAGGATACAAACGCATTGCCTCGTTAATCACTGCATTAAGGTAATCGCTTTTGTGACTGTCATAAATATCCATTTTACCAACCATCACAGCAAACTCATCCATTACAGGCTTATTTATTGACAGCAGGTACAACAGCCATGAAAGAGTGTTAGCCGTTGTTTCATGCCCGGCAAACATAAATACCAGCAGTTCGTCTATTACCTGCTCATCCGCCATAGGCTCGCCGGTATCTTCATACCTGGACTGAAGCAACATATCCAGCAGATCGTTATGCAGTTTATCACCCTGCCTGCGTTGCTGTATAATCTGTGCAAAAGCATTTTTTATAGCCCCGGCCTTTGCCAATACCCTTTTATCCTTGCGGGTAAGCGGGTAGAATGCGCGCCGGAACGGCTGGTTGATATCTTTTATTATAAAATTCTGGATTACATCAAAGTTGGCTCCCAAAGCCTCCATAGTATTTACAGAAATCTCGATATCAAACAGTGATTTGATGACGATATTAAACGCCAATTTGTGCATCAGGGGGTATACATCAATATTGCCACCCATGGGAAATATTGCCAGGTATTCATCTATTACTTTTACCATCAACCCAAATAGGGCCTGTATTTTTTCCCGGTGAAAACCGGGTTGCATCATCCTGCGTTGTTTCTGCCAGTTATCCCCATTTAAAACAGCATGCCTTTGCCAAGAAACTCAGATAGCCTGCCTGCAGTAAACGCAGATTTGCCATAGTTGGTATGATTATCTTTCAATACGTAGTTTACAAAACCGGCATCCTGGGTCAATATCATTTTATGGCCCGGCAACCTCGCAGTATATGTATCTCCATATACTTTCATATTGTTACAAACAAAACCAATTGGGTTTTTTAAATATGCATAAGAACGGAGTAAAGTGCGCGTGCCGGAGTACCCGTTTGGCATGTTATAAGTGGTGGTAACTTTGTTCATACACAAAGATTTTGGTTGAACGGCAGAAAGCAGCGCAAAGGTAGCCCTAAAAAAAATCTCCGGCCGTTTAAAACAACCAGGGATGAAAAATTTTTGTGCAAATCCTACCCAACCGCTACTGCATGTATATTCTGGTCTTTACTTTCCAGTTGCGATGAACCCATTAAAAATTCATCAACCCTGCGTGCACATTCCCGGCCTTCGCTTATAGCCCACACCACCAGGCTTTGGCCACGGCGCATATCACCACAGGCAAATATCTTCGCAATATTTGACTGGTATTGTTTTTCAGTAGCCTTAACGTTACCCCTGTCATCAAGTTCAATACCGAGTTCATCAATCATACCTGTATGCTGGGGGTGCACAAAACCCATGGCAAGCAATGCCAGCTCGCATGGTATTTCGCGCATACTGCCTTCCACCTCTACAAACTTTGCGGGCTTTCCGTCTTCGGTTATTTTCCATTCAAGGTCAACAATCCTCAGCGCTTTTAAATTACCGTTTTCGTCGCCAACAAATTCCTTTGTGGCAATAGCCCAGTTACGCTCACAGCCTTCATCGTGGCTGCTGGATATTTTAAGCGTCATGGGGTATGTTGGCCATGGCATAAATGATGTACGGCTTTCAGGAGGTTTGGGCAACAGTTCAAATTGCGTAACCGATTTTGCCCTGTGACGGTTAGAGGTACCAACACAGTCACTTCCGGTATCACCGCCGCCTATCACCACTACGTTTTTACCAGCCGCGCTTAATTCTTCGGGAAAAATATTGCTTTCAATAGCCGCATTGGCAAAGGGATCCTTGCCTGCTACACGTTTATTTTGCTGTTTCAGAAATTGCATTGCAAAGTATACACCATTAAGGCTGCGGCCGGGAATCGGCAAATCTCTTGGAACAGTTGAGCCGCCGGCTAAAACGATGCTATGGTATTCCCTTAGTAAATCATTAAGGCTAACATTAACGCCAACGTTACAATTATACTTAAAAGTAATTCCTTCCTGCTCCATTATTTCAACTCTCCTGTCAATCACCCATTTCTCCAGCTTAAAGTCAGGAATGCCATAGCGCAACAACCCTCCTGCGGCATCGTCCCGTTCAAATACCGTAACGGAATGCCCGGCATAGTTTAACTGGGCAGCCGCAGCCAGGCCGGCAGGGCCTGAACCCACTACAGCAATTTTTTTACCTGTGCGTACATTGGGCTTTCGGGGCTTAACAAGCCCGTTTTCAAAAGCTATTTCAATAATGTGCCTTTCTATTTCCTCAATAGCAACGGGTGGCTGATTAATACCCAGCACACAAGCGCTTTCGCATGGGGCAGGACAAATTCTTCCTGTAAACTCAGGAAAATTATTTGTTGAGCTTAATATATCATAAGCATCAGCCCAATTTTTGCGATATACCGCATCATTAAACTCCGGTATTACATTTCCGAGGGGGCAACCGCTATGACAGAAAGGGATGCCACAGTTCATGCATCTTGCCGCCTGGTGATTTAAGTCTTCAGGTTTATACAACTCAATAAATTCGCGGTAATCGCTTATACGCTCATATTTATCGCGTTTGTGCGGCAATTCCCTTGTAAACTCCAAAAATCCTGTTGGTTTGCCCATTTCTTTACTTCATTTTGGGGTGATATTTACCAGGTATTTGATTTTTTTTAAGGTGTGCCCGTTTGAAACAACAACCCCTTATTTTTAAGCAATCAAAAACCTTTTTTTACTTTTTCTTTCCCACATTGCCTAAAGCAGTTTGCGGGTTTTATTAATATTTGGCTTTAGCCAAAGCCAACATTTGATTTATAAGGCTGGATGTTTGCATTACCTGATTAACGGGTTATCAAACATTCAAACGCTTAAGCTTTTAACCTATTGAACTTTTACTGTTTGCTTTTTTGCTGCGAGCGCCTTTTTATAATCTCTCGGGAAGACTTTTACAAACAAGCCAACCTGGTTTTCAAAATCGTCCATTACAAATTTAGCCACTGTACTGCCGGTGCTTTCATAATGCTTACGTATCATATCCAGCAACAGGTTAGTATCTTCTTCTCCCACAGGGTCAATATCTACCATTTCCTTATTGCACAATTCTTTAAAATTACCTTGTGTGTCGTACACATACGCAATACCACCGCTCATGCCTGCGGCAAAGTTCCTGCCGGTGGGGCCTAATATTATCGCAGTTCCCCCGGTCATATATTCGCAACCATGATCGCCCACACCTTCAACAACTACAGCGGCGCCGGAATTACGCACGCAAAAACGTTCGCCCGCTTTACCACGAATAAACGCCTCCCCTGAAGTAGCACCATAAAAAGCCACATTGCCAATAATAATGTTTTCTTCAGGTACATAGGATGCCTGCTTTGGTGGGTAAACAATAAGCCTTGCACCGCTTAGCCCTTTACCAAAATAATCGTTGGCGTCACCTTCCAGTTCCATCGTAACGCCTTTGGTATTAAAGGCTGCAAAACTTTGTCCTGCTGTACCTTTAAATTTAAAGTGAATAGTGTCATCGCACAGGCCGTCTGCTTTATATTTCCGGCTTATTTCGTTTGAAAGAATAGTGCCGGTAGTCCTGTCAGTATTTTTAATATTGAACGATGCAGTAACTTTTTCCTGGTTATCCAGCGCAGGTTTGGCTACTTCCAGCAGGTTCCAGTCAAGTACACCGTCAAGGCCGTGGTCCTGTTCTTCCTGTTTGTACAGTCCAACATATTCTGTAGCCGGTTCTTTATATAACACGCGGCTCAGGTCTAATTTTTTATATTTCCAGTGGGTGATATTCTCCCTCATTTCAAGGCAATCAACCTGCCCCACCATTTCATTTACGGATTTAAAACCAAGCTCAGCCATTATCTCCCGCAGTTCCTGCACCATAAATTTGAAGAAATTAATTACGTGGTCTGCATCGCCTGAAAAACGTTTCCGCAATTCCGGGTCTTGGGTGGCCACTCCCACAGGGCATGTATTCAAATGGCATTTGCGCATCATAATACATCCTTCCACAACAAGGGCGGCAGTAGCCACGCCCCATTCTTCAGCCCCAAGCAATGTAGCAATAGCTATGTCGCGGCCGGTTTTCATTTGCCCGTCTGCCTGCACTACTACCCTGCTGCGTAACTTATTGCGTACGAGCGTTTGATGTGTTTCAGCAAGGCCGAGTTCCCACGGCAGGCCTGCATGTTTGATAGAGCTTACAGGTGACGCGCCGGTACCACCATCGTGCCCTGAAATTAATACTACATCCGCTTTTGCCTTTGTAACACCGGCGGCAATGGTGCCCACACCTGCTTTTGATACCAATTTAACATTAATACGTGCGCGGCGGTTGGCATTCTTTAAATCAAAAATTAACTGTGCAAGGTCTTCAATAGAATAAATATCGTGGTGCGGTGGCGGTGATATTAAACCCACACCCGGTGTAGCATGGCGGGTTTTGCCAATCCATTCATCCACTTTATGGCCGGGCAATTGACCACCTTCGCCGGGTTTTGCGCCCTGGGCCATTTTTATTTGCAGTTCGTCTGCTTCGGTAAGGTAGTAACTGGTAACGCCAAAACGCGCGGAAGCCACCTGTTTTATGGCACTGCGCATGCTATCTCCATTGGGCAGCGGTGTGTACCTTCTTTCATCCTCCCCACCTTCACCGGTATTGCTCTTTCCGCCAAGGCGGTTCATGGCGATAGCCAGTGTGGTATGCGCCTCCCAGGAAATTGAGCCAAAGCTCATAGCGCCTGTAGCAAAGCGCTTATAAATATTTTCTGCCGGTTCTACTTCATCAATTGAAATGGACGGCCTGTTTCTTTTAAACTGGAAAAGGCTTCTTAAGGTAGCCGCTTTCTCGCCCTGGTCGTTTACTGTTTTAGAATATTTTTTGAAGATATTGTAATCATTCATCTTTGTTGAGTACTGTAACAGGTGGACAGTAGTTGGATTAAACAGGTGAAATTCACCTTTGCGTTTCCATTGATAAAATCCACCGGCAGTAAGCCTGTCAACAGGTACTTCTTTACGGCTGAAAGCATAATAATGTTTGGCCAGTGTTTCCTTTGCTATTTCGTCAAGGCCCATTCCTTCAATACGGCTGGTAGCGCCGGTAAAATATATATCCACTACGGATTTATTAATACCAATGATTTCAAAAATCTGCGCCCCCTGGTATGATTGTAAGGTTGATATGCCCATTTTTGAGAACACTTTAAGCAGGCCATCACATACCGCCTTTATGTAGTTCTTTTTGAGGTATTCTGCGTCAAGGTCTGTTTGCAGCCTGCCGGAAATTTTCATATCTCTTATGGTAGACAATGCGAGATATGGATTGATGGCGGTTGCTCCAAAAGCGAGCAGGCATGCAAAGTGGTGCACTTCCCACACGTCGCCGGCCTCCACAACAATACCTACCTGTCCACGCATACCTTTGCGTATAAGGTGATGGTGCACTGCAGACACAGACAACAAAGAAGGTATCGGCGCATGTTCGCTATCAATAGCACGGTCGGTTAGTATTATTACTTCAAACCCATCATTAACAGCGTCAACCGCATAGCGGCAAAGCCTGTCAAGGCCCGCTTTCAATGAGCCGGGTTTACCGTCTGCCCTGAAATATGTTTGCAATGTTTTTGCCTGGAAAATACCTGTATCAATACTTCTCAGCTTTTCCAGCTCATGGTTATTTAATACCGGGTGCTGCAAAGCAACACAGTGGCAACTCAAAGGGTCTTCTGTAAGCAGGTTGCCATTGTTACCTACAAACGCAGCGAGAGACATCACCATTCTTTCCCTGATAGGATCAATGGGGGGATTGGTAACCTGAGCAAAAAGCTGCTTAAAATAACTGCTTAAATGTTGCGGCTGGTCGCTTAAAACGGCCAGGGGAATATCGCTACCCATACTGCCAATAGGTTCTTTCCCGTCCAGCGCCATCGGGGCAATAATAGTATCCAGGTCTTCTGTAGAATATCCAAAACCCTTTTGATATTTGAATATCTGGTCATTCTCAAGGTGCGTAAACATTACCCTCGGCTCCGGCAGCTCTTCTAAACGAATCTTATATTTATTCAGCCATTCGCCGTAAGGCTTCCTTGAGCAAATAGTTTGTTTTAATTCGTCGTCGCTTATAATCCTGCCCTGTTCCATATCTACCACAAACATTTTCCCTGCCTGCAGGCGGCCTTTCTCCAGTATCATATCCGGCTCAACAGGTAATACGCCGGTTTCTGATGCCATAATTACCCTGTCATCTTTAGTAACACAATAACGGGAAGGGCGCAGCCCGTTCCTGTCAAGCGTTGCACCTATTATTTTTCCATCGGTAAAAGAAATGGAGGCAGGGCCATCCCATGGCTCCATGATGGAGGCGTGGTATTCGTAAAATGCTTTTTTCAGGCTATCCATTTGCTCGTTGCCATCCCATGCTTCAGGTATCAGCATCATCATTACGTGTGGTAATGAGCGGCCGGATAATGTAAGCAGTTCAATCATATTGTCCAAGGATGCGGAGTCAGATTGCTCACCCGAAATAATGGGCAGTAACATCTCCATTTCATCATGGGTAAAATATTCTGATACAAGGCTATGCTCGGCTGTTTTCAGCCAGTTAATATTACCCTGTACCGTATTTATTTCACCATTATGCGCTATAAAGCGGAATGGTTGCGCAAGGCGCCATGAGGGGAATGTATTGGTGGCAAAACGGGAATGCACCAAACCGAAAGCTGATACAATGCGTTTGTTATTTAAATCAGGAAAATAGCTGCGCACTTGTGTGCTTATAAGCTGCCCTTTATAAACAACAGTTTTATAAGACAATGATGCTATATAAAAGCCTATTGCGTCTTTTTTTACCGTATTGTTAATAGTATGGCTTGCATAGTTACGTAGTACGTATAACCTGCGTTCAAATGCCATGCGGTCATTAATATGGTCAGGGCAGGCAATAAATACCTGCTCCATTTCAGGCTCGACGGACAAAGCGGTAAGGCCTATACCGGAAGGGTTTACGGGAATCTTCCTGTAAGCCAGTACTTCAAGCCCGAGTTTCTCCGCCGCGCTGTTAAAAATATCGCGGCATTCTTCGCGCAGCCTTATTTCGCGGGGAAAGAAAATTACACCTACGCCGTATTTGCCAAATGCCGGCAGGTGCACGCCCAGTTTTAAACACTCATCGAAGAAAAATTCGTGCGGTGTTTGAATCATGATACCCGCGCCATCGCCTGTGTTATTCTCACACCCACAGGCCCCACGGTGCTCCATGTTTTCAAGCACTGTAAGCGCATCAGATATTACCTGGTGCGATTTATTGCCTTTTATATTGGCGACGAACCCAATACCGCAGGCGTCGTGCTCAAAAGAAGGGTCATACAACCCCATATGTCTGTCAACTACAGGCATACCCAATCGAATTTAGTTGTTAGGAAAATATATGGCAGGCGGCGATAAAAATACGAAGAAATTTAATACAAACCACACATTTTATTAACATATGCCGGTTACGGGCGTTTTTTTTAATAATATAAGGCTGATTTTAAAATTTATTTTAATAAAATGCCTTAAATGTTGATTTTTTTTTAATACCTACAGCGGAGACCCTTAGAAAATAAGAAGCTGCTATTTCAAAAAAAGGCACAGTACACCCGCTTTGTAGACTTTTAGACGGTCTTTTAAGTATTTTTATTAATGCCGGTAATCAAATGGATTTTCCCACTTTATTACCTTTTACCGCAAAAAAGAGGATAAAAAGATAGCAGGGTATCATAATCCAAAAGGCATTTTGATAAGCGTTGGCTTCGGCAAATGCTTTGTCAGTATGCAGGTAGCTGCCAAGCATGGTCCACAGTTTGGGTATAAGCGCACCACCCGCAATGCCCACTATAAGCAGTGCGGCGCCAAAATTGGTAAATTTACCCAGCCCACCAATGGATAAAGGCCAAATAGCAGGCCACATTAAAGCATTAGCCAACCCGAGTAAAGCGAGAAACAATACAGATGTATAGCCCGTGCTGAAAATAACTACCAATGTAAACAGCACGGCAATAATTGCTGATACCATTAATGCCTTTGCCTGGTTTATAAATTTGGGCATGGCTGTTATGCCTATAATATACCCTGCCAGCATACTTAACATTGTATAGGTAGTAAAATTTTTTGCTTCAGACACTTTTATACCTAAAGTGTTTGCGTAAAGCTGGATAACGTCCCCTGATATTACCTCTACCCCCACGTACAAAAAAAGGGCTACAAAGCCAAGCCATAAGTAAGGATATTTAAAAACACTGCTGCGGTGTACCACAGTATCATTAGCCGCCGCCTCGTCGTCGGGGGTAATTTCCGGCAGTTTTGAAAAGTAAACACCGACAGACAGTACCACCAGCACAACCGCTATTACCACGTAGGGGAATATTACCGTTGAGGCAAGGGTGTTAAGCTCCGCTTCTTTTGCCACGGCATCCATTGTTGCAAGCCTTGCCTGCAATGCGTCAATATCCTTTAAAATTATGGCGCCCAAAATAAGTGGCGCCAAAGCGCCGGCTACTTTGTTACAGATACCCATTATACTAATGCGTTTGGCGGCGCTTTCAATAGGGCCGAGAATGGTTGCATACGGGTTGGACGCAGTTTGCAACAATGACAGGCCGGTGCCAATAACAAAAAGCCCACACAGGAATAAGGGGAAAGTGCGGGTTTTGGCGGCAGGTATAAAAATAAGCGCACCAACGGCCATAATGAGCAAGCCAAGTACCATACCTTTTTTAAGGCCCGTTTTACCCAATACCCATGAACACGGGAAAGCGGTAACGGCATAAGAAATATAAAACGCAAGTGTAACCAGTATTACCTGAGAATTGGTTAACTGGCAGGCTATTTTTAAATACGGCATAAGTGTACTGTTGGTCCATGTTACAAAACCGAACAGGAAGAAAAGCACGCCAATTATTATTAGTGGTATTACATTACTTTGTTTTGCAGGTTTCGGTAGCACAGCTTCTTGCGTAATACTGTTTTGCATCAGTCAGGTTGGTTAAAGATGAATATTTACTTGCTATTGGCACGAATATACACCGCGCCCCGCATAAAGTTTTAAAAAACAATACGCTATAATTAACCAGTTTGTGTAAATAATTATTGAGAGAATATTTGGGAGGGATTTAGCGCTTCATCCCATTTAAGCGGCACAGGAAGTACAGCATTACTGAATTCAATATGTATTACCCGGCGACGTTGATTGTTAAGAGTTCTGCCTGAGGCATGCATCAGCAGCGGTTTCATTATCATTACTCCCCCTTTTGGTACCGCGCACACATGCTCTTTTGACTTATCAATGACAACAGTATCCGGCCTGGTAATGCCGCTTCTATGAGACCCGGGTATTACTTTTAACGCCCCGTTATTTGAATCAGTATCGTCAAGGTGAATTCGCATGGTAAAATTTTTTTCCAATACAGCAGCAGGCGGCTGAACCGCCCAATGGCCCTGCTTATTTGTCCAGTTTTCAAAGCAGGCAACTTCATGCCTCGCACTTACTGAAATATTCAGGTCCTGGTGCCATGCAACAAACCAGTTTGACAATGGTGGCTTGTCAAAATAAATTGATTTTACAACAAAATAATCATCCCCAAAATTTCTATTGATGATTGAGTTCAGTGACGAATTAAAAATAATTGGTATTATTCCCGGCACCTCATGCAGAAAGCGGCGGATAGCATATAAATCGCCACCACGCCGGAATGATGGGTCATGCTTTCCATTCCCGACGATTATTTTAGTTAATGCATCTGTTTCGCCATCATTAAATATATTGTTGATTATGGCGAAGCCGTCAACATCAATTGAATTTATTATATCCATTTATTCTTACTTTTCCCGTACCCATGGCTTAGTTAAACGCAATGTACAGAATGTACCAACGATATTATATAAAAATTGCGTGTTACACCTATCTGTAAAAAAAGATTACAGGGGGGGATTCTTATAAGCGCATCTTTAGAAGAAAGTACATTAAAAAGTCATGTGTAACAAAAAAATCTGCCAACCCTTTTTTTTATTTTTACAGGGTCGGAAGGAGAAAGACGGGTTGCTATGCCAAAACTTTTATTTAAACCTACGCTTAACCAGCCCTTCTCCTTTCCTTAGCTTATATGTTGATGTAGAGTTTGCCATTGTTTGAACCTTTGGCAATAACAGTTCCGTCCTGCAACTGCACTTTACTTCCATTATCATCATAAGTAACTGTATAATACACTTCAAGGTGTTCCTTACTGTCAACAACATTATTTACTACCACTTTTTGAGAAAGTGCATTTTGCAGCGTTGGATAGTCTTTCAGCAATTTCGCATCGTACTCTTTTTGCCAAACGGTAGTACGTTTGCCACCCCGTACTTTAACCACAGTTACCTGTAACCTGGCAGATGCATCATCATATATTTTTGAAGTGTAGCTGTTATCGGTATATACAGCCAGGCTTATATTTTTACTTACGGGTTGCTCAAAATGTATAGTTGCTATTAATGGTTTACTCCAGGTTGCCAAAAGCACAACTGCTGCGCCAACTGCTAACCAAAGTAATGTATGCTTTTTCATAATTGTTCGTTTGGTATGTATAAGGCAAACAGTGTGGCACACTTGGTTAAAGAGTGTAAAAACGAGTAAAAATGGCCCGTTTACCGTGATGAACGGCCTAATAAAGTGATGAATGCGGTTTCAGCGAAATACTGTTTTCAGTGTGTTTTACCAAAAGTGTACGCTTACGATACAAACATTGTATCACTGCGATACAGCGTACAATTGGTACTATCACCCATCCATATTTTCTACTTTTGCACTATGCAAATAACACTATCACCCATTGCCTTTGTAAAAAATACCCGCACTGAGCCCACCGACGATTTTTGGGGCAGTATTATTTCAGAAATTGAACTGGCTGAGAATATACCTACTGAAGCCTTTAACAGTATTGAGGGTTTCTCTCACCTTGAAATCATCTTTTACTTTGATAAAGCAAACCCTGCCGACCTAGTATTTGCCGGCCATCCGCGGGGTAATAAAAGTTATCCCTACACCGGCATTTTTGCGCAACGCAAAAAGGACAGGCCAAACAGCATAGGCTTATGCACGGCACAACTGGTAGAGCACAAAGGGAGGATAATAACAGTGCTGAATCTTGATGCAATTGATGGTACGCCGGTATTAGACATTAAACCCGTGATGAGAGAGTTTGAACCCAAAGGTGATATTACACAACCTGCGTGGGTAAGCGATTTAATGAAGGAGTACTGGCGTTGAGGCGCCCCAAAACGGAGGAATACTATTGCCGGCAAAACACGGCAAGTAAAAATTTAACACCATAGTATTATGCAAAATGTGGATGAAGTTGTAACCCTTTTACGTGAAGAAGGCATACCCGCAAACCTTGAGGGTATGCGGCGATTTGGCATTGACACGACGCATGCGCTGGGAATACCGGTACCGGTGTTACGCGGTATAGCCCGGCAAATAAAAAAAGACCATGCACTGGCGTTGCAGTTATGGGATACAGGCATTCACGAAGCAAGAATATTAGCAAGCATGATTGACGACCCTGCCCTTGTGACGGAGGCTCAAATAAACACGTGGGTGAAAGATTTTGCGTCGTGGGACGTATGTGACCAGGTTTGCGGTAACCTGTTTGACAGGACGCCTTTTGCAGTTAAAAAAGTGAAAGAATTCAGTAGCAGCAAAAAAGAGTTTATAAAAAGGGCTGCATTTAGCCTGGTAGCAGGATATGCTACCCATAATAAAAAAGCAGAAGATAAAGTGTTTATTGCGTTTTTGGCTATAATTGATAGAGAAGCATGGGATAACCGGAATTTTGTAAAAAAAGCTGTAAACTGGGCACTACGCGGGATAGGTAAAAGAAATGCAGCCCTAAATAAAGAAGCCATCAAAACAGCCGAACGTATTTTACTGCAGCAAACGGCTGCTGCAAAATGGATTGCCCGTGATGCCCTGCGGGAGTTAACCAGCGACGCTGTTATCAGCCGGCTACAGGCAAAACGCAAAGTGCGTACAAATAAAAACGGGCGTAAATTACTTACCGCCCGCCTTTATTATTGAATGTTTCCGTTAAACTATTATTCCCAAATCTCGCCTTCGCCTGCCAGCCATTGTTTCACACTTTCAGTAGTTACACTCTTTGGCCTTTCCAGCGGGAAAGACAGCGCCCTGTCCCAACAAAGACTGGCCAATACCCCCAAAGCACGGCTAACGGCAAATAAAACGGTATAAAACTCGTATTCCACCATTCCATAATGTACCAGCAGCGCACCACTATGTGAGTCAACATTCGGCCAGGGGTTTTTAACCTTGCCCAACGCTGTTAAAATGGGCGGCACCACTTCATAAATATTCCAAACAGTGTTTACCAGTTTGTCATCCGGCATGTGTTTTTTGCCAAACTCCATCTGAGCGGTAAAACGGGGGTCTGTTTTGCGTAGTACAGCATGGCCATAGCCCGGCACTACTTTTCCTTCACTTAATGTTTTTTGTACGTATTCAGCAATCTGCTCTTTACTGGGTTCGTCGGTACCAAGTTCTTTCTCCATCTCGAATATCCACTTTATCACTTCCTGGTTAGCAAGGCCGTGCAGCGGCCCGGCAAGGCCGTTCATGCCGGCGGCATAACTTAAATAGGCATCGCTCAATGCAGAGCCTACCAGGTGGGTAGTATGCGCAGATACGTTACCGCCTTCATGGTCAGCATGAATGGTCATATAAAGCCGCATCAGTTCCTTAAAGCTTTCATCTTCAAAACCCATCATATGGGCAAAATTGCCCGCCCAATCCAGCAAACCATCCGGGTGTATATGCTCGTCTTTCTTGTATTTGCGCCTGTATATATATGCAGCTATATGCGGCAGCCTGGCAATAAGGTTAAGGGCATCATCAAACATAGGCCCCCAGTAATCTTTTTTGCTGATGCCTTTTGCGTATTCTTTGGCAAAAACACTTTCAGTTTGTAAAGCCATTATCGCCGCAACAAACATGGTCATCGGGTGGGTGCTTGTAGGTAAGGCGTCAATTACATCAAAAACGTGGTTGGGCACGTGGCTGCGGCGCTGCAGCATATTAGTTACCTGTGTTACATCTTCCTCTGTGGGCAGTTCACCTATCAGCATAAGATAAAATAACCCTTCCGGCAACGGTTCCTGGCTATCCTTCGCACGCGGCAGCTTCTCTGCCAGTTCAGGTATGGAGTAACCCCTGAAACGGATGCCCTCCTGTGCATCAAGCAAGCTGGTTTCAGATACAAGGCCCGTTATGCCGCGCATGCCCTGGTATATTTGCGACAGCGTAACTTCTCCAATTTTTTTTGTACCATGTTGCTTTAGTAACTCTTTAATCTCGGCGGCGGCTATATCCGCCTTGGCTTTAAACTTTTCCTTTAATCCATCCATACCAGTATTTTTTAGAATTTTACCTAACTGCAAACGCGCACCGGGGCAATAACGTTTTGATTTTTTGAGGACTTAAAGTTACGGCAAGATGGATTACGGATTATAAAATACTTAAAATGTTAGGGTAAGTTAACGTTTTAAAAGGTTTGGAAGTTTGGGGTTAACACTTGACTTGAGCCAGATGCTTGTATCGTAATCAACCACCTATTTTATTTTCCCTTCTTTATCACGTAAATAACGCTGCTGCACTTTTTTACGTCACCCATTGCCTTCAGGTTTGATACCAGCCCGTTCCAAACTGCTTTTACAAGGCCACCGCCATTTTTGTATTGTTCACTTAACATGCACACATAAAAACTATCAAACCACATGGGCCTGTATTGCTTAACGGTAAAACCATGTGTTGCTGCCAATTGCTGCATACTTTGTGGAGAAAAATGGTACAGGTGGCGCGGCACATCGTATGCCGCCCAAAAATCTTTATACACACCGGCGTCATAACTGGTGTAGTTGGGCACGGCAATAATAAGCGTTCCGTCGAGCGCTAAAAGGGAGTGAAAAGTGTCGAGGTAGTGGTGTAGTTCATGCACATGCTCCAGCACATGCCACATGGTAATAACGTTATAACTGCCGGGGCTGAAATTGAAAAGCTCGCCGGGGTTTTGCAGGGTAAGTTTGTGCTGGGTTAACGCGTTGCCGCGGGCGGTTTCATCAGGTTCAAGGCCGGTAACGGTCCAGCCCGCCTGTTGCATAGCTGCTGCAAAAGCGCCCGTACCGGCACCAACATCAAGCAGGTTACCTTTTTTTACACCGGCAGCTTTTTCAACAAGCTTTCTTTTTGTTTGCAGGGTGTAGTTGCGCACCACATGATACATCCTGTTTATAAGTCCTTTACTGGTATCGGTATGGCTAACGTAAGCCTCAGCTTTGTAGTAACCGCCAATTTCGGCGGATGACGGTACATTTTGGGTAAATCGTCCCGAACAAGCCCTGCAATGCCATATTTCAAATATTTCTTTGCTTACCGTGTGGTCTTTAACTTTTAAAACAGGCATAATATTAGTACCATTGCAAATTGGGCATTGATGGTATGTAATAACTGTGCTCACGGGGTGGCAAAGAAAGTAAAGTTTCAGTTAAAAATACCCTATAACACGCAGATGTTTTTCAGATACAATCATCTTTCTTTATTTTTCCGTTTGAATAATGAGTAATACGTTTAAAAATATCCGCAACCTGCTGTTACCGGCAAGTTTCTTTGTTCCGTTCACGTTATATTTCATTTTTTTTGCGGCCGGCGGCTTTATTGTATACTACGTAGTGTACCAATGGATAATGCAGGGCGCCTCCCTGCCGGGTACTTCTTTCGGCGATATTTTGCGGTTGCTTTTAAAAGCGGGCGCATGGTTTGCCGGGGCAATGCTTGCACTGGCATTAATTTCAATTACTGTATCGCTCATTTTTTTCGTTGTGCAAAAAAGAAAGGGTGCTATTCATTTTTCTATTGACGCCACCGATAAAGTTGTAATAAAAGAAGGCAACCAGTTACAGGGCATACGCATAAAAATATCTCCTTTACTAAAACCTTTACTGGGTTTTATTAAGCTGAGGCTTAAATATGATAATAAGCATTATTCCCGGAAATTTGCTGTTGCAGAGCGTGGCCAGGGCAAAATAATTTCTACTACTTATGAGGGTGACTACACATGGACGCTCCCTGAAATTAAGGAGTACCAGGTACAAAAGCTTATCGTTTATTTTGAAGATTTTTTCCAGTTTTTCTCCTTCACGGTAAGCCTGCCTGTTAGTAACAGGTTTTATACGCCCCCAACCAGCAATAATGCGAAAGAATTTATGATTTCTCCCCGCAAAACGGAAGAAACCGACACACGCATTGAAGAGTTAAAAAAGGTTGAAGGTGAATTTATTAATTACAAAAACTTTGAAGATAACGATGATGTACGGCGCATAGTATGGAAGATTTATGCCCGCAGTAAGGAACTTGTTGTACGTATACCGGAGATATTAGACCCCTACGCATCCGAAGCTTACCTGTATGCATCTTTTTTTAACCAGTTTGCGGACAGCTACAACAGTACAGTAAATATTTACTTTCTTAACTATTATAAAACCATACTGTGGGCTGTTTACCAAAAATTGGCAGAACAGGGATTTGACATTCGTTATATGCAGGACCAGCAAACAAGCAGCACCCCATATATAAGCGAAAAGAAAGCAGTTGAATACGCTATTAGTACCAGTAACTGGCAAACAGACCAGGATATTAAAACATATGTAAACATGAAAGACGCATCGGTAGTGGTGATTACCTCGTTATCAGATGCAGAACAGGTTGAATCGCTGATTAATTCTTCCACCGGCGGCACCTGGTTTGTTTTGGTGAGGTTGAGTAAAAGCCTGCAACGTTCTTACCTTGTAGGGTTGATACAATGGCTGTTTATTCAGCAGGAAAAGAATGACCTGGAAAAGTACAAGACGAACTGGCACCTGAGTTTTTTAAGGCCGAAGGTTACCCAAAATGAAAAAAAGCTGGAAGGGCTGCTTTCAAAACACGAAAAAACGATTATATTATAATTGCGTAATAACTAATGAGTATTGGAAAAGTACATAGCTGGAAAAAAGTAATAGCCCAATTGGTGCTGCTGGCTGTACCAACGGCTGCGCTTATATTTTTCTTGTTGCAAAACATCAACCAGTCCGAAAGCATATTACAGAATAACTGGTTAAACCAGGGCCTTTATTTTACCGGCGCTATGGCGGCGGCTATTGTTTTTTACAGTTTTCGCTTCAGGGTTATTACAACTACAGGCATATTATTTATTGCGCTGTACTTCTTTTACAAATTATCGCCCTCACTTGCAGTGGGGGAATTAGACGCATTTAATATACAAATAAATGTGCTAAGCTTTTGCCTCCTGGTGGCCCTGGGCTGGCTGGCAGGTACCGGTTTTGCCCGCTGGCGGTTTTACACTATTTTTTGGTGCTTGCTTTTGCTTGGCCTGGAAATATATGCCGTTAGCCGTACAACCGACATAAAGGCCTCCGCCCTTATTACAGCGTTTGCCCCTATTCTTGTTTACGCCTTCTATATTATTTACATGGCGGAGCTTATCAGGAATATGAGCAAAGAAGAAAAATACTTTAGCTGGTTTGTGCTGAAAAGGGTATTTGGCTTTTTTGTACTGATTGCGGTTATATTGTTAAGTATATACTACCTGTTTCAAAAAGACTTTAACGCCATAGAAAAGGAATGGGGCGGCTCGCAGGCCAATTACAAGGATAAAGGCAACAGCGAGAGCATGACCAAGGACAATAAGGATGGCACCATAAGTAATAAAGACCAAACCAAACTTACCGGTTCACTAAGCCGCGACCAGCGCCTGGTGTTTGTTGCTCACCTCGACAATTTCTTCCCTGACGGGAAAACCCCCAACCCATTATACTTTACGGCATATTATTTTACAAAGTTTGATACCATGACGCAAACTTTTGAGCGTGACCCCAATATGCCCGACAACGACCTCTTTACTCCTGACCCATCCAAAATACCATTATATTTTGCTAAAACTGATTCAAGTGTTATTAAAAACACGCATGCTACACTCGGCAGAAAAATAATTAATACAGAAGTATATAAAGTATTTATGGCTGCTGATGATTTTGTAGCACCTTCAACTTCATTTTTCTGTCAACCCATTCCTGTACCCAATGAGTATAAAAGCCAGTACCGCAGCGCATACCGCGCCAAGATGTACGTAAGCGAACTTAACAGTGCGTATTTTATATATAACCCGGCCGGCAATAAACAAATTGAGGATTTTCAAAAAATAAGGTTTGATATACTGCGCGGCGTAACAGATTTCTCAAAGCTTGACAGGAAGTTTTACAACTACTACACCTTCATGCCGAAGAATGAAGATTATGATAAGATAAGAGAACTTGCCGCACAACTTGGGACAGGAGCTAAAACGCCTGCTGACAAAATGCTTGCTATCCGTAATTATTTTCTAAGCAAGGATGAATACGGCCAGCCATTATATAAGTACTCTGACAATCCTGGCATACCCGGGCTGCCAAGCGCAAATAAACTTAATTACTTTTTGTTTCAAAACAGGAAGGGCTATTGCGCCTACTTTGCCGGTGCTACCCTGTTCCTGTTACGCGCGATGGGCATACCGTCAAGGGTGGCTGTTGGATATTTAACTGAAGACAGGAGCAGCAAAAACCCCGGGTGGTACTGGTTTTACGAGAAACAGGCCCATGCATGGGTACAGGTATATTTCCCGGGTTATGGCTGGATTGATTTTGATACAACCATCCCCTCAACCGACCACCGTGATGCTCCCCAACCTGACCAAACGCCACCGCTTAACATGCAGCAGGCTTATTTTGTAGCTGATGGCACCGTTACAGACATCGACACGGTAAAGAAGCGCATGGAAATGGATGTATCAAAAATTATCTTCCACGATAAAGATTACAATTCTAAAACAACACAGCATATAGTAACGGATGTTTCATTGGCAACAGTGTCAACAGATACGGGTACTGTAAGATTGAGCTATATTAAGAAAGGGATGCATGTTACTGCAGCATCATACTCAGAATCACTGAAGAACTTGTCGGCGAATGAGACGGACAGCATGAAAGCCGTTATCGCGAAACTTCCAAAGGTTATACCAATTGATGAAATAAAGGTAATTGAGCCGGAAAGCCAGGCACAAAAAAAGAAGAATGCCACTGAACAGCCGGGCAAGCCTATTGACTGGATACAAGTATTATGGATTACGCTGATAGTGTTGGGCAGCCTGTTACTATTAACATTTGCCGCCCCGTGGCTTATTATGCAATACCTGGCAGCCGCCGCAGGGGCAAGAAAAGAAGAAAGAAAGAAAGCCTTTGATACCTATACGGCCGTTATGTTCTATTTAAACCAGTTGGGTTATTTCAGAACCAATTATGGGCCGCAACAATATGCGCGGATGATAGATAAACAATTCGGAACTACATTTGAATCATTCAGCAATATCTATCAAAAGCTTAAATACAGCAATATACCTTTAACCGATGCTGAAAAGCAGGTAGTAAATACATTTTACAAACCGTTTATAAAACAGGTACGCGGCCAGGTATCTTTCAGCACCCGTTTAAGCCGGTTTTTAAATATCTACAATACAATTCATTTTTTCACGCAACCTAAAATAAGTTAACGTATGGAGCAGCAAATACAACTGCAACAGGCATTAGGCAATATAGAAAAACTTACCAATAATATTGAACAGGTTATACGCGGCAAGCGCATGCAAATTCAGTTTATTTTAACGGCGCTGCTTGCCAAAGGGCATATACTTATGGAAGATAACCCGGGAACGGGCAAAACAGTAATGGCTAAAACCCTGGCTAAAAGCATTTCGGGCAACCATTCCAGCGCCGCCAACTTTAAACGTATACAGTTTACACCCGACCTGTTGCCGATGGACTTAATAGGCTCGCACATATTTGACGATATAAAGAAGGAATTCATCTTTAAAAAAGGTCCTTTGTTTTGTAATGTTCTGCTGGCGGACGAAATTAACCGTGCTTCACCCAAAGTGCAATCTGCTTTGCTGGAGTGTATGGCTGAAAACCAGATAACCATGGGCGAAACCACCTACCCTCTTGAAAGGTTGTTCTTCACCGTCGCCACGCAGAACCCTATTGAGATGGAAGGTACATATCCCCTGCCTGCCGCACAGTTAGACCGTTTTTTCCTGAAAATATATTTTGGGTATGTTGATGAAGAAACTGAAATGGATATTTACCGTAATTATCTTGGCATTCAAAATAACCTTGACCATGTAAGCCAGGTGCTGAGCATGGACGAAATATTATTTCTGCAGGATGAAACAGAAAGGGTTTCGATACATGAGGAAATAATTGCCGCTGTTAAGAATATTGTTCGTGACACGCGCAAACATCCTGACATTATATTAGGCGCATCAACCAGGAGCGGCATTACTTTTCTTAAATGCCTGAAGGCCTTTGCATTGGTAAATGGCCGCACATTTGTAACAGAAGACGACATTCAGCACCTTACACCGTCGGTTATTGACCACAGGCTTATTTACCGTAATAAAGAAGCAAAACAAAAAGCGTTGGCTTCTATTTTAGATAAGGAATTAAGCAGGCTCAGCAAGCTTAAGATTAACGGGTGAATGGTAAATTAATAATGCGTAATTAACAATTGATAATACCTGAGTGCGGATGACAGATTTATTTATTAACATTAATGGCAATTACAAGTCAGCTTATACTAACTGGCGAAAACCGGCTTTTATTTCTGTATTATTAATTATTACCTGTTCATTATCAACCGGCAGCGCATTTGCGCAGGGCAATGCTGCCGCGCGTTATGAAATAGATGCAAAACGCATTGGTGTTAGCCCTACCAGCAAAGACGCTTTACCGCGAAGCCGTGAATTTTTAAGGCTCGACAATACCTATTATGTAGGGTGGATGTATGAAGGGCTGTATAAATGGGACAGGAGCGCAGATTATTTAGGCTATAAAAATGCCATACCTGCCCTGCGCCAGGCTTTTGTACTGATACAAAAAGATTTTGGAAGCATGTTTTCACACCTTTTTGAGCCGGTTAACCTTACCCAGCCCAATTTTGTGCGCTACGGCGACCTAAAGCAAATAACAATAGCGCTGCGGGAATGTTATGACAATATTGAAATGCCTGATTCTGTAATGTGGGTTGCTAACAGTTATGACAAATTCAATTTCCCGATTGATGAAATTGGTGTTAATACCATTAAGGCATGGACATTTCACCGCAACCGTTTTTTCACTTCCGCCAAATATTCTTTTCTAAGGAACTCTGTCGCCGAAAATGAGAAAATGGCGCTGACTTATTGCTACAAGGATTTGGCACGCATAGACTATAACGAGCCTAACATACAAATGTTTGGGCCCGGCCTGAGTAATGACCTGCGAATGGTTACCTACCACTACCTGGCCCTGTTGCATTGCTACCTGAAAAATTATGACAGCAGCGAGTATTATTATCAAAAGCTTGTGGCTGGCGGACGGGTATCGTGGAACAACTATGGCGGCATGCAAAGCGAAATAGGCAATTTTGCCAATGCCATAGAGTATTTTAAAAAAGACCAGAATAAATATTTTCTTGCGGGCATGCTGCGTGAGCCTTATTACTATGTGCCTGAATTGTATGTGTATGGCGGGCATACCAAAGAGGCCATACAGATGGCGCAGGATGCAATTACGCAGAGCGGCGCTACACCAGGTTTCGGGTGGTACAATATAGCCCTGGCAAGAGGATACTTATACGACGGGCAATTAGACAGTTGTGAAGTGGCGCTTAATAAAGCCGCCAATTTTAAGGAACTGCATATTGGCACCACACTTACACAGAACCAGTATGAGTTTACTATTAATCTTTTACGGTTGCAGCTTGATGACAGAAAGATAGACCAGGAGAAATTTTTAAACCAGGGCTGGTGGCACAGTTTCAGCAGCCTGGGTAAATTAGCTCATTATAAGTTTGACAAAATGATGGCTGAATACGTGGTGATAAACGAACTGATATTTATGCCTCCCGAGGAGCGTTCCCGTACAGTATATGACCTGTTTTGCGGTGAAGCCACCACTACCTTTGACGAAGCATGGTACCTGCTGAGGGATTTCAGTTCGTCATACTTCACTAAAAAATACGAAGATTATCAAAAGACTGACAAGCGCAGCAACATTCAGCGTTATTTTAAACTGTTTGAAGCCCGTTTTAAAATGCAGGGCGGTAAAGAGAAGGAGGCAAGACAGGAGCTGGAAGATATGGATGCCACCCTTTTGGTTGACACTGCCAATGAAAAACTTTTTATTGCAAGGCTGTACGAAGCGCTGGCTAAAACATACGATGATAACGGCAATAAAGATAAATTACTGCAATACCGCAACCAGCTTTTTGATGAATACCCGCAATTAGTACCGTTTTCAGGGCTGAAGATGGAAATGAAACTGAATGTTTCCGGGGATGATGACAATGTAACACACGAGGTTGTAAGTGATTTGAAGGGGTGCAATATTAAGTGGCTGGATGACGCCGGAGCCTATAATCCTACAGCTTCTGTAAGTTTTAATAAAAGAGGCGATAAATACGAGGCGATTATTACCGTTACTTCGCCGTCAGGCCAGGTGATTGTAAATAACGGCCGCATCCTTTTTAAAAGCGCTGACGGCGTTGGTGGTGAAATAGCGCTGCGTTTATTTGGCAAAGGCGGCGCGCTCGAGTATGACCCGCCTCCCAAACAGTAGCTCACTTATCTCTTTTTCTTTTCCGTTTACCGGTGTCATATATCTTCCGGGCTTTTTCAACAAGGTCTAAAAATTCGGCCTGCGAAAAATCCTGCATATTTGCCGCTTTTTTTGAGAATTCGGCAACATCGCTCCAGTCATAGTTTTTAGCAAAGTCCGATTGCTTCAGCAATTCACCAAACATAACAACACCTGCAGCAAATCGTATGCAGCTATCGGCTGCCTCTATTTCACCGTAATCATTAAAAACTTTAAACTCCTGGTGCTTTTCATCACTTTGCTGCGGCAGCCTGTACTGCAGTTTTATATCGGCAATTTCATCACCCTTATCTTCATTGCTGACTGCATCGATATTTTTTTGGGTAGGTACAATTTCAAATACTGCCATAAGTGAATGGCCGGTACCTATCTCACCCCCTTCAAGTTCACTGGCTGTATCCGTAATGGCATCTATCTTATTTTCGAAACCAATCAGCCGGTAGCTTTTTACAAGCGCAGGGTTAAAACTTACGCCGGCATAACAGTCCTCTGCCACTGCGTACAGGGTTTTGGTAAATTCCGTTATCAGCACTTTTTCCGCCTCATGTATATTATCAACATACGCAAAATTACCATTACCTCTTTTAGCCAGCGCTTCCAGTTTGCTGTCTTTATAATTACCCATGCCTACACCTATACAGGTGAGAAAAATACCTGACTGGCGGTACTTCTCAATCAAATCTTCCAATTCTTTTTCTGTTGATTGTCCTACATTAAAATCTCCATCTGTTGCAAGAATAACACGGTTGTTGGCATTATGATTAAAACACCTTTCGGCAAGGCCGTAGGCTGTAACAATAGCTGCTGCGCCGGGTGTTTCCCCGCCGGGTTCAAGCTTTTCAATGGCCGCATTTATTTTCTCTTTTTCCGCGCCGGATGTTGGCCTTAACCAAACACCTACGCCGCCGCCATAAATAACAATCCCTACGCTGTCCTGCGGGCGCAGGTTATTTGCCAGTTGTTTGAAGGCTGATTTTAGCAACGGCAGCCGGTTCTCCTGGTCCATTGAACCTGATACGTCAATTAAAAAAATGAGGTTAGTAGGCGGAATATTTGAAACATCAATGGAAGGCGCCTGCAGGTTAACAAACAGCAGTTCATTATTTACATCCCACGGGCATGAGGTTAGCTTGGTGTCGCAGGCAAAAGAGCCGGAAGCCGTATTTTTATTAGGAAAGCTGAAGTAATTAAGCATTTCTTCAATACGCACCGCATCGGGGGGTACCTTTGCGTCAATGTTGAGAAAACGACGAATATTGCTGTACGAAGCCATGTCAATATTCATCGAAAAGCCCGTTTGCGGAAACTTATCAGCGTCCACAAAGTTATTTTCCACAAGACTTGAGTAGCTTTCGCCACCGTGGTAATATATCTCGTCATGTTGCTTGTCAAGTTTGTCTTTTGTTACAGATGAAAGCCGGTGTTTATATAAACTCGCCGTTACTGGTAGCATTTTTAAGGTAAGCGATTGAAATTTAGACGACTCAACGGCACATTTTAATGTTTCATATCCCGACGTTTGAAGGATAATTGTATCAACAGCAAGGTTTGTCGGTATGCCAAATGCGCCAAAATTGCCTGTATAGTATGGATAATTGCCCTTTGAAAAGAGTTGAATCTTAACATTGTACAATCCTTTCCCCCTCTCATCATGCACTATTCCACGAAGATAGAATTGTGATGAAACGTTAAACATAGAGGCGAGGTACAGCAGTATAAGAATCAGTTGTTTCAAGGAAGCAGGTTAATTTGCTGTATTAAAAGTACCCTCATCTGTAATAACAACCAAAGCCGGCCTGTTAAAATTAAAAACATCATCTAACGCCAAAAGCCTTGCTATTGCTGTATAATAAAGAAGTTTCAGCCTTCCTTTAACTGGTATATTTCTTTCAGGTTGCGTCCAAGTCCGTCATAATCCAATCCATATCCCACCACAAATTTATTAGGAATGGTAAAGCAGCAATAATCTATATCAATTTTGTACACTGCCGCATCCGGCTTATGCAACAACACTGCAATTTTAACCGAAGCTGGTTGCTGGTTAAAAAGCTGGGGGAGAAAACTATGCAGCGTTTTGCCGGTATCAATAATATCCTCTACAATAATGATATCACGCCCTCTTATATCATTGTCAAGCCCTATTGAAGTTAATACATGACCGGAGGATTTTACTCCCCTGTATGATGCCAATTTTATAAAACTGATTTCCGACTCAAGCGTGACATTTTTAAACAAGTCGGCAGCAAACATAAAGGAGCCGTTTAGTATGCAAACAAAAAGCGGTCGCCGACCTTCATAGTCTTTGTTTATCTGTGCTGCGAGTTCCTGTACCTTATCCTGGATTGTTTTTTCTGAAAGCCAGGGAACAAAATACTTATCATGAACTTTTACTGCAGGGGACATAAAATTTCAATAACAGTTATTGGTATAAAATTATGCTTTATGCGATTTGGCCGTCATTCCCTGTGCCGCACGCAGGTAAACTTTTGTGCCTGCAGCCAGCATGCTTCCTTTTTGAAGGGCATTATATTCCAGCAGGCTTTCCAGGCGAACCCCTTCTTTCTGGGCTATATCTTCAATTGTTTCAGAGGATGACACTATATGGTAATCCTTTGTACTCCTTTTTGGTTTGCGTTCCAGGAAAATTAAACAGTTCTTATGCAAAATATCACCTTTGCCCAGGTCATTAAAATCTAACAACGATTTGTATGAAATATTATAAGTGCTTGCCAAAGCCAGCAGTGAAGTGCCATCTTTTGCATATACTACCCTGGTTTGATTTATGGTAAAAACACCATCAGGGTAAGCATCAGCATTTACAGCAACATCCCCGGCGTTTTCATCGTCGCCGTTCTCGGTATTGCTGTTCCCGGCAGCTTTCACCGCATTTTCCTGCTGGTTGGCGTTACCGGTTGCATCATTGTCACCTTCATCAGTTGCCTTATTCACAGACGGTTGTTGCTCAGCAGTTGCCACAGCGGTTTTAACAGGAGTACCATTGTTATCATTATCACTAACATATACCGGCTGGTTTGGGTTTTTCATCCTTTCAAGCGCCACCATTGTATATTGCTGCAGGTTATTATCCTCAATTATTTTTATGAGCATTTGCGGGTAATTGCGCTCTGTGGCATAGCCATCTTTTTTTAGGCCTTTTGCCCACCCTTTATAATCATCGGGAGCTAACGAAAAAAGATTGGTGTAATAAGGCCGGTTTTTTAAAAAATCAGAATGGTCTTTAAATGACTCTTCAGCATTTTGGTAAACCCTGAAACATTCGTTCTTTTTATCATCATCGTGCAGCACATAAGGGCCGGTCCATTCATCCTTACACTTTATGCCGAAGTGGTTATTTGATTGCTGGCAAAGGTCGCTTTGGCCCGCCTGCGATTCAAGGATACCCTGGGCAAGAGTTATAGCAGCCGGTACGCCGGTGCGTATCATTTCATTTACCGCAATCTCCCTGTAAGTATCAATATAATGTTTAACTGCATCTGTTTGCGCATACATTACCGTGGCTGCCAAAATGCACACAAAAAGTAAAGCAACTTTTTTCATTGATTTCTTTTTTTTATCAGTGTTAAACCATCACGTACGGTTAACATTACCTGTTCAGTGCGTTCGTCGTTAGCTACATGTTTATTAAATAGGTCAATTGCTTTGGCGTTTTTCCCGGTTATTTCTTTCTCAAGCACCTGCCCGTGAAAAAGCACGTTATCTGCTATTATTACCCCGTTATCCTGCAACCTCGGTAAAACCATTTCATAATACTTTATATATCCTGTTTTATCCGCATCTATAAAAACCACATCCCATGTATAATCAAGGGTTGGTATTATCTGTCCCGCGTCGCCGGCATGCAAATGTATTTGGTTATTCCGTTTTGCCAAGGCAAAATTTTGCTTTGCAATGGCCGCATCGGCTTCCCTAAGTTCGATAGTATGCAATTCCCCCCCATTTTGCAGCCCCTCGGCCAGGCAAATAGCGCTAAATCCTGTAAAAGTCCCAATCTCCAAAACGTATTTAGGCCGAAAAAGTTTGCTTAGCATGGCCAAAAGCCTGCCTTGCACAAGCCCGCTTATCATGTGTGCGTGCGGATGGTTTTTTAAGGTATCTTCATAAATACTCTTTAGCAATGCGTCGTCCGTTGTGCTATGGATTTCAGCATATTGTTCTGCCAGCGTATTAATAAAGTCCATAACGAAATATCTGCAAAATTATTTTAATGTATTGGAAGATGCTTTTATACGAATGGATGTTGACAAATATATTTTTTAAAAATAGTTATCCACTTTTATACGGGTTGCTTTTTTGAGATGAGCCACAAGCCTGCAAATGTAAGCATTCCGTTTATAAGCAACAGTTCAGTACCTATGGTATAACCGCCAAACATATTGGCCGAATATTTATCCAAGAAAAAGCATATTACCGGGGCAGTAAGGCAAATAATCAGTACTTCCAGCCCTTCTCCTAATTTGCGTTTGGTAAAAATGCCGAAGGAGAAAAGCGCCAGCAGGGGGCCGTAGGTATAGCCGGCCACTTTGAGTATAACCCCGATAATTGATTTATCATTCAACTGCTTAAACACCAGCACGCATATAAAAAATATTGCAGCAAAAATAAAGTGCACAGTAAGCCTTATGCTTTTGCGTTTTTTTTCGGTTAATTCAGCCTGCCGCTGTATGCCGAGTATATCAATGCAAAACGAAGAAGTAAGCGCTGTTAATGCCCCATCTGCACTGGGGAATAAAGCGGAAATAAGCCCGATAATAAATATCACGGACACCACTGAAGGGAGATAATTTAAAGCAATGGTAGGAAATAAGTCATCTCCTTTTACAGGGACATTTTTTGTTGCAGCAAACAGGTAAAGCAGGCCGCCGAGCGTTAAAAACAAAAGGTTTACAATAACCAGTACAACGCTGAAGGTTATCATATTCTTTTTTGAATCACCTACATTTTTAACACTGATATTTTTCTGCATCATTTCCTGGTCAAGGCCTGTCATACCTATGGTAATAAACATACCGCCAATTATTTGTTTAATAAAAAAGCCGCTGCTTTTAACATCGGTATTAAAAATGTGCGTATAGCCTTTTGCAGAAAGAGCATGTATGGTATCGCTGAAAGACAGGTGCAGGTTCTGCATTATATATACCATACAAATTACCAGTCCTGCCAGCATAAAAGTGGTTTGCAAGGTATCAGTAAATACAATTGTTTTTACTCCTCCTTCAAATGTGTAAAGCAATATCATTAAAAGTATAACAAACGATGTTAGCCAAAAAGGGATGTGCATACCATCAAGAATAAATAACTGCAATACATTTATTACAAGGTAAAGCCGCGCTGTTGCGCCGAGCACACGTGAAATAATAAAAAACAATGAGCCTGTTTTATACGCTGTAAAACCGAAGCGCTGCTGCAGGTAGTTATAAATTGACGTAAGGTTAAGGCGATAATATAAAGGCAATAAAATAAACGCGACGAGGAAATACCCGAGAAAGTAGCCGATAACCACCTGGAAATATCCAAATGCCCCACCGCCAACAGTACCGGGTACACTCACAAATGTTACCCCACTCAGCGAGGTGCCTATCATGCCAAATGATACCAGCATCCAGTTGCTGTTGCGGTTGCCGATAAAAAAAGAATCGTTATTACTGTTACGGCTGGTGTACCACGCAACGGTTAATAACACTAAAAAATAAACTATAACAAATGAAAACAGGAATAATGGCGACATGATACTATTTGCAGGTTATTTATTGCCTAAAGCAACAAATATCTGCATTAAAAATCAAAGAGCAATAGGCTTATACTCAACAAGCGATGCCCTGCATTTTCTCTTATTTTTTCCTGGAGTGAAAATAGAAGTCAAAGCCTGCACGTATAATGGGCAACTGGGCGCGCGTATACGAGTCGCGGTATGGCGAGTTGGCATTATCTAAAAGATCTAACCCTACCATTAGAAAATAACTTCCTTCACCCACCATGCGTTGTGTATAGCCCACACCTGCAATTAAACTTGCAGCGCTAACAGTATTGGAATAACTTAAATTATTTGCATAATCTTTAGCGCTGTAGTGTATCCAGTTCAACTCAGGCTGAAGCTGTACAAATAAAAAGCGAACAGGATAGACCCTGGCAAAGACACCGCCACCATAATTAAACGACCTGTAACGTGTATCCTGGTTATAATAATAATAGGGGTCCGCACGCTGGCTGGTATAATTTAAGTTTAGTGTAACGCCTGCATCCAGCCATTGTGAAACACTATAGCCCAATTCAGGATTGCCTCCTACGTTAAAAGTATTGCTTCCAAAGCCAAGCGCAAGACTGCCGCCTGCAAACCACCTGTCGTCACTTATACCACCATCATCATCTTTATCACCCCCTGAGTATGTAGGTGGCGGCGTTCTTTGAGCAAAGGCATTTGAAATGAGCAAAACCATACCCAGCGCTATTATTATCTTTTTCATTTTTTTCGTAAATTTTTACAAACCTAACAGTTTAACGCAACTGTGTTGTTTTCAATTATTTAAAATATTGTTAGTATCGGTATTTCCCGCCCCGGTAATTGCGCTTGCAAAATTTCTTTTGCCGCGAATAAACCAAAGTCAGCCAACTGCGTATTATCTCTATGTAGCTGCACAACCAGAAGCTTTTGAAAATCTCTGCAGGATATTCAACGCTTCTCTTACAAACCAAATCCCTTTTTTGCAAAAGGCTTTTATTAATCAATAACTATTTATCCGGGCTTTATGGCCGTGAACATTAACTGTTGCGGTAAGTATTGCCGTGTGTTTATATTCAAAAACTAAAGTTATGAAACCACAATATTATTTCATAAGAACTTTAGCCGTGCTTGCAGTTTGTGCATACATGTTGAGCGGCTGTAAAAAGTACAACCAGGATATAACCTGGAGCGTTAATACCAACGTTTATTCAACGCCGCTGTTGCTGCGTTTTCTTAATTCTGACCCTGCTGCTACAAGTGAGCCAAAAAATTTTAAAGTAACCGTGTCAGGCAAAGATGCCAATAAGGTTGTGGTGAGCAGCGGCGGCACTGATTTCAGGGCTGTTGACGGCCTTCTCCCCCTGGCGCTGGTTGACGGCACAGTACCGACACCCCAAAATCCTGTCACGTTTAATGTATATGCTGATGTACCGGGGTTCGCGCCAATATCACAAGCCATTATTCTTACAGACACTACACCATCAGTGCGCAGCGTGTTTGCTGTTTCATATTCAACTCCTGTTAAAGGCACCTCTGCGTTCACTAAACAAACAAACCTTGATAACGGCGTTTCCGGCATAGTAAATATGTCAACCCAAACAAATGCGGACATGACAGAAAAAGCAACCATATCCATCCAGGATGGTACACAAATGCTTGACGCAGACGGCAACATTATTAATGCAGGCGCCCTTCAAACAAAAGTTATTCATTTTGGCACCGGCACCACTTCGTCCCTCGAGTCTTTTCCCGGCGGTTTAACCGCGCCTGATGCGCTTGACAAAAACGGCAACCCCATACCGGGCGGTGTAACATTTGTTACCGGCGGACTTTTGTCAATTCGCATGCTTGCCGGCGGCACTGACGTAAAGAAATTCTCAAAACCATTGAATGTGAGCATGGAGATGAACAGCAATGTTATTAACCCCGGCACAGGGGAATCTGTAGCTGCCGGCGACAGCATACCGATATGGAGCCTTAATGAGCAGACAGGGCAATGGAAATATGAAAGCATGGGTTATGTTACAGATGATAATAATGGCAAACCTTCCGTCCAGTTCCAGGCTTCGCACCTGTCCTGCTGGAACCTCGACTGGTCATGGGCGCAGTTTGGCAGCCATCAAACCTGCAACAATTCTTTACGGGTTATAGTGCATGCAGACCCGGCCTTTTGCGCGGGTAATTTTGAGGTAACTCTCGAAACAAAAAATAACCAGTACCTTGGCGCGCTGCATGGCACACCCTTATTTGATGGCTTTGAATGTGTGTTTGCACAAACTCCCGTAATTGACCTGGCAAAAATAGTAATTACAAACAATGGCACCGGTAAAATAGTAACCGAAAGCGTACTGTTTACACCCTGCAGCCAGGGGGTGATTGAAGTTACCATAGGAGTGCCGCCGATGCCCGATATTGTTAATGTAAACCTTAATGTTCAGGGCAAATGCACCGACCTTAATGCTGCCTTTAATATAAACGGATGGTTTTACTTTTACTTTGCAGCGGCAGGGCCGCTTGATGACCAAAAGGTTTTGGTATATGTAAATAACGGCAAGGCTAACCTGAAGTTAGTAAATGGCACCACCTACATTATACAAACCTGCTACGACTTTCAAAACTACGTGGGCGATGGCCAGTTTAACAAGAACAACTTCATCTTTAACCCGGTTAACAATGGCAGGTATAACCTTACCGGCACCGGTACATTTGATAACGATACCAATACCCTTAACGTAAACTTTAATGTTGCAACGAACTGTAATAACTGATGAATTGTGGTTTTATTCCGTTCCCTGTCCGCCCCGTTGCAGCGGGGTGGTTCCTGAAAAAACAATCCAAATTCCGGCAAAAGTTTCCCCCAAACGGGAAACTTTTTGTTTATGTACCCGCCTGTTTTTTGTGTGCTTGAAAATAATTGTATAGCCAGTGCAATGATTTACACCAATAAGCAGTCATATTTGGGTAGCTATGCCAATGCAGGAAAAAGACCTTATACGTGAATGTTTGAATGGAGACAGGAATGCGCAGCATTTACTCTACACCCGTTATGCAGAGGCAATGCTTGGCACGTGCTACCGCTATACCAAAAGCCTTGCAGACGCAGAAGATATACTGCAGGAAGGTTTTATAAAGGTATTTACCAAATTGCACCAGTTTAAAAGCAGCGGCGAACTTGGCGCCTGGATACGGCGTATAATGGTAAATACAGCTATTACCTACATAAATAAGCATAACCGTTATAAAAGAGAAATGCAGGTGGACGATATTGCCGTGCACCCCGTAAGCGATGATAACCCCGAAGTTTTGATTGACACAAAACAGCTTGTAGAACTGATACGGGAATTACCGGTTAGCTATCAAACAGTATTTAACCTTGTTGGCATTGAAGGGTTTAGCCATGTTGAAGTGTCAAAAATGCTTGATATAAACGAGAATACGCTGCGAAGTCAATACAACAGGGCAAGGACAATGCTTATAAACCGTTTAAAAAAAATTAGTAACGCTTCTGAAAACCAGGCATATGCAGGAAGAATTTGAAAAGAAGATACAGGAACGCATGCATACGTTCGGCATACCGCCCTCGCCGCAGGTGTGGGAAGATATAGATGCCGTACTAAGCAAAAAGAAACACCGCCGTGTATTTATAGGCTGGTGGATTTTGCTTGGTTTACTCATAGCAGGTGCTGGTACATTCCTGCTGGAAAAAGACCATGTGCTGCATAATACACTTGAACAGCCTGCTATTACAAGCGATAGCACTCAAAAAAATATTGCCGGAAATCAACCTGAAAATATGTCTGCCGGCGGGCAAAAAGCAACACAAAACAATCAACCAGCAGGTGTTATCGCTAAAAACGATTTAAAAGCTGAAAATGGTCAAATACAGGCAAGTAATGATAAACAAGCATACCAAATACAAAAAGCAAAAGTAATTAAACAGCTCAATAAGAGCATCAGTAAACAATCAAAAAGCGTTATTTTTAAAACTATGCCCGGTAGCCAGCCCCCGGTAGTGAAACAGGAAGCCAACAATCACAATCCCGGTAAAGAGCCCCCTTTAAATATACAGGGCAATAACGGGCAAACAATTGTTCCGCAACCGGCAAATCCAATAATAAAACTTGCTGATGAAGCATCCTCTTCGATAGCTTCTTCGCCACCCGGCCAGGGAAAGAAAAATGTCACACCAAAAGCAATGATGTCATCAAGGCATCAGTGGTTTTTAAGGCTATCAGCCGGCGTGCTGCAAACCACTAAAAACAGTTTGTTAAGTAATGATAAAAGCCTTTCCGCTGCCGGCCCGGTATCTTACGACAATAATATACTGGCGTTAACATCGCCGGCTGCGCTTAAGTATGATTTAGCGGCGCCCGGCACAGGTTTTATTGTATCCGGGGGAGCGGTATACCAGTATAAGCTTTCAACACGATGGCAATTATACGGCGGACTGGGAGCAGCTTTTTTAACCAATACACAAAAAGTGGGCAACCTTTACCAGTCAGCGTTTAATCTTACTACCGGCTTATTCAATGCAGACCAGGCAGGCCAGGTTCAAACAGCGTATTACCTGGGCGGCCAGGAAAACTTAAACACCATTGTAAACAAAGCCTGGCAGCTACAAGCACAGGTGGGCGCTAATTTTATTATTACCCCGAGGGCAAAAACAAAAGTTTTTGTTGACGCGGGGTTCTCCTCCGCGTGGATGCTGGCCAGCCGCTGGCTTATACCCGATGCCCGGTATGACAAATTATATTACAACAAACAAATACTTAATAACACTATTATCAGTTGGCAGGCAGGTCCCGGCGTACAGTTGAAGAATGAATGGAAATTCGGGCTTGAATACCAGCAGAGCTTTACAACGCTTGCAAAAAGCTACGTAACGCCACATTTAAAATGGGAGAATATAAACGTTTATACCGCTATACCCTTTTCATTCAAATCAAAAAAATCAAAACACTGATTTTTCGTAAAACAAATTCTTTAAATAACTAAACCTTTTTTATGAAAAAGCGCACTGCCGCCATGGTTATATCTATAGTGGCAATAACTACCTGTGTAATTATTGCCGCCTGCACAAAAGACACCGGCTTTATAAAAATGCAGATTTATACACCTGTATATAAATCATCTGGTGCTGTAAGGGCGGAAATAAGTACCGGCGCCCCGCAGGCAATTGCATCGGAGGGTAAACTATTCCTCATTGGCCATTATATTTTTATGAGCGAGCCCGGCAAAGGCATTCATATTATTGACAACAGCAACCCATCGTCGCCTGTAAATAAAGCCTTCATCAGCATTCCCGGCAACCTTGATGTATCTGTAAAAGGCAACACTCTTTACGCCGATTGTTATAATGACCTGCTGGTGATTGATGTCAGTAACATAGAACATATAAGCTGCAAAACATACCTGCACAATATATTTCCTGACAGGGCAGTGATACTTGGCGCAGCCCTGCCCGAAGGCCAGGTTATTGTTGACTGGAAAGTAAGAGATACTTCGGCAGACCTGGCGGTGTCACGCGGGCAAGGTATCTGGAAAAATAATGAGTACTATTATTCAGGGCCGCCGGTAACCTGGCTTAGTGACCAAACCGCTTTTTACGCGGCGGCATCCGGGCCTAAGTCAAATACGGGCGTAGCAGGGTCAAACTCGCGCCTTGCCATAATTAATAACCACCTGTACGCAGCGTCTGACTATACGCTGGCATCCATCAATATATCTAATCCCGCTTCGCCGCAGGTGGAAAACATAGGTTCTTCGGGTATAGATGCGCAAACAATTTTCCCTTTCAATAACAAATTATTTATAGGCGGCTCCCACGGCATTACAATATTCAGCGCAGATAATGCTTCCGCGCCGGTTGAAGAAGGCAGTTTTGGGCATTATTGCTGCTGGGACCCCATTATAGCTGACGATACCACTGCTTATATAACGCTGCACACCGGCAATATGTGTGACGGGACTATTGATGAACTGGATGTGCTGGATGTATCGGATATCAGCAACCCTAAAAGCATACGCAATTACACGCTTACAAGCCCAAAAGGCCTGTGGAAAGACGGCAACCTGCTTTTTATTTGCGACGGCCCTGAACTTAAAATATTTAACGCAGCACAACCCGCCAACATAATGTTGCTTAAAGAAATTGCTCTTGCTGATACTTATGATGTTATTTGCTACAATAATATAGCATACGTTTCCGCAAAGGGCGGGCTGTACCAGTTTGATTATAGCAATCTTAACGCCATTAAACAGCTAAGTAAAATAAGCTTACCCTAATACCACACTCAATATGTTTACCAAAAAACTATTTGCCATACTGCTGTTTGCCGGCCCGCTTTTACTACATGCGCAAAAGCCGGGAAATAACTTGCACTGGTTTAATGTAACACAATGGGGCTGGCTGATGGGAAAGAATGAACAAACAAACAGCATTGAAACAATCAACGGCGTTTCGTACAAAAAATATAACGCCGGTATTGGTGTGGCGTTTGACAATTATGGTTACCACAGCCTGCCTGTTTTTGCTGACCTGCGTTACAGCCTTGTAAACGGCCGCAAGAATATATTGCAGGTTTACGGTGATGCGGGTCTGAATATACCCCTGCATTCTGACTACCTGAAATACCGGTACCCCGACAATGGAGACGTATGGCACCAGATGCACATATCATTTTACGGTGAAACAGGTATCAGCTACGCTTATGTGTTAGGCCGTAAATTTTGTTTAATAGCGGGTGCGGGGTATAATTACAAAACTTTTAAATATTCTGAGTATACCTATGTTGGCGAGCTGCAGGTTACGAGGTATACTACGGATTATACCTATCATTACAGTAAATATGTGCTAAGACTTGGTGTTGGTTTACGTTAACGGCGGTGTTTACATTATAAATTCATTTCCGGCACATGGGCAGGTACAACAAGCCTGCCCTTTGTTTTGCTTTGTATTTCTTCCACGCTGATGCCCGGCGCTCTTTCCAGCAGTACAAAACCATCGGCGGTAATATCCATTACCGCAAGCTCCGTCACCACTTTTTTAACGCATTTAACGCCCGTTAACGGCAATGTGCAGGCAGGCAATAGTTTACTCTCCCCTTTTGGGTCGGTATGCTGCATTGCCACAATAATATTTTTGGCACTTGCCACCAGGTCCATCGCGCCGCCCATGCCCTTTACCATTTTACCGGGTATTTTCCAGTTGGCAATATCACCAGTGTCGCTCACCTCCATAGCGCCCAATACGGTAAGGTCAATTTTGCCTGCGCGTATCATTCCAAAACTTTCTGCACTGTCAAAAAATACGCCGCCTTTAATAATGGTTACGGTTTCTTTGCCTGCGTTAATCAGGTCTGCATCAATTTCCTCCTCTGTCGGGTAAGGCCCGGTACCGAGTATTCCATTTTCACTTTGCAGTATCACGTTAATGCCTTCAGGGATAAAATTAGATACCAGTGTAGGTATGCCAATACCAAGATTAACATACATGCCATCGCGCAATTCCTGCGCTATACGCTTTGCAATACCATATTTGTCTAAGGCCATACGATTGCAGATTTGAGATTGCGGATTTGAGATTTGACGATGAATACCGGCAAATGCTTTTCATGGCATCATTTGTTGCGTCGCAAGCACTTCATCGTTATACCATTGTTGGGCAAAGATAGAATTATCTGAGATTGAGTAAATAATCTTACATTCAACTGCTTAAGTTCGGAATATGAAATGGGTTGTGCTAGCGATTTTTATATTTAGTTGCTATAATCAAACTGAAGCACAGGTTGATTCTGTTTACAAATATGTATATACATTTATGCCAGATACCCCTTCTGGCTTGTCTTATGCCATCATAGATTCATCATTCAACTCTATTGATACATCATTTGAAAAACAAATTCTAACATCAATTAATGGCGAGGCAAGGGGATTAACAGGCAAGCCAATCCGAAATCTGACACTCTGCCTTTACTCGGGAAAAGAAAAGATATGATGTGAAATTAGAGAAAGAGGAACCTTCGACAAGCCCATCAGTCCGGGAAATTATAAGTTACTTGCAGGTGCTTTCGGTTATAAATCTTTGGAACATAGTTTTTCAATTGGTAAACAGACAACTATTCATTTTACAGTTATGCCTGCAGATGCACCCCTGCTGACCATTTATCAAATAAACTCCAAAATACCTCTCGATGAAAAGCAAATTAATAAGATAAAAAAATGTGTGAAAGACAAAAGGAACTTTGGCGCCTGCGAAGAGAAAAATACCTATTTTATTGATATTCAGATCTAAATTCATCCCATAAATAACCCGCCATCTCCCCCGCATATTGCTTTGCTGCCTTAGTAGCAGCTTCTGCAAAATCTTCCCCGGCCGAGGCGAAAATTACTGCCCTGCTGGCATTCACCAAAAGGCCGCAGTCTTTATTCAATCCACTTTCTGATACTTCTTTTAAGCTGCCGCCCTGTGCGCCAACTCCAGGCACGAGTAAAAAGTTGTGCGGCACCATATTGCGTATGTCTGCCAGGTCGCTTGCCCGTGTGGCGCCAACAACAAACATCAGGTTATCCGGCGTACCCCATTCTGCCACTTTTTCAATTACTGCCTGGTACAGGTGCTTTTCCCTGTTGGGGTCAATAAGGTGGGGCACAAGGCCGCTTTCATCTTCATGATGTTTTACAACCAGCTTTTGAAAATCGTTTGCCCCGGCATTGGAAGTAAGACCCAGTACAATGGTTACTTTATTTTCATATTCTAAAAACGGCCGTACGCTGTCTTCACCCATGTAAGGCGCGACGGTAACGGCGTCAAAAGGCAGGGTTTCAAAAAATGTTTTGGCATATTGCGCGGAGGTGTTGCCAATATCTCCCCGTTTTGCATCGGCAATAGTGAAATGTGTTTTTGGTATATAGTGCAGGGTCTCTTCCATTATCTCCCACCCTTTTAAACCCATTGACTCATAAAATGCCGTGTTTATTTTGTAAGCAACACAGTGGTCTTTAGTGGCGGAGATGATTGCCTTGTTGAAGGCGATTACTGCATCATTACGCGATTGAAGATGTTTGGGTATTTTGGTGATATCTGTGTCTAACCCGATACATAAGTAACTTTTTTTCTGCTGTATTTGCTCGATTAGCTGCAGGCGGTTCATGCTGCAAAGATAACGTAAACATCAAGTCATAATGTAAAAAGGGGGTGACAGGTTATCCTTTCACAAATAGGTATTATATTTTACTACACCTGCCAGGAGATGCTGAAACAAGTTCAGCAAGACGGCATAAACGCCAACTTTGTAATCCCTAAACCGCACCTCGTACCCTGTTTCATTTTTTACTAAAAAGGTTAGGGTAATCAGTAATAATGCCGTCAACACCCATGTTTTTTAAGCTGTCCATAGTGGGCTTATCATCCACTGTCCACGGAATTAGTTCTACGCCCGTATCATGGCACTGCTTTACCAGCAATGGAGTTACCAGGTGATACTCCGGGCTGTAAATGGTGGGGATAAAACCGAGGTTTTGCAGTTGCAACGCAAATATTTTTTTATTGCCTCCATCCACCAGCAACGATGTTTTTATGGAAGGATATTTTTGATGCAGGTATTGCAGCGAACGGACATCAAACGATTGTATAATAACGCGGCTTTCAACCTTCCTTTCCTTTATAACCGCCATTATCAGCTCTACAAACCTGCCGGGTTCGGGATGATAAATATTGTCTGTTGCCGGTGTGCATTTCGTTTCAATATTGTATTGCACCGGCCGATTGCCTGTTTTGGTAGTATAGGCCTCCACACTATCAATAACATCACTTAATAATGGTTTTACCGCCGGTATTTTTTGTTGCTGTGTAAAGCGCGGGTTTATCTTCATGCCCACATCATAGCATTTCACCTCGCTGTAATTCATCCCGTAAATTTTCAGCGATTTTTCTTCCTGCAACGTAACATAGCTGCCATCAGCCTTCGTGGTAATATCATGGTTAAAATAAGGGTCGTGGCTCATCACCACCTGCGAATCTTTAGTAATAACGGCATCCATCTCCAGCGTTGTTACACCTAAATCAACCGCCTTTAAATAAGCAGGTATGGTATTTTCAGGCATAAGGCCGCGGCAGCCGCGATGTCCCTCTTTATCAAAATATTTTTTACCTTTTAACGGCCGGTAGGATGAATTAATATGCGCGCTGCAAGATATGAGAGTGATAATAACAAAAAATATACAAAGCCGCCTGTTCATTACTTAAAAACATTGTGTTTATTATGCTGCATTCTTACCGCGACTGTTTGCGCATCCGCGTCGCCATTCTGCAGGTGTTCCATAATGTTGTCGTAGCTCTTTTCATCGCGGTTCTGGCTAAGTTTAAATACATGCTCAATACCGGTTATTTCAATATCAAAAGCAATAATAGCCTTCATCAGGCTAGTTACATATCCTTCTTCCATGTGCTTCACCAAAGATGGCGAGTGCGGGTTATTTTCAAACGTATCCGTAAGCCTTACCAGCAAATCATGCAAGCCCCCGTCATCCATAAAGCGCAGGGTGCCGCGCACATGTACAGCCTGATAGTTCCATGTACCGGCAGTGTTTTGCTTGCTGTACCAGCTTGCGCTTACATAAGTATGCGCACCAGAAAATATTGCCAGCACGTTAGGGTTCTGTTCAAAGGCAGCCGTATGCTCCTGCCTGCGCATAATGTGCGCCTGCAAAAAAAGTTTACCATCCCTCTCATGGAAGAGGACCGGAACGTGTGTTGCCACCGGCTTGCCATCTGCGGTAACGCCGCATAATACGATAAAAGGATGTGCCCGCATAAAGGCAAGAACCTCTTGTTCATCAGCAGCCTTAAAGTGAGGAAGAGAGTACATAAATGTTTATGCTTTCTTTTTAGTATTCCGTGTTCGTGCATTTTATGATGCCGAAACAAAGTTAAATGTAAAGTTTGAAGTAGCGGAAACCTTTGCATGACCTGCCATGCTTAGATGTAGGATATGCAGAATTATTAATTATTCATTGTGCCGAAACGACATTTGGTAAATCCATTAAAAAAGCGGCGCTTACGCCGCTTTTAACTTATTTGTCGTATGGAAAATTACGGGAGACTTTTCGCATCATATGTTCAATCACCTGGTCAGATGAATTGAATACACCTTCATCAAGGGCTTTATAAAATCGCCACATCAACTCACCGTCGCCGCCATTATATATCTGCATAGTTAATGCGCCACTGCCTGTTTTACTACCGAGACCTCCAAATAAAACTGTTTTAACTATTGCACCGCCCTCGCTGGCAGTTTTTTGATAATCGTATTTACATTTAATGACTGCGTCAACCTTTAATATCTTGCATATTGAATCAGCCGTAAATGCATCAAGATTATCGTACATGTTATGTTGCTTAAGCAGCGCATTCGTGCGGTCAACATCCTGAAAGGAGACTGTATAATTATCCGCTTTCCGCAAAAGGAATGTGTACATCGATTGCTGGAGGCTGGTAGTATATGCTTGTTCTTCCTCTTTGTTAGCACTATCATTATAGTTTTTTGGGGTGTGTTTATAGGTAATAGTCGCTTTAAAAGGCAGAATCGCCACCACCTTGTGTGTGACAAGCTCTTCCTTCATTTTGGGAGACGAATAAATTTCTTTGGAACCTTCAAACTGCGAAAACACAACGGATGAGATTGCCATGAAAAAAGACAAGAAGCATACGGATTTTAAATTCATTTTTTAAGAGTTTAAGCGGCTAAACTACAGATAATTATAAACAAAAAGATTAAATTCTGCATAAATTACTCCACCCCCGCAAGGTTCTGTGTTTTTACCCGGGCGTTACGCTGAGAGATATTTCTAACCGCAACTGCCGCTACCTCCCAAAATGCTTTTTGACTCGTTATATCATCGCCCATCATGGCGGGAACCCCGGCGTCACCTCCTTCGCGAATGGATTGCACCAATGGTATCTGCCCGAGGAAAGGCAGGTCATATTCATCAGCCAATTTCTTTCCGCCTTCCTTACCAAAAATATAATAACGGTTATTGGGCAGTTCTGCCGGCGTGAAGTAAGCCATATTTTCAATCAACCCTATTATAGGCACGTTTATTTGTGCCTGCCCAAACATGGCAATACCTTTTTTGGCATCAGCAAGGGCTACAGTTTGCGGAGTGGTAACAATAACTACGCCTGTTACCGGCACCAATTGCATAAGGGTTAAATGTATATCACCGGTGCCGGGCGGCATATCAATAACAAGGTAATCAAGTTCGCCCCAGTCAACATCGGTAACAAACTGGCGTATAGCGCTGCTAACCATCGGGCCGCGCCATACCACCGCATTCTTTTCATCTACCAGCAACCCAATACTCATCAACTTTATACCATAGCGTTCCAGCGGTACAATCATTCCCTTACCATCCACATCGCGCATCATAGGCCTTTGCCCGCGCACACCAAACATAATCGGCACACTGGGGCCATATATATCCGCATCCATTAACCCAACTTTCGCACCGCCCTGCGCAAACGCCAATGCAAGGTTTGCAGCAACAGTGCTTTTGCCCACACCGCCCTTACCACTCACTACAGCGATGATATTTTTCACCCCTGCAAGCACCTGTTTATTATCTTTACGGTTACTGCTGGTATTAGACGTAAAGTGAACAGTAACATCAGCAGTTTTATCAACCAGCAGCTTTATCGCATTAACGCAGGCGCGTTGTATCATGTCTTTTAACGGGCAGGCAGGCGTGGTTAGGACAACTGTAAAGGCAACAGAATTTCCGTCTATAACAATGTCTTTCACCATGTTGAGGGTTACTATATCTTTGCCTAAGTCAGGCTCCTCAACATTACTTAAGGCTTTTAGAACATCAGCTTCGGTCATCGCACATTTTTTTGTTAAAACAAATATTTTACTGCAAAATTAACCTTTACCGTCCTTATTTTGTTTTCCACTTAAAATACCTTGCGTTAATTACATACGAAAACCGATATTTTTTTGCATGAAGCAATATGTACGATATAGCATTTTTGCCGCCCTGATCCTGATTTCAAGTCACAGCTTAGCACAAGATACCGCCAAAGTAAAGAAGGATTCTGTAATTCAACTTTACGGCGTTGTTATGACGGCCGACAGCCTGCAGGGCCTGCCCGCTGCAAGTGTTATTGTAGAAGACAAAGGCCGTGGTACCCTTACCAACGACCAGGGTGTATTTTCCATAGCGGTGTTAAAAGGTGACAAAATCCGGTTTTCTTCCGTAGGCTTTAAAGATAAAGTAATCACTATACCGAAAGAGATGTCGGGTAACCAGTACCCTGTAATTCAGCTTATGGTAAATGATACGGCTTACCTGCCGGCAACTATTTTGATGAGCAAGCCAACTTCCGCCCAATTTGAAAGGGACTTTGTTAATACTGAAGTGCCTGCCGACCAGCTTGAGCTTGCCCGCGAAGCCACAAGTGAAGCCAAACGGCGTATATTGATTGCGACTTTGCCCGCTGACGGTCGTGAAGCGGTTAATATGCAGCTAAAACAACAAGCGCAGAAATACTACTACCAGGGGCAGATACCGCCGATGAATATACTTAACCCGCTGGCGTGGGCAGACTTTATTAAGGCCTGGAAACGCGGCGATTTTAAGCGGCAGCCGAGCAGTTCGGATGACGCAGAAAACCAGTAGCAGCAAGGCGGCCTTACTGTTAACCATACTAAACATAACCTATGCAACTGCCGTTTTTAGTATGTATTGCTATTCTACTGCCGGCCTGTGCGCAACACAGCGCATCTTACACACCCCATCTTGCATTTTTAAAACCAGTAAGGATAACTATAAAAGGGTATAGCGGCAACTGTATGGAGCCCTTTATAACAAGGGATGGCAGTACACTCCTATTTAATAACTTAAATGCCGCTCCCGAAAACACAAACCTGCATTGGGCAACCAGGATTAATGATTCCACATTTGAATACAAAGGAGAAATTACAGGCGTAAATACTGACAGCCTTGAAGGTGTGCCCAGCATGGATAGCCTGGGTAATTTATATTTCATATCAAACCGCAGTTACAGCAACACACTATCTACCATATACCATTGTAATTTTTCAAATGGTGCGGCAACTAGTATATCCCTTGTAAAGGGAGTATCAAAGCAAAAACCATGGTGGGTAGATTTTGATGTGGAAATAAGCACCGATGGACAAACATTGTATTTTACAGACGGCAGGTTTAATAACAGCAATAACCCAGAAACTGCAGATTTGGTTATTGCGGAAAAAGATGGCACAGGTTTTAAAAGGTTAGCTAATAGTGATGCTATAATGGAAAACATAAATACAGGTGGCCTTGAATATGGAGCCTGCATTTCAGCAGACCAGCTTACGCTATATTTTACCAGGGTGCCGCTGCCCTTAACACAAACCTCTGCTCCCGAAATTATGGTTGCCACACGTAACAGTAAGGATGAACCTTTTAGTATCCCCTCCAAAATAGAAAGCATTACTGGTTTCGCAGAAGCGCCTACCATTGCACCAAGTCAGCAAATAGTGTATTACCATAAAAAGGAGGACGGGAGGTTTGTTTTGTATATGGTTAGAAAAGAATAGAAGCACCATATATCCTTTCCATCTTCTTACATTTGCCGTTCATAATTCTTGCCAGTAATGAATATCAAAAAAGTATCAGTGATAGGTGCAGGCACCATGGGTAATGGCATTGCACATGTGTTTGCACAACACGGCTTTTCGGTTAAATTGATTGATGTGCAGCCTGCGCAGTTAGAAAAAGCACTGCAAACCATCCAGAAAAATTTTGACCGCCAGGTGAGCAAAGGCTTTGTTACAGAAGAACAAAAGCAGCAGGCCCTGGCCAATATAATAACCGTTACCTCAATTGCCGACGGTGTTAACAATGCGGACCTTGTAATTGAAGCAGCCACAGAAAATGAAGCGCTGAAACTGAACATATTTAAGCAGGTGGATGAAGCAGCACCCGCTGGCGCGATACTGGCATCCAACACATCATCCATCTCCATTACCAAAATGGCGGCAGTTACCAAAAGGCCTGAGAGGGTTATAGGCATGCATTTTATGAACCCCGTTCCTGTAATGAAGCTGGTAGAAATTATAAACGGCTATGCCACAAGCGATGATGTAACAGCCACTATTATTGAGCTTAGCAAACAACTGGGCAAAGTGCCCTGCGCTGTTAATGACTACCCTGGTTTTATTGCCAACAAAATACTGATGCCCATGATAAACGAAGCCATTTACAGTTTATACGAAGGCATTGCGGGTGTTGAGGCGATAGATACCATAATGAAACTTGGCATGGCACACCCTATGGGGCCTTTACAGTTAGCCGATTTTATCGGGCTGGATATTTGCTTAAGCATACTGTGCGTGTTGCATGAAGGATTTGGCAACCCCAAATATGCACCTTGCCCCCTGCTTGTGAACATGGTAACTGCCGGAAAGCTTGGCGTGAAAAGCGGGGAGGGCTTTTATGTGTATACCCCGGTCAGCAAAGAACTTGTGGTAAGCGGGCGGTTTGCCAAATAGTTAACTGGTAAGCTTTATACTCCTTCCCTCAACTGGCAGGTTTGCTTTATATAGCAAAAGGGCAAAACCAATATTGATTTTGCCCTTTTATATTTTAATGAAAAGCCTTTCTTATTCAGGTGCTTTTTCTTCTGTTGTTGTTTCTTCAATAACTTCTGCATCAGTAACAGCGGGTTGCTCAACAGCCTTAGGCGCTTCAGCAGCGGCTTTCTTTGTGCCACCACTACGGCCGCGACGTGTTCTTTTGCCTGTTGCTTCTGCAGCCTGTACTGATTTGCCGTATATCTCGTTAAAGTCAACAAGCTCAATCATAGCTTTTTCGGCATTGTCGCCGGGGCGAATGCCCAGCTTAATAATGCGTGTATAACCACCGGGGCGGCCTGCTATTTTAGGCGCTACAACAGTAAACAATTCTTTTACAGCCGCTTTATCCTGCAAATGGCTGAATACTATACGGTGCTGGTGCATTATTTCTGCCTGGCTGCCTGTTTTCTTTGTTTTGGTCAACAGGGGTTCAGCATACGTTCTCAATGCCCTGGCCTTTGCCAAAGTGGTAACTATACGCTTATGTACTATTAACTGGCTGGCTAAGTTTGCCAGCAATGCATCCCTGTGCGCTTTTTTACGGCCCAGGTTATTGATTTTGTCTCCGTGACGCATGGCTTTTAAATTTTAAATGTTGTACCGTGCCGGGAATTACAACATGTGTATGAAAAATGGTTTGAGTGTTTGAAAGTTTGAAGCACATCAATATTGTTCAAACCCATTTAAACACTCAAACATTCAAACTATTTATCTATATCGTCCAAACCGAGTTTGCTAAGGTCCATACCAAAATGCAAACCGCGCTCAGTTAATACCTGCTCAATTTCGCTGAGTGATTTCTGGCCGAAGTTCCTGAATTTCATCAGGTCTTCCTGCTCATACTGTACCAGTTCGCTCAAGCTGTTAATTTTTGCAGCTTTCAGGCAGTTGAAAGCACGTACTGAAAGGTCAAGGTCTTCCAGCGGTGTTTTCAATACTTTACGTAACTGCAACACCTGTTCGTCAACCACATCTTCTTTCTTATCTTCCTTGTTATCGAAAGTAATGTTCTCGTCAGTGATGATCATCAGGTGCTGTATCAAAATACGTGAAGCCTGTTTAACAGCTTCTTCGGGATGAATAGTACCGTCGGTTGACACGTCAAGCACCAGCTTTTCGTAGTCAGTCCTTTGTTCAACACGGTAGTTTTCAATAGCGTATTTTACGTTCTTGATAGGTGTGTGGATAGAGTCAATGGGGATGGCGCCAAAAGTAGCGTCCTTCTGCTTGTTTTCTTCTGCGGGCACATAACCGCGGCCTTTGGCCACTGTTAATTCAATGTCAAGCCTTGCAGAAGGGTCCATGGTGCAGATAGTCAGCTCAGGGTTCATTACCTGGAAGTTCTGGCTTGCTTCACCAATGTTGGCAGCAGTAAATTCACTTTTGCCTTTGATAGACAAGGTGAGCTTTTCGCTGGCTACATCATGGTCTACCGTTTTTTTGAAACGAACCTGCTTAAGGTTCAGTATTATTTCTGTAACGTCTTCTGTTACCCCTTTAATGGTGGCAAATTCATGGTCAACACCTTCAATTTTAATGCCTGTAATGGCATAACCTTCAAGGCTGCTGAGTAATACCCTGCGCAAAGCATTACCGATTGTTAAACCATAGCCGGGTTCAAGCGGACGAAACTCAAATTGACCTTCAAAATCATTTGCTTTCTGTAAAACGATTTTGTCTGGTTTTTGGAAGTTTAAAATGGCCATTTTATATTCCTTTATTTGTGCCTCCTATACTCCGGGGGAATATGGAAGCGGTTTTTACTTTACTTACATCTTTATTGCCAGCCCTTATTCTTTTCTTTCTTCCCATGGGCCGGGCGGTATTACTACTTGCTGTACAATTCCACTATCAGTTGTTCCTTAATGTTTTCAGGAACACTTTCCCTTTCAGGGTAAGCGATAAATGTACCTTTCTTTTCTGATTCATTCCAGTCAAGCCAGTTAAACTTGGCATTTTTACCGCGCATCTGGCTGGTTATTGAAGTGTTAGCTTCACTCTTCTCTTTCAGGCCAATGCTGTCGCCGGGCTTTAACTGGTAAGAAGGAATATTAACTACTTCGCCATTTACAGTAACATGTTTGTGGCTTACCAACTGGCGGGCGGCAGGCCTTGAAGGCGCAATACCCAGGCGGTAAACAGTGTTATCCAGGCGGGCTTCCAGCAGCCTGATAAGGTTTTCACCGGTTACGCCTTTAATACGTGAAGCTTCTTCAAACGTGTTGCGGAATTGCTTTTCCAGTACACCGTATGTGTATTTGGCTTTTTGCTTTTCTTTTAACTGTGTAGCGTACTCGCCCAGGCTTTTACGCTTGCGGGCTGCGCCATGCTGGCCGGGAGGATTGCTGTTTTTGTTCAGCCACTTGCCATTACCCAGGATGGGTTCGCCGAAAATACGGCTAATCTTTGTTTTTGGTCCGTTGTAACGTGCCATAATGTTTATTTGATTTTTTGGTGACGACGTACAATCGTTAAAAATCTAAAATTAATTGTACGCCCTGTTTAAAATTTTAAGATTGTTGATTTTGAGATTTTTTACGGAAGGATTCACTATACTAAAATATCTAAATCCCCCAATCACCAATTCAGCAATTCTTTATTATACCCTTCTTTTCTTAGGAGGCCTGCAACCATTGTGCGGTAAAGGCGTAACGTCTTTAATCATGCTCACTTCAATACCGCTTTGTGCCAGTGCGCGTATAGCGCCTTCGCGGCCTGCGCCCGGGCCTTTTACATAAACGTCAACCCTTTTTAAACCGGCTTCCAGTGCTACCTTGGCAGCATCCTGCGCAGCTATCTGGGCGGCGTAAGGAGTGTTCTTTTTTGAACCCTTAAAACCCATTTTACCGGCTGATGACCAACTGATAACCTGGCCGTTCTTATTGGTTAAAGAGATGATAACATTGTTAAATGTAGCATTAATGTGTGCATCGCCTGACGCATCCACTTTTACTACCCTTTTTTTGGCGGCCGCTTTTGCGCTGCCCTGCTGTTGTGCTTTTGCCATAATTTGTTTTGTAGGTAATCTTCTTAAATTGTGTCCCCTCCTTCCCCCCGCCGCGGCGGGGAACTATCCGGCGGACTTGTATATATTACAAAAAGAGAATTCCAAATTCCAAAGTATTAAGCCCAGGTTGGAATTTGGGATTCTCTCATTGTTAATCTTATTTCTTAGGCGCCTTCTTTTTGCCGGCAACTGTTTTACGTTTACCTTTTCTTGTACGGCTGTTGGTACGTGTACGCTGGCCGCGAACAGGCAAACCTTTACGGTGGCGTAAACCACGGTAGCAGGCAATATCAAGCAAACGCTTAATACTCATCTGCACTTCACTGCGTAAAGCGCCTTCTACCTTAAATTCGTTGTTGATGATGTTACGGATAGCAGCCTGCTCATCATCATTCCACTGGCTTACCTTTTTATCCCAGTCAATACCAGCTTTAGTTAATATATACTGGGCGGTTGAACGGCCAATACCATATATATAGGTTAAGCCTATTTCGCCTCTTTTATTTTTTGGTAAGTCTATACCGGCAATACGAGCCATATCTTAATTTCTAATTTATTGATGTTTGATTTTGTGATTTTGTGACTGACAACAAGCGCCGCTAGATGTAGTTATAAACCTGCAAGCCGCAATCTTCAATCAACAATCGCTTATCCCTGGCGCTGCTTAAAGCGGGGATTCTTTTTGTTAATAATGTACAGCTTGCCTTTTCTGCGTACAATCTTACAGTCGGCGCTGCGCTTTTTAACAGATGCTCTTACTTTCATTACTTATTGTTTTACAATACTTTACTTATACCTGAATATTATCCTTCCCCTGCTCAGGTCGTAAGGGCTCATTTCAACCCCCACTTTATCGCCCGGCAAAATCCTTATGTAATTCATCCGCATTTTCCCCGATATTGTGGCCAGTATCTCGTGCCCATTTTCCAGCTTCACCCTGAACATTGCGTTGCTCAGCGCCTCGAGAATTACACCATCTTGTTTAATCAGCGGTTGTTTAGACATAATTTTTGGGAGCGCGAAGATAATGCAATACAACGGAATAAGAAAAAAATATGATATTTTTTTCCACATTTAAGGTTAAAATGGGCAAAAAACGGGCATGTTTACAGCCCTTCATATTTCATCTCCGGGTTTTGTGGCTATACACCCCCGTTATATGCCCTCTTTCAATTAACCTCTGCCCACTAATGCCCTGCCGCTTATACGAGGCCCCGGAAGACACTCCTACGGTACTAACCCGTGGCAAAAGGATAAAGGGGGATGAGGGAGGAATATCAAAAAGTATAACTAACTTATTTTCAATTAATTAAGGCAAAAATAGTGCTTTTTTTGAAATAAATTCACTCTTTTATCCCGTAATAATTTACCGCTGCGGGTGGAGTGTGAATTCGCCCAAATAGTGGTGCAAGCCCTTGTTTCAAAGAACGCTGCGCTGCTGCGCATAACTATATATAGGAAAAGCACTGTTTTGTCCGCTGGAAATGCATTAATTTTTCCAGGCCCAGGAATAAAATCGCTAATATTTCTGATAGTCATTTTAAAAAAATGAAGTTTGCCCTCTGACATTTATCTTTTCATAAAAAATTAGCACTATGCTTTTTGATGAAATTTCATTTCATGATGCGGGTATACTGGAGGTAAGGGAGGATTGCCTGACCCAGCTTCTATCCTTTGTACTTGATATGCCAATAGATTGGGAAAATAATGTATTTGAAAAAAGGTTATTATGTTTTACAAATGCGATATTTTATCTTAGGACAGAGATCCCGTTCCAGGGAAGTCCTTCTATTTTGCAAATCAATACTGTCTCACCTGGTGAACATATTTATAAACTTGGCCCCGGCGTAGCAAAAAGTGCCAACTATAAAGTTGAAATAAATACTAACGCAGGCACACGAATTATTGAATTTGACGATGCTCAACTTTTGCCCGCCTGAAAAACTCCCCTGCTTGTCTATCGCACCTGCCCAATGCCAAACTGGTTGCTGGCGCGTACGGGTTTATTATTATTGTCAAAATCAATTTCCAGCATTTTTTCACTGGCAACACTGTTGCTGTTCTCGTCCTTAAGCGTGGTGAGTATTTGCCGTGTTTTTACATCAATTACCTCCCCGCTGCTGGGGTAGGCATATTTGCCGTCAATACTAAAGGTTATCCATCCCGGCATATCCTGCAAAGGAATAGTAGTTAGCTGCTGGTAAGGGGCAACGGCGCTGAAAACATGCAGCCGCATGTTATGCCCGTCGCAAAGCCACAATTCTTTTTCATCCGGCGTAAGGGCAATGCCATGACTTGGATTGCCATGCCGCCGCACAGGCCCTGCTTCCCAACCCTCTACCACTACATGCGCAAGTTTTGTTCCCGTTTTTAAATCACCTGTTTCAAACCCAAGCAGGCTGTCTACAGTTACAAATACCGTTGTTTCTTTGCCATTAATGGTAAACGGGCGTATGTTATTGGCGAAGGGCCCAACCTTACTTATCAGTATATGCTTTTTTGCATCAGCAATGTACAGGTAATTACTGCCAATATCGTCCAGGTACACAAGGTTGCCGTCCGCGCTGTAAATGGTGTTATGGGCGCGCTTATACACGGGTATTTTTTTAATTATGCTGCCGGTTTTACAATCAACCACATTCCAAAAAGTATTTTCCAGGGAAGGAAGATACATCGTCAGGCCGTCAGGCGAAATTGCCATGCGGTCACAGCCGCCTTCAAATTTTTTCTCCCACACTATTTTCTCCGTGGTAATATCAATACGCTGTAAACCTTCCAGGGTGCTTATATAAATACTGTTCAGGGGAAGGCTTACGGCAATGCCTTTTACATTGGATGGTTTGCCATCATCATGCAGCCCCTGCGTAGGTATACGCTTTACAAACCGGTGATGATTGTTTATGTCAAACACCAGTATGCCATGGCCGCCGTAACCCATATAATCGCGTATGCCGGGTACTGCGACGTAAAGGTATTTTTTTGCTGAGTTGCCGGCCGGTTGCGTTTTAGCCGCAGTTGCCACAAAAAGCAGCAACATGCAGCAAACAAGGTGTATTGGTTTTATGGCCATGGAGCAATTTTTATTTTGCAACAATATCGCCGTGTAAGTTATATATACTTTGTAATAAAGTGTTCAACCCACCCGGGCGCCGCTTTTAATTCAATATCAGCACGGGCGCCACAAGTTCAAACATGCTTCCACCGCCGTTTAATAACTTACTGTAGCGAAAGCCTAATGTGGCGGGCAGTTCGTTCCATATTTTACCGTCAATATACAATTCGGCGCCAACGCTTGGCAGGTTAATGGTGCTTCCGTTTGTAAGTCCGCTGCCGGTGGAGTAATCAAAAAACAGGTTGGCGCGCACCCGTAAAAAGTACGCGATATTGCCAAAGCCCCGGTCGGGGTAACAAATAGGGAAATGATAGTTAACACCAATCTTCCACATACGGGGGTAGTCAATTTCGCTGTAACCCCTGCTAATGGGAAAATCGTTGGTGTAATAATACTGGTTGGCATTATCCCTCACCTGATATGCATAGCTGACAACCAGGCTGTTGGTGGGGGCGATGCCGGGTAAATAAAATGAGCCGTTAAACAGTAACTGGTGGGCCGTGCGGCTGTCAACACTGCTGCGGTACTGCACTACAAGCACCTGCGCAAATGATGGGTAAATTTGCTTTTTGGCCATCTGGCTTTGCGCCACATACTCCAGCCTGTTTTGCAGGTAATGCAGGCCGGCATTGTTTAAAAATGTTTTGGCAAGGCCTCTCCAGTTTACATGGTTGTAATTAAAAGTTGATGACAGGGTTAGCGAGCGGTACTGCCTGCCTGCCGAAAGGTCAAGCGGTAACTGCAACCCTGCCGAGATATTAAATTCGTTCCAGCGCAATACGGTATCGGGCCGGTAGCTTGCCTGCCGGTTATAGGTTTGGTTTACATCAAGCACGGGCTGCACATAAGTGCCGCCGTATACGCCGGTAAACCCGTATTTGTTGTACCCCTCGTTATGGTTATGCGTATAATATAACTGCGTTTCAAAGGTATTCAGCACGTTATCGCCATATACAATTACTGAGGTGTTGGGGTAATCGTAAAAAGGCCGGTAGCTGTGAATATTTACCAGGTGGTAGGTTTTGGGATATTTTTCCACGGGGTAGGTGGTATGGCTTATTTCCTGCAGCGTATTGTTGGTAAAAGGCTTAAAGGGCGCCTTTACATACAAATCTTTCAGCGTGTCGGCAGCAGTAGGCACCTGCCATAATGTTTTAAACTTACCCAGGCGGTAACCGTCTGCCGTAAATGCGGAAGAAACCAATTCTTTATTTTGATTGAAAATACCCTGGTACAGCCCTGTTGCATAACGGGCAACCCTGAAATCGGCGTTCTGCGAATCAATATATGCCCAAATTTCATCATAGCCGTCGTTGCTGCATGAATACAATACCGTATCTCCCTGCACTACCGGGAAACCCAGTATCCTGTTCCTGAAATTAAGCACTACCCTTACGCTGTCGTTGGCAATATTCCTTTTCTCCATGCCCATCATACCCCTGTTATCCCTCACTATTTCGTAAATGAATTTATCATCCGCGGAAAATTTGGGGTATGAGTAAATAACCGCGTTTTTGTTGCTCCATTCCTTTAGTATTTTGCCATCAACTGTCATCAGCACAATGGAAGCACGCAAACCAGGCTGCATGTGCACTGCTGCTATAAGCTTACCATCGTGAGATATATCAGGTGATAAATATTTCGTCCTGTGGTCAATGGTTTTCGTAGCCTTACGCCTGTTTTCATTTTCTGCCGCCATTCCTTCGGGTGTTATGTCGTTTGCATACTGGTTTGCAGCAAGCGCTTTTTTAATATCCACCACTTTAATAATACTGTAGTCGCGGTAGCCCCAGCGTGTGTCAGCGCGGTAGGCGCTGTACACTATCATATTGTTGTTGTATGAAAAATAGTCGTCGTGGCTTATATCTTTTACAATTACCTGCTGCTCTGTTCCGTCTGTATGCCTTATAACAAAAGCGGGTATTTTGGTATAGCTTCCTTTAAGCAATAACAGGGAGCCGTCTTCCATCAGGTAAGGGTACTTATAATCAACCACGTTATTTTTTTCGGTAGTGGTCGTCCAGTTAATATCCTTCAGCGTATCATTTTTCCATTGCTGCTGGTAAAAATCAAAGGCGTTATTTACAAACTGTTTAAAGGGCACGCCTGAATATTTTTTTACCGCATTTTGAAAGGGATAAATAAGCGGGTGAAAAGCAGAAGCATCCGCGGTTACTTTTCGCCAGAAATCTTCCCCGTATTTATCCCTGCCATAGGCCACCAGCATATAGCCGAGTGGATAGTGGTCTGGTATATAATGCTGCAACGATCCGTTGCGCAACTGCATATAGGTATAATGCTTACCAAGATCGAACATGCTGCGGTAGCCGGCAAAAAAGGCAGGCAGCCTGCCGCGCCCCTGGTGGCTTAGCGTTGTTTCGTTATATACCGCATCACCTTCAAAAAACCAGTTGGGTATGCTTGCGGCGTTGCCAAGGTCCTGCCCTTCTTCGCCAAAAAGCAGGGATAAGTCTTTGGAAAGGCCGTTGTCAAAATTGCTGTATTGCTGTACGTGCCTGAACTCGTGTATAGAAAGATTATCAGCCCAGTTTTGGGCGCCCAGTTCAAAAGCATTTTGCGGGGGCATTAAATAAAATTCGCTGCGGTACGGGGCAAGGGCAACATAACCATTGGTAACAGAGGTATTGCTTTGCAGCACTATATTTATTTTGCGCAGCTTTTCGCCTATGGTGCCGCTGTAATTTTTGTGCATGTAATTTACAATGGCCTCAATGCGCTGCGCTATGGAGTCAAGCCCTTCGGGGTAAATAACCCTTGCGGCTTTGGTGTTTATCTGCCGCCATTCTATATACGACGGGTTGCCGCCAAATGTTTGGGCCTGCGCACAAATACTGCATAAAACAAGGCAAACAAATATTACTCTTTTCATCAGGATGGTTAAAGGGGTAAAGATAAACCTGCTGCATAATAAATCCACACGTTTTGGCGTGCAGGCTTTTATATGCAATCAATATTTGTTCCCCTTTACCTTGCCATACAAATGCGGCTGCATCTTTTATACCATCACCTCTTTGGTGAGGTGAATTTTCGTCATTTGCAGGTAATTATTCTGTAGTTGATGAATATAATGTACATCAGGATGGTGACGCCTGTCTTCCCTGTACCACATTTCGAGAGAAGAAAAATCATCTTTTTTAGGTATCATAATACGAAAAGAACCCTTTTTAAATTTAACCGCGCCGTCCGGCAAATCTTCCCGGGTAAAATTCAGGGCCAGCAGGCTGTCTTCCGTGATAGGTATGGGATACAGGTCTTCGCAATCAAACCAAAATTCCTGTACTTCAGTTTCTACGCAAGCTTTTTTTTCATCAGCGCTTAGGCGTGTTACCTGGCCTTCCCACTTTTTACCTTCGAACTCTGCCATAACATAATCGCCTACTTTAATTTCATGAAATTTAATCATACGGCTTTTTATTTTTAGAGTTTTAATATACAACAGTTCTGCCATTCTCAAAAAAAACTTTTTGTAAACAGGTATGCCCGCCCGTGTTCGTGCCTCACGAACACACCACCACACCAGGAACATGTTTCGTGTGACACGAAACATGGCGCAAAAAAGCCACTTTATAACAAAGCGGCTCCTAAACAAAAAACACCAAATGTCAGCTCCTGCCTGTATGGCCGGTCGCGTTTCGTATCAATTCATCTACTTTTTTCTTTACAATGTTTACCGGTATGGCGTATGAGTAACCGGCGTAAGCGCCCGTTGGCGAAGCCAGGGCAGAGTTAATGCCCACCAGTTCGCCATTAGTGTTTATTAAAGCGCCCCCGCTGTTGCCGAGGTTTACTGCAGCATCCGTTTGAATATATGTTTCAGCAGGGTGGTCAGGGTTATCCGTACTTATCGTTCTTGTTTTGGCGCTTATTATACCTGCAGTAACGGTAATATCCAGGTTCCAGGGGTAACCAATGGCCAGCACCCACTGGCCCAGCTTTATATCATCGCTGTTACCGTACAATAAAAAGGGCAGGTTTGACGCGTTTATTTTCAGCACCGCAAGGTCTGTTTTTGCATCTGCCCCAACCACTACCGCGGGGTATGTTTTATGGTTGGCAAGGGTTACAGTAACATTATCCGCATCCTGTATTACATGGTTATTGGTAACTATATAGCCGTCCTCGCTTAAAATAACACCGCTGCCGCTGCCACGTTGCTCAGGTATTACCCGCCGGGGCGATAAACCGAAAAGCTGCACAAAAGGGTCGTCCTGGTCGTATTGCATTTTAACCTGCTTTTCGGCAATATGCGTTTGTATATGCACCACTGCCGGTGCGGAAGTTGTTGCCGCCTGCGTAAAATCAGCCGGGCCGGCATTATCTCCATAACCGTTAAAGCCCGTAAAATGCACCGGCGTTTTTGCAGTATCAGCTAGACCTGTACTATCACTGTGCAGCAGCTTACCATACATTGACACACTTATTGCTGATGTTACGGCACTTATAGCTACTACTGCAAGAATATTTTTGAGCTTCATACTACGAAATATTTTGTACACCAAGTTAATCAAGGCTTGTTTTCCCGGGAAATTAATTTTACAGCTTTAATAAAAGATTAACGAAGAGTATCGTAGAAGTGCCCCTGTTGCATAAAAAAAACCTTGAAGGTTTTTCTTCAACCTTCAAGGTCTTTAAATTAATTACCTGGTACTCTATATAGGAGCTTACACCGCCTCTACGTAACTTTCTACAGGTTCACAGGTGCACACAAGGTTCCTGTCGCCGTAGGTATTGTTGATACGCCCGATAGAAGGCCAGAACTTACTTTGTGTAAGGTAATACAGCGGGAAGGCAGCTTCCTTACGGGTGTATTTGTGGTTCCATTCGTCTGCGCAAATAACATGCTGCGTATGGGGCGAATTTTTTAGGGCGTTGTCTGCCTTATCTGATGCGCCTTCTTCAATGGCTTTAATTTCCGCGTGTATGCTTATAAGCGCATCACAAAAACGGTCTAATTCACCTTTATCTTCACTTTCAGTAGGCTCAATCATAATGGTGCCCGGCACCGGGAAGCTTAATGTTGGCGCATGAAAACCGTAGTCCATTAAACGCTTGGCCACATCTTCCGCCTCAATACCGGCAGAAGCTTTAAAAGGCCGCAGGTCAACAATAAACTCATGGGCGCACATGCCTTCTGTGCCGGTGAATAAAATTTTATAATAGGGCTCCAGCCTTGCGCGCATGTAATTAGCGTTGAGGATGGCATATTCAGTAGCCTTCTTTACCCCTTCTGCACCCAGCATTTTAATATACGCATAGCTGATGAGCAGGATAGATGCAGAGCCGTATGGCGCTGCGCTTACCGCGTGGTACGATTGCAGGGTCTCTCTATTTTTAACTCCTAACGCCTCATGCCCCGGTAAAAAGGCAGCCAAATGTTCTTTCACGCAAATAGGGCCCATGCCGGGGCCGCCACCGCCGTGCGGAATGGAGAACGTTTTATGCAGGTTGAGGTGACAAACATCCGCGCCAATTTCAGCCGGGGATGTTAAGCCCACCTGCGCATTCATATTCGCACCGTCCATATATACCTGGCCGCCGTGCGAGTGGATAATCTCGCAAATATTTTTAATGCTTTCTTCAAATACGCCGTGCGTGGAAGGGTATGTAACCATCAGCGCGCCTAAACTGTCCTTGTATTGTTCTGCTTTTGCTTCAAGGTCTGCCACATCAATATGCCCGTCTTCATCACTCTTCACTACCACCACCTTCATACCCGCCATTACCGCTGAAGCGGGGTTAGTGCCATGCGCTGAAATAGGTATCAGCACCACGTTGCGGTGTGCATTACCATTAGCTTTATGGTAAGCCATAATGGTGAGCAGGCCCGCATACTCGCCCTGTGCGCCGCTGTTAGGCTGCAGGCTGCAGGCATCAAAACCTGTGATAATATTAAGGTACTCACCCAGTTCATCAATTATTTGCTGGTAGCCTTTTGTCTGGTCAGCGGGTGCAAACGGGTGCACCTGGCTGAATTCAGGCCAGCTAACGGGTATCATTTCACTGGCGGCATTCAGCTTCATGGTACAACTGCCCAGGCTTATCATACTGGTGTTGAGCGAAAGGTCTTTGTTTTCCAATTGTTTCAGGTAACGCATCATCTGGCTTTCGCTGTGGTGCATGTTAAACACCGGGTGCGTTAAATAGGCAGATGTGCGTTGTGCAAAAGGCGGTATATTGGTAAGTTCATATCCTTCGCTGTCAAATCCAATAGTCGCCTCGTTAAGGCCGGATGCTTCGGCAAAAACATATACTACATCCAGCACGTCTTTTTGCGTAGTGGTTTCATCCAGCGATATAATAATGTGCCCGTTGTTGCCGTAATAAAAATTAATGCCGTTCTTTTCAGCAACCGGTTTTATTGCTGCGGCATCTGCTTTTATTGACAGGGTATCAAAATAAAAAGTATTAGCGTTTTGGTAGCCAAGCTCCGCGAGCGCTTCACCCAGTGTTTGCGCCAGCAACGCCACCCTTTCCGCAATTTCTTTTAGCCCGGCAGGGCCGTGATAAACCGCGTACATAGCCGCCATGTTGGCCAACAATGCCTGCGCGGTACAAATATTTGAGGTGGCTTTTTCACGCTTAATATGCTGCTCCCGGGTTTGCAGCGCCATACGCAATGCACGGTTGCCCTGCGCATCAATACTTACCCCAATAATACGGCCGGGTATGTTGCGTTTAAATTCGTCTTTGGTCGCGAAAAATGCCGCGTGCGGGCCGCCGTACCCCAATGGTACACCAAACCTTTGCGCGGAGCCTACGGCAACATCAGCGCCGAGCTCGCCGGGAGAGGTGAGCAGGGTTAATGCCAGCAGGTCGGTTGCCATTATTACATAACCGCCTACCACGTGCATGTCTGCAATAAAAGACCGGTAGTTTTGAATGGAGCCGTTGCTGTCGGGGTATTGCACTATCGCCCCGCAAAACGTACTATCAAGGGTAATATTATTATAATCGCCAAACACCAGTTCAATACCTATAGGTTCTGCGCGTGTTACCAATACATCTTTTGTTTGGGGAAAGATGTTCTCATCCACAAAAAACTTATTCTTTCCTTCACTGCCGCTTTTATTAACATGGTGAAATATCATAGCCATGCCTTCTGCCGCGGCGGTAGCTTCATCCAGTAAAGAGGCGTTGGCAATTTCAAGCCCGGTAAGGTCGCTTACCATGGTTTGAAAATTCAGCAGGCTTTCCAGCCTGCCCTGCGATATTTCTGCCTGGTATGGCGTGTATTGGGTATACCACCCCGGGTTTTCAAACAGGTTACGCAATATAACCGACGGGGTTATGGTATTATAATACCCCTGCCCTATATATGTTTTATACAGTTTGTTTTTTGCTGCCACCTGTTTCAGGGTTTCCAGGTACTCCTGCTCACTTATGGCCGGGGGCAAATGGAGGGGATTTTTTAACCGTATGCCCTGCGGGATTGTTTTGCCTATCTGTTCTTCCATAGACCCTGCGCCTATGGTTTTCAACATTTGCCTTGTGTCTGGTTCATTGGGACCGATGTGCCGTCTCTGAAACCCGGTCGCCTGCGATTGGAATAAATTCATATTTGAGTTGACCACTTTTTTGAAAGAAGTTGCAAAGTTACGTTGTATGAACGGTAAAACCGAGAGATTACAAAAGGTGGGGAAAGGGTGTGAATGAAAAAACTTTGGTAAACGGCTAACTGCAAACTGCAGAAAACCTTACCAAAGTTAATTTTTATGGAGGCTGAACTATTTTATTGCTGCTTTTACTCTTTTTTCACTCTTCCATGAAATGTACAAAAGGAAAGATGCAAGGCCGACACTTACAAAAAGTATTTTGGCAACCTCTACAAAAAAGGCTGAATTTCCAATAGTATTCATAACGGATATTAATACGATTTTGAAAATATAGAATAAAACTGAGACCATTATTTACGTTTAACAGTACAAAGTTGGGTACAAAAACACACACCCTCCAAATAACTAAGCACATTTTAAGTTATTTTTTTTCAATTTTTTATGAATTATTTATTATAGTAATATGAATATTATTTGGTTATTTTTAGCCGCAGTTGCCCCAAATGCACTACTATATAACCAAAATGCCTTGTTTCCTCCACCCACTCGACCCTTTTTGTCTATTCCTATCAGGGGTTAGCTGAATTTATGTTACATATAATTAAAAATAATATGACGGCGGGCGACCAAAACCCGAAGTAAAAAAACTGCAAAAGGAAGGGAAAAATTACTCTTCAACCGGTTGGGGCCCCAAAACAGGGGACACTTTTTTCTCCTGCAAAATGGCAAAAACATCTTCATCGTGCCGCCAGCCCGGCCTGCCGAATATGTACATAAGTTTGCTGCGCAAGTCCGGCGCCTGGCGTACGTCGCTTATCATATTTCTGAACTCATGAAAAATCATGTCGCCGGGGTTATTTGTTTTTGGCGGCTTGGTAACGCCATATACCACCTTTTCACCTTCAGGTTCAAAAGTGCCGAACATCTTATCCCAAATAATCAGGAACATGCCCATATTACGGTCAATATACTGCTGGTTTTGGCCGTGGTGTACCCTGTGGTGGCTGGGGGTAACAAAAAGGTATTCAATAAACCGGCCCATCTTTTTAATCAATTCCGTATGTACAAATATGCCCCATATTTGGGTGGCTGAATAGATAAAAGCAATATCCAGCGGCTTAAACCCGGCCCATGCCAATGGTATAAAATATATAAACCGGTATAAAGGCTGAAAAACCGACGAGCGGAAGCCCACCGTAAAATTAAAATGATGGGAGCTGTGATGGGTAACATGAATAGCCCAGAAAAAACGCACTTCATGGTCAAACCGGTGCAGCCAGTAGTACATAAAATCTTCTGCCAGCAGCAGCATAACCCAGTACATTATGGCGTTTTGCCATCTAAAAAAGGCGTGCAGGAAGAAATATTGCAGCACAGCGAGGGACACTACCCTGAAAGCCAGGTCGAGGCCGGAATTGAGCAGCATCAGGTACAGGTTGGTAAAAGTGTCTTTTACCGTATAGCTTTTACGGTGCTGCAAATGCGTTAATAAAATTTCCAGCCCGATTATAATAAGATAAATGGGGGTGGAAATAAGTATTAACCATTGTTCCCGAAGCTCGTTCATTGCCGTTGTTTCAGGGCAAAAATAAGTTTAAAGCGCCGAACTTACCGCCAAATGTGACGAAGGGAATGCAGGCTTAAGGTATAATTAACGAAGGGACACAGCAGGAGAACCGGGAAGTTGGAGTGGGAAGAACGGATTTAATTAATTCAAAACGCTGTGCCATTTTAAAAGACAGCACACCAAAGGAAATCTTATACCTAATTTTGCCCGCGCTGAAACGAACTTTATGGCAGAGGTAAACCTTGATAACTGGCAAAAACGCAGCGCCGACAAACAAAAGCAATATAAACGCTTTTTGCAACGCGCCGACAAGAATAAAGTGCTAAAACAACTACCAGGCCTTCACGAAGAAGCCTTTTCAAAAATTGATTGCCTTACCTGTGCCGCCTGTTGCAAAAATTACTCGCCGAGGTTTAAAACACCTGATATAAAACGCATAAGCAAACACCTTGGCATGCGGGAAAGTGAGTTTATTGAAAAATACCTTGCGCTGGATGAAGACGGCGATTATGTGGTTACCCGCACCCCCTGCCCTTTTTTACAGGAGGACAACCGCTGCGGTATTTATGAAGAACGCCCGTCTGACTGCAGGCGTTTTCCCTACACCGATGAAGACGTACTTATAAAAAGGCAAAACATTACCCTGAAGAACGCTACTTTTTGCCCCATTGTATATTATGTGCTGGAAAAGCTGGTGTAACCATCAGGCTTACATTATTGCATGGTATTCAACCGAATAAATTAAACTTTGTATATTTAAGCAAAGAGCACCGCAGGTTGCGGTTTTTGTTTAAACTAAGCCGCCTGCTGCCATAAGAAACTACTACAAAACGCATTGTTATAATGAATAAGCATATACTCCTGTTACTATTCGCTGCCGGGTGGCTTTTTACTTCAGCGCTTGGCCAAAATACGGCAGACAGTTCGCAAACAGATTCATTACGCCATGCAGCCGAAAACCTGCTGAAACAGCAGCAGCAGCAGCAGCAGCTTGACTCGGCCATAAAAACACAACTGATGCAGGAGTTGCAGCTTGCAACAGGCGATAAACAAAAAACAAAAGAGCTGGAAGACAGGCTGCAAAAAATAGCCGAAACAGATTCAATACGCAAAGCAGACCAACTGCAAAGAATAGAGGAGCTAAAAAAACATGCCAGGGGCTACGCTGTAACACTTAATAACGATACACTGTTTAACATTTACACAAAAACCGGCTCGTTCAGTGCATCGGAAAGGGCTTCCGCCATTACAGCAAGAATAAAAAAGTTGTATGATGACCCTTTTTTCAGCGCGGATTCGCTAACCTTAAACCAAACCGATAATGGTTTTGATTTGCTGTATGATAATGAAACGCTTATCCTGTCGGTAACCACGCTGGATGCGCTATGGCTTAACATTGATATAAAACAACTGGCAGACCAGCGGCTTGCAAAAGTTAAGGCGGTTATTACCGCTGAAAAAAAGGCCAACAGTTTACAAAACTGGTTAAAACGCATAGGGCTGGCGGCCATCATAATTCTTGCGCTGAGCGCCCTGGTTATTGTGATAAATAAATTATTCAGGCGTATTGTGCATTTTCTTACCAGGAATAAATCGCTTTACGGGGACGGCCTTACCATCAGGAAGATAAAATTATTAACTGCGCGCCGCCTTAAGGTAATTGTGCTAAAGGCCAACAACATACTGCGCATCATCGTCATCATTCTTGTTATATACCTTTCCCTGCCTTTGCTATTCAGCGTGTTTCCTGAAACAAAGGCGTGGCGCGACACTTTGCTGGACTGGGTGCTGACGCCCACAAAATCTGCTCTTAGCGGCATATTGCATTTTCTGCCCAACCTGTTTACCATTCTTGTTATCTATTTTATTTTCAGGTACACCATCAAAGGCATAAAATATTTTGTAACAGAAATTGAGAAAGGCAACATTACTGTAAAAGGGTTTCACCCGGATTGGGCGCATCCAACCTTTAACATCCTCAAGTTTTTACTGTACGCATTTATGGTCGTGCTTATATGGCCTTACCTGCCGGGGTCTAATTCAGTGGCTTTCCAGGGGGTATCAGTTTTTGTCGGCATCATTTTCTCGCTCGGCTCTTCCAATGCCATATCAAACATGGTGGCGGGCCTTGTAATTACCTACATGCGGCCATTTAAAATTGGCGACCGGATAAAGATTGGCGATATAACCGGAGACGTAATTGAAAAAACCATGCTTGTTACCCGGGTAAGAACGATTAAGAATGAGGACATTACGATACCAAATTCAAGTGTTCTTTCAAGCAGCACTACCAACTTCTCCGCCAATACACGGCCGGAAGATAAAGGGCTGATAGTGCATACAACGGTAACCATTGGCTATGATGCGCCGTGGAAGGACGTGCAACAAGCATTAATAAAAGCTGCATTACGTACGGATATGATTCTGCCTGAGCCTGTACCGTTTGTGCTGCAAACAAGCCTTGATGATTTTTATGTTTCATACCAGTTAAATGCCTATACCAGGGAGGCTAATAAGCAGGCGCTCATTTACTCGCAACTGCACCAGCATATACAGGATTGCTTTAATGAAGCAGGCATTGAAATAATGTCGCCGCATTACCGCGCAGCCCGCGACGGCAACACTACTACCATACCGCCGGATTACCTGGGCAAAGATTATACGGCCCCTGGCTTTAAAGTGAATGTGGAAAAAGAATAACAGGATTTTGACCTGCTGTTTTTACGCTACGGTTCGTGAGACACGAACATGGGCGCGCAGGCCAGTATCTTAGTTATTGTTTAGCGCTTAACTCATCAAACGCAATACCAGGTTGGTACCGCATATTTTAAAATCATCTTTTTTGCCACGGTTCGTGCCTCACGAACCGTTTTTGACCAGCAACTAAGATGTTTGTAAGATATGGCGGTTTGTCTGAGCTGCAAATAAGATGTTCGTGAGACACGAACATGGGCGCGCAGGCCAGTATCTTAGTTATTGTTTAGCGCTTAACTCATCATACGCAATACCCAGGTTGGTGCCGCATATTTTAAAATCATCTTTCCAATCGCCCACGTTGGGTATTTCGGTAGCTTTTATAATATCATCTTTTGTTTTGCCGGCCTTCATTTGTTTGCCCACAAAGTCAAACATTGCTTCAAAATAGTTACGCATGGCTTTCAAATCCTGTTTGGTGCCGGTAACCTGGTCAATATCTTTGCCGTGGCCGAAAACAAACACCGTTTCCCCGTCAAAAGTTTGCATTATTTTGGTAAGCACTTCCATCCAGTTAGTGGCGGAGGCCCCGGCAGATTTATCAATAAACGGGTAAATGCGGTTAAACATTAAATCGCCCACGTGCGCAATATTGGCGTGCTCAAAATGTATTACGGCGTCGCCGTTGGTATGTGCCGGGCCAAAATAGTGTGTGCGTATGCTTTCGTGCCCAATTTTGTAATGCCAGTTATCCGGCCAGGTAACATCCGGGTATAGCTGCTGGTCTTCGTTCTTGTTCTTCTGCGCGGCGGCTATTTGGTTGGCTTTTGAGTTTTCGTGCGCCGATACCTGTTTCACCATTCCCTTAAAAGAAATATTGCCCGCGGTATGGTCGCCGTGGTGGTGCGTATTAATAAGGGTATCAAACGGTGCGCCGCTTTGGCCTTTTAATAAAGTAATTAAATGATTGGCCTGTTCAGGGTATTCCGCATCCACTACAACTATGCCTTTCGGGTCGGTAAGGTAGGCAATGGTACCGCCTTTCTCTGTAAATATACCCACGTTATTGCGCAGCGCTTTTGTCTTCCACGGGTCATCAAAACGGCGGGCGAAAAGGCTTTTCCGGGTAAGCATTGCAGCACCTGTTAGCAGTGATGCATTGCGGAGAAAAATACGGCGTTGCATGGCAGTTAATTTTTATTATGAAAGTAAAACAAAAGTCTGGAAGTCTGAACCAGGCCTTGGGGAAATTAAGGGGATTTTGTGAACACACGATACCATTCCTGGCGCTGCGAAACCCGCAATCATTTGCTTATTTCTGCAAAAATATTTCTCCTCCCCACCGGACAAAAACCTCTTTTTGCTATATATAATTATGCGCAGCAGCGCGGCGTTCTTTGAAAGGATAATTTTGAAATACAATTTTGCCGGTTTCAGGGTTCACCTTAACAGGTAAACTACCGCAGGGTTAAGCGGGTGAGTTATTTCAAAAAATTTGCTATTTTTATTTTAAGTATTTGAAAATAAATAAGTTACAACCTTCTACATTCCTCCCTCATCCAACTGTGTCCTCCTTTTGCCATAGGGTTTCCTCCCGGGAAGGTTTGAAGCATTAACCTGCTTAATATTCCATCTCCCGCAACGCCGGAGCTTTAAACCAGGTGATGATAACTACCAGCAGCGTCATACAGCCGCCAAAAACAACAGACGGTACCACGCCGAGCAGTTTTGCCGCAAGGCCGCTTTCAAACTGGCCAAGCTCGTTGCTGGAATTGATAAACATACTGTTTACGCTTATTACCCTGCCGCGCATATTGTCAGGCGTTTTTAGCTGGGTAATGGTACCACGTATAACCACGGAGAAACCGTCCAGCATTCCGCTCACCATAAGCGCGAAGAAGGATAACAGGAATATTTTGGAGAGGCCGAATATGATGATACAAACGCCAAAACCTGCCACCACGATAAGCAGTTTTTTGCCCTGCCTGCGCCGTGGCGGGAACATAGTAAGCCACACTACCACTAGAATGGAGCCTAAATCTGACGCGCCGTTAAGCCAGCCAAGCAGGCGCACGTCGGCATGCAGTATGGTGGTTATGTACACAGGCACCATGGCAACAGCGCCGCCAAACAGCACGGCAAAAAGGTCCAGCGAAATAGCGCCGAGCAGTTCTTTGGTTTTAAATACAAAGCGCAGGCCTTCTTTAACGCTCTCGAGCGTGCGTTTTTCACCGCGCAAGTTAAGCGGCGGCTTTTTGTTTAGCTGGCTTATAAATAAAAATGCTACGAAAATAAACGCAGCTATGGTGGTAAGCGTACCGGTAATACCGAGGTAATATATTAAAAAGCCGCCTGTGGCATGGCCGCATACCGAGGCGGCCAGATAACTGCCGGTGTTCCACGTGGTGGCGTTTTGGAGCGCTTTTTTGGGCACAATTGATGCAAGCATTACATTAAATACCGGCCCGGTAAATGCCCTGGTAACGCCTGTGCAAAAAATAATGCCGTAAATGCACAAGGCCATGGTGTGGTGCGTAAAATGCCCCTGGCTGTAATGTGTTGACAATAGTAAAAGTAACAAGGTGCAGGTGCAGTACAGCAGCATGCCCCGTTGCAGCATCCAGCGCTTTTCACTAAGGTCAATCACATGGCCGGCATACAGCGCCAGCGTAAAAGCAGGAAGAAATTCGGAAAGGCCCACTATACCAATGGCAAACGGCAGGTTGGTGAGTTGAAAAATCCACCAGCCCACCAGCGTACTCATCATGCGCAGGCCCATGGTAAAGGTAAAACGGCCCAGTAACAGGTATTTAAACTCAGGTATTTTAATTGATGCAAAGGTGTCGTGATGCTGTTGGTCTGTAGTGGTCGTCAAGATGCAGTTATTTGTGAATATACTGGTTTGTTCAAAGGATTTCTCCCGCCAAAATTTGTCATTATTTAATACTGCAAAGGTTGTAATTGTACTCCATTTTTTTGCATGAAATTATTCGCTATAACCCATTAACTAATTTCAGCATGGCCAGCCTGCGCTGAAATCAGGGAAGGGACAGGTAATTAAAGCCATCGCCAATACCGCTTTCAAGGGCGTTTAGCACGATTTGCAGGTGTTCTTCGTTTCCCAAAAAATCGGCGTTGGAGGCATCAATCAAAATGGTTTTTATATTATGTTCTTTGATATAAGTTTGATAAGTTTCCTGTATTTTTTGCAGGTAGGCATCAGGTATCTCCTGCTCATAACTGCGGTTACGTTTTTTTATATTATCCTGCAATTTGGCAACAGGCGCATGCAGGTATATCAGCACATCCGGAAAAATAATTTGCTGGTTAATAATATCAAACAACCGCTGGTATAGCTTAAACTCGTCAGGGGGCAAATTAACCCTTGCAAACAACAGGCACTTGGTAAACAGGTAATCAGAAACAGTAACACTCTGAAAAAGGTCGGTTGTATGTAACCGGGTTTTAAGTTGCTTATACCGTTCGGCCATAAAAAACAACTCAAGGGGAAAGGCAAACTGTTTGGGGTCCTGGTAAAACTTTGGTAGAAAAGGGTTGTCGGCAAACTCTTCCAGTATAAGCCTCGCGTTTAGTTTTTTTGACAGCAGGTGAGCCAGCGTAGTTTTGCCTGCGCCAATATTGCCTTCTATGGTTATAAAGTGGTATTGCATTAAGGTGTTAACTCAAAATTAATGGCTGGCTTATATTTTTTCAGAAATTTTATTCACATCCAGCGCATCGGGGCACTCAAGCAGCAATTGTTGTACCGTTTTATGCAGCACCGGGTGAATAGCGCCCGGGGCTATTTCTGCCAGCGGAACAAGGGCAAACCTGCGCTCTGCCAAAAACGGGTGTGGCACTGTAAGCAAGGGTGTGTGTATAATTGTGTTTTCAACCAGTAAAATATCAATATCAATTATACGCGGCCCCATTTTGATATCGCGTTTGCGGCCCATGCCTTCTTCTATACGCAACAATTCCTGCATTAGTTGCGGCGGTTGCAGGGCAGTGTGCAGTTGCAGCGCCTGGTTGTAAAAATCGGGTTGGTCTGTAAACCCCCACGCAGCAGTTTGGTAAAACGATGAGGACTTTTGTATAACGCCGCAACATTCTTGTATAAGTGCAGCAGCATTATTCAGATAAGTAAAACGGTCTCCAAGGTTGCTGCCGGTTAGCAGGTAAGCTATATACATAAATTGGTAAAATAGTAATCATCAAATATCTTTAATTTTTAATGCACATGAAGAAAGTAGTATGAAAACGTTTTTCAAGATTTTTTTTGCCAGCCTTTTGGCGCTGGTAGTTTTTACCGTAATTGGCGTAATTGTGCTGCTGTACATTATAGGCAATGCCGGCCCCGGGCGGCCCGTAACAGGCTCAAACGGCGTGCTGCTGGTTGATTTAAGCCTTACATTTAAGGAGCAGGAAAAGAGCAACCCGCTTTATGATATTACCGGCGATGTAAGCGGTGATGTACCCGGTTTATACGACGCTGTGCGCATGATGCACTATGCAAAAACTGATACTTCCATAAAAGGAATATTAATAAAAGCCGGTGGCAATATGAACGGCTTTGCAACTTCGGAAGAATTAAGACAGGCCATACTTGATTTTAAACAAAGCGGGAAATTTGTAATTGCTTACGGCGAGGTTTTTTCGCAGAAAGATTATTATGTTGCCACAGCGGCCAATAAAATTTACTGCAACCCGCAGGGCGGTGTTGAATGGATGGGTTTTTCGGCAAAGCTGTATTTTTTAAAAGGGCTGCTGGATAACCTGGGCATTGAGCCTGAAATATTTTACGCAGGTAAATTTAAAAGCGCCACAGAGCCTTTTCGCGTTACTCAAATGACGGATGCCAACCGCCTGCAAACAACGGTATGGCTTAACGACCTTTACAGCAACCTGTTACTGCAAACATCTGCTGCACGGGGCGTTGACACTGCGCAACTGCATACATGGGCAAACACGGGTGCCATACAAACAGCGAATGATGCCCTGGCACACCACCTTGTTGACGGCCTAAAATACGATGATGAAATAAACGCCATTCTGCAAAAGCTGACCAATAAAAATGCCGACGAGGATGTTAACCTGGTTACACTTGCCAAATACAGCAAGGCGGTTGATTTTGCCAGGGACGGCGATGACAAGATTGCCATAATTTATGCGCAGGGAGACATTGTTGGCGGCGAGGGAAAAGATGATGAAATTGGCGCCGACACTTTTATTAAGCTTATACGCAAAGCAAGGCTTGACACAAATACAAAAGCTATTGTCTTCAGGGTAAATTCACCGGGAGGCAGTTCGCTGGCGAGCGATGAAATTTGGCGTGAAATAACACTGGCCAAAAAAGTAAAGCCTGTGGTGGTAAGCATGGGCGACTACGCTGCATCCGGCGGCTATTATATTTCGTGCAACGGTGATTCTGTTTTTGCTGACCGTGGTACCATAACAGGCTCAATAGGTGTGTTTAGTATGCTGGTTAACATGCAGTCATTTTTTAAAAATAAGCTGGGTGTAACATTTGATGGCGTTAAAACAGGGCCGTACGCCGATTTTGGGTCTATTGACCGGCCATTAAGCGAACAGGAAAAAAAGTTTGTACAGGCAGGTGTTGATACTATTTATGCCACTTTTAAAGGACGGGTAGCCGCCGGCAGGAAAAAAGATGTTGCCTATATTGACAGCATTGCGCAGGGCCATGTATGGACAGGGCAACGCGCCATTGGCCTTGGGCTGGTTGACAAAACAGGCACTTTACAGGATGCCGTAGACTGTGCCGCGCGTATGGCAAAAACAAATAACTATTATATAAAGGAGTTTCCTGAAACCAAATTTTCCATACAACAACTGCTGAGGCAAACATTAACAGGTTCAGTACAGGTGAATGCAATTAAGGAACAGGTTGGCGACCAGCAATATAAACTGCTGATGCAGGCAAAAAAGGTGCAGCAATTAATGGGCATTCCCCAAACACGGTTACCGTTTGAATACGATATAAAGTAAAACAACTGTAATAAAATTGTTTTTATTTCTCACGGGCTCAATAATCAGGTAAATTTGCGCCCATTAATATTTTTGTATGCAGGGTAAGTATAACCAGTTTACGGCGATGATGGCTATTGCCAAAGCAAGTTTAAAAGCTACTTTCCGCAGCCCGTCCTCGGTTTTTTTCAGCCTCGGCTTTCCGCTGGTATTTATTTTTGTATTTGGATTTATCGGCAGCGGCTCAGGAATTTCACTGGATATTGCGATGTCAAAAAGCGCTGACACTACCAGCCAACTTTACCATGTAATTACTTCAATACCTGCATTACACATCGTAAACAAATCTGACAGTGATATTCATACTGATTTAAGAAACGGGGATATAACAGCTATTATTGACATTAAGAAAACCCCTGGGGACTCACTGTCTACCATCCAATTAACCAGTTCCAACGCGGTAAACCCGCAAAACCTTCAAATACTGCAATCTATTTTAAGAAGTATGCTCCTGAATATTGAAGGTTCGCATTTTAAAACAGCCAGGATTGACCCCAACCCGGTAATATTAGACGGCAAGGCATATAAATATATTGACTTCATGCTGCCGGGCATGCTTGGCTTCTCCCTGCTTGGCGCAGGTGTTTTTGGTGTGGCGTTCCTGTTCTTCAATCTTCGCCAGCAATTGGTGTTAAAGAGGTTTTTCTCAACACCGGTAAAAAGACCATACATTGTAATTGGTGAAGCACTCAGCCGCGTGGTATTTAATATCACTACCGCCATTATCATTATACTGGTTGGCATATTTGCGTTTAACTTCACGCTGGTAAACGGCTTCTCCACATTTATACAAATGCTTATTTTAAGCGTTATTGGCCTGCTGGTGTTTATGGGTTTTGGGTTTATTGTAAGTAATGTTGCCAAAAATGAGAATGTAATTCCTATTTTTTCAAACTTTTTTACTTTACCGCAACTTTTGCTCGCAGGCACTTTTTTCCAGGTATCTGTGTTTCCCAAATGGATGCAGTTTTTCTGCAACCTGCTGCCCCTTACCCATTTTAATAATGCCATGCGCAAAATATCATTTGAAGGGGCAACAATTTTCAGCACATGGAAGGACGTTGGCGCGTTGTTGCTTTGGGGCATTGTATTGTATGCTATCGCTATTAAAGTATTTAAGTGGGAGTAGTAATTGAACGCGTATGAGGATAATTAAACTGGGCATAATAAGCATTATTGTTTTCTTCATGCTGTTTACCATTATTGGCAGCTTATTCCCTTCTGATATATTAGTAATAAGATCAACAGATATTAACCGGCCGGTTGACAGCGTGAGTGCGTATGTGAATGATTTTTCAAAGTGGAATGACTGGATGGAGGGCGCAAAGACCGGTGAATTAAAGGTGTTTGCAAAAGACAGTACGCATGCCGTTTTTGGCAATACAATTATGACGCTTACCAACAAAACAGACAGTAGCTGGCGTTATGAATGGTCGCAGGGGGGCTCAACACAAAGCTCTTCTATTACCATCGTGCCCGTTGGAGGCGGCTGTAAAGTGCAATGGGAGTACCAGCAACACCTGCCGTGGTATCCCTGGGCAAAGCTGGCCAGTGTTATGAACGACAAAATAATCGGTACCGCTATTGAAGAAAACCTCGCCAACCTTAAAAAGGCTGCCGAGCATTAGCCGCAGCAATAGTCTACGGTTTCTTCAATTACATTGTAAACAGTTTTCAGTTCATCAGCGGTAATGCAATAAGGGGGCATAATATATACCGTATTGCCTAACGGCCTTAGGTAAACACCCAGTTGCAGGCTCTTTTCCGTAAATACCTGGCTTATGCTGTTGAGGTATTCATCCTTACCCCTGTCAATTTCAAAGGCAAGTATGGTACCCAGTGTGCGTACATTTTTAATGATTCTTTTTGCTGATAGTCTTTCAGCGAACAATTTGTTTCTGCGGCTTATGTACTCAATTGCTTCTCTTGTTTCATTTTTCAGCAGCAGGTACAGGCTGGCAATAGCTGCTGTGCAGCCAAGCGGGTTTGCCGTGAATGAATGGCCGTGAAAAAAGGTTTTATACTTATCGTCATCAAGATAGGCCTCATAAATTTTAGCAGTGCAGGCTGTAACGCCTAAAGCCATTGTACCGCCTGTTAATCCTTTACTAAGGCATATAATGTCTGCCTTTTCGTTCAGGTATTCACCGGCAAACAACTTTCCTGTTCGTCCAAAACCAGTCATTACTTCATCGGCAATGCAAACAATTTCATACTTCTTTACCGTTCGCAGCAATTCATCCATCAGGCTGGCGCTATACATGCGAATGCCCCCGGCGCCCTGCACAAGAGGCTCATATATAAATGCGGCTATTTCATTATGCTGCTGTTTAATAACACCTATCGCCCTGTCTATATTCTCGTCGGTGGGCGTATCAATAAAAACCACTTCAAAAAGAAGCCCGTGAAACGCCATGGTAAAAACGCTCCTGTCGCTAACACTCATAGCGCCAAAAGTGTCGCCGTGGTATGCATTAGTGAAGGCTATTATTTTTGTGCGTTGTTTCTCCCCTCTATTCCACCAGTACTGGATACTCATTTTAAGCGCCACTTCTGTTGAGGTAGAACCATTATCGCTGTAAAATATCTTTGCGAAATTGCCCGGTAATAAAGGCAGCAGGCGCTCGGCAAGCTCTACGGCAGGGCTATGCGTAAAACCTGCGAATATTACCTGTTCAAGCTGCAGTGCCTGCCTGTATATTTTTTCGGCGATGTACACATTACCATGGCCATGTAAGGTAACCCACCAACTGCTTATCGCATCAATGTAGCTGTTGCCCTCTTCGTCATATAACAGGGTATCCTTCCCCTTAACAATGGCCAGCGGGGTGGCCATATTTTTCTGCTGTGTAAAGGGGTGCCATATATATTTCCGGTCGCGCTCAATTAAAGTCATGGGGCAAAAGTAACCATCAGCCCGCAAAATTTCTAAGGGGTTGTTACAAGCAGCACATATCTCCTATTCCTCGCCCGTAGTGCCTCCAATAAGCTTTATGTTACGCATAATGCCCTTGTACTTGCTTCTTTTTAATGGAGAGTGCTTAAAAATTCTCCTGAAACTCTCTTCACTCATTGCAGCCCATTCTTTCGTGGAAAGATTTAGTATCTCAGGTATCGGTGTAAAATCATTTCCTTTAGCAGGCCTGCTAAAACGGTTCCATGGGCATACATCCTGGCAAATATCGCAGCCAAACATCCAGTTTTCAAACCTACCCTGCATATTACCCGGTATCAGCATTTCCTTCAGTTCTATGGTAAAGTAACTAACGCATTTGCTGCCATCCACTACTTTGCCCGGCAGTATGGCATCTGTAGGGCAGGCATCAATACATTTAGTGCAGGTACCGCAAAAATCTTTTGCAAAGGCATCTTCATATTCCAGTTCGATGTCAATTATTAACGTCGCTATAAAAAAGAACGACCCCTGCTGTTTGTTTATAAGGTTACCATTTTTGCCTACCCAACCCAGGCCGCTCTTTTGTGCCCAGCTCCTTTCCAGCACGGGGGCAGAATCCACAAAACCACGGCCGTTAATTTCGCCAACCTGTTGCCGTACAAGCGTTAAAAAATTATTGAGCTTTGCCCTGATTACTTCGTGATAATCATTGCCGTATGCATATTTGGCTATATGTGGTGTGCCGGGCTGTTGTTGCGTTTGCGGAAAATAATTTAACAGCAGGGTTATTACAGATTTTGCGCCGGGCACTAATAGTGAAGGGTCAATACGCTGGTCAAAATATTTTTCCATATACTGCATGCTGCCGTGCATACCAGCCTTTAGCCATGCCTCTAATCTTTTTGCATCCTGTTCTAACTTTTCCGCACGGGCTATGCCGCAGAAATCGAAGCCCAGCGCAGCGGCGATTGATTTTATTGTAGTTGTATATGTTGCTGACTTACCCAAGTATTAAAATTCCATAAAAATTTTTTGTAATTTAATATCTATCGTATTATTGCCGTACACTAAACCTAAAAAACAATGCATAAGCTCCGTTTTTTAACCTGCCTTTTTTTTCTGTTAAGTACATTGCAGGGGTTTGCCCAAAAAACCACTGCAAAAATAAAGTTTGGGGATGTTAAGCCCGAAGATTTTCAGCCAACGGTATATAGTGTTGATAGCAGCGCAAATGCCGTAATATTGGCCGACATTGGCGATTCGAAATTTATCGGCAACAGCGACGGCGATTTTTCTTTAGCGTTTAACCATATCAGGCGTATAAGAATCCTCAACAAAAATGGCTTCGATAATGCCACAATCCAAATTCTACTGTACACAAACGGTACCAACAGCGGTGAAGAGCAATTGAAAGATTTTGAAGCCGCAACCTACAACCTTGAAAATGGCAAAGTTGTAGTTACAAAATTGGACAAAGCTTCTTTGTTCAAGGACAAGTATGACAAATATCACACAGTGAGGAAATTTACTTTCCCCAACATTAAGGAAGGTTCTATAGTGGAATATAAATACACCATTATATCTCCTTACTATGCCAACCTGCAGCCATGGTCATTCCAGGCACAGTTGCCGCGACTATGGAGCGAATACCAGGTAACTATACCGAGTGACATATTTGATTATGTGCTTACCAAACAGGGCTACCTGCCTTATAAGCTGGATACTTCAACCTTCTCAAAAGAGACATACAACATCCTGGCGCCAGGCGACGCAACAGAATCTTCACAGGTTGTATCTATCAGTTCAAATACCCTCACCGCACACTGGATTATGGAAAATGTGCCGCCCATAAAAGATGAAACATTTGTAACATCTCTTGATAACTACCGGTCGCGTATTGAATTTCAGTTGAGAAGAATTAAATACTCTGCCACAAATATTGTTGACTACATGGGCAACTGGAATCAGTTTGTTGACAAACTGATGAAGGATGATGATTTTGGCGTGCCAATACAGGCAAGTAATGGCTGGCTGAATGATGATTTAAAATCAATAACAGCGGGCGCGACGGACAGCCTTAAGAAAGCGGAAAAGTGGTATAATTACGTACGTGATAATTTTACATGGAACGGTGATGAAGGCAAGTATCTTTCAAAACCGCTTAAAAAAACCTTCCAGGATAAAAATGGCAGCGTGGCTGACATAAATCTTTTGCTACTGGTCGGTTTGTCCAATCTTGGTTTTGATGTACACCCTGCCGTGTTAAGTACCAGGGATAATGGAAAGGCAAGTGAATTATATCCCGTCATAGGGCAGTATAACTATGTTGTGTGCAGCACAACCATCAATGGTAAACAATATACGCTTGATGCCACTAATAAAATGTTTGGATTTGGAAAACTGCCGGCTTATTTATACAATGGCTCAGCACGGTTGATTGCGCCCCTTCCGCTGCTTATACCACTTGTTGCCGACTCTCTAAAAGAGTCAAAAGTTACCACTGTTTTTATGATGAATGATGACAGCCTTAAGGGGCTTTCTGGCACCTATACCTCCCGGCTTGGCGAACATGAGGGTGTTTCATTCAGGGAAAAAATGGCCAAAGAGTCTAACCAGGATTTTTTCAAGGAGCAGAAGAAAGAGTACTCCTTTGAAACAGATATTACCAATGGTAAAATAGATTCGCTTAAAATACCTGATGAGCCTGTAACGGTTAAATACAATTTTACCCTTAAACCGGGTGATGATGATATTATTTATGTTAATCCTTTATTAACTGAAACGTATAAGGAGAACCCTTTTAAATCGGCAGAAAGACTTTACCCTGTAGAAATGCCTTATTGTTCTGATGAAACTTATATCCTTAATATGGAAATACCAAAGGGATACAAAGTAGAAGAACTACCAAAGTCTGCCAGGGTTAAGCTAAACGAAGATGAAGGCATGTTTGAGTATATAATAGGCCAGGGCGGCGGAAGAATACAGTTGCGTTGCCGGGTAATATTGAACAAAGCCACTTTTGAGTCAGATGATTACCAAACCCTGCGTGATTTTTTTGGTTACGTAGTAAAGAAGGAGGCCGAACAAATTGTACTTAAAAAAATATAATGGCAACCCACAACCTTTACGCCCGTATTGGTAGCGTTTTTGTACTGACGTTGTTAAGCATTTTGGCTATTGCACAGGATAAAAGCAGTGCAAAGTTTGGCAATATTACATCCCGGGATTTTGATGTGCCAAAATACGGGGCTTCCGATTCAGGTACCGGGGCGATAATTTTGGCAGACATTGGCTCAACAACTTTCGTAGGCAATGACTATAACTGGCTTAGTCATATTTTCAAGCGGTACACCAGGATAAAAATATTAAACCAAAATGGCTATGATGCCGCCACACAAAAAATTTGGCTATACAGTAAAGAGCAGTCTGCCGAGCAATTAACGGATGTAGCTGCCGTTACTTATAACATAGAAAACGGTAAAATAGTTGAAACAAAGCTTGATAAAAAGGACATATTTGAAGATGGGCAGACAAAAAACTTCGTTGAAAAAAAATTTACACTGCCCGGGGTAAAAGCAGGTAGCATTATAGAAGTTAACTATACGATAAAATCGGATTTTGATTTTCGGCTGCATGATTGGGAATTTCAAAGCACCATTTACCCCTGTCTGTGGAGCGAGTACCAGGTCTCCATTCCGAACTTGCTTATTTATGCATCGGTAAAACAGGGAACAGACAGTTTTTATATCAGTAAATCATGGCAAACAAACGAAAGTTATTCAATTGGTGAGCAATCTGATAACCAGATATTAATAAGACCGCCGGGTAAAATATTAAATACCACCGTAAATAATCATCGCTGGGTTATGAGGAATATAGCTCCTATTAAAATAGAAAGCTATCTTTCCTCACCACTGAATTACATTGATAAAATAGAATTTCAGCTTTACCAGGTTTCTAATAGCCAGGAAACAACCGATGTAGTAACAAATTGGGAAACGTTGGTTAACCAGCTTTTAACCGACAACAATTTTGGTCACACTATTGACAAAGAGCCTTATTGGTTGAAGGATAAATTAAACGAACTGTCCACCGGCGCACAGGATCAGCTTGAGTTTGCAAAATTGGCATTTACATATTTTAGGGACAATTTCAACTGCACTGACCATAACCATTTTTTTGTAAAGACCTCCCTGAAAGATGTATTCAGCAATCATAACGGCAATGCCGGGGAGTTAAATTTATTGCTCATGATAATGCTCCGGCAATACAATATTGCAGCCGACCCGGTATTGCTGAGCACGCGCGACCATGGCTTTAGCCCCAGCAGTTACCCGGTTATAGACAAATACAATTACCTTATTTGTAAGGCTAAAATAGGTGAACCAACATATTACCTTGACTGCAGTCACCCGCAACTTGGATTTGGTTTTTTACCGCCTGAGTGTTACAACGGCGAGGCCAGGATTGTTACCACAGCCGTTCCAAATTCAATTATACTGAGCGCTGACTCTGTCAGAGAACAAAATACAACATTTATCTCCATTAACAACACAGGTGATGGGCGCCTGTCAGCCGCATGCACAATGGTTCCGGGCATGTTTCAATCATACCGCATAAGAGAGGCTGTTGCCGGTGCGAAAAACAACCAATACAAAGAATTACTGAAAGGTTATTTGCCTGTAGAAACGCAAACAACAGACATTGTTGTTGACTCTGTGAAAAATACCGGCATGCCGGTTACAATTAAATACAATTTTGCCATTAACACTAATGATGCAGAGACTTTTTATTTTAACCCTTTCGCAACTGTTATAAATAAAAACCCATTTACTACTGAAAAAAGGGAGTACCCTGTTGAGATGCCTTCCTGCACACAAAATGTATACATTTTGAATATGGAAATACCCGCAGGTTACCAAATAGATGAATTACCCAAAAGTGTAAGGATAAAGTTGGGCGAAAGTGACGGCTATTTTGAATATATTGCTGTTGCAGCCAATAATCATGTGCGAATCAGGTGCACAACAATAATAAACCGGGCCAACTTTGATGCAGGCTATTACCAAACATTGCGTGATTTTTTTACATTTATTGTGAAGAAAGAATCAGAACAAATTGTATTTAAAAAGCATTAATTAATTTTTATGTACCACAAAGTATTCTTTACCATTTTAATCAGTTGTGTAGGCGCAAAGCTGTTTGCGCAGTACCCTGTATCTGCTATACCTGATTCTTTAAAAAAAGACGCACGGGTTGTTGTACGGTTAAATGAAACAACTTACGAAATAAAGTCGCCATCCAAAGTAAGTGTACATGAGCATTATGTGTACACTGTGCTCAACGAAAAAGGGAGGAATTTTGGCGGTTATTTTACCGACTATGATAAGTTTAAAGACCTGGGTGACCTTACCGGGACATTATATGATGCAAACGGCAAGCAATTGAAGCACGTCAAAAAAAAGGATTTTTCCGACGAAAGTGGCAGCGGCGATGAAACCCTAATGACAGACACCCGGTATAAGGAGTTTGATTTTGGCTATGGCATATATCCATACACTGTTGAATTTGAAGATGATTATGATCTGGATAATATGATGCTTTTGCAGCCATGGAGCCCCCAGGAGGGTTCAGGCGTTGCGGTACAAGAAGGACGATTTACAATAACAGCGCCGGCCGACTACGTTGTGCGTTATCGGGCTTTTAACTACAGCGGCGACCCGGCAACAAGCACTAGCTCAAATAAAAAAACATATAGCTGGGAAGTTAAAAATGTTACAGCTATAAAAAAGGAAATAGCTGAACCCGTTTGGCATGAGCTGGTTCCCTATGTTATGATTGCTCCCAGTGATTTTGAGGCCGAAGGTTATAAAGGAAGTATGGAAAGCTGGCTGAGTTTTGGGAAATTTATCAACAGCCTTTTAGCAGGTAAAAACACATTGCCCGACCCGGTAAAACAAAAAGTGCATGAATTAACCGATAACCTGTCAGATCCCAAGCAGAAAATAAAAGTGTTGTATGATTTTATGCAAAAAAATACGCGATATATAAGCATACAACTGGGCATAGGCGGGTGGCAGCCCTTTGATGCCAATTACGTGTACACAAAAAAGTATGGCGATTGCAAAGCCTTGTCAAATTACATGGTGGCATTGCTGAGCGAGGCTGGTTTAAATGCCAAATACGTTGTAATACGTGCAGGGTCTGACGCATCCCCCATGGTAGAGGATTTTCCCAGCAACCAGTTTAATCACGCCACTGTTTGTGTGCCTTTAAAAAGCGATACAATGTGGCTGGAATGTACCAGTCAAACATTACCGGCCGGATACATCGGCTCATTTACCGGCAACAGGAGAGCGCTCCTTATAGATACAGATGGGGGGCATGTGGTTACAACAAAAAGATATTTTCCTAAAGATAACCAAATAGTTACCCTTGTTACGGGGCAGATTGACCCTACGGGCAAGTTAAATGCAGATATTGAAGAAAGATATACCGGCATTTACTATGGCGAAGTGCACGATGCACTGACTAGCACATCAAAAGAAGAACAGCTGAACAGCCTTAAAGAGGGTATTAATCTTGCAACATACGATGTTCCAAGTTTTAACTACGACGACCATAAAGATGATGACCCGTATATTAAACAACATATAAAAGTAGTTGCAGATGGGGCCGCTTCTGTTACCGGCAAGCGTATGTTTTTTACCCCTAATTTTCTATCACAAAATGATACAAGGCTTGATGCTGATGAAAACAGGAAGTTTGATGTAGTGTACCCATACGATTTTACACAGATTGATACGTTGCAGTACCAGCTGCCCCCTGGTTATGGTGTTGAGGCCATGCCAAAAGACGTTACTATCGACAATGAATTTGGCAGTTACCAGATACATTTTAAAGTTGATAACGATAAGGTTTTTGTTAATCGCCGGTATGAGCGCAACGCCAATCGTTTTCCTCCTGCAAAATATAATGACCTTGTAAAGTTTTACGATAACATGTACAAGGCTGACCGCAGCAAGATTGTTTTTGTAAAAAAGGACAGTTAGCTAAAGCGTTAATTATTGCAGGGCAGTTGTGCATCAATTACCTGCTTAATGTCGGTAAAATAATTTTTTTTCTCCCCGTTTTGCGTGGAGCCCTTTACAAAAATTATCGCCGCATAACTGCGGCATACATCAAGCCAGGGCCAAATGCCCGTAAGGCTGGGCGCGGTAAAACAGGTTGGTTTACCATTATTATCCTGCTCAGCCACCCATGACCCAAAAGCATACCCCATGCCTTGCGTAACCAGGGGGGTATATTTTGCCGCAGCCGGGTCAATTTGCAGTTGTTCCAGCGCAGCCACCACCTTCTCGCTTAATATGCGCTTATTTTTAAACATCCCCTTGTTAAGCAGCATACCCATAAAGTTCAGCAGGTCCGACGCTGAAGAATAAGCGCCATTGCTGGGGCTTATGCCTTTATCATAATCAAACTGATACGTGGTGCTGCGCATACCCATTGGCCTGAAAAGGCGTTGCTGGGCCAACTGTTCAAATTCCCTCTTTCCAACTATCTCCACTATTCTTGCCGCAATATTCAATCCTATGTTACTATACCTGAACTCGGTACCGGGGTTGGTTTGTATATCGTGCCTGTTGGCATAACTGGTCACCTCATCTTCAAGCGATTTAAACCCGCCTGAAGTGCCTGCACCATCATCACCCTTAATACCCGTCATGTGTTTAAGGCAGTCACGTACGGTAATATATGCTTTTCCGTAAGTGGCAAATATGGGCAGGTACTTGCTTACTTTGTCATCCAGCGAAATTTTACCTTCATCCACATACGTCATTATTACCGCTGCGGTTAGCCATTTGCTGCAACTGCCCACGGGCTCTTGTGTATTGGGCAAAAAATCGGTGCTGGTTTTTGAATAAGCTGCTTTACCGTCTTTATATACCATAATAGCCAGCTTACCCCCCAGCGCCTTTTCATACTGCGTAAACTTGTCATTTAATTCGCTGAAGTCGTTCTGGCTGAAAGCAGCCTGAAAAAATAACAGGAAAATAAATAAAGCACTGACTTTCAAGCAGGTTAAAGGCAAGACACGTGTCATAATTACTGTTTTTGGGGGCTTCGGTAAAAAAGTATGCTTTTTGCGGGTTGAATATAGCAACATATTTAATAAATAGTTACTGCAAAAAAGTTTAAAGGCCCGCTTATATCGGTAAACAGCTAAACAAAAACCAGTTAGCGGCTTTTATAAACTTAATGCAATACATATACTTAACAAGGAGTAAATAACATTATATGAATTTGAATAACTATACTATAAAAGCCCAGGAGGTAATTCAACAAAGCCAGCAGGTTGCCTTTAATGCAGGTAACCCAAATATTGAAAATGAGCACCTGTTGAAAGCATTGATTGAGCAGGAAGATTCACCCGTTGAATACCTGCTTAAGAAAAACAATGTTACAGTTAATCTTGTTGAAACAAAGCTGGCTGAACTGCTTGCCCGCCTGCCAAAAGCAGGAAGCGGAGAACCTGCCCAAACATTGTCGCGCGACCTGAATAATACTTTACTACGCGCAAACAACGTATTAAAACAATTTGGCGATGAATTTATTACGCCCGAGCACTTGTTATTGGCAGTGCTACAGGGTAATGACAACACTGCCAAATTACTGAAGGATGCCGGCCTTACAGAAAAAGGTCTTGTAGCAGCCATTAAAGATTTGAGAAAGGGTGATTCTGTAAAATCGCAAACACAGGAAACACAGTTTAACGCCCTTACCAAATATGCCAAGAACCTAAATGAAATGGCACGTAATGGCAAACTTGACCCCGTTATTGGCCGTGATGAAGAGATACGCAGAACGCTGCATATACTAAGCCGCCGTTCAAAAAATAACCCTATTTTAGTTGGTGAGCCCGGCGTTGGTAAAACAGCTATTGCCGAAGGCCTTGCCATACGTATTGTAAATGGTGATGTGCCTGAGAATTTAAAAAGCAAAACCATTTATGCACTTGACATGGGTCAACTTATTGCCGGCGCCAAATACAAGGGGGAATTTGAAGAACGTTTAAAAGGTGTGGTAAAAGAAGTATCCACCAGTGAAGGGGAAATTATATTGTTTATTGATGAGATACATACACTGGTTGGGGCAGGCGGCGGTGAAGGCGCGATGGATGCAGCCAATATATTGAAACCGGCTCTTGCGCGCGGTGAGTTAAGAGCTATAGGAGCAACTACCCTGAATGAGTACCAGAAGTTTTTTGAAAAGGATAAGGCGCTGGAACGCCGTTTTCAAAAGGTGATGATTGATGAGCCTTCTGCAGAAGATGCCATCTCAATATTACGTGGTTTAAAGGACAGGTACGAAACCCACCACCATGTGCGTATAAAAGATGAGGCTATTATAGCCGCGGTGGAACTGTCACAACGCTACATTACGGACAGGTTTTTGCCGGATAAGGCCATTGACCTTATTGATGAAAGCGCCGCGAAACTGCGCCTAGAAATGAACAGTATGCCCGAAGAACTGGATAAACTGGAGAGGCAGATACGCCAGCTTGAAATTGAACGTGAGGCAATAAAACGAGAAAATGACCATTCAAAGCTGAAGGAGCTTAACAACGAAATAGCCAACCTGAGCGTAAGCAGAGATACTTTTAAAGCAAAGTGGAAACAGGAAAAAGAACTGGTTGAAAAGGTGCAAAACGCAAAGGCTGATATTGAAAGGCTGAAGCTGGAAGCCGACCAGGCAGAGCGTAACGGTGATTATGGTAAAGTAGCAGAGATACGTTACGGCAAAATAAAAGACCAGGAACAATTGATAGTAACCCTTAGCAGGCAGCTTGACGATATTAGTGACAAGCGCCTGATGAAGGAGGAAGTTGACGCGGAAGACATAGCGCAGAACATAGCCCGTGCTACAGGCATACCGGTGGCTAAGATGATGAAAAGCGAGAAAGTTAAACTGCTGTTGCTGGAAGATGAGCTGCACAAACGCGTAGTAGGACAGGAAGAAGCGATTACCGCCGTGGCCGACGCCATAAGAAGAAGCCGCGCCGGGTTACAGGACCCAAGGAAACCGATTGGCTCTTTTATCTTTCTTGGCACAACAGGCGTTGGTAAAACAGAGCTTGCAAAAGCGCTTGCTGAATACCTGTTTGATGATGAAAGTATGATGACGCGTATTGATATGAGCGAGTACCAAGAAAAACATACGGTAAGCAGGCTGGTTGGCGCGCCTCCCGGTTATGTGGGATATGATGAAGGCGGCCAGCTGACAGAAGCCGTACGCCGTAAACCCTACAGCGTGGTATTACTGGACGAAATAGAGAAAGCACACCCAGATGTATGGAATGTTTTACTGCAGGTGCTGGATGATGGCCGTCTTACAGACAATAAGGGCCGCGTGGTGAATTTTAAAAACACCATCATAATAATGACGAGCAATATAGGCAGCCTTTTAATACAGGAAGCGTTTGAAAATGTGAACGAGGCTAACCTTGAAGAAGTGGAAGCAAAAGCAAAGGTTGAAGTAATGAACCTGCTTCGCCAGACAGTCCGCCCCGAGTTCCTGAACAGGGTTGATGAAATAATTATGTTCCACCCATTGCTTAAAAAAGATATACAGAACATTGTAAAAATTCAACTGGATGGCTTAAGCAGGATGCTTGCTAAAAATGGCATAGAGCTTGAGTTTACTGACTATCTTGTTGAATACCTGGGTGAGCAGGGCTTTGACCCGCAATTTGGCGCAAGACCGTTAAAGAGGCTTATTCAAAAAGAAATTATCAATACACTGAGCAAGCGGATACTTGCCGGTGATATTGACCGCGAACACCCGGTATTGGTTGATGTGTTTGACAATGTGGTTGTATTCAGGAATGAAGCAGCACATACGCAGGCAGCTTCTCCCAAACAAAAGCCGGCAACCGCATAAATAAGTGAGTGATTGAAGTTGAGGAGTGAAGCCCCGCCATAGCGCGGGGTTTTTTGTTACTTTAAATAGTATTCAAAACAACAAGCCTCCATGGCGGCATCATGTAATATGTTGCCGCCCGTGAGGATGTAAAAATATAAATGCTTAAAAGTAATCCTTACGATAAAAGAACGGAATCATAAAGGTTGTAAGGCCGCCTATTACCAGCATTATCCCGATATACAGCCACCTGAACTGTGCGGCTTCTACAGGGTTTGACGAACGCTGTATGCCAAGGGCATTAAAAATTACAATAGCGGTAAGCAAGCCAAACGCGATAATAAAAATGTAATTGGCTGCGGCTTTTGTCCACATAGTCAGGAAATAATAAATAACACCAGCTACAACAGGCAAAAGCACCGAAGCAAAAATTAATGACGATACATTTACAATAGTAGACAGGCTATAGTCCGTTATGTCGCGAAATGCATAATTATATGCCAGGTTAATTAGGCATGCAATAAGGCCAACAGCTAGGCCGGCAAATACTGAACGGGACAGGGGCGTTTGTTCGTAATTGTAATCCATCTTAAAGGTTTTTTAAAAACAAAAAAATACTTCACAAAAAATTGCACAGGGGTAATGTGTATGAAGTTGTACCAGGTCAGGTCCCGTTAGGATGGTTATATAATATAACCGGGGAGAAGAGATGGCATTAATTTTAACCGGCGCGAAGATACGTTTATATGCTTATTATTTAAGCCTGTTATTTTTCCGGGGGTATCAAATTAACAATTCCGGTTGTTTCCCGGGGGGCAGTCAATCACGCACCTTTTCAACAAATTGTCCGGGCTTATTTGTCAACAGGTCTTTTTACATTGCAACAGGCCTCATTATCGCCACTTCGCTTACCTGGAAGATTATTTCAATATCGGTGTAGGCAGGCATATCTGCAATAAGGTCTGCAGAAATTTCATTAAAGCGCTTTTCAAACGCTTCCTGGCTGTCAAAAACCATCTGGCATACGGCAATGTAAGGGGGTTGTGAACCCGGAACACCGGCATTTTGCCCGATGGAAATGTTCACACTTTTTAATGCTTCGCCAAACTTTGCTATTGACATGGGCATGTGTTTGTATATGTAATAATCTACATCAAACCTGCCGCCCTCTTTATTAGGATATAGAATGGTAATGGTAATCATACATTTTTATTAGCCGGTAAAAATATTAAACCGCGTTTAACTATCCGCCATATTTTTTTTCACAAATGGCATATTAAAAATCATTTTCATATTTTTTAATATGCGGGGTAATTTGCCGGAAATTACTGTTATGCAACCAGAAGTTTGGCAACGTGGCCCCATTCCCGGAGTTCCTGCTCTTTTACAACCTGTCGCCCATACGCTTTTGCAGGCGGAGGAGGATATTAATGAAGCGGTAAGAAATTTACCGCCACAATTACTCTGGCAGCAACCTGCGGGCGTTGCTTCAATCGCTTTTCACCTTCAGCACATAAAGGGCGTGCTAAACAGGCTTTTTACTTATACAAAAGGCGAAATGCTTACGGGTGAACAACTGGAATATTTGAAAAAAGAAGGCGTACAGGAAGCATCCATTAGTGCGGAATTATTGCTGAACGAATTACATAGTCAAATAGAGAAAGCTATACATCAATTAAAGGAGACGCCGGAAAATATACTAACAGAGAAAAGAGGGATAGGAAGAAAACAAATACCCACAACAGTAATAGGGTTGTTATTTCATGCGGCTGAACATACTATGCGGCACACGGGGCAGTTATTGGTAACGGCAAAAATATTATGCGCTGGCAACGCGTTACATTGAAACGCGTGTTTAACAACTTTAAATTCCCCAATGGCTGCTGTGCTGGTACATAGCCATTTCTATCAGTGCGCCAATCTGCGCAGAATCGGTTGTTTCGCCTTTGCCTCTTTCCAGCCAGTGTTCCACTCCCAATTCGTCGATGTGATTCACTATTTCACGCCGTTTCCTTGGCGTATGCAGCACATATACAGGGTTGTTGGGTGTATCTTCACGCAGGTCAACAAATATCCTGCTCCCATTCCATAGTATCGTAAAATTATATTCCATGTTAGTATATACGCAATTAAAATGCCAAAGGCTGGTTTTAAAAAAAATTATCTTTCTATTGTTTCCGGCTTTAACAGTACTTTTTGCTTTCGCTCCGCTTGCAAAGGGTGATGGCTCGTGGCAGCTGCTCAAAACCAAAAACGACCCGGGCGGAAGAAGCGAGTGCAGCATGGCTGCCGTTAACGGCAAACTGTATTTAATTGGCGGAGATGCAGGCCAGGCATTGCCTGTAGAATGTTTAGACCCCAAAACACTCACCTGGACGAAACTTGTCATGGCCCCAACAGTAATGCACCACTTCCAGGTAGTGGCGCTTGGAAACAAAATCTATTGCCTCGAAGCGTTTTCAACCGGCGGCTTCCCTAACCAGGAGCCTATGGCTAACGTGTATATTTACGATACGCAAAGTAATACATGGCAAAAGGGAGGCGAAATGCCGGCAGCGAGGCGCCGCGCTGGTGCAGGAGCTGCCTTATACAAAGACAAACTGTACCTGGTTGATGGCATTCAACACGGACACGCCAGCGGCACAAATAATATGTTTGACGTTTACGACCCTGCGACGAATAAATGGTCGGCGTTGCCCAGCGCTCCCCACATACGCGACCATTGTTTTGCCGCCGTTATTGGTGATAAATTATATGTTGCCGGTGGAAGAAATACAAGCTTTCGCGACCCCGCTAACAAAGTAAACTTTTTTAGCCAGGTGGTACTTGATGTGGATTGTTACGACTTCACCACTGGCAAATGGAGCACGCTGGCTGCAAAACTTCCGCTTGGAACGGGCGGCGGGTCCCTTGTTAATTTTAATAATAAGCTCTACTACATGGGCGGTGAAAGGGCCACGGCAACAGAGCAAAATGCACCGCGTAAAAACACTTACTATTATGACCCCGCTACAAAAGGTGGCTGGATTGCCACAGGCGACCTAAACATGGCAAGAAACGGAACAAGTGCAGCAGTATTGGATGGTAAAATTTATTTGGCTGGTGGTGTGGGAGGCGGCCCGGGTGGCCCGCCACCACCAAACGGCCAAAGACCTGGAAATCCACCGGGTGGCCAGCAGCCGGGCAGCAATCCTCGGCCAGGTGGGCCACCTCCCGGCGGTAACGCGCCACCACCCCCACAGGGACAGGGAAACCCGCCCCGCGGCCCCGGCGGCCCGATGCCTGGCGGTGGCTCAATAGCAGTAGAAGTGTTTACTTTAAAATAATTCTCGCGCCTTTCAATAAAAAAGCCTTCGTTTTGAAGGCTTTTCTATTAAATGCAGGTAAGCATCACCGTTTATCGATTGGTTTAATACTTATTTTTATCTTCATCAAACCATCACCCAATTATCACTGCATGAGAAATTTAACCATCCTGTTTTTTGCAGCATTTGTATGTGTTGCACATAACGCGTATAGCCAAAAGATTACAGCCATTAAAGCCGGCAAAGTTATCAATACCGAAGATGGCTCCGTAAGCGAAAATGCGATTATACTGATAGCAAATGATACCATACAGGCTATTGGAAAAAATATAACCATCCCTACCGGCGCTGAAGTAATTGACCTTTCAAACGAAACAGTATTACCCGGCCTTATAGACTGTCACACCCATATAACGGCACAGCCCGGCGCCAATTATTATGATGATATATTTCGCAAAACGCCTATTGATTATGCCGTGGTAGCGCACATTTATGCCAAACGCACGCTGGATGCGGGTTTTACTACCATCAGGGATGTGGGCGCCGAAGCGTTTATTGATGTGGCCCTGAAAAATGCCATTAACAACGGCGATATTCCCGGTCCACGCATGTTTGTAGCAACATTGTTTATCGGTTCAACAGGCAGTCATGGAGATTTAAACGGCTTCTCGCCTTTCCTGGAATGGCATTATCCTAAACAAATGACCGGTGTGGCGGATGGCGTTGAAGGAGTGCGTGAGCAGGTGCGCTACAATATAAAATATGGGGCTGATGTAATTAAGTTTGGCGCCAGCGCAGGCGTGTTAACAGAGGAAGAAAGTGTTGGTGCGCCGCAGTACAGCCAGGATGAGATGAATGCCATTGTAGCCGAAGCAAAACTGTGGGGGAAAAAGGCTTGTGCCCATGCGCACGGCGCGGAGGCAATTAAGATGGCTGTAAAGGCAGGCGTGGCTTCCATTGAACATGGCAGCTTTATTGACGACGAGGGTATTAAGCTAATGATACAGCATGGTACCTACCTGGTAGCCGATATTTATAATGATGATTATATACGAAGTGAGTACGCAAAACTCGGTTACCCGCAAAAAATAATAGACAAAGAAAAACTGGTGGGGCAGGCGCAGCGCGACAACTTCAGGAAAGCGGTACAGGCGGGCGTAAAAATAGCTTTCGGTACAGATGCCGGCGTGTACCCGCATGGATGGAATGCAAAGCAATTTTATTATATGGTAAAATATGGGTTAACCTCAATGCAGGCTATTCAGTCAGCCACCATAAATGCTGCCGACCTTATTGGCGTGAAAGATAAGATAGGCTCATTAAAAGCAGGTAAGTATGCGGATATTGTTGCAGTGAAAGGAGATGTTTTACAGGACATTACCCTGCTGGAGCATATTGACTTTGTAATGAAGGGAGGTGTTATATATAAACACATATAGCACTTGGCGTGAATTACCTACCTTAACGCAATGAAGTACATTTTTTTTCTTTTTCTTTTAGCTTCAGTAAAAGCTTTTGCACAGGATACTGCAGATGTATTAATTAAACACGGGAAAATTATTGATGGCACGGGCAACCCGTGGTACTATGGCGATGTAGCTATAAAAGATGGTAAAATATTCCGCACAGGCAACCTGTCATACCTGCCTGCCCGCCGTGTGCTTGATGCTGCAGGGCTTGTTATTGCGCCGGGTTTTATTGATGTGCATACACATATTGAAGATGACGAGGTGAAGAACCCTTATGCAACAAATTTTATTGCTGATGGCGTTACTACGGTTATTACCGGTAACTGCGGCATTTCAAGGGTTGATTTGGGCGCGTACTTTAATATGCTTGACAGCCTGCATACTTCAATCAATGTCGCATCACTTATAGGTCATAACGATATACGCAAGGCAGTAATGGGTGAAGCCAACCGCGCCCCCACGCCGGAAGAACTGGAACGGATGAAAGCCCTTGTTGACAAAGACATGCAGGCAGGTGCTGTAGGGCTATCAACAGGATTGATTTACATACCCGGAACATACGCAAAGACCGATGAGATTGTTGCACTGGCTAAGGAAGCCGCCAAATATAACGGCGTTTACACCACGCACATGCGCAGTGAAGGTGACAGCGTAACGGAAGCTATTGATGAAGCATTGAATATAGGCAGGCAGGCAAATATACCAGTTGAAATTTCGCACTTTAAAGTGGGCGGCCAAAATAACTGGGGAAGAAGCAAAGAAACGCTGGCGATGGTGGTTGAGGCACGGGAAGAAGGCCTGGATGTAACTATTGACCAATACCCTTATACCGCCAGCAGCACATCACTGAGCACGTTGCTGCCTGACTGGATACTGGCAGACGGCAGGGACTCCATGAAGGCAAGGTTGAGTAATGCCGCGATACGCCAAGGCGCCATTGACGATATGGTAAAACGGCTGCACAAAAGAAAGCTTAACCATTTTAGTTATGCTGTGGTAGCATACTATAAGCCCGACACTTTGTTTAATGGGAAAAGCATAGAAGAAATAAACCTGTTGATGAAAAGAAAACATACCGCCGCCGAAGAAGCACAAACAGTAATTGATATGATGATGAAGGATAACGCAGGCATGGTTTTTCATGGCATGAGCGAGGAAGATGTAAAATATATTATGCAATACCCGTACGATATGTTTGCCTGCGATGCCAGCATACGGCTGTTTAACGTGGGCATGCCGCACCCCCGCGGCTATGGTACCAATGCAAGGGTGCTGGGCAAATACGTACGTGATGAAAAAGTAATAAGCCTGGAGGAGGCAATCAGGAGAATGACCTCTTTACCCGCGCAAAAATTTCATTTTACTGACAGGGGTTTATTGCGGCCGGGTTTTGCCGCAGATATAGTTGTTTTTGATGCAAATACGGTAAAGGATATGGCTACTTATGAGAAGCCGCATCAATATTCCACAGGTTTTAAATATGTACTGGTAAACGGGAAAATTACCTGGGAGGACGGGAAACATACAGGGGCAAGAAACGGGGTGGTGTTGAGAAATATTGTATATTCACCATCAAAATAATTCAACCTTTATGAATCCCGTTCTACAGGAAGCCCTGCCCGCTGAAGCTACAAAAGATGTTTTGTATGCCTCTCTTTCAGACCGCGTAAAATCAATTTTTGCCGACACATTGTTTATTGTGATTTTGATGTTCATTTTTGTTGCAATACTTAACAATTTTGACAACCCGCCGGATTGGGTAAAAATTGCTGTGTTTATAACCATCTGGCTGCTGTACGAACCGGTATGTGTAGTATTGGGTTGCACTATAGGCCAGTATATGATGAACATAAGGGTACGCCGCGTAAATAACACCGCCATGCGCATTAATATTTTTCAATCTTACATACGGTACATTATAAAGGTGGCACTGGGGTGGATTTCCTTTTTATTTATTGCCTCTGGCGAAAAGCGGCAGGCCCTGCACGATTTGGCAGTTGGAAGTGTAATGATAAAATTATAAAGGCAAGCGCCTATTGCTGTTGCAGGCTTAGTACTATCTTTTCTTTTTCTTCAGGGGTAAGCGTTTCTGTAAGGTGCTGGTGAATGTGTTTAGCATTTTTGCCAATAAGCCTGCTTTGTTTGGAAAAAAGTTTACAAAAGCTGCAAACACCAAAATGCAGCCACAGTAAAACGCGGTTTTTCAGGGAAAGTTTTCCTTCCTCCCGCTTCACTATAAATTCAGTGGCCTGTTTGCATGTTATCTCCAGCTTCATACGCACAACTATTTGTTAATCCAGTTTTTTTCCAGGCACGCACGCAGGCCTAGCTTGGCACGGTGCATCAAAACCCAGAAGTTAGACGCAGTAATGTTAAGTTCCTTACAAATTTCTTCGCTGTCAAGGCCGTCAAGGTACTTCATGGTAAAAACAGCGCTTTGTATGTCTTTAAGCTTTTTCCTGCAGCGGTTTAAAATATCGTAAAATTCTTTTTTCTCCACAGGCTGGCTATAATCAATACCCCAATCTTTCGGGCCGGCTTCCTGTGTCCAGTGTTCTGCCTCATCAAAATAAGGGTCGCTGCTGGTTTCCGGCAACGATTCAGTAAGCCGGGTTGATGCCTTGCGGTAATGATCTATTATCTTATTTTTAAGTATGGTGAACAGCCAGTTCTTTTCTGAAATCTCTCCTTTAAAATTATCGTGGTTCCGCCAGGCAGCAAGGAAGGTCTCCTGCACAAGGTCTTTAGCTACCTCTTTATCATTTACGCGGGGAAAAGCATAGCGGTATAGCATATCGCTATAATCGTTCACCCATTTGGTTGCATCTAATTGCGCCATCACCCAAAAATAAGCATAGTTTACACATGAAAGTTGCCGGTATGCACACTTAAGCAGAAATTAGCAAATGCTTTCGCCTGAAACAGTAACCGCCGTTGTAACTGTGCTTGAAAATGTGCTGCATCAAAAAATTATATTGCAGGGCAGCCAAAAGGTGTTGGGTGGCGATATTAACGAAACCCATGTATTGCAAACCAGTGCAGGCAAATTTTTTTTGAAAATTAATTCGGCAACCCGGCCCGGCATGTTTGAGCAAGAGTATAAAGGGCTGCAGTTATTGGCCTCAGCAAACGCGCTTGCTGTACCGGCGCCAATTGCAACAGGAAAAGCAGGCATTAATATTTTCCTTGTGATGGAATATATAAAACGGGGGAATACATGTTCTGATTTTTGGCAGCAGTTTGGCGCCGGGCTTGCTGCGCAACACAGAAAAACAAATGATTATTTTGGATTGGATGAGCACAATTACATTGGAACGGTGCAACAGGATAATACCGCCACCCCATCATGGGCCGGGTTCTACACGCACCAGCGTATTATGCCGTTAATGCAACTGGCATTGCAGCAACACAAGTGTTCTGTAAAAGATGTACAACTGGCTGAAAAACTTTGCAGCAGGTTTGATAAGATTTTCCCTAAGGAGCTACCTGCTTTATTGCACGGCGATTTATGGGGTGGAAATTTTATGGTGGGAAAAAATGGGCAGCCTGTTATATACGACCCTGCCGTGTATTACGGCCACCGCGAGATGGATATAGCCATGACACTGCTTTTCGGCGGCTTTGACAGGAAATTTTATGACTATTATAATGATGCATGGCCTTTGGAACAAGGCTGGCAGCAAAGGGTACAACTCTGCCAGTTATACCCTTTGCTGGTGCACCTGCTGTTATTTGACGGCCATTATTACAACAATGTAATGGAGATAATTAAGCGATATTAAATCACTACGTTTACCATTTTGCCGGGTACGTAAATTACTTTTTTGGGGGAATTGCCTTCCAGCCATTTTTTAATTACATCGTTCGCCAAAACAGTTTCTTCTACCTGGTCTTTGGTTATATCTAATGGCAGGTTAATGGTAGTACGCAGCTTGCCATTAACACTTATGGGATATTCTTTTGAAGATTCAATCAAATATTTTGGCTCAAATACAGGGTAAGCAGCGTTTAAAATACTGCCTTCACTACCCAGTGCGGCCCATAATTCTTCAGCCACATGCGGAGCATAAGGCGTAAGCAGCACAAGCAATGGCTGCAGTATTGCCTTCTTGCTGCATTTTAAATCTGCCAGTTCATTTACACACACCATAAAGGCGCTTACGGCAGTATTAAAAGAAAAACGCTCTGTATCTTCTTCAATTTTTTTAATTGCCTTATGCAGCACTTTCAATTCCGCGTCTGTAGCCGCAGCATCAGTCCACACTTTTCCTTTTATCTCGTCAAAAAACAACCGCCACAGTTTTCGTAAAAAGCGGTGCACCCCTTCAATGCCTTTAGTATCCCATGGTTTGCTTTGTTCAACCGGGCCGAGAAACATTTCATACATGCGGAAAGTGTCTGCGCCGTATTTATTTACAATTTCATCAGGGTTAACAACATTATAATAACGCTTGCTCATTTTTTCTGTCTCTGCGCCGCATATATATTTTCCATCCTCTTCTTTAATGAGTATTGAATCAGGGTTTTTCTCTAAAAATTTATCAATATTTAATTCGATACCATCAACAATATTTACATCAATATGAATTGGGGTAACTCTAATTTCTGATTCTGTAAGTGGCTGAAAATATTCAAATTTTGGATAAAGGTGTTTGATCTCTTCTAATACTTGGTGAATCGAAAAGCCTGAATTTATTACTTCTAATAAGCGAGTATAATGACTTAATGATACATATATGCTGGATGATAAGTTTACACCTATTTTGATAAATTCGATCCTGTACACAAATCGGCTGCTACCTTGTATCATCCCCTGGTTAACAAGTTTTTTATAAGGTTCGTCATGGCCTATAAAACCAAGGTCATACAAGCATTTAGTCCACATGCGGCTGTACAGCAAATGTCCTACGGCATGTTCTGTACCGCCAATGTATAAATCCACCTGCCCCCAATAGTCACTAACTTTCCTGTCGCAAAATGCAGCATTATTATGCGGGTCCATATAACGCAGAAAATACCAACTGCTGCCGGCGTAGCCGGGCATCGTGTTGGTTTCAAGGTTTGCCGAAGTCCAGGATTCTATATTCGCTAAAGGCCCTTCGCCATCCGGTCCTGGCTTGTAGCTATCCACATGTGGCAGTTCCAGCGGCAATGCACTTTCATCCAGCGGGTAAGCAATACCATCTATCCATTTTATAGGGAACGGCTCACCCCAATAACGTTGGCGGCTAAACGCCGCATCGCGCATTTTGTAATTAATCTTGCGTTTGCCGATGCCCATCTCCTCCACCTTATCGCAAACAATATCAATCGCTTTGCGCATTGGTGTCCCATTTAAAAAACCACTGTTTTCCAGTATTGCATCCTTAGTGGGGCTGGCTTCTTCACCATTAAAATAGCTGCCAATAATATTGGTAATGGGTATATTAAAATGCTGCGCAAATTTAAAATCACGTTCATCACCACAGGGCACGGCCATAATAGCCCCTGTACCATACCCCGCCAGCACATATTCGCTTATCCAAATGGGTATTTGTTTACCATCAAACGGGTTAACCGCATACGCGCCGGTAGAACAGCCGGTTATTTTTTTCTCTGCCTGGCGCTCACGGTCGCTGCGGCTTTTTACATACGTAATATATTCTTCAACTAAGGCTTTTTGCGCTTCAGTGGTTATCCGTTCTACCAAATCATGTTCGGGGGCAATTACCATAAAGTCTACTCCAAATATGGTGTCGGGGCGGGTAGTGTAAACCCTCAGCAGCGCTTCACTTCCGGCAATTTCAAACTCAATCTCAGCACCACTGCTTTTGCCAATCCAGTTACCTTGCATTTCTTTCATGGCGTCGCTAAACTCAATTTGCTCCAACCCCTGCAATAACCTGTCAGCATATTCCGTAATGCGCAGGTACCACTGGCGCAGCTTCTTTTTTACAACAGGGTAACCGCCACGCTCACTAACACCGTTTACCACTTCATCATTAGCCAATACGGTACCAAGGGCCTCGCACCAGTTTACTTCGCCATACCCGCAATAAGCTATGCGGTAATTCATTAAAATATCCTGCTGCTGTTTTTCAGAAAAGCCTTTCCAGTCCTCAGCCGTAAAGCTGGTTATTTCATAGTCTGCTGAAGCAGGGAAAGGGTGCACTGCATTGCCTTCTTTTTCAAAAGAAGCCACCAGTGCATCAATACTTTCCGCCCCATTTGTTTGGCGGTTATAAAAGCTTTTAAACAGTTGCAGAAAAATCCATTGTGTCCATTTGTAATATGACGGGTCGCTGGTGCGCACCTCGCGGCTCCAGTCAAAACAAAAGCCAATATTGTCAAGCTGTTTGCGGAAGTTTTGAATGTTTTGCCCTGTTGATACCGCAGGATGAATGCCGTGTTCAATAGCATACTGTTCAGCAGGCAGGCCAAAAGCGTCATATCCCATCGGGTGTAAAACATTATACCCCTTTAACCTTTTAAACCTTGCAAAAATATCGCTGGCTATATAACCCAGCGGGTGGCCCACATGCAGCCCCGCGCCGCTGGGGTACGGAAACATGTCAAGCACATAATATTTGGGTTTACTGCTGTTATTGCTAACCTTATAAGCGTCTGTATCTTTCCACCGCTGCTGCCATTTTTTTTCTATTTCCCTAAAATTGTATTCCATTTCTTGTAAACTATATTCTTTGTTTTATGTTTTTGCTGCATTATGTACCACCGTGCAAGTGAGTGACACAACCCATGCCGGGACATACAATTTTGCCGGCTAACAAATGTTTTTCATGCTTAGCCATACTAAGCCGGCAAACAATGCGTTTAGAGTGTTGCAAATGTACGGTAATAACCTAAATTTGCCGGGTTGCTAAAACTGAACAAACTTTAAGTATGGCCAAATCTGTAAAATCACTAAGGCGTGGAAAAGTTAATTATACCTACAGCGTTATAGGTGTTGCCATAGTGCTGTTTATTTTAGGGTTTATGGGCTGGTTTTTTATTAATGTTATACGGCAGGGCGGCAACGCGTTAAAAGAAAATGTTGCTGTTAGCGCATACCTCTTCACTACCAACAAGGATTCTATAAAGTCCATACGCGACTATATTGCGGCACAGCCTTATACAAAAAGTGTTGAATATATAGATAAGGAGAAGGCCAAGCAAATTTGGCTGAAAGACGGCGGGGAGGATTGGAGTAAAATTTTGGCAGAAAATCCGTTGCAGGAAAGCATTGATTTTTACGTTAAATCAGGCTATGTTGATAAAGACAGCCTTGTTAAGATTTCCAATGCCATATCAAGTTTATACCCGGGCCAAATATCTGATGTTCAGTATAAAAAGGCGCTGGTTGCCAATATAAATGAATATGCCAATAAAGTAGGCATAATTTGTCTTGTAATTGCCATCGTGCTCTGTATAATTGTCATTATTAGTATCGACAATACCATCCGCCTCGCCATGTTCAGTAACCGCTTTTTAATTAAAACTATGCAGATGGTGGGCGCTACAAGGGGCTTTATAGCCCGGCCAATGGACAAACGGGCGCTTTTGAACGGCCTTGTAAGCGCTTTGATAGCTATCTTGTTATTGTTTGCCTTTATTCAATGGGCTGAAAATGTGGTACCTGAGCTTAAGGCAATACATAATACACAGCTTACTTTATTCCTTTTTGCCGGGATGATTGTAATAGGGGTAACCATGTCGCTATTCAGCACCCACCGCAGTGTTATGAAATACCTGCGTATGAAACTGGACGACTTGTATTAGCCTAATTTTTAATACAATTACCTGTTTTGTGAAAGTTTTATTATTTTATCTACGAAACTTTCGTAATTTGCTTTTGTATTCGTAACAAACAACTATATTGCACCCCTTAATTTTATACAATGGCAGTTAACAAACCGGTAAATAAACCGCAAATTAAGTCCACCCCCACGCCAAGGCCAATACCTGCGCCGGTAAAGAAAAGAGAGTTAAAACCCCTGGATACCTTGTTTACCAGGGACAACTATATATGGATGGCTATTGGTGCTGCTATAGTAGCATTGGGTATGATATTAATGAGCGGCGGCAAAAACCAGGACCCGAACACTTTTGATACAAATGTTGTGTACAGCACCACCCGTATAACCATAGCTCCTATACTGATTGTTTTAGGGCTGCTGGTTGAGGTATATGCTATATTCAAAAAGCCAAAAGCAACCCCATCTGAATAGTATTACTATTTTATTAAGCAATTATATTATTATTGTAAAGCGGTGAAACATCACCGCTTTTTTTATAGTTTAGTTGTAATAAAAATTTGTGATTATGGGAGAACTGACAATGGAGGCCACGAGGGTTTTACTTTTACGCGAACAGTTATTACAGATATGCAGCAAGGTTATTACCGAAGATGACCTGCTGACCATGAAAAGCTTAATTGAAGGCTTTTTACATAAAAAAGAATATCGTTCTGATGATGATATGCCCGAAGAGTTTGGCAGCACCCGGTACGATTTTGATGAGTGGCTTCACGATCCCGGCAAGTGACTTTTGCTGCAGCAGGGGATAAATAGTTTAATATGCCTTGCGGGGCCACTTAATACATATTGAAGCAATAAACAAAACCAGCCTTTAATATTCTTAAAAACATTCCTTTTAAACGGGTAAATGTGCTAACATTGCACCGGTTTATTGACATTATTACCTACACATAAAAATAAACTGCTGTCATGAGCATTTTCCAAACTATCATCCTTTCAATTGTTGAAGGTATCACAGAGTTTTTGCCAATTTCCAGCACCGGTCACATGATTATCGCCAGTTCGCTAATGGGCATTGAAAAGGAAGATTTTACAAAACTGTTTGAAATAGCCGTTCAGTTGGGCGCCATACTTTCAGTAGTGGTGCTGTATTGGAAGAAATTTTTTGATTTCAGCCGCTGGCAATTTTACATAAAGCTTATCGTGGCGGTAATCCCTGCCCTGGTACTGGGCGCCCTTTTTGCAGACAAAATAGATACACTGCTTGAAAGCCCCACAGTTGTGGCCATTGCATTTGTTGCGGGGGGCATAATACTGCTGTTTATTGACAATATATTTAACGCTTCAAAAATTGACGACGACAAGCAAATAAGTTTTGGGAAAGGTTTTATTATAGGCATTTGGCAATGCCTTGCCATGATACCGGGGGTAAGCCGCAGCGCCGCCAGCATTATAGGCGGTATGCAGCAAAAGCTAACGAGAAGGCTCGCTGCCGAGTTCTCATTTTTTCTTGCCGTACCTACTATGGCCGCTGCCACAGGCTATAAGCTGCTAAAAGCTTTTAAAACCACCCCCGAAATGCTGCAGGATAAAAACAACCTTATGCTGCTGGCTTTGGGCAACGTTATAGCTTTTGTTGTTGCCATGCTTGCAATAAAATTCTTTATCACTTACCTGCAAAAACACGGTTTTAAACTCTTTGGCTGGTACCGCATTATTGCAGGCATTGTGCTGCTTATTTTAATTTACACAGGTAAAATTGTATAGCTGTTTACACCGGCTGTGTACGAAAAATTGGTTTATCAGCATAAATCATTAATTTTTCACCCTTAAAAAATACGCATGCAAACTGCTTCAAAAAAAGTAGTCAACGGCTGGGCTATGTACGACTGGGCCAACAGTACCTACAGCCTTGTAATTACTTCTACAATATTCCCTGCTTATTATACCGCGGTAGCACCGGAGCATATAACCATGTTTGGGCGCACTTTTGAAAGAACTCCTCTTGCTTCTTATGCGATAGCACTTTCGTTTTTAATCATTGCAATCCTCTCTCCTATCCTTTCTTCCATTGCCGACTATAAAGGCAATAAAAAAAGGTTTATGCAGTTTTTCTGCTACCTGGGTTCACTCGCATGCTGCGGTATGTTTTTCTTTACCGGCGAAAATGTTGGGTTTGGACTATTCCTTTCAATTATAGCATCCATCGGCTATTGTGGCAGTATTGTTTTCTATAATGCGTATTTACCGGAGATAGCTGGAGAAGAAGACCAGGACAGGGTAAGCGCTAAAGGTTTTGCGTTGGGTTATATCGGTAGTGTAATACTCATGATTGTATGCCTCGCATTAATATTTTTGACAAAAGATTCAGGATGGGGGCAGGCATATTGGCCCCACAAACTTTCGTTTATTTCCGTAGGCATCTGGTGGGCTGGTTTTGCACAGGTTACCTTTAACCGCTTACCACCGTCAAAAGCATCTGACCAGCACCCTGAACACAGCCTTTTAACAAACGGCTTTTATGAATTGAAAAAAGTGTGGCAACAGTTGCAGCACCAGCCAATGCTAAAAAGATTTTTACGCAGCTTTTTCTTTTATAACATGGGGGTGCAAACAGTAATGTATATGGCTACCTACTTTGCCGCCGACGTAATAAAAATGCCCGCCCTCGGGTTAATTTTAACCATCCTTATTATCCAGGTTGTTGCCATTGGCGGTGCATATCTTTTCTCCCTTCTCTCAAAAGCCACCAACAATATTTTCGCCTTGTCAGTGTTAGTAATATGCTGGGTGGGCATTTGTCTTGGCGCTTATTTTACTACAACCCCGGGAGAATTTTATTGCCTTGCCTTTGCAGTAGGCATGGTAATGGGCGGTATACAGTCAATGTCAAGGTCTACCTATTCAAAATTACTGCCCGAAACCAAAGACACAGCATCGTATTTTAGCTTTTATGATGTATGCGACAAAATTGGCACAGTAGTGGGCACATTATCATTTGGATATGTAGGTGAAGTTTTTGGCGGGTTGAGAAATTCAGTACTTGCCTTAATGACCTACTTTGCTATTGGATTTATTTTGCTGATGTTTGTAAGAAATAAGTCAACTGAAAATGTGGAACCCGTAGTTAATATGGCGGGCACTTCCTGAAGTATTATTTTATTGCTATGAACCTGTACACCATTAATACCGAATTATTTAAGCTGGACGGAGGTGCTATGTTTGGCGTGGTACCCAAAAGTATTTGGAATAAACTTAACCCGGCTGACGAAAATAACCTCTGCACATGGGCAATGCGGTTACTGCTTGTTGAAGACGAGGGTAAATTAATATTGATTGATACCGGCATTGGCATCAAACAGGATGCAAAGTTTTTGAGTTACTATTACCTGCATGGCAATCATACACTTGAAAGCTCGTTACACGCGCTTGGCTTCAGCAAAGATGATATTACAGATGTTATTTTAACCCATCTGCATTTTGACCATTGCGGCGGCAGTATAATAAGGCAAGGAGATAAACTGGTACCTGCTTTTAAAAATGCTGTTTACTGGAGCAATGAGCGGCACTGGCATTGGGCTACACACCCAAACGACCGTGAAAAGGCATCGTTTCTTAAAGAAAATATTCTGCCGATACAGGAGAGCGGCCAGCTAAAATTTATTAACACACCCCAAACTGTGCTTGCTGATACAGGCATGTTAAGTACTGTTGTCTTCAATAATAACATATCACTCAGGTTTGTTAATGGCCATACAGATATGATGATGCTGCCGCAAATACAATACAAGAGCAAAACACTGGTGTATATGGCTGACCTGCTACCCTCCACAGCACATATACCCATACCGTATGTAATGGGTTACGATATGTTTCCGCTAACTACACTGAATGAAAAAAAAACCTTTCTTAAAGAGGCTGTGGAGGGCGATTACGTTTTATTCTTTGAACACGACCCGGTTAACGAATGCTGTAATTTGCAACACACCGAAAAAGGGGTTAGGCAAAAGGAAATGTTTAAGCTGGCAGAACTAAAGCTTTGATATTATTTACTTATTAATGAGCTTAAAGGGTAACGCAGGTTACTGAAATCCATCATATCTATTTTAACACTGCCAACAACAATAGGGCTTTCAATGCGTAATGGTACATGGTTGGCATCATCACTTACCCAAACTGTCATCTTCTCACCTCCCTGGAAGAGGGTACCTTTAACCAACAAAGGTTTAAACTTTATAGCACGAAACTTACCATATCTTGTTTTAACAGTTTCCTTGCCCATGTACCGAATGTACAGGTTTTCAACCTCGTTGTCAATAAACATGTTAAAGGGAATACGGTCTTCAGCTTTATACTTGCTGAAATCGATATTACGCGCATAATACACCGAGCTTAATACATCCTGCACACATCCCGGCACTTTAAAAACACCTGCTGTAGTTATGGCCGTATTTGATGCCTGGTCAAAAGTTACATTTTCGTATTTTTTATAACCGCCTTCATTAATATCCCGGATAAATTTAAGGGGTTGCAGATTTGTAGTGTCAAAATAACTTTCATACCGGTCACGCACCTTAAATATCCAGTCGTATTTTGAATTTGATTTTCCGTCGCCTACAACATGGTAAACATCTTTATTATTCAATCTTTCAAGCGTAGTGGTAAAAGTTGCTGTACCTGCATTTACATAAATACCTAGGACAGAGTAGTAAACAGTAAAAGTAATACTCTCACCTTGCTTAAAGGCAGTATTTCTTATTCCGCAAAAGTCATCTCCCGCTGAAAGTTTTACACATATCAATAATCCAAAAAATAGGGCTACTAATCGCTTCACGTTACCTGTTTCTGAAAATTTTAATACTTAATACAAATAAGCTGCCCGCTATGGCGGGAATTATAATATTCAGCAACCAAATGCCGGCTGCTGTAAATACAATACCGCCGGTATTTTTGCTCAAAATTCCAAAAAGCTGTATGCCTGTTTCACCTCTTATACCGAGGTCAGCAACGGGTATGGTTGGCAAAACTGCAAGTACCAAAAAGAGAACACTTGTTGTACAAACCGCATCAAGCCAATCAATCTGCACATTAAATATATGCAGCATTAACAAATATTGCACAATAAACACAATAAATCTTATAAACGATAACACCAAAATCCTGGTTAATTCCTTCCAGTGAAAACTCTCAAGGCTTTCAATCAGGAACTTATATTTATATACAAACGGAATTTTTTCTACTAATGTTGTAAGCCAGGACAACCTGTAGTAAATAAATACCACAACCATAATGGTCATTCCAATCATATACATCATAGCCGTAACCCAAAAACCTGTAAAACCGGTTGTTTGGGGCAACTCTTTCCACGCGTGCGTACTAAGGTAAATAAGGCCTGCCAGCCCCGCAGTAAGTGTTATTAGTACCTGGCTTATACTCCCTACAAACGTTACAGCTATAGAGCGAAGGCGGTTACCCTCTTTCATGTACACAATACGTCCAAAATAATCGCCTATTCCGTTTGGCGCAAATAATGAAAAAGACAGGCCTGATAATACCGCTTTTATCGCCATAAAAAAGCTTACTTTTTGCACTTTTGTCATTAGTATCTGCCATTTCCCGGCTTCAATCGCCCAATTAAACGTCATCAAAATAAACAGCGCTATTATATAATTAGTATTCTTAGCGGAAAGTGCCTGGGCTATCAGATTTTTTGTTTGCTGCAGTGTTGACTGGTTGGTTAGCTTGTGGTAAATGGTAAATGCCAGAATGATAAACAACAACGGCCCAACCACGTAATTTATTAATATTTTATACCGCCCTTTTAACAAACAAATTTTTATCAAACGTACGTTAAAACAATCATTTTATGAACGGCCTCATTAGTTTGCAATAATAACCGCACAAATTATTACTTTCACAAGGTGATGAAGCAGGAGGCTGAAATAATATTAGGCATTGACCCCGGTACAGTAATTATGGGATATGCGATAATAGCTGTGTCAGGCAATGACGTTGGCGTAATTGCAATGGACGTGCTTCGGCTGACCTCAAAAAAAGATGTGTACGAAAGGTTGCAAATGGTGCATGCGAAAGTATGCGAACTTATTGTACAGCATAAGCCAACTACCTTTGCTATTGAAGCGCCTTTTTTTGGTAAGAATGTACAAAGCATGCTCAAACTTGGCAGGGCCCAGGGTGTGGCAATTGCCGCCGCGATGCATTATTCAATTAATGTTACCGAATATTCTCCCAAAAAAGTAAAGCAATCAATTACCGGCAACGGTAATGCAGATAAAGAGCAGGTTTGGAAAATGCTGCAGCGTGTTTTGCAATTACAGGAAAAACCCCATTACTTTGACGCAACAGATGCTTTGGCAGTAGCGCTTTGTCATCATTACCAAACCTCTTCCCCACTGTACAAAAAGGATAAAGGCTTTAAAGGATGGGATGATTTTGTTGCAAAGAATGAACATCGCTTAAAGAAATAAAAACAACCCCGCTATGAAACCCAGCCTGCTTAAGAAAATAAGAACACTGGTGGTGTTTTTTATGGTGATGCTGGCATTAAGCGGCATTACGGCTTTTCCTGTATATAATGAACTGCAATGGCTAAAACAGTTCAGCATAATGAACAATAGTGGTTTTATAAGTTATTGGCTTAATAATGTATACACCGCAGTTGCAGATGTACATGCACGTTACCCGTTTCTATTTTACGGTTATGATTGGCTGGCTTTTGCCCACCTGGTAATTGCTGCGCTGTTTTATGGCGTATATAAAGACCCTGTGCGTAATAAATTCATTATTAGCTGGGGCATGTTTTGTTGTGTTGCAGTAATACCGCTTGCCTTTATTGCCGGCCCTTTACGTGGCATACCGTGGCAGCACATACTTATTGACTGCAGTTTCGGGGTTATCGGCATTGTGCCATTGCTTATGTGCAGGTGCTATATAACCAAGTTTGAAGCGACTTCAACACTTTAAACAGGTAGTCTTAATTTTACTCAATGAGAGACACATTGCTAAAACGGCTGAACTACCAGCCTTCGTCATTAGATATTTCCCTGTATGGGCTAACTGAGCAGCAAGTAAAAAGTAAGCCCTTACCCGATAAATGGAGCATTTTTGAGAATCTTGCCCACCTGGCACGGTACCACGAAATTTTCAGGGAAAGGGTTGGATTGATAACTGCCGCAGGCACTCCTGTGTTTCAGCCATATAAAGCAGATAACGACCCCGGCTTTTTTGAATGGCAGAACAAAACATACAAACAATTAATGGATAATTTTTATACAGACCGGGAGTCATTAAACGGCCAATTAGCTTCGCTCACCGACGGACAACTGCAGGGTACTGCACGGCATCCAACTTACGGTTTATTAAATATGGAAGGGTGGACAGAGATGTTTCTGCTGCACGAAGCGCATCATTTTTTTACTATCATAAAACTTGCCGCGTTGATCAACCCAAACGAAATCATTGGAAGATAGAAAAACATTATTGGCGTATACAAGCTGGTTTGCATTGAACGGGGCACTATCTATATACCCCTTTTATCGTGGCGCGGGCGCCCTTATTATACTCCTTCAAAAGCTAATAAGGCTGAAGAGTACTATAACCCTTCAGCCTTATTACTTATTTATAATCTGCACGTACAAATATTAACCGCCATAAAAGAACCTTGGGCCGCCGCCAAACCGCACACTCAATGTAAAGAAAAGAGTTACGTAAGAATCGTTGTCGTTGGGGTCAGCCTTATACACACCGGGCTTCACCTTCCATGGTGTAATTGACCTTGAGTACAAAGCCTTAGCAAGGGTTGCCTGTGATGGGCTAAGATATTTATCAAACAATGCAGGGTCAATATAAGTTGTGTGTATATCATCAATATAGTCAGTAAATGTTTTGCGAAAAATGAACCCTGTGGATATAGCAAAAGTATTATTGAGATAGATTTTTAAGCCAATTGTAACGGGAATATAGAATTGGAGCAAATTGTAAGGTTTGCGATCAGGGTATTCGGCAAAACCTTCACCCTCAGTATGCAGTGGTTTCAATTTTACCCATTCTCCTTTGCCGGAGGGATCAACATAATAAGTTTCGGGATTAAAATGAAATAAGCCTATACCAGCGCCAATATATGGACTAATGGTATGCACCTCTACTTCTTTATCAAACAACATCACCGGGTATATTTCGGCATTAATACTGCCTTCTACTATCCTCGACCTGAAACTTAGGTTACGATAATACCGCCAGCGTTCTGCATCACCGGCGTTTTTAATAAGGCTGTCTGCACCAGTTACAGTAGTGTAGTTTAAAATGCCTTTTACTGAAAGCCAGCTATAAAAAAAATAATTAAGCGAAGCCCCGAATAAAGGTCTTGTAGCAGGCCCGTTAAAATCTTTTATAAACGGTTTGCCCACGCCATGGTTGCCCCCCAGGTCCCCAAAAAAATTATTAAAACCTCCAACCAAACTGACTTCCCAGTGGCCGGTAATATCTTCAAGTTCATCCTCGTATTGTGCATGAATGGAGGGGATGATGAAAAGTGCGCACGCTAAAGTTAGTGCAACGGGTAAACGGAAAAAGGTAAATTTTTTCATAGATGAAAAAATCATTTAGTACAGATTATGCTACAAATATAGCTATTTTTTTAGCCTGAATACATTAAAATCTCAGCATATGTATATGTTCAATTCCGTCCTCCAGGTAAATATCCCCAAGTTGTTGAAAGCCAAATGATTCATACATTTTCTTCAGGTATAGCTGCGCCCCTATTTTAATGGTTTTTTCACCAAAAATTAAGGTGCAGTTAACTATTGCCTGCTGCAATAACCCACGGCCAATGCCTGTACCTCTGAATGAGGCTGCCGTGATTACCCTTCCGATGGATGGCTCAGCGTAAATTATGCCTGGAGGAACAAGCCTGGCATATGCTGCGATGTTATTTTTTTGCCATGCCGCCAGGTGGTAACAGTGCTGGTCTTTATTATCCGCATCCTGGAACACACAATTTTGTTCAACAACAAAAACCTCGTTGCGCAGCCGCATAATAGCATAAAGTTCCTCAACAGTAAGGTCGTTAAACTTCTTACACCTCCATTCCAGTTCCATTATTGCACGTATTGATTTAAGAAGGCCGCAATTTTCAGGTAAGTATCGGTAAGGTGGCTGCCCATCCAACCATGGCCCTCGTTACTGTAAACAATCATTGTGTTCGTCACGTTAAAGGAATCAAGCTTCGCTTTTAATTGCTGGCTTTCTTCAATGGGCACAACATCATCCAGTGTGCCGTGAAAAATTATAGTGGGCGGTGACGCAGCCGATACATAATTTATTGGGCTTGCTTCAGCGTATAATGCACTATTTTGCTGCAGTGATACTCCCAGGAAATTTTGCAATACAGGCTGTGCAAATTGCGGAAAGGGATGATTGGTATATAGCCATGTTAAGTCTGTTGGTCCGAAAAGATCAACGACAGCCTTTACATTAGATGCATTTTTACTGTAGGTTTCCAGCATAGCAAGGTGTGCGCCTGCGCTTGCCCCGCCAAGCACAATTTTAGCGGTATCTACTGCATATGCAGCGGCATTATTGCTGATAAATTGCAGTGCCAGCTCCACATCGTTAAGAGCAGCAGGATAAACATTTTTCCCATTGGCGGCAAGCCTGTAATTAATATTAAAAATTGCATACCCCGGTAATAAAATTTGCAGTGTATCAACGGCGCTGTCAAAATCAGCCTTATCACCCTCAGCCCAGGAGCCCGGGTGTACAAGTACCAATATTTTTGTAGTGGCCGTGCTTCTGCCGGCCGGAAGGTAAACATCCATTTTTTCCGCGGTATCAGTTCCGTACATTACATTAGTTACTGTTTGCTGTTTTGAAGCGTCAAGTGTAACCGGTGCAGAACTTTCCTTTTTACAGGATGCTGCAAAAAAAAGTAAGCCGGCAGCAACAAGATACTGCACTGGAATAAGTGATTTACGTATAAGCATGGCGAGCTTTGGTTTTATTAAACGTTACCTTCCGGCCAAAGGTACAACCGGCAGGCTTTCATTGCCTGTTTCATTTACAGATTGCACTGCAAAAAAATAGTTATCTTTTGAGTAAGGCAACGTGATATCGGTTGCTGTGGTAAATATTTTCTTCTCCCAAAAAGCACTTGTTGTTTGCCTTACCAGCACATAATAGCCTTTTACAGCGCCGGCTTTTGGTGTGGCCCAGTAAAGGCGTGTATTATTAGTCAGGTCATGCACATCAATCTTTACGCTTTGTGGCATTGCAGGTGCTTTTGCAAGATTAGAAAGGTTGGCAAGATTCATTGCGGCGTTTTTCCTCAAATATTCAAAATCCATAAACTCCGCCAGGTCACCATATTGAATACCGTTTTGCGCACGCACATCCTGGTGCTGGTGGCTGTAGTTTTCATTCATTTCTGTTATTCGCACCGCGGCATAACCATTTTCAACATAGGGGGTATGGTCGCCGCCACGTAAAAACCTGTCATTACGGTATATCATCATTACCTGCAGGTTATCAACATAGCGTTCGCCAATTTCTTTTACATAACGCGCCAACTGCCGTGCTTTGCCATCGTTTTCCAACCCAAACTGCCTTATCATTTTAGCATTCTTGTCAAGTTCATAATACGGCAGCCCTTCGCTAAAAACCCTAACCTGGGTGTTGTTTATTATATTTGTTTCATTGCTGTTATTACTGCCTATAATATCGTTATTTAAAACAGCCTCAATGTTTATGTTTTCTTTTTTACACTTTTCAGCCATATGGTAAGCGCCCAGCAAGCCTTGCTCCTCACCACTTACAGCAATAAAAATAACCGTTGCCGGAAAACTGTGGCGGCTCATTATCCTTGCACATTCAATCACCGCTGCAGTACCGCTTCCATCATCGTTGGCTCCTGGGGCGTCTTCCGTTCTGTCCATCACGTTACTACGCCGGCTATCAAGATGCCCGCTTATCAAAAATACCCGGTCATCATTTTGGTCAGTTCCTTTTAAGGTGGCAATTACATTGCCCATAAACACAGGTGCATCAACCCGTTTACCGTCTGGCTGCAGGGTAAAAGTGTCAATGTACGCCGTCAGCCTGCCACCACTTTGTTTGGCAAACTGGTTAAACTTACTTAATACCCAGTTTTTAGCAGCGCCTATTCCCCGTTTAGCGTCATCATTAGTACTTAAGGTATTACGCGTGCCGAAGGCAACTAATGTTGTAATGTAGGATTTAAGAGAGTCAGCCGACACTTCGTCAACCATTTGCGCTATTTCCGGGTCCCTGTTTACTGTGGTTTGCGCATTAAGATGGCTTACAATCAGTAACAATGCCGCACATGCAAAAAAGTTTTTCATAGCCAGTATTTTGGTGAAAGTGTTTATTTCTGCTTAGGAAATTAAAGTAACAACTTTTAGTGATTATTTTTTCCCAACAAGTATATCTTTTCCCCAAAGTCACCGAATTATTCAGCAGAATAAACAAAACTATTAAAATGCTTTTGCCTGTTGGCGCTTTACAGTATTTTTGGTTAAAGCCATCAACGGCTGCATAAAACAATCCATTCTGCACTTAACTGTCTACAACCGCTGTTTATGAAAATGCTTTTATCTTATATTGCCTTTATGCTTTTTATCAGCACGCAGGCGCAAACCTACGCAATAATTGCGGACCGGCTTATTGACGGCAAAAGCAATGAACCGCATTCTAATCCGGTCGTTATTGTGCACAACAATACTATTGCGGAGATAAATTTTTCAGGAAAAATTCCAGATTCTGCCATTGTTATTAACCTGCAGGGTTATGCCCTTTTGCCCGGAATGATGGATGTACACACGCATCTTTTGGCAGATGGCGGCGATTATGAAAAAGACCTTTACGGCAGGTCGCCGGCATTACGGTCATTGCGGGCGGCAAAGTACCTGCAAATAGCCCTGGATAATGGTTTTACTACTTTGCGTGATGTTTGTACGGAAGGTGCCGGTTTTTCAGATGTTGATTTAAAAAAGGCAATAGATTCATCTTTTATAATCGGGCCCCGCGTATTTCCTTCGGGCAGGGGTATTTCTGCCACCGGCAATTACCTTCCATTTCCAGCCACACAAAACTGGAGTATTGAACTGCCTTATGGTACGCAGTTTGCCACCGGGCACGACGAATGCGTAAAAGCGGTGCGTGACCAGGTGACGCACGGTGTTAGCTGGATAAAATTGTTTGCCGATTGGTTTTACCCAACTTTTGATTTTGATGAAATGAAAGCAGTGGTAGATGAAGCAAAAAAATACCATGTAAATGTAGCGGCCCATGCTACAAGCAAACAAGGCATACGTATGGCAATACTGGCAGGGGCCAGGTCAATTGAACATGGTGACGGGTTTGATGATTCCCTCATACAGCTAGCATTAGCCAATCATACATTTTGGGTGCCTACCATAAGTGTTTATGAATATTTTAATTATCCTCTTGACAGCACTTATATTTTCTTAAATAAAGCCTACAGGCAACATTTGAAAATTGTGCTGGGCACTGACATCGGCAGCTACCCCTGGGACAATAATGAGGCAAAGGAACTTGAGTATTACGTGCGTAAAGCTGGTTTTAGGCCTATGGATGCGATAAAAACAGCTACGCTAAACGCCGCAGAACTATTGGGCAGGCAGGACAAGCTTAGCCAGGTGCAAAAAAACTTTATCGCGGATATAATAGCTGTGAAAGGCAACCCGCTTGATGATATAACATTGTTACAGCATGTAGCTTTTGTTATGAAGGAGGGGAAAGTATATAAACAACCAGGTAATAAATAAAAATGTTATGATGCAACTTGTTAACATCACCCCATGATAATTTTATTAAATGCTTTACTTTTATAAAAATTGTTTGTCATGCCGGTAAAAGATTTAAGTAACGTACATCATTTAGTGAGTAATCTTTTTAAGTGGCCTGAATCAAAAAAGGATTGGGAACAATATAAACTTACACAAGAACAAATAGATTTTTTTAATACCAACGGCTACCTGGCAGGGGTTAAAATGCTGGATGAAGAGCAAATTGAAAAATTGAAAGAAGACCTCGCCAATCTTGTCGAGCCCAATAGCCCGGGCCATGAATTATTTTATGAATTTCACAGCAATGAAAGTACCGATGCAAATACCATCCTTTTTCATGCATTAGGTGCATGGCGTATTTCGCCCGGGTTTCACGACGTGCTTTGGAACCCACGCTTTGTAATGGCTGCAAGCCAATTGCTGGGTAACGTTCCTGTACGTTTTTGGCATGACCAGCTTTTTTATAAACCTGCAAAAAAAGGTGGCGTAGTAGCCTGGCACCAGGATTACAGCTACTGGACACGCACAAAGCCCGTTGCCCATTTAACCTGCTGGTGCAGCCTTGACGACAGTACAATAGAAAACGGTTGCCTGCAATATGTACCCGGCAGTCAAAACTGGGGCTTGCTGGACAAGCCGGAACTGGCTGGGGATATGATGGGCATTATGAATTATCTTACCCCGCAACAACAAGCTGAATTTAAACCAATACCTGTTGAAACCAAAGCGGGTGAAGCCATTTTCCACCATTCCCTTACACTGCATGGCTCGGGCGAAAACAAAAGTGCAAGGCCGCGAAGGGCATTTGTAATAAATGCCTTTAAGGATGGCGTGATAAGTGACAGTAACGACGTATTGCTTACAGGCGTGCCGCCTGTACACAAGGGAGATAAAATGCGGGGTCAGTTCTTCCCTTTATTAACAGAAGAAGAGCCTTCATAAAGACAAAAGCCTTTATTTAAGCAGGGTAATTATGCTTAAATAAAAGCTTTGCAACAAGGTAAAAACATTAAAATGTAAATATCCTTCCCGGTACAGGTTATTTAAGCTGTAAAAGCATTGTACCGCTTGTGTCTTTCTTCGTGGTATCCTTTTTAGGGATGGTGTCATTTACCGCGTACTTAGACGTTGTTTCGTGTTTTGGAGCAGCACCTGCAAAGTTGTTAAAGCAGAATGCAAGAGCGGTAAATGCAACACCGCATGCCAGGATGATCTTCTTCATAAATTAGCGTTTTAAAATTAAAAAAAATGAATTTGTGGTTTGTTAGCAAGAATGTTGCCAACAGCCTTTTAATATATTATTTTTTTAAATTTTAATGTTGTAAAAGAATGATAGCTAAATGATTAGACAAAGGGACAAATGTATTCTTACTTCTAATCAATAATCCCTCTTAACTGTTATTTTTTAGACATCGCAACACTTTTGCCAATTCTGTAGTCAAACATTGCAACATACCTCCAAAATCATGAGAATACAAGTTTACGCAATATTAGCTGCAGCAGTTTTCACCACCCTTTCCTGCAAAAAAAGTGGTGGAGGCGGAGACATAACAAATACTGTTACACTCCCGGTAAACGGCACGGCGGTAGTTGATGCGAATAATCATTTTGCGCTGAATTTTTTAAGAGCAACCCTGCAAAGCGATGCAGCAAATAACAATAAACTCATCTCTCCCTTAAGTATATATTTAGCGCTGGGTATGGTTTACAATGGTGCAGACAATGCTACTAAAGACTCGATGACAGAAGTGCTGCAACTAAGCGGCATAAACATAAATGACCTTAACGCCACATGTAAAGCGCTTATTGAGCAATTACCAGCAGAAGATAACAAAGTCGCAATGTATATTGCCAATTCAATTTGGTACAAACAACATACGGCGCAACCATTGCAATCGTTTCTTGATATAAATGCCAGCTATTATAAAGCTGATTTGCAGCCTATGACAACAGTTGACGCAATAAATAACTGGGCGGCTGAAAATACCAAAAATAAAATAACCAAAATCATAGACGCCATACCCGACAATATGCTCATGTTCCTGATAAACGCTATTTATTTTAAAGGTGGATGGAAGTTTGCTTTTAAATCGCAGGATACACACACTGCTTCTTTTTATTTGCAGGATGGTTCCAAAATAAACGTGCCATTTATGCAGCAGCAGCTCACCACTGATATTTATTATGATGAAGGCTATAATGCAGTCGAAATGCCTTATGGCGGCGGTAACAGCTACAGCATGTATTTGCTGCAAAGCAAAAACAACGCAAAAGCGGTTAATGAATTTGCAGGGAGCCTTGATGCAACGGCGTTAAAAGGTATTATTACAGGTATGAAACCTTTGCGGATAAAACTTGTTATGCCGAAGTGGGAATACAGCTATAATATTGATGATATGAAAGCAGAACTGTCTGCGCTGGGCATGCACATTGCATTTACCGGCGCAGCCGATTTTTCAAAAATGTATAATGCTCATGTTGAAATTACAAAGGCTGTTCATAAAACCTACATTAAGGTGGATGAGGAAGGAACTGAAGCGGCGGCGGTATCCGGCGCCGGTATGGGTATGACATCGGCTGCCCCACCGGAAGCAATAACTTTTGACCACCCTTTTTTGTATGTAATTGCAGAAAAACAAACAGGAATGATACTGTTTACAGGGATATTAAATGACCCGTCAAAAAACTAACTGGCTTGTTGAATATTTGATAAATCCCGGCCCTTTAACAAGCCGGGATTTTTTTATTAATGACCAAGGGGCTACTTGGCAAGTGTTATAATAAGATTACCGGTTTTGCCGTGATATTTAATAGGATATTTTAATACCATTGTTGTTTTCGAAAGCTCTGTAATTTCAGCAATATAGGGTGTAAACCTGTCGGTGGGTACACCTTTGGGTGCATTATAGCGGTAAAATTGCAGGTAGTGCGATTTACCTTTTAATGTTACTACCTCCCAGTTAATTTTCCGGGTACCTTTTATACAGTTAATTGTATCAGCGCTGTTAATCACATAAATTCCACTGCCCTCATCATAAAAAGACCATTTACTGTCCCGCAGGCAATAAATAGAAGCATCCTCAAAAACCGGGGCGGTTATGGTTGTACCCGCCAGCTCGCCATCAATGGTAATACTGCTTACCTGCCAGGTGTACCTTAATTTAACATTGGTAGTGACCTGGTATGGTGCCGAGCAGCCATATAGCAAAACCGGTATTATAAATAAGCATGTAATAAATTGCCTCGTTGTCATATTATCTGGTTTCTGCTAAATAAAAAAGGTTGTTATTTCTTGAGGATTTTAAACTCGACCCGCCGGTTGCGGTTGCGGTCCGCCGTCGTTTTTTCAGGGTAAATAATGCGCCGTCTTGAACCAAAGCCTGTAAGTGATTGTACCCTTTCCCGCGCAATGCCATTTTTTACCAGGTAATCCGCTACAGCTTGTGCCCGTGCATAAGAAAGGTCAAAAAGATGCGTATCAAAATCCAGTGCATCCTCCGCGAGGGAGTCGGTACAACAAACATGTCCCTGTATCTCTAATTCCAGTGTCGGCCGGGACTTCATAACTTCCAGCACAGCCTTCAATGGGGTTGCCGCTTCTTTTGCAAATACATGACGGCCCTCCACAAAATATATGGTATGTAATACAAACGATTCACCTATCCTGGCGTGTTTAATTACCTCCAGGATACGCTGCTCAAGCCCATGGTCAACTTCGCCGGTTGGTACGGTTTCTTTTACTTCTATAGCAGGCTTTAATGTGTCCGGCTGTGTTTGTGGCTGCGTCTTTATCGTATCTGCCGGTGACACAGTTACCACCGGTGGTGCGGTAATTACCTGTTGCGGTTTAACAGTATCATGCTTTTGTTCAACTACAGGCGGCGCTATTTTGATCGTATCTTTTGGGGGCGGCGGTGGTACAGGCTTAGGTTTTACTGTATCAGCAGGCGGCAAGGCCGGCTTTGGTTGTTGCGCCATTACAGGCGCTTTTACATAACACGTTAAAATAACTACCCTGTTATTTTGATAAGCAGCTTCGGTATTGCCTAAATCAAGCAACTTTCTTTTGCCAAAGGCGTTAATATGCGTTTCTGTAGTTTTTGACAGCCCGTTATTTAAAAGGTAGTTTTGTACAGACTTTGCCCTGTTCATTGCCAAAACATCGTTATATGCAACGCTCGCGCGGCTGTCTGTAAATGCCTCTATATTTATCCAGGTAATTTCTTTGTGGTGCGCGATAAAGGCGTCTAAGGTTTGTTTAGCTGCAGGGGATATATTGTACTTATCAAGTGCAAAATACACTTTCACTTTTATTGAATCAGCCTGCTGTGCATGTAACGATGCAAAACTAAATGCTAGTGCAATAAATAGCAGGAACCTGTTTTTGTTCATAGAGAAGATTAGTTTAATACGGATTATCTGCAAGAAAAGATAAAATTACAGCATTGGTTTTTCAACCTGGATTAAAAAAGGATAAAGGTTGATGAAAAATAAATTATTACAGCACAAAAAGCGCAGCTGCTATACCATCAGCAAAGAGTTTGCCCGTGTTGGTAAGTATCATGTGGTTGTCTTTAATAACCATCCTTTCAGCCTTCAAAAAAGTCGCAGCTTCATTTTCCAGTTCTTTTACAAAACCGCTTCCCCAGCGTTCATCCACGTACTGCAGTGAAAGTCCTTCCATCGTACGCAAACTTGTCATAATATACTCGTTTAGCTGCTGAGGCCGGGTAAGGTATTCTATCTCAAAAGGAATAACATTTTTACTAAGGCTTTCTAAGTAAAGGGCATTATTGGCAATATTCCACTGCCTGCTTACACCGTTGAATGAGTGCGCAGAAGGCCCGAGCCCAATATAATGAGCCCCCTTCCAGTAATTACTGTTATGCCGGCTGCGCATACCTGGCTTTGCAAAGTTGGATATTTCATAATGCTCATAACCTGCGTCATGCATCCATTGCATCAGCAATTCAAAATGCCTGCTCTGCTTCTCCGCATCAACGGGGGTAATTTTGTGGGCAGCAATCATTTTTTCAAGTGCAGTCTTTGGCTCTACGGTTAAAGCATAGCAGGATAGATGCGCGATGTTGAGAGACACAGCCGTTTGCACATTATGCTTCCACTGTTCATCAGTAAGGGTGGGTGTGCCATAAATAAGGTCAATAGTAATATTATCAAACCCTGCCTCCTGTGCACGCTGAATGCTTTGCATTGCCTGGGCCGTGCTATGCGCCCGGTTCATCCACCGCAGGTCATCCTCAAAAAAAGATTGCACACCTATACTAAGCCTGTTGATGCCGGCCTGCCGCCATATCGCCAGTTTTTGTTCATTAATATCATCGGGGTTGGCTTCCAGCGTTATTTCAACATTGTCATCTACATCAAACAACCGGTACATTTTTTCAAGCATTAAGCTGCAGTCATCAGTCAGCAATATTGAAGGAGTTCCACCTCCAAAATAAATCGTGCTGATATTGCCTTTAATATAACCGGCGCGTAAACCCGCTTCCTCAATAATGGCCTGAACCATCGCAGGCATATTATACCTTGTCGTGGAAAAATGAAAATTGCAATAATGACAAGCCTTTTTGCAATAAGGAATATGTATATAAATACCTGCCATGGTTTACTATTAAACGGCAAAAATAAAAGCTAAATACCGAATAACCTTTTTACGAGGTTTAAGCCAGGTTGCTATATGTGATAACCGGGCAAGCGTAAAAGGCACAAAGGCGGTTTTAAAAAAATATTCAAAAAAAATTGTGTAGTTAAATAACTACGCATATATTTGTAGTCAAATAGCTACATAATGAACCTCAGACGTGATGTATTCCAGGCAATAGCCGACCCAACAAGAAGGGCTATTTTGCTGCTGGTTGCTTCCCAATCTTTAACAGCAGGCGCCATAGCCGCAAACTTTAACACAGCCAGGCCTACAGTTTCAAAGCACCTGCAAATACTAACCGAATGCGAATTACTTCAGCAGGAGCAACAGGGGCGCGAAATTTATTACCATATAAATGCAAACAAAATGAAAGAAGTAGCAGACTTTATTGAACCATTCCGCAAGATGTGGGATGACAGGTTTAACAAATTAGAAACCATCATGAAAAAATATAAAAGTAAATAACATGGAACAAAAAACGAAAATCAATGCCGAAGAAGGCAAGCAGGACTTGACAATTACGAGGGAATTTGATTTGCCTGTAGAACTGCTTTTTAAAGCATATACTGAGGCTGACATTGTTGAGCAGTGGATGGGAACAAAAGTGCTGAAACTTGATAACCATAACCACGGGGGTTACCAGTTTGAAACAACCGATGCCAATGGCAATGTTGCATTTAGGGCTAACGGGGCCATACACGCAATTACACTTAACAAAAAAATTACCCGGACGTTTGAAATGGAGAACACTCCCTTTGGTGTGCAGCTTGAAGTTTTAACGTTTGAAGAACTAAGTGATGACACCAGCAAATTAACTATGCATTCGGTGTATGAATCTGCAGCACTTAGAGATCAAGTACTTAAATTACCTTTTGCGCAGGGTATAAACTGGGCGCATAACCGGTTACAGGATGTTGTAAGCAAATTAAGATAGCATGCCATGTCAAAGAGAAATAAAATTATCTATTGGATTGCCACTATATGGCTTGCGCTGGGCATGGTGTCAACCGGCCTGGTACAATTGCTGAAAGCAAAGGCGGGCAGAGGCGGGGTAGATACCCTTGCGCATTTAGGCTATCCCCTCTATCTTCTCACGCTGCTGGGCATCGCGAAAGTTTTGGGTGTGGTAGCTGTGTTAATCCCAAAATTCCCTTTGCTGAAGGAATGGGCCTACGCCGGCTTTTTCTTTGTTATGACCGGAGCCATCTTCTCTCATATAGCAGCAGGCGATTTGGTGAGTGAAATATTCCCTCCATTATTACTATTAATTCTTACCATGGCTTCCTGGTATTTCAGGCCTCCGGGCAGAAAAATGATTTCGGTCAATAAATAACCATTCATAACTTTATTTTCTTATAGTAAATAACATGAATCCAAGGGTTGATTTCTTTTTTAACAAAGCGGGAAAGTGGCAGAAAGAAATACAAAAATTAAGAGCAATCATCCTTGACTGCCACCTGGTTGAAGAGCTTAAATGGGGTTGCCCATGTTATACTTTTGAAAAGAAAAACATTGTGCTGATACACGTGTTTAAGGAATATTGCGCCCTGTTATTTTTTAAAGGCGCCTTATTAAAGGATGACAAGGGGATTTTAATTCAACAAACAGAAAATGTGCAGGTACCGCGCCAGGTAAGGTTCACCAATCTTACAGAAATAAATAAGCTGGCCGCGGTTTTGAAGCAATATATTTTTGAAGCTGTTGAACTGGAAGAAGCAGGTGTAAAAATTAAGCTTAAAACAACAGCCGAATTCAAAATTGCGGAAGAATTTCAAAAAAAATTAGATAAAAACAATGCCCTTAAAAAAGCATTTTACGCATTAACCCCGGGACGGCAAAAGGGATACCTGTTGTATTTTTCTTCAGCAAAGCAGGCTAAAACCCGTGAGGCCAGGGTCGAAAAATATACGCAGCAAATTTTGGATGGCAAGGGGTTGGACGATTAAAAAGTTCAAATCTTGAAATTGTTTCTTCAAGTTTTTTTATATTATTATGCTTTGTACTTCGATGCTAAAATTTCAATCACTATAAAACAAAATACCAATGGCATACGTATCAATTTATTTAAACTTTGCCGGCAATGCCGAAGAGGCATTTAACCATTACAAGAAAGTTTTTGGAACAGAATTTTCCAACCCGTTAATGCGTATGGGCGATATGCCCCCGAGGCAAGGCGCGCCCGCATTGTCAGAAAGTGACAAAATGAAAGTGATGCATGTAGCATTACCCATACTTGGCGGTATACAGATAATGGCAACAGATATACTTGAAAGCATGGGCCAAAAACTGGTGGAGGGAAACAATTTTACTATTAGCTTAAGTCCCGACACCAAAGAAGAGGCTGACAGGCTATACAGCGAACTATCTGAAGGTGGAACAGAGGGCGTAGCGCCCCATGATGAATTTTGGGGATACTGGGGTACGTGCAAAGACCGCTTTGGCATACGCTGGATGTTTAATATTATGAAGTAGCCGCAATAGAAATTGTGACTGCATACAGGGCAGCATCCGCAAATAGGTATAAAACATTAAGGTCATGAAAAAAGCATTGTCGCCAAAGGAAGAGAAAGAATTACTTGAAACACTGAAAGGGCGCTTTGAAAAGAATATGCAACGGCATAAAGGCTTGAAATGGGCTGAAATACTGGCAAAACTGGAGGCAAATGCTGACAAATTATGGTCATTGAATGAAATGGAAATAACCGGCGGCGAACCTGATATTGTTGATTACGATAAAAAGACGGGTGATTATATTTTTTATGACTGCTCGGCAGAAAGCCCTAAAGGCCGGAGAAATGTTTGTTACGATAGTGAAGCACTGGCATCAAGAAAACAATATAAACCGGGAGACAGCGCTGTTAATATGGCAACTGTAATGGGCATTGAACTTTTAACAGAAGAACAATACCGGGCATTACAGAAAGTTGGGCAATTTGATACAAAAACCTCAAGCTGGGTGGCAACACCCGCGGCCATCAGGAAACTTGGGGGTGCTGTTTTTTGCGATCGCCGGTATAATACAGTATTCCTCTATCACAACGGCGCAGAATCATATTACGCTGCCAGGGGTTTCCGTGGTTCATTAAGGGTTTAAACTTTTATATCAAACATGACTCAACTAAAACCAACGATGCCTGATGCAGGTTAAATAATAGTGAACTCTTTTCTTGTGTGCCCGTCTTTGTGTACTTTCATCGCTCATTTTATTAACCATGAGCACAAGAAGAGACTTTCTTAAAAAAGCCGCTTTGCTTTCCGGCGGCGCAAGTGTAATAGGTTCATTGCCCCCCTCTATTCAAAAAGCATTTGCTATTAATCCGGCGCCAGGTACAACGTTTTATGATGCCGAGCACGTGGTTATACTCATGCAGGAAAATCGCTCTTTCGACCATTGCTTTGGGTCATTGCAGGGCGTTCGTGGCTTTAACGATCCTCACGCAATAAGGTTGCCCAACCAGCACCCTGTATGGCTGCAAACCAATAAGGAAGGCGAAACATATTCACCATTTCACCTCGATATAAAAAATACGAAAATTACCTGGATGGGTTCTCTGCCCCATTCGTGGGACAACCAAATTGATGCACACAACGGCGGGCGGCACAACAGGTGGCTTGACGTAAAAAAATCGGGAGACCATGAATATAGGAAAATGCCTCTTACCATGGGATATTATACACGCGAGGACATTCCGTTTTATTATTCTCTTGCCGATGCATTTACTGTTTGCGACCAGCATTTTTGTTCAAGCTTGACGGGCACAGGCCCTAACCGTTTGTATTTATGGACAGGAACTATACGTGAAGAGCAACATGAAAATTCAAAAGCAAATGTTTGGAATGAAGATGTTGACTATGGTGCATGGGCAAACTGGAAAACATACCCTGAACGGCTGGAAGAAAACGGCGTATCGTGGAAAATATACCAGAACGACATAAGTGTTGGCGGAGGTTATACCGGCGAGGAAGATGCATGGCTCGCAAATTTTACTGACAATCCCATTGAATATTTTTCTCAATACAACGTTCAGCTCTCTGACCGCTATATTAATTACCTGGCAAAAGCCGCAGCAAGCTTGCCCGCCGAGATTGCGGCCCTTGAACAAAAGCTGAAATCCACTACTGCCACGGGTAAAGACCTGAAGGATATGCAGGATGATTTACAGCAAAAAAAAGATACCCTGCAAAAAGTGCTGGCAGATAAAGAAGTGTTTACAAAGGAAAAATATGAGCAGCTTGGTAAATTAGAAAAAAGCCTGCATACAAAGGCATTTTGCGACAATAGCAATGATGACGACTACCGTAGTCTTATTGCTCATAAATACATAGATGGCGATACTGAACGCGAGGTAAATATACCAAAGGGTGACATTTTATTCCAGTTCAGGCAGGATGTTAAAACAGGGCAGTTACCTACTGTATCATGGCTTGTAGCGCCCGAAACTTTTAGCGATCATCCTGGTTCTGCATGGTATGGTGCATGGTATGTGTCCGAGGTACTTGACATTTTAACGCAAAATCCTGAAATATGGAAGAAGACGGTTTTTATTCTTACTTATGATGAGAATGATGGCTACTTTGACCATGTACCCCCATTTACTGCGCCTAATATGCATGATGCCGCTACGGGCAAAGCATCCGGGGGTTTGGACACGTCTGTTGATTTTGTTACCATGGAGCAGGAAATGAAAAAAAAGAACTGGCCGAAAGAATATTTGCGGGAGGGGCCTATTGGCCTGGGCTACCGTGTACCCATGGTTGTAGCGTCGCCCTGGAGCAGGGGCGGCTGGGTTTGCAGCGAAGTATTTGACCATACATCTCCCCTGCAATTCCTTGAAAAATTCCTGCATAAAAAAACCGGCAAAGAAATAAAAGAAACTAATATAAGCCCGTGGAGGCGCGCCATTAGCGGCGACCTTACCAGCATTTTCAGGCCCTATAACGGTGAACAGGTAACGCTGCCCAAATTTTTAAACAGGGATGCAGAGATACAAAAAATATATAATGCAAAGTTTAAAGAGTTGCCGGCCGGGTACAAGCAATTAAATGAAGAAGAAATAGCGGCAGTAAAACAAAATCCCGGCTCTTCACCCTATATACCACAGCAGGAAAAAGGCGTTAGAAAATCATGTGCATTGCCTTATGAAATATTTGCGGATGGGGGATTAACAGCTGACAAGAATAGCATTGAATTGACATTGGCTGCAGGGGCTAAATCGGGCGCTGTGCCTTTTAATGTTTACGCGTATTACAAACAAAGCAAAAGAAGTACAGATGAAGACGTAGCAGTGCGTTCATACGCAGTAATGCCGGGTGACAAATTAAAAGACCAATGGGATATAGCATTGTTTGATAATAACGAATACCATATAAAGGTGTATGGCCCAAATGGTTTTATGCGCTCATTGGCAGGTAATGAGTTAGACCCCCGGTTAAGTATAGCCGTTAATTATATTCCTTCTGCAATGCATTTAAATGTAAATATCAGCGCAACCGGTAATTTGCAGGCGGAGGTTATTGACAACAGTTACAAAACCGGCTACCACAATATAAATGTTACTGGCAACACTGTTACAACGCTTGATGTAAGTAAAAGCTTTGGCTGGTATGATTTTACCGTAAGAATAAAAGGCAACGATATATTTGAACGAAGATATGCAGGCAGGATGGAGACCGGCTTACCAGGCTTTAGCGACCCTGCTATGGGAAGGGTTTAATTGATTGATGAAACGCTTTACCCGTAAGAAGTTATTTGGGTTATACAGGTTGCTATTTTTCCACCATGCGCTTTTTTGCCATTGCAACCGTCTCGCCGGTCATTCCATTATTCGTATATTCGTATGCATTCGGTTTCTGCAAAAGCTTTAAAGTTCAAGCCATGTCACAACCAGTTATTCTTTCTGAAGCAAAAGAAATTATCCGGGACAATCTTGACTACACGCTGTTTTCGTGGAGCAAGCAAAAAAACCTCAATCCTATCGCGGTTAAGTATGGCGATGGAGTGTACCTGTATGATTATGATGGCAAGCGGTATATTGATTTCTCCTCCGGCCTTATGAATGTTAATATCGGGCATGGTAACCAACGCGTAACTGAAGCAGTTACTAAACAGATGCAGCAAGTAAGTTATGTAACACCATCCTGCATTACCAAAGCGCGCGGGGAACTGGGCAAAAGGCTGGCGGAATTAGCGCCGGGTAATATTACAAAAACATTATTTACGGTGGGTGGCGCTGAAGCTATTGAAAATGCTATTAAGCTGGCAAGGCTGTACACAGGCAGGCATAAAATAATTGCGCGGTACAGGGCTTTTCACGGCGCATCGCACGCAGCCATGACTGCGGGCGGCGACCCGCGCAAGTTGCATACGGATGGGCAGCAAATGCCCAATATTGTACATGTGGAAGACCCGTATTGCTACCGTTGCCCGTGGGGTAAAGAGGTAACCACCTGTAACCGCGAATGTGCAGCCCACATGGAGCGCGTGGTTGAGTTTGAAGGGCCTGAAAATATAGCAGCAATCATTATGGAAGGTGAAAGCGGCTCATCAGGTTGTATAAAATACCCAACCGGTTATTTGCAAAGGATACGTGCATTATGCGACAAGCATGGTATATTGTTTATTGCAGATGAAGTAATGAGCGGCTTTGTACGCACCGGTAAATGGTTTGGGGTGGATAATCATGGCGTGGCGCCGGATATGATTGCTACCGCCAAAGGTATTACAGCCGGCTATATGCCATTGGGTGCATTAATGGTAAGCGACGAAATTGCGGGCTATTTTGATGATAAAGTTTTATGGCTCGGGTTAACCTATTCAGCGCATCCCGTGTGTTGCGCTGCGGGTGTAGAAGTGTTGAAAATATACGAGGATGAGAACATGATGCAGAATACTATTGAAATGGGCAGGTACGTGGAGCAGCGGGTAGAAGAATTAAAAAGCAAACATCCCTGCATAGGCGATTTCCGGAATACGGGGTTACTGGGCTGTCTTGAATTAGTGAAAAACAGGGGCACAAAAGAACCTATGGCTCCCTTTAATGCAAAGCCTGATGAAATGGCAATTATGAACAGGGTGGCAGCAAAAATTAAAGAGTTGGGTATGTACACTTTTGTACGGTGGAACTATATTTTTATTGCGCCGCCGTTGTGTATAACGAAAGAAGAAATAGACGAAGGCCTCGCCATTATCAGCAACGCGCTGTTGATTGCTGATGAGTATGTGTATTAGTTACTTTGCGGCTTTTTTTATAATGCTCACTACCTCACTCATTTCATTTTCATTAAGCGATGCAAAGCCCATGCGCAAAGCATTGTAATTAATGTTACCTGAATTATAGGTGCTTCCGTTGCTCATGTAAAGCCCTTGTTCCGCCACCCGTTGCGCTATAACCTGTAGCGGGTACTTTTTATTAAAAGTCGCCCAAACAGCCATGCCACCCTGCGGTTTTGTAAATGAAACAATGCCTGTTAATTCCTTCTCCAGTAACCCGCAAAACATGTCGCGTCTCTGATGATAAAGCTTTACCGATTTTTTTAAGTGCCTTTGTATATGCCCTGCGTTTGAGAGGCTAGCAAGCGCTTCTTCCAGCAAGCTATCTCCCCGTATGTCTATCATCAGCTTTAGTTGTGCCACCTGCTGAATAAAGTTTTCGGGCGCTGCCATATACCCCACTCTTATCGAGGGCGCGAGAAACTTGGTGAGTGAGCCTATATAAATAACGTTTCCACTATGGTGTGCACTGGCAAGCGGCAAAATAGGGTTATGGTTATAATGAAAATCGTAGTCATAATCATCCTCAATAATGGGGAAGTCGTAATCTCTCACCAACTGCAAAAGCTTCATCCTGCGTTCTGCGCTAAGTGTAACGGTGGTAGGATGATGATGATGCGGAATTACGTACAGCAACGAAGGCTTTTTCTTCCTGCAAATTCTTTCAATCGCGTCTACATCAATCCCATCTGTATCTGCGGGAACACGCAGCAGCTTTGCGCCAAATTGTTCAAATATCATATTAGCCATCAAGTAATTGGGCTCAGCCACAATTACAGTACTGCCGGGTTTAATAAGCATGGCCGCCGCCATATAAATAGCCATTTGCGCCCCCCTGCTCAGCAACACATTGCCTGCTGTAATATTCAACCCCCTTGTTGCTGACAAAAAGCCCGCGATAGCAGTACGCAACCTCACGCTGCCGGCTTTGTCACCCTGCATGCTTAATATTGGCGACGTGCTTTTGTTAAATAGTCTCCTGTATTCCTTAAAAAGCAAATCAAGCGGGGCTATGCGTGCATCAGGAAAGCCGTCATTCAATGCAAGGCGATAATTTTGTTTGCCAGCTTGTACCGGCATACCGGGCGCAAGTCTTTTAAATGCAAATGGCGCTTCAGCCATATATGAATGTTTGTTCTTTTCCGGCCTGAAGCTGCGGGGTTTTATCTCGGGCAAATGTTGAGATACCATCACACCTTTGCGGGGCTGAGTTTCAATCCAATCCTGCACATACAATTCTTCGTATGCAGCCACAACCGTTTTGCGGTGAACCTGCAGAATATCAGACATTTCCCTGCTTGAGGGCAGTAAAACACCTGGCTTTATAATACCTCCCCGTATAAGGCTTACCATACTGTTGGCAATTTGCATATATACGGCTACGGGCGATTGCTTGTTGATGGGGATTAACGTTTTAAACGGCAACATACGCTGGACTACTTATATTTTACAAACTGGACTATAAAGGTAGTCCTGTTAGTGTATATTTTTGTGTGGCAATTAAGTTTTTACACTATAAAAATTCAGACCATGACACAGAGGTTCAAAATGGGCAAAATACAGCCGGCTGCTTACAAAGCGATGGATGCATTGGATACTTATATCGGTAATTCATCGGTTGACCAGCGTCAGCAGGAACTAATACGCATACGGGCATCACAAATCAACGGGTGTGCTTATTGTGTGAATTATCACAGCAAAGATGCCCGCAAACTGGGTGAAACAGAACAACGCCTGTACTTAATAAGTGTTTGGAGAGAAGCCCCGAATGTTTTTACCCAAGAAGAGCAGCTATTGTTTGCCATGACGGAAGAGATAACACTAATACACCAGCACGGCTTAAGCGATGAATTGTATAATAAGGCAATTGCTTTATGGGGTGAAGAAAAAACAGCCCAGGTAATGATGGTGATTATTACGATTAATGCCTGGAACAGGATTGGCGTGGGTTTAAATATGCATCCTGAACTATAAATCATACTTTTTATAGCTATTTATGCAAAAAATTTCACCATATTTTCAACTATACCTGCGTCTTGCTTTAGGTGCAGGTTACCTTACCCTGGGGCTTGACAGGCTTGGCGCCTGGGGCGCCTATGGCAAGCCGGGCGTTTCCTGGGGAGACTGGAAACATTTTATGATTTACGCCGCCGATATTATGCGGTTTCTACCCTATTCTGTTGCAGCAATTTTCGCGGCTACTGCAACAACCTGTGAAATTTGTTTTGGCATTTTGCTGGTAGCCGGCAAATGGACACGCGTAACGGCAACAGGGAGCGGTATTTTAACTTTCCTGTTTGGCCTATCTATGGCAATATCACATGGAATAACAGACCCTATCGGCTATTCAGTATTTACAGTAAGCGCTGCAAGTTTTTTACTGGCAGTGAATGAGAAGTATCGCTGGAGCCTCGATGAATTAATGCAAAAAAAGAATGCAGTGCAGGTAAAATCAGTTCACTTATAAAAAAGACTTTTGTATGAGCGATTTTGAAACGTTTTCGCAATTACACCACGCAAGTGCTCCATTGCTTATTGGCAATGTTTGGGATGTTGCAAGCGCAAACATTTTTGAAGAACTTGGCTTTAAAGCCATTGCTACTTCAAGTGCAGCCGTTGCCAATTCCCTTGGTTATAAGGATGGTGAAAATATTCCATTTGAGTTATTGCTGCAAACAGTGAAGCGTATAAAAGGCCATGCAAATATTCCGCTGTCAGTTGGAAGGCGGTTTTAGCCGCAACATTGACAAAATCATTGAGAACATTGAAAGACTTCATGACACCGGCGTTGTTGGTATCAATATCGAGGATTCCCTAAAAGGAAATGACGGTATAAAAATACAGCCCGCAAATGTGCTTCAGCAAATTATAAGCGCTGTAACAAATCATTTTGAAAAAAAGAATATTAAAATGTTCATTAATGCAAGAACCGATGGCTTTGTAGTAAAAATACCGGGAGCATTGCAAGAGACCATAACGAGGGCAAAGTTATACGGGGATGCAGGTGCGAATGGCATATTTGTTCCGTTCCTGCAAGAGAAAGGGGATATTGCCGCAGTGGTTGCCTCAACAAGGTTACCGGTAAATGTATTTGCTTTACCCGCTTTGCCCGGCTTTAGTGAGTTGGCCGCATTAGGTGTAAAGAGAATTAGCATGGGCACATCAGTGTATAACGCCGCAAAACGATTTTTGAACCACACCATTAACACAATAGTAAGCGAACAATCATTCAGCAGTTTGTATTAGACAGGATATGGTTATTTACTTCAGTTGTATAATGACGGGATGCCGGCGTTACAAGTATATTTTTTTGCTTGTATCTTTAGCAGCACAATACCAAACTAATGAAACCAGTTGCCTGCCTGCTATTTACCTTTATATTGTGTCAAACCAACATAGTTAAAGCTCAACCTGTTATTTATGTTAACCAGGTTGGTTTTGATGCTGACGGCCCCAAAATAGCTGTTGTGGGGGTTGACAACATATTGCAAAACAATACATCATTTATACTCCTTAATACAACCACAGGCAAAAGGGTATTTACAGGTAAACTGGGTAATGCAATGCAGGTTGCAGACTGGGCAACAGGTAAAATATATTACAGGGCAGATTTCTCCCCGTACAAACAAGCCGGGCATTATGCAGTAAGCGTCTCCATTGGTAGCATGTCTTATAAATCACCGGAATTTGTGATAGAAAGAGATGCCTTGGCAAAGCTTACCATACCTTCAATTGTACATTATTATAACAAACAAAGGGCCAATACACCACAGGAAATTGCTGCCGACAGCAAGGTAAAACTATATGGAAGCGATAAAACCGTTGACATGCACGGTGGCTGGTGTGACGCGTCTGGTGACGTGAGCAAATATTTTTCTCATCTTGCATATGCAAATTATGTTTCGCCGCAGCAAACACCGCTGGTAGTATGGAGTTTGGCTAATGCAGTTGACGCTATACCGCACATGCTAGCTGAATTGCATGTGAAAGACAGCATGGTAAATGAAGCCCTGTGGGGTGCAGATTATATGATGCGCGCCCTAAGCAAAGAAGATTATTTTTATATGATAATATTCAGCTACTTTAATAAAGACCCAAATGCGCGCCGCGTGGTTGGCCTGCATGCAAACAGCGTAACAACAGATGAATACCAGGCGGCGTTTCGTGAAGGCGGCGGCATGGCCATTGCTGCGCTTGCAAAGGTGGCACGCTGGAAGCAGCATGGTGAATACACATCAGAACAATACCTTGATGCCGCTAAACGGGCCTTTGCACACCTGCTTGTAAACAACACAAAATATGATGACGACGGAAAAGAAAATATTATTGACGACTATTGCGCATTAATGGCCGCTGTGGAATTATGGAAAACAACGGGCGGTAATTTATACCGCGATGAAGCCCGCAAGCGCGCAAAAAACCTGGAAAGCCGCATGAGTGATGCGGGATATTTTATTGCCAACAACGGCAACCGCCCCTTCTGGCATGCCGCCGATGCAGGCTTGCCGGTTATTGCCCTTGTACAGTATGTGAAGAAGGAAACGGATGCAAGCCTGCGTGCCCCGGCATTGGCAACAATAAAAAAAGCGCTCGATTACAACCTGCATGTTACAAACAATACAAGCAACCCATTTGGTTATGCACGGCAAAGCTTTTTATACAAAGGCAACGTAAAAGATGGGTTTTTTATTCCCCATGAAAATGAAACGGGCTGGTGGTGGCAAGGTGAGGATGCAAGGCTCGGTTCTTTGGCTGCTGCGGCAATTGAAGGCGGAAGGCTTGTGTATGAAAGACAAAATGGGTGGGGCATAAAAGACTCTCTTGCTGCCTATGCGTCTCAGCAGTTATCATGGATATTGGGTTGCAACCCTTATGAAATGTGTTTTATGTATGGCTTTGGCAAAAAGAATGTGCCGTACATGCATTCTAATTTTGGCCACGGCTCCGAGATTGGCGGTATATCAAATGGCATTACGGGGAAAGATGGTAATGGTGACGGCAGCGGGATAGATTTTAAAACAGAGGCAGAAGGCAATGAATGGCGCTGGACAGAGCAGTGGATACCGCATGCTGCCTGGTTTTTACAAGCCGTTACCGCCATTGCAGAGGAAGATGATTAACCCGGCTATTGATTACAATTGCACTTAAGTTGCGTCGCACTCTTGTACTGACGGAAGTAAGTGCAACAAAAAGATTATTATTTGTTTGCAAAAAATTGTTTCGTGCTGGCGTAGCTATTAAAGTAAATGGTTGAATTGGCTTTTATGCAAAACTCGCTCAGACCTTTATGCGACTTATTCGCAGGGCTCCAGTCATACGTGTAGCCAAGGCCGGTAAATGGGTAATTCTTATACAGTGTAGTACTGCTGTATGAACCATTAAAATAATCAGTCCACCATTTAATGTAGCCCGTGCCAGTGCCCGGCGGAAAATCAATATTACAATAATTATCCGTTATGCTGCTGTCTTTGCAGGGCCTGTATAAATCAGCCGCCTTTACCCAAAACAACATAAAGCAATTTTTTTTCGCTGTTGGCGGTAATCCAAGTAATTCCTTCAGCCTGTAATCCAGCACGGCTGAATCAGGGTGATTGCTTTCATACCATTTCAATAAATCCGGCGCTATGGTTACAAAATTTACAAAGCCTCCTGTATTAAAATATCCCTTTTTACCTGAGTTGTAATAATTCAAATCTGCCGAATCCTTCCAGCTTACAACCAGCACTTTAAAAGTGTCTATGTCAACCTGCGTTATATTTTTATTGGCGGGTATTACTTCGGTTAGTTTGTGAGACACTTTGGCCTCTGTCATATTTTTTGCATCATCAAGGCCGGCTTTGTAAATAGCCTCCTCTTTAGTGGAATCAAAATTTTCTTTTGTAATTTTTCCCGGGGGGGTGCATGCAAAGCAAACTGCTATTATAAAGAGTACAAGCAAAAGCCGGTTGCGCTGGCGGTTGAGGGGCATAACCAGTTATTTTGCAGAAATATAAACAAAAAAAATTGCCTACCAAAATCAAAACGGTTTCTATCATAAAAAAAGCCACCGCATTGCTGCCATGGCTGTAAAATGTATAGTGGAGTTGTAAGTTTAAAAAGTGTAGCGTATGCCTAAACCACCCCATCCGCCTTCAAAATAATTGTAACCCACGAAATTGAAAGAAGGTTGCCAGTCAAGGCTCACGTTAATTGGCGCGCCTGTTATTTTATAATCAAGGCCGAGTACGCCGTCTATACCAATAGCTACAGAGTTATTCCTGTCAGGGTATTTGTCTTTCCAGCTTTGGCTCCAAAAACCAATATGTGCACCGGGGCCTATGTACCATTTCAGTCCATCTACTCCTTCTATGTTTCCGTGTATTTCGTATAAGCCGGTAATGCGAAAGCCATCCTCGTAAAAATATGCCAGCCCTTCAATCGCACGGTCTGGCTGAATAAAACTTTTCACGCTTAATGCTCCAGGGTAAAATTTAACGCCAACAGCTGTTTTGTAGCTGCTGCCCATATCCTGTGCGTTGCTGATAACAAATAAGCCGGCAATAAACAAGGTTGTAAGAATAATTTTCTTCATAACGTTTTTTAAGTTGTTTACATGGTTATAAATAAAAACTGTGCCAATTTTTTAAAATGTCAAAATGTGTACCTTATACCAAGACCTCCATATGCGGGCGTAAAACCCGTGGTGCCTATTAATGTTACGGCGGGCTCCCAATCAAGACTTACATTTATAGGTATATTCTCAAACTTATAATCAAGCCCTAAAATACCGTCAATGCCAACGTCTGCTTTACTGTTATAACTTTTACTGTATTGTTCTTTCCAAAAACCGATATGTGCGCCGGGCCCTACAAACCATGACAGCGTTGGGACAGTTGGAAAAGAATAAAAATTAAACTCATACAGCCCTGCCATGCGAAATCCTTTGTTCCAGTAAGTTAACTGGCCTTCTATACTGTTATTGTTGGTAACAAATTTTTTGTATGTAACAGAAAAACCGCCGGGGAATTTTAAACCAATTGCCTGTTTATAAGACGAACCAGGTATAATATCAACCGTTTGCGCGTGTACCTGGCTAAAGCAAAAAAGCGCAGCAATGGCTGCAAAAGTATTCTTCATGCTTATGATTTATGTTTCCTATGCATGAAACGTGGCAGGCCGTTTAAAGTTTATATGGCAGTTGTTAAAATGTAGTGAAAGGAAAATCGTTTTCGGTACAATGTTTTACATAAACACATACTCGCCGCTGCTGTTTACTGAAATAAGAGGCAGTCTTTTTTCCTTTTCAAAATAGTCGTATACTTCCTTTAGCTTGCCAACAAACCTCTGTAAGTCAGCGTCTCCGCGCTCAGCTTTGGCAAGGTAATCCATGCTTGTTTTATTGCTGAACCTTACAGGAAAAATGTGTACAGGTATAAAATCTTCGCCACTTGCTTTGGCATTGGCTGCCAGCAGGTATAGCTCTTCTATTTGCCCGTCCATTATGGGAATGCAACCCACCGTAATGCAACTGCCATGAATGTAAATACCCCCACCCGGCCTAAGCGAGTCACTCAATAATTTGTCAGACTCGTTCGGGTAATTAAGCTTGAGCGCCAGGTTATATTCGCTTTTAGGATTAAAGCCGGTTATATAATAAAAACCTTCCGGCACCTGGTAATCGCCTTCTATGCGCTTGGGGCCGAGGGAGCCAGCCATAGCGCATATTTTATACGTTTTAAAAAGCTTATAGGGCTCATTGCTGTTGTTACGCACCCACACCTCAAGCTGGCTGTCATATTTAAAGCTGCGTATATACATTTGCCTCACAGGCCATTCCAACCCCATTGCAGCAAACTGCTTTTTCAGGGTATCTTCCTTTTGCTTAATGGCAAAAGCAACATGCGGGTACTTTTTCTGAGCATCAATAAAAGATGGCTGGGCAAATGCATTTGCAAAAAATAATAAACCAAATAAGGCGGTAACTGCAATTTTCATGGCGCAAAAATATTCATTTAACAATCTCACACACTTAAATACAAGTTAAACTGAATAACAGCGCAGAATATTGTATGTTGAAAAATTTTTATATATACTCTAAGTTTTCCACAATTTGCGTATTTATAAATTGCCTCTGGCGGCCTGTTCACGTTCTATTGCTTCAAACAACGCTTTAAAATTGCCTTTGCCAAAGCTTTTTGCCCCTTTCCGCTGTATTATTTCAAAAAATAATGTTGGCCTGTCTTCCACCGGCCTGGTAAATATTTGCAGCAGGTATCCTTCATCATCCCTGTCAACTAATATGCCCAACTCTTTTAAAGCCCGTATGTCTTCATCAATTATACCAACCCTTTGTTGCAAATCATCATAATAAGTTGTCGGCACCTTTAAAAATTCTACTCCTCTTTCCTGCAGTTGGGTTACCGTATCTACAATATTATGCGTGGCAAGCGCTACGTGCTGGCAGCCCTCCCCATTATAAAATTCCAGGAATTCTTCCACCTGCGATTTCTTTTTGCCTTCCGCGGGTTCATTAATGGGAAATTTTACAAACCCGTTTCCGCTGCTCATTACCTTGCTCATAAGTGCGGAATATTCTGTAGAGATGTCCGTATCATCAAACGAAAGGATATTTTTAAATCCCATCACATCCCCGTAAAATTTTACCCATTTATTCATCTGTCCCCATCCCACATTGCCAACACAATGGTCAACATATAACAGACCTACAGACGGGGGGTTATAAACCGAGCTCCATGCCCTGTAACCGGGCATAAAAACGCCGGTATAGTTCTTACGTTCAATAAACAAATGCACAGTGTCTCCGTAGGTATGTATTCCGCTCATTACTACTTCTCCAGAAGCATCAGTAAGGGTAACCGGCTCTAAAAAACTCTCTCCACCGCGCAAGGTTGTTTCATGCCAGGCGGCCGCTGCATCAGGCACCCGCAATGCAATCATTTTAACGCCGTCACCGTGCAGGGCAACATGTTGTGCTATGGCGCTATCACTCCGGAGTGCAGTGGTAAAAACAAACGTAAGCTTGTGCTGTCTTACTGCATAACTGGCCCGGTCTTTCATGCCAGTTTCGGGGCCGGCATACGCAAGGCTCTGAAAGCCAAAGGCAGTTTTATAAAAATGGGCCGCCTGCCGGGCGTTACCTACGTAAAATTCTACATAATCGGTGCCTTCAAGAGGGAGAAAATCAATTGGTTGTATAACAGGGGTGGCGGCATCTGCCGTTGTTGAAAATGACATATAAATAAGTTAACAGAGGTAAAAAATTGTTTCGCTAAAATTGTTTTAAGCCCGCCATAATTGTATTAACCATGCTGAGGTTTATGACAGGCGCAGTGGCCGGTACTTATTATTGAAGCTTATGGTGCAGGTGTCTCCCGCAGCAGGAAGTAGTTGCTGCGAATATCATTAAATCTTTTATGAGGATAATCTGGCTGCATCGTATAGCAAAGATAAAATAATTAAAGCTTTCAGTGCGGTATTTCTTGGACGAGTGATAAACGCTTATTGTTATCTTCGCCCCATGAAAGTTGGAATTCTTGGCGGCGGGCAACTTGGCCGCATGCTGCTGCAGGCGGCAGCAAATTATGTAGTGGAAACATTCGTGCTTGAAAACGATGAAAACGCCCCTGCTGCACACCTTTGCCACCATTTTGTAAAAGGTGATATTCAAGATTTTGAGACCGTATATGCTTTTGGGAAAAAGGTAGATGCACTTACCATTGAAATAGAGGCGGTAAACGTAGATGCGCTGGAAAAGCTGGAAGAGGAAGGCGTAAAAGTATATCCAAAACCATCGGCAATAAGGACTATTAAGAACAAGATTATTCAAAAAGAATTTTATAAGGAAAAGCAGGTGCCATCGCCACAATTTCTTATAACAAAAAATTTTCACGACCTAAAACAACACTTGTCATTTTTGCCCGCTGTACACAAGATTGGCATGGGTGGTTATGATGGTAAAGGTGTGCAGGTTTTACATGGCGAGAAAGACCTGGATAAGGCATTTGACGCACCTGCAGTACTGGAAAAAATGGTTGATATAAAAAAGGAAATTGCGGTGATAGTCGCGATGAACAGCAAGGGTGATACAGCTATTTACCCCCCCGCCGAGATGGTATTTGACCAGGCACTTAATTTGTTAGATTACCAGGTAAGTCCGGCCGATCTTGCGGAAAAAGTATTGTGGAAAGCCGAAGCAATTGCTATACGCGTTGTAAAAGAATTGGGCAGCCCCGGCCTGTTTGCCATTGAACTTTTTGTTGACAGGAATGATGATGTGTTTGTGAACGAAACTGCGCCCAGGGTACACAACAGCGGGCACCATACCATAGAGGCGAATTACAGCAGCCAGTACGATATGCTGTGGCGGATTATATTAAATTACCCGCTGGGATGCCCGGACGATATTTTGCCTGCCAGCATGGTTAATTTAATTGGCGCAGAAGGACACACAGGCGAGGCAGTATATGAGGGCCTGGAGGAGGTATTGAAAATGGAAAATGTTTTTGTGCACCTTTATGGCAAAAGGCTGACTAAACCAGGCAGAAAAATGGGGCATGTTACTATTATAAGCCGGGACAGGAGCGACCTTACCTATAAAGCACATAAAATTAAGAATATACTGAAAGTAAAGACCAACAAGGCATAACAGAAGATTGAAAAAAATAGCAGCGATACATTAATTGGCGTTGTGTACCGAAAGGCAGACCACATTTAAAAATATAAGCGATTATGGATATAGGCATCATCATGGGAAGCGACAGCGATTTACCTGTTATGCAGCAGGCCGCAGATGTGCTGAAAGAGTTTGGTATTTCGTTTGAATTGACAGTGGTTTCCGCGCACCGCACACCGCTTCGTATGGTTGAATATGCGTCTACTGCAAAAAGCCGGGGATTAAAGGTAATTATTGCAGGGGCCGGGGGCGCCGCACACCTGCCCGGTATGGTTGCATCAGTTACTTCTTTGCCCGTTATAGGCGTTCCAATAAAATCATCCAACAGTATTGACGGTTGGGATTCGGTACTCTCCATCCTGCAAATGCCTAACGGTATTCCGGTAGCAACTGTTGCATTAAACGCTGCAAAAAATGCGGGTATCCTGGCGGCAACAATAATTGGCGCTTTTGACGATAACATCAGCAAAAAAGTGGAAGCGTACAAAAAGAAACTGGAGACAGATGTACTGGCTAAAGTTGATAAAATAAAGAGCGAAGGCTGGAGCAACAGTTTTGACGAATAGTCATTTCTATTTTAACGTAAGTAGACAGAACCCCTGCTCAAGGCTTAACGAATTGTCCAGGAGAACATCTACTATTTCACTTCCATATTTCGCATAAAACCCTGAAAGGTTTTCAACCCGCTCCTGCAGGTTATTATTGGGAAATAGTGCCTCTTTAAGTTTTTGAATCTGCACAAGCTGTACAGCAAATTTTCTTTTTTCCGCGCTCTTCATTTTCTTTTCCAGTTGAAGCAAGCGCTTTACGGTTTTGGTTTTTAGGGCATCCACATGGTCAGATAAAGTGCTATCTATTCTTACTGCCATTTCTTTAATACCGGAATAAAAGTCTTCAATACGTGATAATTCACCGTTTAACTCAAACTGTTTGTCAGAATACCTTTCAACAACAATATCAAGCAACTCCTGTTCGGGTTTAAAAATATCGCTCCCGTTAAAACCGATTGCCGATATTTTTCTCCTCCATTGGTCGTCCATCACCAAAAAGGAATTGCGCAATACGAGTACAGGATAAGGAATAGCTACCGCCTTAAAAACCTTTTTCAATTCAAGCCAGTAAGCAAGCTCACCGCCACCGCCGATAAAAGCAATGTTCGGCAGCACAGTTTCCTGGAAGGCACCACGTAAAATAACATTCCCGCTAAACCTTTCAGGGTTCTCTTCCAGTTCGTTTAATATCTCCTCCTGTGTCCATTCAAGCTGCAGTGATTTTACAAAATACTTGTCACCGTCTTTTTCAAGGCGTTCGCGTTTATCATCCAGCAGGTAAAAAAGGTTCAATTCCCTTCCCCCCGCCTGCACCTTATAATTTTGACCAAGTGCGCCGATAGTATCACTTACTGCCATGTGAGAGAAGCCTTCCCTCAGTTCCTTTTCAACAACGGGGTTAAATGCCTTTTTTAAATTGGCATTATCCGGTATCAGTACAACAAGGCCATAAGCTCCAAATAAAGTATTTACCAGTTCAAGTGTAGCCTGCTGAATGGTAATGCCTTTACGGTAACATTGCTTAAATATGTTTACCAGTTCCTCACCAAATTGTTCCACACCAAGCTGCCCATTAAGTTCAAGTATAAGTGCGATAAAGTTGGCATCCACCTTCATCCTCCCCACCGCCCCTGTTTGGTTTGTTTGCCAGGTATATTTTCTGCCATTTACTGTAATACTGCCTAATTCATCCAAATCAGCATCTTCACTGCCCATATAATATACTGGCACAAACTTGCAGGCTGGAAACTCTTTGGAAAGAACAGCAGCAAGTTTTATGGCGTGCAGTATTTTGTATACAAAATATATTGGCCCTGTAAATATATTTGGCTGGTGGGCGGTGGTAACCGTGAAAGTTGAACCATCTGCAAGCGATTCAATATTTTGTTCAAGCTTTACAGGTACCGGTATATTTTGATATTGCAGTTTTAACTCACTTACCAGCAGTTGCCTGTTTTGCGAAAACTGCCTGCGGGCCTGGATAGCCGCATGTATGCCCTGCAGGTTTACAGGATGCTCATAAAAGGGTCTCAGCCCTTCAGCCCCATCCAAATAGTCAGTAACAATTTTTGAGAACGCCTCAGTTTGATGATAAGTTATTTGAGTACAATCTGCCTGCATAAAAGCTATGCGTTAGTAAACACGAAGTAAAAACATTGTTGCCAATAAGTAAAACCGCCGGTAAAGTAACTTCGCAAATCGAAAAGGGCATTAAAAATACCACAGACTGATTAAACAACCACTTCCCCTTCCAAATCGTAATCGTACGCCTTTGTGATTTTTGCCTGTACAAATTCACCTATGGGTAATTTTTTACCGGCAGCTATCACCACTTCATTATCCACCTCCACGCTGTCAAACTCAGTCCTACCCAAATATCTCCCGGCCTCTTTTTTATCAATAATTACTTTAAAGGTTTTACCAACTTTTTCCAGGTTCTTTTCATAGCTTATCTCTTGCTGCACTTCCATTATTTCCTGCGCGCGCTGTTGCTTTACATCTGCGGGAACATTGTCCGCAAGGTCATACCCCGAAGTTCCTTCTTCATGGCTGTAGGTAAAAATGCCTACCCTGTCAAAACGCTGTTTTTGTAAAAAATCTTTCACCTGTTCAACATCTTCTTCTGTCTCGCCGGGAAAACCGGAGATTAATGTTGTGCGCAGGCAAATACCCGGGTTTTTATCGCGTATGGCCGCAATAAGCTCTTCCATTTCGGTACGGGTACTTTGGCGGCGCATGGCCTTAAGCATATTGTCGCTGGCATGCTGTAAAGGCATGTCAAGATAGTTACAGATATTTTCCCTGTCACGCATTACATCCAACACTTCCATAGGAAATTTATTGGGATAAGCATAATGCAACCGTATCCACTCCAATCCTTTTACATCAGCAAGGCGGTTCAATAAATCTGCCAGCATCCTCTTTTTGTAAAGGTCAAGACCATAATACGTAAGTTCCTGCGCTATCAGCATTACTTCTTTCACCCCTTTTTTAACAAGGCTCTCCGCTTCTGCCACTAATGCATCCATAGGTTTGCTTACGTGTTGCCCGCGCATAAGCGGTATTGCGCAAAACGCACAGGTACGGTTGCAGCCTTCACTTATTTTAAGGTATGCATAATGCCGCGGCGTACTTAGCATACGCTCCCCCAATAATTCTTTTTTATAATCTGCGTCAAACTGCTTCAGCATCAATGGCAGTTCCATAGTACCAAACCATGCATCAACCTCGGGTATTTCTGCCTCCAGGTCGCCGCGGTACCGCTCACTCAGGCAACCGGTTACGTACACTTTATCAAGCCTGCCCCTTTTCTTTAAATTTACCTGGTCAAGAATAGTGTTAATGCTTTCTTCTTTCGCCTTATCAATAAACCCGCAGGTATTTACCACCACTATGTTGTGGTCAAGTTTTCCGCTTTCATGCACAACATCAATATCGTTAGCTTTTAGCTGCCCGCTCAGCACCTCGCTATCTACCAGGTTTTTACTGCAGCCCAGTGTAATTATGTTTACTTTATCCTTTTGTAATGTTCTTGCCTTCATAAATTTAAGGCGGCAAAGGTAGGAAGAATAAGAGAGCAGCCAATGCCCCGCCAACATTTGCATTTTAATAAGTGGCGAACGACCTGGTGCGGTTTATTTTCAGGTCTCTCAATATACCTGCTTTAGGGTTTATCACAATGCTGAATGATTTAAATGTACCCAGTTGCAGGTTAATGGCCATCTGCCAGCAATGCATATCGCGCGTAAGGTACAGGTTGACTGTTTGAATTTTTAATGTCCGGAAGTCAAAATAAGTGCCCCCGCCTATCTTCCACTTTGGAGACAGGCTGAAATCACCGTTTACATTAACATTGGAGCTTACCTGGGTATAATAGTTTCGCAGGTCAGGCGTACGAAGCCTGGCAAAGTTGAGCGCCAGGGATAATTGCAGTGTCCAGGGAATATCAAAATCGACAAATTCCGACGGATTTTGCCTGATATAGTCCAATTCACGTTGCTGTTCATCCGGCGTTAACGTCTCATCGGGTTGTATTCGTTGCTGGTCAGTTTTCCCGTCCTTCGATTTACTCTTTAGTGAAGTGGACAACGCCAAATTACCCCCGGTAAACCTCCCAAGGCTTCCCTGCCCCCATAAAAATTTGTTTATGCGGTTACCGAAGCTATCCACGCCATAAGGGTCAACGGTGGCGCTGCCGGTTATATTTACATTCCCAAAAAGGGTGCTTCTCAGGTTAAAAGTAAGAGGAGACCAGTTAAGGCTATCCCCCGGCGCTATAAGGTTATAACCGCCACTTATGCCAAAGCCATCAATAAGGCGCACTTTCTTAGTACTATCGCCATTTTCCGACGTGTCGCCATTTTTTGTCCGCACCTTCATTTCCAGCAGGTTATCTATGCCAAACGAAATCCCCCCAAACCTGCCCGGCGAAAACGCCCCTATAACCCCACCTTCCAATTTTGAGTAGGCTACTTTACGGCCCGTCACATCAACCTGCACGCTGTCGTTATATGGTCCTGTTAAATCCGGCTGATAGTTAAGGCTTATAAAAGGCTTTACTTCGTGCCGTATTGCTGCAATAGAGCCGTGTTTAAACTTGAATGTGCCAAAAAGGCGGGTATTTACCGCGAAAGCAAAACTTGCCTGCCGCTCCATAAAAAAACCCCTCTTAATACGTGTAAGCAGGGTGTCTCTTTTGCTGTCCCAACTCTTTAACACTTCCTGGCCAAACCAGCGTTCTTCGTAGGAAATTGATGGAGAGGCAAGAAATGGCCCAAGTGCGGGCAGCGTGAGCGTAATGGGTATCCTGTGATCAACACCCCACATAGCGGTGTCAAGCAGCTTACGGAAATTAAAAATTGAATCATAAAAGGAAAACTGGTTAAGTGCTGTTGCGCTGTACGATATACCTAATTTCTGGTACCACTTGGTAGGGCCAACCTGGTCCTTTTTCTGGAATGGATAAATAGTGCTTGCCGTAAAAGTAACTGTAGGTGCCTGTATGTTTATAAGGCCGAGACTGTTATTTTGGTTGTGGTTGGCGGCAACATTTAAAATATATTTACCCTGGTCCCAACTTTTACCGTATGTTATAGAAGAAGCCAATTGGTTATCATAATTACGAAAAGCATTATCAGGCAAATACTTGTTGTACTTGGTACTGCCCGCACGCACGCTGGCCGAGAATGATGTTCCGGGTCTCGCCCGTTGATCTGATGAGTGGTTCCACGTTATAAAAAAGCTACTGTATTTCGTAAATTCCTGGGCCAGTAGTCCTGAGGTGTTAAGCGATTTTGTTTTTTGAATGGCTATGTCAAGTGTCCCACGATATGAATACCGTTTAAAGTACTCAGGCCTGACATCGAGATTCCATCCGCCGTATGTATAAATATTTGCCTTAGTGGTAACATCCCAATTATCATTTATCACCTTATAGTACCCCAAACCTTCCAGCCCGAGGCCCAAAGAATAGTTATTTACAAATTGAGGTGGTAACAACCCGGAATGTCTGCCCCTTTCCAGCGGGAAAATACCAAAAGGTATTACAATAGGTATAGGTACACCTTCAAACGAAGGCATGGCAGGCCCCGTCACCGCAATTTTATCATTGATTATTTTCATTTTACGCGTTATAAACGCATAGTGCGGTGTATCAAGGTTACAGGTAGTAAACCTGTTACGATAGGCAAATTCAGTGTTTTTATTTATTTTTTTTACAGCCTGGGTATATATAAACATATCCCCTTCCTTATAGTACGTATTTTTTGTAAGCGCCCGTTGTGTTTTGGTGTTATACTTAATGGTGTCGCTTTTTGATTCGCCACCGCCTTTTTCTTTAATGGTAGGCAGGTTTAGAGGATTTTTGCCCGTATCAACGCCGCCATACGCAGTAATTAGCTGGGTGGCCTGGTCATACTTTATTGTGTTGGCGGTAAGGTCGTTACCCTGAAACACCGCATTAGCCTTGCCATACAGGTAAAACTGCCTGGTAGGTATTATTAATACTGCCGAGTCCTCAGCCTTGTACTCTACAGGTGCATCAAGTGAATCTTTTGAAATATTTAGTGTATCAATAGAGATTTTTCTAATGCTGTCATTATGTGTTGAGTCAGCAGATTTTTTAGGTATAGTGTCTCTTTGGTTGCTGGTATCTTTTTGCCCGGCAGGCCTGGTAGTATCACCATTTTCTGTTAACGAATTGAAAAAAAAGCCAAAATGTTTACCGCGCGCATCTGTATGATGCGTTATAATAGTGAGCAAGAGCACAATTAGCCCGGATAGTATATATTTTGCAGTAACTTTACGGTTAGACGCCATACATGTAAAAACAAAAGTAGGGCTTATAGGATAAATGATTTGTGAAGAATACTTTTAATGAACAGTTATTATGTTAAGAAAACTTTTTTTTGTTATATCCTGTACTTTTATTTTTTGTTCGCTTACTTCCTTCAAATTAATTTCTGATACAACGCCGCCACAACAGCACCTGCTCCGCACTATTATAATTGATGCAGGCCATGGTGGCCCCGACGAGGGCGCTGTTGGCGCTTACAGCAACGAGGCGGACATTACACTTGCCATTGCATTAAAATTAGGCAAGGAGTTGCAGGACTCACTTCCCAACATCAAAGTTGTGTACACAAGAACCACCCACGATTTACCGGGAGGTTTACAGGACCATAATGCTGCCAACCGCCTGCGTGCAAGAATAGCCAACGAAGCGCATGGTGACTTATTTATTGCCATCCATGTAAACGACCTGCCCCACCCCTACCGTAAGGAGGTAGTAGGCCACCGCACCCAAACATATTACCGGGGTAAAGGTAAAAGCCGCACAAAACACACACGCCAGGTGCCCATAATAAAATACACAAAACTGCCGGGCACAAAAACCGGTACAGAAACATATATATGGGCCGTGGGTAAAAACGATCAAAAAAAGGAGTTTGTGGGTGCCAACGAAGAAGAATTATATGGCGAGAAAACTGACAGTAACTACCAGTATTTTGACAGCCCGGAAGCCAAAATATTAGCATCACTGCGTACCCAAAGGTATTTTAATAACAGCCGCCTTATCGCAGGCTTTGTGCAGGATGAATTTGATGCCGCCGGCAGGGATGACCTTGGCGTTAAACAACGTGACTGGGAAGGTATTTGGGTGCTGCAGGCGACCGCGATGCCCAGTATATTGGTTGAGACAGGCTTTATATGCACACCTTCAGAAGAAGACTACCTTAACAGCGATAAAGGGCAAAATGAAACTGCCAACTGCATTTACAACGCTATTGTGAGGTACAAGCATGCTATTGAAGATGGAAAGTAAGTGAGACGATACCTTCATTTTTCCCGCATAGTAATATTGCAATGTTTTTTCACTTTTTTCGTTTAAATTTCCCGGGAAATACTCTTAACCCCCCGGAAAATAATGCGAAAAATATTTTTCCCAATACTTTGCATCATAACGGTATTTGGTACCATGTCAGCAAAATTGCCGGCAAAAGTTTCTGTTTCCCGGCAAAAAAACATGTTGAGAACAATTGTGATAGACCCCGGCCATGGCGGAAAAGACGAAGGTGCACACGGGGCTTATTCTTTTGAGAAAGATGTTACCCTTGCCGTAGCACTTAAGTTACAGGCGGATATTGAACAGGAAATGCCCGATATAAATGTAGTAATGACCCGTACGACAGACGTATATCCCAACCTGTATGCCAGGGCGAACCTGGCAAATGCATCAAAGGGTGACCTGTTTATTTCAATCCACTGCAACGACGCAGGAAGCGTAACACACCGGGAATTGACGGGATACGAAAATAAAACCTATTACAAAGGCAAGGGAAGCAGCCGGAAAAAATACACCAGGAAAGTACCGGTATATAATACATGGACGACGCCAAGCCCGGCAAAAGGTACGGAAACGTATGTTTGGGCGATGCATAAAAATGAAGACAAGGTTTTGGCCATGCGCGAAAATGAGTCGTTATACCTGGACAGCAATTCAGCAAAAATGGCTGCTGATTTTGACCCTGATTCGCCCGAAAAGATGATTTTGTATGCGCTAAAAACACAACAATATTTTACACGCAGCAGCAATTTGGCAATGACGGTTGAAGATGAGTTTCAAAAAGTGGGCCGCGTAAGCAGGGAAGCAAAACAGCGCCAGGTAGGACTATGGGTTTTACAGGCTACAGCCATGCCCAGTATTTTAATTGAAACGGGTTTTATTTCAAATCCCGAAGAAGAAGATTACCTGAACAGTCAGAACGGCCAGCAAGAACTTGCAGATGCCATCCTTCGCGCATTGCAGCGCTACCGGTATTCTCTTGAGCATCATACTTTGACTAATATAACCGATAGCACAGGCACCCCGGCAAGGTAATTACCTGCAGGTTTTATCCTCATAATAATAACTCTTACATTTGTATAAACTATTTATAAATCAGGGCCGTTAACGGCTGGCAGAAGATATAACTGGCGTTACTGAGTAAACAAAATTGAACAAATGAAAGTATCGAACGAAACTAAGATTGGCGCACTTACAGCTATTTCGGTTGTGTTATTAATATTAGGCTTTAATTTTTTAAAGGGCAAAAGCCTCTTTAAAACCGGCAATTTCTTATATGCAAAATATGCCGACGCAAAGGAGCTTAATTCGTCAGACCCCGTATATATCAATGGTTACCAGGTAGGCAGCGTTTATGGAACAGAAGCGGCTGATGTAGATCTTAAAACCATCATTGTATCCATAAAACTCAATTCATCCTATCATATTCCCGACAATTCGGTTGCTTCAATAAATGCCAATCCCTTAGGCACAACATCCATCAGTATAGCATTGGGTAACAGTACAAAATATCTCTCCGGTGGCGACACAATTTTAACCTCCAACGATGCAGGACTCCTGGCATCTATAACAAATAAAGTGGGCCCTGTGGCTGACGAATTAAAAGTAACATTGTCATCCCTGGATACTGTCCTGCGAAATGTTAATACAGTACTGGACCCCACTACAAAGGGTAACCTGCAAAGCGTAATTGCCAACCTCAGCAAGGCAACTGCCAATATTGTTGTAACAACAGCATCACTACAAAGTGTACTGAATAGTGAAACAGGATCATTATCAAAAACGCTTGATAATGTAAACAGTTTTTCAAAAAACCTGGCAGATAATAATGATAATATAACCCATGTACTTAGTAACCTTGATTCAACTACCGCACATTTATCAAAAGCTGACATTGAGGGAATTTCCAATCGCTTAAAAGAATCAGCCGATAAGCTTAACGAAATGCTGGGCAAAATAGACTCGACCAATAATTCTGTTGGCGCTCTTTTAAACAGCAAGGAATTGTATAATAATATTAACAACACGATAAACAGCTTACACATACTAATGGACGACCTTCGTGCACACCCAAGGCGCTATGTTAATATTTCAGTATTTGGCCGAAAGGACAAAGGGAATTACTTAACAAAGCCTTTGAATGACAGTACAAACACACAGGTAAAACCATGAATGTTTCCAGGGCGCTAAAATACCCCGGGCTTTTTGCTCTGCTCATTATATATTCAACTATCACGCATGCGCAACAAAATTCTGCGCCTGCCGATACCGTTTCCAAAACACAGATAATAATTCTTAATGCCGCGAGCCTCAACCTCCTGCAAAAAGATTCTGTAAATTTTACCATTCTTTCGGGCGGAGCGGAAGTAAAACAAGACAGCACTTTATTTTACGCTGACAGTATTGTTTTGAACAGGAACCTAAATACACTGGAAGCTTTCAGGCACGTGCATATAAATGACCGAGACAGCGTACATACGTATTCTGATTACCTTAAATACCTGGGGAGAGAAAAAAAAGCGCACCTGCAGGGAAATGTAAAATTGACTGACGGGCGCGGAGTACTTACTACCAGTGAACTGGATTATGATGTACAAAGCAAGACTGGCGTTTACACTAAAGGAGGCAAAGTAGTTACTGAACGGTCAGTGCTTACCAGCAAAGAAGCTTTTTATTACGGCGAAACAAGAGACGTTTACTTTAAGAAAAACGTGGTAATGAATGACACCGATTATTCTATAAAGACTGACACATTACTGTATAATACTTACACCGATGTAGCTACTTTTATTGTGCCAACAATTATTACAAGCGGCAAAAATACCAGGATTTTTACAACAGATGGCTATTACGACAAGCAAAACAAAAAAGCATATTTTGATAAGAGACCAGACATACAGGATGGAAGCACGTTTTTAAATGCTGACGAGGTAGCTTACGATTCATCTGGATTTGGCGAAGCGAGGGGTACAGTAATTTATCGCGACACTGCACAGGGCGCTACGCTGCTTTGTAATAACCTGAAAACAAACAAAAAAGAAAGCTCATTTCTTGCAACAGAGAAACCAGTGATGATGCTTAAGCAGGATGGTGATTCAATTTTTATTGCCTCTGATACCATGTATTCAGCAAAGCTTTCTGACCTGAGAAAATACAGGCATGTTCCGCAGGTAGTGGACTCACTTCCTAAAAAAGATTCTTCCGCTTTGCAAAATGGATCAGACAGTACCGACCGTTTTTTGGAAGCTTATTATCATGTGCGCGTATTTTCCGACTCACTGCAAGCCGTTGGCGACAGCCTTTTTTATTCGTCTGAAGACTCTGTTTTCCGGCTGTTTAAGCAACCGGTTGTATGGTCGAAAGATAACCAAATTACAGGCGATACTATTTACTTGTTTACAAAGAACAAAAAACCCGACCGCATGTATGCATTTGAAAACGCACTTGCCATTAATAAGCTTACCGATTTGTATTACAATGAGGTTAAGGGAAGAACAATAAACGGCTATTTTAAAGACGGCAATATAAATTACATAAGGGCAAAGGGTAACGCGGAAAGTGTTTATTACGGGCAGGACGATGAAAATAAATTTATAAGTGTGAACAAAGCAAAGAGCGACATAATTGATATGTACTTTAACGAGGATAAAAAACCTCAAAAAGTAGTATTGCGCAGCAATGTTGAAGGAACGGCCTATCCTATGCGGCAGGTTAACCATGAGGAATTACGGCTACGAGGTTTTAAATGGCTTAACAAGATACGCCCCAAATCAAAAGAAGAATTACTGGACGGCAAGCACATTGAACCTTTAATTATTCCTCCCGCTACACCACCCGGCTATGCAAAAAATTAATTTTTTTTTGTAACTTACGGCTGTTAAACCAAAAATGATTGCTGCTGTTTTTGACTTATGTATTGCTGCGCCCTAAAATGCATATTGCCCCTTGCCCGTAAAATAAAACGCTGCATACTTATTATTTGGTGTATATGCGCAACACTGATAATTAATGCGCAAAAAGCAACCGCCCCTTTACGCGATATTATAGCTGCAGTTGACAGTGCAAGAATAAAAAGACCTTATGAGAAAGTGTACCTTCAATTCGACAAGAATGACTATGTAATTGGCGATACAGTTTGGTTTAAAGCATATGTATTTAACGCTGCTTATCTAACAGCATCCGGCCAAAGCAGCATATTGTATATTGAAGTTGCCAATGAATATAACGAGGTGATACGCAGGTTCAGGCTACCTATATTAGAGGGCTTTACATGGGGCAATATTTCCCTGGATAAAGAAAATTATACCATAGGCGCTTACACGATACGTGCCTACACCATGTGGCAACGCAATTTTGGCGATGAGGGATTTTTCTCCCATCCCTTTAATGTGGTAAGTGCAGATGCGAATACTTTGCTCGTAAGTACGCATACTCGATTGTTTAATTTAAATGAACGTGATTCAGTACGCGCCATACTGTCATTCTTTTCTATAGATAAACAACCATTCTCCAACAAGCAACTTGAATTAAATGTTTCAACTGGCAGGCGACCTTTGTATAAGAGCAATATTACAACCACGCAGCAAGGTGTGGCTGCTATAAATTTTACACTGCCCGGCAACCCTTTACATACAACAATAATGGCGACAGACAAAGCCTCTTCAAAAAAAATAGTTATCCCGCTTTTGTTGGGCCGGTCAAAAAACATTGACTTACAGTTTATGCCTGAAGGTGGTTACCTGGTTGCAGGCTTGCAGGCGCGCGTTGCATTTAAAGCGATTGATGAGGATGGTAGGGGTGGGGATATACAGGGCATTATAACAGACGACAGCAACCACGTGGTAGCGAAATTTGCATCGCTGCATAAAGGCATGGGTAGTTTTAACCTGCAGCCTGAAGCCGGTAAAAACTATACAGCTACCCTAAACCTGCCGGGTGGCGATCAAAAAAAGTTCGCCCTCCCGGCGGTACAACCCGGCGGCGTGGCAATGCACGTCAACAATCCCTTACACGGTGACTCGATTGATATATTAGTGTCATCTACTCCCGGCTCCCCAAAAACAGGCGATAGTTTCCTGTTGGTGGGTCAGGCCAGGAATGTTATTTGCTATACGCAATATGTAGATTTTCATAGCACCGTCACATCTCGATATACTATTCCTAAAAAGCTTTTCCCGCCAAGCATCGCCCGGTTTACCCTATTTACAAAAGAAGGCCGGCCACTTGACGAACGCCTTGCATTTATACCACTAAATGACAGCGCCAAACTTAATATTACTGCGAACGACACTGCTTACATACCCCGCGACAGTATTGCATTAACCCTCTCATTTACCGGGCCTGGTAAAAAGCCGTTGCAAGGCAGCTTCTCTCTCTCGGTAACCGATGACGCCCGGGTAAGGCAGAACTTCAATACCCAACAAAACATTATATCATACATACTTCTCTCCTCAGACTTAAAGGGTTATATAGAAGACCCGGCATACTATTTAGAACAGCAGGATAGCCTGGTATGGCAAGCGCTTGACAACTTGTTACTTACCCAGGGCTGGAAGGGTTATAGCTGGGAAGATATATTTACTCAACCGCCCCTGCAATATGAGCCTGAAAAAGCGATTGCAATCAAAGGCACAGTCACCAATATTTTTAAAAAAGGATTGTCACATACAGAGATAAGCCTGCTAAGCAAAAATCCCCCCTTGTTGCTGGACACTTCGACAGATGATAAGGGAAGATTTGTTTTTGAAGGCTTTCCAGCCCTTGATACACCAATCTTCACCATACAGGCAAGAAATAAGCATGGTAAAAGTTTTAATGTTGGCATTTCGGTAGATGATGTAGCACCACCCGCGTTTATTATGCCGCCTGCACCTTTAACATTACCGTGGTATGTAAATACAGATACCACACTTATTGCTTTTGCACAGGCAAAACAGGTATTAGATAAAAAACTCACCGAAGGAATGACGTTGGCACCGGTAACAGTTTATGGCAAAAAAAAGGTACAAGATTCACAAAATCTCAACGGCAGTGGTAATGCGGATTTGGTGCTTGATGAGACTGATATGGAAAAGGCGGGAAAACAAACACTTGACGAAATATTGGAAACGAAAGTGCCAAACCTGCGGGTAAAAATATTCCCTTATGCCAATTTCAAATGGTATTATATTGGTTATAAATGGGTAAGGCTTGTTTTTGACGGGATTCAACTTCAAGACATCTATCATTTTTCTTCTCTTGAGGATTTAAAAACATACCTGCAGCTATACAAAGCAGAAGACATTAAAGGCATTGAGGTGAATGAATCTTTCAAATACAATACAGAGTATATAAGACGCTTTATTCCTGCCAATGAGCAAATAACGATTGATTGGACGACCTTTGGCTTCGCGTTTATAGAAATAACAACCCGTAGCGGTAAGGGGCCAGTACCACAATTTACGCCGGGTGTTTATTTGTACCGGGGTGTTCCATTTAGCTGGCCTGCAAAATTTTATAGCCCACGCTATGCAGTAAAAGACACTGGCGACCATTTCCCGGATGTTCGTACAACCATTTATTGGGAACCTAATATTATTACCGATTCAACTGGAGAAGCCAAAATATTTTTTTTCGCAGCAGATAACCCAACTACATATACCGCTGTTATCGAGGGCACGGATTTTAATGGAGATGTTATAGTAAAGAGAAAAAAAATCACTGTGGTTCAAAAGAAAAAAGAATGAGGTTAATTCACAAAATTATATTGCCGGTATTTATTTGCTGGTATACCACCGGTGCCGCCCAAAGGCCGCCTTCTGTATTTGTTACTATTCAATCCGCTGTTGACAGTGCGCGGGAACAAATGCCTCGGGAAAAAATTTTCATTCAATTTGACAAATCAACTTATACCATAGGCGATACAGCCTGGTTTAAGACATATCTTTTTGACGCAGCCTATTTAACGCCATCGGCTCAAAGCGGTATTTTATATGTTGATATAGCAAACGACGAAAACAAGGTCGTTGCGCAATACCGCCTGCCTGTAGCGGCTGGTGTAACATGGGGCAATATCGCCCTTAGCAGGGACAATTTTAAAGAAGGTAATTATACACTGCGCGCCTATACTAACTGGCTTCGGAATTTTGGTGATGATTATTTCTTCTTTCATCACTTTTATATTGCAGGGACAGCAGAAAACAGTCTGCTTGTAAACATGCAAACACAGGTACTCACCGTTAGCAATAACGATTCCATTAGAGCATTACTAAAATTCAGCCACCTTAATAAACAACCATTGGCGGCTGAACCTTTGGAGTTATCCGTAGCAACGGGAAAGAAAACTATTTTAAAGGCCGGCATTACTACAACAAAGGGTGGTATTGCAGATATTAATTTTACTTTACCAGCCAATCCACAACAGGTAATGCTTACAGCCCTTGAGAAAAATACCGGCAATAAAGTTGTTTTACCTGTTGTATTTAATCGCCCTGAAAATACTGACCTGCAATTTATGCCTGAAGGAGGTTACCTGGTTGCCGGGCTTCCGGCACATGTGGGTTTCAAAGCAATTGGAGAGGATGGCATAGGTAAAAATGTAAAGGGGATAATTATCAACAGCGAAAAAAAACAGGTCGCCTCTTTTCAATCATTGCGTAAAGGCATGGGCTGTTTTGATATGTTGCCGGCAGCAAATGAACATTATTCAGCAGTAGTTACACTGCCAAACGGCCAGGAGCTTCATTTTCCCCTACCGGCAGTAAAACAAACAGGGATAACATTACATGTAGAAAATAGTTACCATAGCGATTCATTGCGCTTGACGATTGCCGTTACGCCGGGGTTTGAAGACAATGTACCTAATCTTTGGCTGGTTGCCCGCTCCAGAAATGTTATTTGTTATGGCGCGGGCTTAAACTTTAAAATCAACAATACTATTACAAAGAAAATACCTAAAACCTTATTTGCTGAAGGGATAGCAGAGTTCAGCATATTGAACGGCTTTAACCCGCTAAGCCAGCGGTTAGCTTTTATAGCAGCAAAAGACAGCGTGTTATTTAACATTTCTACAGACAGCTTGTCTTATGCACCAGGAGACAGCATCGCTGTTTTATTGTCATTTACCGACAATAACGGAGCAGGTATTAATGGCAATCTCTCAATTGCGGTAACAGACGATACACAGGTAAAAAGTGATTCTGCCGGGCAAAATATTATTTCTCAAATATTGCTGTCATCCGACCTAAAAGGTTACATAGAAGACCCTGGGTTTTATTTTTATAACCATGACAGTATAGCCGGGGAAGCCTTAGACAATTTATTATTAACGCAGGGATGGATTGGTTATTCATGGGATAAAATCTTTCAGCCGGTTGCACCATCTTACGAAGCGGAGCATGAGTTTATGGTAAAAGGCAGAGTTTCGAATGTATTAAATAAAAAAATAGCTGGGGCACATATAGGGCTTATCTCACAAAAGCCTGTAATGTTCAAGGATACAATAACCGATGCAGCAGGGAGATTTATCTTTCATCGTTTTCCTTTAATTGACACCCCCGTATTTTTTATACAGGCAAGAAATAAACAGGGGAAAAGCTTTAATGCAGGTATTACTGTTGATGATGTTAAGCCCCCTGAATTTATTTCACCTAAAGTACCTGTAATTATGCCGTGGTATGTAAATATTGACAGCACGACGATTACACTCGCACAGGTAAAACAAGAAATTGACAAGAAATTATTAGAAGGGATGACGCTGGCACCGGTGATAGTCGTAGCGAAGAAAAAGGTAGATGGTTCATTCAATCTTAATGGCAGCGGCAATGCAGACATTGTGTTAGATGAAGCAGACATGGAAAAGACAGGCAAAAAAACCCTGCTTGACCTACTGCAGGAGAAGTTGCCTGGTTTTCATGAAGGATTATTTCCACCGTTAGGCATTACGCATGATATTTTTGCCAGCAGACCTGAATATCTTATACAGGAAAAACAGGTGGTACTGGTAATTGATGGTATTAACGTAGACAACGATTATATTCCGTTTGAAGGGGACCCAGCTATTGAGCCCCGAAACAGGCACATGCAATTTTTAAAGGCATACCTGGATTATTACACTGCCGAAGACATTAAGGGCATAGAAATAAGCTACTCTTCAAAGTATAACGCAGCGTATAACATCCGCTATCACAAGGATGATAATGTAGCTGCGGGGTTTACCTGGGCATATATTGAAGTTACTACCCGGGGTGGCAAAGGGCCTTACATGAAAATAACCCCAGGCACTTACCTGTACAAGTCAACACCTTTTAGCTGGCCTGCAAAATTTTATAGTCCGCACTATGCAGTAAAAGATACCAGCGATCACTCCGCAGACCTGCGGTCCACTATCTACTGGGCACCAAATATCATAACAGATTCGTCAGGCAAAGCAACCGTGTCTTTTTACGCGGCGGACAGGGCTGCTACATATACTTTAATAGTTGAAGGAACTGATTTCAATGGCAATCTTGTTGTGCGAGCCAAGAAAATTATCATTAAGGGAAAAAGGTAGTTTAACCAGTATAATTCAATTTGTCAAGGTAGCGTAGTGCGTAAAATATTGTCGTCATGTGCATAGACTGTACAATACGCTTTTCTTCAATCAATTCTTTAAGCTCTTCAAAAGTTATTTCATTTACTTCAATTTCTTCATTTTCATCAAGCTTTTGTTCCTGTACTTTTCTTCCGCCGGTTGCAATAAACATGTGCATGAGGTTATTGTTGGTTGAAGGGTTAGGGGATGTTTTGCCAAGATAGTGTACCGTTTCAAAAGAATAACCTGTTTCCTCCAGTAACTCACGCCGGATTCCGTCTTCATAAGTGGTGTCTGTACTGTCAATACAGCCGCCCGGCAACTCAATACATTCCTCGCCCAAAGCGTGCCTGTATTGTTTTACCATTAATATTTTGCCCTCTTCGGTTATTGCAAGTGCTGTTGCCCATTCGGGAAATTCAAGCACATAATACTTTTCTACAATTTTACCGTCAGGCCTTTCGCAAGTATCTCTGCGGGCGGTAAACCAGTTATCTTTATAAACATATTCTGACGAGAGTGTTTTCCATTTCATGCCCTGCTCTGATGAGTATTTAAAATGAGGATGTTACTTACATTTTACTAAAGTCAAATTCTGTGCCTTTAATGTTTCAAAGGCATAATTTGTTCTTGCCAATTAGATATGCTCACCATCCCATCCGGTCCCGCAGAGCAGTTATATGTCTTACATGGTGTTTGCCATGCCACGCATACATACCCAATAGATGCCAAAGCGTCATTTCACGCTTATGTTCAGGGTGGTACACCGTACGCTGCCATTGTTCATCACTTAGGCCTTCAATAGCTGCTACCCAGCGTTGGTGAAGCGCATATAGCAACGTAATAGAAACATTTACAGGCAAAACATCAACATCAGCAAGATTGGCCCAATCCTTTTCTTCGTAAGGCTTTATAGGCGGGTTGTTTTCCGTAATGCCTAACTTGAACCGGACATAAGCATTTATGTGGCTGTCAGCAATATGGTGCACCAGTTGCTGTACACGCCAACCACCCTCACGGTAAGGGGTATCTAATTGATGCCGGTCTAAATTTTGTATGGCTAATTCAAGTTCATTGGGTAAAAACTTAAGGTCCGCAAGCCATTGCTCTTTTTGTTTTATAGAATAGGGTTTTGCGTCATACTTTCCTATGGGGTATTGAAAATCTTCCGGCATAGCAGTTTATATATTATGATGAATGGGAAATATTAATCCTCGCGTAAATTTTTACCTGTTAGGTTAATAAACACATCTTCCAGGTTAGCCTTTTTTACCTCCCGTGGTCTTTCGAAGCCAGTGGCAACAAGGTCATCGATTAATTTATCGGGAGATGCAAGTGAAATTATTTGGCCGGCATCTATAATAGCCACCCTGTCACACAAAATTTCCGCTTCATCCATATAATGTGTGGTTATAATTACAGTTGTCCCCTTCTGCCTTATTTCTCTTATAAGGTCCCACAAATTTCTCCTTGCCTGCGGGTCTAAACCCGTAGTTGGTTCATCAAGAAAAATAATTTTAGGGGTATTGATAAGCGTAGTAGCAATAGAGAATCGCTGTTTTTGGCCGCCGCTCAACTCTTTAAACTTACTTTTAGCTTTATCAGTCAGGTTAACTGTTTCAAGCAATTTCAGGGGTTCTATCTTTTTATTATACAAGCCTGCAAACAACTGCAGCAGTTCAACCAGGTTCAAATTTGGGTAATAGCCGGATGTTTGCAGCTGCACACCTATAATTTTCTTTATCTCGTTTGGGTACTTATCAAGGTCCAGCCCATCAACCGTAACTTCGCCGCTTGTTTTATCGCGTAAAGTTTCTATAATCTCCAGCGTAGTAGATTTTCCTGCGCCATTGGGGCCTAATAACCCAAATATTTCACCCTCGTAAACATCAAAATTTATTCCCTTTACGGCATCGAGTTTGCCATATTTTTTTACAAGGTTTTTTACCGATATAATTATCTTCTCCATAACCATTATTAGGCTATAAAGATAACTGCATTTTTATATCGGCGGTAATAAACGGGCTGTTAATAAGCGGAATATGTTTAAACCCATATTTTTCATACATCATTACCGCTGTCTGAAGTTTGGTACTGGAGTATAAAATTATTTTTTCAGCATTTAGTTGCTTTGCCTTTTCAATGCAATGCTCTATTAATATTTTACCAATGCCGGCTCCACGCATGTGCGGGGTCACCGTCATTTTTACCAGCTCATATATACCTTCTGTCATTTTTACCAATGCAGCAGTACCTATAATGGCTTTATTCAGCCTGGCCAAAAATATACATCCTCCGCCTGCTATTATTTCCAGCGGGTTATTTAATACTTCAAAGTCATGTTCTTCAATAAGCTGGTACTTTTCAAGCCATTCCAGGTTCAATTGCCTGAAATCTTCATGATACCTGTCTTCGTAATCAATTATTTCAATCATACAACAGTTATTAAACCTTGCCGGTAGTAATGCAAGTTAACTGTTGAACAGGGGAAAAGCAGTTTGGAAAATCACTATTTTAAAGACATTATACCAGATAAAATAATTACTTACGTACAAAAATCTGTGTAAAATAAATTACCCCGCCAGCGTCAGTAGCAATGCCAATGCCCGTTAGCGAATAATTGCCTTCCATATTTTTCTTATGACCGGGGCTGTGCAACCAACCATCAACTACCTGCCTTGCGGTAAGCTTTCCATCCGCGACATTTTCAGCCGCTGCTGACACAGAACCCAGGGACCGTGAAATAATTGAAACCCGGTTTTGAAAACCGGAATGGCCAAATGGTACACGGCGCGTTGCCATATCTGCGCTATGTTTCGCAGCTTCAACCGAAGCAACATTTAGCATTTGCAGGTCATGCAAACCTACGGCCCTACGGTGTTCGTTTACATACACCAAAATATCATTCTCCATATTTCTCAAATCAATCTGCCCGTTGCTGTGCGTTTTGCCTTCGCTACCCGATGATGCCGGTATTGTTTTACGATGACAGGAGGAGATTGATAAAACGAATAAGAGAAATACTAAAGGGTAAAGAGATTTATATGCCTTCATAGAAAATTACTTTAAGTATTATACCATTATTCAAGTTTCATACCAGAAATATCTCAGGTTTGATTTTTAAAACGTTTATACGTGGTTATAGCAGTATAAAACAGGCCGGCTTCGGCAAAAACAATCTATTACTCGCCTATATTTGTTACCATATTAAAGTGTTGCATTATGAAAGTTTTCAAGTTTGGCGGTGCGAGCGTTAACAGCATAGAGCGGATTGAAAATATGAAAAACATCATAAGTTTTTACCCCGGCGATGAGCTGATGATTATTATTTCGGCGATGGGCAAAACAACTAACGCGCTGGAAAAAGTGGCAGAGGCATTTTACGCCGGCAATAAGGAGGATGCTTTGCGTCTGTTTGAAGTAATTAAAAATCAACATTTAACTACGGCGAAATACCTGCTGGTGACCCATTTTAATGCCTGTATTGCTGAATTAAATAACTTTTTTACAGAGGTTGAATGGCTGCTGCACGACAAGCCTGTAAAACCCTATGACTATTATTATGACCAGGTAGTTTGTTGCGGGGAGCTTTTAAGTACCTGCATTATAAGCTTCTACTTAAATGAATGTAAGGTTAACAATACGTGGATAGATGTGCGGGACGTGTTGCGAACCGATGACAATTTCAGGGACGCCGGCATTAACTGGAGTTATACGGCTAAAAAAACAGCCGAATTAATTGTGCCCGCATTTGACAAGACCAAAATAATAGTTACGCAGGGCTTTATTGGCAGCACAGACGAAAATGAAAGTACAACACTAGGCCGCGAAGGAAGTGATTTTACCGCTGCTATTTTTGCAAATCTCTTAAATGCCGAAAGCCTTACCATCTGGAAAGATGTTGAAGGCGTGATGAGCGCCGACCCTAAAGAGTTTGCCGATGCACAATTTATAAGAGAACTGAGTTTTGATGAAGTGATTGAAATGGCCTATTATGGGGCCCAGGTTATTCATCCAAAAACAATTAAACCGCTGGAGAATAAAGGAATACCGTTGCAGGTAAAGTGTTTTCTTGACGCATCATTGCCCGGCACTGTAATTACCAAGAAAAAAGCAAAAAACCTTCCGCCGATCGTTATCATTAAAAAATACCAGGCATTAATGCACTTGCATAGCCAGGACTTTTCTTTTGTTGGTGAGAAGCCAATAAGTCGTCTATACGAAATTTTTGCACAGGTAAAAATAAAACCCAATCTTATACAAACCGGTGCTATAAGCCTGCAATTATGCCTTGATGATAAAACTGAAAAAATTGAGCAGCTTGCGGCAGAGGCTTCGGAAATTTTTGATGTGGCAGTTGAAAAAGGGTTGAGTTTACTAACAATTCGTCACTTTACTGCAGGCTTGCTTGATAAAATGACGACGGAAAAGGAGATTGTTTTAAAGCAACAAACCAGGGAAACTGTGCAGGTTTTATACAAGTGATATGTGATATTCCGCAATAGATCAGCGCCGGGTTATACAACGATTTGATAGAAAATCAACCAGCTGACTATTTTTTTTCATCCTGCTCACCTTTCGCAGTGCCGGAACTATTCTTCTCGAGGATAGAAAGCCTTTCATTTAAAGCAGTGATACGGTCTTTATTAAGGTTCTTTTCTTTTTGCAACTTAGCAAGTGTTTTTGACGAACTACTGGCTTTCTGCAATTTTATTAGAAACCCTACCGTAAAGGCAATAACAAAAACTACTACTATCAATGGAAAAGTAATCTGCGTAAGCAACAAGACGTTGTCCAGGTTTATCATTTTAATCCCCAGGGCATTAAGTTGGTTTCAACCAATGTTGAAAAATGGTACGGGTTACAAAATTACAATTTTATTTTTGTACCACTATTATAACCAAAAAATTAAACGAACAATTATATAAAAGAAACCATTTAAAACATCCGGCAGCATAGAAATTGTCTTTGTTTTTTTGTTAACATAATGTTAAAGTAAGGAAATTATAAATTTCTCTTTTTAGTTGATTAGCTTCACTATAACACTAAATATTTCACTCTACCGTTATATTTGTAGTCATGAGTAGTTTACCGGAAAGCAAGTTTGAAAAAAGCAAAAATTTAAAAGCCGCGGGTATAACAGTGGCAATTACGGTAGCCATTTTCCTTGTATTCTTCCTCATTAGCTGGACACTACCCCAGTTACCTCCCGAACCGACCGATTTAGGAGTTGAGGTGAACCTTGGTAACAGTGACCAGGGTTTAGGGTCAGTAGCGCCGCAACTGCCTGGTGAACCGTCACAAGCTGAAGCAACCACGAATAACCCTCCGCCTGCCGCGCAACAAGTAGCTGAAACACAGCCAGAGGTAATTCCAAATAACGACGAAAATGCAACCCCGGTAAATACGTCCCCAAAACCGGAAAAGAAAACTCCAAAAAATACCAATAATACGGTAAAGGCAAAAAAACCTAAGGTGATAACGTCGGCGCCACCCTCACCGCCAAAACCCAAAGCGCAAATGGGGGTGCTAAAGAAAACAAGCGAAGGAGGCAATAACTCAGATCCTTTTAATAAAGTCCGCAATCAAGGTATCTCTAACGGTAACGGAGATCAGGGCAATCCAAACGGCAATCCCAATTCAAATAACTATTCCGGCAATGGCGGTGTAAGTATTACCGACGGCCTTTCAGGCAGAAGGGTAGCAGGTAATTTCCATTTTGAAGATTCTTACTCTCACGGTGGAACTGTATTGGTAAGGGTTACCGTTGATGAAAATGGAAAAGTTACAAACGCTGTTCTCGACTTGCCAAGCGGTAACCCTGAAATTGACAAAATTGCTGTTAGAAGGGCAATGCAGGTTACTTTTTCTAAAGGCACCAGCGTTCAAACAGGCAGGCTGAAAATACGCTTTGAAAATCCAAAGGGATAAGTTTGTTATTTTGCTTAATGACTTACCAGGAAACACTCGATTACCTCTATAAAAAATTACCTATGTTTAGCCGCATAGGTAGCCAGGCATTCAAAGAAGGTCTTACCAATACTATCACACTGTGCAATGCACTGGGCAACCCGCAGGAAAAATTTAAGAGTATTCATATTGCAGGCACTAACGGCAAAGGGTCAACCTCGCACATGCTTTCCTCCATTTTACAGCATGCCGGCTACAAAACCGGCCTGTATACTTCACCTCACTTAAAAGATTTTAGAGAGCGAATAAAAATTAATGGGGAAATGTGCACCCGGGATTTTGTGGTGAGTTTTACTGAAAGAATCAAGCCGCTGACAGAATCCCTTCAACCCTCATTTTTTGAAATAACTGTGGCTATGGCATTTGAATATTTTGCCAGCGAGAAGATAGATGTTGCCGTTATTGAAGTTGGGTTAGGAGGCAGGTTAGACAGTACCAACATTATCATCCCCGAACTAAGCGTTATTACCAATATAGGATTGGACCATGTGCAAATGCTTGGTGATACGCTGCCAAAAATAGCGTTTGAAAAAGCCGGTATAATAAAAATGAATGTGCCGGTGGTTGTGGGTGAAGCATTACCAGAAACAAGGCCGGTTTTTGAAGGGAGGGCTATGGAAATGGCAGCCCCTATAACTTTTGCGGAAGAGAAAAGATATGTACCTGGCTGGAACTATAGCAACCATCACCTGCAAGTTTCTGTTGCGGAAAAGCAAACAGGCGAACGTAAAAGCTACCGGCTCGACCTGCCAGGCGTTTACCAAACTAAAAATATACTTACAGTGCTTGAAGCCGTACACCTGTTACAACAGCAGGGCTGGCACATAAATAATGAAAATATTGAAAAAGGTCTTGCACATGCCGGAAAAACAACCGGTCTGCACGGACGGTGGGAAGTTATACAACAGCACCCGACCATAGTACTTGATGTAGCCCATAATATTGACGGGATAAAACAGGTTACGGAGCAACTTGAATTGAGCACTTTCAGCATATTGCATATTGTTATTGGCATGGTAAAAGACAAGGATGTTTCAGCAGTTCTTGCATTACTGCCAAAATATGCAAACTATTATTTTACCCGTGCGCAACTGCCAAGGGCCCTTCCGGAAGCAGAGTTGGCGAAAATTGCCGAAGGCATGGGTTTACGCGGCCAAACGTTTGAAACGGTAGCTGAAGCATTAAATACCGCTAAGCAACATGCCCGTAAAGAAGACTTAATATTGGTTTGCGGAAGTGTGTTTGTTGTAGCCGAAGTATAAAATTTTATTTGCCTGTAAAATTACAACTGCATGAAAAATGTTATGCCTTCTTTACTTTTCCTGCTGCTTTTGCAGCTTTATATATTACCCGCAACCGCACAAAAAGCAGGTGATAACAGCCGGTTAATATATAGCCTGTTCGCCGTGCTTAATAAACATGATTCTATTGTGGCAGGCGCTTTTTTTGCTGATTCTGTCAAACTTCAGTCGCCTAATTGGGAAGGCATTCAAACCGGCAGGCAGGCGGCAATAACCGTATACAGCCGTTATTTTAAAGGAACTCCTGATATACATTTTGAGATAACAAATATTATTGCTGCCGGTACTAAAGTTATTGTTGAATACACTTTCGGTGGCAAATTCTCAAACCCTGAAGAAGGTACGCCCGCGTATATGCGGGGGAAAGACTATAATTTAAAAGGGGTAACTATTTATAGCATTGCCGGTAACAAAATAACGAGTTCAGTAAGCTATTTTGACCAGGTGGCTTTTTTACGGCAGGTTGGCTTTTTTGATAATCACTAACTATTTTGAGCTATTGCCTGGGCTGCTATAAAACCGCTTGTCCAGGCATGTTGAAAATTAAAGCCGCCGGTAACTCCATCCACATCCATTATCTCTCCTGCAAAAAACAATTTAGGTATAATTTTACTTTGCATACTGTTAGCCTCAATCTCGCTAAGTTTTATACCGCCACAGGTAACAAATTCTTCTTTATATGTTGTTTTACCACTTACGTTAAACACTTGCCCCGATAGCACTTGTATTAACTGCTGTTGCTGTTTTGCCGGCAAATCGGCCCAGTTTAAGCCTTCGCTAATATGGCAAATAGCCAAAAAATACAACCATAAGCGGCTGGGTATACCAAAGCTGTTTCTTGCGCTGATTCTTTGAGAACCGAAGGCATTCCTTAATTCCTGTATTTCTTCACGCAGTTCCCGTTCACTAAATTTGGCCAGCCAATGTACAATGACCGAAAATTGATATGAACAGGCTGCTAATTCTCTGGCTGCCCATGCCGACAATTTTAGCACCACAGGCCCGCTGAGGCCCCAATGAGTAATCAATACCGGCCCTGTTTGCTGCAGCTTGCTTCCGGCAATTTTTATCGTAACACCCGGCAGGTTTACACCCATCAATTTGGTAATAGCGTTACCGGGCATGTTAAAGGTAAATAATGAAGGCACAGGGTCTTCAATTGAATGGCCCGTTTGCTTTAACCAGTCAAAGTGAGCAGCCTTTGAATATCCCCCACAGGCAATACACAGAAAATCGGCTGTTAAAGTTGAGGCGTTAGTATGCAACATAAAACCATCGCCATCATGCTCAATACGCTTTATTTCAGTTTGCACCAATACTTTTACACCGTACCTGTCGGCTTCTCTAAGCAGGCAGTCAATTATTGTTTGTGAACTGTCTGTTACAGGAAACATTCTGCCATCAGCTTCCATTTTCAGTTTTACACCCCTTCCCTCAAACCACGCCACCGTGTCATTTGTATTAAACCAATGAAAAGCTTTTTTTAAAAAGTTTTGCCCACGCGGATACTGCCTTACCAGTTCACCAATTTCAAAACAGGCATGTGTAACATTACACCTGCCCCCGCCGCTAACCTTTACTTTACTTAACAACTTATTGCTTTTCTCAACAATGGTAACCTGAAGAGCAGGGTTTAACCGTGCCGCATTAACCGCGCAAAAAAAACCGGCAGCGCCGCCTCCTACAACTACCAGCTTTTTTTTATTGCTCATGCTGCCCGGAATTAACTGTTATGGTAGTATGCCGCCCACAAAAAGGCGTTTTGCATTTTGAAACATAATGAAGAAAAGCCACCTTGCCCAAAAAAGATTTCAATCCTAAATAAGCCGATGCTTTTAATAGCTTGTATTTAAATTGGCGTTAGTCTTTTCGGCAGCCTCAATTATACTGTAGTCAGACAATAATAAAGCTTTATTGCGCTTAACACAAACATTGTGTTCAAAGTGTACAGATGGCTTTCCGTCCCTGGTTCGTACAGTCCAGCCATCGTCTTCGGTATAAACATCTTTTGAACCCATATTAATCATAGGCTCTATAGCCAGCACTACGTTCTCTTTCAATTTTGGGCCTGAGCCGCGTTTGCCAAAATTTGGTACCTGCGGGTCTTCGTGCATGTTCTTCCCAACACCGTGCCCCACCAGTTCTCTTACAACACCATACCTATGCTGGCGTTCGGTGTAATCTTGTATAGCGAAAGCAATGTCGCCTATGCGATTACCGGCGATAGCTTTTTCTATCCCTTTATATAATGAATCTTTGGTGACCCGTACCAGTTTTAAAACTTCTTCACTAGCATTACCCAAAACAAATGTATATGCATGCTCCCCAACAAATCCATTTTTTGTTACCCCAAGGTCTATAGATACTATATCTCCGTCCTTCAACGCGACGTTATTAGGAAAGCCATGTACAACAACATCATTTACTGACGCGCATATATTAAAAGGATAACCCCGGTAATTATAGAACGTTGGTATAGCTTTATTGTCAAGTATTATTTTCTTACAAAGCTGGTCAACCTGCAAAGTAGTTATTCCCGGCTTAAGCATTTTTGCCACCTCGGCCAATATAGTGCTGACCAACGTTGCATTTTGTTTCATTAAAGCTATTTCAGCTTCTGTTTTATATATAATCATACCGTTTATTCTTCTGCTCATCACCTTTCCCTTAAAGGATATTTTATCCGTTGACTACCTTGTAATTACTATTTTTTGTCCTTTAGGGAAGGATAAAAAATAACCTGCCGGGTTAGCCCAACAGGTTAGTATATTAATGGTAAAACCAATTTATTAATAGCTTGCCGGCGTTGCTGTTTGTCTTCCCTGCAGGCGGCCACCTTTCATTAAACCATCGTACTGGCGCATGAGCAAATGTGTTTCTATCTGCTGTAATGTATCTAATATAACGCCCACCATAATCAAAAGCGATGTTCCACCGAAAAAAGTACTGAACTGTGAAGTAACGCCGAGTAACTGTGCAAAGCCTGGTAATATACCCACAAAAGCAAGTAATACAGCGCCGGGCAATGTTATCCTGTCCATAATGGTACCTATATAATCTGCAGTAGGCTGACCGGGTTTAACACCTGGAATAAAACCATTGTTGCGTTTCAAATCCTCACTCATTTGTTTTGGGTTGAAGATTAACGCAGTGTACAGGAATGTAAACGCAATAACCATTACAGCGTACACAAGCATGTACCAGCCGTTACTATGGTCAGAAAAAACTTTACCGATACCCTTTGTAGCGTTGCTGAATGAAAACAATGTAGGCAGGAACATGATTGCCTGTGCAAAGATGATTGGCATTACACCTGCACTGTTAACCTTTAATGGCAGAAACTGCCTTGCGCCGCCAAATTGCCTGTTACCAACAATTTGTTTTGCATAGTTTACAGGTATCTTTCTAACACCCTGAACCAATATTATAAGACCAACAATTACGGCGATAAGGAAGGCTATTTCAATCATCAACTTTAACAAACCACCTCCACCGCTCCCTGCAGCCTTGCTTTGTACTTCCTGCATAAATGAATCTGGCAAACGGCCAAGGATACCTACCATGATGATGATTGAGGTACCGTTACCAAGGCCTTTATCCTGTATCTTCTCACCAAGCCACATTACAAATAATGTACCTGCTGTAAGCAATATAACTGTTGAATAAAGGAATAAGCCCCTGTATGCGTCAATAATGGCATTGCCGTAGCTGTTTGTAAGATAAGTAACATACGCACCAGCCTGGAAAAAAGTAACTATTACAGTAAGGTAACGTGTCCACTGGTTTATTTTCTTACGGCCGCTTTCACCTTCTTTCTGTAATTTTTGCATTTGAGGAACAAGGATAGTCATCAACTGCATAAAGATAGAAGCAGAGATATAAGGCATTACACCCAGAGTGAGAATGGAAGCGCGGGAAAATGCACCGCCAGAAAAACCATCCAGCAAACCGAGAAGGCCATTGCTGTTGGTAGTTTCTTTTAATGCATCAAGTTTTGTTGGGTCTATACCGGGCAGGACTATGTGCGTACCAAAACGGTAAACCAAAATCAATGTTACAGTAACAATAATCTTGGTTTTCAACTCCTCAATAGTCCAGATATTTCGTAATGTCTGAATAAACTTTTTCACTTAATCTTGTTTGTATGCGTTATTACCTCAAAACCAAAAAGACGCACCGTTTAGATGCGTCATGCAAATATCGTGAAATTTTATTTCAAAACCTCAACACTTCCACCAGCGGCTTCAATGGCTGATTTTGCCTTTTCACTAACAGCGTTTACTTTAAAAACCAGTTTAGCTGTTAATTCACCGTTGCCCAATACTTTTACCTTATCAGTTTTGCTTATAAGGCCATTAATATATAAGGTTTCAGTGGTAAATTCAGTAATACCATACTTTTCAGCCAATTCACCAATTTGACCGAGATTGAAAACTTTGTAGTAAACTTTATTATTGTTGGTAAAACCACGCTTAGGTATCCTTCTTTGAATAGGCATCTGGCCACCTTCATGGGCCATTTTGCTCTTATAACCGGTACGGCTCTGGCCACCTTTATTACCTTTTGTAGATGTGCCGCCTTTACCACTTGCTTCACCGCGGCCCAAACGTTTTTCTTTGTGTACTGAACCTTTAGCGGGTTTTAAATTGTGCAGTTTCATTATATTGATTTTTTAACTCAACGGGGTAATCGCCCCTCGCTATTTTAATTGAAAAATTTCAGCATTTGAAGATTTGAAAACGGTACTTGTGATTATTAAACAGGAAATCTAAAACCAACTTGCAGCATTTAAACTCCCAAATCACCTCATTTTCAAATTATTACGCTAACTCCTCTACTTTAACAAGGTGCTCAACTTTGCGCACCATGCCGAGTATTTGCGGAGTTGCCTCAACTTCTTTAGTGGCATGCAGTTTATTAAGCCCTAAAGCCTTTAAAGTTAGCTTCTGGCGCTCCGGCCTGTCAATACCGCTTTTAACCTGTGTAATTTTAATCTTTTTCATAAACCCATCCCTAAAGGGAGTATTTAAATACAGGCTTAAGTTAAGCCTGTGTTGAACAAATATCATTAACGGATTCTTGCCCCCCAGGGGCAGGAATTTAAGCGTTAAATACTTTCTTTAACTGTATGTTACGGTTTTTAGCCACGGCCAGTGGTTCGCGAAGCAGGGTTAATGCTTTAAGCGTTGCTTTAACCACGTTATGCGGGTTAGCCGAACCAAGGCTTTTTGCCAGCACGTCGGTAATACCGGCACTTTCAAGTACAGCACGCATGCTGCCCCCGGCTATTACACCAGTACCATGTGCAGCGGGTTTAATTAAAACCTTTGCAGCGCCTTCTTTAGCAAGCTGGTCGTGCGGAATTGTGCCGTGCATTACAGGTACTTTTACCAAGTTCTTCTTGGCATCTTCAATACCTTTTGTAATTGCTTCCTGCACTTCTTTCGCCTTGCCCAAACCCTGGCCTACAATGCCATTTTCATTTCCTACCACTACCAGGGCTGAAAAGCTGAAGGTACGGCCACCCTTTGTGGTTTTAACCACGCGGTTTATAGCCACCACTTTCTCTTTAAGCTCAATCTCGCCGGCTGCTTTAACTTTATTTACGTTTACTCTTGCCATTATTGCAATTTGAAAAATTTAAAATTAGAATTGTAACCCGCCTTCCCTTGCACCATCGGCAACTGCTTTAACACGGCCATGGTACAGGTAGCCGCTGCGGTCAAATACAACCGCTGACAACCCAAGCTCAGAGGCTTTGCGGGCTAATGCAGCACCGGCAAGTTTAGCTTTTTCTACTTTGTTAATGTTTTGAGCGGCAATATCTTTTTCCTTTGTACTTGCAGAAGCTACAGTAACACCGTTAACATCGTCAATTAACTGGGCGTATATGTCGGTATTGCTGCGGAATACAGATAACCTGGGTTTTTGAGGTGTACCGGCAATTTTCTTACGTGTCCTGTAACGTATCTTTTGCCTTCTTATAACTTTAGCGTCCATTTCTGTTGTATTTATATTCCCGATACTGCCGGGAATTAATTTAAAATTTATTTACCAGCAGCCTTACCAGCCTTACGACGAATAACTTCATCTTTATACTTAACACCTTTACCTTTATAAGGTTCCGGTTTACGCAGGCTGCGTATCTTGGCGGCCACCTGGCCCAGCAACTGCTTGTCAGTACCTTCAAGAAAAATCTTAGGGTTCTGGCCCTTTTCTGTAAGGGTAGCTACCTTAAGTTCTTTAGGCACTTCAATAATAATATTGTGAGAATAGCCCAATGAAAGGTCCAGCAAATTGCCGGTATTGGCAGCTTTGTAACCAACCCCTACCAGTTCAAGTTCCTTTTTATATCCTTCAGTTACCCCCTTTACGAGATTTGCCAACAATGCGCGGGATAACCCATGCAATGCGCGGTGACGAATCTGGTCAGTAGGACGAGCAAGATTAAGCGCTCCTTCAGCTACTTCTACTTTAATATCGCGGTCAATAGCTTGTGAAAGTTCGCCTTTAGGTCCTTTTACCGTTACAACATTGTCTTTACCAACCGTTATGGCTACACCTTTTGGAAAATTAACGGGCTGTTTACCTATACGAGACATACAATAAATTTTAATTGTTAATCTAAATTGCTTTTCAACCGGTCAGCCGTGTATGTCCGGCTTAATGTATTGAAAAACTTATTCTAAATACTTACCAATACATGGTAAGTAAAATAATGCCTAATAAATATGACAAAGCACTTCACCGCCAACTTTCTCAGCTTTTGCCTGCTTGTCTGTCATCACACCCTTTGATGTGCTGATGATAGCAACACCAAGGCCATTAATAACCCTTTTAAAGTCAGCAGGTTTTGCGTACTGGCGCAAACCGGGGCGGCTTACTCTTTCCAGGGAACGGATAGCAGGTTGCCTGGTTGCAGGATCGTATTTTAAAGCGATCTTTATAACCCCTTGTTTGTTGTCATCTTCAAACTTATACTTAAGGATGTACCCCTGCTCGTATAAGATTTCAGTGATACGCTTCTTCAAATTAGAAGCGGGTATTTCTACCAGCCTGTGGCCGGCTAACTGCGCATTACGAACCCGTGTAAGGAAGTCTGCTATAGGATCAGTTACCATATTTTTACCTCCACCCCCAATTTAGGGGGCTTATCTATATTTTTTACAATTCTTGAATTATATCCCGCCAGGCGGGATGAAGCAGGTATTACCAGCTCGCTTTTGTTACACCCGGAATTTTACCGTCAAGTGCCATATCGCGGAATGTTATACGGCTGATACCGAAGTACCGCATATAACCCTTTGGACGGCCTGTTAACTGGCAACGGTTTTTTAACCGAACCGGTGAAGCATTGCGCGGTAATTTATCCAACGCAGCATAGTCGCCGGCAGCTTTTAATGCGGCACGTTTTTCCGCATATTTTGCCACCATTGCTTCGCGTTTTCTTTGCCTTGCTTTTATTGATTCTTTAGCCATATTTGATTAAAATTTCAAAGCCTTTTGGCTTTGGGATTTATTACTGGTTATCTTTTTTAGCGTTTTTAAAAGGCAAACCCATTTCTTTCAGCAGTTCATACGCCTCTTCATTTGTATTGGCTGTTGTAACAAATGTTATATCCATACCTGTTATCTTGGCTACCTTATCAATATCAATTTCCGGGAAAATGATTTGCTCAGTAATACCGAGGGTATAGTTACCACGGCCATCAAATGCCTTATCGCTTATACCTTTAAAGTCACGTACACGTGGCAGGGCGATAGACACGAGGCGATCCAAAAATTCGTACATCCTTTCACCGCGCAAAGTAACACGTGCACCAATTGGCATGCCCTTACGCAATTTGAAGTTTGAAATATCCTTTTTGCTCAGGGTAGGTACCGCTTTTTGACCTGTGATATTGCTCAGTTCATCCACTGCAACATCAACTGCCTTTTTATCAGCCACAGCACCGTTAACACCGCGGTTAACACAAATTTTTTCAAGCTTTGGCGCCTGCATGATGCTTTTATAGCCAAATTTTTTCATTAAGGCTGGTATAACTTCCTGTTGATACCTGCTTGCTAATCTCGGAGTATATTTTGTGGTACTCATTATTTAATGACCTCCCCAGATTTTTTTGATATACGTACTAATTTTCCTTCTTCACGGCTGCGTTTTACCTTAGCAGGCGCGCCGGCCTTGGCATCCCAAAGCATTACATTACTAATATGTATAGGCGCTTCCTTTTTTATAATACCGCCTTTGGTATTACGTGCCGAAGGCTTTGTGTGCTTTGTTACTATATTAACACCTTCTACAATTACACGGCCTTCGTCCAGCAATACTTCAAGTACCTGGCGTGGCTTGTAAACCATTTTACCGCTGTCATCTTTCCTTGCCTTTGCAGCACCGGATATAACGACAACCTGGTCGCCTTTCTTGATATTGTATTTAGGTTTAAATCTGTTGCTCATCGCTGTTGATTTATCTCTTTAATTTGTTTTGTGTTCTGTGTTTATGTTTTATGTTTTTCCAGCACAGAACATAAAACTCTAAACCGTTTGACTATTATTTTTTACACCGCCTTTAAAAAAGGGGGTGCAAAGATATATTATAATACTTCGGGCGCTAGTGAAATAATCTTCATATACCCTTTATCCCTTAACTCCCTTGCTACCGGCCCGAAAATACGTGTACCCCTTGGTTCATCAGCATTGTTAAGCAACACAACTGCATTGTCATCAAAACGTATATAAGTGCCATCTTTACGGCGTAACTTATTTTTCGTGCGTACAATAACGGCTTTGCTTACTGTACCTTTTTTAATACCGCCTGCGGGTATAGCATCTTTTACAGTTACTACTATTTTGTCGCCGATTTTAGCGTAATCCTGGCCGCTGTTACCCAGTACCCTTATACAAAGTACCTCTTTAGCGCCACTGTTATCAGCTACATTTAGCCTGCTTTCCTGCTGAATCATTTTTATTTAGCTTTAAGCTTTACGCTTCACGCTTTAAGCATGAAGAAAATATTTATTACTTAGGCTACGGCTTACAGCCGACAGCTTTTACTATTTTGCTTTTTCTACAATTTCAACCAGCCTCCAGCGCTTTGTTTTGCTAAGCGGGCGGGTTTCCATTATTTTAACCACGTCACCAACGGTGCACTCATTTTTTTCATCATGAGCGTGGAATTTGGTAGTCTTTTTTACGAACTTACCATAGATGGGGTGTTTTACTCTTCTTTCAACGGCAACAGTAATGGTTTTTGTCATTTTGTTGCTGCTTACAACCCCTATCCTTGTTTTACGCAAATTTCTTTCAGCCATTTTTTTAGCTTTTATCTTTTACCGGTGGCGAAACGCGCCACACATTTATTTTGTTTCCAGTTGCCTTTTTCTAACTTCTGTTTTTAAACGGGCAAGGTCCTTGCGAAGAGCACGAATGCTCATTGGGTTTTCCAGCGGAGAAATTGCGTGTGCAAACTCCAGCTTTTTTAAACGAACCTCATCTTCCTTAATGCGGGCAGTAAGGTCGTTTACGTTTAAGTCTTTCAGGCTCCTGTTAAATTCTATATGCTTAGCCATATTCTTTTATTTGACAATTTGACTATTTGAGAATTTGAACGTTAATGTGCAAACCGTATTTTGAAATCAGCACATTTTCAAATTTTCAAATTTCTATGCTTGTAAGTCTCTTCTTACAATAAATTTTGTTTTAATCGGTAGCTTTTGCGCTGCCAGTTCCATTGCCTCTTTGGCAGTGGTTTCTGAAACGCCGTCGCATTCAAATAATATACGGCCCGGCTCAACAACAGCGGCAAAGTACTCGGGGTTACCTTTACCTTTACCCATCCTCACTTCCTGCGGCTTTTTAGTTATCGGCTTATCAGGAAATATACGTATCCACACATTACCTTCACGTTTCATAGCACGCGTCATAGCCTGGCGGGCAGCTTCAAGCTGGCGGTTTGTTAACCAGATGGCTTCCACAGCTTTTAAAGCGTAAGAACCGAATGCAATAGATGTACCTCTTTTGGCTACTTCTCTAATGCGACCCTTTTGCGCCTTTCTGTGCTTTGTTCTTTTTGGCTGTAACATTTTTCGTATCCTTTATTGTAACCAGTTACCCGTTGCCGGTTTCCAGTTTCCTGTTTTAATCAATTTGTTTATTCGCATACCGGTAACCTGTTTCTCAGTAACCGGCCACCTGCGGTTGTTATCTCCTTCCGCCTCTTCCGGCACCACCGGGTATTCCACCACCACGGTTATCCCTGCCACCACCGCCTCTGCGGTCATCTCTCCTGTCTCCGCCCCTGCGGTCACCCCTGTCATGGCGGTCCATACGGTCGTCATCCCTTCTTTCTCTCCTGTCGCTCAAATCACTTTTACCGCCGGTAAAGTTGGGGTTAAGCTCGCGCTTCCCTAAAACTTCGCCTTTACATATCCACACTTTAATGCCTATTTTACCATAAACGGTTAAAGCAAATACTGAAGCGTAGTCAATATCCATACGGAAAGTATGCAATGGCACGCGGCCTTGTTTAATTTCTTCAGTACGGGCAATTTCAGCACCGCCCAAACGGCCGGATACTTTTATTTTAATACCTTCTGCACCCATTCTTAACGTTGAAGCAATAGCCATTTTAATAGCACGCTTGTAGTTAATGCGGTTCTCAATCTGCCTCGCAATGGTATCGCCCACTATATTGGCATCCAGTTCAGGACGGCGTATTTCCAGGATGTTAATCTGAACATCGTCCTTATTGGTTAATTTCTTAAGTTCTTCTTTTATACGGTCAACTTCGTTACCACCTTTACCAATGATGATACCAGGCTTGGAAGTATGAATGGTTATGATAAGCTTGCCCAGCGTACGCTCAATAACTATTTTAGCTATACCGCCTTTATTGATACGTGCATTAAGGTAGGTTCTTATCTTATGATCTTCGATAAGTTTACCGGCATAGTCGCGTTTGCTGCCATACCAGTTGCTTTCCCATCCGCGGATGATACCTAACCTGTTACCAATAGGATTTGCTTTTTGACCCATATTGTTAATTTGACTTTCTTAATTATTGTTTTGTGTCAACTATTATTGTTACGTGGTTGCTGCGCTTGCGTACCCTGTAACCACGGCCCTGCGGTGCAGGACGCATACGTTTTAAAACGCGGCCACCATCTACAAACACTGTTTTAACTATAAGGCCTGCATCTGCTGCGCTCTGGCCGTTATTTTTCTGTTCCCAGTTATTTACCGCACTCTTAAGCAATTTTGCCAAAGGCACAGCACTGTGTTGCGGGTGATGTTCCAAAATAGCCAATGCTTTTTCGGCTTCCATTCCACGTATCACATCAGCCAGCAAACGCATTTTGCGCGGCCCCGTGGGATAATTATTAAGTTTAGCTACAGCTTCCATTTCTTTGTATGTTTTGGGTTTTGGGTTTTACGTTTTATGTTCCAAACACAGAACACAAAACATTAAACTTTAAACCGTTTTACTATTTCTTTGTTCCTGCGTGTCCTTTAAAGTTGCGCGTAGGCGCAAATTCGCCCAGCTTATGGCCCACCATAAATTCAGTTACATATACCGGTATAAATTTGTTACCGTTGTGCACCGCAAATGTGTGCCCAACAAAATCCGGTGTAATGGTTGAACGGCGGCTCCATGTTTTAATCACGGACTTTTTTGCTTTACCCTCGTTGATGGTAAGAACTTTACCTTCAAGCTTTACATCAACATAAGGACCTTTTTTAATCGAACGACCCATAGTACTAATTAGTTAATTTGAGCAATTTTTATGTGTGGCTTTGAGGATAACCTCCTGCTGCCGCATTTTCAAATTATTTAGTTAATTTCTTCCCGTCTCTTCTCTGTATAATCAGTTTATCACTGCCTTTTCCTCTCTGCCTTGTTTTTTCACCCTTGGCATACTTGCCAGTTCTGCTGCGCGGATGACCGCCTGAAGCTTTACCTTCACCACCACCCATTGGGTGATCTACCGGGTTCATAGCCACACCACGGTTGCGTGGGCGAATACCCTTCCACCTGCTAACACCTGCTTTACCTGCAGTTTCCAGGTTGTGGTCGCTGTTTGACACAACGCCTACAGTTGCATAGCAGTTAATCAATATTTTTCTTAATTCGCCGCTTGGCATTTTAATTACCGCGTACAAATCTTCTTTGTTGGTAAGCTGTGCAGAAGCGCCTGCGCTGCGTACCAGCTTGCCGCCCTGGCCGGGCTGCATTTCAATATTGTGTATATTGGTACCAAGGGGCATGTTCTTCATCTGAAGTGCATTACCAATTTCAGGCGCAACAGCATCACCGGAAATAACCTTTGTGCCAACCTGTAAGCCCTGGGGAGCTATAATATACCTTTTTTCACCATCAGCATAGTTTAATAAAGCGATGAATGCTGAACGGTTTGGATCGTATTCAATAGACGCTACAGTTGCCTCAACATCTTTCTTGTTACGTTTGAAGTCTACAACACGATAATGCTTTTTATGACCACCGCCAATATAACGCATTGCACGACGGCCCTGTGCGTTACGGCCACCGGTGCTGTGAATTGGCTCCAACAAACTCTTTTCAGGCTCGTTAGTAGTAATTTCAGCGTAGGCATTCCCTATTCTCCAGCGGGTGCCTGCGGTCATTGGTTTATATTTTTTTAGTGCCATACTGTTTAATCAGTTTTTTAATTACTTCAACTTTTGCGGCTGTTGAATGCCATTCTTTTATAATCCTAAATATTTGAATACAGGTCAATGCTGTCGCCTTCGGCTACTGTTACATAAGCCTTTTTGTACGATGGCTTAACACCCTTTAAAAAACCCGCTTTTGTATAACGCGTTTTGTTTTTACCGGGTACTACTACTGTATTAACATCTACCACAGAAACGCCATAAAATTCTTCTACAGCTTTCTTAATTTCAAGCTTATTTGCTTTACGGCCTACTTTAAAGGTGTACCTTTTCAGCTTTTCCTGCTGGTTATTGGCTTTTTCTGTTAATATCGGTTTTACTAAAATTTCTGTCAGTTTCATTGTAATTACTTGAAACGTTACTTAATTATGCTTGTTCTAATTCTTCTTCAGAAAAAATCTTTGCAGCGTTTTCTGTAAGTACCAGCACTTCAGCGTTTACAATATCGTAGGTATTTATGTCTGTTAATAATGTACTGCCAACAGTGGGTACATTACGCAGGCTTAAATACAGGTTATCGTCATACTCCGGCATAACAAAAAGCACCTTTTTACCATCAGCATTTATGCTTTTAAGCACATCAGTAAACTGCTTTGTTTTTGGCGCTTCCAGTTGCATGTCTTCTACAACCACAATAGCATTTTCTTTAGCCTTGTATGAAAGAGCGCTTACCTTGGCAAGGTCTTTCACCTTTTTATTAAGCTTAAAGCCGTATGCGTGCGGCTTAGGGCCAAATATAGTACCACCACCTTTGTATAAAGGGTTACGAATGTTACCCTTACGGCTGCCACCAGTGCCTTTTTGCTTGTGCAGCTTGCGGCTGGCGCCCTTTACTTCGGCACGTGTTTTTACTTTATGCGTACCCTGGTGTTGTGCAGCCAGGTATTGCTTAACAGCCAGGTAAATAACATGATCATTTGGTTCCGCACCGAAAATATCATCAGGTAATTCTACCTGCCTGCCCGTTGCTTCACCTTTTGTATTTAAAACTTCTACTTGCATCTTTGTTGAGATTAAAGTTTACTACTTCTGAATTAAAACGATGGAACCATTGTGTCCCGGAACAGAGCCACTGATAAGTATATAATTCTTCTCAGGAAATATCTTAACTACCTTAAGGCCTTTCAGCTTTACCCTGTCGCCACCTAAACGGCCTGCCATACGCATGCCTTTAAATACGCGTGAAGGATAAGATGAACCACCAACTGAACCGGGTGCGCGCTGGCGGTCATGCTGGCCGTGTGTTGCTTCACCTACGCCGCTAAAGCCGTGGCGCTTTACAACACCCTGGAAACCTTTACCTTTTGAAGTACCTACCACGTCAACAGTTTCACCTTCAGTAAAAATGTCAACACCAATAGTTTCACCAATATTTTTTGACTGGAAATAGTCGCGGAATTCTTTTACAAATTTCTTAGGAGCAGTGGAGGCCTTTACGAAGTGATTAAGCTCGGCCTTTACGGAGTGTTTTTCTTTCTTGTCGCCAAATGCCAGTTGTAAGGCATTGTAGCCGTCTGAGTCTTTGGTTTTAACCTGTGTAACAACACAGGGGCCAGCTTCAATAATGGTAACCGGAGTTTGTTTACCATTGGGGCTGAAGATGCTGGTCATGCCAATCTTTTTACCAATAATTCCTTTCATCGTTTTGCGGTTTTATGCCCCGCAGGTTATTAAGGACATTCCGCCGATGTGCGGAATTCAATCCCTGTTTGCCACCGACCTTTTCCCTTGTTTTCTTCCAGCAACAGCTGGGAGAAGAAGAAGTACCGGCAGTAAACAAACCTCGAAGGGCTTGTTTATATGTAGTGCGTTCCTGCTTTTTAATGAAACATGAACGCCTGTTTAGTTTATTCTCAGAGCTCTTTTTTCACCCGTTATGCGCGGGATGATTGAGAGATGATATTTTAATTATAAAGAACTTTATTCCTGTTTAAACCCCGAACCGGTTGTTTTCCGCTCTCCAGGAGCAGTTAGGCTTATGCCTTAATCTCAACTTCAACACCAGAGGGCAAATCCAGCTTACTTAAAGCATCTACCGTTCTTGAAGAAGAAGTGTATATATCCAGCAGGCGCTTGTGGGTGCACAACTGAAACTGCTCACGGCTCTTCTTATTAACGTGTGGTGAGCGCAACACCGTAAAAATCTTCTTGCGTGTAGGCAGAGGAATGGGCCCGGTTACAACCGCGCCCGTACCACGTACGGTTTTTACGATTTTCTCGGCAGATTTATCTACCAGGTTGTGATCGTAAGACTGCAATTTTATTCTGATTCTTTGAGACATATCCTAACCCAATTTTGTGATTGGGAGCGCAAAGGTAGGTGTTTGGATTATACGAGACAAGGATTTTTGAAAAAGAATTTGAAAAAAATAGCAGAAATCCAGGAAAACTTGGGAGGCGGGTGGTTTTTCGTGATAACAACGGCTATTAAAAGGGGTTAGGGTTAAAATTATGTATAACCCTTGTGGATATTATTTCACGGCATTGTTGCTCTGGCCAAATAAAAATCTTCTAAAAGTCGATTTTTTTTTACCTTTCAAAGATATTTTGGAAGTTACTGATAACCAATACCCAAATTGAGTATTATTAAACCCTTAAAATGAATATTAAGAGATTATCGTCAAAATTTACTACGGACAGAGAGTTGGCAGATTACTGGGCCCGGTTAAAGCCGGACGAGAATCTTACGCCCGAGGATGAGGAAAGATGGAAAAAACGCGCCAGTTTCCTGGAAAACATATCAGCGCAAAACAACGTGGCCCTGATGCTTTGGAATGCCTATACAAACCGTTTTGTTTTTATGAGCGATAAATGGGCGGTTTTGGGCGGTTACAGCCCTGAAATGTATACTGGTGAGAAAGGGCTGGCGTTCTCCATATCCAAAATTCATCCTGATTTTTTGCCAGCCTGCCTTTTGATGAATGAAAAAGGCATACAGTACATTTCCCGAAACCCCGGTATACCGGTTAATAAAATATTTATAAGTCTTAACCTTAACTACCTTAAAAAAGATGGTACTTATTTCCAGATTTTACAGCAAAGCGTAATTGTTGAAACTGACAAAAAGCGCCAGCCATTGCTGGCCTTAAGTTACATAAGTGATATTTCGCATATTAAAAAACCAGGGTGTGCGGATATGATAATAAGCAGCCCTGCCGGCGCTGAGATATACACGTACGATTTTGAGATGAAAACCCTTATCCCGGTAAAATCCTTATCAGAAAAGGAGAAAAATATACTTATTAAACTGAGTACAGGCATGGACACAAAAAAAATAGCACAGGCGGTAAATGTTAGCCCCAATACTGTTGATACACACCGCCGTAATATTATAAAAAAAACCAATTGTATTGATACCACCGCGGCAGTTACCTATGCCAGGCTAACGGGAATTATTTAAATAAGCAGGCTCATTTTATTTTACCGCTCACAAAAGGGTTACCCTTTATATAAAACCGGTAGGGCAGCAAAGCATCCGCGCCGGCATAGTCAACACCAATCCTGGGGGAAGTACCTATTTCGGCATCGGCATATTTCATTCCATCATCCATTAGGTAAATATCATCACCGCTTAAATGAGTTCCCGTATGCAGTGTGGAAATACCAAGCGCCTTTGAAACATTTCCAGGCCCGCGTGTAAGAGTATTGTCAAGCTTCTTTTTGTTTGTGCGTAAAAGCATTTCTTCTATACCTAATACCGGTTCTGCCGCTCGTATTAATATAGCCTGGGGCACGTTTGGCTTACCCGTAATAATATTAAACAGGTGATGAATGCCATAACATAAATATACATAAGCCACACCGCCGCCGTTGTACATTACTTCAGTACGGTTTGTACGCCTGCCGCCAAAAGCATGAGAAGCTTTGTCAACTACACCGTTATACGCTTCAGTTTCTACAATGCGCGCCGCTGTAATAATTCCTTTTATATTAGTAACCAGTATTTTACCTATCAGCAGTTTTGCAATAAAAACCACATCTGTATGCGCATAAAACCTATTATCAATGCGCTTCATCTTATTTAAAGCAGTGACTTCCAAAATTTTTATGCCTGAATTACGTTTCAATTCAATTAAATTTATCCCGCTAAAATAACCCCCGTTGCTTAAAGAAATAATAATTGCCATACGAGGCTATATAAAGGCGCATCAATTTATTAAAGAGCACAAGCTATGGAAATGGATAATAATACCCGGTATTATTTATACCATTTTATTTATAGTGAGCATGTATTATTTTGGTAAAACCGCTAACCTTTTTATTGACTGGCTGAGTAATATAACCGGCTTAAAAACATGGCTTACCCGGGAGCGAAGCGGTTTTTTGGGTTTGTTTTTTGCTTTAAGCGGCCTTTTTTTCTGGCTAAACCAGGTATTACTTTATTTTTCGCTGTTTAAATATATATGGCTTATAGTAGGCTCGCCGGTGTTTGCTTACCTGAGTGAAAAGACTGATGCAATTATAAAAGGACGCACAGAACAAGCCGACGTTGCCCAACTAAGAAAAGACGCTGTTCGCGGCTGCGGGGTAGCATTGCGTAATGCAGCATGGCAAACGGTATACATGTTCACCATATTATTATTGACCCTCGTGCCGGTTATTGGTTGGGCCAGCCCGTTATTTGCGGTTTTGGTTGAGTGTTATTATTATGGCTTTAGCATGCTGGATTATGGGAACGAAAGAAAAAAGATGACTGCCTCAGAAAGTATTTTTTTTATTGGCCGGCATAGAGGGCTGGCAATCGGCAATGGGTTGTTGTTTTATTTGATGCACCCGGTAATTATTATTGCCCCGGCCTATGCCATTATCGCCGCAACATTGAGTATGCATGAAGAAAATAGCAGCAGCCAGGAGGTTACAACCGCCAACAGCTAATTGGGGAAGCATCATCCGGTAAAGGCGCGACATAGGCTACATTATAAGTTAGCCTGTTTACAATCGTATATTCGTGGTTAATTCATAGTTAGCAAATATGAATTTCTCAATTGAACTATGACTAAATCTGTCGTTTATCTTATTCCTACTGTTTTGCAGGATGATGATGATGCCTTGAGGGCTTTACCCGCCTATATTATAGATGCGGTGAAAAATTGCACAGTTTTCTATGTAGAAAATGAAAAAACTGCCCGCAGGTTTTTGAAAAGAATTTGGAAAGAAATGGTAATAGATGATTACCAATGGCATGCAATACATAAAGCTGAGCAGGACGCAGTGCCATCTTTTATAAGCGACATTAAAGAAGGCAAAACCATTGGTATTATAAGCGAAGCCGGTTGTCCTGGTGTTGCCGACCCCGGCCAGGTATTGGTTGACAAGGCCCAGGAACTGGCAGCAATAGTTAAACCCCTTGTAGGGCCAAGCTCAATATTGCTTGCATTAATGGCCAGTGGCATGAACGGGCAAACCTTCCAGTTTGCGGGCTATTTGCCCATAGAACCTGCTGCACGCAAAAAGGCCATCCGCGAGATGGAGGAATATTCGCAGCGGAAAAAATGCACGCAGATTTTTATTGAAACGCCATACCGGAACAACCAGCTTGTTACAGATGTATTAGCCACCTGCAAACCAGGGACAAAATTTTGTATTGCGGCAGACCTGACAGCAAGTACGGAAGAAATCACCACCAAAACAGTAGCTGACTGGAAAAAACAACCGGCCCCTGTTATACACAAGAGACCGGCTATATTTTTGTTGTATGCGGGTATATACTAAAACCCGTATTTATCAATTAAGTAAAGTAACGCTGCCATATTAATCGCGCCTATCTTCAACTCCCGTATGTTTACATTTTCCAGTACGTCGTTGCGGCTGTGGTGTACATCAAAATAACGTTCATTATCAGGCATCATTTCACCCACAGGAATATTTAGTTCTTTGTTCAGCGGCCCAACGTCCGTTCCACCGCCGCCGTTTACAAAGTCAACAAACAAGTAGGGTTGTAATAACTTCTTCCAGCCGGCCAGCTTAGCCTCATTTTGCGCGTCTATCGGCAGGCTAAAATAGCGCGGTGTAAATCCTCCCGCATCGCTCTCAAGGGCAAATATGTGTTTTTCATTATTTGCTTTTGCTTCGGCTGCGTATTTTTGTCCTCCGCGCGCGCCATTTTCTTCGTTGGCAAACAATACAAAACGTATGGTATGTTTTGGCGTAAAGCCCAGGGCTTTAAATGCCCTCAATATCTCAATGGTTTGTACAATACCCGCACCGTCGTCGGTAGCGCCTTCTGTAATATCCCAGGCATCAAGGTGCCCGCCAACAGTAATTATTTCACCAGGATATTCACTGCCGGTCAGTTCTCCTATTACATTATGCCCTATCGTATCGGGCAGCATCTTACCATAGGTAAACATTTGTGCTGTCAACTCTTTTCCTTCATCTATTAAGGCATCCATTTTTTCCACATCACGCACGCCTACAGCAACTGCCGGTATTTTGGGTAATGAATCAAGATAATGCAGGCTGCCTGTGTGTGCCGCATTGTCCATAGCGTTTGTCATGCTGCGCACCAACACAGCTACAGCGCCATATTTTGCCGCACGGCTTGCACCAATACCCCTGTAAATAACATTTTTTGCATAAGCCGAAAAGGTTGACACCAGTGTATCGTCAAACGGGACGTTATAAAAAACAATTTTGCCTTTCAAATCATTCTTTTTCGCTTCAAGCTCATCAAAATTATTCACTCTCACAACCTGTGCTTTCACTCCATTGCTTCCGGTACCTACTGAATTACCCAAGGCTGTTACAGTTAATGGTACAGCCTGTAAAGCGCCATTGTTATTCCTGAATGTTATAGTGGTTTTATCAATTCCCCTGCGTACCCAATGCGGCACCATACATTCCTGAAGCGTTACCTTATCCGCCCCCGCCTGCTGCAATGCTTTATATCCCCACTGTTCAGCCATTACCATTTGCGGAGAGCCTGCCAGCCTGCCGCCTATTTTTTTTGTAAGGTAAAAGAGGTTATTATATGACGCCCTCGATGGCAGTATATTATTCGCAACCTTTCTAATAAATACTGAATCCTGCAGGTAATCCGCCTGCTGCGAAAAAGCTTTTGAGGCAAGGAGGATAAAGGCAGCCGTTATAATTTTTTTCATGTATGATGGTATTAAATTTAGAATATTGCCGTTAGCGCCTGCGAAAATACTCCCGGCTTACGAAATAAGAAAAAAGAATATGCATGTGGTTGCTTCTGTACATAGTTGCTTTATTATCATCGCTTTAAGCTTTTACCGTTTAAACTACTGTTTAGTTGTTTAAACATGTTTTCACTTAGCTTTGCGGCTTCAAAAATTGTTACCTATGCGCATAGGAATTGTTTGCTATCCTACTTTTGGCGGCAGTGGTGTTGTGGCTACGGAGCTGGGAAAAGCTTTGGCAGATAAAGGGCATTATGTTCATTTTATAACGTACCAGCAACCGGTGCGGCTAAATGTTTTTAGCGCGAATATTTTTTATCACGAGGTTCGCGTGCCTACCTATCCTTTATTTGATTACCCGCCTTACGAAGTGGCATTAGCCAGTACAATGGTTGACGTTATAAAAAACCACGACCTTGACCTACTGCATGTGCATTATGCCATACCTCATGCGTCCGCAGCATACCTTGCAAAGCAAATAATAGCCAAGGCCGGCAGAAACATACCGGTAATAACAACACTGCATGGTACTGATATAACACTGGTAGGCAAAGACAAAACGTACGAGCCGGTAGTAACCTTTTCAATTAATGAAAGCGATGCCATTACGGCTGTATCTCATAACCTGCGGGAAGAAACCTATAAGTCTTTCAAAATAACAAAAGACATAGAAGTAATATTCAATTTTGTTGACATAAGCAGGTTTAATAAAAAACCAATTGACGCTTTTAGAAAAGTTATTGCACCCAACAATGAAAAAATCATGGTGCACGCGTCCAACTTCCGGAGTATAAAACGCGTGAAAGATGTGGTGAAGATATTTGCGGAAACAAACAAGAAAGTTCCTGCCAAATTGTTGCTGGTGGGTGACGGACCTGACAGGCCCGGCGTGGAAAACCTGGTGAAGGAACTGAATGTTCACGATGATGTAAGGTTGGTGGGAAAACAGGAGCAAATAGAGGAAATACTGCTTATATCGGATGTTTTCCTGCTTCCGTCAGAATATGAAAGTTTTGGTCTTGCCGCCCTGGAAGCTATGGCCGCACGTGTGCCGGTAATAAGCACAAATGCCGGTGGCCTGCCTGAAGTTAACATACACGGCGTAACCGGCTATACTGCCAATATTGGTGACATACAAGCGATGAGCAATTACGCCACCACGCTTTTAAGTGACGAACAATTGTTGGAAAAAATGAAGCAAAATGCCTTTGTCCAGGCGCAGGCTTTTGATATAAACAATATAATCCCGATATACGAACAGCTTTACAGCCGTTTTTGCAGGATGGAATGTTGCGATAAAGGCTAATTATCTACCTGTGTTTTAGCCATTGTTCGGGATCAAGAAAAACACTTTTGTCATTCGTTACATCAAACTGTAACTGGCCTTCGCCGCTTTCGTCGGCTGCGGCGGTGCCTACCACTTTACCGGCTTTAACCTGGTCGCCCTTATTTACTGTTACTGTTGCAAGGTTGCTGTAAGTGGTAAAGTATTTTCCATGCCTTATTATAACGGCATTTTCACCACCCAGGTCAAAAATAGCTGATACCTCACCGTCTGCCACCGCTTTTACGCTTGCGCCTAACGGTAATGCGATGGTAATACCATCATTATAACCTTTAATATTTTGTATTTGGTATGGGCCGAAAGGAATTGATACTATTCCCGAACTTACGGGCCAAGGCAGATTACCGCGGCCACTTTCAAAATTTATTGACTGGGTTAACCCTTCCGGGGTGGACTCAAATGGGCTGTAGGACCTGTTTGATGGATTATTGTTGGTAACAACCCCTGATGCAGCATCGCCGGCGGGTTGTTTTGGTTGAGCAGCAGCTTTATTTTGCGCTGAAGCCTGCGCGTTGGCGGCCTTCCGGGCTGCTTCGTCTTTCAACCGCTGTTGTTCCTTTCGTTTGGCTTCCTCTGCCAGCCTTTCCTGCTCTCTCCGTATTACCTGCTGCAGCGCGTTTCTCAACTTAACACGGTTCTTTTCATTATTACGTATCTGGGCTGAAACATCTTCTTCCTGGTTTTTAAGTTGGGTAAGAACAATATCTTTTTGCTTTTTGTCATCTTCCAGCACTACTAACTGTTTACTTTGCTCACCAAGAACTCTATTCTTGTCTGTTTTTGTTGAAGTTAGCTGCGCAATCTTCTGTTCCATCAATTGTTCTGTCTTCACTATATTATCCGCCTGCAACTCCCTGTTGTGGCGATAGCTTTTAAGATAAGCTATTCTTTTAATGGCATCATTAAAACTGGTTGCAGAAAAAAGAAAATTTAAATAGTCGTAATTGCTCCTGTTTTTATACGCAAAAACAATGCTTTTGGCGTAATTCTGTTTTAGGGTATCCAACTGGCTTTTTAAACTCGATATTTCCTGTGTTGAATTTGTTATATCATTGTCCAGGCGTTTTAAGTCTCTATTAAGCGTATTTACCATTTCTTCCCTTAATCTTATCTTACGCTGCACAACAGCTAACTGGCTTATAGATTGTTTTTTATTCTTCTTGATTTGGCTGAGGGTACTGTTTAAGTCGTCCAGTTCTTTCTGCAACTCCTGCTGCCGTTTTTGTATATCTTCTTTGGTATCCTGTGCCCGGCCTGCCATAAGCATGCCCATCGCAAGAAAAATGAAAAGAAGTTTTTTAATCATATCCGCCAGTTTTAAAGGATGTTGTAAATTAACGATTTATCGTTTAAGTTATTGTTTCCTTTTGTACTTCCTTGGGATGTTGAAAGGAAAACTTTCCGGCTGGTTAAAATTGTATTGTTTAAAATCAAGAGTAATATCCAGTTTTGACTTCTCGGCAACTGTTATTTCCCTGTTGGTAGAAAAATTAATATCGTCCAGGGTATGATAATCGGCGTAGGTTATATCGCAGGTGCGGTTGCGCATGGGGTCCACATCATCAAGCTTGCTGTGTACTACCCGTAAGTTTGCCTTGTCGAGTGTGATGAGGTTTTTGAACAAATTTCCAATCATCAATACCTGCAGGCCATTTAGCCCTGACTTATAGGACACCACGTTGCTGTCAACAAATACAGGGTTGCCCACAATTAAATCCTGCAAATCATAAAAGCTAAGAGGCACATCTATTAATTCCTGTATATAGGCAACAGTTTTAAACTGGTAGGTATGGTCAAGATAATTAATGATTTTTACGCTATCCTTAGTTACCAGCAGTCTTACTCCTTCGTAATTAAGCGGGCCTGTTACTGATATCCAGATAATACTATCCTTTCGCATGTGAATAAATGCCGTGGCGTGATTTTCGTCATTAGCCCCCTGGTAATCAAATTTAACCTTAGCGCCAAACGTTTTATAGTCAATTCGCGTATTAGAGAGGTTTTTAATAATGTTTTTTACTACAGAAAGTGAGTCAACCTTTTTTTCAACCGGTTTAACAACTATTGCATGCGTAGTGTCAATATTGCTAATAGCTGTTTCAATCTTTTGAATTTTTTTGGCCGGCCTGCAGGCGTCTAACATTGCTATTAAAAATAAAATACCACAGAGTACAAATATGCGTCTTTGCATTTAATTAGATTTTATTGTTTGCCGGTGTGGCCAAAGCCACCCTCTCCCCTTTTTGTTTCCGCCAGTAAATCAACTTCCTGCCATTGCAAATGTTCTACGCTATTAATAATCATTTGAGCAATTCTGTCGCCATGATGTAATGTCTGCACTTCATTTGACAGGTTTATTAATATAACTTTTATTTCCCCCCGGTAGTCGGAATCAATAGTGCCAGGCGAATTAAGACAAGTTATTCCGTGTTTTATAGCCAACCCGCTTCGCGGCCTCACCTGCGCTTCATACCCCAATGGTAATTCAATAAACAGGCCGGTGGGTACAAGAGTTCGCTGTAAGGGGTTTAATAATATGGATTCAGTAAGGTTGGCCCGTAAATCCATACCTGCTGAGCCCTCCGTTTCATAAGACGGCAATGGGTTAGACGAGCGGTTGATTATTTTTACCTGTATATTTTTCACGGCGGCAAATGTAAGTAAACCAGCCACGCCAACAAGTTAAAACGTGACCTGTTAACCTGCCTGTTGCTGTATTAATACGGTTGCATAGGCTACCAACCCTTCTCCTCTCCCGACGAAGCCCATTTTTTCAGTAGTTGTGGCTTTTATAGATACATCCCGCTGACCTAAACCCGTTATTGACGCTATAACTTGCTGCATAGCCTCTATATGCGGTTTTATCTTGGGCGCTTCAAGGCACAACGAACTGTCAATATTCACAACCCTGTAACCCTCCGCATTTACCAGTTCAATCGTTTTCTTTAACAAAATCTTACTGTCAATATTTTTAAATTCCGCTGAAGTGTCGGGAAAATGTACCCCAATATCACCCAGGCAAGCGGCGCCGAGTAAAGCATCACAAATAGCGTGCAAAAGCACATCCGCGTCACTATGGCCAAGAGCACCTTTGCTAAAAGGTATTTTTATACCGCCAAGCCAAAGGTCACGGCCTTCCACTAATTGATGAAAATCAACCCCAAAACCAATTCTAATATTCATCCCGTAGGTTTTTTTGGAATAAGGGCGAAGGTCGGCAAGAAATATCTTAGCTGTCAAAATTTTTGACAAGTTTTTACAGGCTTCTTTAAAAAAACGAAGATAAAACGTGCAGCTTCATCTCATTAACAGAAAGTACTATTGGCCGCTTGAATTGTCAGAATTACTGCTGTCAAGGTCAAACAAAATACCAAAACGTAGTGTATTAGACAGCGGGTTACGCGTAATACCGTTGCCTGAAGCTGCTAAATAGGAAAAATTAAGCGTTATAACGTTGTATTTTACCCCAACACCGGCGGTAAAAAATTTACGGTTGCCCTGGTCTTTAGGCTCATAAAAATACCCGGCACGGGCAAAAAATTGATCATTATAATTAAATTCCCCACCCAGCGAAGCATTGAGCGCGTCATTATTAAATGATTTAAACCAGCTTTGAAAAACGCTGCTGCTATGGTAGTTTACCAGGTTAAGTGAGTCAGTTGAATAATCACCGGTGGCAACCGGTGCTGACGGTACCAGCAACTTATTTACATCTAACCCGAGGGTAAATTTACTGGTTTCGTCAAACACCCAGGTATATGCTATGCCGGCACCCAGGTTGGCAGGGATAAAATCCTTCGATTTCGCATCATCTGTATACCCTATTTTGCCGCCTAAATTGGTAAGTGTAATACCCCAGTTCAACCCCTCACCTTCATCATTAGTTCCGTTATGAAAGATGGAAAGGTCTGCCGCAACAGTTGTTCCGGCTTTGTATATACCATAGCTGCTTACGGCGCCGTTGGCAAGGCTGGAGTTAATATAACGCAAGGCCACCCCAATACCCAAGGTGCTGGTTATTTTACGGGAATAACCAAAATCAACCGAAAACTCTCTTGGCCGGCCATTCCCCTGCAAGTTACCAGAATAATCTACAAACTGTATTTGCCCCAGGTTGAAATATCGTATTGAGCCAGAAATGGCCTGGTCTTCAGCAAATTTATAATACCCCCCCATAGTTGCCATGTACACATCCTGGGCTATGTCTTTCAGCCACGGCGTATAGGTAACCCCAATTGCGCCATTACTTTTGGCAAAAGGGGTTTTAGCAAGGTCCCAAAAACCCGCATTGGCATCAGGGCTTGCGGCGATTCCGCAATCCCCCATGCCGCCGGAGCGGGCGTCGGGAGATATTCGTAAAAAAGGTACTGCAGTTGTTACAATATTAACAGGATCAGTGGTTTGGGCGGCCGCGATTGTGGCGCTAATACAAAAAACGGTTATAAAAGAAAGTTTTTTAATGATTATTTGATTCATTGAATCTGCTTTATAAAAATTTGGTAATCGGCCGGCAAAAAAAATTCTCTTATTTTGTTTTTTCCAGCTTTGTCAGGTAGAATTTGAATCAAATAACGCGGTTAGTTTTGAATGTTCAGGAACGTGAAAATAAGCAAAGTTTTTATGTGAGCAAATATAAAAGTTTATATTTTTATATTTCCCGGATACCTACGCAATAAAACAGCCATTGGATTAGATTCCCATTAAATAATCGCCTGAAATACATTTTATAGAATTGAAATATTTTATATTCGCAAAATATTAGGTACCAAACAATAAGTTAAAACGTACTACGTTATAATAGTTTAGTTAAATTGAGAAACCAGATGTTACAATCAACCAGGAACCAGTTATTATGTGCGGTTTCGTTGCTTGCGCTCGCATCCTGCAAGCCAAAAATGGAAAAATCTGCCGTAACGGGTTGGAATTATAATGATAAAAAAGAAGGTGGTTATTATGTTGCCAAGCCAAAAGACATAAAAACGGGCCCCGGCCTTGTTTTTGTGCAGGGGGGTACTTTTACTATGGGCGCCACCGAAGAGGACGTAATGGGCGATTGGAATAATATTCCCCGCCGTGTAACAGTTAACTCATTTTTTATTGACAAGACGGAAGTAGCCAATGTGCACTACCGTGAATATATACACTGGCTGGAAAATGTTTTTTCAGATCCCCAGTTCCAGGCTGTGGTTGACGGCGCCAAACCGGACACTTTAGTTTGGCGTAGTGAGTTGGCTTATAATGAGCCTTATGTTGAATATTACTTCCGCCACCCGTCTTATAACTACTATCCTGTGGTTGGTGTAACCTGGAAACAGGCCCACGATTTTTGTATTTGGAGAACTGACCGTGTAAATGAGTTGCAATTGATTAAAAGCGGTTATCAAAATCCAAATGTGATTAAAACAGAAGTAAACGGCGGAGGAACTGAAAATTTCAATACCAAAAGTTATTTAATGGGCGAGTACACCGGTATACCCAGCAAGCCCAAAAAGAAAAACCCTTTGATGGACTCGCAGGGCCGCCCAAGGACGAGTGTAACATTTGAAGATGGTATATTATTTCCTGATTACCGTTTGCCTACAGAAGCTGAGTGGGAATATGCCGCATTAGGCTATATAGCAGAAAATCCTCAACCAAGAAAAAGCGAAAAACAAAGGGGCGAGGAACTTATAGCCAACAAACAAATATATTCTTGGAAGAACGATGGCTTTGATAACCTGCGTGCAACCACTCATGGCTCATGGCAGGGCGCTTACCTGGCCAACTTTAAACGCGGTAATGGCGACTATATGGGTACAGCCGGCGGCCTTAACGACCGTTCTGCTATACCTGCACCTGTTAACTCATTTTTCCCCAATGGCTTTGGTTTGTATAACATGAGCGGAAACGTTAGCGAATGGGTTGCAGATGTTTACAGGCCATTAACAGGGCTTGAAGAAGATGATCTTAACCCATACCGCGGCAACGTTTTCGAGAAAGTTGATATGAGTGGCGGCCAGGGCAACTTAAGAGATAGCCTGGGCCGGATTAAAGAGATTCCTGAATCTGATTCTGCTTTAATGAACCGCCGCAATTACCAGCACGCCTACGCTATTGATTACCTTGATGGTGATTCAATGAGCCGGGTTGATTACGGTTACGGTGTTACTACTTTAATAAGCGATAAGTCAAGAGTTGTTAAAGGTGGCAGTTGGAATGATATGCCTTATTGGTTGAGCCCGGGTGCACGCCGTTTTCTTGATGAAGATGAAAGCAGCAGCACTATTGGTTTCCGTTGCGCCATGACTCATTATGGTGCGCCTGAAGGACTATCTGCTAAAATGCAGAACGGGAACTTCTTCCCTAAACGAAGACAGAAAAGATAAGGAAAAGGTAAATATCTAAAAACAAAGGCCATCCGTAAGGGTGGCTTTTTGCTTTAAAACAGGCGGCCAGTTTTAAAGCAAAATTCCTATTTATCATTTTATATGGCAACCATGCTTAGTTTTGCACGATGGAATTTTACGAGGAAAGACTATCACATTTAATAAAAGAGGCCCTCGCAGAAGATATAGGCGATGGCGACCACTCAACTTTAAGTTGCATAACGCCGGGCAAAAAAGGAAAGGCGGTATTGAAGATTAAGCAGGATGGGATATTAGCAGGTATGCAGGTTGCAGAAAGAATTTTTTTACTTGTACAGCCAGGTTCTGTTTTTATTCCCGCCAAAAAAGATGGCGATGTTATGACAAAAGGTGAGCATGCCTTTGAAGTAGAAGCAGATATTTACACCATCTTAGGCTGTGAGCGACTGGTACTCAACTGTATGCAGCGAATGAGCGGTATTGCAACCCTTACCCGGCAATATGTTGATAAGCTGGAAGGATACCATACCAAAATATTGGATACGCGTAAAACCACCCCTAATTTCAGGTTGCTTGAAAAAGAAGCGGTACGTATTGGCGGCGGCACCAACCACCGTTTTGGTTTATTTGATATGATAATGCTGAAGGACAATCATATTGATTATTGTGGCGGCATATTACCGGCAATTGAAAAAGCATGGCAATATGTGCAACAAAAAAAGCCGGGACTAAAAATTGAAGTTGAAACAAGGAATGTCGAGGATGTAAAAAAAGTGTGTTCTGCAGGCTGGGGGAAGGTTTCCCGAATTTTGCTTGATAATTTTTCGCCGGCGGAAATAAGGGATGCCCTGGAAATAATTGATAAAGCATTTGAAACGGAAGCCAGCGGCGGCATAACGCTGAATAATATTACCGCATACGCGGAAACAGGCGTTGATTTTATAAGCGTCGGCGGCCTTGTGCACCAGGCAAAAAGCCTGGACTTAAGCTTAAAGGCCGAAATGTAATGATTTTATTTAAGTAATATTTGGGTATATGAGCAAGAAAAACATACCAGACAGCCGCGGCTTTGTATATAGCACCGACCCTAATTTTTCGTTTCAAAGAGAAGACCCCCAACAAACTACTTTGCCTGCAGCGCAGCAGAAGTTGCGCATACTGCTGGATAAAAAGCAAAGGGGAGGTAAAATAGTTTCGCTTATTACCGGCTTTGTTGGCACAGAAGATGATTTACAGGAACTCGGAAAAAAATTAAAAACCGCCTGCGGCACAGGTGGCAGCGCAAAAGACGGTGAAATAATAATACAGGGCGACCAGCGTGATAAAATATTACAATGGCTGCTGAAAAACGACTATAACAACACTAAAAAAGTGTAGTAAATGCATAAAAAAGCCCATGGTGCATTACCACAGGCCTAAAATAATGTTGTGTAACTATTTATATAGCAACCGGAATTTCTTTTGGTTCGTCAACGTTTATCAGCGTAACTGAAACATCATCGTTTTTAGCAACTTCTACGTCCTTTTTTGGCTGGCCCCATTTAATTTTAAACCACACCCTTTCATGCAACCAGAACAATGATATTTTAGTTATTACTTCGGTGCTGCCTATAGCAAGTGCCTTTTTGTAATCACCAGTCCATAGTAAAGCAAGCATTATAGTATCCAACGTTCCAAAAAACCTCCAGCTTGCCCCTTTTATAATGCTACGATAGTGTTTGTCTCCGATAACAGTTTTTCCATCCTCCGCATATACTCTTCCAAATTTAATATTAGCCCACACATAACGTTCGTGCAGGTAAAAAAGACCAATTTTAGTAAATACTTCACTAAAGCCAATTTTGAGTGCGGATGTAATTTGACCAGTAAAGAGCAGGGAAAGTAAAATGGTGTCACAGGTGCCTATTATTCTCCATGATGCAGCTTTTACAACAATGCGCAGAGATTTTTCTTGTGGTGTTTTCTTTGCCATGCTTTTTCAATTAACTTTGAGCAATATTTTACTCCTACTGAATAAGTAGGATATGTAAAATTAGGGGAGTTTTTTTAATTCCCACCATTTTAGTGGAAATTATTTTAAAAAAAAATAAAATTTGTTGTGGAGAATATTCCATTATTAATACAGTAATTTAATAATGAACAAATTACGAAAATAGTAACGGTAGCGGAGACACAGTATAAATTTGCCTTTAAATAAAAATTATTAGCGGGCTACCAACTACAGCCAATTAACCCTACAAATTTGATAGATAATTGGAAATAGCCTGGTGAAAAATACTTACCCGATAAACCTTGCGATAAGGCCATGAAAGTGATGCGTACCCTGCTCCCGCTTAACTGAATACCTGCCATGCGTATAAAACCTTGAGCGTATTCCTTTTTGCACATTTTCCACTACTTCCTCATCTTCTATCTCAACAGTATCAAGCCCGCTTCCCGCACCTGTATTAAGCTTGCTGTCATCACTTACAAAAGTCAAAAACGAAACACGGCTTTCACCGGTACTTAGCGGCTGTACCAGGTTAAAAGACAACCCCCATGGATAGAAATTGAACATCATATTAGGAAAAACCCAGAAGTAATAAGCCGCAACCTCTTTTCCATAGTCGGGCGAGGAAGCAGGTAAATCAAAGCAAACATCTCCTTTTTTGCCAATGCCCAGTTGCAGGTTGCTGTATTTAAATATTTCGGTGGTGTATTCTCCAAAGTTCAGCACCTGATTTAAACCGGCGTGCACAAACGGAATATGGAAACCTTCAAGATAATTTTCACAGTATAAGGCCCAATTGGCCTTTACCAGGTAGTCTTTCGAAAGATCAGGACGATATTGCAGTTTATCCATAGGAAACCACTTAACGCGTTGCATCATCTCCCCAAAAACCTCCTGAGCACTTATAATGGGGTGTAATGAGGTAAAAAGCAATTTTCCCCACTCAAAAACGGGCAGTTTATGCAGGTTATCACTTTCAGCAGGAAAATCCTCCACATCTTTAAATTCAGGCATTGAAACAAATTTTCCATCCAGCGAAAAAATACGGCCATGATAACGGCAGCGAAGCTGATTTAATTTACACGCCTTATAAACTACCAGGTTGCCCCTGTGTGTGCATACGTTGCTTAAACAATGCAATTGCCCGTTCTTATCCTGTGTTAGTAATAATGGCTCGTTTAAATACCCCTCAAGAAGGGTAACAGGGTAAACGTAAGTGGTTTCTTTAACCATATCCGTATTGCCGATAAATTGCCACGACGGTGCAAATATTTTTTCCTTTGACTTTTCGAAATAGGCAGCTTCTGTATAATAATGCGTGCTGAGTGTTTTGGCTTTTGCAATGTTTTCATCAACAAAAAAATCAGGCATATAACCGGTGTTTTGCTAAAGATAAGCATACACCCAATACGATGTAAGATTGTGAAGTTTATCTACTTACAATATTCGGTTTTCACCGCTAAAAAAAAAGGGTTGGTCGCAAAAAATATAATACCATCTGCCTTTGCGGTAATATTACCATTTAACTATTATGATGAAAAACATTCGCCGGCTTGTTGTGTGTTTGGGCGTACTATTGCTTGTAAGCGGATGTGCCCATAAAAAAGCTGAACAATCCGGCGAAGAACTCGCAAAGACCTATTGCGCATCCTGCCATACTTTTCCGGCACCGCTTTTATTAAATAAAACAACATGGGTTAACAGCGTATTACCTGTAATGGGCAAAAAATTGGGCATCAAGTATTTTAACGGCGAGCCATATACCGACATAGATGTAAACCGGCAAAAAAACGCGGTAACGGAACATGCTACCGCTGTTACTCTTCAAGACTGGAATAAGATAATCAACTATTACAAGGCATCAGCGCCGGATACATTGCCCGGTCAAAATCGCCCGCCTGTTCAGCAATTCACCTCCCGGTTTGCTGTAAAGCAAGTGCCTGTTGATAAAGGTTTCCCTTCCGCCACTTTTGTAAAAATAGACCCAGGCAATAAATGGATGTATGTTGCCAACGCCACTGATTCAGCTATGTATGTATATGACAAAGATCTGAAAAAAATAAGCAATGAAAATGTGCATGCTGTTATTGTTGACATGGACTTTAGCACCGGGCTTGCCACACCAGGCGAGCGTAACGGCATATATACAAATATCGGCTACATTAACCCGAACGACGGAAAAACGGGCAGTGTATATAACTACGCCGTTACAAAACAGGGTAAGTTTATACGCGGTACAAAAATTGCGGACAGCATGCCCCGACCGGTGCAGGTTACACAATACGACCTTGATAAAGACGGCAGGACAGATTACCTTGTGTGCGGTTTTGGCAATAATGAAGGTGAGTTTTATTGGCTAAGAAATAAGGGCGATGGCAGTTTTGAAAAAAAGATGCTGTGGGCAATACCCGGCGCGATAAAAGCATATATTGACGATTATAATAAAGATGGGTTGCCCGATATAATGGTGTTATTTGCGCAGGCCGAAGAAGGAATTTATCTTTTTACCAATACCGGCAACGGCAATTTTAAAAAGAAGGATATTCTGCGCTTTCCGCCTGTATATGGCTCCTGCTATTTTGAACTGGACGACTTTAATAATGATGGTTATAAGGACATTTTATATAGTTGCGGCGATAATGCCGATTTTTCTGCCAGCCAGTTAAAAAACTATCATGGTCTATACGTATACCTTAACGACGGCCATAATAATTTTACGCAGGCTTTCTTTTTTGCTATACACGGCTGTTATAAGGCAATTGCCAGGGACTTTGACAAAGATGGTGACCTGGATATTGCAGCTATTTCCTTTTTTCCCGATAAAAAAAATCAGCCGCAGGAATCGTTTGTGTACCTGGAAAACGAAGGTAAATTCAAGTTTACTCCTTTTACCATCCCGCAATATAATACAGGCAACTGGCTTACCATGGACGCGGGTGACATTGATGGGGATGGTTTTGATGACATAGTAATTGGCAACCTTGACATGCCCAAAATACGCAGTAACAGCCGGAAACAACAAATAAATAAGCCTGCTTTACTGCTGTTACAAAACAAAGGCCGGAAGAATTAAACATGTTTTTCACAATGTCTAATTACTGTGGCTTTAAAAGAAACTCATTTCAGCGCTTTCGGGGTGTTTTGCAATACTTATTAACTAATGTCAAGCCTGGTGCGCAGTGAATCGCGAAATGTGCTGCCAACGGGAATTTTTTCATTACCAACCGTTAGCTGGTGAACTTCAATCATTGTAATATGCTTTGTGGCAACCACGTAAGACTTGTGCACCCGTATAAAATCAGCAGCAGGCACCAGGTCAAAAATATCGCTCATGTTCTCCCGCACAAGTATGTTCCTGTCCTTTAAATGTACAGTTATATAATTGCCGTTCTTTTCAAGGTAGAGAATATCATTCACTTTAACCTGGTAGGTTTGCGGCCCGCTCTTTATAAAAATCGTTGCCCCCCCGTCACTTATTACCAGCGTGTCTTTCACCGTAATTGCTGCAACTGCTTTATTTACTGCAGCCAAAAAACGTTCAAAGGTTATGGGTTTTAACAGGTAATCCAGGGCATTTATGTTGTAGCTTTCAACCGCATAATGGCTGTATGCAGTAGTAAAAATAACCAGTGGTTTTGGGTACAGCGTTTGCACCAGTTGCATGCCGCTTATATCGGGCATGTTTATATCAAGAAATACCAGGTCTATTTTTTCCCGGCCCAGGTATTCAATGGCTTTTACCGGCTCGCGAAAAACAGCCTTCAATTCTAAAAGTCCGCTTTTACCGCAATAACGCTCAATCACATCAAGCGCCATGGGTTCATCATCAACAGCTATACAGTTTATCAAGCAATATCAATTTGCAGGTTCACGCAATATTTTCCATTTTCAGGCCCGGTTTTCAAAACATGCCTGCCGGCATATACCAGTTGCAGGCGGCGTTTTACATTCTCCAGGCCAATACCACTTTTCTCATCAGTCGGTTTTTTCACGGCGTTATAGTCACTATTTTCACAAGTAAAGGTCAGTTTTTTTTGATTGACAGATATAGTCATTACAATTTCCGAGCTGCGCCCAATCAGCACGCCATGTTTAAAAGCATTCTCTAAAAAAGGGATAAAAAGCATAGGCGCCACCTGTACACCGGCAATTAACGCTGGTGGAGGGTAATTAAAGTTTACTGACACTTCACCATCAGCATAACGCAGTTTATTAAGCGCTATACAATCTTTCAAATAGTCAATTTCTTTTTGCACAACCACATTCTCTGTATTGCTCTCATATAGCATATACCGCATCATGCCCGATAGCTTTGATATACTATCAGCTACTTCATCATCTCCTTTTTTCAAAGCCATTGAAAAAAGGTTGTTAAGCGTGTTAAAAAGGAAATGCGGGTTAACCTGGGAACGCAAAAACCTCACCTCTGTGCTTAATTGCTGTGCTTCAGCCTGGCTTCGTGCCAAATCATTGCGTATCCACTCTTTAATAAAAAAATACGCAATAGCTATACCCAGTACTGCCAAAAAAATAATTGTCATAACTAATTGCATACCCTGCCAATCACCTGCTGAAAAAGACATGTCTGGTGGCGGAGCCGGTACAGATGCTGATGGAGTTGCCAGGTACATACTTGCATGATGGGCGCTGTCGTAAATGGAGGTGGCCAGTGTGTCTGCTGAAGGCGACAACTTTATGGCGTAGTGTGATGAAGTTGTTGCTATATGATGCCCCGCATCCGACTTAAGCATTCTGCTGATTGCGGTAAAATTTATAGCGAACATCAGTATGAACCAGCATGCAATAGCCGGTACCCAGATAAGATTATTTTTATGCTGTACCAGTTTTTTGAACAGCCAGAAAATATTGCCGTAGAACATCACCATCAAAACTGTTAATACCCACCCGGGATAAGGAAATAACATGTTTGCACTTACTCCGCCGGTAATCTTACCGCTATTATAAGTAACCATATTAAAAGATGACGCTGTAAGCGAGTGCAACACATAATACACCCCTGCCCAAAATAAGGCATGAATAACAAGCTCAATTAGATACCTGTATTTACCACGCTGCATAGTAACGAAGATAATACAAGCATTGGCCCGTTACGAAACATTGAGGCAAACAAACCATGCAGGTATGCAAACCGGCGTTTTTTGAAATGCGGCAGCTTTTGTAACCGCCAAATAACAAAAAAACATCTTTCATATTGCAGTAACCCCGTTTCGCCCCAAAGCCTTTTTTGCCCGCAAACCATAGTATAGCATTGCTGAAAATTATAGTTATGAAATCGTTTCTTTTAGCCATTGGGTTATCATGCTGGGCGCTTGCTGCAGTTGCACAGCAACCAGACACAGCACGCATTGCAGTGCATTATAAATTCACGCACATACGTGATACAACCCACCCAAATAACCCCGACCGGCGCAATATGGTTTTACTGGTAGGCAAAACTGCCAGCGCCTACCGTGCCTATGGCCCTCAAACACAACAGGACATTGCAAGACAAACAAAGCAACTTTCTTCGGCTGTACCAGACAGGCCCAGTCCATTAATTTATTTCCAGTTTATCCGCGACAAAAAACTATCAAGGAGAGACCCTATATTATTCACCAATTTTGTGGTAAGTGAACCTTTGCCCGTGATACGCTGGCATATTAGCGATGATACGGCCAGTTTTGGCGGCCTGCGTTGCCAAAAAGCTACCTGCCATTTTAAGGGCAGGGATTATATTGCCTGGTTTTGCCCTGATTTACCGGTACCTGCCGGCCCATGGAAATTAAATGGCTTGCCGGGCGTAATTGTTGATGCCTGTGACACCAAAAAAGAAGTATGTTTTACGTTTGATGGCGTTGAAAGAATTGTGGGGCCTGTTGTTGCCGGCGACGAGTCCTCTAATGGGAGGCCACCAATGGGAGGAGGCCCGCTTATAGCTGAAGGCAACCAACTGATAATTAAGATGCCGGCCAATGCAACACCTACTACCGAAAAAGAATTAGCAAGACTAATTGAGCTTGGCAGAAAAGACCCCAAAGCGCTGGTAACCGCATTGGTAGGCCCACAGGAACCCGGAACCCCCGGGCCAAAAATTGACATGATGATGGCGCCTGCGCCGGTTGAGAACAACCCTATTGAATTACCCGAAAAGAAATAGCCGTGCTTATTAAATTATTTGGGATGCTGGCGGGTATATTATTTTCGTTAACGGCATTTGCGCAGGAAGTAAAGGGCACAGTTAGCGACAGCGCGGGCAAGGCTGTGCCCTACGCCGGCATAAACATAAAAAAGAAAACCGCCAATACCATTATAGCCTATACAACAGCAAATGCCAAAGGCGAGTACCTGCTAAAGTTTTCGTCTAACCTGCCGGAAGACAGTCTTTATATTGAAGCACGCTGTATAGGCTACAAATCGCAAAGTAAGCCGCTAACTGGCATGCCGGGTGAAATTGATTTTACACTTCCCGTTGCTGTTAATGAACTGCAATCTGTAATAGTCCACAATAACGGGCCGGTATTGCGTACAAATGGAGATACCCTTAAATACAAAGTATCTCAATTTACCGACCCGCAGGACAGGGTAATTGCTGATGTGCTAAAAAGATTACCGGGCATAACAGTATCAGAAGATGGCACCATATATTACGACAATAAACCGGTATCAGGCGTTTATATAGGCGGGGACAACCTTTTGGATGATAAATACAGTAGTGCTACCAATACCATACCGCAGGGTGTAGTTGACCAGGTGCAGATAATTGAAAACCATCAGCCGATAAAAGTGCTGCAAAATAAAGTAGCCAGTAATGATGTAGCCATAAACCTCACCTTTAAAAAAAGCGCCCAACTGCAGCTGTTTGGCCAGGAGACACTTGGCGCCGGTTTGCCGGGCAATTATTACACAAACCTTAATGCCATGCTGTTTAACGACAAATATAAAGCATTGAATTATTTAAAGGCGGATAACACCGGCGATGACCTGCAGAGGGACGAAGCTTCGCACAACAGCAGCAATTACCAGCAGCGCACGGGTTACATTCCGGCAGCAACAATTCTTTCGCTGGGAACAGTAAATTACCCTGACCTGTTACGTACCCGGTACTTTTCAGGCAGCGCAGCCCTGCTAAATACCAACAACCTGGTAAATTTTAAAAGCAGCCTGCAACTGCGGGTAAATGCTTATTACCTGCAAAATAAACAACAGCAGGACTATAGCCAGCACACAAGCATTTTTTTGCCGGGTGATACTGTGCAATACACAGAAACACAGCATAACCGTTTTAACCCATCCACATTGCATGCACAGCTTACGCTAAACGTTAATAAAGATAAATACTACCTGGATGATGCTTTTATAGCGGATGATACGCGGTCATCCAATTATTCAAACCTTAATACCAACGGCATTTTGGTAAACCAGGTGTTTAAAAACCTGCCACTAAGCTTCTCCAACGGGTTTAACATGATATGGACAATGAGATCGAAAGTAATAGAGATATATTCCTTTATCAGTCACATATCTCAACCGCAAAACCTTACTATCGGGCCAAATTACAACAATGCGCTGTTTAACAAGGGTAACATTTACCAGCAATTAATGCAGTATGTTACGGTACCAGCGTGGTTTACGGGTAATTATGTTTCTTATAAAATACCTGGCAGGGTACTTACACAAAGTTTTAAAACAGGGTTTAGTGTGCAATCGCAAACGCTGGCATCAAACCTCAGCATAATGCAATTAGACAATACCACCAGGCTGCAATCTGACAGCGCCGTTAACCAGCTTAGCTGGAACAATAAAAAGCTGTATGCTGAAGCTGATTATGATATACCGGGCGACAAGTTAAAAGCTAACCTAGCGTTGCCACTTATACTGCAACAATTAAATTATGCTGACACCGGCTATTTATTAAATAAAGCATTGAGCCGCCTTTATTTTAACCCACAGCTAAACTTAAAATACCAAACCGGCAGGGAAAGCTACGTGAGTTTACGATACAGCTACAATGATGAAACAGGCAGCATTGAAGATATTTACCAGGGCAGCATTTTAAAAGACTATCGTTCCCTTTATGCTAACAGCGCCTATTTAACCTTACGCCAAAACCAGTCAGCTTTTGCAGGGTTTGATTATCATAAAGCAATTAAGCTTTTTTTCTTCGGCATATATGCATCATACGATAACAGTCATGCAAACAATATCACTTCAAGCACCATCAACAATAATATCCAGCGCAGCCTCGCACTGCCTTATCCCAACAATATAGGTTCATGGGCCTTTACAGCCAGTACCAGCAAATACTCGTTTAAGCTGCATACCACTTTTGGCGCTGTATTTAAGTGGCAGCAAAACCATTCAATACAAATACAAAATGCTGCATTGCTGCCTTTTAACACCATTGCAAAAACAGCAACCTTAAGTGCAGAAACCAAATTAACCAGCCAAATAAATTTTAGCTATCATATAACCGAAACGCTTATCAACAGCCGTTCACCGGCAACGGAGCAAGCCAATCACATTAACCTGCTAAAGCAACAGGCCGCCATTTATTATAACCCGGCGGAGAGGCTGCAATGCAGCCTGTCAGGCGAATATTATTTTACGAGGCAGTCAGGCAACCCTGACCTGGAATACTTTTTTGCCGACGCTTATATAAAATACAGGATTAAAAAATGGAATACTGATGTTCAATTAGATGCCTCTAATTTGCTCAACGTAAAAACATATAAAGCTGTTTATCTCTCTGCCAATACGCTTACCGCAAGTGCGTACACTTTACCCGGAAGAATTGTTTTACTAAAGGTGATGTTTAATTTGTGAAAAGACTACAGTACACGGAAATAGCGATCTGTTTATAAAGCATACGTTAACGACACATTCCAGGTAAAGCTCTTACCTGCGCTGATGTTTGTTTTAATGGTCTTATTTGCCAGTGTTGATATTGACAGCGGAAAATGATCTTTTGCAAGCGCAAGTGATCCGCTGCAATAAAAGCCATCATTACCATCAATATTAAGATAATACAACTGGGGGTTTGCTTTCATATAATAGCCATCCCCCAGCGTGACATGTGTAAAATTGGCGTTCACGGTAAAAAATTGAATCGCTTTGGCGCTGCCGGCATCAAGCCCGTGAGAGATTAAATAATAAACACCTACGCTGGTATTTTTTGAGATGAAATAGTTGGGTACCAGCTCGCCGACGATATAACGTTCAACTGTATGCGCGGTAACGGAATCTCCGCCAGACTTCAAAACAGATTCTTTGAAGTTAAGCCCCAGGTGTGTGCCGGCTGTTAGCCTAAATTTCCCGGTGTTGGCTATTTTATATCTCAGCCATAACAGGAAATACCATGGACGGCCACTGGTTGAAAATGCAAGCTCTGGGTCAAAGCTCACCCTGCTTTTTGATAATGACATGTCAAACACAGCGGCAGGCTTTTCCAGCGAAAATAAAGGCACCAGAGAAATGCCGTTGTTGGTTATACTGGCGCTGCCTGACAATTGGCTGCTTTTTGATGTGCTGTCAGGCGCCTGCGAAAAACAGCCGATGGAAATAGTCAAAAGTAAAATAAAAAAAGGTAAGGCTTTAATGTACATGCCAGGATAATTTATGATTGGGTAATTGGTATATCCGTTAAGCCGGCTACTATCAAAAGCTAAGCTTATTTGATAACCTTTTTTTTTACAACACAAAGGTGTTGACAAGGAATGTAGCCGTTTGATACAGAACACGGAATAGTTAACCACTTTTACTGATTTCTCCCATAGCTATATTTAGCGGCATTGAGATACGTAAATTTGTATAAATGACCCGTTATGGAAAAACTGGTAAGGTTTGATACAGTGAAGCAGTATAATGAACATGAGGCTGTAGACACATTACACCCATTGTTGAGCATTGTAAAATTTAACGAAACGCCAAAGCTGCTTAAGTTAAAAGCCTATTTTGGCATATATGCCATTTTTTTTAAGCTTGCAAAATGCGGGGAAATAACCTATGGCTGCCAGCCCTACGATTATGATGATGGTACAGTGATATTTATAGGCCCCGGCCAGGTGTATACGGTAGATGGCGGGGACGAACTCATTAGCTCAAAAGGGTTCGGATTGGTTTTTCACCCGGACCTTATTAAGGGCACCCACTTAGGTAAAGCAATAAGGGATTATAGTTTTTTCTCTTATGAATCTAATGAGGCCCTGCACTTGTCGAAAAAGGAGCGTAACGAAATATTGGCCAGCTTCAAAAAAATTTCAGAAGAGATAAAGCTTAATATTGACAGGCACTCCAAAACATTGATTGTATCGAACATCGAACTGTTACTTAATTATTGCACCCGCTATTACGACAGGCAATTTATAACGCGCAGCAATGCAAATAAAGATATACTGGTGCGTTTTGAAAACCTGCTGAATGATTACTTCAGGTCAGGAAGGGCGCAGGATGCCGGGCTTCCTACGGTTAGCTGGTGCGCAGGGCAGTTACATTTATCCGCCAACTATTTTGGTGATCTTATTAAGAAAGAAACAGGTACCACGGCGTTAGATTATATACAAAGCAAGCTTATTGATGAAGCGAAGGCAAGGATATTCGACAATAATAAAACCATCAATGACGTTGCTAACGACCTTGGCTTTAAGTACCAAACGCATTTTACACGCCTGTTTAAGCTTAAAACGGGCGTTACGCCAAACCAATACAGGAAGGTTGGCTCTTAAAAGATGATTTAAAATCACCCATTTTACATGCTAAAACTATTGCCACTGCAACCTGTTCTAATCCAGGCCGCCCCTCCTGTTGGCTTTTACCTGTGCCGGCCATTGTGTACGCTCTCCTGTTCTTGGGTTAATGGGCAGCACTGCTCTTTCTGTTGAAGCCCTGTTAGGGTCTTCGCTCGCCATGTACGCTAAAATTGCTACCAGTATCACGTTATTACTCAAGTCGTCAAATACCACTTTGTCATACGTGTCGCGGTTGGTATGCCAGGTATAATTAAAATAAGACCAGTTAAGCGCGCCCAGCGAAAAACCGGGCGCTCCTACTGCATCAAACGAAGCAAAGTCAGAGCCACCGCCGCCGGGCATGCCCGGGAAAGTTGTTTTGACAGAATCGCGGATATTTGACGGCACTTTGCTTAACCAGCGGGTGATATATTCATACGCATGCAGGTAGCCCTGGCCACTCATATTAATCACCCGGCCTGTGCCATTATCCTGGTTAAACAGCGCCTGCAGGTGGCTTACCGTATCGGGGTGATCCTCTACAAAAGCGCGTGAACCGTTAAGGCCTTCTTCTTCACTTCCCCAATGGCCAACAAGTATGGTTCGTTTAGGGTGGGGATATATTTTTTGCAGAACGCGCATTGCTTCCATCATCATCAGCGTACCGGTGCCATTATCGGTAGCGCCTGATCCGCCGTCCCATGAGTCAAAATGCGCGGATAGCATAACATATTCATCCGGCTTTTCGGTTCCCCTAATACCGGCAACTACGTTAAAGGTAGGCACGGGTCCTCTTTCCTTAGACTCAACGTGCACGCTTATTTTCGGGTCTGCACCCGATTCTGCCAGCCGGTACAGCATGCCGTAGTCTTCCTGCATCACATCAATGGAAGGAATTGTTTTGGTGTAAGCGCCAAAAATCTTATCCACGCCAAAACCGGCAGACCAATAAGAACTCACTACTCCCGCCGCTCCAGCCTTTTCCAATGCCACGGGCAGTGTGCGCGTATTATAACCCGACTTTTTAATACGGCTGTTCCAGTTGTCTGTTGTTTCCTTTTGCAAAGCCTTCATCTTTTTAATGGATTCTTCTGTACCAAACTGTTGCCAGTTATCGTCAGGGCGGCCTGTTGGCTGCAGCATTGATACCATTACAAACTTTCCTTTTACCGATAGCATCCATGCTGCGTAGGCAGCAGAATCAGCCAAATCGGGCAGTATCACCAGGCCGGCTGTAACTGTTTTGTTTCCCATTGAAGGGCACCAGGCAAGCTGGGTTGCCTCAAGCGTTCTTACACGGGGGGATACCATGTCAATATGCGATATACCCCGCTCCCATCCTCTCCAAACACCCCAGTTTTGCGCCTCGGCATTAATACCCCAGCTTTTATATTTTGCCAGCGCCCAATCACGCGCCTCTTCCATTTGAGGTGTGCCTACCAGCCTTGGCCCGATACTGTCAAAAAGCTGGTGCGCCAATAGCTGCAATTGAGAATTGCTGTTTTCTTCGTTTATAATAGCTTCTACAATTGAATCCTTCGGCGCCTGGTCTGGACCGGCTCCGCGGCGGTTTTGCGCAAATATGCCGGGTAAAGCCAACCCCAGCAGCAAACAGGTAATTAAAAGGTTTCTCATAAACCGAATGTAGTTAATTCCGGGGCACCATCATATAATTTTAGGCGGTATGCGTATTACCAGCGTGTTATATATGGTACTTGCAGCCCCTTCTTTTAACCTGTTTTATTACACAATACCGTTATTTTCTTTTTTTAGCAGCAAAACAGAGATGTATGGTGAAAACCTTTATTTTTGCACCCCATTTGGCGAGGTAGCTCAGGCGGTTAGAGCGCAGGATTCATAACCCTGAGGTCAAGGGTTCAACTCCCTTCCTCGCTACAAAGGCTGTCTCAAACTTATGAGATGGCCTTTATTTTTTATCTACACTGTTTACATATTATATTCTTTCTTCTATAATAAAACTTATACAGGCTAACCTTATTAAACGGTTTCACTCTCATAACACCTTCAGTAATGGTGGCTGGACAAAGAAATTTCGCCCCTGGGTAGTGCTTTATTGCGAGGTATTTGATACAAAGGCTGAAGCAGAATCTCGAGAAAAAGAATTAAAGTTGGGCAAAGGGCGCGATTGGTTAAAGAAAAACCTGGACGGCTGGCTGAACACCTTTAAATAGTGCGTTGGGTTCATATCCGCCGCAGCGGACACTGCCGGTTATACTGAAAGCCACGCATATTACAGAGATGAACGATAGCAGTATCGATCCCTACAGGTATTTGCGCTTTCCGGCAGGTAGGTTTCCGCCGTAAAACATACCATTTTACCATTTATTTACAAAGGTTACACTTTTATTTACAATCCAAATACCCGCCCGGAAAAGTATCAAGGTAATTTCGTTGCATCAACTTTAAAGGATATGAAAAATAAAAGAATCGTTTGGTCCTGCCTGGTTATCCTGTTAACAGGAGTAATTTATTTTGCCGTACAGTATCAACAAAAAAATGGCACTCATCGCGCTAACTTTTCCGGCGAATGGAAAGCCAAAGAGTCAATAAGTATGGGCGGAAATATTGTTTGCTGCTATAACTCGGGTGACCGTATGCTGGCTAAAACAATGAAAATAGCAGAGCAGGCCAATTTTCTAACCATAGAGGCATCAAGCTCGTTTCCTGGCACAGCGCCGGTTATGAGCCAGGAGAAACTGGACTTCGACGGTAAAGAAAGCCAAATTGATTACGGCCAGGAAAGAGGAAAGAAGTTTACCGTAAAGATGTCGGCGGATGGAAAAACGATGACTGTTAACTCAATTGTACACTTTATGACTGTCACTCCTTACCATGTAGATGTTCTGAAACAGGCACAAGTTTACGTAACAGAGGTTTGGAAGCTGAGCAATGATGGCAAGTCTATTGCTGTCCAGGCTACTGCAAAATCAAACTTATACGACAAAGAACGTTCCTGGAACACCGTATTCGATAAAGTCAATTAGTATTCAAAAACTTTTTAAAACTATAAAAAATATGAAAAAAGTTATTTATGCGCTGGTCTTACCGCTGGTTGTGGTGGGCGGGCTGGTATTTGTTAATCGCGAAATCAATAATGAAGCTTCTAAAAAGCCAGCCCTAAAACCCCTCTCTGCTGCTGAAATAGAAGCCGAACGGAAACAATGGGAGGCTACCCCTGAAGGTATAAAGTATAAAAATTGGGTAGCTTCTCCCGCAGGTAAAAAAGTATTTGCCAGTATTGCTAAAATAAGGAAGAATATTAATGATTATACCAATATGGAGGCTGTTATAACCTCTCTTTCTCTTCCGCCAGGCTCAAGATTAGGTTTTGGCGTGATGGCAAGGATTAATGGTGATGATTATATTGTAAAATTTGATACAGAAAAGTCTCAGCTTCAGCAATTGCAAAGCCTGAAAATTAACGACAAAATAAGTATAAGAAGCCATAACGTATCGCACGCGCCCAAGTATTCATACCCAATAATATCAACCGAATATGCAGAAGGGGATGGCAAAATAATTTTTAAACGTATCCCTCATAAAGGCGGTTGCTGAGTAAATAAATTGTGACTAGCGCGGGAGGAAAAAAGCTTGCCCCAATGCCTATCGGGGGAGGAATACATCTTTTGATAACCGCCTCATTTTCAAATAACTATAATAAAATAAGTGCATTTTTTTAAAAATTCAGGCAGCTTTCCTAACCCGGCACTTCAGCCCAACCAAAGCAGTCTTTTACACTGTTCCCAATAATACGCTCACCATTATGGTCGCTTGTGTCCCTAAAATCCCTTGCAAATAGGAGGAAAATTACTTGCCCTAATAACCTTCAGGAAGGAAAAAAGCCTGCCCCGATGCCTATCCTACCGTGTACCCACAAATAATAGGATGATATTTGTGACATGTCAGGCATAAAATACGAGGCTTTTTTTGGGGATAAACGGATTGATAAGCGGGGCAATGCGTTAACCAGGCAATTATTTTTACGGGGCACGCGAAGCATCCAGTCTTTATCATTAAGCCGTGCAGAGCAAAAAGGTTATTATCGGTTTTTACATAATACAAAGGCAACGGAGGAAAAACTAATAAAGGAGATCACCGAAAGGTGCCGCAAAAGTTCAAAGGGAAAGATTGTATTATCTATACAGGATACCAGCGAGGTTAACTTGTCTGCCCATGCCGGAAGGCTCAAAGCGGGAAGTGGCGTAGGAGGTATTGATGACCATCACAAAAGCATTGGTTTTAAGCTTCATCCTTCATTGGTTATAGATGCGCAGACATGCTTTCCCCTGGGCTTTTCAGACATACGCATCTGGAACCGGCCTCCAGGGCAGCCCGATAAGCATGAGAGAGGTTATGAAAAGCTACCCATTGAAGAAAAGGAGTCTTATAAATGGCTGGAGTCAGGTAATAAAACGAAAGAATGTCTTTCAGATGCCAGGGCTGTGATCATAATACAAGACAGGGAGGGCGATATATTTGAACAGTTCCTGCGGGTTCCGGATGAAAGAACATTTTTACTCATCCGCTCTGCAACAAACCGTCATACGGCCACGGAAGAACGGCTGTGGGATGAAGTAAGTCAATCAGCCCTGATGGGCCAATATGAGATACATGTGTCCGCAGACAGCCATTGTAAAGAAGCAGCCCGTGTGGCTCTTATTGAGGTAAGAAGCATTTGCATAGATATTAAAGCGCCGAGGCATGACAGGAAAAATAAAGGCCAAATAGCAACACTTAACATAATTGAAGCCAAAGAAATAAACACCACAGCTAAAAATCCTATAATATGGAGATTGCTGACCACATGGCCTGTAACCAATTATGAGGAAGCGCTGATGGTTATTGAATGGTACAGCTGGCGTTGGTTTATAGAAGAATTGTTCCGGATGTTAAAAAAAGAGGGATTTAATATTGAAGGCAGTGAATTAGAAACAGGCTGGGCCATCCGAAAACTTACGGTTATGCTGCTGGATACTATAATAAAGCTTATGCAAATGCATATAGCGTATAATGAACCCGAGCAGGCAAATGTGCCGGAGACCGGCATCGTGTTTAGTACGCAGGAACAGGAATGTCTGCAGGCTATCAACATTACTATGGAGGGAAAAACAAAAGCGCTGAAAAACCCATATCATGCTGGAATGCTAAACCATGCAACATGGATTATTGCAAGAATAGGAGGCTGGAAAGGGTATCACTCACAAAGGCCACCCGGCATGACAACACTCCTTAATGGCCTTAGAGAATTTTACGCCATTTTTACAGGCTGGTCTATACAAATAGATGTGGGTACACGGTAGGATGCCTATCGGGGGAGGAATAACACTTTTGATAACCACCTCATTTTCAAAGAGCTATAATAAAACCAGTACATTTTTTTAAAAATTCAGGCGGCCTTTCTGGCCCCGGGCTTCAGCCCAACCAAGTACTGCTGAACCAAGTTCACCAGGCAATACACTCAACCCTAATGGTCGCTTGTTTTATAGTAAACTTCCTCCTCTTATCTATATATAAAAACACCCCGGGTGTCTCACTTTTTGAGGAAATTTATTTTGGGCGAATAATCGTTGTTGTTGAGCGAAGCAGAAGTTTTGTAAATACTTAAATGAGCAACAAAGCACAATGTTCCATATAACGGGAATGCAGTCATTCTGTCTCTGCCTGCATATTGCTAATATTCTGTCAACCCCCCGTTTACAGGGGTTTTGGCATCAGGAAACTGGAAGATTACCTTTTTGCTGCCATTGGCGGGGTTATAACGCAAAATGGCGCTGGTTATACCAATACCGTTAACATACATAATATTCCTGCTGGTTAATAGTAAGCCCGTAAGGGCGGCAACATAATTTTGCGGATTGGCATTGGGCGTGTATAAAATGGAGTCAACGCTTGTGGCGGTGTTGTAGTTAAAAATAGCCCCGGCAAAAGTACTTCCCAGGTACATTATACCGTACAGCTTGCTGTTATACTCCTCCAGGTGGTTACGCAAAATGGGGTTCCTCCCGTTGGTACCATCAAGGTCAAGCAGTTTGGTATAGGCGTTTGTGCGCGGATTAAACATAAAAATAACCCCATCGTTATTGGTGCCCCCTTCGTAGGTAAGGCCATACAAATTGCCGTCGGAGGCAGCGCACAGTTTATTTACCGGCGACATGCCCGTTGCATTAACAAAAGTATATAGCCGCTTAAAAACATTGTTCGTTATGTCGTAGCTGTAAATAATGCCGTTTGTGTCTTTAAGCGATGTATTAAGCACACGCCCGCCGGCGTACGAAATGCCATACAATTTACCATCCTTACCCTGTACGCACGACGAAATATTGCCTTCAAGGGCGTTCGCCTTATGCAGCAGGGTAAACTTATCTGTTGCAGGGTCAACTGAAAAAAAGTAATACCCGTTGCCGCCGTAAATAAGCCCGTTGGCTGCAAGCGTTAAATCAAGAAAGGGGTCGCCTATACCATTGGTAGTACTGCTGAAATCAACTATTTTATTTACAGTGCCGGATGAAGGGTCGAAGCTGAAAAGCGTACCTTGCTTATAGGCCCCCGCACCTGATGCAACGCCGTATAATTTTCCATTAGGGCCTTTGCATAATGTGCTGCCGGGTGAATTACCTTCCCGGGATTTGAATGAGTACACAATTTTAAACCCGGTACCATCGCCACGCAGGGTAAAAATAGCGCCTGAATCATTATCGCCGCCTGCAGATGCATTGCCATACAAAATTATGCTGTGGCCAAGGGTATCGGTATCTGTGGTACCGGTTGTATCGGTGGTACCGCCGTTACCTGTGCCACCGGATTGTTTTGTGCAGGAAACCAATAATATGCCGGCTGACGCCAGTAGCAATAAAGCGAAGCTGATTATTTTACGCATAACGTTTAGTATATAACAGGTTATATTATTATACGGAATTATGTGCCGAAACTAAAGTATGCAGGCAAGCGCCGGCACCTGCATTTATTATTTGCTGAGGGCTATTTATTATTTGCCGGTTATTTGCATTTACCGCGCTAACTGCCTGTTATTTAATGCTGTTGGTGCTGCCGCCCGTGAGTGTGTCCCATCATATACTATGTACTATGTATACCCCATGTGTCTCACTTTTTTAGGAAATTTATTTTGGTATGAACATTTACTGTTTTCATTCCGCAAAGCAGGAACCCCGCCAGCATTGTTAGCACAAATGCAGAAAGCTGTATTCAACAGGAAGAGTAATTTGACGGGATGGCAGGCCAAAGGCGTTGGATATATATCCTAATCACCTGGTTATACAATCACTGGTGTCGCAAAAAAGAAAAAGCCCGTCGTAAAAACAACAGGCCGTCTTCGATTGCTTGCCATATGAAAAAAGTGAAAAAATATATGTAAATTATTTTATATCTATGCTTTTTCCTTTATTGTGATACAAAAATAATATAAAAACTGATAAAACAATCACATATTTTTTAATTTAATGCGTCTACCGCACTTTGAATTTACTTAGCGCCACCTCCAGGCAATCCATCGCTTTATCTATTGCTTCACAGTTTAATACATAGGCCAGGCGTACCTCCTGCTTGCCAAGCCCGGGCGTGCCATAAAAGCCACTGGCAGGCGCAAGCATTACTGTTTGGCCATTAAATTCAAAACTTTCCAGCAGCCACTGGCAAAACTCGTCTGCATCATTAACAGGCAGGCTCGCCATTGCATAAAATGCCCCGCCGGGGTTGGGGCAAAATACCCCCTCCATTGCGTTAAGCCGTTTTACAATCAGGTCGCGCCTCGCTTTATATTCAGCCTTGGTTTTGTCAAAATAATCGTCGGGTAAATCTACAGCCGCCTCTCCCAAAATCTGGGCAAAACCGGGGGGGCTAAGCCTTGCCTGTGCAAACTTCATTGTTGTTTCAATCAACTGCCTGTTACGGGTTATAAATGCGCCAATTCTGCCGCCGCAGGCGCTGTAACGTTTGCTTATGGTATCCATCAATACCACGTTATCTTCCACTCCTTCCAGTTGCATTGCGCTAAAATGGGTTCCTCCGTAACAAAACTCGCGGTATGCCTCATCAGCAAACAGGTACAAATTATGTTTGCGCACAATATTGCCAAGGGTACGCATTTCAGCTTCGCTGTACAGGTAGCCCGTAGGGTTATTGGGGTTGCAAACCACAATTGCTTTTGTACGCGGGGTAATTGCTTTTTCAAAATCCTCAATGGGCGGCAGTGCAAACCCAGTTTCAATGCTGGAGGGTATAGGCACTACCGTAACGCCTGCTTCAACAGCAAAGCCATTATAGTTGGCATAAAAAGGCTCGGGTATAATTACTTCGTCCCCCTCGTCAAGGCAGGCCATAAAGCCAAATAATATAGCTTCGCTGCCGCCGGTGGTAACAATTATCTGCGTGTGGTCAATAACTATATTCCGCTTGCGGTAATACTCCACCAGCTTCCTGCGGTAACTCTCATTTCCGGCGCTGTGGCTGTATTCAAGCACGCTGAAATCACTGTGCCGTACCGCGTCCATGGCCGCTTTTGGGGTTTCAATATCAGGCTGACCTATATTAAGGTGGTACACTTTAACGCCCCGTCTTTTTGCTGCTTCAGCAAAAGGCACTAATTTACGAATGGGGGATGCGGGCATTATTTGCCCCCGTTTGCTTATTGCTAAATTTGCCATGCCGCAAACCTACATCAAAAAAACATTGCTGCATTGGCTGTGTGTTTTACATGGTTAATTTGGCATAATAAAAAAGCCCTGCGCAAGCAGGGCTTCCATACAAAAAATTGTTTAAAATTATTTAGGCGTCACCACTTCACCATCAATCAGTAATGTTACGGGTAACTGGGTGCCTGCAAACTTTACATTTACATTTTTGGTAAACGCCCCGGGGGCGGCTGCATTGTAGGTAACTTTAATGGTACCTGTTTTTCCGGCCATAATAGGCTCTTTAGGATAATCAGGTGTGGTACACCCGCAGCCGGCTTCCGCGTTCTCAATTATCAGGGGCTTGTTGCCGGTATTCGTAAAAGTAAAAGAGGTGGTAACGGGTACACCCTGCTTTATCTTACCGAAAGAATACTTGGTTATCTTAAATTTTGCCGGTACGCTGTCTGCGCCTTGTGCAAAAACAGTAAGCGACAGCAATACTGCGGCTATGGTTAAAATATGCTTCATATCATCCAGTTATTATGTCTTAATTAACAGTGGTAGCCGGTTTAAGCTGCTGAACTGCTGCATTAGCAGGGGCTGCATTGGCAGGAACAGGGAATGTTTCTCCGTGAAACCGGATTATTTTGCTCATTCCGTCATTAAAAAATATGGTAATCACCTTTGTAAAAGGCCCCTGTGCACTGGCATTATAGCCAACAGTAACCTTAAAGGTTTCACCCGGCGCATACGGGCCATGCTCGTATTTGGGTGTAGTACAGCCGCAACCTACCTGCACATTCTCAATTTTTATAGGCTCAGAAGAAATATTTTTCATCATCAGGTCAAACTCTGCGGGCTTGCCCTGGGGTATCTTACCAAAATCATGGTCAGTTTCCTTAAAATCTACGTATTTTGTCACATCGGGAGGTGCCGGTGCCTGCTGTGAAGTTGAAGTGGCGTCCTGTGCGTGCAGCAACATGCCCACAAAAATGGCCGGCAACAACATAAGTATCTTCTTCATGCGCTTAATGTTTAAGGGTAAAATTATTACTTAATCCCTTATTACGGCATTTTTTATCTGCAGAATAGTCTTAAAATTCTGTAATAAAATGCAAAAGCTTGAAAAATATATGTTGAAAACTTGAAAATAACCCTTCTTTAAAACTTTTTACGTTGCGGGTTGTAAATAATATTTTTGTCGTATGGAAAAAGTACAAGCCCCCTTGCAGGCCGAAGACGATATGCTGTCGTATGAGGATTTTCGAGCAACCGTGCTTGCCGATTACCGCGTTGCACTGGAAAGCCGGGAAGCAAGTTTATTGGGACGCAGGGAAGTACTTACCGGTAAGGCTAAATTTGGCATTTTTGGGGACGGGAAAGAGGTAGCGCAGGTAGCTATGGCAAAATTTTTCCAGGAGGGCGACTGGCGCTCCGGCTACTACCGAGACCAGACCTTTATGTTTGCAGCCGGCCTTGCTACCCCGCAACAACTATTTGCACAACTATACGCGGACCCCGACGATGTGCGTGAGCCCTTTAGTGCAGGCCGCAATATGAACAGCCATTATGTTACACCCAATACACTTGCCAACGGCGAGTGGGCTGACCTTGTAAATCAAAAAAACTCTGCATCTGACATGGCACCCACGGCGGCACAAATGCCCCGCAGTGTTGGCCTTGCGCTTGCCTCTAAACTGTTCCGCAATTCGGATGTATTAAAACATTTTACTTCACTTTCCCATAACGGCGATGAAATTTGTTTTTGCACCATCGGCGATGCATCTACCACCGAAGGCCATTTTTGGGAAGCCGTAAATGCGGCAGGCGTTATGCAAATACCGCTGGCCATTTTTGTGTGGGACGACGGTTATGGTATTTCCGTGCCTCGCGAAATGCAAACCACCAAAGGCTCCATATCTGCGGCGCTGAAAGGATTTCAAAAAAGGCCGGATACCAACGGCATTGATATATACACGGTAAAAGGCTGGGACTATGCAGGGATGTGCGAAGTATTTGAGGCTGGTATTAAAAAAATAAGGGATACACATATACCGGCGGTTTTTCACGTGGAAGAAATGACGCAGCCGCAGGGGCACTCAACTTCCGGCAGCCACGAGCGTTATAAAACCCCTGAAAGGCTTGAGTGGGAAAGAAATTTTGACTGCATTAAGCAGATGCGTGAGTGGATAATGGAAAACCAGATAGCCTCTGGCGAAGAACTGCAGGAGATAGAAGAACAGGTAAAAGAAGAGGTAAAGCAAAGCCGTAACAGGGCATGGCAGGAGTACCAGGCGCCCATAAAAGAACAAGCTGCAAAAACGACAGAGCTTATACGTTCGGCAATGGTTAACGATATTGATGCTTATAATAAACTGCAAAACCTTGCCAAACAGCTTGAACAAAACAGGGAACCATTGCGCAGGGATGTTATGCGCACCCTTTCAATGGCGGTTGATGGGGCAAAAGCATCGCCTTCTTTACAGGAAATAAAGGGATATTATAATGAACTAAAATCAATAAACCAGCGCCTGTACAATTCATACCTGTATAACGAGGGAGAAAAAAGCGCGCTGAAAGTGGAAGAAGTAAAACCTGTTATATCTTTTGATGCCCAGGCTGTAAATGGCTACGAAATACTTAACCGTTATTTTGATAAGCTTTTTGCCAATAATCCCAAAGTGGTGGCTTTTGGAGAAGATCTTGGGCATATTGGCGATGTAAACCAGGGTTTTGCCGGCTTACAGGAAAAACATGGAATTAACAGGATATTCGATACAGGCATACGCGAACTCACCATAATGGGGCAGGGCATTGGCCTTGCATTACGCGGCTTAAGGCCTATTGCCGAAATTCAGTACCTTGATTACCTTGTATATGGCCTGCAGCCGTTAACGGACGATGCAGCCTCGTTGCATTACCGCACTTACGGGCTGCAAAGCTGCCCGCTTATTGTGCGCACACGCGGCCACCGGCTTGAAGGTATCTGGCACAGCGGGTCGCCCATGGGCCTGATACTTGGCGCGCTGCGCGGGTTTTATGTATGCGTTCCCCGGAATATGGTACAGGCAGCCGGTATGTATAATACGCTGCTGCAAAGCAATGACCCCGCCATATTAATTGAATGCCTTAACGGTTACCGCCTTAAGGAAAAACTGCCTGCCAACCTGCTGGAGTTTACTGTGCCCCTGGGTGTGCCGGAGGTAATTAAAGAAGGCAGCGATATTACTGTAGTTTCCTACGGCTCAACCCTGCGCATTGTACAGGATGCTGTGGCAAGGCTTGAAGCTGATGATATACACTGCGAAGTAATTGACGTGCAAACACTGATTCCTTTTGACATACATCACATTATACTGCAATCATTAAAGAAAACAAACAGGATTGTTTTTGTGGATGAAGATGCCCCCGGCGGCGCCTGCGCATACATGTATAATAAAGTGATGGAAGAACAGGGAGGTTACAAATGGCTGGACGTTGCGCCGCGCACCATTACTGCCAAAGACCATCGCCCGGCATACGGCAGCGACGGGGACTACTTTAGCAAACCTAACGCAGAGGATATTGCAGAAACCATACGGGATATGATGGCAGAGTAACATGCGGCTGCAAACCTGTGATATGCAGCACGGGTATTTCAATAGCTTTTTTTCTATACCGTAATACATCATGTGCGGTGTACCGCCTGGTACCGGCTGCCTGCTACATTTTAATGCAGCCAATCATATTAAAGCCTATATTTATATCTAATATAATCCCAATCATCCATTTTCACTAAACCGCCTGCCATGAAAAAATTTACTTTATCCATTTTCCTATTGTGTTTACATGCCCTTGTTTTTAGCCAGCTACGTTTTGAAGCAACCCCTGAATATGGAAAACTTTGGGATATTACCTATGATTCTTCCATACAAAACCGTGTGTATGCCATTACCGAAGTAAACCATATTATGGTTTCAAACGACAATGGCGCCACATGGAATATTCTGTATTCTTTCCCTTCAGACGCATCTTATCTCTCCTCCCTTAAAATAGCGCCGGGTGGCAACGCGCTCTCATTCGTGGTAAAAGAAAGCGCCGACACCACGCTTAACGGGCTGTATATATTTGACCTTGGGGGCGACACCATCAAACACAAATTCACACCGCCAAATTGGGAGGGAGGTTCCAGCATCGTGTCCTACGGCATATACGGTGCGGGCGACAGTATTATACTGCTGAATACTTTTTCAACTATAGATTTCAATTCATCTTCCAATGTATTTTACACCGCCGATGCCGGCACTAACTGGAAGGAAATTTACGCCAGTGGCAACAATGCCGATATAGCAATAAATAATTGCTATATAAGCCCCGCCGATGGCGGAAAGCTGTATTTAACGCGGGGGGAAGGAACAACTGATGATAAAGGCGGCCTGTGGATATCAGCCGATTCAGGTACTACCTGGGTTACGAAGCTGGATGGCAAAGTACTTGGCCCGATGGGCCTTAACCCGGCCAATGCGCAGGATGTATGGGTAGGCACAGCTACTGATTTTACAGCAGCCGATGAAGCGTTATACCACTCCACAGACGGCGGCGATAACTGGCAACAGGTGCAAAACCTGCCCCTGCATAACGTTGATTACGGCCTTAATGATTTCAACTATATAACATTCAGCCCTTCAAACCCGCAAACAATATGGGTGCTGGAAGAAAACGAATACTTAAAGTCAACCAACGGCGGTACCGACTGGCAGAGCACTTATTTCGACGTGAATGATACCGTTTATTATTATGGCGAGCATGCCAGTATTAACCCTTTTGATGAAAACCAGGTATTTATTGTGTCTGATGGCTTTCCGCAGTTTTCAGCCGATGGCGGTGCAACACTCAAACAGGTCAAAAACCCCTTTTATACAGTGGTGAATGTTAGCTATGGCAACTACAAAGCATCGCAGCATTTATATTACACCAGCCAGGACGGCTATATGGAAAAGAACCTGGGCACAGGCATTACAACTTCTTACCTCGTTGAATCGCCGTATACGATAAATGGCAGTACCCATTCAGTTGTAGCCGACAGCAGTGTTGAGGGCAGGGTATTTGTGTACACCCCGGGGGACGGTTTTATCTCAACATCGGTGCTGGCGCTTAGTGATGATTATGGGGAAACCCTGCAGCCTATACCGGCCGATGATTTTTCTTCAGAATTTGAAACAATAGCCAAAGAGCCGGGCAATAATTATAGCTATTGGGCTTCCTTTTCCGACTACGGCAGCGGTACGCTGTATAAGCTTGATTTGAGCAACCCCGGCGCTTTTGCATCACAGCAAATAACAACGCCTTCATCTTACCCTGTAACAGGCATATATGTTACCCCCGGCTACCCCGACTCAGTGTTAATAGCAGAAGGCGCAACCATATACTCAACCAGTGATGGCGGTAATACATGGCAGCCGCAAACATCAGGGCTTGAAGGATTCAGCGACGAAAACGACGCAATATGGTGTATGCAGGTTAACCCCTTTAACAGCAGCCAGTTTATGATTGCTACCAATAAAGGTATTTATGCGTCGCAGGACGGCGGTAGTACATGGAGCGGTGTGTTAACTGGTCTTGATATACGTAAAATTGGTTTCTCGCCCTTTGTAAACGGCGCTATTGTAGCGGCAGCTTATAGTGGGGACTCTACAGGCTGCGAATTGTTTTACACCACTAACGGCGGCGGCAATTGGCTTAGTGTGCCTTTAGCCAACATAGCATACCTGCAAAGTGAAAACATGAGCTTTAATTTTTATACTGACAGCGTAAATGTATATTTTGCCACGCAGGATATTGGCGTAGCCAAATACACCCTTAGCGGGCTTAATGGCACACTGCCATTGCGTTTGCTGTCATTTACAGGAACTATAAAGGATAACGGCGCACTGTTGCAGTGGCAAACTGCAGCCGAAAAAAATATACGCAGGTTTGCTGTAGAGCGCAGCCTTGATGCCAGCCATTTTACGGCCATAACCGCTGTTGCGGCTGCAAACTCCGCCGGCAACCATTTATATGACTATACAGACATTGCTTTTTCTGCTGTGTCGGGCAAGCAAAACAACCCGGTGTATTACAGGCTGAAGATGGCTGATGCTGATGGCAGGTTCAGTTATTCTCCCGTTGTTAAACTTGTACGCCCGGCAGGCACGGTTACAGGCATAACTGTTTACCCCAACCCTGTTGCAGCAAGCCTGAACCTGCGCATGACCAATACAGCAGGCGGCAGCTATAATATTGCTATAAACAGCATAAGCGGCAAACAGTATTACAGCAGCAGTTATCAATTGCCGCAGGGCGAAAGCTTTATAACCATACCGTTGGGCGACCTTGCAAAAGGCGTTTATATTGTATCAGTAAAAGCTGCCAACGGCCAAACAACCAGTCTTAAATTTGTAAAATAACATTGAGCTGATAACCCAACCATACTGAAAGCTGTATCCTATGAGCTGCATGCAATAAGCCCTTACAAGCGCAAGCTTCGGGCCCAAGTATGCAGCTTTTTATGCTGCAGGCTATAATAATTTTGTATGGGAAAATTTGCGGGCGCTTTATTGCATTCTTTCCTTCGCCCAGCTTAAAGCAATTTGCAGTTGTTCATCGGGGGTAAGGTCGCTGTTATCTAAAACAATGGCGTCGTCTGCTTTGCGCAATGGGCTTACTTCGCGGTTGGTATCCATATAATCCCGCATTTCAAGGTTGTTTCTCACCTCTTCCAGCGAAACAGATGGATTTTTTTCAAACAGTTCTTTAAACCTTCTCTGTACTCTTACGGCTATATCGGCCGTCATAAAAATTTTCAATTCAGCGTTGGGGAAAACGGTTGTGCCAATATCCCTTCCATCCATCACAATGCCCTTCTTGTCTCCCATTTTCTGCTGTTGCGCCACGGCAAATTCACGTACTTCTTTAATGGCCGCTACTTCGCTCACGTTTTCGCTTACCACCATATCGCGTATCATTGCTTCTACATTCTCATCATCAAGATACATATCGCTTTTTCCTGTATAGTCATTATACACAAACTCAAGGCTTATATCTTTCAGTGCTGCTTCAACTGCTTTCTTATCATTCCAGTCAACATGGTTTCTCAAAAAATACAACGTAATAGCTCGGTACATTGCGCCGCTGTCAATAAATACATAATTTAATTCCTTTGCAAGCTGGCGCGCCGTTGTGCTTTTGCCGCAGGAAGAATAACCGTCAACCGTTATTATTATTTTTTCCACGCGGCAAAAATGATAAAAAAAATCAGGACACGAAATAAAAACTTAAGCCTGCGGTTATTTCAGCGCTTTTTCCATTACCGGGGCAAGTTTCTGTACCCATAAAGCATACTGTTTGCCGGATGGGTGCAAACCATCATTGGCAATAAGTGAGGGGTCTGTCGCGGCCAGCCTGCTTGCCGGCGTTATATCTATATAAGCCACGTTGTACGACAGCGTGATGCTTTTATTAATAGCATTATACTGGTCTATTTCATTTCGTATGGTAGTATCGCCACCCCCAAAAGGCGTTACGCTGTAATCAGGTATGCTAAGTACAAATACCCTTTCGGGCCTGCTACCGGCAAGGCTTATAGCCTTTTGCAAAAGCTGTGTAAAGTGGCCGGGATAATCAGCAATATTAACATGCTGGTACTGGTCGTTTACGCCAATTAGCAGCGTAACTGCTTCAAACGGCCCCTGCGGGTTTTGCGCGGTAATGGCATTTTGCAGGTTAACAGTCGTCCAGCCGGTGGTGGCAATGTATTGTGGCTGTCCCAACTGTATGCCATCCTTCAAAAGTACCGCGACCGCCTGCGCGGGAAAACGTTCATCTTCCGGTACTGACTGCCCGATAGTGTAGCTGTCGCCAAGCGCCAGGTAATGCGCATGCGCGGTGTCAGCAGGCGGTGTGCTGTCCGCCGGGGGGCTAACGGTACTGTCGGGTGGTGTCATATTGTTTGTGGTATCAGTTAAAGTATCGGTTACCCGGGCTGCCTTGGTACAGGCAATATTAATGCCTGTTAGCATTGCCACGGCAAAAATGATAAATATCCTCCAGCCATTCTTCATATTTATTATTTACGGATAAACTGCCCGGATTGTTTTTTATATAACACACCAAATTTGTTAAACACTTATTTTTGTAACCCTTTTACCATAAAACCAACTATAAAATGGCAGAGAAAATTAAAGTGGCAAATCCCGTAGTAGAGTTAGACGGCGATGAAATGACACGCATCATCTGGAAATTTATTAAAGAAAAACTTATTCTTCCGTATATAGATGTTGACCTGAAGTATTATGACCTTGGCATTGAGTACCGCGATGCCACCAACGACCAAGTTACCATTGATGCCGCCAATGCCATTAAGCAGTTTGGCGTAGGCGTAAAATGCGCCACTATTACCCCTGACGAAGCACGGGTAAAAGAGTTTAACCTGAAACAAATGTGGAAGAGCCCCAATGGCACGATACGTAACATATTAGACGGCACTGTTTTTCGTGAACCTATAGTTTGCAGCAACGTGCCGCGCCTGGTGCCCAACTGGACAGCCCCTATTTGTATTGGCCGCCACGCGTTTGGAGACCAGTACCGCGCTACAGACTTTTTAACAAAAGGCAAGGGCAAACTTACTATTAAGTTTGAGGGTGAGGACGGCACTGTGCAGGAGTACGAAGTATATAATTTTAAAGGCGACGGCGTGGCCCTTGCCATGTATAATACCGACGAAAGTATTAAAGGCTTTGCCCGTGCCTGCTTTAACCAGGCTCTAAACAAAAAATGGCCTTTATACCTTTCTACCAAAAACACTATCCTCAAAAAATACGACGGCCGCTTTAAAGACATTTTTGAAGACATTTATCAAACTGAGTTTAAGGCGAAGTTTGACGAAGCAGGTATTACGTATGAACACCGTTTGATTGATGACATGGTAGCCAGTGCGCTTAAGTGGAACGGAAATTTTGTATGGGCATGTAAAAACTACGACGGCGACGTGCAGAGCGATACTGTTGCGCAGGGTTTTGGCAGCCTTGGTTTAATGACTTCTACACTGGTAACGCCTGATGGCACAGTGATGGAAGCGGAAGCAGCACATGGCACTGTTACCCGCCACTACCGCGAGCACCAAAAGGGCAGGCCGACATCTACCAACCCTATTGCCTCTATTTTTGCATGGACAAGAGGGCTTGAGTTTCGCGGCAAGCTGGACGGCAACCAGGAACTGGTTGATTTTTGCCATGCTTTGGAACAAGTGTGCGTTGAAACGGTGGAAAGCGGCAAAATGACAAAAGACCTTGCCATTACCATAAAACCCAAGGTAGAACACGGTACAGACTACCTGTACACCGAGGAATTTTTAGACGCGTTGGACGAGAATTTGAAAAAGAAGCTGGGCAAATAAAAACTGCCGGATTTTATCTATAAATAAAAGACCCCGGAGAAATTACGTCGCCGGGGTTTTTGTTTGTATTAGCCAGCCTGGTTACAACTCAAACCGTTGCATTGGTAGCATTAACCTCATCCTTCCTTCTTTAACAGCAATGTTACTATACGCGGCAGCGTAGTGGTGTCGCCGTCGTCAAAATATTCTTTAAAGTCGCGCAGCAGCAGGTCATACTTTTTGGCCTCCTGTACAAAATCTGATATGTTGTGCGTAAAACAGGTAACTACCTGCGTGCCCCCTTCTGTTTCAAACCGTGCCTTGCTGCCCGTGTATTGTTTAAACGGGTGAAGCTCGCCTATATACACATAACCGCCACGCTGTAAATACTGTGCACACTGGCTAAAAATATGGCTAAGTTTTTCAATATGTTCCAGCACAAGGCTAAATGTAACCAGGCTGTATGGCCCGCCGGTAAACTGCCACGGCTGGGTAATATCTGCCTGTATAAACTGCACGTTTGGGGCTGTTACTTTTTGTTTAGCATGCTGCAGCATTTCATCGGAAAAGTCAACCGCCGTAACAGAGGCAGCTTTTGTAACCAGCCACTGCGTGTTTTTACCAGTGCCGCAGCCAATTTCAAGACAGTTGGTTACGGGCAGGGCAGATAAACATTCCCGCAGGGCTGTGGCTTCAAGGTCGCGTGTCCTGTTATGGTTTGTGTCGTATTGGTTAGCCCATTGGTTATATGCTTCGCGTACATTCATAAGGCAAAGGTATTGCCGATTTGCAAACCACTTTGGTTAAACCCGGGTTGCCGTTTGCTGTTTTCGTCCCGGTTCGTGTCTCACGAATCGTATTTCGCAATGCAAATAAATGTGTTCGTGAGACACGAACACGGGCAATACCACAAAAAAACCTTGAAGGATAAAAGAAAACCCTTCAAGGTTTTATCGCTTTTAACCTATAGCTTGTAGCGCACAGCCCCTACCTTGCTTCCGCCATATCGGGTATGTGTTCTACCTTGTACTCACCCGCATCAAGTCTTGCTTTTGTTTCGCTGAAGGCGGTTAAGGTGCGCTCAATATCTTCATCCGTATGAGCGGCAGTAGGTATCAGGCGGTAAATAATATGCCCTTTTGGTATTACAGGGTACACCACTATTGAGCAGAATATGCCGTAGTTCTCCCTTAAATCCATCACCATAGCGGTAGCTTCTTCCACTCCGCCTTTCATATACACAGGGGTAACCATAGTATTGGTGTTACCTATATCAAAACCACGCTCTTTTAAGCCCTTCTGCAGGCTAAGCGCGTTGTGCCACAGCTTTTCGCGCAGTTCGGGCATGGTGCGCAGCATATCCAGCCTTTTAAGGTTGCCTATTACTATAGGCATAGGCAGGCTTTTGGCAAATATTTGCGAGCGTATGTTATAGCGTATATAATCAATTATAACCCGCGGCCCTGCCATAAACGCGCCGATAGAGGCCATTGATTTTGCAAAAGTAGAGAAGTATAAATCAATACCATCCTGGCAGCCCTGCGCTTCACCCGCGCCGGCGCCGGTTTTACCCAGCGTGCCAAAGCCATGCGCATCATCCACCATCAGGCGAAACTCATACTTGCCTTTAAGGTCAATAATCTCTTTTAATATCCCCTGGTCTCCCGCCATACCAAAAACGCCTTCGGTAATTACGAGAATACCACCGCGGCCCTGCTTTTCAACCAGGGCGCTGGCACGTTCCATCTGTTTATCAAAATCTTCAAGATCGTTATGTTTAAACACGTACCTGTGGCCGGGGTGCAGGCGCAGGCCGTCAATTATACAGGCATGGTCTTCCGCATCATATACAATTACATCATGCCGTCCGCAAATAGCATCAATGGCACTCATTATACCCTGGTAACCATAGTTCATTAAAATGGCATCTTCCTTACCCACAAACTCCGCCAGTTCCCTTTCCAGTTGTTCGTGCAGGTTGGTGTTCCCGCTCATCATCCTTGCCCCCATCGGCGCTGCAAGGCCATATTCCGCCGAAGCATCGGCATCTACTTTACGAATATCAGGATGGTTGGCCAGGCCAAGATAATTGTTCAGGCTCCAAACCACCATTTCCTTGCCGCGAAACTTCATCCGGCTGCCAATTTCGCCTTCCAGTTTGGGAAAAGCAAAATAGCCATGCGCTCTCTCACGATGCTGACCTATAGGGCCATAATTCTTAATCAACCGTTCAAAAATATCTGCCATGTAAGTGTATAGTTTTAAATCCCGTACAGGCGGGATGGGTTAATGGATAATGCTTTTGCGGCGGCAAAAATAAGCAAAACGGCTAACAGTTGTAAGCGGAGGTTAAAAGGTTGGGTTAAAATAACGGGGTGAGGGTTTGCTATTTTACACCCGGGGCTCATATTGCTGCCAACTATGAAAAATTTCCGGCACATGCACCAGGAAGACTTTTTACGCCCTCTACGGGCAACCTTCTTTAACTTTACCCTGTATTAACCACTAAAGCGTTATATATGGGTAAGTTTTTTGACAGCATACAACCCCACCACAGCGAGTTTATACAGCAACAAAAAATGTTCTTTACCGCTACGGCACCCCTCAGTAATCAAGGCCATATAAATCTCTCGCCAAAAGGGCTGGACAGCTTCAGTGTGCTTTCTGCCAACCGCGTGGCTTATATGGATATTGTTGGCAGCGGCAACGAAACCTCTGCCCACCTGCTTGAAAACGGGCGCATCACCATTATGTTTTGCGCGTTTGACGGGCCACCAAATATACTCAGGCTATATGGTACAGGCTACACCGTGTTACCTGCCAGCAGCGGGTGGAACGAACTGAGTACCCACTTTACTATTGGCCTTGGCACACGACAGATTATTGTGGCCGATATACATAAGGTGCAAACATCTTGCGGGTTTGGTGTTCCGTTATATGAATATATAGGTGAACGCGACCATGCCCAAAAATGGGCTGACAAGAAAGGCGCAGAAGGGCTGGAAGCGTATAAACAGGAAAAAAACAGGGTAAGTATGGATGGGCTTAAAACAGCGCTTTGGTAAGTATTTTCAAACCTCGTGTCTTTAAACCCGTGCGCTCCCCAAACGGTGGGCTTTTGAAACTTTCTCAAACATTCAACCCTTTCAAACACCATCCAACTTCTTCCGCCGCCGTTGTTGGTGTTGTCACCAACAACGAAAAATAGGTTAAATTGCAGTATGCCGTTTAAATACCCTGAACATCATCCCGAATTTTTTACTGCTACTGTTCTTGAATGGAAAATGCTGCTGAAACCATCTAAGTATAAACAAATTATTTTGAATAGTTTATCATTTCTTGCCCATAATAACAGGGCTTCCATCTATGCCTTTATAATAATGAATAATCATATTCACCTAGTTTGGCAGGCAAAGGCGGGCTATTCACCCACGGGCATACAACACAGTCTTTTGAAATTTACCGCCCAAAAAATAAAGTTTGATTTGCAGGAGCATCACCCGGCAGTACTTGAAACGTTTAAAGTAAATGCTAAAGACAGGGAATATCAATTTTGGGAAAGAAATGCCCTGGGTGTTGAATTATTTAATGAAAGTGTATTGATGCAAAAAGTAAGCTACATACATAACAATTCTGTAAAAGCGGGGTTATGTAAGCAACCGGAGGAATATTTTTACTCATCTGCAAGGTTTTATGAAATAGGAATGGATGATTTTGGCTTCTTAACCCATTATAAGGGGTGATTTTGCTATCGTTGTTGGTGACAACACCAACAACGGCGAGTAAATACCAACAACGGCGAAAACCGGAGGAATACTTTTACTCATCTGCAAGGTTTTATGAAACAGGAACGGATGATTTTGGCTTTTTAACCCATTATAAGGGGTGATTTTGCTGTCGTTGTTGGTGACAACACCAACAACGGCGAGTAAACACGCAAACACCCGAGGTTATTCAAACATTCAAACCTCCTGGCGCCACCCAACTTCTTCATATTCATTTAATCCTACTTATTTATTGCCCTCCGGCTGTAAATACGTACCTTTGCGCGCTGATTGATATTTGCCATACGAAAAGTGATACAGGGATTTTAATTCATTCAATCAAAAAATACCCGCAACATGCGGGAAGTCAGGCCTTTATGGATATTCGCAACATTGCAATAATAGCACACGTTGACCATGGTAAAACTACCCTGGTTGACCGCATTTTACATGCCACCAAAGTATTTCGTGACAACCAGGAAACGGGTGAACTGATAATGGACAGCAACGACCTGGAGCGCGAACGCGGTATTACCATCTTTAGTAAAAACGCAGCCGTTAAATACAAGGATGTAAAAATAAACGTGATTGATACCCCCGGCCACAGTGATTTTGGCGGTGAGGTTGAACGTGTACTTAAAATGGCAGACGGTGTGCTGTTGCTGGTGGACGCCTTTGAAGGCCCGATGCCCCAAACACGTTTTGTACTGCAAAAAGCATTGCAGCTTAATTTAAAACCCATAGTTATTATTAATAAGGTTGATAAGCCCAACTGCCGCCCCGATGAAGTGCACGAAGCGGTATTTGAGCTTTTCTTTAACCTTGATGCAACTAATGAGCAGCTTGATTTTCCCACCTATTATGGCAGCGGAAAAAATGGTTGGTTTAATGACTCATTAACCCCGTCTGAAGATATTACCCCTTTGCTTGACGGTATATTAAAGCATGTTCCGCCACCCATAGTGGCTGAAGGCCCTTTACAAATGCAGATAACTTCACTGGATTATTCTTCTTTCCTCGGCCGTATTGCTATTGGCAAAGTGGCCCGTGGTTCAATTAAAGAAAACCAGTCAATAGCCCTCATGCAAACCAATGGTGAAATAAAGCGCGTGCGTGTAAAAGAGCTGTATGTGTTTGAAGGAATGGGTAAGAAAAAAGTTACTGAAGTAATGGCGGGCGACCTTTGCGCTGTTGTTGGCCTGGAAGATTTTAATATCGGCGATACTATTGCGGATGTTGACAACCCCGAAGCATTGCCGGTAATAAGTGTGGACGAGCCGACTATGAGCATGCTGTTCAGCATTAACAACTCACCATTTTTTGGTAAGGACGGTAAGTTTGTAACAAGCCGCCACCTGCGCGACAGGCTGATGAAAGAAACAGAAAAGAACCTTGCTTTAAGGGTGGAAGATACGGATGGCGCGGATAGCTTTTTAGTGTATGGCCGCGGCATTTTGCACCTTGGCGTGCTGGTGGAAACCATGCGCCGCGAAGGGTACGAGTTAACCGTAGGGCAGCCGCAGGTACTGGTAAAATACATTGACGGTAAAAAGCACGAGCCTTATGAAACACTGGTGGTTGATGTACCTTCAGAATTCAGCGGCAAGGTAATTGACCTTGTTACACAGCGCAAAGGCGAAATGCATGTAATGGAAACAAAGGGCGAAATGCAGCACCTTGAATTTGAAATACCTTCAAGGGGGTTGATAGGCCTGCGTTCCCAAATGCTTACCAACACAGCGGGCGAGGCTGTTATGGCACACCGCTTTATTGATTATAAACCATGGAAAGGCCCGATACCCGGCCGTAACAATGGCGTGCTGCTCAGCAAAAACCAGGCAGCTACCACGGCTTATTCTATTGATAAATTACAGGACAGGGGTTCATTTTTTGTTGACCCGGGTGAAGAAGTATATGTTGGCCAGATAATAGCAGAACACATTAAACCGGGAGACCTTATTGTAAACGCTACAGAAGGTAAAAAGCTTACCAACATGCGTGCAAGCGGCAGCGATGACTCTGTACGCATCATCCCTAAAATTCAAATGACGCTTGAAGAATGTATGGAGTACATACAGCAGGATGAATGTATTGAGGTAACGCCGAAAAAAATACGTTTACGTAAAGTAATACTTGATGAAGAAGAACGCAAAAAGGTACAACGCAGCATGAAAACAGAAAGTGTTGCGTAGTAACCCTTCGGCTTAAAATATCAACAGTTTTTATAAAAAGCCCTTGCCAATAGGCAGGGGCTTCGTATTTTTCCAACAGCAAACAGCATATACACCAATTACCCTTGCCAATGAGACAAAGGTTATTGCTTTTAATCTCTATTGCCGTACCTTTTTGCCTGAAGGCGCAGCTTAAGGAAATAAGAGCCATAGAGCAACAATTGTCAACCATACAGGACAGCGTTATTTACGTTGATGCCCTTAACAGGCTTGGTATGCTTTACCACCTGAATAATATTGACAGTTGCTTTTATTTTTCCCGTAAGGCGCTGCCGGTAGCGGAGCGGCTTAATTATGATAAAGGCCGCGCAGACGCATTAAACAACCTGGGCATAGTAAGCATGCTGAAACATAATACCGGCGTTGCGCTTAAATATTTTAACAGCGCCCTTACCCTTTACCGTATGGTTGGCGATACATCCAATGAATGCCAGGCGCTGATGAATATTGCCATTTCATTTGCAACAGACAATAAGATGGCGGAATACAGGCAATATATTACATCGTCATACCAGTTGGCAAGCAGGCTTAAAAAAGATTCCATCCTAACCTATATAATTCTTAATAATATTAATGACACAAGCCTTGTTAAACCTGACTCAGCCTTTGCACTGCTGCGCCGCGCTAAGAGTATTGCGTTAAAATACAAAGATGAAAGAGGGCTTATAGCGGCCACCGAATTTACAGGAGAAGTTCTCGCCAGGGCAGGGCATGCCGGTGAAGCACTTGACACGCTGAAAACAGCTTTGCAGATGGCTGAAGCATTTGGCGATGAATACGAAAGAATAAGTTTACTGGAAGACCTGGGCGACAACTATGCCGGCGTACATGATACGGATGCAATTGGTTTTTATATGCAGGCCCTTGCTATAGCGACAAAAAGCAATTACCGCGGGTTGCAGCTTGAACTTACACAGAAATTATACGATTATTACGCAAGCAAAAAGGATGCAGTGCACAGCGCGGATTACGCGGCTATGTTAATTGCTGAATACAAAGATTACCAGCAGCAGTTGCACCAGTTTGGTGTGGATTATATGGATTATGCCATAAAAACTTCCGAGCTTCAAAATCTGAAAAGCGACCGGAACAGGAATATCTCCATCATCATTATGCTGTCGGTGCTGTCAGCAATAATCATTGTACTGCTGCTTTTTGTATTGCGGGGGCAACGGGCAAGAAAAAAATATGTGGAACTGCTGCAGCAGCGTAATGAACAGGCAGGTAACCGGTATGCAGAACTTCAATCGAAAAACGAATTTAACAACAGGCTTATATCAATACTGGCGCACGATTTCAGGCAACCGCTGGCCGCAGTTAAAGGAATGATGAGTCTGCTGAAAGAGCCAGGCTCGTTGTCTGAACAGGAGATAAGCCTGCTGGTTAACAAGATTGAAACATCATCCGACACTTCGCTGGAAATTTTTGATAATATACTTCACTGGATAAAGAAACAGGTATCAGGTTTTATATACGAGCCTGCAAGTATGCAGTTGAACGAACTGGTGGATGAAGCAGCAAAATCATTGCAGTACATCACCGATAAATTCAATATCACTGTTATCAACAATATTACCGATGCAACAATTATACAGGCAGACAAAGAAATGCTGCAATTTGTAAACCGTAACCTTATTCATAATGCTGTAAAGTTTTCCCCGGCCAATGCTTCTATAACTGTGAGCGCTTTGAAAAAGGGGAACGAAATAATTGTGTCGGTGAAAGATGAAGGAAAAGGTATGTCAAAGGAAAAGATAGACTCGCTGTTTAATATATTTTCTAAAAGGCAATATGCGAGTGATAAAGAAAAGGGGTCAGGTGTTGCACTGGTAATTTGTAAAGATTTCTTAGAGCGTATGCAGGGCCGTATATGGGCAGAAAGTGAGCAGGGCAAAGGCTCAACATTTTTATATTCCCTGCCTCTGAATGATTAGGCAATTTTTCCCAGCTTGTTTTTTGTAAACTCTCTCTTTTGCTTTGATACCGGTATGTGCGTCCCATCGTCGAGCAACAAATATCCGCCATCCTCTTTAACCCAGCTTTTAATGTATTTTTTGTTTACAAGATGCGATTGATGGCATCGTATGAAACTGTAGTCACTAAGCAATTTTTCATATTCAAATATGGGTTTTGATACCATTATTTTTTCCCCGGTATTTATATAAAACCTGGTGTAATTATTAGCAGCCTCACACCGTATTATGGAAGATGCCAATACAAATCTTGTTTCTCTTGCCCCTGGCAATGCAATCCGGTGATCTTTGCTGTTGCGGTCAGCCTGCAGGTGGGCTACAAGGTTTTCAAGCAGGAGGTTTTGGGTTTTAGTTCCAATATGTTGAGATACCTTATCTACGGCCGCTTTAAGTTCAGCAACATCTACCGGCTTTAACAAATAATCAATGGCGGAAAACTTTATAGCCTGTATCCCATACTGGTCATACGCCGTAACAAATATTAGTTCAAAATTGCGTGCCGGCAGGCTTTTTAAAAGCTCAAACCCGTTTCGGACGGGCATTTGTATGTCAAGAAATACGAGTGCCGGTCTTTCCTCCGCAATTATTTTTTCCCCGTCATCTGCATTCACAGCAGTGGCAGCTACGGCCACTTGCGGGCAATGGCGGCACAACAGGTTGCGCAGGTTATCAATATTGTTTTGTTCATCATCTATAATTACAGCCCTTATCATATTACAGCCAGTTATTAAAAACAATGTCAACTTTAGTTTTCCCGGGTATGCTGTAAATGTTCAACTCAACCAACTGCCCTTTAAATTGTCTGTTTAATAAGGCTACCCGCTCCCTTGTAAGCCTCATGCCGTGTTTACCCTGGCCGGTTACATCTTCATTAAAGCCTTTACCATTATCTTGTATTGTTGCAGTAAGCTGGCTGCCGGTTTGTGAAAATATCACCTGCAACAGTCCTTCCTGTTTCATTACTGAGATACCATGTTTTATCGCATTTTCCACCAGCGGTTGTAACAACAGAGATGGCACTTCTACTGTATTTACATCAATATCCCCTTTTACAGCAATGCTATATTTAAAATTAAAGCGTAATTGCTCAAGTTTTATATAATGTTCCAGCATTTTTATGTCCATCTTTAGCGGCACAAGCTCAGTATCATGGTTTTGCAGGCTGTCCCGCAGCAAGCCGCTGAATTCTGCCAGGTACTGATTAGCCAGGTCAATTTCGTTTTTGTTCATCAATGCCTGAATGCTGCTTAAAGCATTAAATACAAAATGCGGATTTAACTGGCTGCGAATGCTCTTTAGCTGTACTGCAAGTACCTCTCGTTTTGCGTTAGCTTTTTTAACACGGTAACGCGCAATAAACAACGTGCTAAAAAACAGTATAAGAAATGCCGGTATGTAAATAATAAAGTAGAGGTATTTTTGGTACCAGGTTGGCGGCACATAAAAAGTGTATTTTGAAATTTCATCACTATCCCTGTATTTTACCAATAGGGTATAATCCGCATTGCTTTGCAATTGGGTTACAAGTATTAAATGACCTGACAAAACCCAGGAAGTATCGGTATAGCTACCGCCGGTAAGTTTATACTCCAGTGAAGAATCAGGGTAATTATTTTGCCGCCTGAAATAAAAAGCCAGTTTGGATGAAGGATAATATTTGCCATTGTTTATAATTATGCCCTCCCCGGGCCAGTTATCATAAAAATCTGTTGACTGGTACAGGTGGCCTGTTATAGCTTGCTGTATAAAAGTTTCAGGCGTTGTTTTGGTGGATGAGTCGTGAAGCAGGCATGCCAAAAAGGGTTGTAAGGTAATTGGTGTACGCTTTACATGTATGCGTGCTAACTGTGTACCTGTTGCTTTTACCCTTAAATACAGCGTTAGGCTGTCGTTAATTGATAGGTTAGCATTAACCAGTTCGTATAAAGTTTTATAGTTCCCGGTTTTGCCGTTTTGGTATATAGCTGTGTCCTTAACAAAAGGGTAGGTGGTTATATCCCTCCAGTTAATTATAGTATTATCGCCCTGCATTAGTTTTGCCTGCAGGTTGAGTATTTTAAAATTTGCCCTGGCATACGATGAGCTATCAATAGCACTGCCGCTAAACGAAAAGCTTCCATGCCAGGCATCGCCGCTATCAGCCTGAAATGCCCGGATGAATAATCCGGGGCCTGTTACCGAATAATAAAAATCATGTTGCCCGCCTGCTGAAAACTTTAAAGTCGCCGGAACGTCCCTGTGGGATATAAAATTACTGGAAACAACAAGATAAGTATGGCCAAAACCAAAGAGTTCATTCTGCCCTTTACCTGTGCCAAATTGTGCAAAGCAGGCTTGCACATTAAATAAAAATGCAAGCAGAAAAAAAAAGTACTTTTTCATAATGCCGTTTTGCTGCTAAGTTGGTTTATACATGCTCTTCCAAAACAGGTAAATTAGTAAACAGGCTTACATTATGTGAATACAGGCAATTTAAACAATTATTGTTTTTGACAGGTACACAAAAAACGAAGCTCCGGCCTGGCTGGCTGGAGCTTTATTATGGTCGTAGCAATCGAAGAGGTCCGTTGTTTAGTTGTGTTATCTTTCGACTAAACATTTGTTAAAAGTATATAAATTTTTCAAACCACCAAATCAAAGCAGCAAAATATTTCCTCAAAGCCCCGGTTTTATTGCTTTTTAACCCTTATCCTATAATTGCAACCACTATATCCATCACGTTTGTGTGTGTAGGGCCCGTTACCAGCAAGGCATTTAGCCGTTTAAAAAAATGGTAAGCATCATTATTGGCCAGGCATTCTGCAGGTTGCAGGCTCATTTTTTTTATCTCCTCAAACATTCCATTAAATATAAAAGCCCCCGCAGCATCGGTCGGGCCGTCTGTCCCATCCGTGCCGCCGCTTAGTATCACCGGCCATTTATCACCCGGTACATTTTGCCTTATCAACTCGTTTATACAAGCCAGTACAAAATGCTGGTTACGGCCACCCTTGCCGGCGCCCTTTACCTTTACCGTGGTTTCTCCGCCCATTAACAGGCAGGTGGGTGAAACAGGCCCGTTTTCCAGTAGGTAACTTACAAATTGCTTTGCTTTTTCCCCGGCATCACCGTGCATATCATCATCCGTAACAAGCACTTTGTAACCAAGCGATGCAGCTTGTTTTGCCGCCGCCTGTAATGCCAGGGCATTATTGCCAATAACGCTATTATGCACGTTATTGAACATTGCATCGCCGGGTTTGGGGGTGTCTTGTAACTCCCCGCGCATACCTTCTATAATATGCCGTGTTACCGGTAACGGGCAGTCATCATGCAAATCGTATTTTTTCAATATTCTAAAGGCATCAACAAACGTGCTGCCGTCCTCAACGGTAAGCCCGCTGGCTATTACACTCAAATCATCACCCTGCACATCACTTATTATAAGGGTTATTAGGGTGGCTCCGTTAGTGTGTTGCACAAGCCGGCCGCCTTTTAGTGTGCTTATATGTTTGCGCACCGTATTAATTTCATGTATGCTGGCGCCGCATTGCAATAATAATGTTGACAGCGTTTGCAGGTCTTCAAGGCTAATGCCCGCTGCAATATCACCCAACAGCGCAGAGGCCCCGCCGCTAATGCAGCATAATAATAATCCCCCGGGCTTTATGGCCTTTACAAATGCCGTTACTTCATGCGCGGCATGCACGCTATTCTCATCCGGAACCGGGTGTCCTGCTTCAATTGTTGCGCAATATGGTGATGATACGGTGTGATGATGCTTGGTTATTACAAGGCCGCCTGCAATATTCTCACCCAAAATGCTTTCCGTCTCCTTTGCCATACCCGCCGCCGCCTTGCCTATGCACAGTAATCTCAACCCATCAAGTTCCTGCAGGTTAAATTTCTGGCCCGCCACGGTTAGTATATTTTCGTAAAGCGTAAGGTGTTGCGGCACCAGCTTCGCAGGCGTAACCGCCTCAACAGCGGCATTAAAAATGGCTATGGCGTCGGCATAACGGGGGTCTTGTAACATTTCACAATTTATACTTTAAAATAATCTTCCGGCTTATACACGCATATTAAAAAATATTATCTTCGGGTAAAATTAGTTGCATAGCTAACTATTTTTCTTCATTAATTATTCCTCAATTGCTTATATGAAACGTGTTATAAAAAAAGTTGCGGTGTTGGGCAGTGGTGTTATGGGCAGCCGCATTGCCTGCCATTTTGCGGGTATTGGCGTAAAAGTGTTGCTGCTGGATATTGTACCTAAAGGTGTTGAAGCTACCGCTAAACCCGCCGACAAAAACAAGCTGGTAAACGATGCCCTGCAGGCCGCATTAAAAAGCAATCCCAGCCCTGTGTACACAAAGGACGTGGTGAAACGCATTACCACCGGCAACTTTGACGATAACATGAAAGACATTGCTACTTGCGACTGGGTGATTGAAGTAGTGGTAGAAAGGCTGGATATTAAACAGCAGGTATACGAGCGTGTGGAGCAGTTTCGTAGGCAAGGTACGTTAATAACAAGCAACACCTCCGGCATACCCATCAACATGCTGGCACAGGGCCGCAGCGATGATTTTAAAAAGCATTTTTGCGGCACACACTTTTTTAACCCGCCGCGTTATTTGCGATTATTAGAAATAATACCTACCAAAAATACCGACCCCGCCATTGTTGACTTTTTAATGCACTATGGCGATGTGTTTTTAGGTAAAACCACCGTGCTGGCTAAAGATACACCGGCCTTTATTGCCAACCGCATTGGCGTATTTGGCATGATGAGCATATTAAACGGCATGGAAAAGTCAGGCCTCACTATTGACGAGGTAGATGCACTTACCGGCCCCATTATTGGCAGGCCCAAAAGTGCCACCTTCAGAACGGCAGATGTAGTGGGTATTGATACATTGGTAAAGGTTGCGGCAGGTGTTGCACAAAACTGCCCCGGTGACGAAGCCAAAGCTATGTTTGCCATACCTGCCTGGCTGGAAAAAATGGTGACCAGCAACTGGCTGGGCGATAAAACAGGACAAGGCTTTTTTAAGAAGGTAAAATTACCCGTAACCAGCGGCAGCCCCGAAGAAACAAAAAAAGACAAAGAGATATTTGTACTGAACCTTAACACCCTTGAATATGAGCCAAGAAAGAAAGCAAGGTTTGCTACGCTGGAAGCTGCCAAACCTGTGGATGATTTAAAACAGCGCCTGAAGATATTGGTAGCAGGACAGGATAAGGCGGGCGAGTTTTACAGGCAGTTTCATTATGCACTGTTCAGCTATATATCCCACCGCATACCGGAGATAAGCGACGAAATTTACCGCGTGGATGACGCGATGATGGCGGGCTTTGGCTGGGAGATTGGCGCATTTGAAAGCTGGGATGTACTGGGTGTTGCCAAAACCGTGGAAGCCATGAAGGCCGCGGGTCACAGCGTAGCGCCCTGGGTAGATGAAATGCTGGCTGAAGGCAACACAAGCTTTTACAAAGTGCAGAATGGTGAAAGGTTAAGTTATTCGCCCCTTACGCATACATACACACCTGCCACTGCATCACCCGCCGGGGAACAAGAGGGTGCGGGAGGCTCGCCAATCATCCTTAGTAATTATACAGACAAAATAGTTTGGAAAAACAGCAATGCAGCTTTGTATGATATTGGCGATGATGTGGTAGCCCTGCAATGGAACACTAAAATGAACAGCATAGGCAGCGAGGTGCTGGAGGCAGTGAACAAGAGTATATCTGTTGCCGAAGAACGCTTTAAAGGCCTTGTAATAGCCAACGACGGCCCTAATTTTAGCGCAGGCGCCAACGTGGGCATGATATTTATGTTCGCGGTGGAACAGGAGTACGACGAGCTTGATATGGCCATACGCCTCTTCCAGAACACCATGATGCGCGTACGTTACAGCAGCATACCCGTGGTGGTTGCCCCGCACGGCTTATGCCTGGGCGGTGGCTGTGAAATGAACCTGCATGCAGATAAGGTATTTGCTGCTGCTGAAACATATATTGGTCTTGTGGAAGCGGGTATTGGCGTTATACCTGGTGGTGGCGGCACCAAAGAGTTTGCTTTACGCGCTGCCGATGAAATGCACGAAGACGAGCCGGAGACCATTACCATGAAAAACCGCTTTTTTACCATAGCCACCGCAAAGGTTGCTACCAGCGGTTTTGAAGCGTACGATATGGGCATACTGCGTAAAGGCCATGATGAAATTGTAATGAACCAAGGCCGCCGTATAAGCGAAGCCAAAAACGCGGTAATTGAAATGTATAACCAGGGCTATGTACAGCCCATACAGCGCACCGATATAAAGGTATTGGGCCGCAGCGTGCTTGGTGCTTTGTATGCCGGTATTAACGGCATGTGGCGCGCAGGCTATGCCACCGACCATGATGTTACCGTTGCCAAAAAGCTTGCCTTTGTAATGTGCGGCGGCGACCTTAGCGAGCCTACACTGGTAAGCGAGCAGTACCTGTTAGACCTTGAGCGCGAAGCCTTTCTTAGCCTGTGCGGGGAGAAGAAAACCCTGCAACGTATTGAAAGCGTATTAAAGACGGGCAAACCATTGAGGAATTAGTGGGAAGTCCGGAAGTTGGACAGACCGAAAGTAAGGAAGCCATTAAGTCATTGGATGACAATGCAGTGCTATTGCGTTGTTACCCCCGCCTGACCGCCCCGGTCTGGCGGAAGGAAGGGCGACAAAATATTTGGTTTAAACCCTCTTAACCCTGAATGGGCGGTACGTTTGCCGCCGTTGCAGGTGTTGTCCCTGCAACAAGACATGACTAATTCGATCTCGGTGACGACACTATCGGCGGCGAGAAAATATTTTACCCTTACATATTGATTACGCCCTTTCAGGGCTTTGAATAACGTTTGTGCGTTTGTTCCGATGGGTTAAAAACCCATCGCTGATATATAACGCCCTTTCAGGGCTGGATACAATAGCTTATGCTTGCACCAAACTCCGAAGAAGTTGAATATGAATAGCCCCGGGTGCAACCCGGTGGATGCAATATGGCGAGGATATGAACCCCGGATGGGGTTCAATATGATAACTTTACCGCCGTTGCAGGTGTTGTCACCTGCAACAAAACATCAACAATTCGCTGCCGGTGACAACACTAACAGCGGCGAGAAAATATTTTACCCTTACATATTGATTACGCCCTTTCAGGGCTTTGAATAACGTTTGTGCGTTTGTTCCGATGGGTTAAAACCCATCGCTGATATATAACGCCCTTTCAGGGCTGGATACAATAACTTATACTTGTACCAAACTCCGAAGGAGTTAAATATGAATAGCCCCGGGTGCAACCCGGTGGATGCAATATAGCGAGGATATGAACCCCGGATGGGGTTCAATATCCCTATCCGGTTGTGCGGGTGTTAAAAACATATACAAATACCCGTATGGTACTCCTCACTCCTCCTTCCCCTTCGGTAATAAAAAAATAGTACTTACTATCAGCAGGCCGCCAATTACTTCTGGCAGGCCAAACTGTACATGAAACCACAGTATGCTTATGACGGCGGCGGTAAGGGGCTCAAAACTGGTGAGCAGCATCGCCACATAGCCGCCTATCAGTTTTACACCACGCAGGTACAGGCTAAAGGCTATAAGACCGCCGGGTATTACAATAAAGGCCACATCGAGCACCGTCCAGGCATCCCACTGGCCGCTTACCAGCCAGGGGGCATGTACACCGCAAAAAGCAATGCCGCCTAACAGCATGCCCCAGCCTACCACAATATTGGGTTTGTATTTGTGCAGTATGCGTATGGGCTGTATGGTATAGTAGGCTAACGCTACGGCACTGGCCAGCCCCCATGCCAATGCTGCCGGGGAAATTACAATGGTGTGTATGTTGCCATGCGTGGCTACTAAAAACGTACCGGTGGCGGCAAGTATTATTACCAGTACCTCGCGGGCTTTGGGGGCTTTATAACCTGTAATAAGGTAATAAGCTGCTACCGTTGCCGGTGCGGAAAACTGTAATATGGTTGCTGTTGCCGCATTGCTGGCGCGTATGGCTGCTAAAAAAGTGTACTGTACGGCTACCAGCCCAAAACTAAAGGCAATAAGGGCTATGGCATCTTTCCGCTCTTTCCATATTGCCCATATATTATTGCTGCTGTGTTTTGCAGCAGCCATGCATAGTAAAATTATGCCGGGTATAAGCAGCCTGCCGGTAAGCAGCCACTCAATATTTAGCTGGCGTTGCTGTACGGCAAACTGTACCAGGTTGCCGTTAATGCCCCAAATAACAGCAGCCGTAATTATAATTATGTAACCGCGGGTGGTTTCAGCAGGGGTATGTGTTGCCATAGCGCGGGCAAAGGTAGTATGTACAGGGGAGTTTATTTTGTGTTTAATATGGGGGTAACCCTTAATGCTTTGGCGCACGGCAAAGGGTTCACGCCACATATATACGGGCATTTACATTAAACACCTGCCGCCTGCAAAAAGGCATGGTAATACTTTTTAATAAACAATCGCTTTCCCCTTGCAACACTCCCGCTATAAAACGCGTCAATATACCAAAACGCTTGCATGAAAAGAATAGTAATCATAGGTTTTGTTGTATGCTGTATTGCTGCCTGTAAAAAAAATTCAGCTACCATTAAAATATCCGGCGATTTCAGCTTTGGCACCGCTTACAATAATTGCGCAGGTGACTGCGCTAAATTTTACACTATTGCCAACGGGCAGTTGTATGCCGACGATATGCAGCGTTTTACCAATAACCTTACTTTCAATAACACGCCCCTGCCTAACAATAAATACCTGCTGGCTAAACAACTGCTGGATGAGTTTCCCGCGTACCTGCTGAATAATGCCGACACCACCTTTGGCTGCCCGGACTGTACAGACGGCGGCCTTGCCTATATTACGCTTAAACAAAACGGTACCGTACACACCTGGCTGATTGACCTGCAGCGCCTGCAGCCCGAACTGGCAGCTTATATAGCAAAAATGCAGGAAATAATGGCACAGTTATAAACGGAGAAGAAGCCCCCATAAACCAAAGGGCTGCGCCATTGTTGGCACAGCCCTTTTTGTTCTGCTTGCTATGTGAGGTTTAAGTGAGTGGGTTGAAATCCCTATATTTATAAAAAACCAAACTCAATCTTGCTGTTATTTTCGTCTGCTGTTTCCGGCGTTTCTCTCTTTTTAACTTCCGGACTCCCTGGCTTCCCGACTTCCCGACTTCCGGACTTCCCGACTTCCTGGCTTCCCGTCTTTTCCTAAATATTAATAAACAACTTTCCGTCCTTTTCCCCTTTTGATATTATGGTGCCGTTTTGCAATTGCAACTGGCTGCCTTTGGCATCGTAGGTAAGGGTGTACACAACTTCAAGCTTGTCTTTACTGTCAACCACGTTTTTAACGGTAATGTTTTGCGCCATGGCGTTTTGCAGCATCGGGTAGTCCCTCAGCAGGCGGGCGTCGTATGCTTTTTGCCATACCACGGTACGCTCATTACCCCTTACTTTAACAATACTTACCTGCAGGCTGGCTGATGCGCCGGCATATACACTTGCATTATAGTTGTCGGCCCTGTACACGGCAAGGCTCACGTTTTTGGTAACAGTTTTTTCTGGTGTCATCATTTCTCTTAATGGTTTATTCCATGCACCCAGCATTACTGCTGCTATTACTACCGGTAACCATTTTAATTGCGTTCTCATAAAAAATCATTTGAAAAGTATATGGCAAACGGTGTGGCACACTTCGTTAAAGGGTGCTAAAATGGGCAGTAAAAGGCGTTTTTCGATGATGAACGGTTATAAAAGCTATATGAATGGTTTTTACTGAGTGTGCCGTTTTTTAAGCAAAATGCAATAAGTGTACGCATACGATACACTTCGTGTTACAGTTTGATACAGTGTACGGTACCGGGCAGGACTATTTAAAAAAAAGTTGCCAAAAAAGCGAGACACTTTGCCCTTTTTGCTATTTATGAATATGAAGAACAACATTGAATATTACCGGCATACCGTAGATGCCCACGAACACTGGAAATTTAAGGTGCTTAGAAAAGCTTACGGCTGGGCCGGGGAAGGAAAGTTTTGGGCGCTGAACAATATGATTGGTAAGGCCAAAGGCTGCCTGCTGGTAATGGAAAGCAAAGCCAAAGAAGCCGCCATTGCCGTGGAGCTTGACTTTACGCCGGCAGAGCTGAAAGCGTTTATACGTTACCTGGTGGATGACTGCGAGCTGCTGCTGGAGCAAAACGGCGGTTACACCAATAACATGATACAGGAAGTGCTGGAAGGGGTGGAAGAAAAACGCGAAGCAGAGCGCTTGCGTAAACAGCGTGCAGTAAAGAAAAAGAAGGATAATGCGGGGCAGGAATTGATGGACGTTGTGGCTAACGAAAATGTACCGCAGGAAAATGTAATTGGTGGGGCGGAAACAGCCTTTAGTGACGCGGAAAATGAACAAAGTAAAGTAAAGGAAACTAAAGTAAATAAAACTAAAGCAGAAGAGAGTATCGGGGTATTAACCAGCACCCGCCCGCTCAACCCCGCACCTAGTCCAGAAGATATAGATGGGTTTAGAAAATTCAGCGATTGGATTGCCAATTACACGCCCTGCGTAGCTTTAATGAAAGAGCCTTTTACACTGGAGCAATATATTAACCTGGGCGCAAAACACCATATCTATCCCGATGAAATAAAATCGTTACTTACCGTTATGCACAACTGGCAACCATTAGTAAGCCAAAACCGCAGCGCCTATTATACCTTATTAAAATGGAGGAGAGGTGAACGACGATGAACAGTTTATTACAAACAACTATTGCAATTATAGTTTTTTATAGCTATTTTACCCTGCAAAGCAAACCAAACAACATGGCCGCACCCCCGGAATTGCTGCAACAGGTAAAAGCATTAAACAGTGAAGAAAAATTTAGGCAAACTCTTGATTTGTTGCCCGAAGATATACTGGAAAAATACCAGGATGCAGACCTGTATGCAGAAGCAGCACAGGCCAGCTACCGGTTAGACAAAAACGACGCTTGCAAGGATTATGCAGAAAAAGCGCTACAACTAAACTCTGGGCAGGCAAAAGCCTATAATTACAGGGGAAACATTTATCTTGGCGAAAAACGTTACATTGAAGCCATTGAGGCATATCATAAAGCCATTGAAATTGACCCAACATTTGCTTATCCTCATAATGGGTTAGGGAATGTATATCTAAATTTAAAACAGTATGACAAAGCAATTGACGCATATAATAAAGCCATTGAAACTGACCCAAAATTTGCCTACCCGTATAATGGGTTGGGAAATGCTTATGCAGTCCTAAACCAATATGATAAAGCCATTGAGACCTATAATAAGGCCATTGAAATTGACCCAAAATCTGCAAATCCTTATAATGGGCTGGGAAATGTTTATAGCACTTTAAACCAATATGATAAAGCGATCGAGGTCTATAATAAAGCCATTAAAATTGACCCAACATTTACTTATCTACATAATGGGTTAGGGAATGTATATCAAGATTTAAAACAGTACGATAAAGCCATTGAGGTCTATAGTAAAGCTATTGAAATTGACCCAAAATCTGCAAATCCTTATAACGGGCTTGGAAATGTTTATAACCTTTTAAAACAGTATGACAAAGCAATTGACGCATATAATAAAGGCATTGAAATTGACCCAAAATTTGCATATCCTTACAACGGGCTTGGAAGCGCTTCTTATGAGCTAAATCAATATAACAAAGCGATTGAAGCCTATAACCAAGCGATTGAAATTGATAAAACTTTTTCAGCGCCATATTATAACCGTGCAATTGTATATTATAATAATAGAGACTATGCTAAAGCATTGGATGATTATAAAACCTATATTGAACTGGAAAAGGGTAAAAAAGACTATTACTATACAAATGCCAAGGAAAAAATTGAAGAAATAAGTGCCCTTTTAGCGGATACTGGTTTTAAAGCCATAAATGGTATTATAAACGATATAAAAAAATTGTTGCTATTTAATGATGCCTGCATCACCCATTATACCAGCATGACTGCAGCAAGAATTTTAATATTGGAAAAAGACAAATTATTCAGGCTGTCAGAAGGCGCTTACCTGAATGACCCTTCAGAAGGGAGGGAACTGCTTGAATACCTTGATTATAAAATTACTGCCAACGATGGCAACCTTAAGGTGGCAGAGCCTTTTGCCCGCAAGCCATTTATCGGCAGCTTTGTAGCAGAAGTAAAACATGACGACCTTACACTTTGGCGTATGTATGGCAAAGAGGCTAAAGAAGAAGCTACAGGGTGCGCCATTACATTAAGCAAGGACGATTTAATAGCCCTGGTAAAGGCAAGGCTTATCGGTGACAAAAGCAGCAGCACCAATACTACGGATAACGAATTCAGTTTTTACAGGGTGGCTTATATTGATGATGTTACGAAAAAGTGCAGGTTACCGGACACCGATTTACAAAAGCAAATAGACAATGAAAAAACGCTAAATGGGTACCTGGAGGACCTTAAAAGAGAAATAACTGTTTACAAGGAAAAGGCTGACAAAAAAAGTGATGGTGAGCGGGATAGCGACATGACCAGGCTTACTGAATTACTAAACACCATAGCCTACCTGTTTAAAAACGTTGCCTACCAATACGAGTATGAAGTAAGGCTGGTGCTAAAAGGCACCGGGTTTGATAAACAAGTGGATGTTTTAGCCACACCACCCAAAACATATATTGAGCTGTGCAATATTAAGCCTGCTATTAAAAAAATTACGCTTGGCCCTAAAGTGCAACGCAGCGAGGAATGGGCATCTGCCCTGTATTATACGCTGGAAAAAGAAAGCATCAGCACCGAAATACTTATTTCGCATTTGAGGTTTAAATGAAAGCGGTACAGGCCCTGCAAATTCAAAACCCAAAACCCAAAACATCAAAACCGCACCTCACATCTTCGACAAATAGTAGTACGCTATCGCCATGCCGGCAATAAGGGCAAGGGCGAGGGCATACCATTTCCAGCTTTTTTCGCTGTCGTCTTCAAGTACTTCTTCTTCGTTAACTTCCAGCGAGCTTACTTCATCCTCGCCCTGTTTAACGGTGTGGCCGGTATTTTTTCTAATCACCCTTTCGGCGTGCATATCAGGAAAAAATGGCTGAATATTGTTTGCCGGCTCAAATGAGTAGGTGTTGGAGAACTGCTTTGTAAGCCTGCCTATACCGGGCAAATCAATAAAGCCGTTAAGGGTAAACTGTTCCTTTAGTACCAGTATAAACTCGTTAAACTTCTGTATGGTTTCAAGGGCATCTATTTTCAGCCCCGCGGCAATAAAGTCGTAAAAGTTTTTATCTGCCATGGTAGCGCCCTGCGTAAAGCGTATTACGGGGGCAAACGGGTATAGCGTACGGTTTACAAAATCAATGCGCGCGGGTACTTCGTCCGTTACAAACTGGCCAATGCCGGGTAACGACAATTTACCATGCAAAGCAAGATATTTATACAGGTAACCGTACATGCGTTTTGCGTATTTTAAAACGAATATACAACACCTAACAGAACATTAAAGCCTAAAACAGGGTATTGGTGCCAGCGCTGGTACTGGTTATTAAGCACATTATTAAACTGTGTCCAGAAATTTAGGTTGTGTATTATCTTAAATTCAAGCCCGGCATTAAGGTCAATAGCGGGTTTAAGTTTTTGTGCCTGTAACTGCTTGTTGCGGTATTGCGCGCCATCCCAAAAAAACACGTCACTCTTCACCCAAACGTCTTTTAATACTTCCCAGCGCAGTGAGCCGTTTATTTCCAAAGGCAGTAAGCCCCATGCTTCTGCATTATCCTGCAGGTTGCTGTACTGGTTATAGCTGGCGCCTGCCAGTATGCTTAGTTTTTCCTGCACGGTATAACCTATTTCGCCATGTATGCGTATATCCTTCATCTGCGATTCGTTTATTACGTCAAACGATTTACCGGTAACGGTATCGTTTACAAACAAAGGCTGGTTACTAAACTGCAGGTAACTTACTTTGGCATTATAGGTAAAATGGTCGCCGGCGCTGCCTTTAAAACCGGCATACTGCTCAGTAATGCGGGTGTTTAAAAATGAGTGGGGCTGGTTAAGCCAGGGGTTCATTTCGGCCAGCGACTGGTACGTGGTTTTGTTGAAATAACCTATCCACCCTGCCTGCAGTATAAACTTTTCATCTTTTATCTTGGCCTCTGCCCAAACATTCGGCAACATGGAAAACACGCCGTTATCCCACGCAGGCTTTACACCGGCCACCAGTCTGAAATTAGGTGTGTTGAACTGAACGGCAGGCGTTAAATAATACAGGTTGTTGTTAACCGTTCCGCTGTCGCTTTTATAGCTCGTAATATCTGCCGTAAGGCCAAGGTTAAAGGCAAATATTTTACCGAACGATTTTGAGAAAGGCGCATCAACAATAAAATTACTTTCCTTACCACCCTTGTTATCATTAAATAAGTTAAGCGACATGCTGGGCGAGTAACTTATACCGGCGTCATTATCCTTTTTATTACGCACACCCACTTTACCGCCAAACGTGGTAAACTGCTGCCTTAATTCATCTTTGGTGAATTTAAGCGTATCTGGCTGGTAGCCGTACTGGTATTGTGTACTTGTTTTCAGAAAAAGCCTTCCGCTCCATTCATTGGCATTGGAAGAATCACTGAATATGCCCAGCGCTTCAATATTAAGCTTGCTGAAGTCCTGGCTTAACTGCTGCCCGTTGGAAGAGGTATATTTACCATGCACATTTACCACGCTGTTAACCCCATCCCCAAACGACAAGCCCGTTTGCACAAAAGGCGTGGTATAATTACCATAGCCCAGCTTAATAAAATTATCGTTACGCCAGTGTATGGCAGTATCAATATTTTCAGCCAAAGGTTTTAATGGCTGGGACTGGTAAGCGAAAAACAGGTTTTGTGCAGGCACGTTGTATGATAATGACGGCCTTGCAGTATCAGGCGATGGTGTTGCAGCGCTGAAGTTTATTTTGGAAGAAGTTTTAAGCGTTGGCTTAAACTCGGCAGTAATAGTAACAGTACGCGGCTGCGTGGTGTCCGGGCTTATCGTCACATTACCTTCCACCTGGTCTTTTGGTTTTTTTGTTTTTTTACGCTGCCCGAAAGCTATGCCTGTAACAGATACCAAAACGAGTATAATACATAATTTTTTCATGCTGCGTTGTTTTACTGTTGCTCTACTTTACTGTTTTTGTTTTTGTCTGCTATAACTGTATCCAGCTTTGTTTGCGCTTCTGCCTTCAGGTCAGCATAACTTGCATTTTGTGTAACACTTTTCAGTGTTGCTTCGGCATTAAAATAATCTTTCTCCTGGTAGTACACATCCCCCAGCAAAATATAGGCTTTTGTTATCCAGTAATCATAACTGCCTGCTTTGTTTATCACTTCAAAGGCGGCCTTCTCTGCATCAGGCAACTTATTTTGTGTAAACAGTATTTCAGCAATACGGTAACGCGCCTCCGCTTCGTATTCTGACTTGCCTAAACCCACCACTGTTTTATACGCTGTTGTAGCTTCATCCAGTTGGTTATTTAACTGGTAGTTTTTGGCAATTACCATATTGCTCATCATCTTGTCATCAGTGGCAAGGCCTTTTTGCTGTAACAGGTCCTGCGCGTTTGGCACAGCATCCGCCCACTGCGATAACTTATACTGGCAACGCAGCAGCCCGCGCATACTTTCCAGCTTATTCTCCGGTGAGGTTGCAAGCGTCTTCAACTGTTCATAATATTGTTCGGCTTTGTTGTAATCCTTCAATTCAAAATAACATATACGGGCGGCGTTCAGCACACTCACTTCCGCGTATTTATTCGGCGCTTTTTGGGCAACAACCATGTAGTACTGCAGGGCTTCAACATAAGCCTGCTTCGTGTTCAAAATGTCTGCTGCAAGATAGTTGGCATCAATGGCGTACTGCCCGTCGGGGAATTTGGTAATATAATCGTTCAGCGCTTTTAAAGCCTCGTCAGGCGTGCCTTTTGTATAGGCTATGTTGGCAGATACATACGTTAACGAATCCTGCTCGGAGAAGCTGACTGTTTTGCCTGCATCGTGCATAAAGTTTACAAAGTCGCCCGGGCGCTGGTTCTCCACAAATATGCTGCGCACATAATCTACCGCCTGGTCGCTTTCAGTTGAGTTTGGATAGGCTGTTATAAGCGATTTAAAGCTTTTTATGGCGTTGTCATTGTCCTTCAGGTTATAATAGGCAATACCCAGTTTAAGATAAGCCTGCGGTTTAAACGCATCCGCGTTTTTACTTTTCAGCAGGTTGTTAAGGGCCGGTACAGCGCTTTCATAATTTTCGTTGGCTATATACGTGTTCGCAATTTCCATACTGGCATCGGGCGCAAGCGATGATGAAGGGTAGCGCTGCGCAAGCGACTGTAATAAACTTATCTTCAGCGGTAACTGGCCTGAAGCGCCGGCTATAATACCTTTTTGATACAGGGCATAATCGCCGGCAGGCAGGTTATAATTTAACACAGCATCATACATCTGCAGGGCCTTGCTGTAGTTCTTCTGCATAAAATAGCAGTCGGCGCTGCGCATATACGCATCCTGCTGCAGGGGTGTTGAAGACGGCGAAACAGTGGTTGTTATTGATTCAAAATATTTCAGCGCATTGGCATAATCTTCCTGCCGCATGGCGCTGTACCCTAAGGTGTACTCTGCGTTGGTAATATTCACTTCACCGTAGGCTACAGGGTTTCTCATGTAGTTATTCAGGTAGAATATAGCTGAATCATAATTATTGTTACGGTAAGCTATCTCCCCTTTCCAAAAATTAGCAAAAGGCAATTGTGCGTCGTTATAAGGCGCCGTAAATATTTGGGAGAGTAAATCGTCTGCCTGTCCTATTTGCTGGTCGTTCACCAGTTCGGTAGCATGGCCGTACAATATTTTAGGGTAAACGCGTTTAACGCTCTCGCTTTGTGTGCCCAGGCTTTTCACCAGTTCCAGCGCTTCTTTATAGTTATTGGTGTTTGCCAGTACGTTCACCAGCAGGTCTTTTGCCTCCGGCAGGTAATCACTTTTAGGGTAAGCGGATATAAAGCCTTTTAATTCGGTAAGCGCAACATCATTATACCCCAGTTCATAGCTCAGCTTGCCATAGTTAAATTTCGAAATCTCTTTTTGTTTTGCATTGCTGCTGTTTAATGCGCAAAATAAAAACGCGCTGCGTGCACTGGGCTTTTGGTTAAGTTTAAGGTAAGCATCGGCCAGCAGGTACATGCTGTTCTGTGCCAGCGAGTCCTGTTTGCCACCTAACTCTTTAAACCCTTCGGCAGCATCCCTCCACCGCTTTGCCTGGTAATAACAAAACGATAACTCGTATAAATCCTCGCGGCTTACTTTTTCAGTGTGCGTAACATAATCTTCCAGGTAAGGCAATGCTTTGGCAAAATTTCTCTTTTCAAAATAAATATGCCCTACCAGTTGTTTTAACTGCAATGTATAATATTGGTCGCCTGCCTGTAATGCCTTCTCCCCTGTTTCAAGGGCTTTGTCTTTCTCACCCTGGAAATAATAGATTTCTGTTTCGTAATAAGGCACAATGCTTTTATAGGCAGGTTTATCTTCCACCACTTTAAAAGCAGTTAAGGCATCGTTGTACTTTTTATCGTGCATGCTTATAAAACCATAATAGTAATTGGCATCAACATAGTTGGGGTCGTCGGGTATCTGCCTAACTGCGTCAAACAACGGTTTTGCATCAATAAACCGTTGCATGGTAAAATAACAATACCCCTGGTGAAATTTCATGGTGGCAATTTCTTTATTGCTCAGGTTGGCCACATTCGTCATTTCGTAAAACGTTACAGCAGAGGCAAAATCTTTTTTACGGTAATAATATTCAGCAAGGTGATAGCTCATCATTTCAATGCGCGGCGCATGATGCTCCAGGTAAATAAATTCCCTGGCCGCCTGTTCGGCCGTTTGGTCGTTAAGCTGTAACCCGCAAACAATGGAATAATATTTTGACTCCGTTTCAATTGTAACCGGTATGCTGCTGTTTGTTACCTGTTTTGAATAAAGTTTTTTAAACAAAGGGTAAGCCAGGCTAAACTGTTCTTTCTGGTAAAGTTCCTTAGCAAGTTTAAAATCAGCATCGGGGTCATCGTTAGCCTTGGTGTATTGGGCTTGCGACGTGTAAACCAGCAGGAGAGCAACAGGCAACAGGCCGGCTTTTATACAGGTTAATTTCATAATGGTGATTGAACGGTATAGTTGGGCAAATATTTTAACATCTTTCTTAATAAAAAGTAAAATTAATTTAAACTTTTTAAGGATATGGACAGTACAAACATTGTTCCGCATTTGTGGATAAACATTTGCCTTAGCCAACATTTGCACACAACCTGTCACTGTTCTTAAAGTAAAAATGCCAACCAGATAAACGTTGCGTATGAAAAAATTAGTATCAATACGGTACAACGCACGGGCATTTAATTTGGCAATGCTGCGCATACGGCTTGCATTTGGCACTAATATGTTATTTATACACGGCCTTTATAAACTGCAAAAGTTTAACAGCCTTTGAGGCTGATTTTTACAGCTTTATGGGTTTAAGCTCCCGAAACAAGCCTTGTATTATACATTTTCGCCAAACTGTTTTGCAGCCTTTTTATTATACCGGGCTTATTTACGCGCATTATCCTTTCGCCCCTTATAATAAACATACAGGTAATTATTTTGGGCGTACGCTGATGGCATAACAGGCAAAAAAGGGTAAGAAGGGTGGATGGTATTTTTTTATTTACCGCCTGCAATTCGTACTTTCATTATGCATAACCCCCTTTAAAATGAAAAAGAATACCCTTGTACAACTCGTAGTTATCTACCTTGGTTTAAGCAGTATTTACCTCGCAACCAGTTACCTGGCACAATACTTATATTTCCTGGTGGCTGCCGGCAGCGAAAGCTTTTCGTACAGGTTTAACACGGGCAGTTTGTTTTCATACCTGGTAATTGTAATTTTAGGTGTTATTGTAATTTTTAAATCCGGCAGCTTAAGTAAGTTTATTTCTGACAGGGCCGGGCTGGATGACAGCCTCACCGTTTTTTCAACGCCAAGGCAATTACTTTCCATATTGCTCGTTGTTACCGCTGTAGCACATTTACTGGATTATCTTCCTTCTATCACCAAAGACATTTTAAGCCTCTTTATAGACAATATTCCCAAAAGGGTTGAGTTACTTGAAGTAAATAAAAGCGGGTCTGCCTGGGTACTTAGTGCGCTGCATATTGTGTTCCCCTGCCTTGTTATAATTTTCGCCCGTAACCTTACGGACTACTTTGCAAAAAATATTATACAGGATGATGAAGAAATGGTGGCCGTGCAGGATACCGTGCAACTGGATATACAGGAAGAAAATGAAGGTGCACAGCCGCTGTAAAAACTACTATAACCAACATATAGCACGCATATAACGTTATTGCAAACCCGCACAATGCGCATACAGGTTTTAAAACTATCTTCGTACCCAAGCTTTGAACTTGTGAACTTTTGATATCATCAAACTTTTAACCCAACAGATGTACGAATCAACAACACAGGTGCGCGTGCGTTACGCCGAAACAGACCAGATGAACGTTGTATACTATGGCAATTACGCGCAATATTTTGAAGTGGGGCGTGTAGAAAGCGTAAGGCAATTAGGGTATAGTTATAAAGACATGGAAGCATCGGGTGTTATAATGCCGGTGGTTGACCTGCACATAAAATATCTTCGCCCCGCCACGTATGATGATTTACTTACCATTAAAACGCAGGTGCGTGAATTGCCTGTAAGCTACCATATTGAGTTTTACCAGGAAGTATTTAATGAGCGGGGAAAAATGCTTACTTCAGGAAAAGTAAGCCTGTATTTTTTAGAACTTGTAAGCCGTAAGAGAACAAACATACCCGAAGAACTGAAGAAAAGGCTGGAACCATATTTTACAAAATAATAAAGCAAGGTTGCAGCACCCGGTTATTTCAGCACATTCAGCACCTCATACATCTTATGCACGATAGATGCAGCCGAACCATCATAATTATTGATGATAATGGAAAAAGTGTATTCATCCCCGTTTGCTGATGTTTGATAACCTGCAAATGCTTTACTGCCGCCAATCGTCCCGCTCTTCATCTTAATACCATTATACACAGGCAGCGCCGTATAAAAGCTGTTAAACCAGGGCCTTGTTTTGGCATATTGTAAAGCCATCACTTCAGCATTGGCTGTAACACGGTTTTGTGGTGAAAGCCCGCTGCCGTCAATCATTTTTACACTGCTTTTTTCTATCCCGTTTTGCTGCCAGAAAGTTCTTATTACATTAACGCCTGTATCTGTTGAGCCAAAACCTGTTTTTTCATACGCTATTGTTTTGGCATAGGCCTCCCCGTACAGGTTAATGCTTTTTTGCAGAAACCAATAGGTAAGGCTGTCCAATGCAGGCGAATAGTAGGTGCCCAATATTTTAGCCGGCTGGTAAGTTATTCTGTGTTTAACAGCGGGGTCATTCAAATCATACCAGTGATTGGCTTTGGAGAAATTTATGTGCGCGTTATCAAAAGCAATTTGCAGGTCGTGCTCAAATTGCACAGCAGGGTTTGGCAACGCACCGGAAATAGTAACCTCGTGCTCACCCAGGGCTTCGGTGCCCTCGGCAAAAGCAGTGTTGCCGTATGGTGGCAAATACACGTAGCCATTATCACCGCTGCCTGCGGGGCCTGTTGTTAAAAAGTTGGTGATGGGTACTTCAAGCGGCGGGTCAGTGGCAAGTATCTTCACGGTATCGCCTTCCTTAGTGCCGGGCTTCAATGCCAGGTCGTATTGATTTTCGTTCCAGTTAATGCCCCAGGTTCCGGCGCCATAATAATTACCAATGTCTTCCCAAATCCAGCCGCCGGGTATTGGCTGGTAGCTAAACTTCGTCCCGTCCAGTACAACACCGCCATGAATAGTGTGAATGCCAGCCTCCGTTATAAACGATGCCAGTTGCCTGGCAAGCACAGCGCGTTTTGTAGTACTAAACCGCCAGCTTCCGAACGATGGGTCGCCATACCCCCGTATAAACACATTGCCCGTTAATGTGCCGGCGTTTATTTTACCATTGTAACCAACTTCTGTTTTATAGCGGTAATCACTCCCCAAAATATCAAATGCGGCAATGCTGGTAAATATTTTTTGCGTACTTGCGGCAGCCAGCCCCACACCGCCGTTAATATCATATACTACTTCATTGGTTCTGTTGTTCACCACGTAAAAACCCAGTATTGCGTGCTTCATCTGGGTATCCTGTTGCAAATGTTTAACGGCATCGTCAAGCTTTTGGTGAATATCCTGCGCGTTAACCACAACACACAGCCCAACAAACAGGATGAATAAAACTGTTTTACGCATAATCAAAATCATTAATAAAAACCGAAAGTAAGTAATAAGGGTAGAAATGAAATAAAAAGCCCGGAATGGTTTATTTCCCGGGCCTTTAGGGTGAATTGCATTGATCGGTTAAAAACAGCAACGGCTATTCCATAACGAGCGAGCAATCAGAAAACAGCCATTAACCACAAGGAAGGACAATCAAAAAAAACATTTTGCTGCATTCTAAAAATTTTATAAAGTTTCAACGGTTAAAGTCATATATCACGCCAAACGTATAGCCCAATATGCCCTGTGTGCCGGCAGTAAATTTGCCATTCAGCTTTGACGAATAAAAAGTAAAAGGCCTTAACTGCATAACCAGCCCCAGCCTTTGGTACACAAAAAAAGACCCCTCAAAATATGGCTCAACAGTAACTATTGTTTTTGTGGCGTCTTTGGTGTACAATTTTCTTAAAGCGCTTACTGTTTGGGGAGATGCCCGCGGCGACACGAATGAATCAACCCGTAGGTCAGGGTTGCTGTTTAGTAAAAATGCCGGGCGTATGTTTATGCCAACAGCCAGGCCGGGCAGCCCTTTATGCCGCCGGGTTATGGCATACGCGGCAGACAAAGGCACTTCAACATAATTATTGGTAAACCGCACGTAAGATAAAGCGAAAGTATCGCTGGCACGCGGGCCTGCATCAAATAAAAACAGGTCTACAAAAAAATCGCCCAGGTTATATTTAGCCATGCTGTAATGCATTTGCTTTAAACCCAGGCCGCCTTTAAATAACCAACGGCTGCTATTTGTGGCAATAGTGGCAACAGCGCCAAACGAAACATCGTCGCCCAGCCTTGAATGGTTGTGTTCTTTTTTGGGAACAAGGGCGTCGCTGTTAAGCTGCTCAAAAAACAAACCCGGCGCAGCGTACAGTTCAATACGGGGCAGGTTTTTTTGGGCTGATGCTGCGATGGCCAATAAAATGAAGCAGGCGGCTGACAACAGTTTCTTCATACATTTTTATTGACACATAAAAAATACGCTTTGTTGCAATACATAAAATACTTTTGATATTTATTTGGACAGGTATTTATGAAAAAAGTAACAGTTTCGATTATTACCATTGGCGATGAATTATTAATAGGGCAGGTAGTTGATACCAACAGTGCGTGGATGGCACAACAGCTTAACAAAGCGGGTATATGGGTACAGCACAGGGTTGCGGTGGGCGACGTAAAAGAAGACATTTGGAATGCGCTGGACGAAGAAGGCAACCGCAGCGACATTATATTAATAACAGGTGGCCTTGGCCCCACTGCGGATGATATTACCAAACCTGTTTTGTGTGATTATTTTGGCGGCAAAATGGTATTGCACCAGCCAACGCTTGACCATATTATGTATCTTTTTGAAGTGGTATTTAAGCGCACCGGCCCTTTGCTGGAACGTAACCGCAACCAGGCAATGGTGCCGGATGTTTGTACCGTATTAAGCAATGTAAATGGGTCGGCGCCGGGCATGCTGTTTGAAAAAAATGGCAAAATATTTATAAGCATGCCGGGGGTGCCGCACGAGATGAAAGGTATTATGACCGACCATGTACTACCCCTGCTTAAAGAACAATACCGCTTGCCTTATATAGCCCACCGTACATTAATAACCTTTGGCATAGGGGAAAGTATGGTTGCAGAGCGCATACAGCACTGGGAAGAAGCGCTGCCCCCATTTATTAAACTTGCTTATTTACCTAATTATGGTTTGCTGCGTTTACGCCTTACCGGGAACGGCGAAAAGGCATTGGTGGATGCTGCGATGGAAGAGGCGTTTAACACACTGAAGGGATTGGTGCTGCCAGAGATGATTGCGGATGAAGATATCTCCATGCAGCAGATTACAGGCAAAATATTATTGCAACAGGGCAAAACCTTGTCTACCGCGGAAAGTTGCACGGGCGGGTATATAGCCCATCTTATAACATCTGTCCCGGGTTCTTCGGCCTGGTTTTACGGCAGCGTGGTAAGCTATGACAACAGCGTAAAACAACATTTACTGGATGTAAAAGAAGATACGCTGCAGTCGGTTGGCGCAGTGAGCGAAGAAACCGTGCGGGAAATGGTGACAGGGGTACTAAAAGCCATGAAAACTGATTACGCGGTGGCTGTTTCAGGTATCATGGGGCCGGATGGAGGCTCACCGGAAAAGCCGGTAGGTACTGTTTGGATGGCCGCAGGTAACGGTGACAGCATAGAAGCAAGAAAGCTGCATTTCAGGTTTGACAGGGCGAAGAATATTGAATTAACAGCCCTGAATGCCCTTAATATGCTGCGGGCGTTTATGCTTAAAAACGCAATACAAGGTTAATTGCAGGGGAAACTTTAATTTTGACGCGTAAACGGTTGCTGCAACTTTTGCTGGCAAACATTGTTCAGTACAAAGGTGCAACGCCCTCCCCACAGGCGGGCAGGCAGCCAGGGCGGTAATTAAAAAATGGATTTACCTTTTAATTACGGCTGATTATTACACTTTTTTGAAACTACATATATGGCTATTGTTGACCTGGTAATGCCCAAATTAGGTGAAAGTATTATGGAGGCTACTGTATTAAAGTGGTATAAAAAACCAGGTGATACAGTTAAGCAGGATGAAACCGTACTGGATATTGCCACCGATAAGGTTGACAGCGAAGTGCCCTCAACCGCTGCGGGTACTGTAACCGAGCTGTTATTTAAGGAAAATGATGTTGTGCCCATAGGCGCTGTAATTGCCCGTATTGAAACAAACGGGCAGGCAGTGGTTTCGCCTGAACCGGTAAAACAGGCAGAAGAAAAACCAGCGCCTGAAATACAGGAGGTGCCTTATGTGCCGCAACAGGTTAGTGCCCCCGCGCCTGTAGCCGGCATAAACAGGTTTTACTCCCCGCTGGTACTTAATATTGCCAACAGCGAGGGTGTAAGCCTTAGCGAACTGGAAAAAATACCCGGTACAGGCAACGAAGGCCGCGTAACCAAAAAAGATATTCTGCAATATGTTGCTGATAAAAAAATAACAGGTAAACAACAGCCCGCCGGCAATCAGCCGTCACAAAGCGCAGCGCCGGCACAAAAAGAACCGGCAGCCCAGCCAGAACAGCCGTTAAATGCCAACCAGCAGCTTGCAGTAATTCCATCACAGCAGGAAGCCGATTCAGGCAACGTGGAAATAATTGAAATGGACAGGATGCGTAAGCTTATTGCCAAACACATGGTAAACAGCAAGCAAACCAGCCCCCACGTAACCTCTTTCGTTGAGGCAGATGTTACCAACATGGTTTTGTGGAGAGAGAAAGTAAAAAAGGATTTTGAAAAAAGAGAAAATAGCAAAATAACATTCACCCCGTTGTTTATTGACTGCCTGGTGCGGGTAATAAAACGCTACCCGCTGATAAACAGCTCCGTTGACGGCGACCGTATTATTATAAAGAAAGATATTAATATAGGCATGGCTACTGCCCTGCCCTCAGGCAGCCTTATTGTACCTGTTATACGCAATGCCGACTATCTTAACCTTGTAGGTTTAAGCAAACAGGTAAACACACTTGCAGATAATGCGCGCAATAACCGCCTGCGGCCAGACGATACAAGCGGCGGAACATTTACCCTTACCAATGTGGGCACGTTTGGCAGCCTTATGGGCACGCCTATTATCAACCAGCCGCAGGTTGCTATACTGGCGGTGGGCGCTATAAAAAAACGCCCCGTGGTAATTGAAACCGAACATGGCGATACCATTGGCATACGCCACATGATGTACCTTTCATTAAGCTATGACCACCGTATAATAGACGGCAGCCTTGGTGCGTCTTTCCTTACAGCAGTGGCTAAAGAGTTTGAGGCATGGGATATGGAGAAAACGTGGTAATGCGGTTTACAGGTAAGAAACAAAAGTATAATTTCAACTACCACCTGCTTTAACGTGGTTAAGCATTATGCAAAAAAGATACCCTCACCAGTTATCGTATGGGGCCAACAATCCTGTAATTGCGCTGAACGAAAGGGAAGCGGCCAAAATATTCTCAGGCGATACAAGGAGTGATATTGGCAGCGAGGCTGAGAAAATGCAGTTCGCCAACTCAATTAACACCCTGGTGGTGCGATTTGTACGGCTTGATTATGATGAAGCCAATAAATGGGATTTACTTGTAATGGAAAGATTGTATGCTATGGACTACCGCAGTTACGAGGTGGAAAAAAGGGCATTGTGGCTGGATGTTTTTGAGGATGAATTAAGTCAATTGCATGCTGCAGGTTTTGTACATAGAGATTTAAGACGGCCCTCAAATATTCCCGGTGAACGGTTTGATAATATCCTGCTCACTGTAACAGGCCTTCGGTTAATTGATATTGGCATATCCGCCTTACGCCACCAGGTTGGTGATAAGTTGTTTGCCAGGTATATTGAAGCCGAACTGGAAGAACTGAAAATATTCAAAGAGTTTTTCCTCAACAGGTAATTTAAATAAAGCGCCCTATCCCACCCGCCCTTATTTTATCTTCTTTTAACTTACCCGGCTGTAATTTTTTCTGTAAATTACCATCTAATAAGAAAACAATCGTGGCTATGAAATCATTATCAGAAACATGGTTTGCAGACGGGTATATTGATTTTGAACTTAAGAAATACACATTGCTGGCTTACCTGCAGGAAATAAACAAATATTTTAACCAGAATAAGCTGTACCCGCAATTGAGTGACATCATTTTTCATTACAACAACCTGCTCGCCTTTAAAAAGAATAAACAGTATTTGCAGGAACAGTTCCCCAAAAAATTCACCGGCATTCAATTGCAAAAACTGCAATTGTTGTACGAGAAAATGATAGAAGACGATGACCTGATGAAAGAACTGGAGGATATTATACACTACGCTTCAAAAACAATGAAAACAACCATAAGCAACGGTACGGAGATTTACGAAATGGTGGAGGGCAATATGACTATAGCCCCGGTTGGCCTGGTGCCTCTCGATTTAAATGAAGGATATTTTTTCCTTAGCACAGGCACTGACAAAAATACCCGGGTGTACCAATACCGCCTTAGTTTTTTTGAGAAGCACGATGAAAAGTACCGCAGCATTAAAACAGAGTTTATTGATTTTTGGCACCGCAACTTTGTTAATACCTATGAAAACATAAAATCCGAGCTTATCCGCAACCGTGTCTTGTTGCCTAACCCGGCCGTTTACGCCATTGATGTAGCCCTTGGCTTTCCTGTTGAAGAAACAGTACTGCCTATTGCAAAACGCAGCCTGGTAAGATATATAAGCGCAGGTAACGCATAAATATTTTATTAAAAAAATCGCCACAGCATAAAAAATGGGGGAAAGTAATCAATACCATCCCCCATTTTTTAATTATGTAATAAATGCCATTAAAACGGCAGGTCGTCCGACGATTCTGTAATATCTGCCGATGCCGGGGCATGTGCAGGGGAATTATACGACTGGCTGTGGGAATTATACGACGAAGATGATGACCCATGGTCGCCGTTACCCCCGTCTCCGCTGGATTTGCTGCCCAATAGCTGAACATTCGAGATACGGAGGCTTAAGGCGGCGCCCTGCCTGCCATCCTGCGTTTGATAAGTTCTTACATCAGGGGTACCTTCCACATACACTTGCGAGCCTTTTTTAAGGTAGGGGGTAATGCCGGTTTTATCAGTCCAGTAAGCACATTCTACCCAAATCGTCCTGTCTTTCTGGTTTCCCATGCTGTCGCGGAACTTTTCGGTATGTGCAACACTGAAATTAATCACACTTTTGCCATTTACCGTGTTAACAACACAGTCCTTCCCCAGGTTTCCAATTACTTGAAGTTTAATCATATGACAAATTTTATCGTTATAAGCGTAGCAATATAAGAAAAAAATTAATGAATAGATAATTTTTAAAAAATGCAAAATAGCCCAAAACCTACAGGATTTATAGTTTTACACCGGCATGACAGGCACTAATAACTGCGTACGGCTTAAGTCGTATCTTTGCGGCAAATTTTGAGGAACTTAATGAGCAAGGGAAAAGTTTTGGTGGCGATGAGTGGCGGTGTTGACAGCACCGTGGTGGCCCTTATGCTGCACCATGAAGGGTACGAGGTGGTAGGGATAACCATGAAAACATGGGATTATGCCACCAGCGGCGGTGGCCACAAAGAAACCGGCTGCTGCAATTTGGACAGCTTTAACGATGCCCGGGCTGCGGCAGTACAGCATGGTTTTCCGCACTTTATACTGGATATAAGGGAGGAATTTGGTGATTTTGTAATTGATAATTTTGTTGAAGAATACCTGGCAGGCCGTACGCCCAACCCCTGCGTAATGTGCAACACCCATATTAAATGGCGCGCCTTATTAAAAAGGGCCAATGCGCTGGGCTGCGATTTTATTGCCACAGGCCACTACGCCAACGTTTATAAAGGAGAGAACGGCCGTTACGTGATAAGTAAAGGACTTGACGAACTGAAAGACCAAAGCTATGTTTTATGGGGGCTGGACCAGGAATTGCTAAGCCGCACCATTATGCCGCTGGGCAAATACCGCAAAGCGCAAATAAGGCAAATGGCGATGGATTTCGGTTACCCTGAACTGGCCAAAAAAAGCGAAAGCTACGAGATTTGTTTTGTGCCCGATAATGACTACCGCGGCTTTTTAAAACGCCGGGTGGAAGGACTTGAGGAAGAGGTGGCTAATGGCTGGTTTGTTGACAAAACTGGCAAAAAGCTTGGCTCACACAAGGGTTACCCCTTTTATACCGTAGGCCAGCGCAAGGGGCTGGATATAGCCCTTGGTAAGCCAGCGTATGTTACTGCCATAGACCCCGCTACCAATACGGTTGTTTTGGGGGAGGAAGAAGACCTTGCCCGTAATGATATGCTGGTAACCAAGATGAACTGGATTAAATATGAGGGCATTACCGATGGTATGGAAGCCTTTGCCAAAATACGCTACAAGGACAAAGGAGCCCTTTGCAACCTTTACATAACCGACCAGGGTATAAAAGCGAGATTTTACGAAAATGTAAAAAGTATAGCCCCGGGCCAAAGCGCTGTTTTTTATGATGGCGACGAGGTTATTGGCGGCGGCATAATACAATACGGCAGGCTTTTATAATTTTTTTGCAACTTGTTTTATTTCTTTGAGGAAAATTGGTATTATTACGCTGGTAATAATGCTGTTGTTTTTGAAAATACCCCTTCATTGCAGCCGGAAACCCTGCTGTAATTTTCATACATTAATACGCAATTTTTACTGGTAATTTGTAACGCAAGCAACGTTTTAAACATAATTGTTGTTTTGTATAAATAATATGTAAAGCATAAACCTCAATAGATATGAAAAAACTCTACCTGGTAATTTTTACTTTTTTTACGTTGGCCGGTGCAAAAGCACAGCTTAACAATGCAAAATTTAAAAAAATATCTCCCATAAATAACGGCGCACCGCAAAACACTGTGCAAAGCGGTTGCGACTCACTAAACCTGCCGGTACCGGCAAAATGGGGTATTGCTTATTATACTTTTAACAGCGGCGCCGGCTTTGTAACCGGTAACAATAATTACTCCACTGAACAGGCACAGTTTTTTAATGCTTCAGCTAAAAATGACAGCTATATATCAGAGGCGCTCCTGGGGTTTGGGCTTGCTAAAACCCCAACAGCTACAAAAACTGTGGCGGTTAAAATATATGACGGGTCAACAGGCGGCCCCGGTGAAATAATAGGCATACAAAACATTACCATGCAAACCATTATGACTGATGTTGCCGCTCACCATTACACTGACGTAAAGTTTAGCCCGGCAATTGAACTGCCCTTAACAAAAAAGTTTTTTATTTCAGTGGACTTTTCATCATTGGCGCTTTCGGCGGGAGACAGCCTTACATTATTTTCGTCGCTGGTAGATTCTGCAACAGACGGATGGACGCTCCTCAACGCGGCTAATGGCGGCTATTGGGATACATATTACAATGTTTATTCGTCAGCCCAGTCAACAGCAGATTGGGGGTTATACATCCATCCCTTGCTCAGCACAGGGCAAACCTGTAACTCACTGCCGGTGCACCTGCTGTCATTCAGCGCTGCCTCCATGGGTAAGAATATCTCCCTTAACTGGAAAGTTGCCCAGGAAACCGGCCTGAAAGAGTACCAGGTGGAAAGAGCGGCTGACGGAATCAACTTTTCAACATCCGGCTCGGTACCTGCCACTAATTTCAGTACAGAACATTCGTATTCATTTACCGACTTTAATGTTTACTCATCGGGCACCGTATACTACCGCTTAAAACAGGTTGACCTGGATGGAAAAGTCACTTACTCAAATGTAATTTCGCTCGCGTTTAAAAACGATGGCTTTGGCATAAAAGTGGTAAACCCCTTTAAAGGCGCAGTTGAAATACAGGTAAATTCGCCCTCTGCTGAAAAAATGCAGGGCGTAATATATGATATGCTGGGGCGTAAAATTGTTACCACACAGCAGGTACTTTCGCCCGGGCAGAATTCCATAAGCATACAAGCAGGCACCTTGCCCAAAGGCGTATATATTTTGAATGTTATTGTTGGCAAAACAACCTATAAATACAAGATAATCAACTAATGGTTGTTGTATAAAGTACTAAAAAGCCCATAAGTGCGTTATGCTTTATGGGCTTTTAGCTTCCCTTTAATTAGGTGCTTACAAGCGCATTAATCCAGGATGATGAACAAACTGCGGAGAAATATTTTTAATGCTTTAATATTGTTTTGCGCGGTAAGCCTGGCAAGCTGTAAAAAACAATCAGAGCAGCTTGCACTGCCGGCCCTTGCAGATTATACGGCGCTGCAAACAGGTAAGGTGTTACTGTATCACCTGGACTCCACCATAATTGACCCATCCGGCACCCAACTGGTGGTAAATACTTACCTGGTAAAAGACAGCATAGCCTCCACCTTTACCGACAATACGGGCAGGCTTTCTTATACTGTGTACCGTTTTATAACTGATACGCTTAATACTAACCCGTGGCAGCCACTGCTCACTTACTATATTACGCCAACGGCAAATACTGTTGAGACAGTAGATGATAAAAACCTCCGGTTTATATCACTTACTGAGCCTGTAACAGAAGGCTTTAGCTGGAGCGGCAATTCTTATATTGACACAAAATCCGCCAACAGTAACTACCAGTTTATGGACGGGTGGGATTACACCTACCAAAACATCAACATGCCATATACTGTTATTAAAGGCAGTATTGACAGCACGATAACTGTATTACAGGTTGATGAAACCTCCCCACCAGGCCCTTTTGATCCCGGGGTTTACCAGCAAAGAAACTATTCTGTTGAAGTGTACGCCAAAGGAGTTGGTTTGATTTATAAGGATTTTTTACACTGGACTTGGCAGCCCAACCCGCCACCGGCACAATATCAAAATGACAGCTACGGAATAAGATTAAATTTGATAGATGTAAGGTAAAAGGCCAATAATGAGAATAATTTTATCAACAATTGCCGCAGTGCTTTTTTCTTTAAGTGCCCAATCCCAGCAATATGATAAATATGTTATACAGTTTACTGACAAAAATAATTCACCCTACAACCTGTCCAACCCAGCAGAATACCTGTCAGCCAAAGCCATAGCAAGAAGGGAAAAATATGGCATAGCCATAGACAGTACAGACCTCCCGGTTAACCCCCAATACATACAGGGCGTTTTAGCAAAGGGCAGTATAAGGCTTCTTGAACAATCAAAATGGCTGAATGATATTTTAATTTACACATCAAACCCATCCCTAATTGATTCGATAAATACGCTGCCTTTTGTAAAAAAGTCCAGTGCTACCGGCTTTTTTGCTGCACAGGCGACTGCACCGGCAATCAATAAATTTTATTATGAGTCGTCACAAACACAGGCGCCTGCAACCCTTTATGGTAAAACCGGTGACACACTGCAGTATGCTTCAACGTATACGCAGGTGCATTTGCACCGCGGCGAATTTCTGCACAACAAAGGGTACCAGGGGCAGGGTATGACTATTGCGGTGCTTGACGCAGGTTTTTACCATTACACCACCCTTGCCGCTTTTGACAGTATACAACTAAACAACCAGGTACTTGGCGTAAAAGATTTTGTTGATTTTGACAACAGCGTTATTGAGGACGACGCACACGGCATGGAATGCCTGAGCACCATTGCAGCCAATATTCCCGGTGTAATGGTAGGCACAGCGCCAAAAGCTGATTTTTGGTTGTTGAGAAGCGAGAATGCGTTAAGCGAATACCCGACCGAAGAACATAACTGGGTTGCCGCCGCAGAATTTGCAGACAGCGCCGGGGCAGACATGATAACATCCTCCCTCGGCTATTCCCTGTTTGACGATGCATCTTTTAACCATAGCTACGTAGATTTTTATCAAAACTCAACAACCGTAAGCAAAGGCGCAGCGTATGCCGCAAAAAAGGGAATGATTGTTACCAACAGCGCAGGCAACGAGGGAAATAATAGCTGGAAGTACATTATTTTTCCGGCAGATGCAGATAGTGTTTGCACCGTTGGGGCGGTGGACACTTTGGGTAATATCGCCTCGTTCAGCAGCTATGGCTACCCCGGCAGGGTAAAACCCAATATTGTTTCGGTAGGTTTTGGCGCCACTGTTTTTGGCACCAACGGAATGCCCGTAAGCGGTAACGGCACATCGTTCTCCAATCCCAATATTAATGGCCTTATCGCTTGTTTGTGGCAGGCTTTTCCGCAGTATAATAATATGACGATACTGGATGCCGTATATAAGAGTTGCAACCGTTACGATAACCCTGACGACAGGTATGGTTACGGCATACCAAACATGCAGCAGGCATATCTTATTTTAAAGAAGAAACAAAACGACTCCCTGTATGGCAGCGAATGGCTTTTTGCAAAACCCAACCCTTTTACAGACACGATACACGTAACATTGGTGGGCCGGGTTGACGGCCCTGTAACACTTACCCTGAAAAATGGCAGCGGCAGTGTCGTTGCCACCATACAACTAACAACACAGCAGGAAGAAGTGTATGATACAGTATTTACAGGCTTAGCCAACCAACCGGGCGGTAACTACCTGTTAACGTACAGCGACAACGCCAATGTAAGAAACCTGGCACTTTCAAAAAATGGTATAAACTTTGAAAACGGGTGGCTTGCCGCAGTACCATCTCCTTTTATTAACCAGCTTACGGTTTATTTAAACGCGCCTGAAACAGGTACCGCCTTTATACGGCTGGTTGATGTAAATGGTAAAGTAATCAGCGCACAGCAGGTAGATATTGTTGAAAATACCACGTACAGCATCCCCTTCAGCAATACTGCCCGCCTGGCAAAAGGAATATATTTTGTGCAATACAGTGGCCCGAAGCAAAAAAAGACCCTGAGAGTATTTAAAGGTTAGGCTGCTTCTCCCCCTTTTATTTTTATCTTTAAGCAGCGCATATCATTTGCAAAAGCGGCTGGTAAAGCCTGCGCCGGAAAGCTGGGTACAGGGGCTGTTATTTTAACCCACCTTTTCAAAAAAAAATTATGCAGGCAACCCTTTTTACAAAACGTTGGTTTCTTTACATATAACTGTTTTAAAATAGCCCTTTTAACATTGACTGAACTTGAAAACATAATAAAAGGATGTGCGAATAATGATGCACGTTGTCAAAAGATAATTTATGACAGGTATTTGGGTTTTGCATTAAAAACTGCTTTCAGGTACGTGCATACATACGACAACGCGGCACATGCAGCCAACGATGCTTTTGTGAAAATGTTCAGGGCTTTTAAAAATTACGAAATAAGGGATAAGAATAATGTTGAGGCGATGCTGATGGGCTGGATGAAGAGAATAGTAATTAATACGTCAATAGATTTTATGCTGCGCGAAAGCCTTGTACCCGAGCATATTGTTTTACCTGAAGATGCATCGAACAAGAAAGACACAGGGGCCACCGGCGAAAACAACATTGCCTATAAGGAGTTAATTAACCTTATACGCAAACTTAGCCCGGCTTACCGCGTTGTATTTAATTTGCACGTTATTGATGGTTACACGCACCCGGAAATAGCTAAGATGCTGGGCATTTCAGTAGGTACCTCAAAATCAAACCTTGCCAAGGCTAAGAGTTTCTTGCAGAAATTTCTTGTCAGGGATGAAAATGGAAACGTTTTATGTTTTACATGAAGAGCGACGATATAGAAGATTTGTTCCGTGAGGCGGCGGAAAAGTATCAAATTGATACTGAAAAGGCTGCTGCGTGGGATGATGTGTATGAAGCCGTGCATGGAGATGACAAACCGGCCCAGCCCCCACACCCCGAAGGCGGAAATAAAAAACGTTGGCTAAACTTACTATGGCTGTTGCTAATTCCGCTGGGCTGGTTTGCTCATAATGCATGGAACGATATACATAAAGGCAATTCCTTACAAAAACAGCAGGTAACTGCTGCAGGCAATAAAGACACAGATAACAAAGATGATAAGAGCATGGCCGCCAGTGCGGGCAAAACTGCCACCGGCAATACCCAGACTGTAGCCGAAAGCAATAACAATGGTGTGAATGATAAAAATAGTGCATCAAAGAATAAAGGTGTATTTACAATACAGAGTTCAAAAACAGCCATAAGCAGGCAATCAACCGGGGCTATCAGCAAAACGGCCGACAGGAAAAATAAGGTAGCCGGCATGGTACTAAACGGTTCGCCTGTTACTGGTAATTCAAACGCCAAAACAGATGTAACAAGCAAAACAGGTATACTTAAAAACAGCTCGCCTGTTAACAGTAACCCGGTTACCGGCAATGATGATGGAAGCGGCAAAACATCAACAGGCCAGGTTGAAGCGCAAACAAACAAAATCATTGCAGGGGCCCAGCAAGGCCAGGCAGCGGATAAAAAAGATAGTAAAGACAATAAAAAACCCGGCACTGATAAACAGCGGTTCTTTTATCTTGGCTTAGTGGCTTCGCCTGATGTAAGTTTTATTCATTTTCAAAAAACATCGCCTGTTGGCGTAGGCACCGGGCTGCTTGCAGGCTACCAGTTTAACAAACATTTGAGTGTTGAAACAGGGGTTTTATTTGACAGTAAGAACTACTATTCCAAAGGACAGTATTTTGACAAAAATAAGATACCGTACTTTCAGCAACACCCTGAAATTAACGTCAATTCTGTTACAGGAGATTGCAGGATGATTGAAATACCGGTAAACGTGCGCTATGCTTTTTCTATCAAAAACAAAAATACCTGGTATGCAATTGCGGGAATGTCGTCTTACTTAATGGGGCATGAGTATTATGATTATAACTACACCGATTGGGGAAACCCATACACCAGGAGCGCGGCATATAATAATCATACAAAAAACTGGTTTTCCATTGCGAATTTTGGAATAGGTTATCAAAGAAGCCTGGGAACAAAAACCAATATACGATTTGAACCTTTCATAAAAGTGCCGGTAAGCGGGGTAGGAACGGGGAATATGTCAATAACCAGCACGGGACTGTACATAGGCATTACACGCAGGATACCCTGATTATTAAAATTTATTACGCATGAAAAAAAGACAAGTCATTTTGTCCCTGGCCGTTCTATGCCTGTTAATAGCGGTGGCCTGGTGTTTTTACCTGTACAACAAGCCGCATACCAGCGCAGCCGGCAAAACAACGGATGTATCGCTTTCAGCAGACAGCCTGTATAATGCTTATGCAAAAGACGAAAACGCGGCTGGCAAAATTTATATGAACAAAATACTTGAGATAACGGGGGTGGTAAAAGATATAACCATGAGTGATAAAACACCGGTAGTGTTATTGAATACAAATGGGGATGGCCTGGTAAACTGCAGTATGGCCATGGATAGCGCTGCAGTATTCTCAAGCATACGCAAAGCATCCCGGGTAACTATAAAAGGAAAATGCTCAGGGTATTTGATGGATGTAAATCTTGTTGATTGTGTAACTAAATAAAAAAAGATGCGTAAAGTTTTTGCTTCTAAACTTACTGTATGGCTTGCATCGGTATTGGCAGCCATAATAATTGCGGTATCATGTACAAAACAAAGTGAGGACATTTTAAAATCAGAGGTCACTACCGGTATATGCGATACTGCCAATATGCAATTTTCAGCAGATGTCTTGCCCATTCTTGTTGCTAATTGTTACAGGTGCCATGCAAACGGTATTATAAATGGCGGTGTAAGCCTTGACGGTTACAATAATGTGGTGCACCAGGTACAAAACGGCAATTTAATTGCTGCCATAACACATGCTGCGGGCTATGTACCCATGCCTTACGATGGCGGTAAATTATCTGACTGCAACATAGCCAAAATACAGGCATGGATAAATGCCGGCGCCCCCGACAACTAAAATAATATTAGTATAGTCATTAAAAAGTAACAGGTTAAAATAATACATATGAAGAAAAGGGTTCTTATAGCGGCTTTGTTATTCGTAATGATGAACACGGTTAGCGCGCAGTTATACTTCACTACCACGGGCTTTGTCGGCTTTTATTCAAAAACGCCGCTGGAAGATATAAAGGCTGAAAACAACCAGGTGTTCGCAGTAATAGACGTAAATAAAAAGTCACTTGCATTCTCAATGCTGCTAAATGGTTTTGTTTTTACAAAAGAACTGATGCAGGAGCACTTTAATGAGAATTATGTAGAAAGCGACAAATACCCTAAGGCAACTTTCACCGGCTCATACACCGATGATATTGATTTATCCAAAGGCAGTGAGGTAACCATTCATGTAAGCGGAACTGTAACACTGCATGGGGTATCAAAGCCCTTTGCAACAACCGCTACGCTTGCCCTTGCTAATGATGTTTTAACAGGCAAGGCCTCATTTCAATTGCTTCCCGGCGATTTTAATATCACCATACCAAGCCTTGTGCGCAACAAAATAGCAGATAAGATGGACGTACACATAACTGTAAATTGTAAACCCAGAAATTAATGTAACATGTTTAAACACAGGCATATCTTATTACTCATTTCAGCAATGTACTGCGGAACATTGTTCGCACAGGATTCTTCCCTGCTAAAAATGCTGGATGATTCAATGGCATCAACAAAAAAACCTATTCCCGTTACCGGCACGTTTAAGGGTACACATATTATAAACATTCAATCAGTTGAAGCGCCGGCTAAGCAGGTGCTGATGTTTTGGATAATGCACAGGTTTGGGCAACTGAATGACGGGGGTTACCAGTTGTTTGGCCTTGATAACGCCACTATGCGTTTTGGGTTTGATTATGGCATTACAGACCGGCTGTCAGTAGGCATTGGGAGAAGCACCTTTGAAAAAACATTTGACGGTACGGTGAAATACAAGCTGCTCCGGCAAACCGGGGACAGCCATGTACCATTAACGGCCGACCTGTTTGGGGGTATTTATTATAAGACCCTTAAATATGACGATAAACCATACTTAAATACAACCTACCGTACAAGCTATGCTGCGGAGTTATTGCTGGCAAGAAAATTTAACCGCAATCTTTCTATACAGCTTACGCCAATATTCCTGCACTATAACCTTGTGCAAACCACCGGCGATAAGAACAACATTTTTGCTATGGGGTTTGGTGGAAGGATTAAACTTACACGCCGTACAAGCCTTAATGCTGAATATAATTACCTGCCAACAGGCCAGGTAAACTCAATGACTGTACACAGTTCGCTTTCATTAGGTTTTGATATTGAGACGGGCGGCCATGTATTTCAACTGCATGTAACAAACTCACAGGGAATGATAGATCCTGTGTTTATCTCGCAAACTACGGGCACATGGGGCAAGGGAAATATCTTTTTTGGCTTCAATGTGTCCCGCGCCTTCAACACTGTTAAAAAAGTAAAAAAAATAAATTAACCGTGATGTACGGAAGCTGAATACGTTTTAAAAAAATAATCATAAAAATCTAAAATTAAAGATTATGCAGCGCAGACACTTCATAAACAATTTAGCACAAATGACAACGTTTGTTACCGCCACTTCCTTACTTGCAGCCTGTTCAAAGTCGTCCGGCAACCCCTCCGGTAATGGCACAGGCAGCGGCTCAACATTGCTATCAGCAAACCTTGACAGTGAATTGACTAACGTGGGTGATTCAAAGGTGATGGGTACAAATATTGTAATTCGCGAGGCAACGGGTAACACGGCAAGTTCGTTTATTGCATTGAGCCTGATATGCACGCACCAGGGTTGCACAGTAAATTTTGACGGAACAAACGATGTATTTAACTGCCCCTGCCATGGCAGCAAATACGATGGCGCAGGTAAAGTAATTAACGGGCCGGCAACAAAGCCCTTAAACAAATTAACGGTAACAGTTACCGGCAGCGATTTAACTGTATCGTAAGCTGCAAAAGTCAGAAACTATAATCTATGAGAACATACAATGCCAATATCCTGTGTTAAAAGTCAGCATGGCTTGTACAAAAACCTTGCCTGGTATTAGAAGGATGTGCCGTGAGTGGAGGAAATAAGTTTTTTTGCAAGCCATGCATTTTTATGCGCGAATTTTAAAAACAAAGCGGTGGCCGTATTATTGCCGAATACGCGCTGCACAAACCGCCCCGTAAACATCCTTTTAGTAAACAGTTGCTGCCACTGCGCCAAATATTGCTTCTCCATGGTATCTCTGTCAATCCTGCCCTGCAAAAAATCATTTATGTTTTCAAACGCAAGTTTACCTGCATGCATTGCCATACTCATGCCATTGCCACACAGCGGGGCTATCATGCCGGCTGCATCTCCCACCATTAGCACATGGTCATGCACAATGCTTTTTTTTGCAAAGCTAACCTGCGCTATTGTTAATGGTTCTTTATATACAAAATCAGCTTCAGAAAAAATTTTTCGCAGGTGCGGGTTTTGCATAAGGATGTCTTTTTCCATTTGCCTTATATTATTTCCACCCCTGCGTAGGTTCTCAGCGGTAGTTAAATAACACAGGCAACACAAGCCATCTTCTATATTCGATATTCCGCAATACCCGTTATGAAAATTATGCAGGGCAATTACATTTTTTTGCTGAGGGTAACGTACGTGATATTTAACCCCAACATAATTATTAAGCCGTGAAGGCTTTGACGTGACAAATGACCGTTGCCATTTTACATCAAGATTGCTTCGCTTACCGAAACTGCCTACCGCGCACCTGGCCACAAAACAGCCGGCGCCGGTTTCTACAGCAAATTGCCCGTTTGCAAAAAGGATTGCCGTTACCCTGGTTTGGGTAATTACATTTACCCCTTTTTCTACCGCGAGTTTGTACAACGCGTTATCCATTTTATAACGGCTGATTCCAAAGCCCCCAAGCGGCAGGGAGAAATTATACACATTGCCTTTTATGTCAGAGGTTTGTAACGTATCTATCACAGGAAGGTCCCAGGCCCCGAGGGGTAATCCAATTCTTTGCAGGAAAGCATAGCTCTCCATACTTATGTATTCGCCGCATACTTTATGAAAAGGATACTGCTCTTTTTCAATAAGCAAAACACTACAGCCTGCGCCCGCGCATTGTATGGCCAGTGTTAAACCTGCAAGACCTCCGCCTGCTATAGCTACATCATATATCTTATTATCATCCATGCGTGCAGGTAATTAAAAAACGAAATGCCCATTGCCATGTTATGTTATATGCCGGCAATAATGATTCCTCAAAAATAGCTTTCCATTCCGCCGCATTAAAACCTCTTGCTACGCTCAGCGGTGCATCGTTTTTTACAAGATATGAGGAGGAGAAAACAGATGTCAGAACTTTAATAGCGTAATACGCCAGCCAGTGCCGCTGAAGGTCGTTGATAAAAAAACCAACAGCGCTGTTATTATACATCCACTTTAATTGCTGTTGCAGCTCTTCATCCGTAAAGTGATGGCAAAAAAGGCTGGAGAAAATAATAACCGGTTTAGCATCAAACGTAACATCCCTGTAATCATTAACTATCCAGCTATTGCCGGCGCCACAATATTCATTCTGCTTTGCCAGTTCAATACATGCCGGTTTAATATCAATGCCAATGCAGTGTAACTGAATTTTTTTCCTGTTGCACCATTTGGCAATAGCTGCAAGGTTATCACCACCCCCGCAACCTATTTCGCATATTGTTATGTTCCTCCTGTCACCCAGCAATTTTTTAAACCCGTTTATGGTAATATTATGGCCACCAAGCCAGGTATTAATAAACTCAAGCTCCTGCATATTCCTTTTTATATCATCAAAAGGAATATCATCCTCATCAAGCAATTCTTTTTTATATGAGCGCTTTTTTAACTTCATCATTTTCCGGCAACAAAAGTTTCCATGGTTAACCCCGGCCCAAAAGCAATGCCCATTATATTGCATTTAGTTTCAGTTACAGCATTAAGCATTTCTTTCAGTACAAACAGAATAGTTGGAGAAGACATATTACCATATTCAGCCAATACTTTACGCGACCTGCATAAATCATCTTTCTCCAGCGCCAGTTGCTTCTTTACCACTTCTAATATTTTTTTCCCGCCCGGGTGAATGCACCAATGTGTGATGTCTTTTTTTTGCAGATTGTAATGTGATAATGCATTGTCAGCCAACGAGGCAATGTCCTCTTCCACCAAATGCGGTATATACCCGCTTAATGTCATAAGAAAGCCTTTGCTGCTCAGTTCCCATGCCATGTCTTTTTTGCCTTTATATGCTACCTGGGAATAAAAGCCATTTAAATTAAGCGCATTTTTTTGCTTAATGGTATTTGATACCAAAACTGCCGCACTGCCATCAGCAAATAACAGGCTGCTGGCAGCATTATCTGCGGTATATTCCTGCTGAAAATGGATGGTACATAATTCGGTGGCTACAATAACCACGTTGGCAGCGGGGGTGGCATCGCATATAAGCTTTGCCAGTTTTAAAGCATGCACGGCAGCATAACAACCCATAAAATTTATGGAAGTACGAAAAACAGAGGAAGGTAACTGCATAGCTTCCGCTACCTGCAGGTCAAGGCCCGGGGCGCTCATACCGGTACAGCTTACTGTTATAAGATGGGTAATTTCACCCGGCTGTAAATAGCCTTCAATGCAACCCCTTACGGCCTTTATGGAAAGAGGCGCGGCCTCCTTATTATAAATTTTCATCCGTTCATCAAGGCACGGAAACGGGCCGCTGTTTTCCCGCGGAATAAAGTCCCATTCAGCGGAAGGCAAGCTGAAATCATCTATTACCGAATACCTATTTTCAATGCCGCTATGATGATATAGAAATTTCAGTTTCCGCTTTTCTGCTTCGTCAAGCTTATATATTGAAGACATGAAATGCACTATTTCATCCTGCCTGTGGCAATACTGCGGTACGGCTGTTGCTATGGAAATTATTGCTGCCAATGTTTAAATATAAGTAGTGTAATAAATGCAAGGCTGGTATAGGTAGCTGCAAGCCAGTTCATACGCATAGTATGCCTGAAATCAGCGGCAGATGCATTTTTCCAAACCTGCAAAAACCAGTTGATAAAATATATTATTACCGGTATAAAAAATACCTGCAATACAAAAAACGATAGAGTTTGTTTTACGGCTGAATAATATATGAATAACAGGCTGAAGGCGGCTGTGTACATTACTGCACAAAAAATAAATGTACCGCGTTTACCAAGCAGCATGCTTATAGTAGTAACCCCATCTTTCGCATCTTCCTTATGCTGGTATATTTGAGTGATTGGGTAGAACCCGCCGATTAAGAAACAGGCGGAAAGCCAGCCCTGCCACGGCACGCTGGTTAGTAATCCTGCAGAGCTTCCGTAATAAACCATAAAAAAAATAATACCGCCCTGGTTAAGTATTACTGTAAGATAACCGGAGATAGCAAATTTTTTTAACCTTGTACGCCGGTAACTGTACAATCTTGAGCATATAATGTAAAAAACTAACAAGGTTGCAAACAGCGGTGAAATGAGGAATGCCAGGATAGCCCCTGCAATATCCATAATAACAGTTACGGTGAATAATTGCCTGGTTGGCTGCAAAGGCCTGGCAACACCACCAATACTGCCTGTATCCCTGTCCATATAACTGTTGTACCCGTTGCTTGACGGGTACAAAAACAGGTGTATAATTAAAAAAATAATGACTGCCCTGGGCCAGTTTATAACGGGCACAAAACTTAATGCAAACCAAAATACCGGCATTAAAAAATAAGAAAAGGGAAAGCGCAGTAATTGTATAGTTGACCGTTGCAACAAAGAGGGACGTTTATACAGAAAAGGTAGTGTTTTTATAAATTATTTTGTGTGCTCATTTTGCGGAACACTATTACAAAACACTTAAGCCTGCAATAAGGTTGCTTTTCCCTGTCAATTATTTTACATGCTCACTGCCATCCTCGCCAGCCGTTACATGGGGAACAGGCACTACCGGCACTTCGGTATCGGGTGGTATAGCCGGTTCTTTGGTCAAATCCCGCACATACTGCGCCTTAAGGTGGTCATAAAATGAATGTTTGTCAATTATTGCTGCAAAAATACCCGCCAGCATTCCTGCCAGCATCAGGTAAAAAATAACGTTGTGCCTGTCTGTCATTTCAAGTACCAGAATAGCGGAAGTGAAAGGTGTTCTTGTAACGCCCGTAAGTAAGCCTACCATTCCGCACAAAATAAGCAGGTTGGTATTACTTGCTGAAAGGTTCAGCCATTCTGACAAAACAGCCCCAACTGCCGCGCCTGCTGATAATGCGGGGGCAAATATACCGCCGGCCCCTCCTGTTGTAAAACAAAGCAGCGGGCCGCCAAGGCGCAACAGCGGTACATACCATGCAACGCTTTTGTTGGAGGAAAACAGTACAGTAGTCATAATTTCCTTACCGGACCATAACATTCTTTCGCTAACAAAAATGCCCAGCAGGGAAATAATAAGGCCGCAGCCGATAAGATATAAAATGTGATAATAACTTTTTTTGAAAGTAGCTTTCCATGCAAAAAGCATAAGTATAAGCTTACTCATACCGCTGCCTGCCAACCCTGTTATTACAGCTACAAGCGCAACGGCTGCAAACATCCACCCGCCGGAAGTATTATTCATATTGGGGTAGCCAAGATATAAATACGGGCCCATAAAGCCCTGCGCCGTTAAACCGGCAATTATAACCGCGGTAAATAAAGCCGTTTTAAAGTAGCTTATATGCGTTTTGGTTAATTCTTCCACGGCAAATACAATACCCCCCAATGGAGTATTAAAGGCCGCAGCAAGCCCCGCCGCAGCGCCTGCACTTATCATATTCCGCTTTGAAATCTTTGGCCACCATTTAGGCAACCAGTTATTTACTATACGAAAAACGGAACCGGCAATTTGTATAGTTGGCCCTTCCCTGCCTATAATTGCGCCGCCAAGCACCATTACCAGGCTTGATATCATCTTAACCAAAATAACCGGTATACTTAACAGCTTATTTATTTTGTCGTTATGCTTTGGGGTAGCCAGGTCAAGTGCGGCTGTAACCTGCGGAATGCCGCTGCCTCGCGAATAAGGCGCAAACCTTATTACAACCCAACGAGCCAAAATAAGGCAAACAGGTGTTAGTATAACAAACAACCATGCTTTGTTTTGGTATATATAGTGTGATGTTTCTTCAACGGTGGCAAAAATTTTTGCATAAAATACGGCCAGCAATCCTGTAAGAAGTGAGGCAACCCAAAAAGGCAGCGCCTGCAATAAATTAAGTTTTAATCTCTCATTTCTGATATTGTCGAACGAATGTTTTAACCGCTTGCGTAAGTTACCAAATATTGCCATCGTGCTATTTATTTTAGTCTCGAAAACTAACAACGGGGTATGCTGCCGGGAAAAGAAGGTGCGGCAAAGATAAGACATAGCACCCTAACGAACTGGACTGCGCCGTTTTTATGGGTCATAAATTAAATTTTATAGAAGAGAAAATGCCATCAACCTGTATCCCTTTTCTTATTTTCATGCCCTAAACGATACCTGCAATATGACTGATGCATCAATTGTGGTGGCGGGCAGCAGCAATACCGATATGGTAATAAAAGCAGCCCGCTTGCCCGCACCGGGAGAAACTATTCTTGGCGGCGCTTTTTTTATGAACGCCGGCGGTAAAGGCGCCAACCAGGCCGTTGCCGCAGCAAGGCTTGGCGGTAACGTAACATTTATTGCTAAACTGGGAAATGATATTTTTGGCAAGCAGGCATTACAGCTATTTAATGAAGAAGGTATAAATACAAGCTGCGTTATGGTTGACAGCCAGCTACCGTCAGGCGTGGCTTTGATTACTGTTGATGAAAGCGGCGAGAACTGCATTGCAGTTGCATCCGGCGCAAATGCAGCCCTTATGCCCGCAGATATTGAAGCCATTGAGGATACAATTGCAACAGCAGAAATAATTTTAATGCAGCTTGAAATACCGGTTGAAACGGTTGAATACATTAGTGCGCTGGCAAAGAAATATGGTAAAAAGCTAATTTTAAACCCCGCCCCTGCGCGCCCCCTTGGTGACGGGGTATTAGGGAATATATCAGTAATTACGCCAAACCAAACGGAGGCAGGAATACTTACAGGTATTGCCGTTACAGATGAAGTTACCGCTATTGCCGCGGCAGTTGTGCTGCGCGAAAAAGGAATTGAACACGTAATTATTACCCTGGGTGAAAATGGCGCGCTGGTTTATAGCCACAATGAATATAAAACTGTAACACCGCCAAAAGTAACAGCGGTTGATACCACGGCCGCGGGTGATGTATTTAACGGCGCGCTTGCAGTAGCGCTGTGCGAGGGAATGAATATTTTTGATGCTGCAGAATTTGCCTGCAAAGCTGCGGCAATTTCCGTTACAAGGCTGGGGGCGCAGGCATCGGCGCCGGGGAGAAACGAGATAATAAATGCCCTTCCCTCTTAGTTTTACCTGCGGGAATGTGATAGATAGTTATACACGAGCAAACAAAAAACAAAAGAGAGCCCAAAGCATTGAACTCTCTTTAATGCTTTTTTTGGGGGATACTACCACCTGTTGTTGTTGCTGCTGCTGAAAGAGCGCCTTCCGCCGCCATTGCCAGCCTTTTCTTCTTTGGGCTTAGCAATAGTTACGCGAATAGTTCTGCCTTCAACCTGTGCACCATCTAACTCTTTAATGGCTTTTTGGCCTGCTTCATCATCAACCATTTCCACAAAACCAAAGCCGCGGCTTTTTTGTGTGAATTTGTCAGTGATAACTTTGGCAGATTTAATTTCGCCATACTCTTCAAAAAAACCCCTTAAGTCTTCATCTTCAACGTTGAAGCTCAAGTTTGAAACATAAATGTTCATGCTGATAATTGATTAAATACAAATAATAATTGATTTGAGAAAAACACCGGAGTAAAGAAGACTGATTCGTTAGCAGAATGTGCGTAGCAGATAAGATCGTTCAATTTTCCTGGTTGTCTAAAACTCATAATTCGCCGCAAAGATAATTACTTACAGCCAAAATATCATTATCTATTTTAAATTCTTTGTTAACGAATAATGAATAACACAACAATTATTATGGAAAGCGTTATTCAGACATCAAAAGAGGCTTGCCTATCCTGTATAAAATAAATATAAAGGAGCAGTTCTTTGCCAGTATTCATCGTTTGCAGGCAGTGCCATTACTTAAAAGTATTATCTATCGTTTTTAGCAGGTATTCTTTCTTATCGCTAAAGTATTCCCAAAACATTACACCTGCAAGGCCGTGCTGCATGGCATACTCACACTTATCTTTTACTGATTCTTCATCATCATAAGTAATAAATATTTTTCTTGCCTCGTTAAACAGGTAAGGGGCGTGGGCTGCCGTGTCCCAATATCTCACAAAACCTCTTTTGTTAACCAGGCTGTCGTTTATAAAAGTAAACCCGCCCACAGGCACACGTTTGGCTGCTTTCCTGTTAAGGCCCTTATTGTCAGTGGTGCGCATTTCTATGGCATGGCCGTAAAAGGCAATACCCAACACCAGCTTATCCGCCGGTACGCCCGCCGCTTCAAATTGCAAAATACCTGCGTCTGCCGAGCGTTGCTTTGGCGCGCCCGGCGAAGCATACAGGTTGGTGTGGTGTATGGCAACGGTATCTAAAACATCTGTAAAGTCGTAGGTCATCAGGTTAATAAAATCTGCATATTTCTGAACTTTGTCCATTTCCGTATGTTCCAGGAACTCAGCCGATGCGCCCGCTGCCAATGAAATAAAATATTTTTCATGTGTAATTTTGCCGAGGCTGTCAAGGCTGCTGCGTAAGTCTTTAAACATCAAGGTATAATTTCCTTTGTCCTCCGGGCGGTACACATTGCTGTCGCCAATCATGCCGGGATATTCCCAGTCAATGTCAACACCATCCAGTTTATATTTCGCTACAATTTCTACAGCGCTTTCAGCAAATTTCTTGCGGGCTGTGTCGGTTAATACAGCGTCTGAAAAATGCTTGCTCCATGTCCAGCCGCCTATGGATATTAAAATCTTCAGGTTTGGGTTTCTTGCCTTTAAGGCAACCAGTTTTTTAAGGTTGCTATCGTCTGTCCTGTTGTGCAGCCAGGCGCGGTTATCTTTAATATCAACAAAAGCATAATTAATATGGGTAAGGCGGGGCGCGTCTATTGAATCGGTGTTGATATTGCCCCTGTAACCACCAACATACGCTATAACCACCGGCTTTGTTTTATAGGCAATTTCTTTATTTACCACAGCCGAAACGGCCTGCTGCTTTTCGGTTGTTAATAACAAAAAAAGCAGTAACATTACACAGCCAAACACAAATGCAATTGCAATATTTTTATTTTTCATACATTAAGCGGGTTGTAAACTAACAGGCTTGCATCTAAATGCTGAATTACCACAGTTTAAAATTGTTAACTAATGCAATATAGCAAATTAAGTAACCGCAGGGTGCTGTCAATTGACGCGTTGCGGGGCATTACCATTTTGGTGATGATATTTGTAAATGAGCTTGCCGGGGCAAGCGATATTCCCCGGTGGATGAAACACATGCATGCCGATGAGGATGCGATGAGTTTTGTGGATGTGGTGTTTCCCGGCTTTTTGTTTATAGTGGGCATGTCAATACCTTTTGCACTTAATAACAGGCTGGCAAAAGGCGCAAACTTCTGGCAATTGCAATGGCACATACTTTTTCGTACAATAGGGCTGCTCGTTCTTGGCGTATTTATGGTAAATGCCGAAGGCGGCTACAATGAGCAGCTAATGGGTATGTCAATAAATTTATGGGGAGTACTTTTTTTAATAGCGGTAGTATTGGTTTGGAAGGTGTACTATACAACCAATAAAAAATATATATACACTGTAAAAGCAATAGGGGTTGCCATGCTCGTTGGGCTGGCTATTATCTATAAGTCAAAAGACGGGGGTAGCATTACACCAAGGTGGTGGGGCATACTCGGGTTAATCGGCTGGGCCTACCTGTACTCGTGTATTTTTTACCAGTTGTTCAGGAGCAATAAATACCTGCTGTTATTAATTATTGCGGTTTGTTCGGCATGGTATGGGCTTGCCAAAACCGATGTTGTGCAAAATACAGCATGGCTGCATTTTATACCCGCCCAAAGCGGCAATGCAGCGCATACTTCAATTGTATTATGCGGTATGGTTGTAAGCTTAATATTTTTTGATGAAACCCATGCCGCAAGTATACAAAAAAGGTACCTGCAGGCCGCTGTGTTTATACTATTGTTATTTATCGCAGGCTATTTTCTGCGGCCATACTATTTCATATCAAAAATTCATGCAACGCCAACCTGGTGTTTATACAGCGCAGGTTTTATGGCGATAATTTTTGCATTTCTTTACTGGCTTATTGATATGAAGCATATTGACAGATGGACCGGCTTTTTTAAGCCCGCAGCATCAAACCCATTACTTACCTACATTATACCCGATTTTATTTATTACCTCACCGGTTTTTTGGGTATAAGCCTGTTTCCCGGCAGCCTTGACCATGGCTGGATAGGTATGTTATGGTCCGCATTTTTTGCCGTAGCGGTTATGGGCATTGTAATTCTGCTGAACAAAGCCAGGCTAAGGCTACAATTGTGAACTGCTGAGTTTGTGCCTTGTTTGATAATAATGCATATCAAGCGCCATTTGCCTGGTAAGCGCATCAATTTTATCAAGTTCAGCCTGCATTATTTTAGCCAGGTTTTTTATTTCGGCAACAGGTAAATCTTCCAGGAGGATTATTGTAAGCAATGCCTGCATGTTTACAAATGGTTGCCGTATTTTATGAGAGATGGTAAACGCCGCATCAGTTAAAGCGAATTCAGTTTCCCTGCTGCTTGAAATAAGCACGCCCAGCGAAAGGAATTCTGTTATTTGGTTTTGCTTATCTGGTATGGGCACAATAACTGTATCAACCCAGTACATCTCCCCATGTTTTCCTTTATTTTTTATCTCACCTTTCCATATATTGCCCGCCATCATGTGGTTCCACATATCTGTAAAAAATGCAGCGGTGTGATAACCTGAATTTACAATGTTGTGATTTTTGCCAACAATTTCATTTTGGCTGTACTGGGAAACTTCACAAAATTTTTTGTTTGCAGATAATATTACACCGTTCCTGTCTGTTATTCACAGGATTATATTGAGATCAATCGCCTGTTCAAAAGCAAGTAGCCTGTTTATACGGCTACGAAGGGTCTGCGGCCTCATGTAAGGTTATTATTTCGCAAAATAACAACACGTGTAATCGGCAACAATAACATTATTCTGCCTTTTTTGCATACGCATTTTGCGAGATTTTGTTAATTTGTTAGTTGTTTTAAGGAAACTAAAGATATACTTTAATTTAATCAGTTGATAACTTTTACAACCATTATATTACAATTTGACGAGCAGGGGGAGAAAACAGGATGGACGTATATATCAATACCGCAGGATATAACACAGCAAATAAAGCCCAACAATAAAAAAGGATTTCGCGTAAAGGGGAAGCTTGATGATTATGCTATAAAAGGCATTGCGTTGCTGCCAATGGGTGGAGGTGATTTTATTATGCCCCTGAACGCCGCTATTAGAAAAGCTGTAAAAAAGAAAAAAGGCGCAAGTATACAAGTACAAATTGAAGAGGATAAAGCAGGGTTAAAACCGCCGCCTGAGCTGCTGGAATGCCTGCAGGATGAGCCGGCCGCGCTTGCTTATTTTAACAAGCTGCCTATGTCGCATCAAAACTATTTTACCAAGTGGATAACAGAAGCCAAAACAGAGCAAACCAAAACAAAACGAATAGCACAATCGGTTAATGCACTGGCGAAAGGCATGCACTTTGGCGAGTTGCTGCGGGCACTTAAACAGGAAAGAAATGAGCTGCTTTAATCACGCGGCCTTATGCTGTTGCAAGGATATGTCTTTTACACTTCTTTGCACTGCGCTGCTATAATCCACTTTCGGATGATATGTTTTGGTAAAGAAAGTTGTTTGCCAAAACTGCCAGCATAAAAGAACCACCGGCTTTTCAAAAATAACATCAGGAAAAAGATGATACCACCTGTAACCGCAGGTATTAAAATAATTCCTGCATTCCTTTTCAACGCCCATCTCTCCTGCTGCAATAATAACAGCATCACGCTGGCAGCGCGATTTAGCTATGCGCTTCACCAGCCTGGCATCAAACCCATATATGTAAAAATAATCTTTCATCATTTTGTAATCCTGGTAACGGGAGCGTGCATCAAGCTGCGGAAAAATTGGCGACCATAAAAACGGCAGCAGTATAAAAAAACGGGTGGTTGTGTTTTCTTCCATCATCCAGTGCCCCAGCCGTAAAGTGTGTAACATTATATATATCATCACCAGTTCACCCAATGTAATAAAATGCAGCAGGTACCCTGTTTTTATATAAGTGGCTATTTTATTGCAAAGGCGCATAATACAACAATTAATCAGTGACTGTTTTATATAACGCTTAAAACAGCAAAAAGTAACATGCGTCAAAAAAATCTTCCTTCGCCCTGTATCTTTCTGTAAGGTGATGAAAAGAATTTATCAACCTTAGCATTAAAATCCTGCGAGTAAACCACGGGCGTACTATGGCCTGACGCGGGAAATATGTACAAATATGCCATCGGTATGTTCTCAAAAATCTGCACAGTATGTTCAACTTTTATCACATCATGGTCGCCACCCATCACTAAAGCAGGTACAGCAATTTTATTAAGGTCAGTTAAAGGAATGTGAGGTTGTTCACATAAAAGTTTTAATAATTTAAACTCCGCTTTTTCCTCCGGCGACAGTGATGTTTTTTGTTTTAGCTGGTTATACGCTGGTATTACCATATCCCATACTTCCTGGTAAACCGCGTTGGTATCGGGCTGCAGGTTAGTGCCCGTAATAGCCATCTTAGCCACTTTTCCGGGATGACGTATAGCAAGCAGCAGCGCATTTATACCACCGTCACTCCATCCTATTACATACGCAGAATCTATTTTCATTTCATCAAGCAATGCTGCGTAATCATCAGCCATCATTTCATAAGAGAGGGAATCAGCCGGGTCTGCAGATTTTCCCTGCGCCCGGCTGTCGGCAATAATAACTTTATACTTTTTTGAAAAGAAAGGAATTTGGTAAACAAAATTGCTTATTGAGCCGCCGTTGCCGTGTATAATTAACAATGGCTTTCCCTGCCCGTACACCTCGCAATACATTTTAAGGCCCCGTATGTTGTAGTACTTACCTGCAGCAGGGTTGTTACCATACGGAATACCGCCTTTGCCGCTGGATTGCTTTTCAAAATCCTGCCTTATTTTGTCAATATCCTGGCAAAATACCCTGGTTGCAGCACATTGAAAAACAATTATATATATGCAAATTTTTATAACGCCTATTTTCATAAAAAGTATTTGATGTAATATAAGGCAAAAATTAAACATACCTTTTAGATTTTGCCGTATTCAAAAGCGCATGCGGTTTACCTAAGAAAATAAGTAGTTAGCCTGCATTTGCAAAAAATTAAACAAATGTTTGATTAATATTATTCTTAACTATTACCTTTGCTAACTGTTTAAAAATTGCCCGCCATTAGAGACTCCCTTCGTATGCAATACAACTGGCAATAACCAATTGGAAGGATTTTATTAACCATATATGAAAAAACTATCAGGCAAAATCTGCATATTTTTTATTTGTATTGTTCCGTATTACGCATTGGCGCAGGCAAATGCTGATACCTTAAACAATGCCACCCTGCAGCAGTGTATACAATATGCCATAAAGCACCAGCCTTTAATACAGCAGGCTGTGGTGGATCAGCAAATAGTTGAAACAACCATACAAAGCAAACTGGCTGACTGGTACCCACAGCTAAACTTAGCAGCCAGCCTGCAGCATAACTTTAAGCTGCCGGCAAGTGTATTTAATGGCTCGGTAAATTATATAGGTACCAAAAACACATCAACAATAGGGCTGCAGGCTACGCAAAATATATTTAACCGCGATGTTTTGCTGGCAACCCGTACAGCGAATGATGTGCGCACGCAGGTAAGGCAATTAACCGAAGCTGATAAAATTGCTGTTACAGTTAATGTAAGCCAGGCATTTTACGGTGTACTGCTTACCCAAAAACAAATAGAACTAACCGGTGAAGATATTAAGCGCCTGCAGCTTAGCCTTAAAGACGCATACGCCCAGTACCAGGCAGGCATTGTTGATAAAGTTGATTACAAAAGGGCAACAATAAGCCTTAATAAATCAATGGCGCAATTACAGGGACAGAATGATTCCCTGCAGGCAAAATATGCACTGCTTAAGGAGACAATGGGCTACCCGGACAGCGTTTATCTTGCCCTGCAATATGATTCGGTACAGATGCAGCGCGAGATTTATATTGATACGGCGCAATATATAAATTATGAGAACCGCATAGAAGTACGTTTACTTGAAACACAACGCAGGCTGTTACAGGCAAACATAAGGTATAATAAACTCGCCTATTTTCCCACGCTGTCTGCTTTTGGCGCTTACAATTTTAATTATCTAAATAATAGTTTCTCTAAATTGTATGCACAGGATTTTCCAACGTCTTATATAGGGCTGCAGTTGTCATTTCCTATTTTCCAGGGCTTTAAGCGTGTGCAAAATATACGGGGGGCAGAACTGGCTTTTCAAAAATCTGATTACGCGCTTATTGGTTTAAAAGATACCATTACAACGCAGTATGAGCAGGCGCTTGCAACCTATAAAAGCAATCTTTTTAATTACACAATTTTTAAGGATAACCTTGACCTGGCGACAGATGTTTACAATACACTGGAACTGCAGTATAAGGCAGGTATAAAAACCTACCTTGATGTTATAACAGCGGAAGAAGATTTGCGTACGGCGGAAACGGGTTATACCAATGCATTATACCAGGTACTGATAAGTAAAATAAATGTACAGAAGGCATTAGGCATTATTCAATATTGATAAAACAAATTTCAAGCTATTTATATGGCCACTACAATGAGTAAAACGATTTTTATTTTGGCTGCATTTGTTTTTTTGTCAACAGCATGTAATAATAAACCCGCACAGCCCGCTGCGCCACCCGCCGTTGCGGTGGATGTAACAACCGTTGATACCGGTAACGCTGTTTATTACGACATATACCCCGCTACCATTGCCGCCTTAAACCAGGTTGATATAAGGCCGCAGGTGGCCGGCTACATAACAGGCATTTTTTTTAAAGATGGCGACCACGTAGTTAAAGGACAGAAGTTATATACGATTGACCAGCAGCAATACGAAGCCAATTACCAGCAGGCCCTGGCCAATGTTGCGGTACAAAAAACGAACCTCGACAAAGCCCAGAAAGATGCAGACCGTTACCATTTTTTAGATAAACAGGATGCCATTGCCAAACAACAGGTTGACTATGCAGACGCTTCATTAAATGCCGCTAAAAAACAGGTGGATGCTGCCGAAGCAAATGTTAGAAGCGTGGAAACAAGCCTTAAATATTCAACTATTTACGCGCCTTTTGACGGCACAATCGGCATATCACAGGTTAAAGTTGGTACAGCAGTTTCACCGGGCTCGCAGGTTTTAAATTCTGTATCGCAGGATGATCCGCTGGCAGTTGACCTGCTTGTTGACCAAAAACAAATACCCCGTTTTACCCAATTGCTTGCTACCGGCGGCGACCAAAAGGATTCGGTTTTTACGCTGGTACTTCCGGACGGTACTGTTTACCCGAACCCCGGGCGGATAGTACTAATTGACCGGGCAGTTGACCCACAAACAGGTACCATAAAAACCCGGCTGGTATTTTCAAACCCGAAAGACATTTTAAAGCCGGGTATTACAGGTAATGTGCGCGTTAAAAATGTTAAGCCCGGCGCGATGCTTATTCCGTATAAGGCAGTGACTGAGCAAATGGGAGAATATATAGTGTATGTTGTGATACCCGGCAGCAAAGTAACACAGCGAAAAATAACTTTAGGCGCAATGGTAGCAGACAAAGTAATAGTAACCGGCGGCCTTGAACCGGGCGAAAAAATTGTAATTGACGGTGTACAGAAATTGCGGGACAGCACAACGATACGCGAAGGTGGGGCAAAGCCACCTGCAGCCGGTAAAAAAAACTAATATAAACAACAGAAAATTTTTACGCACCTGTTACCGCGTAGTTTTAAATAGCAGCAGCTTTTGATAAAATTTAAGCAGGCAAAAACATGATAGCAGATACTTTTATACGAAGGCCGGTTACAGCAATAGTTATATCAGTGGTAATTGTTTTAGTGGGTGTATTGGCACTTTTAAACCTGCCGATAAGCCAATATCCTGACATTACACCACCAACCGTAAACGTTACCACACAATTTATTGGCGCTGACGCCCAAACGGTGGAACAAACGGTTACCACCCCCATTGAAACACAAATTAATGGTACGCCCGGCATGGCGTATATGCAAAGCAACAGCACAGGCAACGGTCAGTCAACTATAACGGTTACGCTAAATGTGGGTACAAATGTTGACGTTGCCACTTTAGATATTCAAAACAGGGTAAGTATTGCTACCCCGCCATTACCTGATGTAGTAAAGCGTATAGGTATAACCACCCGTAAACGTAACCCCAGCATTTTGATGCTGGTGGCTATGTACAGCCCTAATGGAACACACAGTGTGCCTTTTGTGGATAACTATACAAACATTTATGTTCGCGATGCAATATTAAGGGTGCCCGGTGTAGGTGATGTATTTAGCCGTGCAGATGACTTCAGCATGCGCGTGTGGCTGCAGACAGATAAGCTTGCGCAATTAGGCCTTTCAGCCAGTGATGTGACAAATGCCATAAGCGAGCAAAACCTGCAAATTGCCGCAGGCTCGGTAGGCGTACCGCCGCAGTCTTCCTCTTCGGCATTTGAGTACACAGTTTTAACTAACAGCCGGCTGAGCACACCACAGCAGTTTGACAGTATTATTGTACGTGCCAATCCTGCAACCGGTTCCATAGTTTATTTAAAAGATGTTGCAAGGGTACAGCTTGGTAAATTCAGTTATGCGAGTAATTCGTTTGTTGACGGCAAAAGAGCATCATACCTGCTTATTTACCAGGCGCCCGGCAGTAATGCCATTACCACTGCCAAAGGCGTGTATGATGCCATGGACGCCATGAAAAAATATTTTCCCAAGGACATTGACTATATGGTTCCTTTTGAAGCGGTATCAGTAGTGCAGGTGTCTATCAGCGAAGTTGTTAAAACGCTGCTCATCGCCTTAAGCCTTGTAATCGTTGTGGTATTCCTGTTTCTTCAAAACTGGCGGTCTACCTTAATTTGTATTCTCGCCATACCTGTATCAATTATAGGCACTTTTATCTTATTTATTCCCCTGAATTTTACCGTTAACACCTTAACCATGTTTGGCTTTGTGCTGGCGATTGGCATAGTGGTGGACGATGCTATAGTAGTGGTTGAGGCGGTGCAGCACTATATTGATGAGGAAAAAATTAATGCCCGTGAAGCTACCGCCAAAGCCATGAAAGATATATCAGGGCCTGTGGTAGCCATTGCCCTGATTCTTGCGGCAGTATTTGTACCTGTTGGCTTTATACCGGGATTGGTAGGCAGGCTTTACCAGCAGTTCGCTATTACCATTGCCATCTCAGTTATCATCTCGGCATTCGTGGCGTTATCGTTAACTCCTGCCCTGTGTACCTTGCTGCTGAAGCCAGTTCACCTTGATAAAAATTCAAAAGGGCTCAATAAGTTCTTTTATAAGTTTAATGAAGGCTTCAGGAAATTCTCTATCAAATACACCCTTGGGGTAAAAGGCTGGATAAAAGGAGCGCCGTACGTGGTAGTGCTGCTGATTTGTATAGCGGTTGGCACAATACTGCTTTTTAAAAACAAGCCCACCGGCTTTATACCAACGGAAGATGAAGGCAGGCTGTACGTTACGTTTGAAATACCTGAGGCATCCTCCACCAACCGAAGCCTTGTTGTGCTTGACTCAATGATGAAAATTATTAAGGCAACGCCCGGTGTTGCGCACTTTGCTGCATTAGGCGGTCTTAACGTGGTAACGTTTGCCACAAAATCAAACAGTGGTACCATTTTTACGCAGTTGAAGCCCTGGGATGAACGAACCGATAAGTCTCTGCACATGGAAAGCATCCAGGATTCTCTCATAAAACGGCTTTCGGTAATTAAAGAAGCCAACGTAGTGGTAATTTCACCACCGGCTATACCCGGCCTTGGGCAAAGCGGCGGCTTTACGCTTGAGCTTGAACAACGGCAAACAAATGATGATATAAAAGCTTTTGAAAGAGTAGTAAATACTTTTATTGCCGCAGCCAACAAACGGCCTGAAATTGCCCGCGCCATCACTTTCTTTTCGGCGCATACGCCCGGCTACCAGGTTACTGTTGACCGGGATAAGTGCAAACGTCTTGGCCTTTCCCTGTCTGATGTGTACAACACAATGCAAACATATTTGGGCAGCTCGTACGTAAACGATTTTACTATTTACGGCAGGAATTTTCACGTTGTGGCCCAGGCAGATACTGTTTACAGGGAAGACATAAAAGACCTTGCAAATTATTACGTGAAGAACTATGCCGGGCAAATGATACCCTTAAGCACAATAATAAGTTACAAGGTTATTGAAAACGCGCCCCTTATTTCGCATTTTGATATCTTCCGTACTGCTGAAGTTATCGGCGGCGCCAAACCGGGTTACAGCAGTGGCCAGGCTATACAGGCGCTTAGGGAAGTAGCCGCGCAGGTTTTGCCCGAAGGCTACGGTTACGAGTTTTCCGGCTTAAGCCTGCAGGAAATTAACTCAGGGTCAAGCTCGGTATATATTTTCGCGCTGTCCATCCTGTTTGTTTTCCTGTTTCTTGCCGCGTTATATGAAAGTTTCGCAGTACCATTTTCCGTTATGCTGGCGGTGCCTATAGGCATGTTCGGGGCTATTTTAACACTCACGCTCAAATCATCAATTTCCAATAATATTTACGCGCAAATAGGGCTGATAACGCTTATAGGGCTTTCAGCCAAGAACGCGATACTTATTGTTGAGTTTGCCAAAGAGCGCGTAGATAAAGGCATCCCCGTTGTGTCTGCAACACTTGAAGCAGTAAAACTCCGGTTACGGCCTATCCTTATGACGTCGATGGCATTTATATTAGGCGTGCTGCCACTGGTGTTTGCAGAAGGGGCAGGTGGCATTGCCCGTAATACTATCGGGTGGACGGTAATGGGTGGTATGCTTGCCGCCACGTCTCTTGCCATATTTATAGTGCCGGTGCTGTTTGTGCTTATAATACGCGCATCCTATAGTAAGGAAAAACTTGAAAAGCTGCGGCTTACCGCTATGGAAAACAGTACGGATGATAACCCGCAGGATGTATAACATAATCAACAAAAAATCCCCGGAAATACCCGGGGATTTTGTTATTAGTTTATCATCATCGTAATTCACCTGTTATCACAAACAATCTTACACTTAGTTCAGTAATTGCTTTTTATATTGATTCGGGCTCACCCCAACTTCTCTTTTAAAAAGGCGGGAAAAATAAGGAAGATTCTCAAAACCCAATGCATAAGCCACTTCTGCAATTGTTTCATCTGCCCCTTTCAATAAATTTTTTGCTTCGGAAATGAGGAAAATGTGAATTAGCTCCATTGCCGGCTTACCGGTTTCCTGCTTCAGTAAATCGCTTAAATAGCGGGGGGAAACAAACAATTGAGAGGCCATATATTTTACCGTTGGCAATCCTTTTTCGCCTAACATCCCCTGTTCAAAGTACGTGGTTAGTATGTTATTGAACCTGGATACAATGTTGCCCGACATCTCCGTCCTGTTAATAAACTGCCGCTTGTAAAACCGTTGCGCATATTTCAGGATTGATGCAATATGGCCCAGCATAATATCCTTAGTGTATTCATCCTGGTTGTTGTAATATTCCGTGTTTATCTTGTTGTACAATTCCCAAATAACCTGTTCTTCGCGCGGGGAAAGGTGCAGCGCCTCATTTGCTTCGTAATCAAAATAATGATATTTTTTTATTTCATCATGCAACACATGGCCGTTCAGGTAATCTTCATGAAAGAAAATGGCGAATCCATCTTCCTCCAATTCCATGTCTTTAAACTGTATAATCTGCCGCGGCTTCATAAAATACATACTCCCACCGGTGCTGTGGTCGTATTCTGTACGGCGATATACAATAACGCCTGATTTCATTTTTTTAAAGCCAATCATATAAAAATCGCCGGTAAATTCCTTATCCGTCATATCGCAGGATTCTTTACAAAGTACCAGGCTCATCATCGGGTTTTCCGGCGGAGGGAAGCCATTAAAAGCATGCAGGTCGCCCAAATTTTTAAAATGCACCATTATACAAAATTTATGCACAAATTTACGCCCGCCGTGACGGCGTAAATTTTCGTTATCCGTTATTATTTATTTGCCGTGTGCTTTTACTGCAACATCGTTCCACTCCTCCCATGTCGTTAACCTTTCAGCATACACCTGTTTAACCCAGGGTAAAGCAACCTTACCCAAAAACAAACGCAATGGTGGGTTAGGTGTGTCTGCAAGTTTTAATACAGCTTCGGCGGTTGCTTCGGGAATGCCAAAAGCATCATCGCTTAATCCGGAACGGAACGATTCTTTAAGACCATCATACGCTTTAATGGGTGTTGAATGTACCGCAGATGGGCCAAACCAGTCTGTGGCAAAACCATTAGGTTCAATTATTGTTACATCAATACCAAAAGCTTTTACTTCGGTGGCCAACGTTTCACTTAATCCTTCAACCGCCCATTTTGTTGCATTATACAGGCCTAATGTAGGCATAGTTGCCACGCCAAGGGCGCTTGACACCTGTAATATATGCCCTTTGCCCTGCTGCCGCATAACAGGCAAAGCTGCCTGCGTAACCCACAAAAGGCCAAATACATTTGCTTCCACCTGGTTTCGCGCTTCCTGTTCTGTTGCTTCCTCCAGCGCACCTACCAGACCGTATCCTGCATTGTTTATTAACACATCAATACTGCCAAAATATTCTTTTGCTTTATTTACTGCATCAAAACATGCAGCGCGGTTTGTAACATCTAATTGAAGTGGTAATACAGCGTCGCCATACTCTTCAACAAGGGGTTTAATTGATTGTAAGTTTCTTACTGCGGCAGCTACCTTATCGCCGCGTTTTAAAAAAGCTTCAGCCCATATTCTGCCAAATCCCCTTGATGCACCCGTAATAAAAATTGTTTTTGCCATAATAATTTATTTTGATTGAGGACACAAAGCTATAACGGGCAAAGGCCGGCTTGTTTATACAAAAGCGCGGAAGTTTGATACAGATTTACGTGATTATAAAATAACAACCATTTGAAGCGCAACCAATTGGCGGAAATTGGGGAGGTTAGTACTGAGAGGAGGATGCCATTAAAAAATAGGCCCGCCCTGGAAAGGGCTGGCCGTTGCTAACCTATGAAAAACACCTAGTTAAATATCTTTATATTGACCAAAGCCTGCCAAGGCTTTAGTAATTACCTCTTTTTTGCTGCATCCTGTTTTTGATTTCCTGCCTTAACATTTCCCGGAACTCCCGTTCGATAATAAAGACCTTGTTAACCCTGTCTTCCAGAACAAGAATGCTCTTAAAAGCAGGCTTATATCTTTTTCTAATATTAACAAGTTCTTCCTCAAATGTGATTTCATCATTAGGATACTTTTCACGGACTGCTTTTACTTCATTTGAGTAACTGTTGTAAACGGGCCAAAACCGCTGAGCTTCGGCAGGACTAAGATTTAATTCTTTTGTTATGTAAGCAATCTTAATGGCCTCAACTTTTTGCCTCCCGGCCCCCGGCTGACCAACGCAAATGTAAGTACATGATAATAAAAAAAATATAGCGAGATAAATTTTTTTCATATTTAATCAAAATTAAATGGGCTTTCCACGATTTTCACCAGGGTCGCTATTTTCTTTTAAATATTGTTGAATCTCCTGCGTACTCGTGTTTTCAATCTCAGTCTGCACATCCGGCACCTGGTCTTCTATCGAGGTTGGCGCGGCTTCCGGGCTTATAGAAGGCTGACTATCAAGATAACTGTTAATGTCATCTGAACTTAGGCCGGCAAGCGCCTTTTTAATATCAACCGTTTTGGGGTTTATTTCGCCATCGCCCCGCGACGGTACAAACATGTACCCGCCAATACCCAGTAACACTGCTATACATGCAGCAACAGCGTAAGTATACCATTTTTGGCTGCGCCCGGTTTTTATTGAAATAATTTTCGCTTCCTGCTTTTCCTCAACAGGTGCTTTAATATCAAGTTGCTCAAAATAACCCGCGGGAACAGTGTAAGGCATTGCTTTGCCTATATTGTTAAGCAAAGGGGCGATTGCGGCCAGTTCCTCAAATACTTCATTCCCGGCATGTACGGTTTCCCCGGCTTTTATTTTAGCCATCACATTACCGGCAAGATTGTTAAAGTAACTGGCGGGTGGTGCGGAATAAGGCATGCCCACGCCCTTTAAAAAATCAGTTTCAATATCAGCACCTGTGCTGTTTTTTTGTACTTCCAGCGCCTTTATTTTGGCCATAACACTACCGGCAAGGTTATTAAAATAACCTTCGGGAACAGTGTAGCCGGGTGAGCCGATAGCCAACCCTGCCGTATTATCCTTGTCCCCTGTTCCGGCGCCTTCCCCCTTTATTTTTGCCATAACATTGCCGGCAAGGGTGGTAAAATACTCCTGCGGCACACTAAACGGCATCGGCATCGCCTGCAATGCAGCCATCTGCACCTTTATAAGCGCGTAATCAGTTAATGTATCAAAATAGCCTTCGGGCACTGTATATACATTGCTGTTACCAATGGTTGCAACCTCGTGGCTTATCTGCTCTAACTCCTGTAATATGTTTACCCTGGTTTCCATGAACTAACCTGATTTTTTTTGACATTAGTAAAAGCAACAGGTTTAACTATTTTTTATAAACTCCTCTATTTTTTTTACCGCATGGTGATAACTCGCTTTTAATGCCCCTTCGCTTGTTTCAAGTACCCTGCTCATTTCTTCGTAAGGCATCTCATCAAAATAACGCAGGTTAAACACAACTTTCTGTTTTTCAGGCAGTTGCTGTATTGCAAGCTGTAATTTCCATTCCAGCTTGCCTGCGTCAAAATTTTTGTCGGCTACAATCTTGTTGCTAAGACTGCCTTCCACATCACTTAAACTAACTGAAGAACGTTTTTTACGTTGCTCCAAAAAGGTAAGCGATTCGTTAGTGGCAATACGGTAAAGCCAGGTGTATAACTGGCTGTCTTCCCTAAAATTATCAAGCGCATTCCAAACCTTAATGAGCATATTTTGCAGCACGTCATTGGCATCATCATGGTCAACCACCATCCTTCTAATATGCCAGTACAGTTTTTCCTGGTATTTTTTAATTATAGCCGTAAATGCCCTTTCCTTTGTTTCAGGCTTTCTGAAATCGCGTAATAACTCACTATCATCCAAATGCATGCAGGGTGGTTTAATATTATCAAAAATAAAAAACCCCATCGTATTGATGGGATTTTATTTCAAAAGTTTAATACCCGGCGGCGTTGTTTCCGCAGTTTAAGCCTAATTAACACTATTTTTTGTCATTATTACAATTCTTCTTCACCGGGCTCGCTTTCTTCCTCTTCTTCCTCATAGTCATACTCGGCATCTTCCAGTTCCCATGCCTCTGCGTCTTCCTCATCATCTTCAAACAAATCTTCGTATTGTGCCACCTGTTCGGCGCTAAGTTCTTCCACAATCTCAAAAATCTTAGCTTCTTTCTTTTTCCACATCGTTGTTTCTACTTCGTCAATGTAAAGCATGAGGAGGCATTTGCCTGTTTCCATAACAGGCTGAACAAGTTCAATACCAGTTTCTTCTCCTTCCTGTATAAGGTAATAATTGCCGGGTGTAAGCTCATTATAGGTAGCCATAGTTTTATTATTATGCCCCAAAGTTGATGAATAAAAATACCATTTGGCGAGAATTTATATTAAGGCTGTATTACCTCTCATGCCAAAAAGGGGTTATTTGCTTTTTCGTACCCTATGGTGGTAACAGGCCCGTGCCCGGGGTAAACAACAGTTTCATCGGGCAAAACAAACAACTGTTCGCGTATGCTTGCAAGTAGTTGTGCATGGTTACCGCCCGGCAAATCGGAACGGCCGATGCTGTCCCTGAACAACACGTCGCCCCCTATTACAAAATTCTGCTCCTTGCAGTAAAAGCTAACACTGCCAGGTGAGTGGCCCGGGGTAAACAGTATCAGCAATTCATCATCACCTAATTGTATTTTATTTCCCGGGATTAAAAAATGTAACGGCCCCCTGTAATTAACAAAACTAAGCCCCCACATTTCGCCTGACTGGGGCGCCCATTCAAGCATCTTTTCTTCGTAAGGGTGCAGGTATAATTCAAGGTTATATGTTTTTGCAACCCATTTATTACCAAAAACATGGTCAAGATGACAATGGGTATTAAGCAACTGAACAGGTGTTAAACCCCGTTTATCAATATGGTTTTTAAGCGTTTCTTCTTCTGCAGTAAAATAACAGCCCGGGTCAATAATAAGTGCATCTCCTTTTTCGTTGCTTAGCAAAAGGGTGTTTTCCTGCAGCGGGTTAAACGTAAAATATTCAACTTCTATCATAACACTTTTTTTACAAGTTCGTTACAAACATTTGTGTTAATTTTAAAATTCTAAAGATCGGATATGCAAGTTAAACGCCTTAGCACCGGATTAAGTTTTTTGGTTGCGGTTATTTTGTTGCCTGCCTTGTTAAACGCCCAGGTTAATACAGTTGAGTTTGGTAAAAATAGGGTACAAAACAAAAAGTTCACCTGGAAGTTTTATCAAAGCCCCAATTTTAATGTTTACTTTAATGAAGGCGGTCTTGAACTGGCAAAAAATGTGGTGGAAGTTGCCGAGGAAGAATTAGGCCCTATTGAACAGGCTGTTGAATACTCATTGCAACGCAGGGCAAACATAATTATTTACGACAATTATGAGGATTATAAAACCAGCAATATAGGGCTGGGTATTGACTGGCAAAATTCAGGCGGCGTTACGAAATTGGTGAACAACAAGATGGTTATTTATTTTGACGGTAACCACAATACGCTCCGCCTGAAAATCCGCGAGGGCATAGCCAAAATATTAAGTGATAATATTTTATTTGGTGATGATATTGGCGAGTTTGCCAGTAATGCAGCATTGCTTGATTTACCGCAGTGGTTAACAGACGGGTATGTTGAATACATTGCACAGCCCTGGAGCCCTGAAAAGGATGACGAACTTAAGAGTGCAATGCTGAGTGGTGATTATAAAAACTTTTACGCGTTTGCCTTTGATAAACCAAACCTTGCAGGAAACGCCCTGTGGTATTATGTGGCAGAGAAATACAAGCCCGAAAACGTTACCTATTTTTTATACCTGGCCCGGCTTTACAAAAACCTGAATACAGCATCGCAAAGAATATGTAAAAAAAAGTTTAAGGACCTGCTGGCAGATTTTATGGAATACGAAGAGCAGAAATATGTAAATGACCTGCGCCAGCGTAAAAATGCCCCTAAAGGCAGGCTTTCAATTGTAGAAGAGTCTGATAAAAAAATAGATTATTTCAGGTTTGCTGTTAACCCCAATCCACGCAATAACTCTTATGCAGTGGTAAAATTTAACAGCGGCGCCTACAGCGTTAAATACGTTGACAATTTTTACGATGAAAAAATACTGCTAAAATTCGGCTTCCGCAACCTGGGCGCTACCGAAAACTCGGATTATCCCCTGCTGGCATGGGATGGAAAAGGCTCCCGCCTGCTGGTTATGTATCCTAAAAATGGTAAGGTTTTTATGTTCGTGTACGATGCTATTGCCAATATTAAAAGGTTTCAGCAGGAAGTTGTGGGCTTTGACCAGGTGCTTGATGCCAGTTTTATGCTTGACGCCAATACACTTTTGCTTAGCGCGGTAAAAAACGGCCATACAGACATTTTTACCTATAAAATTGATAACGGAAAAATTAAGGCCATTACCAACGATGTGTATGATGACCTCGATCCCGCCTATGTATCTTTCCCCAACCGCACAGGTATAATATTTTCTTCAAACAGGCCGGGTGTAAACCCTGGTGGTGACACTGCATTACCAAGCAGGAACCATTTCAATATATTTTTAGTTGACCTGCTGAATGACGGCAACTTTAAACAAATAACACAGCTTACCAATGTAAAATACGGCAACGCGCGTTACCCAACCCCTTATAACACCAGCCACTTTACCTATGTAAACGACGAGAACGGCATTGCCAACAGGTGGGCAGGCTTTTTTACCACGCAAAGGGAAGGGCTGGACACATTGTATTACATTGGAGACGAAATATTGCGCAACCCGGGCGATAAAGAACTTGACAGCACCCTGACTGCATGGCAAAAGCAGGAGCCTGACAGCATCAGCTACTTCCAGATATATAAGGATTCAACATATACCTTCCCTATCACCAATTACCAAAGCAGCCTGCTTGAATCAAGGGTAGCAGGCAATAATGAACAGGTTAGCGAGGTGAGAAGAGAAGGTGATGAGAAGTTTTTATATAAGCTTAAAGTAGATTCCATAGCCTTACGCAAGCGCAATATAAATGCAAGGCCCACAGATTATATTAAGAGCCTGATACAACGGGACAGGCTTGCAGGCGGAAGAGCGGCGATTAAAAAAGATACAGAACCGGCGAAACCAAAGAAAAATATTTTTCAGAATGAATTTGAGGATGAAAAACCTGATTCAGCAAAAGCACAGGATGGAAGCACTGGTGTAACTGGCATAACACCCGCCAGGGAGCCTGCGCTTAACAAGTCGTCGTTGTACGACTACAGGTTAAAGTTTAATGCGGATTATGTATTGGCCGGGGTAACCAATAACATTCTTGTAAACCGTTTTCAGCCTTTTGCCAATGGCGCGGGGCCGATACAGTTGAACAATGGTAATGATGTTGATTTCTCCTTCCGTGTAGGCACGAGCGATATAATGGAAGATGTAAAATTTATCGGCGGCATAAGGTTTGGCACAAACCTGTCTGACAAAGACGTATTCTTCTCTTTTCAAAATTACCGCCGCTGGCTTGACTGGGGTTTAACCTATTACCGCAGCAACATAACTAATTATGCCAGCCTTTATACCAGCGAAGACCCGCCCTACTATGCTTATGACAATGCCCTGTACACCAACCTTTATGAAGTAAACCTTGGTTTACCCATAAACGAAATTAAAAGTGTAAGGGGCATCATCGGTATACGCTCCGACCGCTCCGTTCTACGCCCGTATAATAACATAAACGGCGTGGCTGATGTAAACAGCTTAAGTGTGAAAGACTCACTACGTTACACAGCCGTAACCCATTTTGAGTACGTGTATGACAATACCATTAACCCGGTACAAAATATATGGAATGGCCTGCGCTGGAAAATTTATACTGATATATATTTTCCGTTAACCACAGGTCAAACTTCCGGCGTATCAAACGCGGCAGGCAAGCCTATATACAACGTGGGCTTTGATGCAAGAAATTATTACAAGATATACCGCAACTTCATCTGGGCAGTAAGGGCTGCAGGTGATTTTTCTTTCGGCGACTCAAAAATTATCTATTATCTCGGTGGTGCTGACGGCTGGGTAAGCCCCAAGTTTAACAACAATACGCAAATTGACGGTTCCCAAAATTATGCATACCAATCTTTAGCTATCAATTTGCGCGGCTTTACCCAAAACATAGCCAACGGCAATAATGCCCTGGTAATAAACAGTGAACTGAGGTTACCCATTTTTACCACGTTCTTCAACAAGCCTATCAATAATGCCTTTGTACGCAACTTTCAACTGGTGCAATTTTTTGATTTAGGTACTGCATGGGCAGGGTCGCTGAAGAATATTGAACGGCCAACCTACACCGCATCAGAACAGCCGATTACTTTCAGGGAACGGGCAGGCGGCATTGGCCCATTTGCAGGCGGCTACGGTTTTGGCGCCCGCAGCACATTGCTGGGTTATTTTCTTAAGATTGATGCCGGTTGGCCGATGGACCGTTTTTTTAGTGGTAAGCCGATTTGGTACTTTGCATTGGGATTTGACTTTTAATAGCAGTTTACCCGGCAATAATATTCCGGTTTAAGCAACACAAAGGCCGCAGTTTAATAACAAACCACGGCCTTTGTGTTACAAGGCATCATTTGCAAGTGCACCCGTTCCGTCTTTATACCTAACCCGCAATCAGTTCACCCAATCAGCAATAAATACATTGGTATCATGTCCGCCGCCGTTATTCCTGTTGGAAGAAAACATTATTTTCTTTCCATCAGGGCTAAACATAGGGAAGGCATCAAATCCTTTATCACGGCTTATCTTTTCCATACCGCTGCCGTCAAAATTTATAAGGTACATGTTGAAGGGGAAGCCTCTTTTATACTCATGGTTACTGCAAAATATAATACGCTTGCTGTCGGGCGTAAAATTAGGCGCCCAATTAGCCTGCCCAAGGTTTGTTACTTGCTGTATGTGACTGCCGTCTGCATCTGCTACAAACACTTCCATTTGTGTAGGAGCGACCAACCCTTTTGACAGCAGGTCTTTATAGTCTGCAATTTCCGCGCCTGTTTTGGGCCGGCTGGCACGCCAAACAATTTTTTTGCCATCAGGGCTAAACCATGCGCCGCCATCATATCCAAGTTCGTGCGTAATTTGTTTTACCTTGTAAGTAGTTAAGTCCATAATGTAAAGGTCAAGGTCACCGTTGCGCGTCGAGGTAAATATCATCTTTTTTCCATCGGGGCTTAAAGTAGCTTCTGCATCATAACCAGGTGTATTGGTAAGCTGTTTAATGATATGCCCGTTGGTATCCGCCATAAAAATATCGTAGCTATCATAAATAGGCCATATATAACGGTTATTAAATTTACTGCGGTCTGGCAGCGGCGGGCAACTATCACCCGCAAGGTGGGTTGACGCGTAAATAATGTGTTTGCCGTCAGGCATAAAAAAACCGCAGGTTGTACGGCCTTTGCCACTGCTTACCTGCTTATATGTAAAAGGCTGGTTTAGTTCAGGTATCGTACCCATAAACATCCGGTCGCACATAATACCTTCTTTGGGGTTTGTCCGCTGAAAGATAACATGCTTACTATCATAGCTCCAGTAAGCTTCGGCGTTATCTCCGCCGGTAGTTAACTGCTGTACATTCACAAAATGTTTTTCCTCAGCATAATGCAGGGTATCGGTTTGGGAAGAAGCTGACAACCGGAGCAGCAAAAAGGCGGCAACCGCGGCGGCTTTGCAGGTATGAGGGCTCATTAATTATAATTTTTTGCAAAATAAGCAGTAACGGCCATGGTTTGTGTAACAAAACAGTCAAAAAAGCAGGTACGCGTTTATTTTTGTGTGATGAAAAAATGTTTAGCGGCTATTGTTACAACGGCAATATTATTGACTGCCTGTAATAACAACACCCCGGACGTTACGCCCAAGCCCGGTGAAACAGGTAATACACTTCCGAAAGCTGTGAGCGATTTATATGAGGCCGTTCGCATTAACCCCGACAGCAACAATATTCGCCTTAAGCTTGCGTATGCCTTAGACAGCGTAAATATGGCTGATTTGGCCCTGAAACAAATGGACACCCTCGTTTCAAAAGACAGTACAAATTATAAGCTATGGCTGAACAGGGGCAGTATTGCCGAGGATGCAAAAGATACCATAAAAGCCATGGAAAGCTATGCCAAGGCACTGCACATTTACGAATCTCCCGACGGCCTGCTTGACCTTGCCAATTTATATGCAGAAACCAAAAATCCGCGTGCCCTGCTGATATGTTCCCGGGTGAAGGATATGGGACTTGGCGCTGAATATGACGCGAGCAGTGCCTTTATTGCCGGCGTGTATTATGCGCGAACCCATAACCGCGATGCCGCACTGCAGAAATTTGATGAATGCATATCCAATAACTATACCTACATGGAAGCGTATATTGAAAAAGGGCTGGTATATTTTGATAACAAACAATATAATGATGCCCTTAACGTGTTCAATTTTGCGGCAAAGGTTAATAACCTGTATGCTGATTCATACTATTACCAGGCACGCTGTTACGAAATGCTGAATAAAAAAGACAGCGCCGTTTTAAGGTTTAAACAATCGCTGGGTCTTGACAAAAATCTTACAGAAGCGCACGCAGGTTTAAAAAGGCTTGGGGCAGAATAATAATACCCATAAAAAAAGAGACTGCTTTATTAAACAGTCTCTTCTTTATGGTAAAACCGTTTAATTTTTATTCATCAGCTCTACACTGCGGTTAATGAAATTAGTCAGTTCACTGCCTTTTAATAATCCCTGGGAAAGTAACGCCAGGTCAGCCAGTGTACGCACCTGCTTTTCCTGCTTTTCTTTATCTTCTTCCTTTAACAGGGTTTGATAAATTGGGTGATTACCATTTACCGTTAAAGTTACCTCATCCGGCATTTGTGCATAAAAAGCGGTCATTCCGCCGCCCATCGCACCCATATCCTTCATACGGCGCATAAATTCGGGCCGTGTTGCTATAACAGGCGCCGTTTCGGGGCTAAGACCTTTTATTTCAACAGAGGCATGCAGTTCAGGAATTTCAAGCTTAAACAAGCCTTTCAGTTTTTCTTCTTCATCTTTGCTTAGTACGCTTTCGGCATTCTCCTGCTTATCAATAATATTATCCACTATATCGGCATCCACGCGCACAAAGTGCACATTTTGCCATTTCATTTCCATGTTGTTGATGAAGGCGGCATCAACCAGCGTCTCCATCTTTACAACTTTATATCCTTTGGCGGTACAGGCTTTCACGTAAGCATCCTGTTGCACCGGGTTGGTAGTATAAATGATAACCTGTTTGCCTTCCTTGTTTTTTTGCAAAGTTTCTGTAGCCAGTTTGTATTCTTCCAGTGTAAAGAATTTTGCTTCACCTTCAGCCGGTGCCGCATCCTCCATTACCAAAAACTTATTGGCCTTCTCCAAAAACTTGTCATCAGTCATCATTCCATACTTCACAAAAAGACCGAGGCTTTCCCATTTTTCTTCAAAAGATTTACGGTCATTTTTGAAAATTTCTTCCAGCTTGTCGGCCACTTTTTTGGTAATATGTGAATTTATTTTCTTCACATTAGGGTCACCCTGCAGGTAACTGCGGCTAACGTTCAAAGGAATATCCGGGCTGTCTATCACGCCATGCAGCAGCATTAAAAATTCAGGTACAATGTCCTTTACTTCATCGGTAACAAATACCTGGTTGCTGTAAAGCTGAATTTTGTCCTTCTGTATTTCGTAGCTCTGCTTTATTTTAGGGAAATATAATACGCCGGTAAGGTTAAACGGATAATCTACATTAAGGTGAATCCAGAACAACGGGGTTTCACTATAAGGGTACAACTCCCGGTAAAAGTTCTGGTAATCTTCTGCTGTTAATTCTGATGGCTTTTTAATCCAGATTGGCGATGTGTTGTTTATTGGCTTTTGCTCTTCTCCTCCTTCCTTCTTATCATCTTCTTTCTCTTTTCCTTCTTCAGTAAAATATATAGGCACGGGTAAAAAGCGGCAAAACTTCTCAAGAATAGTTTTAATGCGGTAGCCTTCTAAAAATTCTTTGCTGTCATCGTTAATGTGCAGCACTATCCGGGTACCACGGTCGCTTTTGTCAATCTGGTATAATTCAAATTCCGGGCTGCCGTCACAGCTCCAGTAAACGCCGCTTTCATCTTTATAGCTTTTGGTGAAAATTTCCACCTTTTCACTCACCATAAAAGCGCTGTAAAAACCAAGGCCAAAATGGCCTATTATATTGGCATCCTTGTATTTATCCAAAAACTCTTCCGCGCCGCTAAAAGCCACCTGGTTAATGTATTTGTCAACCTCGCCTTCTGTCATGCCCACGCCACGGTCAATAATACTCAGGGTTTTTTCTTTTTCGTTCAGCACTACATCTATGCGCAACTCGCCGAGTTCACCCGTTGCCTCGCCCATGGAAGAAAGGGCCTTAATTTTTTGGGTGGCATCAACAGCGTTACTTACCAACTCACGTACAAAAATCTCGTGATCGCTGTACAAAAACTTCTTTATAATAGGAAAGATGTTCTCCGTTTGAACACGAATCTGTCCTTTTTGCATACCTGTTCAGTTTGATTGTTTGAAAATTTAACTGTCTGGAACAATCAAACACAGTACCAAAGGGTTTTGTTCTGCCAGTATGTCAATAATAATCAACTGCAAACGCAGTTTTGTACCTTTGTAACTGTTAATTAGTGTATGAAGCAGTTTGACGTTCCCAACATATATCGAAGCAGCCTTATAAGCGCAGTAAAAAACAAACGCCGCCAGCAGGATAAGTTAAAAAAAGATTTTACCCCTACCCTGCTTGATTTTGGCCCTGTGCAAATATACCTTGCCCGACATTTTGGCTTTTGCTACGGCGTTGAAAATGCCATTGAAATAGCTTTTAAAACCATTGAAGAAAACGAGGGAAAGCGTATTTTTTTATTGAGTGAAATGATACATAACCCCCAGGTAAATGCTGATTTGCAGGCGAGAGGGGTGCAATTTCTGCAGGATACTTACGGGCGGCAGGTTATTGGATTTGAGGAACTTACTGAAGATGATGTAGTGATAATACCGGCTTTTGGAACGACGCTGGAAATTGAGAAACTGCTGAATGCCAAAGGCATACATACAGAAAAATATAATACCACCTGCCCGTTTGTAGAGAAGGTGTGGAACCGCAGCGAACAAATTGCCCAGAAAGGTTACAGCATTGTGGTACACGGCAAGCCCCGGCACGAAGAAACAAGGGCTACTTTCTCCCACGCCTCGCTGCATACCCCAACGGTGATAGTGAACGATATGCAGGAGACCGTTGAACTGGCAAAATATATTACCGGCGAAAAACCCATTGAGCAATTTTATACGGAATTTAAAGGCCGCTACAGCAACAATTTTGATGTTACACGGCATTTGCAGCGTATTGGGGTGGTAAACCAAACTACCCAGCTTGCCACTGATACACAGGCTATTGCAGAATATTTAAAAGGGGTGATTAAGCAGCATTACGGCTTAACAGACGCAACCATACAAAGCCGGTTTGCCGATACCAGGGATACCCTTTGTTACGCCACCAATGATAACCAAAGTGCTGTTGCCGGAATGCTGGATACTGAAGCCGACCTGGCGATAATTGTAGGGGGGTATAACAGCAGCAACACCAGCCACCTTGTTGAGTTATGTGAACAAAAGCTGCCAAGCTACTTTGTTAATTCAGCCGCTAAAATACTGTCAAAGGAAAACATTCTGCACTGCAACTGGCAAACCAAGGAGGAATCTGTTACTACTGGATACTTATCCGTTAACCACCCGGTTAAAATACTTATTACCAGCGGCGCAAGCTGCCCCGACGCCATTGTAGAGGAGGTAATAAGAAAGCTGGTTAGCTTTTTTGACACAGAGAAGACTGTGGAAGAAATGGAGGTTGCGTTTGGGTAGGTGGTTTTGCTCTCAACAGAAATTTTGCTATCCTTAGTATTATAAAATGTGTTGCTATGGAGCAGTTGGAAGAAATACAAACATTGATAAATTTAGAGGCCATTAGAAAACTGCCTACTGAAAAAAAGCGTGCCATTATTGATGTTATTGAAGGTACGATAGAAGATGAATTTGATTATAGTGATGATAATGCAGAAGACTATGAAGAGGAAACCGAAGAAGAATTACGCATATTGGATGAAAGGCTTGCAGAATACGAAACTAACCCAAGTAATGTTATCACACTTGAAGAGTTAAAAAAAGAATTTTTAAGCGATAACCGTGGTTAAAGGAAATATTGTTTTTTGCCAAAAGCCATAGCTGACATTCGCTCCATCAGGTATTGGTATGGTGAACAAAAAGTGGGGTTGGGTGATGATTTTTTTAAAGAGGTATTGACTATACTGGATAAGGTTGAGAAGAACCCAACGGCTTTTAGATACATAAAAAGAAAATCCGTTGCTGCAAAACGGCAAGGTTTCCATATTACATTTACTATTCGTTTACAAATGGCATTACCATTCTCCGCGTGCGCCATGTAAACCAACAGCCCCTAAAACGCTTTACTTAGGCCCCTCGTCCCAAAATAAATCCCTTAAAGCAGGCGACGGCAGCCAGCAGGCATCTTTTTTACCAAACCATTTGTAACGGTTGCGCGCTATAAAGTTGTACACCGCATTACGCATAAAAGGCGGCACTATAATAAACGCATACAGCCAGCTAATCATTCCATCCAGCTTTTTGGCAACTTTTAACGCCCCTGTGGAGCGGGTGTACAATGTGTTGTTCTCTAACAGGATAAATGAATTTAATTCCATAGGGGGTAATTTAAATTGGCGCAACACCTCCTGGCCAAATGTTGACTGAAGACTGGCGAAACGGAATTTCCTTTTGCTATCATGCCTTATTACAAACTGCACGCTGCTGTCGCAGAGGTTACAAATGCCATCAAACAAAATAACAGGGTGCGATACCTGGCTTACATCGTACAAACTTACCTCGCATTTAATACACAAATTTACACCCGCCGCCAATAATAAACAGGTACATAAGCAGGTATGCATGGGTAAATAATGAAATTCAATTTTTTTGAGCACCTTAGCAACCCATAAGGGCCAAAGCAGGTTTGTTTTGTTTAAAAAGCCTGTTTACCTTAAAACAATCAATGCCGGGGCAGCATGCAGGTAAAAGCTGTACACTGCGCTAAACACGTGCTTGTTTTAATTGACAGTTACATGCAATGTTATATTAACGGCAACCAGTATGCAAAACATTCTTTTTACACATTCATTTTTTTTACAATTTGACCCCAAGCAGTGGAGAACAGGCCAACCTTATGCACCGTTGGGTACCTTGTATGCTGCCGCGCTGTTGCGTGAACATGGCTACCATATTTCGCTGTTTGATACCATGTTCGTACACGACCCGCGCAGTGTTATTGAACAAATTGATACAACAAAGCCGGATTTCTTTGTGATATATGATGATGGCTTTAACTATCTTACCAAAATGTGCCTCACCAATATGCGCGAGGCGGCCTTTACCATGATAAGGCTTGCAAAGGAACGGGGATGCATAGTAATAGTATCGAGTTCCGATTCAACAGATCATTATGCAAAATATATTGAGCAGGGTGCCGATTTTGTAATTATAGGAGAGGCCGAACAAACATTATTGCAATTGGTAAACTCCATAAAAAACAACGACTACCACTTTTCTTCTATAGAGGGCCTTGCTTTTGACGCCAATGGTGAAATAATAAAAACACAACGGCGAAACGTGATGAAAGAACTGGATGCCTTGCCCTTACCTGCCTGGGATTTAATTGATATAAAGCCCTACAGAGATATGTGGCTGTACAGTACCGGCTATTTTAGTATGAATGTTGCCACCACCCGGGGATGCCCGTTTAAATGTAACTGGTGCGCCAAGCCCATTTACGGCAACCGCTATAACAGCCGCTCGCCGGAAAATGTTGTTAGTGAATTAAAGCTGCTGAAGCAGAAATTTGACGTTGACCATATTTGGTTTTGCGATGACATATTTGGGCTTAAGCCCGGCTGGGTGCATAATTTCGCCGACCTTGTTGAACGGGAAAACCTGCGGTTTAAATTCAAAATACAAGCCCGCGCCGATTTATTGCTGCAGGAAAATTATATACGTGACCTTGGCCGCGCCGGCTGTGACGATGTGTGGATGGGAGCAGAAAGCGGCTCGCAAAAAATATTGGACGCGATGGATAAGGGTACCACCATTGAGCAAATTGCAGAAGCAACAAGATTATTAAAGAAGTATAATATTAAACCTTCTTTTTTTATACAGTTTGGCTATTTAGGTGAAACAAAAGAGGATATTGATAAAACGATAGGGATGATAAACCGGCTGCTGCCTTATAACATTGGCATTTCGGTATCGTACCCTTTGCCCGGCACAAAATTTTATGACAAAGTAAAGGCCGACCTGAAAGAAAAAACAAACTGGACTGATTCCGACGAGTTGCAGTTAATGTTTTACAACACGTATAAGCCTGCTTTTTATAAACAACTGCATCACTACGCACACAAAACATTCAGGTTGCACCTGGCAGCAGATGCAGTAAAAAAAATGTTCAGGCAGCCATCCCTTGCAAACCTGCAGGGTGCAAAAAAAATAATATCACTCATTTACCACCTGCCTGCTGCTTATTTTGCTAAACGCAGGCTAAATATGCTTGAAAAAATATGAGTGAAGCCGGCACGCATAGTACTAATGAACAAAAAACAGCCGAAGCATTTTCACGGCAGTCTGCTGTATTTGATACATTGTATTCTTCCAATGTTATTATTCAATATAAAAGAGAAAGGGTAAGACGGCATGCAGAGCAATTTTTACCAGTTACAGGTAATATTCTTGAATTAAATGCCGGCACAGGTGAGGACGCAATTTACTTTGCTCAAAAAGGGCATGCTGTACATGCTACCGATATTTCTGCGGGAATGCAGCAACAGTTAAAACAAAAAGTAAAAGCCTGTGGCCTTGAAAAGCAGGTTACCACTGAAATATGTTCTTTCACTCAATTGGAAAAGCTGCATAATAAAGGCCCGTACGACCTTGTATTTTCCAATTTTGCAGGCCTTAACTGCACCGGCGAGTTAGATGTTGTAATGCAGCGCTTTAATGATTTACTAAAGCCGGGCGGCATAGTTACCATGGTTATTATGCCCCCATTTTGTTTATGGGAAACACTGCTTGCCCTGCGGGGGAATTTTAAAAATGCTTTTCGCAGGTTTAACAGCAGTAAGGGCGTTCGGGCCAATGTTGAAGGCGTTCAATTTTTGTGCTGGTATTACAAACCATCTTATATAACAGAACGTCTTGGCAAAAATTTTACGCTGCTGGGTGTTGATGGTTTGTGCAGCACCGTACCACCGTCATATTTTGAAAACTTTCCCAAAAAACACCCCTTCCTTTTTAAAAAGCTAACCGCTTTTGAAGACAAGCATAAAAGCCAATGGCCGTGGAAGAATTGGGGCGATTATTTTATAATATCGCTCCGCAAAAGTTAAACGGCAACCTGTTGCGCCAGGGTAATGCTGCCCTCAATCTCTTTCAGTTTTTCATCAAAGCGGTTTAGCAGCTTTGACTGAAAATAATGCGGCATTGGTTTACATACATGCACCCCGGCAATATAGCTGCCAAATTGAAAACCGTTTTTTGCAAACTTTTTTTTCTCAAGTAATTTTTGCCAGCGGTTGCGGTAAAACACGCATAAAAAGTTTTCAAACTTGTCACCCATTTTGCCGCTCAATAACCACTCTGCAAAGGCCTTTACAAGGCCGCCTTTGCAATCTTCAACATCCCGCAGGGGCGATGCATGATTGGGCAGGTAGTGTTGTACCCATTTGTTTTTCCGGTAAAAATCTCTAAATACCTGCGGCCCCTGTTTAGGCATAAGCGTAGCTATTTCAATAGCTGTGTATATATTTTTTTCAGGTATTTCGGCAGCGGCAGTGTCAATAAAATAATTAAGGCAAAACCAGCTTTTAAGCCCTACCAGTTTCGCTGCATAAAAAAAACAAGTAAAAATAAATCGTGCAATCCATAGCCGGCCTGTTTCTGTAATAATAAAAAAATCTATATCGCTGCCTTTATACGCAAAATTTTTAGATAAGGAGCCGGATATTGCTACCCCCCTTATATAAGGGAACCTTATTAAAAACCGCGCAATTTTTGATGCCAGCTTTAGTTGCTTTTCTGCCTGCCGGTTGCCGGCAAGGCGTCTTTCAACAAAAGCATAATCCGGGTTCGCAGCATACAAATTATTCATACGGTAAATTATACCGGTTGAAACAAGCAATTGTATTTCTTCTGAAACCTCAGCTTCAGTATAAGCATGGTCAAGAAAAAAAATTATCTCATCAAATGTAACCGGGTAGTTAAACAGGTCAAAATACGCTATCACTTTTAATATACTTTTTGCTGCGGGGTGCATGAATGTTTATTATGCGATGATGGAATATAATCGTATAATAAAACCTTCATTACCATTGAAGAGTTGCCTGTAAAAGCAAAAACAGCCGCTTTATGAAATGACGCCTGTGACAGCCTGTGGCGACAGAGGTGAGAAAACAGGGCAGGTATTTACCGGAAATAATGGTAAAAAATAACCCCGCTTTGCGGGCGGGGTTATTAACGTTGTTTATTCTAATATCTTTTCTTCAAATTTACCGGTAGCTTTGTTTTTCAAAATCAGCTTCCTTGCGCCGTAGTGTGTCATTTCCTCTTTTACCAGGTAATAGTTTTCATCGTAGTCAGTATATACGCTTGGTTTACTTAAACCGGTTTGGCCGCGCCATATATCCAACTTTACAGGCTCCCACAATTTTGATTTTGCGCTCCTGTATGCAGCATCAAGAATAGCGTTTACCACGTATCCGTCGTAAAATGTTTCCTTGGGGGCAACGCCTTTTTCCATGCTGTTGAACATATCCATAAACATGTGGTTATACCCCAGTTCATTTAACTCATCACCCACGGGGAACAGCCAGCCGCTGTTGCTTTCAGCTTTCTCAGCCACATAATCAGCGCCTTTGCCGGTAGTAAACATCTCAAACCCGGTGCGCAAAAAGTTATTTACCCAAATAGTGCCTTCCGTACCCATCACCTCGTCACGCAGGTCAAGCCCGCCGCGAAAAGTCCAGCTTACTTCAAACTGTGCTATACTGCCATTTTCATATTTTATCAGCGCAATACCATGGTCTTCCGCCTCAATGGGTTTTACCTGTGTATCTGCCCAGCACATTACCTCAACAGGCTTAATATCTTTACCAATATAGCTGCGGGTAATTTCCACGCAGTGGCAGCCAAGGTCTAATATACAACCGCCACCAGCCTGCTCAATATCCCAAAACCAGTCGCTGTGGGGGCCAGGGTGCGTTTCGCGGCTTTTAGCCCACAGTATGCGGCCAAGCGCGCCGTTCTTTACACTTTCATAAGCTTTTAAAAATTTAGGTGTGTATACCAGGTCTTCAAGGTAGCCGTTAAATATTCCTGCTGCTTCAACTGCAAGCAACAGTTCTTTAGCCTCACCGGCATTGCGTGCCAAAGGTTTGGTTGTTATTACGCCTTTTTTGTATTTGCAGCAAAGGTGCACGGCTTCAGCATGCTTGTTGTTTGGCAGCGCTATACAAACCACTTCAACGTCGGGGTGGGCAATAGCTTCTTCCATATTCGTTGTCCAATGCTCACATTTGTAATCTTCGGCAAACTTTTTCGCACTTTCTTCCCGGCGCGAATAAATGCTTACAATTTTGTCTTTGCTCCTGTAACCTTGTAATGAGTCTGCGTAAAAGCGCCCGATGAAACCCGAGCCAAGCATTGCAATTTTCATAACTATAATCCCGCAAAGGGGCTTTTTGGTGTTAAAGAAATAACGTTAAATATTTACTATAGCCAACCTTAACTGTTGCAAAAAAATGTATTCAGCAAGCATTTTACGCTGCAACCGCAACAGATTTCTTCTCTCGGAAAAATAAGAGGAAATATATCAATACAACTGCGGCAATACCTGCAGGTACATACCAAATATTTGTCCAGTTATGTGATGTTGTGCTTATAGCGTATTTGTCTACAACCACGCCGGAAAACCATGTTCCTATAAACATACCAACGCCATAAGTGGCAAAGGTAAACAACCCCTGTGCCGCATTTTTAATTTTTTGTCCTGCCTTCTTTTCAGTATACATATAACCGGTAACAAAAAAGAAATCGTAACATACCCCGTGCAGGATAATACCAGCATACAACATCCACAAATTGCCGTCGGTGTTGCCATGTGCAAAACACAGGTAACGTAAAATCCAGGCAACCATCCCAAGTATAAGCATATTTTTTACGCCAATACGGTTAAACATAAATGGAATAGCAAGAATAAACAGCCCCTCTGAAAATTGCCCTAACGTCATATTACGGGCTGCGTTTTGCATACCAACTTCGTTTAAAAAAGGATTGGCGAAACCGTAGTAAAATGATAACGGAATACATACCAGGATGGCAGCTATAAAGAATATGATGTAAGGTTTATCTTTAAATAAAACAAACGCATCTGTACCCAAAGCCTTTGCCGTTGTAGCATCCCCTGCTTTGGCTTTTGGCGGTGTATTAGGCAAAGCAAAACTAAATAACCCCAGTACAGCAGAAACAATTGCCGCCATAATAAAAGTATTTTGGGTTTTCTCAATACCCAATGACCCGATAAGTATACCTGCAACAATCCAGCCCAATGTACCAAATACACGAATCCAGGGGAATTGTTTACCGGGGTCGTTCATCTGGAAGAAAGCAACGCTGTTGCTTAATGCAATGGTTGGCATGTAAAGTAACGAGTATAGCAATATTATCCAGTAAAAAGCGGTGTTATCAGTAACCTTGGTTGCAAAAAATAATAACACTGCACCCAGGATGTGAAACACACCCATTATTTTTTGTGCGGCAAAATACCTGTCGGCAACCATTCCTACTATAAAAGGAGAAATCATTGTGGCAATTGCCAGGGCACTAAAAGCTGCACCTATTTGCAAACCTGTAGAATGCAGGTTCTCGCCCATATAGGTACCCATTGTTACATACCAGGCGCCCCAAATAAAATACTCCAAAAACATCATTACTGCTAAACTTATACCTGTACTTGTTTTCATTGCTGTTATTATGCTTTTAAATTGGCTTAGAAGTGATTTTTACTGACGCTTACCCGTTAAGCCGTTGTGGTACATTACCCAAAATGTGGCTGTACAACCGCTAAAAGGGGCTTGAAAGTACAAACAAATTGGCTATTGCAAAATTTTTTTCGCCCACGGGAAACGCAGTTGCTTAAAGGCTGAAAAAGTGTCTTTTCCGGGCGTAAAAAAAGTATGGTGCAACCGCTTATACCTGTTATAAAACACCAATCACTATAGATAGTTATACATTTAAAATTAGTAACGTAATTTTATACTTTTCACAGCTATTTAATTATAAGCATGCACGGTGCGGATTCTTTAAAATTTAAAACTGTTTTTGACAGTTCTGCATTAAACGACGGTCTTTACTTTTTTTTACAGTTAATATACCGCCTTTACCCGGAAGACGCTTTTCACTACCTGATTGCCATTGCCTTAAAGGAAAAAAAAACGGATGAGGAAATTTACAAGGAGGTGCAAAGAAACCTGCCTGGCATAAAGCCGTTTTTGCAAAAATACACTTACACAAAGCCTACCGCCCGCAGGCAACGGAAAGAATTACAGCGCCAAACATTGGCATTTTTACATGACAAAAAAGTAATTAACGGCTACCTGCAGGTGGGGCTGAAGGATAATTATGCAAAAGGCCTGAAAAAACATATAAAAATTAAGGGTGATATATTTTGCACGGAAAATATCATTCCCGGCAACCCGGTTGACGTTGTTGAACTGATTAAACACAACATTAAGAGTGATAGTGTTGATTTGGTTACCTGTTACAATGGCCTGCACCATTACCCGGATGAATACCTGGGCGATATTATCAAATTTATCCACAGGGTTTTGCGTAAGGGCGGCATTTTTATTGTACGGGAATATGACGTGAAAACTACCGCAATGCAAACATTTGTTTCAGTGATACATTCTGTGATGAACGTAGGTGCAAATGTGTCCTGGGCTACAAATGTAAACGAGTACAGGTCGTTCAGGCCAGCAGAGGAATGGAGCAACATCATCACCTCTTTCGGATTTGAAGATTTGGGCAAGAGAGTAATACAGGAAAAGGACCCGACAATGAATACGATGATGGGATTTGTAAAGGAGTGACTATAGCATTTGCTTTACTCTTCTGAGCGACTCTTTGGTTCTTAACTCTCGTGACTTAACTTTAAATAGTCAAAACTCAACTCCCAAACTTGAAAAAATCAAAAACGATGTTATTCCTATTGTCAAAGAATAAAATATTCTTTATTTTATCTATTTGTATCGTACAGCTTTTCCCACTGCTATCGTCGGCGCAAAATGAAACCGCATACAAGATAGCCATTTATGAAAAAAATGACCGAAAGGATACAAATTTCCCCATTCATTTATATAAATACGAGATAAGAAGCTTATTTGTAAAGTCGGGTAATGAATGGATAAAAATTTCGACAGTGCAACCGAAAATTACTTTAGGGTTCTCAACGGTAAAATTTATGGGCATATAAAAGGAGAATGCTGCACAATGGAGAGGCAATATGATACGCCAGGAAATGAGATTACTCCTATAAAAGAATATGGCTTTTTAAAACCAACACCAATAATCCCTTTGTCTGAAAATTATCTTTTTAGACCTTTCAAAGATAACGAGGTTTGGCTGATAAGCAAAGCAACTTTACTATCAAACAATGCCAAATTTGAACGAAACATTCGGCTAAAGCAATATTCCCCTGCGCTTTCAGATTTAGAAATATTAAAAGATAGTGTAAAAATTTATCTCTCAGAATTATATGTGTCGAATAAGGCGTGCAGTGAGGGTTTCAACTCTATGAACATTGATACCCTGATAAATAAAGTAGTTACCCCTATATATAGGGTTTTATGCGACTCCACTAATTCTTTTATTGATGATAAACATAACAAAATAATTAGCCTTCTTGTTCCAGCGGCTTCCATTTATAATAGCTTCTACCCGTTTAATGAAGACTGCTTCCGCGAAGACAATAGATTTAAATATTTTCGAATTCTTTGTTATATATCTAATACTGGCAAAATAAGCTTTTTATATGACAACCTTCAATACCTTGATCATGGCGACTTTGACGGCGATGGCAAGGATGAATTTTTATTTTGGTATACCTCTCACCATAAAGATGGATATGTAATGTTCTATGATGATTTTAGCAAAAAAAGCTGAAAATATGTGGACGTACCAGTAATAGAACACATAAGTTTTCTTTCTGAAATTTCAGTGTGATCTTTGCGCCCTTTGACCCTTGACAAAAGCAGCGTGCCATTAAAATTTATTCAAAATATTCGTAGCCTGTCTCTTCAGGTACGGGCTTGAAGACACCAAAGAGATAAGCCTGTGTGGTAACTTGTATATATCCTTCAGCACAAAATCACCAAAAATGCCGGTACGGTTATCAGCTTTAAATACCCGGTATACCCGCTCATCATACTCCCGCAGCGCTGCGGCAGAAAAGTCGCCTGCCTGCAGTGCTTTAATGCATTGTTCCGCGGCGCACATGCCTGAATACACGGCCCTGCCGACGCCCAACCCGGTTAAGGGGTTAATATTATAAGCGCTGTCGCCCGCAAGCAACACCCTTTCACCGGAAATGACTCCTTTACCGGTAGTAAGCGGCAGCGATGCACCCCTTAAACTGCCATATAATACGGCATGCTCAAACAGCTTGCTTAGTGGCTTATGTTCATGAATAATCTGCTGCAGTAACACTTTGGGGTTGATGTTATAGCTGGTGGCATGCCGCTTTAATACAAACACTTCTACCAATGAGAGCCCACCGGGCAGGTCAACCGTACCGAGATAACAAGGCACAGGCATCTTTAATAAAACAAGCCGGCAGCAGTTTGTTTTACCATTATGCGGCAAGCCCGTATAATACCCCCTTGCTGCCAGGAGAAAGTGGTCGCCATGCTTATTATGCGGCACCAGTTTTTGCGCCAGTGCAGACTTGCTGCCGGTTGCGGCAATCACCATTTTGGCAGTTATTTCTTTTTTCCTGTTTCTCGCCGTTATATGCACTGCTTCACTACTTATGTTTATGTCTTCAACCTGCGTATTGTCAAAGTATGTAACATACGGGCTTTTTAGCGTTTCGGCTAATAAATAATCATCAAACCGGCTGCGTACCGTGCTTATACGTGCGTTGGAAGTTGCATCAAATCCTATTTCGTTAAGCTTTGCATTATAAATATAGTAGTGATGAATATCCTGTATAATATGCCGCTCCTGCATACGGGGCATCAGCGTTTCGTCCAGCTTGTTCAGCACGTTGCGTACGCGGCCATCGTAAAACTCACCGCAAACTTTATCACGCGGAAACTGCGCCCGCTCAAGCACCACGTGTTTAATACCATTCTTACTTAAAAACATGGAGGCCACGGTACCCGCAGGCCCCGCACCAATAATGCAAACGTCTGTTTCGTGCATTAGCGACGGATTTAAACAAAATTACCTACAAAATTTTCTGCCTGTAATGATTATAATCATCCCAAAATTGCATTATTATAAATAATTTTTTCATTGGTGGCTATTATCATATTTCTTTTGTTCTGCCAGGTACTCAAGCAATAAACAATCATTATAAGCAGGGCAATAGTAATTGATACGCGTAATACCTGATTCAACCAAAGGATAGGCCAGGAACTTAGGAAATGTGGCAGACACACTTGCGATAAAGAAAACAAAATTATTATTTTCAAGGGTGTCCCTAACATTTCCGGTGTAAAAAGGGGCATCCGCAGGCAAACTAACACCCCAATGCAGCAAAGCGGTGCGCAAGATTATCTTGTTCAATATATTGTCAGCATTTTTGTACAACGCGGTAGCATCGCTAATAAGCTGCGGCTTTAATTTTTCCAGCTCCGGCATTGGTTTTACACTCATCAGCCTTGCAAGGTGAAACATTATTATAGGCGCCGTTTTATAATACACTGACAGTTTGTTTGCATGCTTTAAGTAATCTTTTGTTTGCACCATATGCACCAGCAAATCAAGGCTTGCGGCATCTGCATTCGTCCATGGCAGGTTATAGGCCTGCACCATATACAACGTATTACATAATACGCAGGCATCCAGTTCAACCAGCATTTTTTTTCCGAACCAAACAGAATAAGCAGGAAATTTTTTATAGCCCCGTAAAGCTGTTCTTGCCAGTTCACCATCCTTGTTCGTATAGTCCTGCATCAGGTTATGTATTACTGCAGCCACAGAATCAGGCGCACCTGATACAAGCTGCATAATGGCTGTATCATCAAAATCATCTGCCACGTGCATATAACCATTAAGCATACTGAGCGGCCACGAGCGGAAAAAAGGCTTTACGGTATCATTAGCGCCAAAGTTGTATGTTGGCCTCCCGCTTTGATTTTTAAACTTATGCGCCGACACCTCCAGGCGGCAGATGATTGAATCACAAATTGCCTGGTCATGCTTACTCAATTGCGGCTTAATGCGTTTAAGGGTCAGGCAAATTATGCCGCTGAAAAAAATATTTTCATCCTTATATATTCTCCCGTTTACCACCATTTTCCTGTAGGCAGGAAAAATACCCGGGGCATAATAGGGGTCGTTGTGTTGTTGCAGGCTGTTTATACGCAACAACAGGCGGTGCATAAGGCTGTCGCTGCTGCGTGCCTGTACAGCACAGCAGGTTAGCAAAAAATACAGGCAGGTTATAATACATTTTCTTCCAACCCTCATGCGTCAAATGTACCGGTAAATTTTTAAACCATGTACTGCAGCGTTAGCTAAAACTGCAGCGTAAAAGCGGTGCCTTCGCCCACCAGCGATTGCACGGTAATGTTGCCTTTATGCAGCATCATAATCTGCTTGCACAAGCTTAGGCCTATACCGCTTCCGCTTTTTTTGGTGCTAAAGAAAGGAATAAATATTTTATCAAGCAGTTCCTCCGGCATGCCGGGGCCATTATCTGTTACGCGTATATAAGGTTTTTTACCCAGCAGTTGCGCACCTGACAGCATTATATGCGGGTCTTCAATGCCCTTTACGGCCTCAATGGCATTTACCACCAGGTTTATTAATACCTGTTCAAGCAGGTTTATATCTGCTTCAATCATCAGGTCGGGGTCTTTCAAAATCACTTCCATTTCAATATTCTTCTGTTCAAGGGTTGGTTCCATCAACTGGTGCAGGCTTTCAAATACATCACGCACATACACTTTATTAAGGTTTAGCGTAGTAATCTTATTAAGGTTGCGGTAGGTTTCAGCGAATTTCAACAAGCCTTCACTCCTTCTCTTAATGGTGTCAATGCCTATAGCAAGGTCTTCCAGCGACTGCGGTTTTTCTTTATTTTCAGCAGATTCCTGCAAGGTTTTTTTAAGTGTGTTGGCCAGTGATGAAATAGGCGCGATGCTGTTCATTATCTCGTGCGTCATAACGCTCAGCAGCTTTTGCCAGGCCTTTGACTCGGTTTCATCCAGCGCTTCATTTACGTTTTGAAAAGCCACCAGCTTATATATTTTCCCTTCTGTTTGAAAGGCGGTGGCAGACAACAGCACTTTTAAAATATTCCGTTCAATATGCACGGATGAAATCACGTTTTCGCCCGGTTTTAAATCAATAATCTTAGCGCAAAGATTATGGTCGCGCCTGTCGAGCGACTGGATGGTTTTAAGGTATGGTATCTGCAAAAGGCGTTTCAGCGATTCATTCATCCACACCACGTCACCGCTCTCCAGTTCATAAGACAGGATGCCGGTATCTACCAGTTCCAGTATTTTTTGCAGGTACTGGTATTGCGTTTCTTTTTCTTTGCTTATCACCTTAAACGTAGTGTTGATGTCGTTAAAACCCTTGCGCAGTTTCTGCAAGTCCTGGGGGGCATGCTTTACATCAAAGTGGCGGGAAAAATCACGGTAATGAATGCTCTCCACAAACTGTTCAACTTCCTGCTGGGCTTTTTTATTAAACCTGAAAAAATCGAGCACCTGGTATATAATAACAGGTATTGCAAGTATTTCAAACTGGTACAATTGATTAACAAATAAAAAAGCAGCACCGGTAATTGTACCAAACATCAATATCACCCGGATGCTTATATTCCAGTCGTAACGCTTAAACATGTGTGGTTTTATCTCTGCCGCCCCAACAAACGGGGACGTTTTTTTAATTTTATAAAGATACTGTTCTATCCTGTCCATCACAACACCCTCCTTCACTTCGTGTTAAGTTATTATGCAGGCGCCCAGCCTGTTTGCACAGGGGCCTGTTATATTTCGTACTTGCTAAGCCTCCTGTACAGCGCCGTTCTTGTTAATCCAAGTTCTTTCGCCGCTTTTGTTATATTACCGTTGTATTTTTCAATTACGTGCAAAATCGTGTTTTTTTCAATGGTGCTCAGCTTCATATCATCATCCTCCACAGTATTTACCGGTACAGATTCTATGGGTGAAAAAATCAGGTCCCTTGCCTGCAGCACTTCCCCGTCGCTCATAATAATAGCCCGCTCAATAGTGTACTGCAATTCGCGCACGTTACCGGGGTAATGGTACTGCAGCAGTTTTTCCTCCGCGCTTTCATCAAACCTCATCGCCGGTTTTAAATATTTCTCCGCATATACCGCGGCAAAATGCCTGGCCAGCAGCAAAATATCCGTGCCCCTCCTGCGCAGCGGAGGCACTGTTATTTCCACCGTGTTTATGCGGTAAATAAGGTCTTTTCTAAACCTGTTTTCATTGGCCAGCTCTGCCAGCGGCAGGTTGGTGGCGCAAATAAGCCGTATGTTAATAGGCACTGGTGTATTGCTGCCCAGCCTTGTAACCTGCCTGTTTTGCAAAACCGTAAGCAGCTTGGCCTGCTGCGTAAGGCTTATGTTACCAATTTCATCCAAAAACAGGGTGCCCTCGTTGGCAGATTCAAAACGGCCTACCCTGTCGTCCTTCGCATCGGTAAACGCGCCTTTTTTATGACCAAACAGTTCACTTTCAAAAAGTGTTTCCGTAAGCGCGCCTACATCCACTTTTACAAAGGGCTTGTTTGCCCTTAGCGATTTTTGGTGTATGGCTTTTGCAATAAGGTCTTTACCGGTACCGTTTTCCCCCAAAATCAAAATATTGGCGTCCGTAGGCGCTATTTTTTGCGTTTTGTAAAAAATATCCTGCATTACATCGCTCTCGCCCAGTAGCTCTTTGCCAATAATACTGTCGTTGGCAAACGCATCTTCTGCCTTGCCTTTGCCACCACCCTTTTTGCGCAGCGCGTCCTCAATAATTACCATCAGCTTTTCATTATGCCAGGGCTTTACCACAAAATCAGTAGCGCCCTCTTTTAAACTGCGTACGGCAAGGTCAATATCGCCGTAGGCGGTTATCATAATAACAGCTATATCGGGCTTTATTTCTTTAATACGTTTCAGCCAGTAAATACCCTCGTTGCCGGTGTTGATAGATGATTTAAAGTTCATGTCAAGCAGCACCAGGTCAAAATGCTTTGACAGCAGCGAGGGAATGTTGTCAGGGTTTTTTTCTGTTACAATTTCCTTTACTTCAGTTTTCAGCAACAAGCGTACGGCGGTTAATACGTCGGTATCATCGTCAATGGCAAGAATGCAATATTTTTTCAGGTTCATATTTGTATAATTCAAAAAACAATAAACAGTTCAACCATAAGCATACCAAGCCTGAAAGGTATGATTTTAAATGATTTACGCATAAAACCGGCAACACTAGTGTATCAAATACGTACACTTTTGTAATAAAAGCGTACAATTATCAGCGAGATATCAAAAGCCATTGCCCGCCGGCGGCGCCCACTTTAACTCCTGCGTTTCCCTAACCAGTTGTTTGTCAAAACTTTTCCGGGGCCTTCGTTCTGATATTTCAGAATGATTCTTACCAGTAATACTTTCCGCCACGGGCAGCCGGGGGGAAAAAGCCTGCCTAATACCAGTAAAAGGGAGGAATACAAAAACACGCAACCCATTCATATTCAATTTTTGTTTAAAAAATTACATTATTTTTTAAAAATTCATTTCATCCCTGCCTTACATTTTAGCTTTCGATTTTACAGTCACCAACTCCTTCCCCTATTACTGGTGAGGCAGGAGGAAAAGGGCCTGCCCCGATGAATATCAGGGAGGACACAGTTGGACAAGGGAGGAATGCAAAAAATCGCAACGTATTGATTATAAATGCATTAACATAAAAATAGTAAAAATTATTAAATACTTCATCCCTGCATCTATGCCCGCTTTTTGGCCTGTCAGCAATATGTCAATGAACTATACATAAATAGCAAAAAGGTGGTTTTGTCCCGGTTTTTGAGGAAGTTTTTTTGGGGGTGCTTGAAGCAAAATCCTCAATATCGTTTGTCGCAATTTTCTTCCTACATCCCTGACAGGGATAAATCCTACCAGCCGCTGGTGGGGAAAGAGGCAGTGGAGGCTTCAATAACCCTGTTCTGGGCACGACCAAACATTATAAATAATTTCAAATTATTGATTTACAATGGCTTATAATGTTTAGGGGCAAATAAGGGGAATAAAAGTTTTGCGCTTATTCGAAATAGTTAAAATCCTCAACCAATAATTTGAATAATTCATCCTTGACTGACTTCGTAATTTTTGAAATATCTGAGAATCTATTCAAAAGGTCATTACATACGTTTTGTTCAGCATATTTTTTAATTTGAATTAGCCCGCTATTTTGGGTTACAAAATCCGGGTAATGGAAATATTTAAAGTATGCTTCGTTTTGTAGTCCAACGTATTCTAAAGTCTGTCCCTTGCAATATTGTCTATTCCAGTACATATATAAATCTATTATCGCATGCATTAATAATTTTGCTGGGTTTTCGCCAGGTACTTGAATAACATTTTTTTCTAAAACAGTACACCAAAAACTTTGTTTGTTATTAGGGCTCAACGGGTTATCTATATATATATCGGGAGCATTGGTTACCGGATTATTTTTTTCGAATTTTGTTACTATGCATCTATTTTCAGCTAATACGAAGGCAAAACATAAACTGTACCAGTATGTTTCCCTTTTTTGAGGGATTACTGGTTTCCAAATATCATATTGATTCGCCCATACTGGGTAACGTCCATTTAACGTCTTCGTTATGGCGAACCAAGAACATAGAGACTTAGCGGAAACCAAATCGAAAGCACAATAACCATACTTGTCCGGAGCACCTGAAAAACATTTCGATTTGTTGCCATCTTTAAAAGGATCGTCTAATCTAAACCAAATCCTATCTGGTTTATTTGAGTGACGTGTAAATTTATCTTGCTTAACTCGACATGGTGTGGCATCGTCCATAAACCCGCAAAATTGAGAGTTGGTTACACCGTATGTCTTTTTATTGCCGCGCCTTTCATCCTTTAAAGGCAATCCTCCGCATGGTTTTGAAGACTCTCTCTCTTCCTTACTTTTATCTCTTTTAAAATCGTACATGCTTTGCCCAATCCAATTTTTTATATATCCTCTGCTATTATCCAACCTAATAGTTCGTTTACCTTTCAACAACCTTTTAACTTCTCTATCTAAATTATAATCATCTTGTTCCCAATTGATATTTAAATCAATTGCTTTCCATTCGGTCAAATCTTTTACAGCAACCAAATTTATCATCGAATTTTTTTTCGGCTTGAACTTCCATATTGTGAATGCAAGAGGCCATTTTCCATCCAATTTAAAAAATTCGTTACTTGTTATAATAAACCCATTTACAAACTCAAAGTTGTTATCCCAAATAGCTCTAAAACGCTCATAAGACGGACGAGGTATTAACCAACTGGTTGGGGTAAAAATCAGTACTAATGATTCTGAATCTCGAAGAGCTTCTGCTTGAATTTTGCACATGTTTAATATTTGACCTAAGAATGCCAAATATCTTTCCCGCCCAGCATCTTCGCCGGTAATATCGATTATACTTTTATCAATGCCATATTCTGATTGTGTAGCTTCGCGCGCCGAAACATCCTCATCTGTGTTTTTATATGGTGGGTTCAATAAAAACGCAAGTGGTTTATCCATCATTACGTGATTGCGTTCAACTTCCTTTTGCAAGCGATGCAAATAAGTCGAGGCATTGGTGTCTAAAAAATTTAGACCTTCGTTATTTGATGTTTTCGGTACAATTGTAAATCCATGTTGAACATGCCAGGGGTCAGCTTTCATACGCCGCTCAATAATTTTCAACAAATCGGGTTGCAACTCGCTAACAATTTTATGCTTTAGCGTCCCTTTCCAACTACTCACTAAATTGCCGCTTCCTGCTGCCGGATCAAAAACTATATAGTTTTCATTTAAGTCTTCACTCAATTCCTTTTTTGCAAACCACAAAGCAAATTTGCTCAAATTATTGTTTGTAAAAAATATACCATGTTGTTTCACATATGCAGGGTCTATAATAGCAAGCACTTCATCAAATCGGCTAAAATAATAATCAGCAGTTAATCCACTCCCCTCATTTGTAAAAATGTATTGTGTTTCAACAAAGCGGGTAAAATCCCCAATTTTATTTCTATGTATAGCAATGCCAGCACTATGTTTTTTTCCTTTAAAACCAGTAACCGTTACTTCATTTTCCTCTTCATTTGCACTTACAATAGAGGTTATGTCCCAATAAGCAACAATAGTGTAAAAAGCGTGAACAGCTTCGAGGGGCGTATGAAAAAAAGTCTTCATACGCTCAATTGTGTGGATGAAATTATGTGTATTTATTTGAAACCTATCACTGTCAAGATTTTTCAGAATTTTTAATATTTCATAACTCTCCGTGGTCAAATTTTTAGCCCCGCCAAAAATGTCACCAATTAAATCTCTCGGGGTGAGCCAATACAAAGCTGATTGTTGAATAGCTGTAGTCACCTCCTTTGTGCATGTCCGGGCCAATTCTCTCCCTATAAGGTTTGGGGCTTTCTTTACATCTGCTTTATATGAAAGTCTGACTGCATCTTCAGGAAGCTTTGTGACCTTCCATATACCTATAAATTCACGGGCGACAACCATTATAGTATGAAACGCAAGTCCTTCTCTTCTATGATAATGTAAGGCTTGAAATAGGCCCTCGAGCCATTGTTTAGAATCCGTCTTACTTTCTACCACTAATTGCCCGACAACATAGACATCAGCACCTTTAGCATCGTTCTCAATCTTAAATTTTTCCTTAAACAACTTTTGAAATAACGGATACAAAAGAGCTCGCCGTGCATTTTCTACGCTGCTCGAGCGAAGATATTCTTTGAATTTTTCCAATTCAGGGCCGAACACAACTTGGGCTGTCATTTATTATTAAGGTTAAACGATTAAAGGTACTGACATAAATGCAGATTTTAATTTACAAAATTCACTTTAGATTTTTATTTATCCCAAAAAACTAATTTTAACTCAGGTGAAATTACCTTTAATATTATTTAGCCTAAAAAATGCTTTGATGGATAAAATAAAGTTATCGGAAAGAATTAGGAATCATGAATCATTCTTGATAGCTAACGATGGGCAATTTCTTGGCAAACTTTCATTAAACAGGTTTGATTCTGAGTCTATTTCAAACGAGTATGGTTCTTACGGAAGTAAATATTCTGTAAGTTCAATATTTAATATCTACAGCAATTATGGAAGCAAATATTCATCGCTAAGTCCATATAATCAGTACACAAACACGCCACCCCTTGTTTATCTCAAGGGTACTAAATTTGGCTTCCTGACGAAGAACAAGTATGTTAGTTTTAATAGTATAGACCCAGACGAACTCTTTAGCTGGATGAAACACCATAACCTCCAATATTAAAATACATGCCAACGTTCTCATATACAGATTTATTTAAATTAGCCGCAGCCTTTTTTACAGCCCTTGGAGGCGCTACCGTAGTAATTATAGCATTGGCAAAGTTTTTTGGTGATTTTCTTTCCAAGAGACTACTTGATAATTATAATAATAAACATGAAAATGAATTAGAGGCCATCAAAGGGACTAACTCTTCAATCCTTGAAGGAATCAAAAACAAGTACACTAAGGAGTTAGAAGAAACAAAAACTGCGTTAGATAAAGCAAAAAGTCTGTTCTTCAGGTATAGCGAAAAGCAATTCGACTTGTATAATGAGCTTTGGAAGGTCTTGCTTTATACAAAAAATCAGGCCGACTCACTATGGCAAAAAGCTACACCTGAGAAAATCCCTTCTTTTTCAGAACAAATTAAGCTGACTAACGACGCCGTTAATGATGGTATGTTATTGATTGAGGAAGATCATTTTAACAAGCTTATTCAACTTATCAAGGAATTTGAACAATTCCAATTCGGCAAAGTAAGGCTAATAGAATTAAGGGGATTAAGCGCTGAGGAAATACAACAAAAAAACATTCTTCAGGATGAAGTTGATTATACAATTGATGTAAATAGGCAAGTCAAGGAAAAGTATGATTCCCTTATAATGGAAATTGGCAAATCTTTTAGAAATCAAATAAAAGGTTAATGAAGGTGCTATGAAACGAAATATGCATTCCATAAAACCTTCCATGACTATCTATATGTTGATTATTGGCTCAGGCAGTGCAAAGTAGAATTTACAATGTTTACAGTACCCCCTATTCTTAGTTAGCGAAGCGCTCGGATTTTAAATAAAAGCCAGTCTCCAGACTGGCTCCTATGACGCATTGATTCTTAATGAAATCGAAATTCAAAGGTCCCTCACTGGCGCAGGTCTCCCCTTAATCCTTAGCACGCACCACCTACCAACAACCACCATCTACCCTAACTTTTTACATACCTGAGCAAAACAAAACCGGATTGAAAGGCCTTACACTCAACAAGCTGCAGGGGTAAATTGTCCGGCAGGCCAAGGCTATCCCACAACCGCCGCCCCGCTCCCGCTATGGCCGGGTAAATAACAAACTGGTATTCATCAATAAGGCCAAGCTGTGTTAGCTGCGCGCAAAGCTCAACCCCGCCGGTTAAAATATTTTTGCCCGGCGCTGCTTTTAATGCAAGCACTTCCGCTTCAAAGTTTGACCTGATAATTCTTGCATTCTTTTCTTCAACACCCTGTAAGGTTTTGGAAACAACCACAATGTTTTCGACAGCGCAGAACACTTCAGCAAATTGTATGGATTCTTTTGCTTCCCCTTCAGGGTTTTTCAATACATCCGGCCAATAGGGAAACATAATTTCATACAGCTTACGCCCATACAGCAGCGTGTCCCCGCTGCGGGTAAGCTCTATAAAATGTTCAAACAAATCAGCAGCGGGGGGACCAATCTTCATGTGGTCGGCGCAGCCATCTATGGTAAGGTTGATGGAGTAGATTAGTTTTCGCATTTGAGTATTTTTAGGTTTAACAGCAATAATCAGCCACCCCTGCTTATTTAAACTTTGGTATAATGCAGCGCAACTACACCGCAGGCAAATGTTTTGGCTTCTGCAAGCGCCAGGTAGGTTCTTTCCTGTATTCCTTTAAACAGCGGCCTGCCTTCACCCAGCAAAATAGGGTTTACAAAAAGCCAAAACTCGTCAACCAATCCCAGGCCAAGCAGGGATTGTGCTGCGGCAGGGCTGCCAAAAATGATGATATTTTCCCCTTCGCGGTTTTTTATTGCGTTAATGTTCTCTGTAAGCTGGCCGCTTATAACGGTGGTGTTCTCAAGCCCTTCACTGCTCATGGTTGTTGATAATACAATTTTTGCCACTTTGTTGTACCATGCGGAATGTTCAATGTCGTGTTTTGATGCGCCCGGTTCGTCACCGGCAGTTGGCCAGTAGCCCTGCATCATTTCATACGTTGCGCGCCCGTACAGTGCAGCGTCGGCCTTGTCGGTCATGGTGGCAACAAAGTCAAATATTTCTTCATCCACCTTTATCCAGTTCATTTCCCCGTTAGGCCCTGCCACAAAACCGTCAAGTGATGTGTGCATAAAAAAAATTAAATGTCTCATTATCGTTTAGTTTTTGCTGCGGTTAACTATTTGCAAGCTATTAAATGTATATCGTTGTATAAATATCCGAAACACAAACCATAAAACCAATACGCCGGCTTCGTGGTGAGCATCAACATCGTCAGGTTTGCCCCTCCACAATGTCTTTTTCGCCACCGGTTTCATCAAACAATGTCCATTAGTTTTACAAAAATTAATTAGGGGCAATTATCGCCATCAAACACATTCTGCATTATGAAACTTCTCCTTACTTCTGCCGGTATCAGCAACGAATATATACACAGCGCGCTGGTTGGCCTTTTGGGCAAGCCTGTTGGCGAGGCAAGCGCTGCTTTTATACCTACTGCCATATATGGCATAAAGGGGGGCGGCGATATTGTTCGCAGGGTAATCCGCGGGTCGCTGGGAGCGCCGTTCTGCGAGCTGGGCTGGAAGTCGCTGGCGTTGCTGGAGCTTACCGCGCTGCCCAGCATTAAGCGGGAGCTTTGGGTTAATGCATTGCTGGAAACTGATGCCCTGCTGGTGGGCGGCGGCGACTGCCAGTACCTGTGCTACTGGATGCAGCAGAGCGGCCTTGTGCACCTTTTACCCGAACTGCTGCGTAAAACAGTGTATGTAGGCTTAAGCGCAGGAAGCATGGTGATGACACGCTTTGGAACAACATACGGCAACCACACCATGCCGGCGGAAACCACTAAATGCCTGGGGTTGGTTGATATTGCCCTGCACCCGCACCTTGACCATGAGTGGTTTCCTGGAAACTCTTTAGCAAGCCTGGAAAAACTGGCTGCCACGCTGCCTATGCCATCGTACTTAATTGACGATGAGACCGCCGTTAAAGTAACGGATGATAAGATTGAAGTAATTTCCGGCGGGCGGTGGAAGCTGGTTACACCCGGCACTGCTGTTTAAACGGCTTTGGGCTTGCAACAAATATACTCCCGCAGCCTTTTGTTATATTTGTTTAAACAACCTGTTCTTTCCGTCTGTATAGCTGTTAAACCAATTGTATGAAGAAAAAAATTCAAAGTATTCTGCAAAAATTATTGGGCTTTGAAAACTATCTTTATTATTTCGCGCGGATAAAGATTTCCTTTTTTAAGGGACGTACCTATGAGGCAGAATTTTTTGAATTTCTAAACCTTATTCCCGAAGGCACGATACTGGACATTGGGGCTAATATCGGCATTACAACAGTACCTCTTGCAAAAAAATTTCCCGGTGCGCGCATTCATGCTTTTGAGCCTATCCCCGCCAACAATAGCGCTTTAAAAAAAATTATTAACCATTACAGGCTAACCAATGTTCAGCTTCATGAAATGGCGCTGGGTGAGGAGGAAGGTACTTTAAAACTGGTAGTGCCTGTCATTAACAATGTACGGATGCAGGGGCTGAGCCACGTGTACGTGGAGGGGCAGCAAGACGAATGGAATACCGGCGATATTTACAACATACCGGTAACAGTACTGGATGATATACCGCAGTTGCAAAACGAACATACAATTGCGGCGATAAAAATTGACGTAGAAAACTATGAATATTACGTATTGAAAGGGGGTATGCAGCTATTGATGAAGCACAAGCCGGTTATTTATTGTGAATTGTGGGCGAATGAGAAACGGGCATTGGTAATGGATTTATTAAAAGAATGTGGCTACAGTGTAAAAGTTTTTGAAGGCAAACAGTTAACGGCTTACACAAACCAGCCGGTTACCAATTTTATTTTTGTGTGCGAATAAAACCGGGTTATTTGCTTAAACATTAATTCACCATTTGTAAGGAAAAGAATGCCTGGCCCACATGTACAGTATACATGATTGGCGCAACAATTTACTTTGTCTAAAGCGGGTAATAAAGTACCTTCAGGCAAAAAACATTAACCTCTAATTTATCCTGTTATGGCGGGCGAAACCCAAAACAATACCTGGCCTTTGCCAAAGTTCTATTTTTCAGTTGACATGGGTGCATCCTTAGCCAATATTGCTTTCCAGGAAGTAACGGGCCTTGATACCGAAACGCAGCCAATAGAATACAGGAATGCAGACAGCGCCGCCTTTTCAACCATTAAAATGCCGGGTATAGCTAAATATGGTAACGTTACTATGAAGAAAGGCATTTTTGTAAACGACAATACCTTTTGGCAATGGTACAACCAGGTAAAAATGAATACCCTCACCCGGGCCACCATAACCATAAGGCTGCTTGACCAAACCGGCAACACTACTATGCAATGGATACTCAATAACGCATTCCCGGTTAAAATAACGGGTACTGATATGAAGTCTGATGGTAACGAGGTAGCCATTGAAAGCGTTGAAATTGCCTATAAGACCCTTGTTATTGCCACCCCCGGTAGTTAATAAAGCAAGGGGTATATTGTTTTTCAGCCCCTTATTTCACCTGCAAAAATCTGCCTGAAAATCCCCCCATTTACGCAAACTTTCGTACCGGGTATAACCCCATGTTACAATAGCGGACACAAAGTGTATCAAAACCGTACACCTGTTTTTTGCCACTTTACATAACTACTTGTTTTTCAATGATATTTTTTTTGGCACCGTTCTTTACTTACTGTTACCCGGTTAGGTTTCTCATGTGCAATTACACCTGGTGTTTCTACGCCCGGGTTTTTTTCAAAAACTAACAAACAAAGTTTTTGGATGGAAGGTTAGGAATAAAAAAAGCTTACAACTAACTTGCTGCATGGCAAAAAGCCTGGACCAACAAAAAACAACAACTTAAAAACAACAAAAACCGTGGACAGAGTAATTGCAAAAAAGAAATGGAGTAGAAAACGTATCCTGATGATTTTGGGTATAGCAGCGCTGGTTGCTTTAATTGCCGGCAGCATTTATTATACATCGGGCCCTTCAAAACTTACTACCGACACCGACAGGATTGAAATTAGAGATGTAATAAAAGGCCCCTTCCAGGAAACAATACCCGAAAATGGAACAGTATTACCCCAAAACTCAATTTACCTCGACTTGCTTGAAGGAGGCAGGGTAGAAGAAAAATATGTTGAAGACGGCGCAATGATGAAAAAAGGCCAGCCAATAATACGTTTAAGCAACACAAACCTTGAACTGCAACTGGTAACACAGCAAACTGATGTGTATAACCTTATAACACAAATGCAGATTGCAAAAAACAACGCGTTGCAGAATACGGTATCGAAGCTCAACCAGATGGCTGACGTACAAAGCCTGCTTAGAGAAGCTGAACGTGTTTACAACCTTGACAAAAAATTGTATGAACAAAAAGCTATAGGGTTGCAGGATTTGAAAAAAGCCGAAAACGACTATAACTATTATAAATCAAAGGAAAAGCTTACGCAGCAGATTCTTGAGCAGGATTCCTCATCAAACGCGCAGCAGTTGCAGCAGGCACAATTACAGTCCGAAGGTTCAAAAAATGCGCTGAATATTATGCAGCAAAAAGTGGGAGACCTTATTGTGCGCGCCCCTGTTGATGGCCAGTTAACATCACTAAACGCTGAAATAGGCGAAAATGAACCCGCCGGCACACGTATTGGCCAAATAGATGTAGTAGGCGCCTACAAAGTACAGGTTGAGCCCGATGAATTTCACCTTAACCGCATATTCCCCGGCCTTAAAGGGCGCTTTACTTTGGGCGACAGCACTTACCAGCTTGTAGTTAAAAAAGTGTACAGCGCGGTAAATACCAGCGGCAGGTTTAGAATTGACATGTATTTTGTTGGTAAACCCCCAAGCGATTTACGCCGCGGCCAAACTTTACAAATTTTGCTGGCATTGAGCGACGAACGCCAGGCCATTATGATACCTAAAGGCGGCTTCTTTCAGCAAACAGGCGGTAACTGGATATTTAAAGTATCTCCCGACGGTACAAAGGCCACAAGGGTAGATATACAATTGGGTAACCAGAACCAGGACTACTTTGAAGTGTTGAGCGGTTTAAAACCGGGCGATAAAGTAATTACCAGCAGTTATGAAAACTATGGTAACATACAGGAACTGGTGCTTAAAAAATAAAGTTTCACAAAAACTGTAACCAAATACCAAAATCAACGTTTAATAACAATTTTAATCAATCCATAAAAAAACAAACAATGGCAACCAACATGATAAAGATTTCCGAAATGGAGAAAATCTATCGCACAGAGGAAGTCGAAACCGTTGCGCTTAACAAACTTAACATGGAAGTAAGGGAAGGCGAATTTGTAGCCGTAATGGGGCCTTCCGGCTGCGGCAAGTCAACACTGCTTAATATACTCGGTTTGCTTGACGACCCTGATGCCGGCAGCTTTCTGTTTAACCAGATTGAGGTTGCGCATTTTAATGAACGTAAACGTGCAGACCTGCGCAAGCACAATATTGGCTTTGTGTTCCAGAGTTTTAACCTTATTGACGAACTGACCGTATTTGAAAATGTTGAGTTGCCGCTTATATATACCGGCGTTAAAGGCCCTGAACGTAAAAAAAGAGTAGAAGAAGTGCTTGACAAAGTGCAGATAATGCACAGGCGCAACCACTACCCGCAGCAGTTATCAGGTGGTCAGCAACAGCGTGTTGCCGTTGCAAGGGCCGTGGTAAATCACCCGAAGTTAATCCTGGCTGACGAACCTACCGGTAACCTCGATTCATCCAACGGTAATGAAGTAATGCAGTTGCTCACAGAGCTGAATGAACAGGGTACAACAATTGTAATGGTTACGCACAGTGAACATGATGCCAGGTACAGCCACCGTATAATCCGTATGCTTGACGGGCAAACCGTAACAGAAAACATACTCATCTAAAACAGTAATTGTTTAAATATATTTTTTATGTCCCTGCAATCACCTGCTATACTATCAAATACCCGCCTGCTGAAAAAGCAGGTGGTGAAGATATGCTGCATGTGTGTTGCAGGGCTTATTGTTGTTGCATTGCTTATGGTTAACCCGTTTAACAACAACAATAAAAATACCGCCGCTGCCAAAAGCATTTCTTTAAACAAGCAGGCGCCGGTGTCAGGCAGTAACTGCCCCGAACAAAAAAAGCAAAGCAGCACATCTTCCTCCTTTTCCATAATGCCGGGCAGGCTTAACAGGTTTTTACAATAGCAGCAGCGTCCGGTGTTTTTGTTACAATTAAAACCGCCTTCTGCAAATGATAAAGAATTTTTTTAAAATCGCGTTTAGAAACCTGCTGCGCAACAAGGGTTTTTCTATTATAAACATAAGTGGTTTGGCTATCGGCATGGCAAGCGCCATGCTTATTTTGTTATGGATACAAAACGAAGTTGGTTACGACCAGTTTCATGCAAAGAAAGACCGTCTTTACATGGCCTATAACCGCGAGGCGTTTGACGGTAAACTACAGTGCTGGCCTAACACGCCTTACCCGCTTGCCGGCGGCCTGGTAAGGGAATATCCAGAAATTGAAGCTGCCTCTACCTGCCAGTACAACACCTTTTTGTTCACTGTTGGTGATAAGCACCTGCGTGTACACGGAAATTTTGTTGACACATCATTTCTTAATATGTTCAGCTTCCCGCTGGCAAGTGGCAACCCGTCAAAATGCCTTGACGATATTAATAATATTGCAATAACGCAACAACTTGCCAAAAAGCTATTTGGCAATGATGATGCAATGGGCAAGGTTATTAAAATTGATGACACCATTAACTGTACTGTTACCGCCGTACTAAAAGACCTGCCCAATAATACCAGCTTTAATTTTGAATACCTGCTGCCCATGAGTTATGCCAAACGTATTGGCTGGACGGATGATGCATGGGATGACAACGGCCCCAATACCTACGTGCTGCTTAGGCCTAATGTTACCGAAGCTGCGGCAGATGCCAAAATAAAAAACATTTCAAAAAGGCATTTAAACGGCACTGAACAGGTTGAAGTATTCCTGCACCCCGTTACCAAATGGCGGCTGTACTCAAAGTTTGAAAATGGAAAAATTACCGGCGGTAAAATTGAAACGGTGCGCATGTTTGGCCTTATTGCAGGCCTTATTTTGCTGATAGCCTGTATAAACTTTATGAACCTTAGCACTGCCCGCAGCGAAAAGCGCGCGAAAGAAGTGGGCATACGCAAAGTAGTAGGTGCACAAAGGCAATTTCTTATAAGCCAGTTTTTAGGGGAGAGTATTTTAATTGCCTTTATTGCCGGCATCATCGCGGTAATACTGGTGCAGGTTTCGCTGGATGGCTTTAACCTGCTTACCAACAAACGGCTTTATTTGGATTACAGCGCCCCTTACTTCTGGCTGGCAATAGCAGGTTTTATATTGCTTACGGGTATATTGGCAGGCAGCTATCCCGCATTTTACCTGTCATCATTCCAGCCCGTAAAAGTATTGAAAGGCACCTTTAGAAAAGTAAATGCGCTGGTCACCCCGCGCAAGGTATTAGTGGTAATACAGTTTTGGGTTGCCATTGTGCTTATTATATGCACTGTTATTATTGAGCAGCAAATTAACTACGCTCAAAGCCGCGAAACAGGGTATAACAAAAACAATCTTATTTACCACATGCTTACCGGCGACCTGGATAAAAATTATCTTGCCTTAAGAACTGACCTGCTTAATTCAGGGGCTGTTACCGGCGTAACAAAAACAAGCCAGCCCATTACCCAAAACTGGAGCGATAGCTGGGGCTTTCAATGGCAGGGCAAAGACCCTAATGCAAAAATTGACTTTGACCGCTTTTGCGTAGATGAGAATTTTACCCAAACCACCGGGGCAACCATTGCAGAGGGGAGGGATATTGACTTGAAAAAATTTCCTTCTGACTCTACAGCAATGGTGCTGAATGAATCAGCCGTAAAAATCATGGGTTTTAAAAATCCCATCGGGCAAATCGTTAAAGATGGCGATGAACCCTGGCATGTAGTGGGAGTGGTGAAAGATTTTATCCTGCGCTCACCTTACGAGCCTGTGCGCCCTATGGTTATTGAAGGCAGCAAAGGTTTTTTTAACGCGGTGCACATGCGGCTGGCCCCCGGCAAACCCGTTGCTGAAAGCCTTGCTGCCATTGAAAAGATATTTAAAAAATATAACCCGCAATACCCGTTTGAATACCATTTTGTGGATGAAGTGTATGCATTAAAATTTGCGAATGAAGAAACCACAGCTAAGCTTGCGGCGTTGTTTGCCGGGCTTACTATTCTTATTTCCTGCCTGGGTTTGTTTGGCCTTGCCACATACATGGCTGAAAACAGGGTGAAGGAAATTGGCGTACGCAAAGTACTTGGCGCTTCTGTTGCAGGTTTAACAACCCTTATGTCAAAAGATTTTATAACACTGGTACTCATCGCCATCATTTTTGCGGTACCCATTGCCTGGTACGCTATGGATGCATGGCTGAAATCATATTCGTATAAAACACCAATCCATTGGTGGGTGTTTGCCGGTGCGGGTGCAGTGGCAGTGGTAATTGCCCTGCTAACAGTAAGTTACCAGGCAATAAAAGTGGCGCTTGCAAACCCTGTTAGAAGTTTAAGAACTGAATAGTAAATACTTGGCAGGCCAAAATTTTGTGCACCCTGCCACTCGCTAAAACTAATCATAAACGAAAAAACGCCTGTATGTTTAAAACGTATATACTGCCTGCATGGCGGGCAATGTGGAAAAGCAAAAGCATCAGCATTATAAAAATTACAGGCCTTTCCGTAGGCATGACGGCTACTATACTCATCCTGCTTTGGGTGCAGAATGAAACGAGTTTTGACGGATATCATCCTTCGGCAAATAATATATACCGCATAACAGATACGCTGCAGGTAAACAAAGATGAAAAATGGATATGGGAAACTTCGCCGTTGCTTTTTGCCAATGTAGTAGAGAAAAATATACCGGAAGCTGAGCAGGTAACTAACTTGTATGCATCTACCTATTCACCCATAACATTTAAATACAGGAATGAGCTGTTTACAGAAAAAAGCAGCGCATACGTTGACAAAAACTGGTTTAAAACATTTCACTATGATTTTTTGGAGGGAAGCACATCAGCTTTTCTAAAAAATCCCTTCAGCGTTATACTAACTCAGTCAAAAGCAAAAAAATATTTTGGCGGCAATTCCGCTGTGGGCCAGGTACTGGCGATAGACAGCGTAAATTATACTGTTCAGGGTGTTGTGAAAGATAACCCTACCAATTCAAGCTTTCAATATGACGTATTGTTACCGGTTGATGCATACCTGAGTGACAGCAGTGCGCGAAAGAACAGCGAACAATGGGGCAATTTTAATTTTATTACTTTTTTGCGTCTTAATCAAAATGCTAACCCGGCTATTGTGAGCAAAAAAATGACTGCACTGCTGCAAAGCAATAAAAAAGACAGTAGTATAACCATAGGCCTGCAACCCCTTAAAACCATGCATTTTGAAAGCGCCGTTCAGTTTTCCGCGTTTAAACACGCGGATAAAAAAACGGTGTATATTTTTAGTGTGCTGGCGCTGCTGCTTATTTTAACAGCCTGCATTAATTATGTAAACCTTACCACGGCCCGCGCAAGCCTGCGCGTAAAAGAAATTACCATTCGCAAAATTGTTGGGGCGCAGCGTGCGCAACTCTTCATGCAGTTTACCATGGAGTCTGTTTTAATCGGCACCATCTCATTGTGCGTAACACTTATACTTGTTAAACTAACGCTTCCTTATTTTAATACCCTTACTGAAAAACAGTTTAGGCTTGATTTTACTTCCCTGTCGCTGTGGAAAGTATTAGGCGGCACCCTGCTGTTTACCACGCTTTTAAACAGCATTTACCCGGCAACGCTATTGTCTTCATTTAACCCGCTTAACATTTTCAGGGGGGTGAATGTATTACGTATTAAAGACGGCACGTTGCGCAAAGGTCTCGTTGTATTCCAGTTCACCTTATCGGTGGTATTAATTATAGGCACCATCGTTATATTCAAACAACTTCATTACATCCAGACTACCAACCCCGGTTACGACAGGGCGCAGGTAGCCGCGTTGCAAGTACCGTTTAGGTCTCATTCCAAACTTTCGCACGAACAACGGCAATCACTGCTAAAAACGCTTAAGCAGCAAATGCAGGCAAGCAGCGCAATAGCTGGTGTAACGGCTGCCAGCCAGCCAATTGTTAATGTATCAAGCGCTTCTTCCGGTTCAGCAGACTGGGATGGCCGGGCGAAGGATTTTGACCCTACACTTTCACAATTGTCTGTTGATGCGAATTTTCAAAAAGTATTTAACCTGCAAATGCAGCAGGGGCGGTGGTTTGATGCCAGGAGGCCGGGAGATGAGCACAATTTTATTCTGAATGAGACGGCGGTACAACAGTTAAAAATTCATAAACCGGTTATCGGGCAGCGCTTTGTTTTTCATGGCGATACAGGCCAGGTTATCGGCGTGGTGAAAGATTTTCACTTTAAAAGTATGCATGAAAAAATTGACCCGATGGTGCTGTTCAGCGGCACAGGCTGGTATTCCTATATTTTCATAAAAACGCCTCCGGGCAATGCTACCGGCGCATTAAACGCGGCAAAGGCGGCCTGGCAACAGTTACTTCCGCAAGACCCTTTTAATTATGTTTTTCTTGACGACACTTTTAACGGCCTGTACAAAGATGACCTTCGGGCATCATCCCTGGTATTGATATTTTCAATTATTGTTGTTATTATTTCATCGCTGGGCCTTTTTGCATTGGCGGCATTCACCGCGGAACAACGTACAAAAGAAATAGGCATACGCAAAGTGCTCGGTGCTACAGTATCAAACATAACCTTATTACTTTCAAAAGACTTTGTAAAGCTGGTACTGGTTGCGGTTATCATCGCGTCGCCAATTGCATGGTGGGCTATGGATAAATGGCTGCAGGATTTCGCGTACAGGATTACCATATCGTGGTGGATATTCGCCGCTGCCGCCTTATCAGCGTTGCTTATTGCCACTGCAACAATAAGCTTCCAGGCAATAAAAGCAGCGCTTAGTAACCCGGTAAAAAGTTTGAGAACAGAGTAACGCCTGTTGCGTGCTGCCGGCTGCGTGCAAAACCGTGCGCAAAGTGTTCGATAGCGTACACCTTACACCAGCGGATCTTTACTAATTTATTTATTATCAACAGGTTACCTGCTTGGCATAACCGTTGAACAAAATACAGTCACAGAGGCAAGAAATATTTTTCTGTCATATAAAACCAACAACATGCTCAGGAATTATTTAACCATTGCATTACGCAACCTGCGTAAATACAGGTTTACATCCTTCATCAACATATTCGGCCTTACGGTAGGCCTGACATGCTGCTTGTTAATACTGGCCTACGTGGTAAATGAATTGAGTTACGACAGGTTTAACCCCGAGGCTGACCAAATTTACCGGGTTAACCGGGTATTCAATAACCAGGACGGTAAGATAAACCTTACCCTAAGTACAGTAGCGCCGCCATTTGGCCCTTTGCTGCAGCACGAGTTCCCGGATATACAGGAATACACCCGCCTGCTTTCCAACGGTACAACGGCTATTAAATACAATGAGAAATTGTTTTCAGAGAAGGATGTGTATTTTGCCGACGAGCGTGTGTTTGACTTTTTCCCCGTTCGGGTACTCACCGGTTCCGCTAAAACGGGGCTGATAGAGCCAAACACTGTAATGCTTACGCCTGCGGCCGCGAAAAGATATTTTGGTGACGAGAACCCAATAAATAAACTGGTGCGTATTGATAACCAGGTACCCTGCAAGGTAACAGGCATATACGAGCCTTTCCCGGCAAACTCGCACCTGCACCCCGACATGATGATTTCCTTTAACACCTTAAGGGACAGTACCGTTTACGGGGAGAAGCAATTACAGACAAACTTTGGCAACAATTCCTTCTTTACATACCTTAAATTCCCCAAAAACTACCCGGTTGCACAAATTGAAGCGCAGTTTCCGAAGTTTATTGATAAAGTAATGCCCATACCCACGGGGCCAAATGTTACCCTGCCGCCAGGGTTTAAGCAATCAAAATTTACATCGCTGTACCTGCAAAAGCTTACCGATATACACCTGTACTCTCACACTGACTATGAAGCAGAGCCTAACGGTGATATTAAAAGAGTGCGCATGTTCTCTATCATTGCCATATTTATTTTGCTTATTGCCTGTATAAATTACATGAACCTTTCCTCCGCGCGGTCTGTATTGCGCGCAAGAGAAATTGGCGTACGCAAAGTAGTAGGCGCACGGCGAAAGGAAATTATCGCGCAATTTTTAAGCGAAAGCGTATTGATTACATGGGTTGCCTTAGCGCTTGCCTTTGCAATTACCTGGCTGCTGCTGCCATACCTCAATAATCTTTCCGGGCAAAAGCTTTCCATCAACCTGCTTCTTAACAGCAAACTATTAACAGCGCTGCTTTTGTTGCCTTTTGCAGTCGGTATCATCAGCGGCATTTACCCAGCGTTGTTCATGTCATCGTTCAAGCCCGTTAAGGTATTGAAAGGGCTGGTAAAAACCGGCGGCGGCAACGTATCTTTCAGGCAGGTGCTGGTAGTTTTGCAATTCGGCATATCCATAGTGCTTATCATAGCAACCACTATTGTTTTTCAGCAGTTGCATTACATGCAGCAGGCAGCTTTGGGGTATGATAAAGACCATATTATTACGATGCCTTACACATCCCAACTGGATGGTAAATTTGAGGCTTTCCGTAACACTTTGCTTAACAACCCCAACATAAAAAACGCTGCAAGGTCATCGCGCATACCAACAGGGCGGCTGCTTGACAGCCAGGGTGCCACAACTTTTTCCGGAGATTCTGCACAGCCTGTAGCAGGCACCATAAAAATGGTATCGACCGATGTTGACTTTATACCTACCTATGGCATAGCCATGGCAGCAGGAAGAAATTTTTCGCGCCAACATGCAACCGACAGCAATAACTATATCATCAACGAATCTGCGGTAGCGATGCTGGGATGGGGTTCTGCGGACAAAGCCATAGGCAAAGACATACGATATGGGGGAACGAAGGGGAAGATTATAGGCGTTGTAAAAGATTTTCATTTTGAATCAATGCACGAGCAGATAATACCGCTTATTTTCTTTATGCAACCTCCCGGCCAAAACGGCTATTACGGCGCGCTTAGTGTAAAACTTAGCGGCAGCAATGTTACAGCCACCATACAGGATATTGAAAAGAAATGGCATACATTTTTGCCTGAAACACCTTTTGACTACTCGTTCCTGGATGACAAATACGCAAAGCTTTATGCTACTGAAACACAACAGGGCAACCTGTTTACAGTATTTGCCTGCATAGCCATATTTATCGCGTGCCTTGGCCTGTTTGGCTTATCGGCATTTATTATTACGCAGCGCGTAAAAGAAATAGGCATACGCAAAGTGCTTGGCGCAAGTACAACCGAAATTGTGCGTGTGCTTAGTGTTGATTTTTTGAAGCTCGTGCTTGTTGCCGCTATAATTGCCGTACCGGCAGCCGCATACTATATGCAGGGCTGGCTTAAAGACTTTGCCTACCACATCAACATGGCATGGTGGGTATTTTTATCGGCCGGTTTGCTGGCAGCCATAATTGCGCTGGCAACCATAAGTTTCCAGGCAATAAAAGCCGCGTTGGCAAATCCTGTTAAAAGTTTAAGAACAGAATAACCGCACCCACTGTCCTTCTCCACACATGGGGAGGTATGTTTCGGGGAAGGGCGTGAAGATTGCGCAACAATGATTTTCAACTGCCAGTGGAGTAATCGCTTGAAGACGGAGAGAAAAGCCTGCGGTATATGAAGGCGATGTAGAAAAAATCTGTGCTGTTTTGTAACTTTTACTGCGGTTATAAGTATATAACTAATGGCTTAAAGAGAAAAATATAATAAACTGCAAACAAACACTTTACATGCTTACCAACTACTTAAAAACCACCTTCAGAAATCTTTGGAAAAACAAAGGGTTTAGCTTTTTAAATATTTTTGGCCTTGCAGTGGGCATTACCTGTGCCGCATTTATTTTTTTGTGGGTGGAAGATGAACTTACCTACAATAATTATTTTGGCGATATTTCACACCTTTACAAGGTTAAAGACCAGCAAACTTATGATGGCACTACCTTTACATTTGACGCTACCCCCGGCCCGCTGGCAGCAGGGATGAAGGCTGAAATACCCGGCATAAAAACCACTGCGCGCAGCACCTGGAGCAACCGCTTTCTTTTCTCGCTGAATGATAAAAATATTTATGAACAGGGTAATTTTGTTGACTCCGGTTTCCTCTCCATGTTCCCGCTAAAGTTTGTAAAAGGCAACGCTGCAAGCGCTTTTCCGCAGTTGTATTCCATCGTTATCTCCGAAAAAATGGCCAATACATTTTTTAACAGCACTGATGTAATTGGCAAAACCATAAAAGCAAACAACGACCAAAATTTCACTATAACCGGCGTTATAAAAGACCTGCCGGAAAATATATCGTTTAAGTTTGACTGGCTGGCGCCCTTTAAAATAAATGAAGACCGTAACCAGTGGCTTAAGGGGTGGGGCAGCAATGGCATTTTAACCTACGCGGAAGTTGAACCCAATGCCAATGTTGATGCCATTAACAAAAAACTTTATGGATACATTCAAACAAAGCAACAGGGTACTATTGCAAAAATGATGCTTTACCCAATGACGAGGTGGCGTTTATACGACAGCTTTGAAAATGGCAAAGAAGTAAGCGGGCGTATAAAATATGTAAACCTGTTTAGCACTATTGCATGGATAATACTGATTATTGCCTGCATTAATTTTATGAACCTTTCTACGGCACGGTCTGAAAAACGCGCGAGAGAAGTGGGCGTAAGAAAAGTAATGGGTGCGGGAAAATTCAAGCTCATAAAACAATTCATCAGCGAATCAATATTAATAGCCCTTATTTCTGCTTTGGTTGCAGTTGGATTGCTGTATATTTTTATCAACCCGTTTAACACCCTTGTAGATAAGCACATGAGTGTTGATTTATTTAATCCTTATCACATTGGCGCATTAGTGGCAATAGCCCTGGTTGCGGGTATAATTGCCGGCAGCTACCCCGCCTTCTACCTCTCATCATTTAACCCGGTAATGGTACTAAAGGGGCTTAAGGTAAAAACATCAGGCGGCGCGGGCTTTATACGCAAAAGCCTGGTGGTTTTGCAGTTTACTATATCAGTATGGCTTATAATAGGTACTGTGATTATTTACCAGCAAATAAACCATATAAAAGACAGGAATATTGGCTATAACAAACAGGGCCTTGCATACTTTTATTTACAGGGCAACCTTAAAGAACATTTTAACGCTGTAAAAAATGAGTTGCTGGCAACCGGTATGGTAGAAAATGCAACGCTCAGCAATAACCAAATACTGCAGTTGGGCAGCAATACCGGCGATTTTACCTGGCCGGGCAAAAACCCTAACAAACAGGTGCTTATTACCGTTGAAAGCGTTAGCCCGGAATATATCAATACCATGGGGATGCATTTAAATGCCGGGCAGGACTTTTACAGTGACATGAAGGCAGACAGCGGTAACGTGATTATTAATGAGACGCTCGCGAAAATAATGAAACAAAAAAATATTATCGGCAGCGTATTAAGCTATGGTAACCAAAAATACACCGTAAAGGGGGTAATAAACGATTTTGTGTATAATGATATGTACGGGCAAAGCGCACCGCTTGTGTTGTTTTCCGATACCTCCAATGTATATACCTGCACGGTGCGGTATAAAGCCAATGCAAATCTTCCCGCAGCAATTGCCAAAACAGAGGCCATCGTAAAAAAGGCCAACCCCGGCTACCCATTTGAATGCAAGTTTGTTGACCAGGAGTTTGATAAATTATTCAAAACCGAAACGTTGATTGGCAAGCTGGCCAGTGTTTTTGCCGTACTGGCAATACTTATCTCATGCCTTGGGTTGTTTGGCCTTTCAGCTTACACGGCGGAAAGGAGAACCAAAGAAATTGGCATACGTAAAGTACTGGGCGCCACCGAGCAGGGGCTTGCCGCCTTGTTGTCAAAAGATTTTTTAATATTAGTTGTGATGTCCTGCGTTATTGCCTTTCCGTTCGCATGGCTGACAATGAACAAATTTTTGCAGGATTATGCTTACCGCATTAAAATCAGCCCATGGGTGTTTATTGCGGCAGGCTTGCTGGCAGTCATTATCGCACTTCTCACCGTTAGTTACCAGGCAATAAAAGCGGCGTTGTCAAACCCCATAAAAAGTTTGAGAAGCGAATAACCCCGCATCCAAATTACAGCAGGTGCGTTATAAAGTTAGAAGCGGCCGTCTCAGAAGTAAAAGCTGAGGCGGTTTTTTATTTTGTTTATAAAGTGGTTTTGCGAGAGTTATTTTTTGGCAAGAATAAAAATGAGGGCAAAGGAGGCCTTGTTAAGCTGCTTTTTTGCGCAGGTTATGCGCTAAA
>DASZPM010000003.1:0-284087 GCA_035550215.1 Chitinophagaceae bacterium | reverse complement strand
TATCCGGGCTGATTTTTTCTATGTTCTGGCAAATAGGCCATGAACTTAAAAGTATGGCAGGGGCATCGGAGTATGTGATAGATTCTTTCCCTGTGGCAGTGTGTGATAATATACGGATAAGCAGATGCAGACTGTTAAAAGGGAAGCAGTGGCGGGGCAAGCAAAGTAGTATGCGAAGATATTTTTATGGTGTAAAGGTGCAGGTATTGGTTAGTGCAGCGGGCATTCCTGTTGAGTTTGGGTTTGTTCCGGGTTGTGAAAGCGATGTGCAGGCATTAAAAAAATTGCCATTGGCAGTAGCGCCGGAAAGCAAAATATATGGCGATTCGGCTTATACGGATTACCAGGCAGAAGATGATATGAAAGAGGCCGAATTGATAGAGCTGATGATACAAAGGAAATATAATGCCAAAAGAAAAGATGAACCCTGGATAAGGTTTATTAAAGAATATATGAGAAAAGGGATAGAAACATCCTTTAGCGAAATAAAAGCTTTGTTCTTAAGAAAAATACATGCAGTAACCTTTAAAGGGTTCCTGATAAAACTGGTGATGTTTATTTTAGCTTTTACGCTTAATAAACTCACCAATTAACTGGCAACTTGAATTAATTAATGCAAAGGGGCAATAGTGATAAGAAAATCACCATTGCCCCTATTACTATTTAGAGAATGTTTATGCCGCTTTGCGCAGGCTTAAAGCTTTCCTTTTTTTATTTCTTCAACTACACCCGGGTCAAGCAAGGTGGTTGTATCACCGAGATTTTCGGTTTCACCCTCGGCTATCTTACGCAGTATGCGCCGCATAATTTTGCCGCTTCTTGTTTTTGGCAACCCGCTTACAAACTGTATCTTGTCAGGCTTGGCTATGGCACCAATAATGCGTGTGACGGTTTGCAAAATATCTTTTCTTGTAAGTGTTTCATCACCGTGTGTACCGTTATAAATAACATACGCATAAATACCCTGGCCTTTAATATCATGCGGGTAGCCAACCACGGCACTTTCAACAACACCGGCGTGCATGTTAATGGCATTTTCCACTTCCGCGGTGCCGATGCGGTGCCCGCTTACATTTAACACATCGTCCACGCGGCCTGTAATACGGTAATTGCCATCTGCATCGCGTAACGCTCCATCACCAGTGAAATATAAATTTGGGTAAGTGCTGAAATAATTTTTGCGGCACCTTTCATGGTCACCGTAGGTAGTACGTATTGTTGATGGCCATGGCGCTCTTATGCAAAGATTGCCTGCGGCTTCGCCGCCACCAGGGGCAACTTCATTACCGTTCTCATCCACCAACAATGGTTGTACACCCGGCATGGGCAGCGTTGCCCAGCTTGGCTTTGAGGGTGTGATACCTGCAAGATTTGAGATGAGTATGCCGCCCGTTTCGGTTTGCCACCATGTATCTACAATAGGGCATTTACCTTTGCCTATGTGCTCATCATACCAATGCCATGCTTCCTCATTAATCGGCTCGCCCACAGTACCCAGCACCCTTAAAGAATTTAACTGCTTGCCCTGCAAAGGGCCAAGGCCAAAACCCATAAGGCTGCGTATAGCCGTAGGAGCAGTGTACAGGATATTTACTTTGTATTTATCCACTACATCCCAAAACCTGCCAGCATCTGGCCAGGTGGGCACACCTTCAAACATCAGTGATGTTGCACCGGCGCTTAACGGCCCATAAACAATGTAACTGTGGCCTGTTATCCATCCAATGTCGGCAGTGCAAAAATGTATTTCGCCGGGCTGATAGTTAAATACGTTTACAAAAGTGTAGGTAGTGTAAATCATGTATCCTGCACAGGCATGTACTACGCCTTTAGGCTTACCGGTTGAGCCGGAGGTGTACAGGATAAACAGCGGGTCTTCTGCATCCATTTCTTCTGCGGGGCAATCCGCCATACCAAGTGTTTCCACTTTCTTAATTTCGTCTTCCCACCACACATCCCTTCCCTTTATCATACTTACGGGTGTGCGTGTTCGCGTACAAACTATCACACGTTTAACGGTGCGGTTGCCAATTAATGCATCATCAATTACATTTTTCAGCGGAATATCTTTTGCGCCGCGGTAAGCGCCATCGCAGGTAATAATATATTCTGCCTGTGCATCATATAAGCGGTCTGCAATACTTTGTGCGCTAAAGCCGCCAAAAACAACGGAGTGTATAGCGCCAATTCTTGCACAGGCAAGCACTGCTATAGCAAGTTCAGGTATCATACCCATATAAATACAAACACGGTCACCCTTTTTTACGCCATTATTTTTTAATACGTTGGCAAACTGGCAAACCTTTGCATGTAAATCTTTGTATGTTATAACACGATGATGTTCGTCGGGGTCATTGGGTTCCCAAATAATGGCCGGCCGGTTACCAATAGTTTCCAAATGCCTGTCAAGGCAGTTTTCCGTTATATTAAGCTTTGCACCTTTAAACCATTCTACTTTAGGCTCTGTAAAATTCCAGTCCAGCACTGTGTCCCATTTTCTGCGCCAGTGAAAGTGGCTGGCAATATCTGCCCAAAAGTTTTCGGGGTTTTTTACACTGTTTTCATAAGCCTCTTTGTAACCTTCTAATGATTTGATTTGATAAGGATATGACATGACAACCGGTTTTTGAGGGCATAAATGTACAGCAACGAAAGGAAAACGGGAAAGGAAATTATGGATGAATAACAAGCATTTTAGCACTTCACACCCCGGCCAGCAATACCTGCCATGCTTCGTCAACCTTGCCCTCTCTCAATAAATATTGCGCATGCAGGTGCAGTTCTCTTTCCATGTCATCAGGATTAATTGCATAATACTGGATAATATTTTTCAGCACGCTGTCTTCATACGAAGGGTCTATAACAGGCATTTCATGTACATTGGCCAGTATTCCCAAATCGTTACCGGTTAATACCCTGCTGTTAACAATGCTTGCTGGCAAGGCATCAAACCCAATACCCAGTTGCCTGTTGGGTTTTGGCGCTATAAAAAGGCTTTCCGGGGTTATCTTACTATACCAGTCCCCGCCAAGCCGTGCTATAAGCTCCAGCCTCGTTTGGTCAATCATTGTCCCTTCATCATTTAAAACACTTTCATCCACATGCATAAACAGTACTTCGCAAATAACCAATTGCCCTGCACCGCCCTTATCACCAAGGCTTTTTACCTCATTTACCCTGCATTCCAGTTTTATTTTCGCCTCTTTAACCATTGGTGGTTTTACCACAGAAGCCGGCTGCTTGGTAAACCCGGCCTTAATAAATTCATCCACACCTTTAGGGTATTCACAACTTGCAAGGCTTACCTGTTGCACAATATCATAATCGCAAATATTAATTACCACTTCGGGCACTTCAAGAATATTTTGCAGTGTATGTTTCGTGCTTGCATCCCTGCCCCTTCTTGAAACAGAAAAAATTACAATGGAGGGGTCATAGGAAAACAGGTTAAAAAAACTAAAGGGGCTGAGGTTTGTATTACCTTCTTTATCAACTGTACTTGCAAAAGCTATAGGCCTTGGGGCAATGGCATGCTGCAGCCATTGCTGTTTTGCACCAAATGATAATGCGCTTACATCTAAAATCACTGTCTGTTTTTTTATTCAAAGAAATAAAGGTTATGCGGATTTACGCTCTTTACAAAGAAATTACCCGGTTGTTCATTCCCGGCCTATAATTAAACACGTGAAAAAGCCTGCCGGTAGGCTGCCGCCTTTTGTTCTGCAACATCCCAATCAGCCGGGGTATCAATATTAACATACCAACCAGCACCGGATATTTCAAAAGCAATGTTTTTACCGAAAAGACTGCTTGCATCCATTACTAATCTTGTTTTTGCTATATAAATATTTCCATCACGTATAAAAGCCTCCGGTAGCTGCTGCCTCCGCGGAATAATAATTTCATCATTGGTGGCTATATGCAAAAAACCGTTTTCGTTTTTTTCAAACACCCAGTGCGGGTTATACTGATGCGGTACAGGTAAAACGGATATCAATGTATCTGCACCAGTCTCAATAAATTTTTGTATGCACATATCTATAAATCCCGGCACCCTGAAAGGATAGGTTGGCTGCAGAATGCAAACAGCATCAAATGCTTCCCCCCGGTCTGCAAAAAAGTTAATGGCATGCTGTACTACGGGCAATGTTGGTGTATCGTCCTGCGCCAGGTGCGATGGTCTTATAAACGGCGCCTCTACCCCGTTTTGAGCGCCTATAGCTGCAATTTCTTCACTGTCGGTGCTTATGATGCATCGGGAAAGTAACCGGGAGCTTTTGGCGGCGTTAATTGTGTAGTCAATAAGTGGCGTACCGTTAAGCATCTTGCTATTTTTACCGGGCACGCCTTTGGAGCCCCTGCGGGCAGGTATGATGGCTAAAATACGCATGCGCTAAAAATTAATTCTTTTATGATACCGTAACGGAACGGTGGCCATTATGCCTGCCATTTTTTTACCCGCATCGCCCCCACCGTAAACATCTGAACCCTTTGGCCTTTCAGCACCAAGCCAATATTTTATGGCATCCCCGATAGCTTTTTTGCTGTAAGTAACGTCCTTTACATTGGGCCCCCTGTCGCGGCCATTCTGCCGTGAGCCAATGTTTACCACCGGCACACCCAGAAACGAACACTCCCTTATACCAACGCTTGAATTACCCACCAGGCATTTTGCATTGTACAGCAGCTTCAAAAAATCTTCCGGCACCATGTTTTTAAAAAAATGTATTTTAGGTATATGGCCTTTTTCACGGTAAGCACGTATCCCCCTGGAAATACCATCCGCGCCCGCATCTACGTTCGGCCAAAACCATAAAGCAGGAATATCTAACTCCCGCGCAGCTTCAAGCGTTTCAAAAATCTGCGACCTTGATTCTTCATATTCCGTAGTAACAGGATGTTGCATTACAACAATGTACCCATCCTCGAGTGAAGGCGTTTCACCAACGCCGCCATATTTTTTATATGGATTGAAAGAGAGGGAGGAATCTTTGAGTGTATCCGCAGCCAGGTCAATAGACGGACAACCGGTGTTGAAAACGTAGCCAGGGTCTTCCCCAAGCCGGATAACCCTTTCCCGAGCACTTTCACTCGCAACAAAATGAATATCCGCAAGCTTGGTATTGGCATGCCTTACCTTTTCATCAATATTGCCGGTTATTTCACCACCCTGCACATGCACCAGTGGAATGTTTTGATAGGCCGCTGCAATAGAAACAGAAATAGTTTCAAACCTGTCGGCAATAACCAAAACAATGTCAGGTTTTAAATTATACAGGGTGTTTGATAATTCCAGCAGGCCGATACCCGTTGTTTTAGCCATGGCCATGGGGTTTTCACCTTCCAGCACCATATATACCTTTTCATTTACTTCAAAGCCGTCATTCTCTACCGTATATTCAATACTGCCATAGCGGTCAAGCAATGCAGACCCTGCCAGCACAATCTGCAACTCAAGGCCGGGATGTTCCTTTATTGCCTGCATAGCAGTTTTAATGCGGCTGTAACTCGGCCGCGCGGTAATTACTACACAAACTTTTCTTTTATCTCCCATAGCAGTTTTTTAAGGGGTTAATATTTAAACAGCACTCCGGTAATATACACTTTACTCAATATCCGTCTCCTGCAAAAATTCCCACTGCTGTTTGTCGGTTACCAGTTTCTTCCCAACTACATTATTATATTTAGCTGCATCTACGCCAAAACCTTTGGGCTTTTTTGCTTCCAGGTGTTTAAACTCAAGTATAGTGCCTTTTTGCAATGGCTGGTTTACGGCAAGCGACTTTTCAAATATCGCCTTCATCGCTTCCATGCCTGCGCTGTTTTTCACGGCGGGATGATGCAACGCTGTTTTAATTTGATGAATGCCCTCTGCCAGTTTTTTTATTTCATCAATTGTTATTGAAGCCAGTGCATCAGGCCCAAACATTCTTTTATCAAACACAGCGTGAAACTCAAATATCTCGGCGCCAAGCGCTGCCGCTGCAAGACAAGCATATATACCGCCGCTGTGGTCAGAATAACCAACCTTTGTTTTGTAACGCTCTTTTAATTGCTGAATGATGTTTAGTCCCCATTGCGCCGGTTTTGCAGGATAGGCTGAAGTGCACTGCAGCACTGAAACATCAATTTGCTTAAACTCAAAAAAATGCACCGCTTCATCCAGTTCCTCCCATGTGCTCATCCCTGAAGAAACTATTACAGGCTTCCGCGTTAAAGCTATCCTGTGCAGTAACAGGTGATTGGTAATTTCGCCTGAACCTACTTTATATCTTTTAACGCCAATATCTTCCAGCATATCAACTGCCATATTGCTGAAGGGTGAACTGATAAATTCCAACCCCTTATCTTCACAATGTTTTTTTATACCAGCCCATTGTTCGCGCGTAAACTCCATCCGTTTCCAGTAATCGTACCTCGTGTCATCCTCGTAGCTGAATTTTACCCGGAATGGCTCATAAGCGCTGCTTTCAGCATCGGCAATATGTGTTTGAAATTTTACAGCATCCACCCCTGTTGATGCAAGCGCATCAATGTAAGAGTGTAAAATTCCAAGGCTTCCATCATGTGCCTGTGCTATTTCAGCTATTATCATTTAGCGGGCTTTATTTTTTAAAGATAATGTAACTACCCGGTAGTTTTTTACCCAACTGCAACCTATACATTCTTCTTCAGCGCCAGCAATGAAAACTCATCTTCTTCTTTTAATATATTGTTTTGCAAAACGCCCAGGCAGTCAATCTCCATTTCAATAATATCCCCTTCTTTAAGCCATTGCTCCTCGTACGCGGGGTTGTTCAGCTTTGCTGTACCATTCAGCTCTAAAAAACAACCGGTACCAACAGTGCCGCTGCCAATAACATCACCTGCATGCAGGTCGGCGCCATAACTGCACCTTTCAATAATCTCTGCGAACGTCCAGTCCATATCTCCAAGGTTACCTTCGCTAACTTCAATGCCATTAACCTTACACCGCATGGTTAAATTCCAGTTTTTGCCTACATGGCCTTCTTTGGGTTCAATTTCAAATTCCTCCAGTTCATCAAGCGTAACCAGGCAGGGGCCAAACGCGGTGCAGAAATCTTTACCCTTTGCAGGGCCAAGGTTAAACAGCATCTCTTCGCCCTGCAAACGCCTTGCACTCATATCATTCATAATCATCAGCCCGGCAATGTATTCATCGGCCTCTTCGGCGCGTATATTCCTTCCAGGCTTATTTATAACAATAGCAGCTTCCAGTTCAAAATCCAATTTCTCCAGGTGGTCGGGCATAACGTTTATCGCACCGGGGCCCTGCACGCTGTGGTGATTGGTAAAATAGAAAACGGGAAATTGGTCAAACTCGGGCAGCAGCGGGGCGTTGCGGTTTTTCCTGGCCGCTTCCACATGCTGGCGGAACGCATAAGCGTCCCTGCAACTGGCGGGAAAAGGAATAGGGGAAAGCAGTTGCACGTCATCAGCCATCACCGCGTTATTTATACTTATCCTGTGTTCTTTTATTGACCTGTCAATAGCCTGCGCGATGGCATAGTTATCGTCCCAGAAAGTAAGAAACATATTAAGGGAAGAAGGCAGTTCAGGGTGCATGGCATCTGTATCAAACAGGTAGCCCTCAAAATAAAAAGCAAGCTGGTCTTGTCCGTCTTTCAAATAAGAAACAAGTTTCATCAGGTAAATTTTTTTAGTTATGCAAAACAAGTACAGTTTATTAATATTAAGACATGCATGCAGTTAATTTTTTAGCTGCAGACCTGATTACCATTTTTCGTCCTCGCTGATATTACTGTCATCCTGCCTGTATTTTTTGCGAAGCTGTATTTTTTGCAACTGCCTTTCAATTATCATATCGCCAATCAGCACACCGGCATCTGTCCCGGGTTGCAATGCAAGCAGTTCTTTTAATTTCTTTTCATTAATATCAAGCCGGTAAAGCATAAAGACAAGCTTATTAAAATCACTGCTTATCAGGCCGTGTATGTAATCTGCCAGTTCTTTCTTAAACGCTTCCATATTGTCACATACCTGCACATCACTGCCGGTGTATTTCACAATATCGCTTTGCAATTGCTCATCTTCCGTCATGCCGGTATATTATTTTTCAAACCGCATTATCTTTTTAAGCAACACAATTTGACCAAGATGGTAATGCGCGTGCTCGGCAATACCATGCAGGGTTTTATAAAAAGTACTGTGCTGCCCGGGTGACAGCGTCAACAACTTTTCGTCTGGCAATTCGCGAACAGTGCCGGCGAGCATTTTAAAGCTGTCGAGGGCATCCTGCTTTAATTTTTGCCACTCTTCTTCGCTTTGCACAGCAACATTAAAGCCATTAGCGCTGTCAATGGCCGGGTTTTCACCCGCCAGTCGCCCTGCAACCACGTTATTGTAAAACTTCAGGTGGTTAACCAGCATCGCAATTGAATTTGTAATACCCGGCGGTAACATAACAGCCTCTTCGTAAGTAACATCCGCTATTGTATCGTCAAGGTAAATATCCGTCCAGTTACCGTGCACAACTTCTTCAACATGCTGTGCAACAAAAGGTGCAATATTCATATTTATTCGGTTAAAATTTTTCCAATACACCCAACCCAAACAAGGCAAAATCATATTTTACCGGGTCGGCTGCATCCAAAGTACGTAAATAAGCCGTTAATTCAATAGCTGCCTGCCAGTCAACCTGTTTTCTTGTCAGCAGGTTAAATCTTTTTGCAACCCTCGCTACGTGAAGGTCGACAGGGCAAATTAGTTGGGCAGGTTTTATTTTTTTCCAAAGACCAAAATCCACTCCCTTTTTATCATTCCGCACCATCCAGCGTAAAAACATATTCAACCTTTTACAACTTGAATTTTTTGCCGGCGTTGCAATATGCTTCCTGGTACGCGGCGGCATATTCTCCATCGAAAAAAAATAGTTGTGAAAACCAATAAGCATGCCCTCAACTGCTTCGTTAAAATCAATTTCAGCGGGCCCGAATTGCACAAACGCATCTTCAAGGCTTTTATACCTGGAGTAATGGTGGCGGAGGAACTCAATAAAATACAACAAGTCAGTAGCATTAAACGTGCGGTGCTTAAATGCCAAAAGTCTTTTTATTTCCTCCTCACTATGATGAACCACATAATCGTAAGGCGACATATCCATAAGCTGCATCAACTCTTTAGACTTGTTGATGATTGTTGTACGGTTACCCCATGCAAAAATGGATGCAAAGAAACCCGCTACCTCAATATCCTGCTTTTTTGTAAAGAGGTGAGGAATACAAATAGGGTCTCTGGGTATAAACGCCGGCTTGTTATACTCCTCCACTTTCCTGTCAAAAAAATCCTTTAGCTGGTTCATGTAGTTTTACTCCCGGAAAAAATATTGCTTACAATTGCTGCCAGTAACAGTTAACCGATAGCCTGGCTTAAATCATCTATTAAATCATCCGCATCTTCAATACCTACACTTAACCGGATTAGCGAATCGGTTAACCCATTCTTTATCCTTTCTTCTCTCGGTATTGATGCATGCGTCATTGACGCAGGGTGATTGATAAGCGATTCAACACCACCCAGGCTTTCTGCCAGCGAAAAAACCTTTGTAGAAGACAGTACTTTTTTGGCCGCCTCTATGCTGTTATCCCTCAGTTCAAAACTCATCATGCCGCCAAAACCACGCATCTGTTTTTTTGCAATGGCGTAGCCAGGGTGGTCTTCAAAACCATTCCAGTAAACTTTAGCTATTTTTTCATGACCGCGTAAATAGTGTGCCACCTTTTCTCCATTCTCGCAATGCCTTTGCATGCGTACATGCAGGGTTTTTATTCCCCGTAACACCAAAAAACAATCCTGCGGGCCGGGTACTGCACCACGGCTTTTTTGTATAAAATACAGGTCGTCACGCAGTGCCTTATCATTCATCACCAGCGCGCCCTGTATTACATCGCTGTGACCGCCAAGATATTTGGTTGCCGAGTGCATTACGATGTCTGCACCGAAGTCTAACGGGTTTTGCAGGTAAGGAGATGCAAACGTATTGTCAACACATACAATAATGTTATGCTGTTTGGCTATTGCCGAAACCGCCGCTATGTCGGTAATATTCATCAACGGGTTAGTAGGTGTTTCTGTCCATATTAATTTGGTGTTGCTGTTAATGTACGGAATGATATTATTGGCATCCTGCATATTGATGTAATGAAACTTAATGCCGTACTTCTCAAATATTTTGGTGAAGAGTCGATAGGTACCTCCATACATATCATTTCCCGTTATCACTTCATCGCCCGGTTTAAGCAGGGTTACCACCGCATCAGTTGCAGCAACACCACTGCTGAAAACGAGACCGTACTGACCATTCTCTATCTCCGCCATAGCTTTCTCCAAAGCAAAGCGCGTAGGGTTTTGCGAGCGTGCATACTCGTAGCCTTTATTTTGCCCGGGTGCAGACTGAACGTAGGTGGATGTTTGATAGATGGGTGTCATAATAGCGCCTGTTGAGGGGTCTGCTTCAACACCTGCATGTATTAATTTAGTAGCAAGCTTCATAGTTGTTTATATTATTATCGTGCAAAGGTGTGGAATTGTTTGATTGAATGAATAACAGGTTATTTTCTTTCATTTCACTTTACGGGCAAGCATTCAGTTTTGAAACATCTTTGTTTATGCAATTACTTTTTACCGTTCATATTTTCGCTCTTGTAGTTTAACACAAGATTAACCGCGTTAACGAAATACGAAATTATTCGTTTAAGGCATGCTTTATGGGGCTTTATTCCCTAAAAACCTTGCTTCACGGTGTTGCTTTTAACATTAGCGTTTCATTATGTTTTCATATAAGTTGCCAGCAGTGTATAAGTGCTTGACTCTGCTTATTCAAGCATATACCTTAGTACAGCGATTGAAAAAAAACCATCAAAAATATTTTTTATGAAAAAGATACTCACACTAACCGCCGCATTGCTTTTAAGCGCGACTTTACTTAACGCCGAACCCGAAAGCAAAATGGAAAAGGCTTTCAAAGAATTATTTCCAAACGCCCAGCAGGTTAAATGGCACCAGGACGACAAAGGCTACCTGGTTAGCTTTACACAGGCCGGGATGCAGGTAAAAATTCTGTATGATAAAAAAGGCCGCTTTACACAGTCGCTTCGTTATTACAGCGAGAAAGACCTGCCCACCAATATTTTGCTGGCAGTAAAAAATAAATACCCCGGCAAATCAATTTTCGGTGTAACCGAACAGGCTACTACTAACGACCTTATTTATCACGTTGTGCTGTTTGATGATGGCCGCCCTGTAAATGTTGCCGCAACAAATGACGGCTCTGTTAAAGAAGAAGAGCCTGCTGCTGAAGCGCCTGCCGAATAATACTACAATAAACAGGCAGAACACAAATAACGCCAGTCATCATTCTCTCTTTCATGTGCGGGGGAAGGTTTGACTGGCTTATTTATTACCGCTTTATCCAATACATTTTGCTGTACCAGTGTACGGCGCGCTTCCATAATCATCTCCTGCACCTTCCCGTTTTGCATCCACTGTTTTTGCGGCGGCTCATACCCTATTTTGTCTTTTCTCCAAACTATGTCAGCCGGCAGCAATGGCTCAGCATATTGACGCAATATCCATTTCGTGAACCCATTATGTATCTTCCATTCAGAAAGCAGGGAGAAAATAAACTCAACGATCGTATGGTCTAAAAACGGCAACCGAACTTCACGGGAGTGCGCCATGCTGTTCCGGTCTGCATAACGCAGCAGTTCTCCCAATCCTACCCTGAACGTATTATAGTACAATATGTCTTCAAGACTGCTAACCTCCGGTTTTTGCAGCGTATCAATATTCTGGTATTTCTTTAAAAAGTCCGCATTTATATCACTCATACCGTTTTGCTCCATAACAGTTTTCTTTTGCAGCAGTTTTGCTGCTTTTTGGGGGAAGAACGCGGCGGCATAATGTTTAATTCCCCACGATTCCAGGAAATTATTCTGCTCCAGCAATTTCTTTTCTTTCCTGAAGGCCCCTAAATCAGTCCGCAGTAACTGCTGCAAAAACCAATGCGTATATTTTTTGTACCCTCCCAAAATTTCGTCGGCGCCCTGCCCGTCCAGTAAAACGGTTACACCGTGTTGTTTCGCCAACTTATATACCATAAACTGCGCCAGCACGCTGCTGCTTTGCAGGGGCTCCTCCTGGTGGTACATCAACAGGTTAAAGTTGTTTATCCAGTCTTCCACCCTTACTTCAACAGTATGCTGCCGCAAATTGAAATGATTGGCCACCTGACTGCTAAAAAACGATTCATCCTTTTCAAAACCCGGGAAAATCGCCGTAAAACATTCCTGTGTCAGGTGCGGCGCTTTTAAGCTATTGCAAACCGCCACTATGGTTGAGCTGTCTATACCGCCGCTTAAACAGGTACCTATATTAACATCGCTCCGCAACCTGCGGCGGATGGAACCGGAAAGCAATTCTCCAAACTGCTCTACTATTGTGTTCCTTTTAAATATTTCACCCTTTGTACTCTCCCCTTTAATCCCGTCATACCATTTTTTCATTTGCACCCTGCCCTGCTGCGGCTGTATGGTTAAATAATGCCCCGCCGGCAGCGACAGTATATCGTTGTAAAAGGTAGCTGTCTTCTTTAATGTATCCTGTACATAACCCAGTGTTATGTAATTGAGCAGCATAGTACCGTTAATATGCTTTGGGGTACCCACCGCCCACAATGCCTTCATTTCGCTGCCAAATATCAACTGGTCAAACTTGCCCCGTTGCCCGTATGCTGCATAATAGTACAGCGGCTTTTCACCAAAGCGGTCGCGGGCAATTACAAGCTGTTGTTGTTTTTCATCCCAAAGGGCAAAAGCAAACATACCGTCAAACCTGTCAAGGCATTTCATTCCCCAATAATCAAATGCGGCGGGTATAACCTCTGTATCAGCGCCGGTTGTAAAAATATACCCCAGTTTTTCCAGTTCCTCTTTCAGCTCAATGTAATTATATATCTCACCATTGAAAACGAGTACATAATGCAGGTACCTGAATGGTTGGGCAGCGCGCTCGTGCAGGTCAATAATACTTAGCCGCCTGTGCGCAAAACCCACGTTGCCCGCTTCGCTTACCCAGTACCCGGCACTTTCCGGCCCGCGGTGCACCAATGCATCAGCCATAGCCGTTAGCCCTTGCTGCTGCACCAATGATGTATAAGGTGATATTATGCCCGCTATACCGCACATGGTGTAAATATCGGCGTAAGAAATGCTCTTCCCTAAAATTTTATCCAGCAGGGAGGAAACAGCCCTGAAAACTGCCCCTGCAGGGAGGATGAGGGAGGAATGCAAAATTAAATAACTAATTAATTTTAAACTACTTATAAAAAAATTATTGATTTTTTTATAAAAATATCTCCGGTCAACCACCTGGTAATTTTAGATAAGGCTTCTATATCAAAGAGCGCTTTGCTTCTTATATAAATAGCAAAACGGGTTTTTTGTCCGCAAAAAAACAGCTAATTATCTCTGTAATTTCAGCATCTTTTAAACGAGGGTATCCAGGTGTTTCTTATTAACCGGCTGGCAGAGCGTGGTAATAAAAAATTAATCACTAAACATCCAAACAATACTTAACTTGTAAAGCACCTTCATTCCTCTCAAAAACCGCTAATATGCCAAATAAGACTGTTGTATTTATACACGGGCTGTGGATTCACTCCAGTTCGTGGCAACCATGGATGGACCTGTTTAAACAGCACGGTTACCAAACCATCAACCCCGGGTGGCCGGGGGATTCTGCTACTGTAGAAGAATGCCGTGCCAACCCGGCCGCTATTGCCAACAGGGGCGTTACCGAAGTGGCAGATAGTTATGCCAAAGTAATTGCCGGTCTTTCCGGGCCGCCCATAGTTATCGGGCATTCTTTTGGCGGCCTTATAGCCCAGGTAATACTGGGAAGGGGTATTGCCGCCGCTGGTATCGCTATTGACCCGGCCCCCATGAAAGGGGTGTGGCAACTGCCTTTATCTGCTCTTAAAGCCTCTTTGCCCGTGTTGGGCAACCCGTTTAATCTTAAAAAAGCTAAATCGCTTACGTTTGGGCAGTTCAGGTATGGTTTTGCCAATGCCGTGCCGGTGGAAGAAGCGCATGAATTGTATGATAAATGGACGATTCCCGCTCCTTGCCGACCGTTGTTCCAGGCGGCAACAGCAACCTTTGCAGGCAGTGAAACGAAAGTAAATACAGGGAATTCTACGCGCGGCCCGTTACTGGTTACCGGTGGAGAGAAAGACCATATTGCCCCGCCTGTACTTGGCAAAGCATCGGCAAAAAAATACAACCCTTCTGTTGTTACGGAATTTAAATTGTTTGAAGGCCGTGGCCATTCGCTTATTGCTGATCATGGCTGGAAAGAAGTGGCGGAATATTGTATTAGCTGGCTTAACAAAAACGGGCTGTAGCAAAGCCATGCGTTTACACCGGCAGTACAGTAATATTAAATCTTTACTATTCCGTTTCTTATAGCGTACATTACCAGTCCGACGCGGCTCAGGGTTTCTAATTTTTCAAACAGGTTACTACGCAAAGCTTCCACCGCGCGGGGTGTAATGCGCATGGCATCTGCAATTTCTTTATAGCTTTTTTCAGTGCAGCAAAACTTTAAAAAATCCGTCTCCTTATCGCTTAGCGATATGGCGTTTTTATCATCGCCGCCCTGGTTAGCAAGGTGCACAAGCCTGCCGCTTACCAGTTCATTAAAAAAGAAACCCTTTTCAGCAATATCGCGCAGGGCGCTTCGCAACACATCCGGTTTACTGTCTTTTAGTATATAGCCCCTTGCGCCATATTTAAGCATGCGTATAATTGACGTATCGTTATCCATCATACTCAGCACCAGTACTTTAATACCCGGTTCATTGTTTTTTATCCACTCAGCGGTTTCAAAGCCATCCATTTCGGGCATGGTAATATCAAGCAACACTATATCCGGCTTCCTATTCTTTTTTAATTGCTCAATAAAATGCTTGCCATTGTCCGCCTCAAAAACAACTTCATATCCTTCGGAATTATCAATTACTGACGCAAGACCGTTTCTCAGCAATGCATGGTCGTCAACAAGGGCAACTTTTGTCATATGTTTTCATTGTAGCTGTTCTTAATCGCAATTTCCACGCTGGTGCCTATTCCTGGTGTTGATTGTATGGTGCAATCTGCATTAATAAGTTTGCAGCGCTGTTTTATACTTTTCAGGCCTATACCGGTTTTGGCGTTGTTAAGGTTTTCAGGGTCAAAACCAATACCGTTATCTGTAATCTTAATTATAGCCAGGTTATTTTCTCTGGCAATGTCAACCATAATGCTTGTTGCCCTAGCGTGCTTAATAATATTATTCAGCACTTCCTGCATCATCCTGAATGTGATGATTGTTTTTTCATTGCTCATCACAATATCTTCATCATCACAAAAAAATGATGTTTTAATTTGGGCTGATGCTTTTTCCACCAATGTTAGCTCCTGTTTAATCGCCTCGCAAATGCCTGTATCCGTAATTTTTTCAGTATTCAGGCTTTTACTCAGGTCCCGCAGGTCTGCTATGGCTTTACCTAAAAGTTCTTCAGTAAGGGCTATTTTTTTTGCGTTTTCAGAGGCCGCCGGTATGGTGTTAAGGTTTAATTTGGCCAGGCTTAAAACCTGGCCAATATTATCATGTATTTCCTGGCTTATGTTTTTAAAAGTTTGTTCCTGTATCTCCAGTTGAGACTGCAGCATTGTTTGCTCGTATTGTACTTTCAGGTCAACTACTTCTTTTTGATGTAATATCCGGCGGCGGTGCAGTTGGATGATGAAAAGATAAAAGAACATTACAAAAAACAATATAACCACAATGCCTACAATAAGAACAGTAAAGGTGAAGCTGGTCGTTGTTTGCGATGGCATAATAAGCCGATTGAGATTAATGCGAATTTAAGGATAATTGCACCATCCAGAACGAACCACAGGTTATTGCCGTCTTTTATCATATTAAGTGAAACAAAATACCTGTACGACAGCAATACCAATATACTTACCGCACTGTAAATAAGCAGGCCGCTTACCTGCCAAAACATAGGCAGCTTTTGAAAAAACAAAATGTCGTTGCTTTTTGAAAGGTTCAGCATATAGTACATACATACAAACAATATAACCAGGCTTGCCACTACGGAAGAGTTGCTGTTAAAAAGCGTAATGTCTTCCAGGAACAATATATTAAGCACGCTGAAAATAGTGTACGCTATGCCTATTGTATAAAACGCCGTACGCCACCTTTTGCCGTTGCTGCGGCTTAAAATATAATACGTTATAATCCAGAGTTCTACCAAACTGCCTGCATGATACAGAAACAGGTTATTTATCTTCTGTGTCCAAAGTATGTTCGACAGGCCATAAATAACGATATTAAAAATAATATACAGCAGCATTGGCCTCTCCTTCCTGCCTATATATTTCAGGTTGGCAAGGTACACCACCAGGGCTATAAAGGGCATATATGTATCGCTAAACAATAAAAGCTTGTCCATGCATTAGCTGTTAAGTATGTTAGTACCGCTGCATGTTGCAGGGCAGGGCGCGGTACTGCCCGTACCACTTGTAGTAGTGTCGGAGGTTGCTGAAAATGCCATAGCTCTAACACCGCTTGTTGTTGTGCCTGATGAGGGGGGAGGCACGGTTGCCGGCACTCCGTAATCATTATACTGCGTACCCTCTTTTTCAACAGGTATAACGTGTATGGTAGGTACTAAATGGCCATCAACCATTTCACCACCTAAGTAAATGCGTACTCCGTTCAGGGCAGTTCCATCACCCTTTAGCTGCATAAGCCTGTGAAACTCTTCCCTGGTAAGCAGGTAACAATAGTGCGCTTTTTCCTGTGCATCTTTGGGCAGTTTACTTACATAATCCCTGAAAGTGTGCACTTCCTGATGAATGAGGCTCCAGTTGTCTGACATGTTTTTAGTTTTTTACGGGGTTAAATAATAGGACGAATAATTATAATACAAAATAAGCAATATGTTTCAATCCCGTTTATGTGAAAAATCACATTTAAGCCGGGTGAATTTTCACAATCACCCTCAAAGCATTTGTGCCGCCTGTGCAATTAACAAAAAACGCTGCCCCTTTACAGCATATTAAAATTACTTTTGCACCCATAATAATTGGCGTATGGGTAAGTTGAGTAAACTGGCTGAGTCACTGGTAGGTTCCGAAATAGTGCGGCTTGGCAATGAAATAAATGACCGGATAAGGCAGGGAGAACACATTTATAACTTCACTATTGGTGATTTTGACCCCAAAATTTTTCCTATTCCAAAAGAGCTGGAAGATTTGATTGTAGAGAGCTACCGCAATAATTATACAAACTACCCGCCGGGTGATGGTTTGCTGGAATTACGTACAGCAGTAGCGGGTTTTTTAAAAGAGTGGGAAGGTTTAGACTATGCCACCAACGAAATTTTAATAGCCAGCGGTGGCAGGCCCCTGATTTATACGGTGTTTAAAGCCATTGTTGACAGGGGGGATAAAGTAGTGTATGCTGCGCCATCCTGGAACAATAACCATTACGTGCATTTAACCGATGGAGAGCATTGCGTTATTGAGGCTACGCCGGAAAATAATTTTATGCCCTCCGCCGCCGATGTAGCGCCATACATAAGCACAGCAACCCTTATTTGCCTTTGTACACCCCAAAACCCTACAGGTACAACGCTGCCTAAAATTGAGCTGGAGAAAATCTGCGACCTGGTTATCGCGGAAAATAAGAGAAGGGGTGATAATGAAAAGAAATTGTATGTAATGTTTGACCAGATGTACTGGACACTTACCTACGGTGAAACAAAACACTACAACCCGGTTAGCCTGCGCCCGGCCATGAAGGAGTACACTGTTTTTGTTGACGGTATTTCAAAAGCGCTTGCCTCAACAGGGCTGCGTATTGGCTGGTCATTCGGCCCTGCGGCTATTATTGCGAAAATGAAAGCGCTATTAAGCCACCTTGGCGCATGGGGGCCGATGAGTGAACAAAAAGCCACTGCAAAATTTTTAACTAATACCCCCGCAATTCAAAGCTTCCTCGCTGTTTTTAAGGCAGGCCTTGAAGAAAGGCTGCACAAAATATACGATGGCTTTATTGCACTTAAACAAAAAGGCTATTCAGTTGACGCGGTTGCGCCCCAGGCAGCCATTTACCTTACCATAAAACTTGATCTTGCAGGTAAAAAAGCAGGCACAACCATGCTGGCCGACCAGGCAGATGTGACCAGTTATATTTTGCGCGAGGCTAAATTGGCTGTAGTGCCGTTTTACGCGTTTGGCGCGCAAAAAAATTCACCATGGTACCGGTTAAGCGTGGGCACCTGCCACATTGAAGATATTGCACCTATGTTTAGAAAACTGGAAGACGCGCTGGCAAAACTGCAATAAAAAACTCCGGGCTTTTACCGGAGTTAAATGCTTTGCAATGGCGCAATCGTTTTGTTTTTCTACTAATTCTTGTTGCTGATAAATACAAATGGCTTTGACCCTCTTTCTCTTATGGCCTGTTGAATTTTGTAGGGTTTCTGTATAATTTTGTAACGGTTAACGTCAATTACTTCGTTAGCGGTACAAAAAGTGTACAAATCCTCCACATTGTATAACAACTCGTTCAGCAGCTCAACTTCCTGTTTAAGCTGTTTAGCATTCATTGTTACTTTTTTTGTAAGCACCAGCAAGTCTCTGTTTGGGGGATGCATAACACGACTTGGTTTTTTACTTTGCTTTTATTCTTAAAATTATTATCCAACCATTCCTCTGTGTGAGGGACAACCACAATTTTGACGGCCTCTCCCGTATAAACCCCGGCTGCCTGAACACGAACTAACAACTATCATAATCAATAACAACAAAACGATTATATAGTTTATCTTCATTTTCATAAAATCAATATTTAAAATTATAAGATTTTAGCGTATTAAATAACTGTTAATTGAATTTTGTACAAAATTTAATCTTAAAAAAAATACTCGTAGCCCCACTGGACTGGGGTTTAGGCCATGCAACGCGCTGTATTCCGCTTATAAAACAATTGCAAAAAAACGGGTGCATTGTAACAATTGCCGCTTCAGGCAGTGTTAAAACATTGCTCGAAAATGAATTCCCCGGTATTTCAATAATCCCTCTTCACGGCTACAACATTCAGTACTCAAATACAAAACGATTTTTAGCGATAAAAATTTTAATGCAGGCGCCTAAAATTGCCAGGTCCATACGGCGGGAACAGGCATGGCTGAAAAAAGTACTTGCTGAAAATAATTTTGATGCGGTTATTTCCGATAACCGTTTCGGGCTGTACACCACCAAAATACCCTGTATTTTTATCACTCACCAGCTACTTATCCAAGCCCCTTTTGCATGGCTTGATAAATTAATTCAGTTAATCAATTACCGGTTTATTAACCGCTATACCATGTGCTGGGTGCCCGATTTTGAAGATGGCAAAACCATAACGGGCCGCTTATCGCACCCGGCAACGCTGCCGGGTATTCCTGTTAAATACCTGGGGCCCCTATCCAGGTTTGACTATATACAACCGCTGCCTTTAAAATATTCCTGGATGATAATTCTTTCAGGGCCTGAGCCGCAGCGCACCATACTGGAAAAAAAACTACTCGCGGTAATACATAAATTAGAAGGGAATGTTTTATTGGTAAGAGGAAAGCCCGGCAGTACAGAAAGCATTGACGCACCACAAAATTGCACGGTGGCAAATCATCTTGGTACCACGCAAATGCAGGAGGCTATTGCCGAAAGCGGGTTTATTGTAAGCCGCTGCGGTTACACCACCATTATGGAGATGCTGAGCCTTTATAAAAAATGCGTGTTTATACCGACACCCGGCCAAACGGAACAGGAATATCTTGCTGAACACCTCGCAGGCCAGGGTTGGTGTTACTATTGCCAGCAGAACGAAGACCTTGACTTACACCTTTACTCTGCAAAAACCTTTTATAATTTTCAACTGCCTGTTTTGCCTAAAGCGAAACTTGAAGAAGTGGTAACCGGCTTTTTAAGCCTGCTGGAGAAATAAACGGGTTTACCCGTTTTTCGGGTAATCAAAAAACCAGAATTTTTTTAATGCTTTTTCAAAATCCTTCCAGTTTTCAGTAGCTGCCTCAACGGCAAAAATGCCGCAGGTGGGCATATCATCAATTCTTGTATTGGTAAGGCTGTTGGCGTAGTCGGTTATCCCCGGGTTGTGCGCAAATACGGCAATAGTGTTAAAGGTGTCACTTACGTTTTTAATTACTTTAGCAAATACCTGGGGCGGAGCGTTATATAAGTCGCGGTAAGTAATTATGTCTTTTTCTTTGCCATAAGCACGGGCAAAAAATGTACAGGTACTTATTGCTCTTGCTGCTGTGCTCGAAATAAATGCATCAATCTCAATTCCTTTATCCAGCAACCGTTTTGCCATAGCAGGTGCATCATGCAGCCCGCGCTCATTTAGCGGGCGGTCAATATCCTTCATCACAGTATTATCCCAACTGCTTTTTGCGTGCCTCACAAGCAAAACTTTCTTCATTGCATGAAGATAAGCAACTACCCTTGCTTCATTACCAAATACACCGTATTATATATGTATTTCACCGCAAACTTATATACAGGCACGAACGGGTAATTGTCCAGGTTAATAACTCCTTTGGTTGTTCCCGTTCAGGTAATTCAAAAATGCCCTGTTTACTACGCGGTTACCGCCGGGTGTGGGGTAATTACCGGTAAAATACCAGTCGCCTGTATTGGTAGGGCAACTGTCATGCAGGTCTTCAATTGTTTGATATATAACCTGCACCGGTATATTAGTATCAGCAGGTGTAATAAGCTGAGCAATCTTGTCTGAAATTTCATCCGGGGTAAAAGTTTTGTAAATCTGCCTCACTACGTTTTCAACATGCAACTGGTTATTGCGCTGCATCTCTTCAATTTTCTCCTTTACTTCGGTTATTATATAGGCCATGCCCCTTTCTTCCAGCAGCGCTATGGCAGCCCTGAATGCTATAAAGTCGCCAAGTTTACTCATATCAATACCATAACAATCGGGGTAACGTATTTGCGGCGCTGATGAAACAACAATTATTTTTTTAGGTTCAAGCCTTGCCAGCATACGCACAATACTTTGCTTAAGGGTAGTGCCCCGCACAATACTGTCATCAATCACCACCAGGGTGTCTTCACCCCTGCGCACAGTACCATAGGTTATGTCGTACACATGCTGCACCATTTCGTTACGGCTGGCATCTTCCGTTATAAAAGTGCGCAGTTTAACATCTTTAATGGCTATTTTTTCCTGCCTTATTTTACGGTTTATCAGCGCTGTAAGTTTTTCCTCCGTAACATCATCCCCCCAGCTTAGTATCCGCTGAATTTTGGTGTGGTTAAGGTAATCTTCCATGCCTTTTACCAGGCCAAAAAAGGCAACTTCTGCTGTATTGGGTATGTAAGAAAAGATGGTATTCTTTAAATCGTGGTTAATAGCCTCCAGCACGCGGGTGCTTAAATGATGGCCGAGGGCAATACGCTCACGGTAAATTTTTTCGTCGCTGCCGCGTGAAAAATAAATGCGCTCAAAACTGCATGCCCTGCGTTCTTTTGGCTGCAGTATCTGCTCTATCCTGTAAGCACCATTATCATCAACAATCAGGGCATTGCCGGGCATAAGTTCAAGCACCTCGTTTTCGCCTACATTAAACGTGGTACGTATAGAGGCGCGTTCACTAGCCGCCACAATAAACTCATCGTTTATATAATAATAGGCCGGCCTTATGCCATGCGCGTCGCGCATAACAAAACTGTGCCCGTTGCCAATAAGGCCGCCTACGGTATAACCACCGTCAAACAGCGGGGTAGCCTTTTTCAACACTGCTGATATATCGGCATTATTGGGGTTTTTATCATCTTCTTTTGACAGGAAATGATGTATCACCTCCATCATGGCCGCAAGGTCGCTCTGTTTTTGAAACTCACCCGGTTTTACATTAATCAGTGCAAAAAGCTCCTCCGTATTCACCAAATTAAAATTCCCGGCCATCGCTAAATTTTTGCCGGGAACTATATCTCTTTTAATAAAGGGATGACAAAATTCTACATTATTCTTACCCTGTGTACCGTAACGTAAATGGCCCAGCAGTAATTCGCCTAAAAAGGGTAAATGCCCCTTCATAAGCCCCGGGTGCTTTTTTATATCGGGCAGGTATTTTTCCCACTCCTGCAGTTCCTGCCCTATTTTAAAGAATATATCCGCTATTGGCTGGGGCGCTGTGCTGCGCATACGCTGCAGGTATGGGTGGCCTGGCTCAACATGCAGCTTTACCGCTGCTACCCCCGCGCCATCCTGGCCGCGGTTGTGCTGCTTTTCCATTAAAAGGTACAACTTGTTTAGGCCGTACATTACCGTACCATACTGCTGCAGGTAATAAGAGAATGGTTTTCTTAGACGAACGAAGGCAAGGCCGCATTCGTGTTTTATTTCATCACTCATGGTAGTTTCCCGGAGAAGGCGCAAAGTTACGCCGTTTACGGTACTAAATTGTTATTTATACAATTGATTTCATTTCAGGGGCCAAATTTTCAGCAAGCCACAGAAATTCAGTGATAAACACATCAATATTTTTTTGAAAGCCGGTGTCAAGCAGGTTGCCTTCGCTGTCAAACCGTTTATCAACATGCGGCGTTACCAGCATATAAGGTGACCCGATGCCAAACAGGGCAATTATCAATAACTGCATTTGCTGTGCCGCCCGCATACCCCCCAGGGCGCCCGTGCTGGCGGTTACCACCCCAAAAACCTTGTGTGTTTGCTTGGGAAAATGATCAAACAGGTTTTTTAATGCCGAGGTATAACTGCCGTTGTATTCCGGGCTAACCAGTATAAAGGCATCTGCTTCAAACATACGCTTCGCCAGCGGCTGCAGCGCTTCGGGTGCTTTGCCTTCATGCGCATAAACTTCCTGTTGCATCAACGGTAATTCCCAGTCGCGCACATCTATCACATTTATGTTGTGCTCTGTTCTTTCCCTCAAGTATCTCTCCAGGAAAACCACCAGCCTGTGTGTTACACTGGCTGTTCTCGGGCTGCCTGAAATTATTTCGATGTTCATATAAATTCCTCTTCCCGGCTCATATATTGCCGGCTAAACCAAATCACAAAAAAGGGGATGGCGTCTTGCTTCAAAACCTTTCGCCTCAATCTCGCTAAACCGGCGCCATCCCGGGTATTTTACGCTGCTACCTGCGCGGCGGTTTTAAGCAACTGCACATTCAGCGCAAGTTTCACTTCATCACCGGCAACAAGGCCGCCTGTTTCAGTAGCTGCATGCCATTTAAGGCCAAATTCTTTGCGGTTAATTTTTCCTGTTATTTCAAAGCCCACTTTTGTTTGTCCCCAGGGATCAACCGTTGTGCCATTGTAAGTAACATTCAGTGTTACATGCTTTGTTATGTCACGTATGGTTAAGTTGCCTTCCAGTTTATAGTCTTCGTCGCCTTCTTTTGTAATGCCTGTTGATACAAAAGTCAGTTTAGGGTATTGTTCTGCGTTAAAAAAGTCGTCGCTTTTTAAATGCCCGTCCCGTTGGGCGTTATTGGTGTCCACGCTGTCAACATCTGCTTCAAAGGATATTTTGGCGTCGGTAAAATCAGGCGCTTCACTTTCCACTGTAGCGTCAAATTTCTTAAAGCTGCCTGTTACGTTTGATATCATCAGGTGCCTTACCTTAAACATAATTTCTGAATGTGCGGGATCAATTTTGTACGTTGCCATTTTTTGTTGTTTTATTTGTTGTATAATTTAATTTAACTGCATAGGAACTTCAATCAGCAATAATTCTGCCTTTTCCCCGGCGGTAAGCTTAACAATGTCTGTGCCTGTAATGCCAAGGGCGTCTCTTTTCGCTAATACCTGGCCATTCACACTTACAACGCCTTCAAGCACAAATACATACAGGCCATCACCTTTCTTTTTAAATTCATATTCTGCTGAAAAATCTTTGTCAAAATCGGCCAGGGAAAACCATGCGTCCTGGTTTATCCAAACGGCGCTGCTGTCGTCGGGTGCAACCACCGTTTGAATGCTGTTGTGCCTGCCCTCATGGCTGAATGTTTTTTGCTCATAGCGCGGGGCAATGTTCTGCTCTTTGGGAAATACCCATACCTGTAAAAACTTTACGTCCTTGTTTTTATTAGCGTTCATTTCGCTGTGGGCAATACCGCTGCCGGCGCTCATTATTTGCACATCACCCTGGCGTATTATTTCGTTACGCCCTGTGCTGTCTTTATGTTCCAGGTCGCCGGAAAGGGGTATGGAAACAATCTCCATATTGTCATGCGGGTGCCTTGAAAAACCAAAACCACCTTTTACTGTATCGTCATTTAATACCCGTAAAGCCCCAAAATGTATTTTTTTAGGGTCGTAATAGCCTGCAAAACTGAAGGAATGGTAGCTGTCTAACCACCCATGGTTGGCATGGCCTCTTTCTGACGCTTTATATAAAATAGTGTTCATACAATTTTCTCCTTTTTTATTTACATGTATGTACATATATTATTCCAAAAAAAAATTTATTCTCTTTCTCTTACTTTTTCAAGCAACGCGTTCAACTTCTCTGCGCACTCACTATCCATAGTAACATTTTCTTCAAAAAGTATGTTTATTTTTTCGGTAGTTATTGCCAATATGTTTAGGCCGGCTGGTGTAAGTGTTATTACCGTTTCTCTCTTGTCTTCTGCCGATGTGTTACGTTTTACCAGTTTTTTTACTTCCAGCCTGTCCACAATACGCGGCACATTCGAGTTTTTCTCTATCATTCTGCAGGCAATATCCCGCACACACATTTGGTCAGGGTGTTTACCTTTTAATATCCGCAATACATTATATTGCTCGTGGGTTAACCCATACTCCTTCAATTCCCTGCTCATAATGGTTTTTAACCACCAGGCAGTATATAAAATATTCAATCCTGCTTTGTGCACTTCGTTCTTGAATTTACTGCTTTTTATGGCCTCTTCTAATTTCACAATGCAAATATACATGTACATACATGCAATTTCCAAATTTTTGCATGTTTTTTTTAGTTGCTTTAACAGATTGCCCTTTTAGGCGCAGCATGTCTCTGCTCCTCACGCAGCGTGCAACGGTTCAAAACAGTGCCTAAATAAAGTTCGCCCGGCATTTTCGAAAAAATACCGGGCGAACCAGTAAAGTAAAACTCAATTTTGTATGCTACTTTGACGCGCTGGCGCCATTGTTCTCAGCTTGTATCCACGGTGCTATATTGGCACACGCGTTAAATGATTTGTCTATATTAATATAGTAGGTGTTGATGTGGTCTTTAAACCACTTTTGCATTACTTCAGCCTTTTTATGCTCCAATGCTTCCTGCGCAATGGCATTATAGTCGTCTTTCAGGTTTTGCACATGTGGGGCGGTACGGGTTCTTAAGTATATAAGCCGCACGGCATCACGCTGGCGGTCATCCTTATACACCAGTGGTTTTGAAATGTCGCCGGGATTCATATTTTTAAGTGCTACCACCATGTCTTTGTCCAACTGGTCAATAGTAAGCATAGTTGACCCATCCTGCGCCATTACCTGGCCGCCATTATTTTTGCTGTTTTCGTCCTCACTAAATTTATTTACCGCAGCGCCAAAATTCATCCTGCCGGCCAATATTTGTGTACGTATACTGTCAAGTTCTTCCGTAGCTGTTGCAATTTCTTTGGACGTTACGGTGGGCAGGAGCAGTATATGGCGCACAATGGCGTCATCACCCGCGCGGCTAACCATTTGTATTATGTGTAAACCGAATTTTGACTTTATTACCGGTGAAACCTGGCCTTCTTTCAATTTCCAGATGGCAGCAAACCAGGTGGGGTCCCATTGTTTATCATTCCTGTTTACGCTGTACTGGCCGCCCTGGTCTTTACTACCGGGGTCCATACTGTATAACTTTGCCAAAACGTCAAATTTCTGCTTACCGCTTTCAACTTCTTTTTTCCATTCGTTTAACTGATCAATTGAGTATTGCTCCACATCCTTATTCGGCTTGGGGTACACTATTATCTGGTTAATCTCCAATTGACTTTCCAGGAAAGGAAGGCTGTCTTTTGGTATTTTTTCAAAAAAATCTTTTACTTCTGTGGGAGTAATTTTTACGTTTGACAGTATTTTTTCGCGCATCTGGTCAGCAAGTTTCCGCTCCTTAAATGGTTCGCGAAGGTCTTCTTTTATCTGGTACACGCTCTTGCCGGCAACCAGTTCAAGCTCCTGCTGGCTTCCATACTGGAGAATAAAAGCGCGTATCTGGTTATCAAGCAACGCATCAAGTTCGTCGTCGCTGAGGGGTATTGAGTCCTTGCCGGCCTGTATAACAAGCGCTTTTTGGATAAGCTGGCCTTCTAAAAAAGAGCATTCCGGGTGGGGGGGCAGGTTTACCTTTGTACCGGTGGCTTCGGCCTGGCGCCTGTAGTCATCAATAGCGTTATAAATATCTGAATGCAGGATTATCTTGTCGCCTATCTGGGCAACTATTTTATCCGCCACCACCTTTTGCGTTTGGGCAAAAGTTTTAGTGCCAAAGCAAACGGAAACTGCAAGCAGCACAAAAAATACTCTTCTCATAATTTGAAATAGAATCAAAAATAACTATTCAGCACCCAAAAAGGGGGTTGGCAGGTGTTTTTAACAAAAAATAAGTACGAAGTTAACAGTGCAAAGCGCCTGGAAAGCAGCTTAATACAACTAACTCCGTACCTGTTATTATTACAGCGTTCTTTTTACTTCAGTTTCTTCGTATGCAACAATGGTATCACCAACAGCTATGTCTGCAAAATTCTTAATGGTTAAACCGCATTCGTACCCTGAAGCAACCTCTTTTACATCGTCTTTAAACCTCTTCAGGCTACCCAACTCTGCAAAACCACCCTCTGTGCGGGGGTAAGTAAGTATGCCATCACGGAACACGCGGATCTTGCTGTCACGCTTAACCTTGCCATCAGTAACATAGCAACCTGCCACGGTGGCCTTATCAAACTTATATACTTCCCTTATCTCAACGTTGGCTACTTCTTTCTCTTCTACCTTAGGTTCAAGCAGGCCTTCCATGGCGCTCTTCACTTCTTCGATAGCGTTGTAAATGATTGAGTACATCTTTATCTGCACACCTTCGTGTTCAGCCAGTTTATTAGCCTGGGATGAAGGGCGTACATTAAAGCCTACCACGATAGCATCAGATGCAGCCGCAAGTACAACATCGCTTTCTGATATTTGGCCTACGCCTTTCAGTATTACCTGTACGGCGATTTCTTCTGTTGAAAGTTTTTGCAACGAATCGCTCAGCGCTTCAACGGAGCCATCCACATCGCCTTTGATGATAACATTTAATTCCTTAAAGTTACCCAATGCAAGACGACGGCCGATTTCATCCAGCGTAATGTGTTTCTTGGCGCGCAGCCCCTGCTCGCGCACCAACTGGGCGCGTTTTGTAGCAACATCCTTAGCCTCTGCTTCATCCTGGTACACCCTGAATTTTTCACCGGCCTGCGGAGCGCCGTTTAAACCGAGTATAACCACCGGTGTTGATGGCGGCGCTTCCTGCTCCCGCTGGTTACGCTCATTAAACATGGCTTTTACACGACCAAAATACTGGCCTGACACTAACAGGTCTCCCTGCTTAAGCGTACCATTTTGTACAAGCAGCGTTGCCACATAGCCACGGCCTTTGTCCAGCGAGGCTTCGATTATTGTACCGGTAGCCTCTTTATGCGGGTTTGCCTTTACGTCAAGCAATTCCGCCTCCAGCAATATTTTCTCGAGAAGCAAATCAACATTTAACCCTTTTTTAGCGGAGAGTTCCTGGCTTTGGTATTTACCACCCCATTCTTCCACCAGCAGGTTCATCTGCGATAGTTGCTCATATATCTTTTTCGCGTTAGCCCCGTCTTTATCTATTTTATTAATGGCAAATATCATGGGCACACCTGCTGCCTGCGCATGGCTGATGGCCTCTTTTGTTTGGGGCATCACTGCGTCGTCCGCGGCAATAACAATAACGGCTATATCGGTAACTTTAGCACCGCGGGCGCGCATCGCAGTAAATGCTTCATGGCCCGGCGTATCCAGGAAAGTAATGTTTTTACCGTTTGGCAGTGTAACCTCGTAAGCACCTATGTGCTGGGTAATACCCCCCGCCTCACCGGCAACCACGTTAGCGCTTCGTATATAGTCAAGCAACGAAGTTTTACCATGGTCAACGTGCCCCATAATGGTAACAATGGGCGCCCGCGGTTCCAGCGTTTCTTCTTCGTCTTCTTCTTCCTCTTCTTCCTCCTCTACATCATCCAGGCCCATAAATTCTACTTCATACCCAAATTCACCCGCCACCAGTTCAATTACTTCGGCGTCAAGACGCTGGTTAATTGACACCATAATACCAAGGCTCATACACTTGCTGATAACATCAGCAAAACTCACATCCATCAGGTTTGCCAGTTCGCTCACTGTTACAAACTCTGTAACCTGCAATTTGTTTGATTCTGCTTCACCATCCACGGCCTCAGCCATTTCGTGGCGTTTTTCGCGGCGGTATTTAGCTTTAAGGCTTTTACCGCGCCCGCCGGAACCCGCAAGTTTTGCCTGGGTTTCCCTTATCTTTTCCTGTATTTCTTTCTGGTCAATTTCTTTATCCTCCCTATGCGCACCATGAGAAGGACGGTTGCCCCCTGCTCCTGCTTTATTGATGGTAATAGGCTTACGTGCCGGGCGATTGTCGCCCCCGGGCCTATTCTGCCCGTGTTGCTGGCCTCCACGATTGTCGCGGTTAAAGCCACCACCATGCTGTTGACCACCCTGCTGCTGGTTTCCGCCCCTGTTAAAACCTCCCTGGCCGCCGGCATTATTTCCCCTGTCGCGGTTAAAGCCGCCGTGGCCTTCACCACGGTTATCCCTGCTTTGAACGCCCGGCTGGCCACCACCCCGGTTGTCACCCGGTTTTTTATCAATGGGTATGCGTTTACGTTTACGTTTTTCGTCACGCCCAACAGGTTTTGGTCTTGTGTCGCTGTCGGCAGGCAGGTCAATTTTGCCAAGTATTTTTGGCCCCTCAATTTTCTCTGCTTTTATATTTTCTATCACCCGCTCTTCTTCCCCTTCTTCTTCATGTTCCTCTTCTTCTATATCTGCCAATTCTTCCTCTTCCACTATTTCTTCTTCCTCTTCTTCATGTACCGGTTCCTCTATTTTTTCAACCGGCTGTTCAACAGGCTCGTGCTTTTCTTCTTTTTTCTTTATGTCTTTCCTTGGCTTCGTGGAAGAATCTATGGAAGACAGGTCTATTTTGTCAATTATTTTAGGTCCTTCCAATTCCGGGGCTTCTATTCTAAGTATTTCAGGTTCTTCTGCAACAACCGGGGGCGCCTGGGGCTTTACTTCTTCTGTAACAGGTGCGGGCTCGGGTTTTACCTCTTTAACTGGCTCAGGCACCGGTTCGGGTTTTACTGCTTCGGGTTTCGGCTCTTCTTTAGGTGCGGGCTTTACCTCTTTTCCAAAAGAGATTACCTCTTCGTCTTTTTTCTTTCTTTCCCTTTCTCCCTGTACACCTTTGGGTATTTCTATTTGGTCAGCTTTATTTTTGGCAACTTTATCGCTTTGAAAACCAGCCTGCAAAGCCCTGTACATATCTTCAGTAAGCTTTGAGGTAGGCCCCAATGCGTCGCGGCTAAATCCTTTGCCTACAAGAAACTCAATAAGGGTATCCTGTCCAATGTTGAACTCTCTTGCGGCTTGTAACAATCTTGGTAATTTCAATTCTGACATTCAATGTTTTTTATTCCTGCGCTTATAACACCGGTTAATATGCGCCTTAATTTTATTGGAGACCAGCCAAATCAACAATATGTTGCTTTTTGCCGGCTTCACTTTTAACTTTTTCCTGCAAATCTACCGCTGCAACACTTTACATGCGTAAAATATTGTAAAACTATGCTTTAACTATCATACTATACCGCAAAGCGCCTTTTGTAACCCAAAATAAATAAAACCCTTTTTTGCAGGCTATGGTTTACTCCCTGTCAAATTCTTCCTTCAGTACCTTTCTTACATCTTCAATGGTCTCACGCTCAAGGTCTGTTCTGCGTTCAAGTTCATCCACCGTAAGGTTAAGTACGCTGCGGGCGGTATCACAGCCAACACGCTTAAATTCATCAATTATCCACGATTCAATTTCATCGCTAAATTCTTCCAGGTCAATATCAAACTCCTCTTCGTGCTCTTCAGTTTCGCGGTAAACATCAATATCATAGCCCGTCAATTCGCAAGCCAGTTTTATGTTTACACCGCGCCTGCCTATTGCCAGCGATACCTGATCGGCTTTTAAATAAGCTTCTACATGCTTTTTTTCATTATCTATTTCCATGTAGCTTATTTTGGCCGGCGTAAGCGAGCGCTGAATAAGCAATTGTATATTATTGGTAAAATTAATAACGTCAATATTTTCATTTTTCAGTTCGCGCACAATGCCGTGTATACGGCTGCCTTTCATACCCACGCAGGCGCCTACCGGGTCAATCCTGTCATCAAAGCTTTCCACGGCCACTTTAGCACGCTCACCCGGCTCACGCACAATTTTGCGGATGGTAATAAGGCCATCAAATATTTCAGGCACCTCAATTTCAAGCAGTTTTGCCAGGAAATCGGGGCTGGTACGGCTTAAAATAATTACCGGCGAATTGTTCTTCATGTCCACTTTCTTCACTACTGCCCGTATGTTTTCGCCTTTTTTGAAGTAATCCTGCGGTATCTGCTCACTTTTTGGCAAAATCAGCTCACTGCCTTCTTCATCCAGCAGCAAAACCTCTTTTTTCCAAACCTGGTAAACCTCGGCGGTAATAATTTCGCCAACGCGGTCGCCGTATTTTTTTACCAGCACATTCTTTTTCAGGTCGCCAATACGGCTTGCCAGCGTTTGTTTGGCGGCCAAAATAGCGCGGCGGCCAAAATCTAGTATATCAACTTCCTGGTACAATTCTTCACCAACTTCAAAATCAGGCTCAAGCTTAATGGCATCACTGTAGGCTATTTCAGCAAGCGGGTCCATTACTTCCCCGTCCTCCACAATCATACGCCTGCGGATTATTTCAAGGTCACCCTTTTCGGCATTAACAATTACATCAAAGTTCTCATCGCTGCCATATTTTTTACGAAGCAGGGTTTTGAACACATCCTCCACCACTTTCATCATCGTAGGACGGTCAATGTTTTCCGCGTCCTTAAATTCCTGGAATGCCTCAATTAGATTTATACTCGCCATACATGAAGTTTTTAAGCTTGCCTGCACTTGCATGCAGAATTAAAATTTGATTTGAACTGTTGTAGTTTTTATGTTATTAAATGGAATTACCAATTGCTGTGTTACTGCTTTTTTGCCTTTACCCTCAACGCTTTCAATAATAATATCAGCTTCTGCCACCTGTACCAGCTTTCCCGTTTTTTTTGAGCCGTCAATAAATACCACTTCCACAAACCTGCCTATGTTACGGTTGTACTGGCGGTGTTCTTTTAAAGGTTCATCAACGCCGGGCGAAGACACTTCCAGCGAAAAATCTCCCGTAGGGAATAGCCCGCTTTCGTCTAATTTCTTATAAAGGCTCCGGTTAAACTGCACACATTTTTCAATAGTTATACCCTTGTCGCCTTCAATAAACACCTTAACATTATTGGTAGGTTTTATTCTAACCTGTACCCTAAAGTATTCAGGCTCGGCGGCAAGCGTTTCGTCAACCAATTGCTCTATTTGCTGAATTTGTAAATCTGTTGCCATATAGTAAAAAGAGAAGGGAACGACTTCGTTCCCTTCTTCTATTGCTTTTCCGGTGCAAAGATATGTAATAAAGTAAATAACTTCCAAATGTTTGCAGGAGCATTGTTATATTTTGGATGGCATAACCGGCGCCCCGCCTGTTGCTGTTGTGTTGAACGGCGGATATTTATGTTTATTTGGGATTTCCTTAAACAATGAATGCACTATCTTTGCGGGTGCTATGGATTTGTTAGAATTGATTTTTGCAGGCTTTATGATATACCTTTTGTACAAACTGGTATTCGGTCTTATTATGCCTGTATCGAAAGCAGCTTCGCAGATGAAGAGCAAAATGAACGATTTTCAACGCATGCAGCAGGAGCAGATGCGCCAGCAGCAAACCAGCCAGGCGGCACGCCCTCAAACGCGGCCTACCCCCACTGCCAAGCCGTCAAAAGACGACTATATTGATTTTGAGGAAGTTAAATAAAGTTTACTAAATCAGCCTCTGCATCATTCCCCTTTAAAATTTGGTTTCCTTTTTCCCAGGAACGCTTGTACGCCTTCTTTGTAATCGTGCGTTGCACCGGCTTTTTGCTGCAGTTCATCCTCCAGCAGCAACTGCGCTTCAAGGTTGTTTGTTGCTGAATAATTTAAAGCGTGTTTTGTAAAGGCAAGTCCTTTTGTTGGCATGGTCGCCAGGGTTGAGGCAACTGCTTTAGCCTCTTCGTCAAATGTTTCCGCAGAGAAAACTTTGTACACCATACCCAGCCGTTCAGCTTCGGCAGCAGGCACTTTATCGCCAAGCATCATTAATGCGCTTGCTTTTTGCCAGCCAATTAAGCGCGGCAGGGTATAAGTGCCGCCGCTATCGGGTATTAACCCAATTTTACTAAATGCCTGTATAAATGATGCAGCCTGCGAGGCCACTACAACATCGCAGCATAAAGCAATATTGGCAGCGGCACCTGCAGCCACACCATTAACTGCCGCTACAACTGGTTTGGGCAGGTTGCGTATGCGCGTTACTATGGGGTTATACTGTTCAAGCAGCGCTTTCTCCAAACCCGGGCCTTGGGGGTCAGCCACTTCCTCCAGGTCCTGCCCCGCGCTGAAAGCCTTACCGGCGCCGGTAATATAAACACAACGCACCTCGTGCAACGATGCGCATTCATCAAGCCTGCTTTGCAGCAATAATGCCATCTCACGGTTAAACGCGTTTAGTTTTTCAGGCCTGTTGAATGTAATAAACGCGGTGTTATTTTGAATATTGAAAATAATCGAAGACATTGCTGTAAGTTTAGATTACAAACATAAAATTACTTATATCCACGTAATTGAAGTGATGACGAAAAACCGGCTTATTACACTTATAATTTCTCTTTTAGTAACTAATATGCTGTTTGCGCAAACAGCAGGCACAAACACCTTAAAACCGGCAAGCGACTCTGGTTACCTGCAGTCTTACAGCAATTATATCAATACATCACTTAGCTATGGAACTTACAATATGCAATTCAGGCTGTCTGATGCAAGCGGGTTAAAGTTCATTTTCAGCCCTAACGAAATTTACCAAACTAAAATCGGGGTAGCGTATTCATTTATTGATGTGGCTTACGCGTTTTCAAGCAAAATTTTAACCATAAACAACAGCACTGACAAAAAAGGCACAACTACACGCAACGACCTGGCCTTTGTTTTCAGGCTTAACAGGTTTTACCTGAAACTGGAAAGAAGCGATGACAAAGGGTTTTACCTGCTGAATACCAAAGATTTTTACGAGGATTGGAAACCCGGTGACCCTTATTTCCAGTTTCCCGACCTGCGGGTAATACAAACCGGCGGCAGCTTAACGTATAATTGTAACAGGCGTTTCTCGGTATCGGGGCTGGTGAGTGGTACAGAACACCAGTTAAAAACGGCCTATACATTTTTGCCAACTATTTATACTTACTTCTTTAAAATCACCGATGAAGACACTTCTGTATCAAAAGGAAAAGATGAATATACCCGCAACACGGATATAAGTATTGGCCTGCCTGCGGCGGCAAGCTTTGTTTTTGCCAAGAATTGCTATTTTGCAGTAAGCGCCGGCCCAAGCATCGGCGTTAATTTTGTTTCATCAACACTTATTGATGATGATTTGCAAAAAGTAAAACAAAAGCAGTCTGTTGTGTCGTTCGGCTATAGCGCCCGGGTTTCCGCCGGCTGGAGCAATCAAAAGTTTTTTGCGGGTATTGACGGCAATTACCGGAAGTATTCCCATAATGAGGATGATAATACGCTTTTTCAAAAACGCTTTTATGATGCCAATATTTATGTTGGCATGCGTTTTCCGCCGCCCGGCTTTGTTAAACACAGCATTGACTGGGTAAAAAAGGTATTGCCTTTGTAATTAATGGCATTTAAAATAATCAAAAGGCTCTTTACAATCTTCACAGCGGTACAGTGCCTTACATGCCGTTGAACCAAACCTGCTTATTAACCTGGTGTTGTATGAGTTGCATTGCGGGCATTGCACCGCTTCTTCCTGCTGAAAGGCATCAATAGTGCAAACAATTTGCTGCTCATTAGGTGGTGCAATACCGTAAGCTTTTAGTTTTTGCCTGCCTGCTTGTGTCATCCACTCCGTCGTCCACGCGGGTGAAAGCACTGTTTGAATATCAATATTTTTAAACCCAGCTTGCAATAAGGCAAGTCTTATACTCATATTAATAACGTCTGTTGCAGGGCAGCCTGAATAGGTAGGCGTAACAACGCATTTAACAGTGGTATCATTAATTATTTCAACACGTCTCACAACCCCGAGGTCTACAACAGAAAGCACGGGTACTTCAGGGTCCATTACTGTTTCCAGCAACTGCCATATACCGGCCTCTGTTATTGCGGCTGCTTCAGTCATGCTACTGCTTTGAGTATTTATACTTCCTGAAAAAATTATCTTTTACATTAATAAGCCAAAGCAATGTGTCAGGGTGATGGTTTGAACTTGTATCAACCGTACCCAGCAATGCCACCTGCTCAGCATCCGGCCAGTGCGCATCCCAAACACTGGTGCCGGGCCCGCAGAAAAAAAGCTTCGCATAAGAATTTTTGTTCGGGTTATATAAACGCACTTCTGTGTCAACATCGCCATCCTGCACATACAGTTGCCCTTTTTTGTCCCTCGCCATGGTTACACCATAAGCGCCCCTGTCAAGTATATAAGCGCTGTCAGGAGACCATGTGAGAAAGATAGCGTAATCATTTAAAAACTTTTTGTCCAAAGCATACCCGCTCATTTCTTTAATGCTGTCATCCCGCCAAAAATCTGACAGTGCAAAATTTGTCCATTTAATTCCTTTGTCTGCAAGAACAGTGCTTGCCCAAACATTGGTTTTATTTTTAAAGAGGGAAGCGTAATCTGCGGAATCAATATCATGCACCAGTTGTAAAGAGTCATCGCCGGAAAGTTCTTTTGAAACCAATGAATCAGGAACGGCTTTTTCTTCTTTTGCTTTGTTATTGTTACAAGCGGCCAGGCAAATAATACCTGTCGCGAAAGCAATGCCGGCTATATGTTTTAAAGGTGTTGTCATAAATAGTCACAAATGCGTTTATGGTTGCAAATTGTACTTTTGCTACGCAAACACTATACAAAAATCGTGAAAAACTATGCAATTTTCTGTTAATGATTATATCGGCTTTGCAGGTGTATTCATCCTGCTGGTAGCCTTCCTGCTAAACCTTGCCGGAAAATTATCAAAAGATGGCCTCGCGTATGCCTTGCTCAATGTGGCCGGCGCCGCGCTTGCATGTCTTGCTTCCGTACTTATACGCTATATCCCCTTCGTTATACTTGAAGGCACCTGGGCCCTGGTTTCGCTGGCTGCCGTGGTTAAATTTTTTACAGCCAAAAGTAAAAGCGCCTGAAAAGCATTTTATTTCTTTTCCAGGAAAATCTCTGCCATCATGCAACGTACGCTGCCACCGCCAATAGTTTCAATCGTTGTAATATCAATAGGTAATAAGGTGGTGTGAATTTGCAAGATGTCTTTTTGCTCTTTGGTCAACGATTTAAGTGCCTGCCTGCTGAGTACGGTAAATTTATCGCCTTTGTTATTTTTAACCTGCAGCATATTACCTGCATAGGCATGTACCTGCTTTAGTGTAATGGGTATTATCTCATGGCCGGTGGCTATAAGCAGTTGCGATACCGCAATGCGTTCCATTTCATCCGTAATTGCTTCAAGGCAAATTACTGCGTAAGTTTCACCTATATGCATTATTACGTTGGTGTGATACACCTGCACCCCATTTTCATCCGTAGCCTGGAACGTGATGACCTTATAGCTGTGTGCCCGGGCAAATTTTTCCAATACCGTTTTGTTCGTACGCGGTGATATACAGGCATAAATAAGGTTGTTCACGTGGTCGATTATCATACTGCCCGTGCCTTCCAAAAAAAGGCTTTCTGCTTCATATTCGCTCCAGTCTTCTACATCTCTTGTATCATATTCAGTTACCAGCGTTTGCAGCATATCATCCCTTTTCTCCAGTCGCCTGTTTGGGGCAAACATCGGGAATACCGCCAGTGTTCCGTCCTGCAAGGTGCAAAACCAGTTGTTGGGGAAAATGGCATCAGGCTTTACGGGTTTTTCCGTATCCTGCACCACAATCACCTCAATTTTCTTTTTACGCAGCGTAACTGTAAAGTTATCAAACTCCTCCAGCGCTTTTTGTTGTACTTCGCTCTGGGAAAGCGATGTTGTGGATTGAAAAACATTGTTGGCAGCCGTTTCAGTATTGTAACCGAACGCTGCCGGGCGTATCATTAATATGGTGGATGCAACCTGTGTCATACATTTAAATTTTTCCTCTCAGCAAGGGCATGCTCATGCAATGAGCGCCACCCCTGGCCCGTGACAATTCTGCCGACGGCAGCAATATTAGTGTATTCGTTACGTCAGCCGGTGTTAATTCTTTGCGTTCAAATTTCTTAAACAGGTCCGACGCGCGGATGATAGAGAAACCATTAGCTTCAAAGCCTTTGAATGTTTCGTCATTCCTGTCATACCCAACAACCACGCCATCTTTTAGCGCCAGCAGGTTGCAGGAGTCTGTCCATTGTTCCCTTTCATCATACGGAAACACGTTATTACCGCTATAGATTATTTTTACTTCATCTTCAGGCACGCCATAGTCTTCCACGCTTATATTGCGTAACAGGCTTTCCAGCCCCTTTATTATATAACTCACATCTTGCCGGTAATTTTTGCTGGCATCATACACTTCTTGCAGGGGTTTATAGTAGCGCAATATTTCGGCAGTTTCATAATCGGCGGCCACTTGCTTATCAAGAAAATCAAGATAATATGAATACTGCTGCTGGTTTTTTGCCTGTACCACCCGTTCGCTCATTTTGCCAAATAATACCCAGGTATCTTTTCTCACATGGGTAAATACTGTATCAATATGCATGATGGCCCGCGACTTTGGTATTTTTATCACGCTTATTTTTTCAATGCCCGTTTTATTATTCCGGTAAACAGCATGTATTATTTCATCAATGGCACTGGGTGTGGTTCGCTCGCTGCAGCCTATCAACAGGTGATTAGGGGCAATCATCATTACATCGCCCCCTTCAACAGAGGTTTTATAATATTGTTGCTCTTTTTCATCAAGCAGGAAAAAATCGCTTGATTCAGATATTTCAATCACCTTTTCCCGCTCTTTTTCAAACAGGTGATAAAAAGAAATAAACTTCATCAGCAACGATTCACGTTCCCTTGCGGCTGTTGCAGCGTTGCTTAACAAAATGTGGTCGTTAATAACAATGCTGATATCCCTGGTAAAAATGAAATTCGGCAAAGGCGGAAAAACAAATTCGCTTGATTTTCCATCCGGCGATTTTAATACACCTGTTATCAGCACGTTGGTAAGTGTTGCCGCATCCTGTATAGCGTCTAACTTCCGCTCGGTAGCAAAGCTCACCCCTTCCCAGGCACAAACGGCAGCTATTATGCGGCGTCGAATGTCGTTTTTTAATAATACCTGGTAAAGCAGGTGCTGTACGTCAAGTACTTTATCGCTGTTAAAATAATCCGGGTGGCCGGGCTTGTAGCAATCAGGCTGCGCTTTATCCTGCTGCTTTTGCTCAAACGCAGTTATGTAAGGTATTTTATCCGGGTCAAGAAAATACAATAACAACTTTATATACTCATTGTATTCCCTGCGCATTTGGGCAATGTGCACGGTATCGTCATACAACCATTCTTTAAATTTACTTGGTACAACTTTGCCAATACCGCCATCCGGGCTGTGTATTACTAAGCGTTTTAACGTTCCTATTTCCGACGTTACATTAATTAATACGTTCGTAAGCATACAATCATATTCAACTGCAAAGCAACAAAACTTACTACAAATAAGCTAATAAGGTTGTTGCCACCAGTTGTTGCGTACCGCCCGGAGATATTAATTTGCTATAATGGAATTACTTGGGGCGGGGCGGTCTTTTGGGCAATATTAAGCTGTCTGCGGGGTACCGTGCCTTTATAGTGTCCTGCACGGCGTTAAACCAATCGTATAATTTTTGCTTTTCAACATCCGTAAGCTCTGCATCTTTATGTATCCACAGGTATGAGTCTAGTGGCATATCGCCTTCTTTCACTTCCTTTATGCAATCCTTCATTCTTTTATATTGGCGCGCAATATGTCCGCTGCTGAAATCGCTGAAGTTTAAATGCCTTTTACCTTCTTCTATATGGTTATTAAGCCACCACGCCACCGGTTGTATGTTATTATACCAGGGATATTTTGTATTATTAGAATGACAGTCGTTACATGCTTTTACCAGTATTTCATTTACATCAGCCGGTATAGCCCCGTACACCTGGCTGATATCAGTAGGTAAAATTTGCGTAGATTGATTTTTAGCGGGACGAAAGAACTGAATGACAATAAAAATTACCAAAATGGCAAGCAAGATTTTTTTCCAGGTTTTCATGTTATGTTGATTAAGGTAAAAATAGGCATTTTTGCCAAAAGCCAAGTATTACAGGTAAAACGACAATATCCTGCTTAAAGGTTTCTTGCCTATACAAATAAATTGCCCTGGTTACCACTATTATTTACTGCAATGTCCAGGTGCCCGTACGCTTTATGTGTTGCCTCCCTGCCCCTCGGCGTACGCTGCAAAAAGCCTTCCTGTATTAAAAATGGCTCATATACTTCCTCAATGGTCCCGGCTTCCTCTCCAACGGCGGTAGCAATGGTTGTCAATCCCACGGGGCCTCCTTTAAATTTTTCAATAATAGTGGCCAATATACGGTTATCCATTTCATCCAGGCCGTGTTCATCAACATTCAGCGCTTTCAACGCATGCTGTGTAATGCCAATATCAATAATGCCATCATTTAACACCTGTGCAAAATCGCGCACGCGCCGCAAAAGGCCGTTGGCTATACGTGGCGTACCCCTGCTTCTGCGTGCAATTTCACCGGCAGCCTGTGCAGAAATATCTGCCTGCATAATAGCCGCACTTCTCTCAACAATTTTTTGCAGCGTTTCAGCATTATAATATTCCAGCCTTGATTTAATGCCAAATCTTGAAAGCAATGGCGCCGTAAGCAGCCCGCTTCTTGTAGTAGCGCCCACCAGGGTAAACGGCTCAAGGTTTATTTGTATGCTTCTCGCGTTGGGGCCGCTGTCAATCATAATATCAATCTTAAAATCCTCCATGGCGGCATACAGGTATTCCTCCACCACTGTGCTTAAGCGGTGTATTTCGTCAATAAACAAAACATCGTTGGCTTTAAGGTTGGTAAGCAATCCCGCAAGGTCCCCGGGCTTTTCAATTACGGGGCCGGATGTTTCCTTAATACTCACGCCCAACTCATTGGCTACAATTCTTGACAGCGTTGTTTTGCCCAACCCAGGCGGCCCATGAAATAAGATGTGGTCAAGCGCTTCACCTCTTATTTTTGCCGCCTTTATAAAAATTATAAGGTTTTCTACAAGCTGCTGCTGCCCTGCAAAGTCAATAATTTCCGCAGGCCGTATGCTATTCTCAAATTCTTTTTCTGCCGGTGTTAATTGCGACACTTCGGTATGTACATTTGCGTTCGCCATCAGTAATATAATCTTTGTAAATCTACACAAAAGTAACAGGGAAAAATTATGCATATTCATTTCATTCAGCATGTTCCTTTTGAATATCCCGGTTCTATTTTAGATTGGGCCGCAGAAAAGCGGCACACCACTGCCTTTACAAAAGTTTTTGACGGCGATGCTTTTCCTGTTCCCGGGCAATTTGATATGCTGGTAATTTTAGGCGGGCCAATGGGGGTGTATGAAGAAAATATTTACCCATGGATGACGCTGGAGAAGCAATGCATAAAAGCTGCCATTGAAGCCGATAAAAAAGTACTGGGCGTTTGCCTTGGCTCACAATTTATTGCCAATGTACTGGGAGAAGAAGTGTACGCCCACACCCAAAAAGAAATTGGCTGGTGGCCAGTGCAAAAAATTGGGGAACACCCTTTGACTGCGGGCTTGCCTACTGAATTTATCACTTTCCACTGGCACGGCGATACATTCAGGTTGCCAAAAGGTACTGTTCAGTTATTCAGGTCGGCAGTGTGTGAGCAACAGGGGTTTATATACAACAACCATGCTGCCGGTGTACAATTTCACATAGAAGTAAAACAGGACTTACTGGACGGAATGACCGAGCATGAAAGCAATGAACTAACCGGTGAAGGTTATGTGCAAACGGCTGAAACTATTAAACAGCATATTGCAGCGGAAATACCCCGGCAGAATAACTACATGAAAGCTTTTTTGGATAATTTTGAGAAATTATAAAATATATTTGTATATACAAATATTTTGTATTACTTTTGTTTCGTCAAAGAGAAAACAATAGGTTCTTAAGGAATGAAGACATCAGAAAGCAGGTTTAGAAAATGCATGTATTTTTCATCAAACGCACTTGCGCGTAAGATGGAAAAGCTGGCAAACGAAAGCTGGCAAAGGGTAGGCCTTAGCCCAAGCCATGCCTACCTGCTGATGATTGTAATTGAAGAGCCGGGTGTGCAGCCGGGTACGCTTGCCGGTGAATTGCAGCTGAAACCCAGTACTATTACGCGTTTGATAGAAAAACTGGAGGAAAAAAAGCTGGTGGTGAGAATAACGGAAGGCAAAACCACCAGTGTATACGCCACACCCAAGGGCCGGGAATTAACGCCGCAGTTAAAAGAGTGCCTCACGAATTTTTATGAAGGATATTCGCATGTGCTGGGGCTGGAAGAAAGTTCAAAGCTGGTAGCTAACATGAACCGTCTTTCTGACGAATTACCGGGTTAAATTTTTTTATCTTAATATTTGTATATACAAATAAAATAACAATTTATTCATTTTACACAAACACTCATTTTATGAAATATGTATTAACCGGTGGCGCAGGCCACATAACAAAACCGCTCGCTTTACAATTATTACAGGCAGGCCACACAGTAACAATTATAGGCCGCAACGAAGCTAACCTTGCAGAATTAACAGCCGCGGGCGCCACTGCGGCTATTGGTACCGTGGAAGATATTGCTTTTTTAACAGGCGTATTTAGCGGCGCTGATGCAGTTTACACCATGGTACCGCCAAAATGGGATGCAGCAGACTGGAAAAGCTATATTGGGCAAATAGGTAAAAACTATGCCGAAGCTATAAAAGCAACCGGGGTAAAATACGTGGTTAACTTAAGCAGCATCGGTGCTCATTTAGATGATGGCTGCGGCCCCGTAAGTGGTCTTTACCGGGCTGAAGTTGCGCTCAACACACTTGAAGACGTAAATATTAAACACCTGCGCCCGGCATTTTTTTATCAAAACCTGCTGAGCAATGTTAATCTTATTAAGCAGGCCGGCATTATGGGCGGCAATTATGGAGCACCGGGCAGCACTTTTGTTATTGTTGACCCGTCAGACATTGCGGCTGCTGCCGGTGAAGAATTGCTCACCCTGAATTTTACGGGGCATGCAGTAAGATATATTGCGAGTGATGAGATTACACCGGCAACAATAGCATCAACTATTGGGGAGGCTATCGGCAAGCCCGGTTTACCGTGGGTTGAATTTACCGATGAACAGTCATACCAGGGCATGATTGGTGCCGGCCTTTCAGAAGAAGTGGCAAAAAACTATGTAGAAATGGGAGCAGCATTAAGAACTGGCGCCATGACGGAAGATTATTGGAAAAATCACCCGGTTGCATTAGGCAATGTAAAAATTGCTGACTTTGCAAAAGTATTTGCCATTGTATATAACAGCAATGCACAGGGTACGCACTAACTAAAATTTCCAAAAAACATTCAAACCATTTATAAAAATTCAAAAAGCAACGCAAATGAAAGCAGGCATAATCGGCTCAGGCATGGTTGGTCAAACACTTGCCAAAGCATTTAAGAATGAGGGTTACGATGTAATGCTTGGTACACGCGACACTTCAAAAGCAGAAGTGGTAAAATTCAGTAATGAAACAGGCATTGGTACAGGCACTTTTGATGAAACCGCCAAGTATGGTGACATAATAGTATTAGCTACCAAAGGCACCGCGACGTTAGAGGCTGTGCGCATTGCAGGCATAAACAACCTTGATGGCAAAGTAGTAATTGACGCTACTAACCCCATAGCAGGTGTACCGCCTACCAACGGTGTGCTGCATTTTACTACAACGTTTGACAACTCATTAATGGAGGACTTACAGAAAGCTGCCCCAGGTGCAAAATTTGTAAAAGCCTTTAACAGCGTAGGCAGCACATTAATGTATAAGCCCCAACTTACAGGCGGCAAACCAAGCATGTTTATTTGCGGCAACGACGATGCGGCCAAGCAAACCGTGTCAGGAATATTAAGCGCTTTTGGCTGGGAAACGGAAGATATGGGTAAGGCGGAAGCCGCCCGTGCCATAGAACCGCTCTGCATTTTGTGGTGCATTTCGGGGTTCCTCAATAATGACTGGATGCACGCATATAAAGTACTCAGGCCGTAGCTAACCTTACAGTAGTGGCGCCGGTTACCGGTGTCACTACTCCTTAAATACCGGGGACTTAACATCATGGTAAAACAAAAAAGTCCAGTGCTTCTCCCTGCCCTCCTGCCACCATTGCTGACGCAGCATCATACATTTTTTGCCGTCGTAGTCATATTTAGCTACAAACTTGTTTTTCATTTGCTGCAGTTGCGGCGCATCATCCCCCCCAAAAAAAATGGTTTCACCGTCTTCTTCAATCCAGTATACCTGGTGATAAGGGCTGTGCGCGCCTGTAACATGGTAACGTATGTAACCGTCAATCGTTCCGTCTCCATCTAAGAAAACTACATTCGGGCTGCTTTGCAGCACAGATATTTCTTCTGACATATAGGAAGGGAAACCAGTGTCGAGGGCAAACTCAAGTTCTTTCCTTTGCACATAATAGGTTGCGTTGGGAAAGGCAATGCGAAAGTTACCCAGCCTGTCTTTTATACTTACGCCACCGGCATGGTCTTTATGCAGGTGAGACATCAGCACTTTTGTAACCTGTTCTGCAGCAATTCCATTGGCCTTTAAATTGGCCTGCAATTGCGGCTCTCCATTTACCGAAAAACCAAGGCCTGTATCCAATAAAAGAATGTCTTTTTTTGTGATGACAACAAATGGCAGTATTTCAACCAGCAGGCTGCCTGTGGCCCGTTTTTGCAGGTCGTCTTCATTTACATCAAACGGAACAAAAATTTTAGTTTTGTCAATAGTAAAAACACCTTCTGACAATGGAATTATCTGCATAATAAAGTTCCTGGAAGTAACAATACAAATTTTAAACCATTCATTTTACCTTAACACCATTTGCCTGTCTGCATCAAGGCGCAAAAGTATAAATATTAATACTGTAAATGTCAATAGTGAAGAACCGCCGTAACTGATTAACGGCAAAGCTATACCGATACTTGGAAAAAGGCCTATCGTCATACACACATTTACGGTAATATGGAAAAATAAGATGCTCGCCACGCAATAAGCATATACGCGGCTAAAGGTACTTCGCTGCCTTTCGGCTATCCATACTATCCGCAAGAGTAATGCTATATACAGGCACATAAAAATGGCGCAACCGGCAAAACCGAATGCCTCGCCCAGGGATGTAAAAATGAAATCGGTACTTTGTTCAGGCACATATTTGCCGCGTGTTTGTGTACCTTTTAAAAAGCCTTTACCTGCTAAGCCGCCTGAACCAATGGCTATTTTGCTTTGCCTTACGTTATAATCGTCGGTTTGGTGCTGCGTTTTTGAAGTACCGTTTTTAAATGCTTTATTTTCATTGCAATCATAAGTTAGCCCTATGGCCATATAAATACGCTGGCTTTGATAGCATTCGAACACATTATTGAATATGTACGGCACGGCAAACCGTTGAATACCCACGCATACGCCCCATATAAGTATAATATATATAAGCACGGCCTTATCACGCTTTATTAATGAGCGCATAAAAAAAGCCACTGCACCGGCGATAACTGTTAATATACCTGCCAGCCAGTTTTTGTCAACCAGCAGTGTGGCCACCACGAGCACGGCAAACGAAAAACCAATTACCAGAATTTTTGGCGGCAGCCCTTCCCGGTACATAGCAATAAAAAAACACAGGTACACAAGTGCAAGCCCTGTTTCATGCTGCAGCCTTGATAATACGGCGGGGAATAAGGCAATGCCTGCCGCAATTATCTGCGACCTTGTTTTTGAAAAATCCATGTCCTGCAGCGAGATATATTTTGCCAGCGCCAATGCTGTAAATATTTTGCATAATTCCGCCGGCTGCAGGTTAAAACCGCCGCCCAGGGGTATCCAGCTTTTTGAGCCGTTAACGCTTTTGCCTATTACAAATGTGGCCATCATAAGCCCTATGCCCAGCACATAAAACAGGTTGGCAAAGGCGGTATAAAGCTTACTGTCGCTAAGCAAAATAAACGTTGCGAGTATAACACATATACCGGCGAACATTAATTGCTTGCTATAGCTTGTTTTACCGCTTAAAAAAGCACTGATAACATTAACGCCTGGCTTGTACTCCACCATAAAAATGCATAAAATGCCTATAGCTACCAACACAGCATACAGGAATACTACCAGCCAGTCAACCCCTTTTGATATTGGTTTGTTATAAGTCATATTTATATACCTGTAGTTTTGGTGTTTTTGGGTTTTTCATTACGCCGCACCAATGTCATATCCGTATCTGTTAAAGACTTTGCTTTTTTTGCAGGTGTTTTTTTATTAGTAAGTAAAGAAACCGGGTTAGCGTTTGCTGCAGGGCGACTAACAGCATTAATATGGGCGCTGTCTTTTTTGGCTTTTTCCAATTTTTGCTGCAATATTTTTTCCTGCCGTGCTCTCCGTGCCGAATCCTGTGCCTGCATTTCCTGGAGCATATATTTTGGTATCAGGTTTTTGGCAGCCATCTGTTCTACCAGGGCCTGTCTGTCAGGTTCGGGAATAGAATCTTTCAGGTATTTTTCAATCATAAGACTGGCAATAGGCGCAGCAGCCTGCGACCCCATACCGGCATTCTCGCACATTACAGCTATAGCTATACGTGGTGCACCCCTCGGGGCAAAAGCGCCAAAAAATGAGTGGTCTGGCAGCTTTACGCCATTCAGGCTGTTCTGTACCGTACCAGTTTTACCGCATACTACAATACCAGGAACCTGCACTGCGGAACCTGTACCAAATTCCATCACTTCCTGCATACCGTCCTGTACTATGTCAAAAACATGCTCGGGTATATCAAGGGTATGGTGTTTAACCTTGAATGAATCTAACATGTGTTCATCCTCATTATCAGCGTTTTCAATACTGTCAACCAGGTGTGGGGTATAATACCAGCCTTTATTAGCTATGGTGGCCATAGCATTGGCTAATTGCATAAGCGTAGTCTGTACTTCACCTTGCCCAATAGCATTTGAAATAATGTTACAGGATACCCAACGCGGCCCAAAAATTTTATCGTAATAAGAAGGCACGGGTATATTTCCCCCCTTTTCAAAAGGTACGTCCGTACCTAACGGGCGGCCAAGCCCGAATGAGTATGCATAACGATTAAAGTTAGCTAAAGCAGCCGATGCATTTGGAAATTTTGGATCATCAATAACCTTACGAAAAGTAATAGCGAAATACGTATTACAGGAGTGGGCAACCGCTTCCCGAAAAGCAAACGTGCCGGGGTCAAGACATCCGAGCCTGCGGCCGCAGCCCCAATAAGCACCCGTACAGGTGGTGGTCATTTTATCATCTATCACACCTTCCGTAAGGGCAACCGTACCAACAATAGTTTTGAAAGTAGAGCCGGGGGAATACCTCGCGTTTACCGCCCTGTTAATAAATGGTGAACGTGGATCAACCTGCAACTCGGCAAAACGCTTTCTTCCTTCGGGGCCGGCTATGCTTTGCGGGTCGTAGGTGGGGCTGCTTACCATGCACAGTATGCCACCTGTTCTAGGGTCAATCGCTACGATAGAGCCCACTTTATTGTTCATTAATTTTTCTCCCAACTGCTGTAATTCAATATCCAGGCTAAGATGCAGGCTTTTACCGGTAACGGCTGCAGTGTCAAAAGCGCCGTTTTCATAAGAGCCCTGTATGCGGCCGTGCGTATCCCGCAGAAACCTTTTTACCCCGCGCGTGCCCATTAATACCTTTTCGTATTCCCGTTCAAGGCCGGTTTTGCCGGCGTAGTCCCCTATTTCATACTTAACATCTTTGCTGTTTTTTATATAGTTTGAGTCAACTTCCGAAACATACCCAAATACTACGCTGCCCGCATCATAAGGATAATCCCTTACCGGCCTTTCGTTTAACGTAAAGCCGGGAAATTTATAAAGGTTTTCGTTTATACGTGCATAAGTTTCAGGTGTAAGCAGCGATTCAAACACGCTTGGCTTGAAATAAGAGTTTTTAATGATAGCGCTGCGCACTCGTTTTTTAAATTCAACCGTGTCAATACCAAGTATATTGCAAAGCGTTAATGTGTCCGGGCTTTTAACCTCGCTGGGGGTAACCTCTAAATCATACATTACAGTGTTTTCCAGGATAGCCCTGTGCTTGCGGTCATACACAAGCCCGCGGCTTGGATAAATGGTTTTTCGGAAGATGGCAATATTTTCCGCCTCAATCTTATATTGATTTGAAAATATTTGCAGATGAAGCAATTGTGCTACTATTATCAAAAAAACAGAAACAAAAATAATTTGAATCACCCTGCTCCTCGACTGATTATACACCGGCATATTTGAAAGCTACTAAAATAATTTAAAAAGGCATGAAAATACTATGCCACAAAATTCACATTTTCTGTTTGCATATATGCTAATATCAGGATAAATTTTATGAAGCAGGCAGGAGTGGCAAATTTTAAAGCTCAAGGCACAATTGCAGTTATTTTATTTTAGGGGGAAAATAGCTTTACCGCTGAACATTCCGGGTAAGATTATAGTAAAAACGTTGCAGCAGCCGCATTTTTTTTGTAATTATAAGCGCCCGGGATTTTAAACCATCGCGATATTGTATTTCTCTTCCATAATTTGTAACTAATCCCCGGGTAACTCAATGGTAGCCAAAAAGCCGCTGAAGGCAGTTTGGAAACATGTTGCAGTTATATCTATCGGCTCATATCGCCATCAATTAATTTAATAAAATCATCTTTTAAAGATGTACTTACTGTGTTTGCCTTAAACTGCAACGTTTCCACATCAATAAATATGTGGTATGGTATGGCTGAAATATAAAGATACTTGAATAAGGGTGAAAGGGTTGCACCCTTCAGAAAATACGTTCGCGTCCTAATATTCTGCTCCTTTTCAAAGCTTTCTGCAGCAGCATATTTCATAGGAACATCAATATTTACATAGATATATTCAAAACCCTCCCGATTTTTGGTCAAACTGTCAACAAAACTATGTGTCTCCGAAATTTCCTGTTTACAGGGGCCGCACCAGCTTGCCCAAAAGTCTATTAGCACCCTTTTCTTTTTTGCGTTTGTTAATTCATCCAACAAAGCTTTCAATGAGATTGTTTCTCCGCCCGGGGTAATCAGCTTTGTTTCTAAAGTTATGCTTTCTGGCAATATCCTGTTTTCGTTTATATATCGTTGATGCTCGTTTTTTAAAGCTTGCCTCAAATAATCATCCTGGATGGTTTCATATGCATAGCTGTAAAGTCTTTCAATCACACGACTCTTAATATCCGGGTTGCCTGTCTCAGATACAAAAAAATCTGTTATCAAATAATCCCGAAATAGCCCATGAGGCAATACTGATATCTCTTTTTTAAAAACTGAAAGCAAAGATGTATCCTGCGCAAACTTTGATACTTTTCTGCTTAAAATATAAGAGCCTAACAACGTAGAGTTTCTCGAATATATCATGGTTGAATATTGACTCATTAAATTGTACTGGCGTTCTAATGAATCTAAAAATATATTCCCTTTTACAGTTTTCCCATAAGCATTCATGCTATTACTCCAAAGTTGCCATAATATTTCAGCCTTAACATACTGCCCAAATGTGCTGTTTTTTGAGATATCAGGGTTATAATTTTCAGAGAGCTTTTGTAACCGAGTTTCAAAATCTGCCAAGATTGTAATTGCTTGCTCTGTGTCCGCCACATTACGAAGCTTTTTATAAACTTTTAGCTCATGCAAAAGATTTACAAAGCGTATTCCAAACGAAAATTCATTATTCACCAGGGGATGAACAAGAAAAGGAGTGTATTTGTTGTCTTTATCAGTAAATGTATCTATTTCTATTGTAATATTACTCATAGTTCGGGCGATAAACACCGGGTAGGATATACCTTTTATTGACAGGTAATATGCCTGGAAATACTCGGATTGCGGGAGTGAAAATGTCAGCTCCCATGTACGGCTGTTAATCTTTTTTCCTGTACTTATAATTTTTCTTTTTTCAAAATTTTTTGGTGATACCTCAACTGCCAAAAAGGTATCTGCCCCAAGTGGGTTGTGAGGCGTTTTATAAATACATGTTATTGTTGCTGTATGAACAGGCAAAGCATTAGAGACAATATTTGTACATAAAAACAAAAAAAATAAAGCTTTCTTCATAAATCATTATTAATGTTTTTACAAACAACGAAATATAATAAACTTGCAAAATTAGTGGCCCCGGCGCCAACGCAGTTTCAGCTAAATCACTTGTCCTGCTAATGCCAACTAGTTGTATATTATCAACAACAAAAACTCCTGTTTCATAGAGCCCTTTCACGGATAAGTCCCCGCGATTTAAACAAAAATTTTGGGGAAAAGGCTAGCAAGTGCAAGAGCTCTTATGTCTTTCGTAGGCAGAGTAAGTGCTACAAGCCTCATCAAGTCACGTTCCATTTGCCGGGCAACCGGTTCCCTATACGGTTACTAACTCTTTGCCCCTACTATCCCTGCAGTAGATTGTACTTGATTTACCGTCGCAAGGGTTGTCCGCAACTCCACCAACAATATTTTTTAATTGGTTACGACTGAGCATCTTTGGGCTTTCAAAATTTTCTGAACTAAAGATTTTCATTTTTTGTTATTTTTAGAATTATTAGGCCTACTCTTTTCTAAAGGTTTTCGGCATTCCCTTTTTTGTTCGCGAAACAAAAAGGTTTATTTACATTATATTTTACCAGGTTGCGATATATCAATTTGACAATTCATTTTGGCGAGGCGAGATCATAATTGTTTTTTATGAAATCAACTATAACCCCCTCCAATACATGACCGGTGCTCGGCCTCGGTAAGTTAATTTTGTAAATCTTCTTCGCCTTGTCATAAAGCAAATACCTGGGAATAAAAAGAGCGCTTGCCATTTTCCCTGGTGACAGGATGTTCAGCAATTGCTTTTGAAGCAAGTTATTAATAAGAACGTGAAAACCCGGGATGTGCTGTTTAATGATAAAGTTTTGCCATTGTGTGCTGTCTGCCTCGTCATTTATTGAGAATAAAACTTCCTGTACATTTTTATCTGCCAGGAATTTTGTTAACTGTGTCTGATGATTAAACTCTTCAATGCAAGGCTTGCACCACGTAGCCCATACATCAATAAAAAAGAACCGGCAATGCATAGAATCAAAAATATTTTTAATATTCTTGTACTTGCTTTTTGAAATTATTACAGGAACTTGCAATGCTTCTCTTTCTGAAATAATCGAGTCCTGCAGATTTTGAACTTTGTTGAAATAGTACGATTTTGGATAATACCGCTTAAAACCATCCAGGTCGAATAAATTTGACTGGCTATTAGATGTTGGGAATAATTCTTTCAGTGTCAACAACATTCCTCCCCATGCTTTTTCTCTGTAAGCTGTGTCGTAATAATAATAATATCCCAGGTCTGATTTTTTTAAGATTGTATCGGTAACGGCGTCGTCTTCTTTCAAAATGTCACGCAAATAGGCTTGATAAACCTGTACCCCTACATAAGTTTTTAATAGAAGAGGGTTACTTGCATTGGCGTGATGATACATAACTGTTTTTAGCGCCGCCCATTTTGCATAGCCTTTCCATGAAGAATCTTTAGTTGCCACCTTATGCATTCTCCTGATTGCAACGTCATACAATAGCCCCCGGGTATCTGCTTTATATAAGTCATAAACTGCCGGAGAAATACTATTGCGTACTTTGAGAGAATCCCATACAGAGGTAATACTATCTATATATTCCCTGGCTTTTACATAGTAGTCGCTATAGGATGTGCTCTTTTGTGGTAAATCATCAAAGAATCCTAAATTTTTTCCCGCTGGGTAAAAGCGGTCTATATATATTGAATTAGCTTCTTCGTTTGAACCTGAAAAAACAAATCGGTATATTGGATAATTGAACTGCTGCTGCCGCATTATTTTTATGCAAATACTGTCATTAGCTGCAACTGCAATGGGAATGCCATATTCGTTATTAAATTTTAAGGCGATGAAAGAGCTTCCGGCAACAGGAATTTTAATATCTACAGGTCTTTCTACCCGCAGTTCTAAAAAATTTTGCGCATCAAACCCTTCAAAAAAATTGCTGTCCGGCGTATAAAACTGTACATAATTTACCCCTCCACTTTCAAATTCCACATGTATTTTTACATAGGCAGTATCAAAAAAAACGCTGGCAGCAAGCAAATGCAGTATGGCAATAATGTTCATAACAAAATTGAAAAAATAGGGATATTATATAAGCCCCATTTTGTATTAAAGGTTTGGGCCATAGGCTATTTTTAGTTAGCACCATACAGGCAATGCTGAAATTATTTTATCGTTTACCACGCAGGAATGGAAAGCTTTGCACGGGATTTAGGATAATACATTAAGTCAGCAACTTGCAAGGTTGGTGAAAGCAAATTAAATATATTTTTCAAAAAGTTGAAGAGAAAAAGCAAGGAAATTATCAAAATAGCGTAGAAATACGCAGTTCAATTAATTTGAAAAAACTTCAATTAAAGGATTTAATTTGGATGAAAAGGTAGTTTGTATTCCTGTTAATTTTTTAAACGCATTACTTACAATCATCATGGCAAATGTTACGCCGCATTAGTTCTGTACCTGGCTTTACGTGAGAAAATCATTTCGGTGATAAAGATGAGTAAAAGGCTTATAGCAGTTGAACCCGCCACTTTACCGATGAAGAACAAAAAGTTTCCGGCAGACATCCATTCAATAAAAACAAGTACTGTATGGTGTACAAAAGTTAGTATAATAACATACACCATATATGGTGCCCAGCCCATACTTTTAATGCTAGGTTCGGTATAACTTACTTCTGTTGTTTCCTGCGGCAGGAGTATACTGATGAGAAACGGCCTGAGAAAAGCAATAAAAAGGCAGGGTATTAAATACAAACCGGGGTTGCCGGCAAAGTAGCCCATTATAAGTGCAAAAACAAAAGCAACAATCAACAGGAAATTACGCGATATGCCAAAGGGTAGCCAAAGAATATACAAAAAATACAGGTAAGGTTTTATAAACTGGTGTAATGGCGGTATTTTATTAAGCACATAGGCCTGCACCAAAATAAACAGGGCAAAGCGGATTATATTTTTAAGTAAGTTACTCATTACCGTTTGGTGTTTTGTCTTCCAGCGCTTTTTCTTCCTGCCACCTTACATTTTCAATAACAAACGCATATTGCAGGGTATAAAAATTTGTAGCTGTTTTTACAGTAAGCAGGTAGGTGCTGTTGCCGTCGGGGTCGGGCTTTACCGCCGTTACTGTGCCAATAAGAACGCCCGGCGGAAAACTAAGGTTGGCAATATTGCTGGTAATAACTGTATCACCATTTTTTACCTGGGCGCTTTTTGTTACAGCTTTCATAGTTAAGTAACCGGCGTTCGCGCCATCCCAGTCAATTTCACCCAGGTAAAAACCTCTTTTCATCATGGCGCTTACCTTACTCTTACGGTTAAGCAGGCTCATAACCCGGCAATAGTTAGGGCCAACATCAACAACCTTACCTACCGCGCCGTCGGGCCCTATAACACCCATATTATTAACAACACCCTGGTTGCTGCCCCGGTATAAAGTAATATAGTTGTCTTCCTGGCTAACTGAATTATTTACCACTTTGGCAGGCAGGTATGTGAATTTGCGAACACGCCCCAGGGTATCTTTTATGAGCGAATCAATCTTGTATTGCTTTATACTGTCCGGGGCATCGAAAGAAGTGCCCAGTAAATTAAGCAGCCTGTTATTTTGTTCGGCTAACTGCCGGTTAGTCTCTTTCAGGCGAAAATAATATTCAACGTCGTTATACTGCTTGCTTATTCTGCCGGTAACTTCATTAGCCACGCCTGCATAAACGCCCTGGTATGTTTTATTGTAATTTACAAGGATGCCAACTGATACCCCCAGTAATACCAGGAATAGAAAAAAAGTAAAAAACCGCCTTATAAAAAGCAATATATTACGCATGGCCTCTCTTGTGCTTCTGCCGCAGGGTGAGGCAGAAAAATATTTTTAATGTAAATATTCCTGCAAAAAATCATAGCGGCGGTTTATTGCGGGTATTCGCAATAAAAAATTACCGCATAATAAAAGGATAACGCTGGTAACTTTTTAAAGCAAGGCCGGTACCGCGAACTACACTTTTTAAAGGGTCGTCAGCAATATGAACAGGCAGTTTTATTTTTTGGCTAAGGCGCTTATCAAGCCCGCGCAGCAAAGCGCCGCCGCCTGTTAAATACAGCCCGCGCCGGTAAATATCCCCCGCCAGTTCAGGTGGTGTTGTTTCCAGTGCTTTAAGTATAGCTTCTTCAATTTTAAATATAGATTTATCCAGCGCCTCCGCAATTTCCTGGAAGCTTACCATTATCTGCTTTGGTATACCGGTAACAAGGTCGCGGCCATTAACCGGTATGTCATCCGGTGGTGTGTCCAGGTCTTTCATCGCGGCGCCAACCTGTATTTTTATCTGCTCCGCAGTCCTCTCGCCAATCAGCAGGCTATGGTAACGGCGCAACGCTTCCATAATATCAGCAGTAAATTCATCACCCGCAATACGTATGCTTTGGTCGCATACAATGCCCGCAAGTGCAATAACCGTAATGCCGGTAGTACCACCGCCAATGTCAATAATCATGTTGCCAACCGGCTCCTCAACGTCAATGCCAATACCCAGGGCCGCTGCCATTGGCTCGTGTATAAGATAAACCTCTTTGGCGCCCGCCTGTTCCGCGCTGTCGCGTACTGCGCGCTTTTCCACCTCAGTAATGGATGACGGAATACATATCATCATCCTCCAACTTGGCGGAAAAAGGGGCTTTTTGGGATAGATCATTTTGATCATCTCCCGTATCATTAGCTCGGCAGCGTTAAAGTCGGCAATAACCCCGTCTTTTAACGGCCTTACGGTACGTATGCTTTCATGCGTTTTTTCGTGCATCATTAAAGCCCGTTTCCCTACTGCCAGTACTTCTTTTGGATTATTCCGGTTAAGTGCAACTATTGAAGGTTCATTTACTACTACTTCATCGTTATGTATAATCAGGGTGTTTGCTGTACCCAGGTCAATCGCTATTTCTTGCGTAAAAAAATTGAACAGTCCCATTTATATCTTTACTCCCCGTGGTTGTGTTTATTATTAAATGCCTGCAAAATTCACGTAAATAAACTGAATAAACAAAGTGTACAATGCAGATTTTTTAAGGGGTTTCTGTTGAATCTGGGTTTAATTTTCCCCGTTCCGGCTTTCCCGGGCGGCTTTATAGAAAATATTATACCAAAGTTACTGAAACGCAGTTTTAAAACATTTTATTTTGACTTATAAGGGCATTTTAGGTGCAAATTTGTAGTTTAAACAGTTACGAAGTAACAAAACCGCTTAAAAGTATTAAAAATAAAATATAACCGGCGCGGGAGCCAAAGGCCTTTCCTGCCTTACCCCGGCGAATAACAAAAAAAGCCCGGGCAATTATCTTTACCCGGGCACCGATACTTCAGCTATAATTTATATTTACCACTTTTTTAAACCGAGCAGCTTTTCACCAAGTTCAGTCAGGTTAGCTCTTTCATAGCGGGTTTGTTCCCATTTACGGGGGTCGCCGGGAAAAGCGTACCCTTCCGGTGCAATCCTGTCCCTCCAGCTTGAAATTCTCCATTGGCGCAGACTTTCATTGTCTTCCAAAGCAGGCGACATGGATACATATTGGGCCATTCTTGGCTTGCTCCCTGTGTTTTTACGTATGCCATGGGCAAGCATACTGCTAAAAATAAGCAGGTCGCCAGCTTTGGTAGTAATTTTTTCAATATTCAACCCGGTAGTGTCGGGGCGAAACGGGTTGCGGTCAGCCGGCTGGGTTTTTACCCATTCGTCAAAATTGCGGAATAATTCGGGTATGCACTGAAACCCTCCCATATCAATATCCGTATCCACCAGTGTTATTGTGCCCTGCACATTCACCGGTTTGGGATTTAAAGATGTGTCAATATCCCAATGTATAAAGCCTTCGTAGTTAAGTTCCGGCCTCACGGGAAAATTAAGGTTTGCCCTGTCAATAGTCACCCATAGCTTTTCAGTACCCCAAATATCCACGAATGCATCATATACTTTCGGGTACATGCGGTTGTCCCACATATACTGGTGGTTATATATTTCCACCATACCGGTATTTTTCAACTCCACCATTTCTATGTCTTTCCTCGCAGCACGATACCAGGTTTCGGGATTGTTGGGGTCTTTTTCCTCAAACTCCCACAGCAGGTTTACCATATTGTCAATATGGTCTTTCGGCACTGCATCATGAATAATTACATAGCCGTTATTTTGCCAAAATTCCCAGTCTTCTTCTGACAGAACGCGCAGGGGTTTGCCATCGCTGCGGTCATTAAGTTTTGCCACAAACCTTGCAACAGAAGGGTTGCCCGGTATTTTTAAATCATCTACAAGTTTGCCTTCCGGCATCATGGTAGGGGCCATGGTTGGCGTCATAGTTGGAGTCATGGTAGCCATCGTTATATTTTTTTGAGTTTATGTTTTTTTATTTGACTGTACAAACCTAACAAGTTGCTGTATCGCAAAAAAATGCAAGTCCGGTCAAGTCTAAACGCGGCAAGTGGATGCCCTATGTTTGCACATAGCAGTACATGATATTTTACCACATGCTTTTACCATATTGTGCATTGCGTTCTTAACCACATCATCATGCGCAAATAATGTAGTTAACAGCGGAGTATTTTTCCAGGTATTGTCGCCGGTTTGTGCAACAGGGGAGGCGCCCGGTAACACCATAGTGGAGGAATTTATTGCAGCCATCATTAAGTGTTTTTTGTTTTTAAATTTATTTACCACACAAACGTAGTAAAGCAGCACATTGAAGAAAAGAGCAAGTCTGCGCAAGTCCAAATTATGCTGTGCAGGTAAAATATTTTAATGGCGAAAATTGTGCGGACCATGTTTGAGTTTTAGTTGCTTTTAAACGCTGCATTTCACTTTTTATGTATTAAGTTAGCATGTTGTAACTTTCCTGTTCATGCAAAAAAAACCGCAGCAAATATCATACGCTGTTGCCAAAGCTGCTTTTGGTATATACCTTGTAAACGAATTGCGGGAAGCATGCGGCAAGGAATTGCCTACCGAAACGGACGTGAGGAAGTTTTTATTAAAAATAAACCCGGCATGCACCGCCACAGAGTTGCAGACTGCACGACAGATAAGCCGCTACTGCCAAACGGGTAAAGATTATTTGCGGGAAGCAAGGGAAGAGACATTGGATAAGGTTGCAAAATTACTCAACACGCCTATTAGAGATTTTGAAGCTTTTCGCGAAAAGATAAACCCCCTGCTTAAAGCTTTTAAATATTATAGCGGTTATGTTGATGAGGCGGGTGAATACCTGCACAACCTTGAGAAAAGTGGTGATGACGAAGGGAAGAAAAAATTTTACGAACTTTTTTCCTGTAATGGCCAAACAAAGGTGTTCCTGTCAATGATAAGCTACAATTTTGGGGAGGAGAATAAGGATTTGCCGGCTGTTAGTTTTGGCGCCGAAAGCGACAGGCGTACAGAACGGGTTATGCTTGAATTATTTGACAGTTACGGGCTGCCTTCGCCACAATATGTACCGGGTGATGTTTTTTTTGACACACCGGATAAGCAAAGCGCACAAACTAATTTTATTGCCATTGGATTGTTTGGCAACAGGCTTACTGAATGGATGAACGATAATAATCTGTTGGCAAATACCTTGCAGGTTTTACCTGCGGAAAAATGCATAGCCCTGCACGGGAAAAAATATTACACTGACCGTGAAAATAATGTTGACTATGCATTGTTTTGTAAAAAGACTCTGCCCAATAAAAGCACGGTTTTAATTATCGGCGGCATTGAAGGGTATGGCACCCAGCGGATGGGTGAATACCTTGAAGATAGCTGGCGCGTGGTGCATGAGCTTACAGCGGGACATGAGGATTTTACTTTGCTGTTTGAAACAGCAAGCCAGGTTACGCTGGTGGACAAAATAATATAATAGATTGAACTGATTTTGCCGCTTGTATAACTTGGCTGCTACTTTCACCAAATGCACTATTTTACACGCAAAATTTTAAAGCAATGAATTTTATAGGCAATATAATATGGTTAATCTTCGGCGGGTTTTTTGCAGCATTAGGGTATTTTATTGGCGGGTTTCTGCTTTGCTGTACTATCATCGGCATTCCTTTTGGCATACAGTGTTTTAAAATTGCCGGTCTTGAGCTAATGCCTTTCGGCAGGCAGGTGGTTAGTAACGGGCACAGCGGAGGCTGTCTCTCCTTGCTATTTAATATCATCTGGATTTTTACCGGCGGTTTATATACAGCTATTATTCACCTGGTGTTTGCCTTTCTCCTGGCGATAACCATTATCGGCATTCCATTTGCAAAGCAACACCTTAAGCTGATGGAATTAACACTGGCGCCTTTTGGCAAGGATGTAATTTAACACTCACCACCAGGCCACCTTAAAAGCAGCAAAGCCATCTTAAGCTGATGGCTTTGCTGTTTTTAGCATAGTTGCTTTATAAGTAAGTTTCCCGTAGATATAACCTTTTAAAACAGCAGCATTTACTGCGCTGGCTTTTCCAACAGTTTAAAGAACTGGTCTAACTGTGGTAATATTACAATCCTCGTTCTGCGGTTAGCTGCGCGTCCTTCTTCAGTAGAATTGTCAGCAACCGGCTGGTATTCACTGCGTCCTGCAGCAGTCATCCTCGCAGGAGGTATTCCATATTGGTTTTGCAGAATGCGTACAACTGCAGTGGCACGTTTAACGCTCAGGTCCCAGTTGTCAAGCAGCACCCCGCTCTTGTATGGTATTGAATCGGTATGGCCTTCTACCATAAACTCAATATCCGGCTGGTTTTTCAATACGGCAGCCACTTTGCCCAAAACAACTTTTGCTGCATCAGTAACTTCGTATTTACCGCTTTTAAATAAAAGCTTGTCTGATATATCAATATACACAACGCCCTTATCTACCTTAATATTAATATCCTGGTCATTCAAATCACCTATAGCGCCTTTAAGGTTCATTACCAACTGCATATTCAGGGAGTCTTTTCTCGCTATTGAACCTTGCAGGTCTTTAATGTATGCATCCTTCGACCCGATATTATCAAGTGATTTTTTTATACTTTCAGCCTGTGAACTTGAAATTACAGAAAGGTCTTTCAACTGCCCTAACACCTGGTTATTGTTTTGCTTTAAAAAGTCAACCTGGTCGTTCAGCGCTTTAATTTGGCTTTCGTAGGCTGCACGGCGTCTTGCAAATTCGGCAGATGAGTCTTTTGTTGTGCTTTCACAGTCTCTAAGCTTGGCCTGCGCTTCAAGATAAGCGCCGTTTAATTGTGTGTACTTGGCTTCAGCTTCGCGTAATTTTTTGGGGCTGACACAAGAGAACATCAGCACTGTACCAGCAATGGCAAGTAATGCATAATTCATTTTCATGTACAATTATTTTAAATGGTTAATAAAAGGATATAGGGAGATTGAGACGCAAATGTAAGTTACGGAACAAGTATAATTACCGAAATATGCGTTTCCGCACAATTTTCAAATTGTGTTAACAACTCAATGGTTTGTTAAACGACGGCTAATCTAATACGTAAAAAGGTCATTTATTATGCTTTAAGTGGTGCAGCAGCTTTCGCAGTAAGTCCTGTGGGTCAAATGGCTTGATGATTATATCGTCCATGCCCGCGGCCGATATTTTATCTGTTTCATTCTTCTTCGGCACGCTGGCTGTAAGTGCAATAATGGGTATTTTAACACCCATCTCTCTTAATTTTTTGCTTGCCTCATAACCATCCATTTCCGGCATATGCATGTCCATCAGTACAACCTTATGCTTGTTTACGTCAATTTTTTCAAGCGCTTCAAGCCCGTTAACTGCCACATCAATTTCGGCGCCCCATTTTTGCAGAAAGCTTTTCGCTACAAACACGTTCATCTCGTTATCTTCTACCAATAAAACCGCTATACCTTTTAAATCACCGGCATCTTCTGAAGCGGTATCCTTTGCCTTTTTGCCCGGCTGGGGTTTAGGCGGCAATACAGGAAACTTTTGCGTAAAGTAAAACTCCGAGCCCATGCCGGGGGTACTTTTTAATTGCAGGCGCGAGCCCTGCAGTTCGAGGATACTTTTGCTTATAGCAAGCCCGAGGCCCGTACCGCCAAAGCTGCGCGATGTTGATGAATCTGCCTGTGTAAACTGTTCAAAAATCAGCTGTTGCTTTTCGTATGGTATACCTATACCGGTATCTTTAACTGAAAACGTAATGGCTATTTCAACAGCCGTGAGTTCTTCAACACGCAATGACAATAAAACATAACCTTCCTTTGTAAATTTAATGGCATTATGTACAAGATTTGTTATCACCTGCCCTGTGCGTGTTGGGTCACCAATTACGTTAGAAGTTAGCTTATCATCAATATCAAGTTTTAACTCAATTCCCTTTTCAAGGGCTGACGACCGTAAACCATTTATTATATTTTCTGCAATGGCGCGCAGGTCCATTTCAATACTTTCGAAGTTAATTTTGTTGGCTTCTATCTTGTTAAAATCGAGAATATCATTAACAATTGATAACAGGTTACCCGCTGCAAATAATAAAACATTTAATTGTTCTTTCTGGTCTTCGCGCGGCTTATTCTGCAGCATAAGGTGGCTCATGCCTATTACAGAATTGAGCGGTGTTCTTATTTCATGCGACATGGTGGATAAGAACTCAGATTTAGCTTTAAAGCCCTGTTCCGCCTGTTCTTTGGCGCTTTTTAACTCGTAAGCAAACCGGAAAGAGAGTATAAGTGATTGAAGGAAGAAGAAAATAATGTACCCGATAAATAAAAGCAACCGAGAATAAGTAATCAACCCGAAATATTCAAGGTCAATCGTAAGCATTATAATCATCATTATACAGGTACTCAGTAACGCATAAATTGACCCGGGCCTTTTTCTTTTAAATGCCCTTGTATAAACATATAATATATAAAAAATATATGCAAGCGCGAAAATAAGAAACGGCGTTACGAGCGTGGTAAAAACATACGGCGAAAAGAAGATAGTTATTGTAACAAACAGCGTACAGATGCCCACCATTACACTGATGATTTTTTTATTTACATCTTCGGGATACAGGTAACGCATATACAGCATAAACATGGCGACAGCCGCAAACAATGCAAAGTATTCAAGATGCACTGTTAAGCCCCAGTTCATACCTGGCAGCGCGGAATGCAGTACATACATACGCGTGCCGATAATACGGTAGCTGTAAAAAATGCTGAAGAGAGAAAAGAACAGCGTTGCCCTGTCTTGCTTACCGAACATAAACAGGCCCAAAAAGAACAGGCCACTCATAAAAACGCACCCGCCGAGGGAAAAATCAAAAGCAAGATCCCTTTTTTCTTCTGTCATCATCCGCATCCGCTCACCAAGAACAATTTCTTTATAAGGGCCACCTTTTGAATGCGAGAAATTGGCTACCTGCAATACTAACACGAGTGTATCCGGTGGCAACGGCAACTCCCTGGTAATACTTAACCAGTGCGGTGAAAAAGCCGCTTCAGTTGTAGCCGGTTTTCCATTATTAGCAAACAGCTTACCGTTAATATACAGGTTATAAGCAGTATAAACATCCGGGATAAACAATGCGAGTTCCGGCCGGTTACGCGGTAACAGTACTGTAAGCTTATAGGTTGCATACCCAATGGACGAAAGGCCAGCCCTGTTCCATGACATGGGGAACTTCGTGTACGAAGATTGTGCTGTGTCCGTTTGCCCGGGCGCCAATAACTGGTGCCAGTAAAACTGCCACTCCCCATCAAGGGCAAAATTGTCTTTGTTAATATCGCTTTGCCTTAAATCAATAACTCCTTTAATTGCAGCGGGATTTTGCAGGCTGTCCGAAGCGAGGGCGGCGAATGGGCACAATAAAAAAACCAATGCAAGGATACCAGGGCATTTAATTTTTCTATGGTGCGGACAGATGAACATCACCAGGTTTTTCAAGAAATAGGAGTTAAAAACCAAAATAAAAAACTTGACGGGCAAAGATAGATAAAATAACAAAGCCTGATATTTACATAGGTTTTATAATAAATTCCTTTTTACACGCAAAGAAACATTAATTGTAAAAATGACGTTATTTTTTTTCGATTAATGCCGGGCCGGGATCGTTTTCAATCGGCGGAACAGTTTGCAGGTACTTATAGATGGCTTTTAACTCAACATCACTCATATTTTTAAAAGGCCCCCATGGCATAGCGCTATGCGGTATAATTTTACCTTGCCGGAAACGGTTTATGAAATAAGCCTCGGTCCACCCTATTATATGGCCCGTTTTGGGGTCGGGGCTAATATTGGGTGTAACACATTCATAGTGGTCAGGGTCAATAACGCTTTCTATGTGAAAACCACCGGCAAAAAACTTACCGATAAACGCGCCGGTCTTAAGGTCACGGTTGGTATGGCACCCTCTGCAGTTGGCAATGTTGTCGGCCACATATTTACCGTACGCAACAGTGGTGTCCGCAGAAACTGATTTTGGGGGCGTACCGTCAGGCCCTACCGGCCTGATAAAAAATGCCTTTGCAATATAGCCCATTGGGTTAAGGCTTCGCACCTGCACCGGATTGTGTACAGGCGGCAGGGTACGCAGGTACGATATGATGGCGGTAAGGTCGTCATCACTAAGGTTTTGAAAAGGCATAAAGGCAAACAACGCCCTGCCGTCGTAGCCAACACCATACCGCAATGAGCGCGCTATTACCTTATCTTGCCAGTTGCCCAGGCCGGTTTGCTTGTCTGGTGTAAGGTTAGGGCTGCGCAACGTACCTATTGGCAATTTAAATTCCCTGCCGCCAATAAGGTTTACAACCTGTCCCTGGTTGGCAAGTTTGTACAGGCTGTCAGGCGCATGGCAATCGGCGCAATGGGCCGGGCCGCTTACCAGGTACCTGCCCCGTGCAATAACGGCAGAGTCCGCTGATGCGTGAATATCGGGATATGGCGCATCGTATTTTTTAGACTGCATTAACGCAACAACGGCAGAAAAGCCGGTGATAACAACAACAATAACTATTCCTGTCCATTTAAGTATTTTTCTCATACAGCTTTTGGTTAAAACGTAGACTGACAAATTATACGTTTTTTCACACAAATGCATATTTTTTTAGCGAAAAAGTTTTAACGGCCGCCTTTGGCGGTGTTTCCCGCTGCCTTTGCCAGTAACCCAACAGGGCGGGTAAATTATAGCCGCCGGTTGTTAATTACAACCCGCCAGTTATTAACCACCTGTTTTGTAAATGTTGTTTACTAATTTATTTTGTAATTTAAACCGGTGTCAGTTATAAAATCATACCTGCTCTTCTGCTTACTCATCATGGGTAAAATTTGTTTTGCACAGGTGCAGGATAAATTATTATTAAGTCGTATTACTACCCGGCAGGGGTTAACCAGCAACGAGGTAAAATGCATTTTCCAGGACAGCCGGGGTTTTATCTGGATTGGAACCTACGACGGCCTTAACAGGTATGATGGAAGAAACATTAAAACCTACCGCCGCAACATAACAGACACCAATTCTCTTATCAACAGTTGGGTAAACAGCATAGTTGAAGACAAGGACGGAAATTTATGGATTGGCACTTTTGCAGGCGTTAGTAAATTAAATGTTGCTTCCGGCAAATTTACCAATTACCGGCCGTCGCAACTTTTTCCGGGCCAAACTTGCCTGGCAGGAGAACAATGTGTTTTTAAAGACCATAACGGAACAATTTGGGTAACAAGCGGCGGCCTTAGCTATTACCAGCCAGGCATAGGCAATTTTGTTGCACAACCTTTTATACCTCCTTCGCCTGTGCATGGCTTTACAAAAAACCAGCTCGTAATTTCCGTACAAATTGACCGGGACAATAATTTTTGGATGGGCACAATGGACGGGCTGTACAAATATAATATTATCAGCAAAAAATATTCCCGTTATTCCGACGACCCCTCCGATAACGAACATATGCAAAACGGCGATTTATTGGCAAGCCTGGACCTGGTAAATGACACAACAATACTTGCTGCAGCATGGCAAGGCAAAATTTTTGCATTCAGCACAACAAAAAAAATAACCCAACAACAATACACTATACCAATAAAAGGCAAAGTGGATATAAGGATATCTACTGTAAACTGGGATGGGAAAAAGGAATACTGGGCAGCACACAACAAAGGCATCGTAATACTTGACGAACATTTTAATATACTAAATGAATGGCCATCAAGCATAAGCCAAACAGCCGCAGACAGTCTTCCGCCGTCAATAAATAACGTTTTTCAATCAAAAGAAGGAATTGTCTTTATCGGTTCTGCCAATGGCGTTGTTGTAATTAACCCTTACCTGCAGGTGTTTAAAACATATTATTTTACGCCACGTAAAGATTGGGTTGGCGAAGATGCAGGCCATATTTCGTCCATCCGTTTTCGCGGCGACACACTTGTTGCATCATCAATTTACAGTAACGCGCTTTATATGTTTGATGCTGACTGGAAGCTGCTAAAAACAATACCATGGCTTAATGCCGGCGGTGAGGGTATAGAAAACAGTTCGGTGTACGATGTGGAAAAGGAGAATGACAGTGTTTGGTGGGCAACCACCTTTCACGGGCTGGTAAAATTCAACCCCGTTACATTGCATTATTCTGTGTACACACCAAATCCTAATGATACACTTTTCTTCAGGCACAACCGTTTTATGATTGTGCGGGTTGGCAAGGATAACAAGATATGGCTTGCTAACTACAAGCAGGATGTAATGTGTTTTGACCGCAATACCCGAACATTTAAGTTGTACCAGCCGTTTGGCAGGCAAACAAGCATTTGGGGGTTACTGGTTACTAAAAACAATGATGTTTGGTTTGCATCGGGTAACTCTTTGGGAAGGTATAACCCGGCTAAAGATAAATTTGACATTTTCAACAACAGCAATGCAAAAGATGCAGGCTTTGGAAATTTGATTGAGGGCAAAGAAGGCGAACTGTGGCTGGCCTCCGACAACGGTATATGGCGTTACGATGTGCAGCAGAATAAATTACGCAACTGGAACACCGCTGACGGCCTTTGTAACAATTATACTGATAAAATATTGTTTGACAGGAAAGGCCGCCTTTGGATAACCACTAACGATGGCATCTCTGCATTTGACACTACTCAAAAAATATTTTACAATTTTACCGGCAGCGAAGGCCTGCCCTCTGACAACTGGAACGGTGCTCTTGCCATAAACAGCAAGGGTATTGTTTATTTAGGCAACAGTAATTTCATCACTTTTTTCAACCCCGCGGTAGCAATCAGGCAATCACGCAGTTATCCTTCTTACATCACAGGCTGCGAGGTAAATGGCAGTAATTACGCTTTACCTCCCGGCAAATCATCAATTAAAAAAATATCACTTAACTATAATGAAAACAATCTCAACTTCCAGTTTACAGTAGTTAACCTGCTGCAGCCTTTTCAAACTTCCTATTACTATAAGCTGGAGAACTTTGATAAGGACTGGCATCTTTCGCCTTCAGGCACTATTAATTATACAAACCTTGATGCAGGCAAATACATACTGCGGGTGAGCAGCAACCCGGCAAGCAGTAACACCGGCGGTAATGATGTGTTATATATTACCATCAACAGCCCTTTTTGGAAAACCTGGTGGTTTATTACCGGGGCGCTCTTTGTTGCTGTTGCATCAGTTACCTACGGCGTAAGGCTTCGTATCAATCATATAAGAACAGAAGCAAACAGGAAATCAGCTATAAGCCAGCAACTGGCCGACCTGCGGATGAAAGCACTACGCAGCCAAATGAACCCGCATTTTCTTTTTAATTCGCTTAACGCGATACAGGAGTGCTGCCTAACGGGCCAGGTTGACGCAGCAACGCAATATCTTGCACGGTTTTCAAAACTTGTACGGTATATACTTGAAAACAGCAGTAAACAATGGATTTCTCTCCAGGAGGAAATTGAAATACTTAAACTGTACCTTGATGTTGAATCACTGCGTTTTACCGGCTCATTCAGTTACCATATTGAAAATACCACGCGCTTAAATGCCGGCCTTATAAAAATACCACCAATGCTGGTACAGCCTTTTGCTGAAAACGCGATATGGCACGGCCTGATGCAGAAAAATGGCGAGAGGCAATTATGGATACGCTTTTATAATGACGAAGAAAGATTATTTATAGAGGTGGAAGACAACGGTGTTGGCAGAAGCAATGCCGGTGACAATGGGCACAAATCCATGGGTATGGGTATTGTAAGAGAGAGAATGAAACTGGTGGAAGAAACACAAAAATTTCCGGCGGTAATGGAAATCATTGATAAAAAAGATGACGGCGGCAATGCTTCCGGAACACTAATAAAATTAACCTTACCAATAATATGAATAACCTTGTAAGAACAATTATAATTGATGATGAGAATAAAGGGCGAAATGTGCTGATGGAAATGATTGCCCGGTATTGCACCGATGTGGAAGTTGTGGCCACAGCCCCCGACGGGGCGGCCGGCATTAAAGCAATAAAACAATACGCCCCCGATTGCATACTGCTTGACATACAGATGCCGCGTATGGATGGCTTTGCAATGCTTGACCAACTGGAAGATGCGCATGGCGAAATTATTTTTGTAACAGCGCATAATGAATATGCCATAAAAGCCTTTAAGTATGCTGCCTTTGACTACCTGCTTAAGCCGGTTGACCCTAAAGACCTTGTTGAAGTTTTTGAAAGGCTGCGCAGGCGCATTAAGCAACCCGGCAATAACAAACGAATGCACCTGCTGAAAAGTATTATACACCAGCCGAATGTAGCGCCGGCCAAAATAACCATTTCATCCGCGGAAGGAATAACAATTGTAAACATTGCAGATATTATTTACCTGCAGGCAGAAGGGCCTTATACATTTTTCTTTATGGGCTCAGGTGAAAAGCTTGTTGCCTCGGTAAACCTGCAAAAGTATGAAGAGCTACTTGGCGACCAGCTTTTCTTTCGCACACATCACAGCTATCTTGTTAACTTAAATCATATACGCAAATACAATAAAACAGAAAACAGCATTTTACTCAGCAATGGCCATACCGTTGATGTAAGCAAACGTAAAAAAGAAGAATTTTTACAGGTATTATCTGAGTTGTAAAAAAAGCAGCATAAAACCATTTATTAACTCTGCTTAGCCACTTATTAAAGGCCGCCGCTATATTTAAAATTGTTTATAAATTTTGTTTATACAAAAAAATATTTGACAATTTTAAAGTTAACGGTATGAAAAATCAACCTTTACTTGCACTTGGTTTATTGATTATTACAAGCTTTGCCAAAGCAAATGTTTTAACGGTAAGCAACAACTTAGGCCATCCCACAGCGTATACTGATATCCCCGCGGCAATAAGCGCAGCATCAGCGGGTGACACAATTTATGTTTTGGGTTCACTTACGCATTACTCAAAAGCCAACATTAATAAGAAGATAAATATTTTTGGCCCCGGCTATCTCCCGCAAAAAGACAACACGCTAACCGCGATTATAGATGGTATCGAATTTCAATCTAACTGTGACGGGACCACTATCAGCGGTATGATAATAAATGGAGGAGTAACCTTTGACAACCAGACTTTTAATGACATAACCATAACACGTAACAGCCTTGTAAACGCCGGAATGAGTTTTAACAGTTCAACCATCACCAATAACCTTAAGTTTATCAATAACATCATGGTGCATAGCGGTAACCTGTTAAGTCCCGGCTCTGCGGTGTTTAATAATTTCCTGGTAGAAAACAACGTAATTGCCAATTCAAACGGCCCGCTGGTAAATGGAGGCTTTACCAGTAATACTACTATTTTTAAGAATAATATCTTCATGTGCAATGTAAGCAATGGCAATGGCACTTATCCTGCATTTGGCCAGGTAAGGCAAATAACACTCACTAATAACATTTTTATCGGTTACAAAATCACTTACGGTACGAGTGGTATTGATTACAGTACGTTTGACCATAACCTCGCTTATCTTGTATCGGGCAGTTATGGAAGTGACCCGTTTGCTGCAGAACATAATATAAGCATTAGCAATATTTACGACGAAAACCCGGGTTTTGTTTCAGCAGACTTACTATACCCCTCTGAAAGCAGCAATTACAATTTACAAGCAGGTTCTCCCTGCCTGCATGCAGCTTCAGACGGGGGCCAGCAGGGTGTTTATGGCGGGGACCCCAACGCCAATTGGGCGCTCTCACTTATGCCTGCTTTGCCATACATAATTTCGCTTAATTTAAGTACTGCAACTATTAACGCCGGCGGCAGTATAAGCGCTACCGTAATCAGTAAGTCGCATAATTAACTGCTTTCTTTTCATCTTAAAACTACCTGTCATGAAAAGAATTAGTATAGTTGTATGTTTATTGTTTACGTTACAATATTCACACGCCCAGGTAACAATAACCGGGGCTGAATATTATTGGGACACAGACCCAGGACAAGGGAGCGCGAAACCACTAACAATCAGCACGGCTTCAGATTCAATACATATAACTAAAAGCATACCGGTATCCGGCCTTTTAAACGGCTTTCACAACCTGTATGTCCGCGTAAGAGATAACAATGATAAATGGTCGTTGCCGGAACAGGCAAATATTTATATCTATCAAAGTGCAGCGGCAACCCAGCCAAAAATAAGCAGGGCAGAATATTTTTGGGATACCGACCCGGGCGAGGGTACTGGGCACGAGATTGCTGTTAGTGCATCAGCAGATTCCGTCAAGTTAACCGCCTCCATACCTTCTTCCGGTTTATCACAGGGGTTTCATACACTGTATGTACGTACAAAAGACAACGGGGGAAGGTGGAGCCTTGTGGAACAACAAACAGTGTACATTTATAAAAACAGCACAACAACATTGCCCGGAATAACTGCAGCAGAATATTTTTGGGATACTGATCCCGGTTACGGGCATGCATCCCAACTTAATGTTGGCACACATAATGATTCGGTAAATTTTAATGCAGGCATAGTAGTAAATGAACCTGCAGGGTTTCACCAGTTGTATTTCAGAACAAAAGATGCCAATGGAATTTGGTCTTTGCCTGCCCAGCAAAATGTATATGTTTCCGTGTATGCGCCGGTAAAGGACAGCGTAATAAACGCAGCCGAATATTTTATTGATAATGACCCCGGGGAAGGCAAGGGAACTAACATAATCATTACTCATCCCGCAGATTCCGTTAATCAAAATTTCACTATCAAGATACCTGCTAACCTCGACACAGGATATCATATAGTGTATGTTCGCACGCGCACTTCCCACGGACTTTGGGGCGTATCTGAATCAGCGGAGATACATGTAGGTGCAAACCCGCTGCCTGTAACCCTCCTGTATTTCAGGGCGCTGCTGCGGGATGGCAGCACAAACTTAAGTTGGGAGACCACTGCCGAAATAAATACGGCACTATTTGAAGTACAGAGGTCTTTGAATGGAAGCGCGTTTGAAACTATTGCTTCACAACCTGCCGCAGGCAATTCAACAGTAGCTAAACAATACAACGTTGTTGATGTAAAGCCTCCTGCAGGTACATTGTATTACCGCCTTAAAGAAATTGATAAAGATGATAAAACAACTTATTCGCTCATCATTAAAGTTGACAATAACAGTTCGCCGGCAATATCGCTATACCCCAACCCGGCAACCAATTTTGTCCGGGTTAATGTTCCGGCAGGCATACAGCCTAAAACTGTATTGGTGTACAATAACGCCGGTCAATTATTAATGCAGCGGAATATTACAGGTGCATTAATCAGCAGGGGAATCAATGTATCGGCACTGGCAGCGGGCAGGTATCAAATGGTGCTTGTTTCAAAAGACGGCAGGCAGTATATGCTTGCATTTATAAAACAATAAAGCAAAAGTTTGCCGGTATAACAAAACATACCTTGTTGTCCGTAAATTTTAAGCACAGGCCCACTTATTAAATGTATTACACCACTTGTTAAATCATCTTAATTTTTAAAAAATAGTGGTTAATTTTTGTTTTGGCAATAAAATAAAGCCGTAAAACTTTGCCGGGCAATAGGGGGTTATTGCCTGGTATTGTATAAAATCCTGTATGGGCAGCACCTGTGCAGGATTTTTTGCATTTCTGCCAACTCCCTGCAAAAAGCCGTATTTCAATCATTTTTTGTACTTTTCATTAATAATATAGCTGCTATGACTGCATTGGCATTATACAATTTAAAGGGTGGTGTGGGTAAAACCGCTGCCACCGTAAACCTTGGCTATCTTGCTGCCGCAGACGGGTTTAAAACACTTATTTGGGATTTAGACCCACAGGGCTCCTCTACTTTTTACCTGAATGTAGAAGCTGCTGCTAAAAATGAAAGCAGGAAAATATTAACCGGTGAAATAGAACTTAAGGATGCTGTTTTAGACTCAGTTTTTGAAAACCTTTGGGTTATACCGGCTGACCTGTCTGCACGTAACGCGGATATTGTACTGGATGAAATGAAGCAAAGCCGCAAAAAGCTAAAAGGCCTGTTAAACGGTTTGAAGCAATTTGACCTTGTGTTGCTGGATTGCCCGCCCGGTATATCCCTGTTACATGATAATATTTTTAATGCAGCCGACTGGGTTTTAATGCCAAATATCCCCACGACATTATCAATACGGTCTTATGAGACGGTATCGGCATATTTTAAGGAAAACGACCTGGACGAATCAAAACTAAAATGTTTTTTTAGCATGGTTGACCACCGGAAAACATTGCATCACGAAGTGATACAGGCATTTTATAAAGACAAGGTCTTCTTTAAAAATTATATTCCCTATTTAAGCGATGTAGAAAAAATGGGCATTCACCGCCAGCCATTGTTTGAATTTGCCAACAGCAGCTACGCAGCCCAATGCTACAGGGATTTATGGGCTGAGATAAAAAAAGTTTGCTTATAAACGGCCTCCTTCAATTCATTATAAAAATCTAATAGCCCGTTAAGTGTTTTACAGGTATGCTTTACCCTGAATTTCCCTATCTTCATTAACAATTAACCCACAATATGCAGAAAGAAGTAACATCGTGGTACAGTCCTGCGTTAAACAGGGAAATGCCGGTGGCCATATATGGCTATTATGGTTTTGCCCTGCTGATGATACCTACCGCCGCCGCAGATTACCTGGAGTATGAGCGGTTTCAGCTTATGGACGCATTAAGCCCGTTTATCAATTCCGGTAAACTTAAGGTATACAGCATTGACAGCATGAACAAGGAAAGCTGGCTTAACAATAATATGCTGCCGGCACACAAAGCCATACGGCAAAACCAGTTTAACGAGTACGTGCATAACGAGGTTGTGCCATTTATACGTACCAACAGCAGTAATGAAACATACATTTATACCTGTGGCGCTTCATTTGGGGCATTGCACGCGATGAACTTGTTTTTAAAGAAGCCGGATATTATTAACGGTGTTATAAGTATGAGCGGCGTTTACGACCTTACGGAATATACCAAGGGGTACTGGGATGAGCAGGTTTATTATAACAGCCCCCAGCATTATATACCAAACCTGAATGACGCATGGTTTTTGGATAAGATAAGAGCAAGCCACCATATACACATTTACACCGGCAGCGGCGCTTATGAGGACCCTGAAGCCAATAAGCGGTTTTCGCAGGTTTTATGGGACAAGGGCATTTGGCATGACCTGGATGTATGGGGGCCTGACATTATACATGACTGGAGCACGTGGCGGCAAATGCTCCCGTATATAATTGATACGAAATTTTAATCTCAATCCCGCTTGCAGCGGGATTTTTTATATTATGCAGTCACAAAAATTAAAGAAATTTTTGAGGCGAAAGCCAGTGAGAATAGCCAGCCTTGTGCTTGGCGGCCTGCTATTGCTGCTGGTTGTTTTGTTAACCGCCGCAAGCCTGTATGTACATAATAACAAGCAACAAATAATAGCACGCGTAAAAACAGAATTTTCAAAAAGGGTAAACGGAGAGCTTTCAATAGGTAACATTGATTTTTCTGTATGGAAAAATTTCCCCAACATTACTATTGAAATACAAAATGTAATTATAGCCGATTCTTTATACCACCGGCCGCTGTTAAAAGCAACCAAAATTTTTTGCGCTGTAAGCCTGTTTCAGCTTGCATCAGCTAATCCCGATATTGCAAGGGTAAACATTTCAGGCGGCATATTGCATTTGTTCGTTGACTCAACGGGTTTCAGCAACGCATACCTTCTTTCACCCAAAAGGCAGCCGGGCGTAAACGATTCTTCTAAAACACATTCCCAACCTATCGTTATACACCATATTGACCTGGAAGACATGCAATTTGTAAGTGAAGATTACCTGAAAAACAAACGGTTTACCGTTACAGTAAAAACCGCAAATGCAGCTATAAGCCGCGATGATTCGTTATTGCAAATAACCTTGAAGGAAGATTGTTTAATTGGCGGCCTGGGCTTTAACCTTGACAAAGGGGTGTACCTGCAAAATGCCACTGTAAGAGCAAAATGGCAAATGCAGTTTAACAAAACGGCAAAAGTGCTTACTATACAACCATCTGCCGCGCGCATTAATGACAATGATTTTAAAATAGCCGGTGAATTTCATTTTGATAAAGACTCCGCTTATTTCAAATTACATGCAGTTGCCGGTAATATTTTATACAGGGACGCACGAATGCTGCTGACACAAAAAATACAGTCGAAACTTACCTTAATTGATGTTACTACGCCTATGGCTGTAGATGCCTCTCTTACCGGCAAACTTCACAATGGCGGCGACCCACAGGTACAGGTAACCTGCAGGGCAAAAAATAGTATACTTATTACACCAGTCGCTAATTTTTCAGGATGTAACTTTACCGGTGTTTATAACAACCATGTAAATGCCACACGGCCCCCTTCAGATCCTAATTCAGTCGTTTATTTTTCAAATTTTACAGGCAACTGGTACAGTGTGCCCTTACAGGGCGACAGCATACATATTGATAATTTAAGCGACCCGCTGTTAACTTTCGGCTTTAAAACAAATTGCGGCTTTTCGCAGTTAGACGACGCCCTTGACCTGCAAAACATAAGCTTTGACAGCGGCAAGGCAAAACTTGATTTGGGCTATAAAGGCCCCCTTACTGCCAACCCCTCCATGCTGGCAAATATCAGCGGCAAACTGCATGTTGAAAACGGAAGCATTACTTATGTGCCGCACAACCTGCAGTTTACCAACTGCAACGGGGATGTGTTATTTTCAAAAAACAATCTCACTATTAAAAAAATTACCTGCGATTATAAAAAAAATCATTTTGAAGTAACCGGTTCAGGTAACCAGGTAGCTAATATGGTGGTGGCAAATGCCGGTAAATCAAGCATCGTTTTTAATATTTTTTGCCCATCCTTCAATGTAGCCGATTTTGAGAAAGTGTTCTCAAAAAAAGAAACCCGCAAAACTGTACATGACGAGAAGAGAGGCACAGGTAATACCATTACAGGCATAGACGACATTTTAGGAAAAGAAGACATACAATTCAATTTAAATGCAAATCAACTCACCCTTGACCGGTTTAGTGCGCAAAACGCGAAAGCATCGTTCCTGCTACAGCAGAATGACTGGCATATACAAAACGCCTCACTAAATTTTGGGGGCGGCAGTTTTGGTATGGATGCGGTTATTCACAAGGCAGACGGTGATTTTATTACTACAGGTAATTTTTCTATTCAAAACGCAGATGTTAGAAAAGCTTTTTACGCCTTTGATAATTTTGGGCAGGACGGTATAACTTATACTAACCTGCGGGGTATTTTAAATGCGGATGCATCGCTTGATATGAAGTTAAACAGCCAGGGCGCCATAGTTCCGGGAACGTTAGAGGGCAATGTAAATTTTTCCATACGTAACGGCCAGCTTATTAATTACGCCCCCGTTATTGCCATACAGGAATACGCTTTTAAAAACCGTGACCTGACAAATATTCAATTCGCTGAAATAAAAAATAAGCTCGTTGTAAAACAAAATGAAATAATTATTCCGAAGATGGAAATATCCTCTACCGCCATGCGGATATTTATTGAGGGGGTATATGGGGTGGGCGTACCAACCGATATAAGCATACAGGTGCCTTTGAGTAACCTTAACAAGCCGGATGATGATATGAAACCGGGCAACAAGGGGGTTAACGCCAGGGTTGGACCGAGTATTTACCTGCGTGCAAAAACAAGGGCCGATGGCAAAATTAAAGTAGGCCTCGATCTATTCAGGAAATTCAGGAAAAGAGGTGTTGATACCACTGGCGCAAGATGAATTGAGTTTCAGTTTTTAATTTCCATCAGCCAAAAGGACTCGTGTTTAATTTCTATTTCTGCAGCTTTAAGCCGTTCTAACAGTCGCCGCCACGTAGCAGAACGTAAAGACGCGGCCTGGAAATTCTTTACAGTATAATCATTAAAAGTTAAATGCAAAGTGTTGGGACCTTGTTGAAAGTTTTCGATAACCGCGGATGATATAAGCGGTAGCATGTATATGCGGCTATACCACCACCAGCAATGATTTTTAATTATAAGTTGATTGCCGCTTATAATAAAATAATAAAGCCTGAATCCGCTTGCCAGTAATAGTAAAATAAGCATACAAGCGTTGAACAGCAGTATTAATACAGGCTGGGTGATTACATGTTTGTAGTTTAAGAATACCACTGATGCTAATAATGGCAACAGGTAGATGTTTGAAAAAGCAAATAATGCGTTACCGGAAAATTTTTCAGGTTGTGCCGTTGCAATGGCAGGCAAGGCGTTCGCCGTCTTGATGTTATGGGGGCGAACGTGCAAGGTCAATTCACCAAAATTGGCCACTAAGGCCTGCTTTATTTCCACAATATTTTTATAATAGCGGTCAGCCACAAAGACCGGTTTGCCGTCTTTTAAGATAAATGTCGTGCAATTCAATGCCCTCTTTGCAGAAATCCAAAATAAACCTTCCCCGGTTCTGCCAAACAGATCGATGAACGTTAAGTCAGCCTTCTTTATTATTATTTTTTCTGAGATTATGGAACGGATTACAATAGAATTGGAGTCAATCACAATTGTTTTAAGAGGTGATAATATAATAATAAACCATATAATTGCGCCAAAGCAAATTACCAATGCTGGCCCGATTAAATATTCTGAGCTGCTACCGGCTAAGTTGCTTTCATCTGTCTTGAGCCCTAACCAAATACCAAGCAGAAACAGTGACATACTAACCACCAATGGAAGAGTAACCGTTACTATACTAAACCGGCTTTGTACTTGCATATAAGGGTATTACCTGGCTGAAGGTGCAATCATTTATTTTAAACTCTGGTACACCAACTGCTCAAATTTTGCAGCGAGGTCACCGTGACTGTTGGGCGTCTGCTGTGTCATTATAAGGCAGGCCATTTTGGCTTTAGGGTCGGCCCAGTACGTTGTGCCAAAATAACCGCCCCATGAAAACGAGCCCGCATTTCTCGGCATCCTTGCCGCAGATTTATCGCTGGTTATTTCAAAGCCAATACCGAAATTATCCATGCCGTTAAAGAGGAAATCAAGCTGGCCGCTTGTCATTATCTGCACCGTTCTTGGCGCCAGTACCTGCACCCCGTTGTATTTACCGCCATTCAGCATCATCTGCAAAAAAATGGCATAATCAAAGGCGGTGGATGTTAGCCCCGCCCCGCCGGAAAAATAATGTTTTTTCATCAATGGGTAAGATGGGTCAATTCCCCGAAAATCCGGCGCCCATGGTATTATATGCTGCAGGGAGTCTTCAGTGTACACGGTGGCAAGCCGCCCGGCTTTTTCCGCAGGCACATTAAAGTAAGTATCCTTCATGCCCAGTGGCTTAAATATCTTTCGCATAAGGTAGTCTTCAACATTTGTACCGCTCATTATTTCAATCAGTGCACCGGCAACGTCAATACCCAGGCTATATGTCCATTTCTCGCCCGGCTGGTGCACCAGGGGTAATTTAGCTAACGCCTTCATGCGTTCAACAAGGCTGTATTCGGGGTTTCCAAGGCCAACCGGTATGCCGGCTTTTGCATAGATAGCTACCATTTCAGGGCTGCCAATGGCGGCGTAATCAATGCCCGATGTGTGGGTAAGCAAATCGCGGAAGGTAATTTCCCGTTTAGCGGGCACCGTTGTGTAGGTGGTGTCTCCCGCGTTGTATTTATCCAGCACCACCGGGTGCCTGAATTCAGGAATAAAATCGGCAATCGGTTCGTCCAGGGTAAATTTTCCTTCTTCATACAACGTCATCAGGCCCGCGGTTACAACAGCCTTGGTTTGAGAAGCAATACGAAAGAGCGCATTGCTTGGCATAGGCTTTTTGGTTTCGGCATCAAGGTAGCCATAGCCTTTGTATTGTATTAACTGGTTATCTTTCACAATAATGGTTACAACACCCTTAATCCAATTTTTTTGTATATAACTATTTACCAGTGTGTCAATTCTCTTTAACCGTGTATAATCTATTGACGGGTTTGCGGGCGGGGTAACATTAATTGTTTGTGCAAATAATGTAAAGCACAGGCAGCAAAGCAACAGGGTGTGCAACACTTTTCTCATATAGCTTTATTTTACTGTAATATAATAACTATATTAACACTGGTAAATACACAGGAAAATAAAAAATTTTCCGGCTGCCGCTTTTCACCTTTAAAGAATGATTTATGTACGACCAGCAATTAAAGAGAATGCGCGATTATTTTGAAAGTGGTGTAACGCGTTCATACAACTTTCGCCGTAAACAATTAGAGGCATTGCGTGATGCAGTACGTAATAATGAAGATGCAATAACCAACGCGCTTTATGCTGATTTAAAGAAAAGCGCAGAGGAAGTGTATATAACCGAAACCGGCCTGTTGTATGCCGAAATAACCAACACCTTAAAAAACCTAAAGAAATGGATGAAGCCTAAGGGTACAGGCACTAACCTTGCCAACCTGCCATCATCCAGTAAACTATACCGCGACCCACTGGGTGTGGTATTGATTATCGCGCCATGGAACTACCCGCTGCAATTGTCGCTTATACCATTGGTTGGCGCAATTGCCGGTGGTAATTGCGCTGTAATAAAGCCGTCGGAATTTGCGCCCGCAACCGCGGCAGTAATGCAAAAAATAATCAGCAGCGCTTTTCCCGCGGAATATATTTTTATGGTTGAAGGAGATGGTGCAGAAGTTGTGCCTGAAATGATGAACGCGTTTCGCTTTGACCATATATTTTATACCGGGAGTATTCCTGTAGGCCGTGCTGTATATACAATGGCAGCAGAAAAATTAATACCCGTTACACTGGAGCTTGGTGGTAAAAGCCCCGCTATTGTTGAAGCTGATGCCAACATAGTTATTGCCGCCAAAAGAATTATTATGGGCAAATTTTTAAATGCAGGGCAAACATGTATCGCCCCTGACTATGTGCTGGCGCATACATCAGTTAAAGGCGCATTAATTGAAAGCATGAAAAAAAGTATAGAAGAATTTTACGGGGCTGATACCAAAGAAAGCTATGAATATGGCAAGATAATTAATGAAAAAAGATTTGATAAGCTGGTGAGTTATTTAAACGAAGGCAATATTGTTGAGGGGGGCCAGTATGATAAGGAGAAGTTATTTATAGCGCCTACAATTCTTGATGAAATAAAAAGCAATGCTGCGCTGATGCATAATGAAATATTCGGGCCGCTACTGCCGGTGCTTACATTTGCAAATACGGAGGACGCAATACAAATTGTTAAACAACATTCAAACCCTTTAGCTTTTTATTTGTTTACCGCAAACAAAACAACAGAGCAGCAGTGGATAAACAGCGTTCCGTTTGGGGGCGGGTGTATTAATAATACCGCTGTATATTTTACAAATCATCACCTGCCTTTTGGTGGGGTAGGCAACAGTGGCACAGGCCAGTACCACGGTAAGTTTACTTTCGATACCTTTACACGGTTAAAGCCTGTAATGAAAACACCGGTGTGGTTTAACCCCTCCATAAAATACCCGCCATTTAAAGGGAAGCTGAAGCTTTTTAAGTGGTTTATAAAATAGTTTTTTAATTAAAAATGGCCGCATGAAACGTTTATTATCAAGGGTAATTTATTTTTTATTGATGAAGGTTAGAAAGGCCGGCGATAACGCAAAAGAATTGTTCAACACCAAACATGCACCACCGATGAAAGATTTTTACAGCCTGCAGGCAACTTTAAACAACGGTACCGAAATGCCATTTACCACACTAAAGGGCAAAAAAGTTTTAATTGTTAACACAGCAAGCGAATGCGGTTACACACCTCAATACGAGGAGTTGGAAGAACTGTATGAAAGAAGTAAAGGGGCGCTGGTAATACTTGGTTTCCCCGCAAATGATTTTGGTGCGCAGGAGCCCGGTGACGATAAAGAGATTGCGCAGTTTTGCAAAATAAATTATGGTGTCACTTTTCCCATAATGCAAAAGAGTTCTGTAATAAAAGGAGAAAGGCAAAACCCGGTATTTGCCTGGCTTACTGACAGTGCCCTTAACGGCTGGAATAACCAGCAGCCTGAATGGAATTTTAATAAATACCTTGTTGATGAAGAAGGTATGCTGATGGCATATTTTCCATCGGCAGTATCACCATTGAGTGATGAAATTATTGAAGCAGTTGCAGACTAACCGGCAATTTTTACTTTTTGCTAAATACTGCTTAGCTGCAATTTAATTGCGTAATAAACACCTTGCGCAATTACTCAAATTGCGCCAGCATCCATCCTGTTCTATCTTACCTGCAGCGAAAAAATATGCGCTTTTTACTTGCTTATTAACAACTGTTAATAAATGAGTAACCCCCTTTTTTGCACGGGTAAGCATTTATTTAAGTAATTTCCGTAAAAATACTATTCATGAGATGGAGAAAGTTTAACGGTGAAAACATTGTGCTGCCTATTAAGGATGCAGTGGAAGAAGCCATTAAGCGGGAAACTGACAAAGGTTTCCGGCTTAAGGTATGCATTGGTACCGACAGCCAGGTAAAAGGCGTGGAAACAGAATTTGCCACCGTAATTGTTTTTTTAAGAGAGCATAACGGCGGCTTTATGTACATCCATAATGAAAAGACAAGGCACAGGTACAACATTAAAGAGCGGATGCTGGTTGAAGTAGCAAAAAGCATTGAAATTGCCTATGAGCTATGCAATCTCTTTATCCGCTATGATGTTGATATGGAAGTGCATGCTGACATTAACACCAACCCACAGTTTAAGAGTAATGATGCCCTGCGGGAAGCCATGGGCTACATACTTGGTATGGGCTTTGCCTTTAAAGCCAAACCCGAGGCCTTTGCCAGCAGTTGCTGTGCCGACAAAGTGGTAAACTAAAAGCAGCCCCGGTTCTGCAAAATAAACAACCGGTTTACACCGGTTGAGTAAAATTGTCTCCCCTTTTCTTTCCCTTCTGCCAATAAAATCATCCCCGAAAATAAATTAAGAATAATCCAAAGGCAATAAACCTATTCTGCCAATAAAGCATTTATAGCGGCGTGGTATGTTTCAAAAGAGAAGCTTTTTAAAACATTGTTCATCATTCCTTCAATCTTTTCATTACACAAATTGCCTATGCTGCCTTCGTGTGTATGCTGTACGTTTACAGAGTAAGTGTAATTGCCGTTCTCAATGCCCATGCCCACCTGCTTATATGCATCCCTGAATGGTATACCCTGTAACACCAGCCTGTTTACCTCTTCAACACTAAAAAGGTATTTATATTTTTCGTTTTCAAGAATATCCTTCTTCACTTCCATGTTGCCCAGCATAAGTTCTGCCATGCTTATGCAACTGCGCAGTATTTCAAAAGCGGGAAACAAATGCTCCTTCAGCAGTTGCAAATCGCGGTGGTAACCGGATGGCAGGTTAGTGGTCATCATCATTATCTCGTTCGGCAATGCTTTAATGCGGTTACAGTGTGACCTTATTAATTCAAAAACATCAGGGTTTTTTTTGTGCGGCATTATACTGCTGCCCGTAGTAAGTTCTGCAGGAAAACTCACAAAGCCAAAGTTTTGATTGAGGAACAGGCACGCATCCATGCTTAGTTTTACCAGCGTATCCGCTATATTCGCCAGGGAAGATGCTACGATTCTTTCTGCCTTACCGCGGCCCATTTGTGCATATACTACGTTATAATTCAAATCCGAAAAACCCAGCAGTTGCGTAGTGAGCGTTCTGTTGATAGGGAAAGAAGAACCATAGCCTGCAGCAGAACCCAGCGGGTTTTTATTTACTACACCATAAGCTGCCCGTAAAGTGATGGCATCGTCCACCAGGCTTTCAGCATAAGCCCCAAACCACAACCCGAATGAAGACGGCATAGCCAATTGCAGGTGAGTATAGCCGGGCAGTAAATAATCTTTATATTTTTCGCTTTGCGCAACCAGTAACTGGAAAAATGAATGCACGGCATTAACGGTGCTTTCCAGTTCAGCCCGCAGGAATAATTTTATGTCAACCAATACCTGGTCGTTACGGCTGCGGGCAGAATGTATTTTCTTGCCGGTGTCCCCTAATTTTTCGGTCAATAAAAACTCAACCTGTGAGTGTACATCTTCAATACCCTCCTGTATGGTAAAGCTGCCGGGCACTGGTTTCCCATTGCCGGTTTCAACCGGTTCGGTTGTTTTATAAATCTCCCTTAACTCTTTTACTAATTCAGCAGCCTCATCATTGGTAAGCAGCCCAACGCTTGCCAGCATTTTTGCGTGCGCAATATTGCCGAGTATATCATAAGGCGCCAGCATAAGGTCAAATTCCCGGTCTTTGCCAACCGTGAATTGCTCTACCTCTTTTAATGATGCCGTATTTTTTTGCCACAGTTTCATAATAAATGGTTGCCGGTTACCGGTTTCCCGTAGCCGGTCAGGTATTACCTGTTTCGTTTAAATTATCTTCCACCCATTGAATGAATTTGTTTATTCGTTTGCTGAAGGTATCATAATCACTTTTCAGCTTATGGTAAATCTCTGCGTCATTAAGAGATTCCGTTTCAAAAAGAAATTCAAGATGTACAATTGTTTCATCACATTCAGCCTGGGCATAGATTAGAAATCTAATAAAATCGGCCTTATATCTTCTGCGTCCATACCCTTCTACTATTGCTGATATAATCGCTTTTCATGACCTCCGTATTTGGCTACCTTCTTCATACAACTCAAATTTTGGAAACGTCAATGACAGCTTATGCACCTTTATTGCCAGTTGCTTCGATTCTTTATATATGTCCAGGTCTCTGTAACTCTTCATTGTTAATAGGGAATTTAAAATTACAAAACTCTTTTTGTTTACATCCATCTCAACTTCATACGCCTTGTAACCCGCAACTGGAAACCAGTAACAGGCACTAAAGCAGCTTTTCCAGCAAGTCTATATACATTTTTATTCCCGCACCTATTTCATCAATATAGATGAATTCATCTGCTGTGTGGCTTCTCGCGCTGTCGCCGGGCCCCATTTTAAGTGTCGGAAAATTCATTAACGCCTTATCACTCGTTGTGGGGCTGCCATAGTAACTTCTGCCTAAAGCCACGCCTGCCTGTATAAGCGGGTGTGTTAAAGGAATAGATGTTGAGCGCAGCCTGCTGCTGCGGGGCTGTACATCGCACTGCACATTTTGCCTTATAATACCAAGTACTTCTTCAAACGTGTACAGCTCATTCACTCTTACATCCACTGTAAACCGGCATTCATGCGGTACCACGTTGTGCTGGCTGCCTGCATTTATTATGGTGACGCTCATCTTCATTGGCCCCAATAAGTCAGACACCCTGTCGTAGCGGTATTGCATAAACCATTCTATATCCTTCACAGCCTTATAAATAGCGTTATCCCCTTCCTCTCGTGCAGCATGGCCCGCCCGCCCGTGCGAGGTACAATCAAGCACCAGCAGGCCTTTTTCTGCAACAGCCATATTTAACAGGGTTGGCTCGCCCACAATGCCAAAATCAATCTTTGGTAACCGGGGCAATAAAATTTCCACGCCATTATGCCCGGAAATTTCTTCTTCTGCCGTTGCAGCGATAATAAGATTGTACTTTAGGTTTGGCCGGTTATAAAAATGAATGAAGGTTGATATAAGAGAAACGAGGCACCCTCCCGCATCGTTACTGCCCAAACCATACAGCTTACCTTCTTTTTCAATGGGCGTAAAAGGGTCCAGCGTGTAGGCTTTATTTGGCCTTACTGTATCATGATGCGAGTTGAGCAGAATGGTGGGTTTACTTTCGTCAAAATATTTATTGCGCGCGTAAATATTGTTTAGATAACTATACGTAGATACTCCCTTTGATTCAAGAAAATTTTCAATAATCTCAGCGGTTTCCTCTTCCTCTTTACTAAATGAAGGCGTGGCAATCAGTTTCTTCAGCAAAGAAATAGCGTTCCCTGCTAAAAGCTGCATGTCTCCTGCCTGCCCGTTATCATTGTTTCCGGTCATAATAAAATATCTTTAAGCGCCTGCCGGCCCTGCCTGTACGGAAGTGCCTGTTTCGCCCGCCGTTAGTTGTGCAAGCATTTCTGCTTTGCCGATTATCACCCGGCCAACGCCTTTATTAATGGCAGTAAACGCGTTGTCAAGCTTGGGTATCATTCCTGCAAATATCACCTGCTTTTCTTTTAATGCTGCATAATAGGCTGGTGTAATGGTGGGTATAATAGTACTGTCGTCATTGGCATCCATCAATACGCCTGCCTTTTCAAAAGAATATACCAGGGTGACTTCAAAAATGCTGCTCATTGCCTGCGCAATTTCCTGTGCTATCGTATCTGCATTTGTATTCAATAACATACCCTCTTTGTTATGCGTAACAGGGGCAAATACAATATTTATATTATCATCAAGCAGGCGTTTCAAAAACCCTGTATTAACTTCATCAACATCTCCTACAAAGCCGTAGTCAATAGACGCATGCCGCCGTTTGTGCGATAAAATTGCGTTACCATCAGCTCCGCATAGCCCGATGGCGTCGCAACCCTGTGCCTGCAACCGGGCAACAATGTTTTTGTTAATGTAACCGGCATACACCATAGTTACAATCTTAAGTGTTTCCGCATCTGTAATCCTCCGGCCATCAATCATCTGCTGCTCAACACCTAATTGGGCAGCCAGTTTTGTAGCAAGCTTGCCGCCGCCATGCACTAATATTTTTTTCCCTTCCAATTGGGCAAACGACTGAAGGAATGAGGAAAGTTTTGCTTCATCATCAATAATATTACCACCTATTTTAATAACCTTCAGCGTTTCCATTATTGTGCCCTGTTATTTGGCTGTTAGTATTTCATGAATAACAGCCTGTGCAGCCCATACCCTGTTGCCCGCCTGCTGTGTAACAATAGTGTTTGACCCGTCAAGTACTTCATCACTCAATTCCACATTTCTTCTTACCGGCAGGCAGTGCATTACTTTGGCGTTATTGGTAATTTCCAACTTATCGTTAGTGAGCATCCACTTGGGGTCGTTCTCGTAAATTTTACCGTAATCGGTGTAGGTGCTCCAGTTTTTAACGTATACAAAATCAGCACCGGCCAAAGCCTCATCCTGGTTAGTAGTAATTTCTGCGCCTTTGGTAAACTCGGGGGCCAGTTCATAATCATCCGGGTGCGTAATAACAAAATCAGCCTCCCCCCATTCATTTATCCATTGGGCAAAGCTATTGGCAACACATTGAGGCAAAGCTTTTACATGAGGCGCCCATGTAAGCACCACTTTTGGGCGTTTGCCTGCCTGTTTCCAGCTCTCAGTTATTGTTATAACATCCGTTAAACTTTGCAAAGGGTGCAGTGTAGCGCTTTCAAGGCTTATAACAGGCACACCGCAATATTTTATAAACTGCGTAATATATAACTCGCTGTAATCGTCTGTGCGGTTTTGAAGACCGGGAAATGTTCTTATGCAAAGAATATCAAAATAACTGCCTAAAACAGGCGCCGCATCTTTAATATGCTCAACAGTATTACCGCTCATAATAGCGCCCTCTTCAAATTCAAGCGCCCAGCCTTCTTTGTCTACATTAAACACAATAGCATCCATACCAAGGTTGGCCGCCGCCACCTGCGTACTCAACCGCGTACGCAGACTTGGGTTTAAAAACAGCAAGCCGATGCGCTTGCCGGCACCAAGCGTTTTATCTTTAAATGGGTCAGCCTTATACGCAATGGCTTTTGTAACCAATGCGTTAATATTGCTTACATCATATACCGAAATAAAATTCTTCATAAGCGCCTGCCCGGCGGGGCTGTTTATAATGATTGAAATTTATTGCGAATAGTTTTTGAATACCGGCCTGTGACTATGCAGTAACGGCTGTCATTTCTGCAATAGCTTCCTGCAATGCTTCCAAAAATTCATCAGACTGCTTGCGGGATATTGCCAGCGAAGGCAACAGTCTTATAACATTCGGTTTTGACTCGCCGGTGAAAACATAAAAGTCGCTCAATAGTTTTTTGCGCAGGCCTTTTATATTTTCAGGCACATCAAAGCCAATCATCAGTCCCCTGCCGCGAACATTTTCTATACCGTCAATAGCCTTAAGCCTGTTCATTAAATACATGCCGCGTTGCTTCGCCAGGTCAACCAGGTTTTCTTCCTGCATTACTTCCAGCACAGCAAGCGCTGCCGCACATGCAAGGTGATTACCCCCAAAAGTGGTGCCCAGCATGCCGTGCTTTGCCTTTATATGGGGTGCAATTAAAATACCCCCGATGGGGAAGCCATTGCCCATGCCTTTTGCCATTGAGTAAATGTCTGCATCCACGCCCGCAATATCATGCGAGAAGAATTGCCCGGTACGGCCATAGCCGCACTGCACCGCATCAGCAATGTACACTGCGCCGTTTTGATCGCACAGGCGGCGAATCAATTGTAAAAAGCTGGCGGATGCCACGTTTATACCGCCAACACCCTGTATGCCCTCTACAATTATAGCCGCTACTTCATTGCCTTTTGTTTGAAAATAGGATTTTAAAGCGGCTTCATCATTAAAGGGAAGGAAATCAACATTGCCGGTTTGGTTAACAGGTGCCACTATAGCAGGGTTGTCTGTCGCGGCCACCGCCAAAGAAGTACGGCCATGAAATGCTTTGGAGAATGCTACTATTTTCTTCCTGCCCGTATGAAACGAGGCAAGCTTAAGGGCATTTTCATTTGCTTCTGCGCCGCTATTACAAAGAAATAACTGGAAGTCTTTTTTTCCGCTAACCTGCGCCAGTTTATCAGCCAGTTGCTGCTGCAGGGGGATATGCACCGAGTTGGAGTAGAAAGCAATTTTTTCCAACTGCTCTTCAATTCTTTTTACCCAGTGGGGATGCGTATGGCCAATGCTTATTACAGCGTGACCGCCGTACATATCAAGATATTGCACGCCGTTTTCATCCCATACGTAAGAACCGAGTGCTTTGGTAATAGTAATGTCGTTAACCGGGTAAACATCGAATAAATTCATAACAAAAGGTTTTAGGTGTAAGGCTTAAGGTAAAAGGCCTTTCACCATTTTATTTATCGTTTCTTAAAAATTTAATAAATGAAATAAGCATTGCCCTGACATCATTCACCAAACTATTTATTTGGGAATATTCTTTATTTGAAAGGTAGTTGCATTCCGACGCTGCGAAACAGCAATAATCTACTTCGTTTGCAGAACCCAGGGCATTATCCAAAAAATGAGCAAAATCTTTATCTGTTAGCCTGCCGCAACCCTCCACGATATTTAGAGGGACTGAAAGTGCAGCCCTCATTAATTGAGAGGCAAGCTCGTATCGCTCCTCTCTCGGAAGCTTCGCAGAAATATTTTTCTTTATGAACATATACATTTCATGCGACTTTTTCCAAACTTCAAGTTTTTTATAATCTCTCATACGCTTTACCTTATACCTTACACCATATACTCTTCGCCTAGAAATAATTCGCTTTTAGTCTTAAGCCGGCCGTTTCTTCCAGCCCAAACATTAAATTCATATTCTGCACAGCCTGTCCTGATGCACCTTTTAAAAGATTATCAATGGCTGAATGAACCACAAGCATATCCCCTTCTTTTTCCAATTGTATTACGCACTTATTGGTATTTACCACCTGTTTTAAAAATATGGCATCATAGCATATTGTTACAAAGGGGTGTGCCGCATAATACTCTTTATATAAAGCAGCCAATGCATCTTTTGACAAATCACAATGCAGCGTTGAGCTTACAAAAATACCACGTGTAAAATCGCCGCGCCAGGGCACGAAATTAACACCAAAGCCCTTGCTGCCCAACGGCTTTTGCGGAAAGCTGTTTTGGAGTTGGTTTAGTGACTGATAAATTTCCCCTAAATGCTGGTGCGTAAGTGTTTTATATGCCTGTATGTTATTTGCGCGCCAGCTAAAATGCGATGTAGCGCTAAGGCTTTGCCCGGCGCCTGTAGAGCCGGTAATGCCCGTGGTATACACCTGTTGTAACACCCCTGCTTTGGCTAACGGTAACAATCCCAGTTGTACAGCAGTTGCAAAACAACCAGGATTTGCAACGTTAACTGCCGATTTAATTTCTTCCCTATTTAATTCAGGAAGGCCGTAAACAAATTGACGTGCATTAATAGATGATTGCTGGCTAAGGCGAAAATCGTTTGAAAGATCAATAATTTTAGTATCGTCTTTTATGTGTTGCAGGTTGGCTTCCAAAAATTTTCTTGCTTCGCCATGCCCGGTGCAAAGAAAAATTACGTCTGCTATACCAAGGTTGTCCGCAACATCTTTAGCTGAAAAATGTAATTCGGTTTCACCCGCCAAATCCTGGTGAACTGCATATACGGGCTTACCTGCGTTACTCTTGCTGTCAATAAAAGCAATTTCAACACAGGGGTGATTAATAAGCAACCTTATCAACTCCCCGCCCGTATAACCCGCGCCGCCTATAATACCTGCTTTCAGTTTCATCATACATTTATTAAATTCTTCAGGGGCAGGCAAACCTGTCGTTATTAGTTGAGGGTTGGGAGCTTAAAATAAACTCCAAATCTTCATTTGCATTGTTAATAATGCGGTGCCTGGTGCCAACCTCAATATAAAAGCCCTGCCCGGTTTCAACCGTAAAAATTTTTTCTTCAACTTCAAAGGTTGCAGTTCCCCTTAAAATAAAAAAGAACTGCTGCGATTGTTTATGATAATGTAATGTTTCTTGTGTGCCTGCAGGCATGCGCTCCTGCTTTACTGATAATTCCTCCGTATCAACCAGCACCCAGCCATCGCAGCTATCACCCCATGTGTAATGGTTACCGCCGCTTGCCAGGGAAATATTACTTTTAGAAACTACAGGCATACTGTTTATTCATCTCCTTTTGGGTCAACAGCCTCATTTTGGGCAATTGCGTTAACCTGGTAATACATGGAAGTTTGGTTACCAAAAATTTTGCTGAACCCTCTCACATCTTCGCCAGACCAGCCACTGTTCATTTCCCCATATTTGCCAAACTTGCTGTTCATTAAATCAAACGGGCTTTCAATGCCTATTACCTGGAACCTGTAGGGTTGCAGCAGTACAAAAGCATCTCCTGTTACGGTTTGCTGACTGCTTTGCAAAAATGCTTCTATATCGCGCATAACAGGGTCTAATATCTGCCCTTCATGTAACCAGTTACCGTAAAAGTTTGCTATGGTATCTTTCCAGCTTAACTGCCATTTGGTTAGTACGTGCTTCTCCAAAGCATGGTGGGCCTTTAAAATTACCATGGGCGCAGCCGCCTCAAACCCGACGCGGCCCTTTATGCCTATAATTGTATCGCCAACGTGAATATCCCTGCCGATACCATAAACACCAGCAATACTTTGCAGGTGCTGAATAGCTTTTGAAGGATGACTAAACCGCTCGCCGTCAACGGCAACAAGTTCTCCTTTTTCAAAGGTTAGTTTTACCTCCCGTGTGCCGGATGCAGTTACCTGTGTAGGCCACGCCTCTTCGGGCAGCATACCTTTGGATGACAAAGTTTCCCTGCCGCCCACACTGGTGCCCCACAGGCCTTTATTTATTGAATAGGCTGCTTTTTCAAAGTTCATATCAACACCCTTGTTCTTCAGGTAAGCAATCTCTTCCTCGCGGCTTAGCTTAAGGTCACGTATGGGTGTTAATATTTCCACCCCCGGTATCATGATATGAAAAACCATATCAAACCTAACCTGGTCATTACCCGCACCTGTACTTCCATGCGCCACGGCATCCGCGTTAAGCGCTTTCACATGGTCTGCAATATGCAGCGCCTGTACCAGCCTTTCAGCGCTTACGCTTAAAGGGTAAGTATTATTTTTAAGAACATTGCCAAAAACAAGGTATTTAATAATGCGGTCGTAGTAACCCTGCACTGCGTCAGCAGTTGTGTGTGTTTTTACGCCAAGCTTATACGCGTGCTGCTCAATCTTTTTAAGTTCGTCTTCACTAAAACCGCCTGTATTTACAATTATGCTGTGTACTTCATAACCTTTTTCCTCTGTTAAATACTTTACACAATAAGTTGTATCAAGCCCCCCGCTAAAGCCGAGCACAACCTTTTTTTTGCTGCCTGTGTTTGTTGCTTCGTTCATTTTAATTCGTAAATATTTGTTTTATATGATGAAGATGATGTGCAACATAATCTTCCGCAAGAAATTGTAACGTTACCAGTTTTTGTTCCTCCTTGCCCACATTTACCTGCCGACTGTACATTTCAACCGGCATGCTGGCAAGAATTACGCAAATATGTTTATTTAATAACGCCCAAAGTGCAATTAAATCTTCCCGGTTGTATTGCTGGTAATTTTGCTCAGCAACCCACTCGTCCTGGTGATACACAACATGAGGCTTGTCAGTATATTGTGCGCGAACAAACCGCTGTATATTATTTTGTGCCGAATCAATCAAATGCCCGATTATCTCCTTCTTGCTCCATTTGCCCGGGGCTGGCTTAGCGATGAACGCCTCACCTGGAATGGCGGAAAATTTCGTTGTATATTCTGCAACCAGTTCATACAATTGCTCAATTACCTTCTGCATACTTAATCGCCAATTATCTTTATAAATTCATCAATTTTTATGCAATTAACTTTTGGAAAAGCCACCTGTTCAAGCGCATCAAAATGCCGGTCGTTGGTAACAAGGTAATCCGCGTTAGATGCTATATAACAGTCAATATATTTGTTGTCGTCGGCGTCCGTAGTTACAAGATTCCACTTAAAATATACCTCTACATCCTTCACATAAGGCGATTCATAAAGAAATTGATTTAGCAGCTCAGCCTTAATCGAACTGAACTTCCTTTGAAAAACCTCCGTATATTCAAATAGTATCTCAGTGGTTATATATAAGGTATAATTTCCTGCCAGTAACTTTTTGAAAACTGTATGATAGTCCGATATGGGGTTCATACACATCACAAAAATGTTACTGTCTATAACAACTTTCATTTATATTCCGTTCTAAAATGTTCATCTTTCCAGGAATTCACGGTTTCACTGGTATATCCTTTTTGCACGGACTCGTTTTCTATTGCCCTGGTTAATTTATTTGCAAGATATTCCGACAAAACCTGTTTTAATTCCAAAAGCTCCTGTTCGGTCTGCTCCTGGCTAAACATTTTTATTATTTCAAGTTGTGCGTTACTTAATGATGCCATAGACCTGGTTTTTGACAAAATTACTATTTCACTATCTCAAAGTGGCCTCTTTTACAAGTTGAAAAAGTAATGCAATAAAGATTTTGGCTTTGATGCGCCGCCTTCTTTTACCATTTCTTTTTGCTTAAATACCCTTTGTTTAAAACGCAAAAGGCGTTCTAATATCTTTGATTTCTTTTCAAAGTACTCCTTGGTTTCTTCCGGCTTGTAATGATCTTTGGGGTCGTACAGCATCGCGGTGCACATGCAGTTTTTCCGCTCCTTGCTCATTAATATATCGTAGTTAACACAGCTTTTACATCCCGCCCAAAAAGCTTCATCCTGCGTTAACTCGCTGTAGGTAACAGGTTCGTAACCAAGCTCGCTGTTTATTTTCATTACTGCAAGGCCGGTGGTTAAGCCAAATATTTTTGCCTCGGGGTATTTTTCCCTCGACAGGTCAAATATCCTTTTCTTTATACCTTTTGCCACCCCGCTTTTACGAAACTCAGGCACAACAATCAGGCCGCTGTTAGCAACATACTCTCCATGGCTCCACGTTTCTATATAACAAAAGCCCACCCATGTGCCGTCAGGCAAATGGGCAATTACAGCCTTACCTTCCTCCATCTTAGTGGCAATATAGGCGGGGCTGCGTTTAGCAATGCCGGTGCCGCGGGCTTTTGCCGAATTTTCCATTTCCGTAGTAATGGTTTCCGCGTAATGAATATCGCCACTATTGGCTACACGTATAATTATGTTACTATTTTGTTCCACTTTTGTTTGTTTGTAAGAATATGCAATAATCGAAAGACGAAAATGATGCCGGAACTTATCCTGATAAGTTCCCGGTGAAGTAATCACACTTTTAAAAAGGAATATCAGATACGAGGTCGTCGTACCGGTCGGAAGCAGGACGGGTTATGCAAAGAAACAACACCCACCAGTGAAGGGTGGTAAGCGTTACGGTTAATATGTGTTGTGTTCTGTTTCAACTTCAGTTCAAAATAAATGGTGAACCAATAATTGTTTTGAGGGTGTAAAATTACAGATGTTTAAATTAAGTGTACAAGTTTTTTTTAAAACATAAGTTAACGTTCATTAGCTTATATAAATGCCCCTCCTTTTTTAGCCCTTTACAAAGGCCTGCAAGTTGCCTTAACAAGTGATAAAACATCCAGGTATATGCCTTATGCCTTCCGGGGTTTGTTAAAGGCGTGCAAAAGTGCCCCGGCATAAAAAAAGGAGTGCGAATTGATTATCAAATACATATAACAAGCGTGCCCTCATCGGCCCACGATTGGCATACTTTATGTTTTTTGTGAGACAAAAATCACTTATCATGAAAAAACATCTTAAGAGTTTAATAGTTGGCGCTGCAAGTTTATTTTTTGCCAACTTAGCAAATAGCCAGGTACACGTAAACGTATCCAACACAACAAAGGCCGCAGTAAAAGCAGCAACTGCCGCTACTAATGTTGCCGCTAAAGTGTCATCAGCAACAACAGCAGCTGCCGGCAAAACGGCTGCCGCGGTAAATGCAGCAGTTAATTCGTCAGCCAATGCAGCAAATGCGGCTACGTCGGCTACGTCGGCTGCGGCAAATGCAGCAGCATCTGCTTCTGCAGCAGCTAATGCCGCCACAACTGCAAATACCGCGGTTAACAGTGCAACAAACGCTACAGTTAACACGGCAGGCGCAGCACAAAACAGCGCGGCAAACATTTCAGCTAACGCGGGTTTACAGGCAAATACTTCAGTAAATGCGCAGGGTGCCATGAAAACATCAACTTCTGCTGGCGATGAAGCAAAGAAAGAAGCAGCAAAAACCAAGGAAAATGTAAAGGCTGATGTTAAAAATGCCTCTGCCGATATTAATAACGGCGAGGTTACTTCTGCAGGGCATGCAAGTGTTACCGCAAAACAACAGGCTAATGGCAACGCAGCTTTTAATAAAAACGGCACTACTGTTTCAGGCCAAAATAAAACCCAGGCCAACGCAAGCGGTAATGTAAAAACAAGCGGTGGCCAAACTGCCGGCGATACAAAACAAATAGCAACAACCGCCGCAAAGCAAACAAAAGCCCAGGCTACAGAGGTTAAACACTATATGGCCGGCACAGCGCATACTGCTGTAAAAAACACAACTTCAACAAAGGTTAAGGCATCCGCTCATGCTAATGCGTCCGCAGATGTTAAAGGCAAAACTTCTGAAAAATAAATTTTTTGTGAAGGCTCAAACCAACCCTAAATCCCTTTACCTGTTTCCTGGTGTTTTATGAAAACTGCATAATATCTAAAACTTATGAAACCAATTTTAAAATTACTGCTGCCAGCAACATTGCTGTTTTTTACCATTGCTGCCGCAGCCCAAACCAAACAGCCTGCCGATACAACCACAACCGACAGCGTTGCCACTGTTAAAAAAAATGTGCTTAATGCAAGTGTTAATTACGTTTCCCGCCTAAATTATTTTGGCCGGGTTGACAGCCTTAAAAGCAGCGGGCTGTTTCCGGTAGTGGGCATTGACTCAAAAATAGGGCTGTATGCAACCGGCACATTTATTTTTACCCAAAACAGCGCACAGCCGTTAACATACGCTGGTACGGCGATAGAAGCAGGCTATAAATTTCCGGAAAACAAGCACTTTGCAGGCAATATATTTTACAGCCAATTTTTATATAAAAACAGTGCGGCAATAGTGCAGTCTGCCCTGAAAGAACAAACCGGCATAAATGCTACCTGGAAAAACAAGTATGTGAATGTAACGGGGGGTATGGACTTAAAATTTAGTAATAATACAGATATTGGCGTTACAGGCGCTTTGGACCATTTATTCATTTTCAGGCTAACCGGAATAAAAAAGTCAGCTATTGCGCTTAATCCCACTGCTACTGTGAACGCCGGCAGTCAAAAATTTGTTCAAAGCTACTCCACCAAAACAGGCGGCATATTGGGCAACCTGCCCGGCAGCGCAAGTACCACTACACAAAATGTTGACAAGTTTAACATATTGTCCTACGAATTTTCTATGCCCGTGGTATTTGTGATAAATAAATTTTATGCCGCCCTTACGCCTGCTTATGTTTTACCTGAAAATCTCATAACCGTTAAAAACAGGCCTGACCTGACAGAAACAGGCAGCAATATGTTTTACGTTACAGCAACCATAGGCATGCGGCTTGAGTTTCGATAAGCGAAAAAACGGCGTTAAAGCCTGCGGCAGAAAGCCTATTTTAATACTATGATGGCATGGTTTTGTTACTTTTGCAGTTGCAAAATGTAGATTATGATAAAAACGGGCAATACCATTATAAGTATTTATACCGAGATGACACCTAACCCGGAGACAATGAAATTTGTTGCCAACAAGCTGTTGTACCCCGGAAAAAGCATTGATTTCCCTGACGAAAGTTTTGCCGGTCCATCACCGCTGGCAAAGGAATTATTCAGTTTTCCATTTATAAAAAGTGTTTTTATTGCCAGCAATTTTGTTACACTTACCAAAACACCGGGCACTGACGACTGGCAGGATGTTATACCTACCATTAAACAATTTTTGAAGGATTATCTTGAAGCAGGCGGCCCCGTGGTAAACGAGGACGAAATAGTTAAAGTAAAGCAGGAAGCCAGCAATACCGTAGCTGCGGATGATGATGACGTAGTAAAAAGAATTAAGGAATTACTTGAAAACTATGTAAAACCGGCCGTTGAAATGGATGGCGGCGCCATACAGTTTAAAAGCTACGATGCGGGCGTGGTAAACCTTATGTTACAGGGTAGCTGCAGCGGTTGCCCATCATCAATGATAACATTAAAGGCAGGCATAGAAGGCATGATGAAACGCATGATACCTGAAGTAAAAGAAGTAGTTGCCGAGGCAGAATAAAAAATACAATTTGATTTATACAGATATAGCCCCGCGTTTTGCGGGGTTTTTTATTATCCGCGTATCTTAGCCGCATGAGTTTACCAGAAGTTTATAACGCACTTGTTACAGGGCTAAAAGAAACAACACCCCTGGAATACATAGGCGTTTTTGCCGGTATTATAAGTGTACTGTTCCAGCGTAAAGCAAACATACTGGTGTACCCTATCGGGCTGGTTAACACTATTATTTATGTTTATATAAGCATTAAAGGCAGCTTGTTTGGAGAAGCCAGTGTAAATTTTTACTACACAGTAATGAGCATTTACGGCTGGATATTGTGGGCAAGGAAAGATGAAAAAAAAGAACTGCTTCTCAATATTACTTACAGCACTAAAAAAGAATGGGTATTCCAGTTATCATTTTTTGCAGCGTTTTATATTGCCATATACGCGGCGCTGGTATTTTTAAAACAGGCATTCTACTCAAACACCATACCCTGGGCTGATGCCTTTGCCAGTGCCAGCGCTTACACAGGCATGTGGCTGCTAGCCAAGAAAAAAATTGAAAGCTGGTACTGGTGGATTGTAACCAACACCGCTTCAATACCACTATACTTTGTTAAGGGGTATGTTTTTACCAGCTTTCAATACGTCGTTTTACTGGCGCTGGCCTTTGCGGGCCTGGTTTCGTGGATGAAAAAAGATAAATCAAAAAAAGCGGCTGCATTTACGCATGAGTAAAACAATAAAAATAGTAGTAACCGGCCCGGAATCAACCGGCAAAAGCACCTTATGCGAATTGCTGGCCAGGCATTACAATACTTTGTGGTGCCCTGAGTACGCCAGGGAATACCTGCTAAAATACGGGCTTACCTATAACTATGACGATTTGCTGGAAATTGCCAGGGGACAAATAGCGCTGGAAGATGTTTATGCTGAAAGAACGGACAATGAAACCGGCAATGTGTACACTGCGCTTGAAAACCAGGTATCAATTAAAAAACCCTCCCCAACTGATTCCCCGGCTTTATTGTTTATTGATACGGATATGTACGTGATGAAGGTTTGGTGTGAATACGTGTACCACAAATGCCACCCGTACATACTTGAACAAATTGCTTCGCGCAAATACGATTTGTACCTGCTATGCAACCCCGACCTGCCCTGGGAGCCGGATGCTATGCGCGAGTACCCTGATGAACAATCGAGGCTTGAACTATATGAAATTTACAGGAACCTGATGCTTAACCAGGCTACCCCATTTATTGAAATAAGCGGCAGCTATAACGAGCGCCTGCAAACGGCTATTGATGCGGTTGATAAATTGATATCCTGAGGTTAAATACTGCAATCGCACTATTCATATCTTCATACAATGAAAACAATAGGTATTGTAGGCGGCTTTACGTGGCTGTCAACTATGGATTATTACCGGTTGCTTAACCAGGCAGTAAACAGGCATTTTGGCGGCGTTACTTCCGCTAAAATCATTCTTTACTCCGTTGATTTCGAGCAAATAAAAACTTTAGTGGAAAGGTACGACTGGGCGGGTATTGCAGGCATCGTAGTTCCTGCAGCCGTTGCTGTGCAGGGGGCTGGCGCTGATTGTATAGTACTGGCTGCCAACACCCCGCATAATATTGCGGAAGAGGTAAAAAAGGCGGTTAACATACCACTTATTCACATTGGAGAGGCAACCGCGCAGGCTGTTGCGGACAAAGGCATTACAAAGGTTGCCCTGCTTGGTACAAAATATACCACGCAGCTTGATTTTTACAAGGATAAGCTGGCAGAGAAAAATATCACGACCATCATTCCATGCGAAGAAGATATCCAGTTTATCAATGCCTCTATTTTCAATGAAATGGGCAAGGGCATTTTTCTTCCAGAAACAAAAGCAGCATACGTAACCATCATCAATAAGCTGGTTAGCCAGGGCGCCGAAGGAATTGTGCTGGGTTGTACAGAAATACCCATACTTATTAAGCCGGAAGAGATACAGGTGCCTGCGTTTGATACCACCGCTATTCATGTTGACGCGATAATGAAGTTTATTTCGTCATAAATACCCAATGGCCAACTGTATAAAAACAAACGGGCAATAACCTAAAGGAAAATTGCCCGTTTTATTATATATGATAATTCCCGTTTTTACACACGTAAAAAAACCTTCTTTTCATACATAAAATAAAGGAACGCCCATTTAACACCAACATAGGTTATAGCCATTGCTACCGCGTTATAAGGGTTACCTAACAACTGGCCAAGCCATTGAAAGAAACCATTGTTTGCATGGTCCCAACCGATAAAATGCCCGGACATATAAATGAGGATAGAATTCATGCCGATTACTTTAAAGAAGAAAGCCCACTTTTTGTAGCCTTTAACGTCAATAACAAAATAAAACAGGGATAACAGCAACAGGCTTATGCCGCCAACGTTCATTACAAAACTGCTGGTCCACAGGTTTTTGTTAATGGGGAAATCAAGGTTCCATAATAAGGCGATAGCTATAAAAATAACCCCGGTAATAGCAAACCTGCCTGCTTTTTTTGAACCACTGTCTGCACTATGCTTTAGATAATTGCCCGCCAAAATACCCAGCAGCCCAGTGCTTATTGCCGGTATGGTTGACATAAGCCCCTCGGGGTCGTGGTTGCCTAAATATAATTTGCCGGGCAAAACAACACGGTCAATGTAAGAAGCAAAGTTACCCGGCTGGGTAAGGTCGCCCGGTGCAAAGCCCGGTGCAGCAGTAAACTTAAGCAACAACCAGTAACCGATTATGAAAGAGCAAAACCATATTATTTGGGTGCTTTGTTTTTTGGTGTAGATGTAAATAATGTTGGCAAACATATAAGCGAGACCAATGCGGCCCAATACACTGCCAAAGCGAACGCCGGCAACAGAAATTGACTCACCGCCTGCGCCGATAATAAGGGATGTTATCCAAACCAGCACTACGGAAAGAGCTATGCCGAGGCCAACTGCAGGCAGTGTTGGCTTAACCATTTTAAAAGACAAATTAAACAGGCTTATTACACCAACTATACATAATATAGGCAGCATTACCGGTAGTTGCAGGCCATTGTTGGTTACGAGGCCGAGTATAACAAGCACAAGGCCCCTTTTAATTACCCGCATTAAGCATTCTTTCTGGGTTTTACCTTTCTCCAGTTCACGACCAACGGAAAAGGGTGTGGCAACGCCTGCCATAAAAAGAAACAGGGGGAAAATAAGGTCATAAAAATGAAAACCATTCCAGGCGGGGTGCTCAAGCTGGTCGGCAATGGTTTGCCAGAACGGAGACTTGGTGGCGCCGGCTATTGAACGGAATATTTCATCAGCGCCCATAATCCAAAACATATCAAACCCACGTAAGGCATCAAGCGAATATAAACGCTGGGAAGTTGTTTCACCCGGAAGGGTGACTTTAACGAGTTTTGTGGACCCGCTAACCAAATTTATTTTCATTGGAGTAATTGTTAGACGCTAAAGTTAAGGGTTTGACGTATTACTCATACATAAAAACCAATACCCTGCTTACTAACAAATAAATTATTCGGCCAAAACGCGTTATTGTTTGGCGGCCGGTTAAGCACCGGTATGCCGTATAAAATGATGCCAAATGCTTATTTAGCGCCGTGGTCTTCGCGGTAGTGCTGCAATAACATATCACCGCCAAAATCATTTTGCAGGTCGCGCACAACGCTGTGCACGTGGTTGGCATTGTTTTGCGAGTTGTCGTATTCAATAATAATTGTTGGCCCCTGTATGCGGTAATAATGGGGTTTGCCGGCTGATTCTTCAGTGCTGCCTGCCCACGCAAAAGAAAGATTATCCAGGCCGGCTTTCTCAATTTCCTTCAGCATTTTATCAGCAAACAGCCGCGTATAACGGTTTACATACAGGCGTACCAGTTGCAGCAATTGCTGTTGCTGCGGCGCCGTCATTTGCGCATAGCGTATGCCTTCAGGGTGCAGCAACATTGCTTTACGGCTTACAAAAGTTATTATTTCATTTGGCGCGGTGGTATCAACACGCGCAGTGGTAAGCTGGCTTTCGCTTAAAGAATGCAGCAGGCCAAAACCCATATCGGCTTCATCTTTAAAAACCTGCTCTCCTTTTTGCGGGCCTTCGCGTACAATAGCAGGGTTAGCGCCCAGGAAGCCGGGTGTACCCGAAACTACCTGGCCTTTGTTTGCAGAGAAATTAAAGCTTATATGGTGCCCTTCAAGCCGCCAGCCCCAGGTAGTACTGTCGCCGGGTATGCCGAATATGGTAAAATAATATTTGCCGCTATCGCGGAAGTGGTCATTGGGCGGGCGGTGTTCCATTGCTTTCAGCACATTGTCAAGCCCCATAATTTCTTTTACTTTTTTCACCGCGTCATCGCTAAGGCAGGTCTTCACCAAATCAAACGCAGCCGCTTTCTGCACCGGGGTAAGGTCATTCAGCATAATACCTTTCCGGTCATCTTTGGGGAAGAAATGAAAATTATAGCGTTCATCAATATCAAAAGGATACAGGGCACGCAACCTTTGGGCTGAATCAAGTGTGCTGATAAATTTCGATGCAGCAGGGGCAGCGTTTTGCCCTATGGCAAAAACGCCCGCGAGGCAACATAAAACGCAAAATGTTATGCGCATATAATTGTTATATTAGTACTTATCCCCGGCTACACCTGTACCGGCGCTAAAATCTTCACGGTTTCTGCATACACATCTGCGGCAACGTCCTCAAACTCACGGTGGCCATTAATTATACAAATGTTTTCCTCCCGTTCCAGTTTTTCAAATGCTTCCATATATTTATCACGAACGTTGCGGAGGTTATCCATCGTTTCATACAGTTCTGTACCCTGCCTCGCTTCGCTTATCCGCTGCATGCTTACTTCCGGCGGCACGTCAATAAAAATATTTATATCCGGCCGTAAAATAGAGGCGCTCATTTTATTGGCTGCAATCACCCAGTCCATATCCATGTGCGTGCCATGATAGGCGTAGGAAGAAAAATAATACCTGTCGGTAATTACGGTGTACCCTTCCTGCAATTTTTTTACAATGCCATAATCCTCATTCAAAAGGTGGTCTAACCTGTCAGCCACAAACAGGCCTGCAATCACTTTTTCATCCGCTGTCATCTTTCCCCGCAAAATATTCCTGATAATAGAGCCGATAAATTCATTGGTCGGCTCAAACGTAGCGTACACTTTATGGCCTTTATTTGCAAGGGCATCCGCCAGCCTTTTTGCCTGGCTGCTTTTGCCGCTGCCGTCAATACCTTCCAGCGCTATAAAAACATTATTCTTCATATAGTTGCGCCAAATGTACAGGTAGTTTTTAATAAAAATGGAGATAAGCAAAAGGACAAATCCCTTAACCTGTCTCCATTATATGTTTGAAGTATAATAATTTATCAATACCAGCCGCTGCCTGTACCAATTTGCCTGAACGGCCAGGGCACTGTTGCCAGGATAACGATAAGCGCGAGAAGATAAAATACCATGGTGCGCACATGTTTCTTCCGGTCGGCCATCTTCTTTTTGCCCTGTGCCTTACCAATATGAATGAGTACTATGGCGATTATCATGCCTGTTATATGTTCAATGCCAAAAAAGCGGGTTGTAGGTTCTTTCATTGCTGCGCCCATGCCACCCGGAAAGTTGGCAAGGAGATGGTAGCCAATAGGCCCAAAAAAATACAGCGCCAAACCAAGCAATAACATAATGTCTGCTGTTATGGTAAGCAGTAACCCGGTGCGCGCATCAGACCGTATAAATGGCCTTTGCCCTGCAACGAGGCTGTTAAAAATACCGATAAGCAAAAGCAAAAGCAGCACCCAGCGGCCTACGCTGTGAATGTGCACCAGTATGTCATGTAAAGATTGACTCATCATAACGTATGATTTTGGAGGTTTCAAAGCTAAACAACATACAGGCGCAAAAAAAGTTTTATTTGCCGCCGTTGCTTTTAAGGTCGTTCCCGCAATTGGCATCAAGCTGGGGAACGGCGCTGGTTAGCTGTGCTAAAAACCCGGAAGTTTCTATTTCGTAATACATCAGGCAGTTTTTATTGTTACAATGCGCTTTGTGGGCGTCATCCTCATGCGGGGTAACCATGCCGGCACCAATATTCACCAGGCCAAGCAGGTGGCCAAACTCATGCTCCAGCACAGAACTTTCCACCACCACGCGGCTTGCTTGTGCAAGCCCGCCCGAGTTTGCCTGTATGGTTTTTTCGAGCAATACTATAGACGTGTTTTTGAATGCCACACCGGCTACACCCGCGCTGCTATAATCAGCATCCACGGCAAGTACGCAAACGGCAAGGTTACTGCCGCCGGAAAACAGCGTGCGGTTATTGTCTTCAAAACTGCTTACATCGCCTATGCTTACGGTGCTTTTGGCGATGGAGCTTACCGGCGACTGTGTTACAGTTATACCGCCTGTTTTATGCAGGTGCGCCTGCAGAAACGCGGTAAGGTTATCAATTGACTGCTGCTGCAATTTCATGCCCGGGGAATACTCTACCTGGATGGTAAGCGTGCTGAAAATATCTCCGCTTAAAAAATCGTGGGCAGAAGCACCCACCGAAAGGTTATCCGAATGAGCACCACCGGAGGATGAGCCGTTATTATTTTTACTGCAGGCCGCAAACAGCAGTGCAAAGCAGGCAATGAAGGCATAATTTTTCATGGTTACATGGTATAAATTTCCGCAAGGGCTGCGGATACCTGCTATATAGAAAAAAGAGTGCCAAACTGCGGGGAAATCATTAGCTATTCAATCTTAAGGGTGTATCAGCTCAAAACTGTGCTTTAACACCCGGATGTTAAACTCTGCTTCTGTTTTTTTGGGTTCGCCGTCAACATGCAGCGGCGCCAGCTTGAGGTTTTTAATTAAAAGGCTTTCCGCCTGGAAGTTAAGAACGGTTTTTTTGCTTATATCATCAACAAGTTGCTGCAGTTTATTATTACCGCGCAGTTGTTTTAACACAGCAAACGGCAGCTTAGCTTTGTTCATTTTCTGCACAATTACCACATCAAGCAGGCCATCGCTCAGGTTGGCGTGCGGGGCAATGGTAACATAATTGCCAAACTGGTTACTGTTGGCAATACTTATAAAAAAGGCTTCCGTAAAAAAAGTAAACCCGTTTATGGTTATTTCAAACTGGTAAGGCTGCGCCTTAAAATAGTTGATGATGGTTTGCTGCGTATAAGTTATTAAACCGCGGGATGCCTGCTGCGCAAAATCGTGCGCCACGCTGGCATCAAAACCAATACCGCTTAACATGCATGAATAGTGGTTGTTTATTAAAAACGCATCTACCGGTTTTGTTTTGGCCTGTATTATGTGCTGTAATGCCTGCAAAGGTTTTTTGGCAATGCCCGCTGCAAAGGCCAGGCCGTTGCCGCTGCCCAGGGGTATTATACCAAACCTTATTTTTATACCGCGCAACGCATTTGTTACCTGGTTTGCCGTGCCATCGCCGCCAACTATAACAATGTCAGTAACCTTATCGCGGGTAATTTTATCTTTTAAAAACTCGTAATCCCCCTCTGCATTTGTTGGTACGAATGTGTAATCCAGTTCATTTTCTTTCGCAACCTTTTCAATTTCTTTAACCACACTGTCTTTTTTTGCGCCACCCGAAATAGGGTTAACCAAAAAAACGATATTTCTCCTCATTAATATTTAAGTTTTACAGGCAATCGTTTATTCCCCGCTTTTTGTTAAGTTGCAAATGTATAAACAATATATATGGAACAAACTATTTCAACTTCACAGCCATGGAGCTTTGTGAAAAAAATAATATTCAGGTTTTGCTTCCTTTTTTTTGTTTTTTACATATTTCTAAACCCAAACGGCTTTTTTCCTTATGTTGATGACGTGTATGGGTTTTATATTCCACCCTTTCATAACCTTATTCCGTGGATAGGCAAACACATCCTGCATCTTAGTTATGATATTACCGTATTTACCAATGGCAGCGGCGATACCACCTACGATTATGTAATACTGCTTTTTTTAACTGTTATGGCCGCTATTGGCTGTATTATATGGACATTAATTGACAAAAAGCGCGCAAGCTATAATACGCTGTATTACTGGCTTACAACGCTGGTGCGTTACTTCCTCGCCTTCAGCATGTTTAATTATGGTATTGTAAAAATCATCAAGCTGCAATTTCCGTTCCCCGGCCTTAATACATTAATGGAGCCTTACGGCCAGTCTTCACCTATGGGGCTCGCGTGGAATTTCATCGGTTTCTCAAAAGGCTACAACTACTTTACGGGTATTGGCGAGGTAACCGCCGGTTTCCTGCTGCTGTTCAGGCGCACCACGCGGCTTGGGGCAATACTAAGCCTTGTGATTGCAGGTAATATAGTGGCGATTAATTTTTGTTTTGATGTGCCCGTAAAACTTATGTCAAGCGCGCTGGTGGTGATGAGCCTGTTTTTACTGCTGCAGGAAAGAAGGCGCCTTGTCAACTTCTTTTTCCGCAACAAAACCGCGCAGCCTGAAAGTATGTATGTGCCAAAGTTTAAAAAGAAAGGCTTAAACACGGCTATGGTGATAGCAAAGTATGTAATAATTGCTTTTGTGTTGTACAACAATCTTTCCGACGCCATTACGGGAATGAAGTTATACGGCGAGGCAAGGCCAAAGCCGCCGTTGTATGGCATATACAGCGTTAAGACATTTGTGCGTAACCATGATACTATTGCCCCGCTGCTTACAGATACCACAAGGTGGCGTAACCTTATTATTAACTGGCCAAATGTAAGTACGGTTAAAATGACAAGCGACAAAATGGTGTATTATGCCTTCAGGCCAGATACAACCGCAAAGAAAATAGAGATGTTCAGCTATGCAGACACTACCAAAAAATCGCATTTTGATTACTCATTTATCGGCAACGACAGCCTGGTATTAAAAGGTAAGTGGATGGATGACAGCGTGTTGATTGCCATGAAAAAATACGACATTAAAAATTTCTTACTGGTTAACCGCGGCTTTCATTTTATTAATGAGTACCCGCTTAACAGGTAAGTTATTTGCTCTCTTCTACAATTGTGCTGCCTGCCGCTTTATTTAAGTGCAGCGTATGCCCCATAAAATTTTCAATGGCGGTTTGCACACTTAATAAATCTTGGCTTTTAATATAACTGCCCAATACATGGTCGCCGGCATTGGGTATTGCTTCTTTTATTTTTTCACCGCGCGGCGTGCCTAATTCATCAAACATTTTCAGCAGGGCCGGTACGCTTACCACACTGTCCTGGTGGTCTTCATCCTTGTAATAGTAAAGCATTAATACGGGCTGCTTTACTTTTTCAAAAGTTTCTTTTGTCATAGTGGTTTCAAGCATCTCTTCCAGTTGCACTGCTGCCTCCAGGGGGTATTTGCTGTACCAGTATTGCTTGTAAATGGGCCTGTTGTCAGTGGCGATAACATAATGGCTGCCTTTTACCAGCCTCGCCACCTGCAACCCCCAGGGGTTATTCAATACCCATGCATTGGGATCGTGAATAGCCACGTTGGGAGACAATAATAGCAGCGCTGCCACATCATCCGGGTAAGCGGCGGCAAGCTGCAGTGCATTTGTGCCGCCCGTGGAGGTGCCCATTAAAATTACTTTTTTGCCTAACTGCTTTCCTATAGCCAAAGCCTGTTTGGCGCTTTCCCAATATTTTTCCGGGGTAAGGTTTATCATCGGGTCGGCAGTATCAATGCCATGCTCGGCCAGCCGTGACAAATACAGGTTGCATCCAAACTCCTTCGCAATATTGGTGTGTATGGGCGCGCCTTCCTCCTGGCTGGCAGAAAAGCCATGCAGGTACACAATAGCATAATCCGTCTTTGCCTTAGTAGTGTCGTTATACCAAATTATGCGGGCTTCATTATCGGGCTTTAGCTTATGGGCGCTTTCCTGCCGGCTGATGTATTGCTGCAATGCCGCAGCATCAGCCGGCACAGCAGGCATCGTCGTTGCGTATTCCGGTGTTTTGGGATGCGGCCCCAGCAGGTAGACTACTGTTATAATGATAAGTATAACGACTGTATAACGCTGCCACTTTTTTTTAAACATGGGGTGGTGTTTTGTAGCGCTAAGCTAACTGAATTTTATATAGTTTTCGCAGTAACAGGGCTTGCTGCATGCAGGAAAAATGATTATTTCGTTCAGCGCCGTTAATTGCTCTGAACCGGCAGTGGCGATTCTCCTTATCTCCCAAATATCCTGCAGTGTTGTAATTTTGAAGTATGCAGGCGGGTAAATACATCATAGTTGCTGGTGTCGTAATAATTTTTGTGGGAGTGATAGTATATTTTTTTCACGACAAGCTGCAATGGTTTGGCAGGCTGCCGGGCGATATACGTATTGAACGCGAAAACTTTCGTTTCTACTTCCCGGTAACTACCATGATACTGCTTAGCGTAGTATTAAGCCTTATTTTCCAGCTTATCAAAAAGTTTTTATAAGCATCTAATCTTCCCCAATAATCCTCTACCTTAGAAGCCGCATATTTTTCCATCACCCAACTGCTTTGCTTTATGGCAACCAACGACCAAAACTTTCTTACCACCGAGGTACAGCGTTTTACCGCCCTGGATATTTTCAGGGGGATGACCATTTGCTTTATGATTATTGTAAACATGGCCGGTAACGGGGAAACAACATTTGCCCCGCTGCACCATGCACACTGGAACGGTTTTACCCCGACAGACCTCGTGTTTCCTTCTTTTATGTTTGCCGTAGGTAACGCCATGAGTTTTGTAATGCGGCGGTGGAACACCTACCCAACCAGCAAAGTATTGGGCAAAATATTTAAACGCGCCGCCATTATATTTTTACTGGGCTACCTTATGTACTGGTTCCCGTTTGTGCATAAAAATGATGCAGGCAATATTGTATTTAACCCAATAGGTGAAACAAGAATTTTCGGTGTATTGCAACGCATTGCACTTGGCTACCTGTTTGCATCGCTGATGATATACTTCTTTAAAATACGCACAACGGTTATCATCACCATACTTATACTTATTTTATACTGGCCTGTAATGATGTATTTTGGCGACGGCCCCGACCCCCTTGACATACATACCAATGCCGTGCTTAAATTAGATACCTGGCTTATTGGTTTAAAACATTTATACACAGGCGAGGGCTTTCCGTTTGACCCCGAAGGGTTTTTAAGCACCTTCCCCGCCATTGGTAACGTGGTTGCGGGGTACGTGGTAGGAAAATACGTACAGGAAAAAGGTAAAACGTACGAAGGCATAGCCAAAATAATGCTTGCAGGTTTTGTGCTGATTGTAATAGCCCATTTCTGGAACTACCAGTTTCCCATCAACAAAAAATTATGGACAAGCAGTTTTGTGCTGCACACCGTTGGTATTGACTGCCTGATATTGAGCGGGGTTATTTATCTTGTTGATTTTACCAGCAAAAAAAGCGAAGCCTTTCTTTCCACCATTAAAACAGTCCGGCTTATTTTACTAACGCTGGTGGCGGCATATTTTATTTACACGCAATTTATTGATGCAGAAAATGCCATTACCGCCGGTTATACAATAATAACCGTGCTGGCCGACGCGCTGGTATTGTATTTTATATGGCTGGCAGGTAAATTCTCGCTCACCGGCCGCTGGCCGGGCTTTTTTGAAACCGTAGGTAAAAACCCGCTGCCGGTTTATTTATTGTCTGAACTGCTGCCCATTGTTTTTTACATTGTAACCATTGGCGATAAGCCTTTATGGAACTGGATGTTTGATAACTTTTTTGGCTATGCCACGCCGTATGTAGGCTCGCTGCTGCTGTCGGTTTGTTATATGCTGCTGTGCTGGAGTTTCGGCTACTTTTTAGACAAGAAAAAAGTTTATATAAGGGTATAAATAAAATGGCCCTGAAAACAGTATGTTCTCAAGGCCGGCGTATGCTACCTGTCGCTATATTTATTTAATTGTGATAGATTTCTTTTGGCAAGGCTAAACGAGGTCAAGCTCTTCCTGTCTTGCCAGTCGTCTTGCCCACTTGCTGCCGCTTTCATTTAGCGCACCATCCCCGTGAACATCAGGCATTTTGGCTGCCAGTACATCGGCTTTTTCTACAGATGGGGAATGTACCAAAAGCTGCGAAGCTTTGGCCATAAGCGCCTTTGCCACTTCGCCCGTAAGATGTTTTTGCCTTCCCTGGTCGCCCGGGAATGTGTCAAAAATAGCAAAGGTGGAAAAACCGGTACGTATAGCATACCAGCTTATGGTATCAGCCTCGCATTCAATTTCGCGCAGGCCGTCCTTTAAAAATTGTTCTACTTCTTGTTCTTTGCCCGGCTTGGCTTCAAGCGTAACAAATAGTGCTGACTTAATCATAACAGGTGTTTTTATTTGGGAGATAAGTAAACCATATTTTTTCGCACAATAAGTATTCCATAAAGCGTTAAAAACGCAGGCCGCCATGTTATTTAATTGCCAAATGCAGGCCGCGTTTGGCAATTAAATTTTTGTTTAAAAAAGCAGGCCCTAAAAATTTATTCCGGGCTGCCGGGTGCATGTAGAAATTTATGCCTGCATCACTAAAACAACGCCACAACAAATACACAGTTTGCTTATTTTTAATGCCTTAACAACACCAACAAAAACGCAAAACCATGCCTCGCCTGAAACAGCTTATTGTTTTATTGATTGTACCCTTAATCAGCACGCTTAAAGCCGATGCGCAAACTGCGCCTGCGGACAGCCTGGCGATGTTCAGGGTACAGATTGACAGTCTTGATAAGCAATTAATAGAAATACTTGGAAAACGTATGCAGGTGGTGGAAGCCGTAGGCGAATACAAAGCACGGCATAACATACCTGCACTGCAGCAAAGCCGCTTTGACGCTATATTGCAAAAAAACATCCTTATGGGTAAAGCGGTTAATCTTTCAGCAACGCTTATTACGGAAGTGATGAATGCGATACATAAGGAAAGCCTTTCAAAAGAAAATGCCGTTGGCGCGCCCGCTACGCCGGGCAAGCAATAATGGCTTACCAAAGGCTTACTTAATTGACAAGGTTTATTACCGCCCAAAGAGCGGTTACAGAAATAGCCATCCATAATAACACGCCCTGTATTAAAGGTTTAAACCCTACAGAGCGTAAAACATGGCGTGACAGGCCGCAACCAATTAAAAACAGGGTAAGTGTCAGCCCGCTTTTAGCTATGCTTACCATGTAACCGCTGTAATAATGGATAACGGGAACGTACGTACCGGCAACCATAGCCACTACAAACAGCCCTATAAACCAGGGTATTTTTACAGCGCCTTTTTTGCCCCTGAATAAAAGCGCTGAAACAAAGGTTACCGGTATTATCCATAAAGCGCGGGCCAATTTTACGGTGGTGGCAACCTCAAGCGCTTTTTGGCCATACCTGCCCGCTGCCCCTACTACGGAGCTTGTGTCGTGTATGGCTATGGCGCTCCATATACCAAATTGAGTTTGAGATAAATGCAGCAAGCGGCCAATTACCGGGAATAAAAACAAAGCAATAGAGTTAAGAATGAAAACAGTGCCCAACGCTACAGAAATTTGTTTTTCTTCCGCTTTAATTACGGGCGATACGGCTGCTATGGCGCTGCCGCCGCAAATGGCCGTGCCTGCAGAAATAAGGTAAGACGTTTTCTTATCAATTTTAAAAAACCTGCCGGCGAAAAAACCCAAAGCCAATGTTCCTAAAATAGAGAAAACAGTAAATGTTATTCCTTCCCTGCCTGCCTGTAACGCGCTGCCTACGTTCATACCAAAGCCTAGCCCTACCACTGAAACCTGCAGCAATATATGGGTGGCTTTATGATTGAGATGAATATAGGGATGGCCGACAAACTGGGCTATTACAAGGCCCATCACCAGCGCTGCGGGCGGTGATACAAACGGCGACAGGCAGAGTGATGCAGCCAGTACAAAAATTATTTCCCTTGCTGTTATGCTGCGGTCTAAAAATTTCTTTGTTTTTGCCGGGGTGGCTGCTTTGTCCATAATGCACCGTTTAATAGTGCAAAGGTGGGTGGTACAGGCACGGGGCGATAATTGCAAATGGTTATGCGTTATTACTTAAAGTTATAACTACGGGCATACTTCATAAACATTTCAGGCAGGGCTTCGGCATGACCGTGAGGCTGTATAAAGTAAAAATACCGTTCAATAGCCAGGCCTTTAACGTCCATTATACAAAACTCCTTTTGCTGCAATTCCTTCAAAATAGAATGTATAGAAAGAAAAGCCATACTGCCGGAATGCAGCAGGTAATTCTTTATGCTTTCTGTACTGTCTAATTGCATTTCGGTCTGCAGGTCTGCCATGGTAATGCCGAATGGCTTAAGCGCGTGCGATATAACTTCAAGTGTGCCGGAGCCGGGTTCTCTTAACAGCAGGGGTATTTTGGTGAGCGCCGCGGGCTGAATGGTTTGTTTTGCCGAAAGAGGGTTATTGATGGCTGAAACCAGCACAAGCTCATCTTTAATAAACCGGGTATAAACAAGCCCTGCTTTTTTGGAGCGCCCCTCAATAATACCCAAGTCTATCTCCTTTTGCTGCAGGGCTATTTCGGTCTGGCCCGTATTGCCGGTAGTAAGCGTAACTTTTATTCCGGGAAATTTTTTATGAAACCCGGCCAGTACAGCAGGCAACACATATTGGGCTACGGTTGTGCTTGCGCCTATTTTCAGGGTTCCGCTGTGGTTTTGCGTAAGCGCATTTATGTCAAATTCCAGGTTGCGGTACAGCGTAAAAATCTCTCCTGTGTAATGCAACAGGGTTTCGCCGGCGGGGGTAAGGCTGATTTTTGAACCGTTTCTTTCAAACAACGGCACTTTAAAATAATTTTCTATTTCACGTATATGTTTTGTTACAGCAGGCTGGGTAATAAACAACTCTTCGGCTGCTTTGGTGAAACTCAGCCGCCTGGCAACTGTATGAAAAACCTGGAGGCGAAAATCAAACATAGGTGCAATATTATTTTTTAAAACTAACAAAATACCAGCTTATACCGGGAGGCATTACCTTTTCCAGGAAAATATTTTCGTGCCCAAAGCGAGACATTTTGGGTGTTTTGCTATTTATACAGAGATAACAGTTCTTTGATTTATGGAAAACATTAATTTAAAACCCGGGATGAATTTATTGAAAAAAATTATTTTTTTGATTTAATATATTGGAAATAAATTAGTTACGATTTTTTGCATTCCTCCCTCGTCCAACTGTGTCCCCCCTTTTCCCTCAGCAGGAAAAAACCTTGAGGTAAAGGGACTATAGGGATATTAATAGCCGTAATGCCGGCTATGTTGTATTAATGTGTTTGCGGTAACAGGCAAAAACCGGGGCTACAAAGAAAGAAATACCGGAAGTTAACCGGGAGAGGAAATGAATGTGAAAAAAATGCTTTATTTTTTATTTAATTATTTGATAATCAATAAAATGAAATTTTTTCTATTCCTCCCTCCCTACTACCTTTTCCTCCTTTTTGCAGCGGCAGGAAGGTTATTTTTCCTTTGCCGGGCTTGTTTTGCAAACCACCGGAAGAATATAGCGCTTGTGGCCGGTATGTGATACATTTACAGGAGTAAAACCTTAAAACTTATATTATGCGCCGGCTAACGAAGTTTGCACTTACCACAACTTGCCTTTTTATTGTACTAATAAGCAAAGCACAGCAAATTGACTGGAAACACCTCTCCACCGAAAATGGTACTATACCAATGCCGTGGGAAAGTGTTGAGCAAACCGGTGCATTGGTGGCAGACCTTAACAATGACGGCCTGAACGATTTTGTACTTACCTGCCGCAAAAAAGCGCCCGCGGCAATTTGGTACCAACGCACTAAAACCGGCTGGGTAAAGCATATTATTGACGACAGCATGATTACCGTGGAAGCAGGTGGTGTGGTTTATGATATTGACGGCGACGGCGACCTTGACCTTGTGTTTGGCGGCGACTGGCAAAATAACCAGGTATGGTGGTGGGAAAATCCCTACCCGAATGTAAACAGCACCTGGCAACGGCACCTTATAAAAAACGACGGCAGCACACAACACCACGACCAGGTTATTGGCCATTTTAAACATGATAATTCCGTGCAGTTAGCTTTTTGGAACCAAACCGACAAGAGGTTGTACCTCGCGGATATTCCGGCTAATCCTAAACAATCGCCGTGGGTGTATAAAAGCATTTTCCAGGCAGATGCGTCGGACGAAAAACATGGCTCATACGTGGAAGGGATGACCAAAGGAGATGTGGACGGCGATGGGTACGAAGATATTATTGCCGGCAACTGCTGGTTTAAATACGACCCCTCAACAGGCAACTTTAAAGCCATCCATTATGCCGAGGCTGCCGGGCGTGTAGCTGCAGGCAAGTTCAAACCCGGCAAAACGCTGCAAATAGTGGTTAGCCCCGGCGACGGGCAAGGCCCTGCAAAATGGTATGAATGTACCGGCAACCCGGAAAATGAAGCGGATTGGGTTGGGCACGACCTGGTGGGCAGAAGTTTAATTCACGGGCACAGCCTGCAGGTAGCCGATATAAACAGCGATGGCAACCTGGACATATTTGTAGCGGAAATGGCCAAATGGAGCGAAGCAAAAACCGTGGCCGATAACCCCGATGCCGAGGCATTTATATTTTACGGGGATGGCAAAGGCCATTTTGAAAAAACAGTTTTCCAAAAAGGATATGAATTTCACGAGGCAAGGGTTGCCGACCTTGACGGTGACGGCGATATGGACATTTTAAGTAAGCCTTATAACTGGAAAACGCCGAGAATAGATATTTGGCTGCAAAACGGTACCGGCAAAACGGTACCGCCGTTTAGCACCATCATCCCTGCCAAAATAGGCCTTGAGTTGTACAGCTTTAGGAGGGAGATTGCCAAAGACTTGCCCGGTACCATGGCGCTGATACACGAAATGGGTATAAAAGAGGTGGAAGGCGGGGGTAGTTATGGCCTTGCACCGGCAGCGTTTAAAAAGTTGCTGGCAGGCAATAAACTTACCATGACAAGCATGTTGTTTGATTTTGCATTGTTGCGCGACAGTATATCTTCCATTATAGCAAAGGCTAAGTTTATGGGGGTGCATTATGTTGGCTGCGGGTGGATACCCCATGGCAACAACTTTACTGTTGAAGACGCCGATAAAGCCATTGCAGTATTTAACACCGCCGGCGAAGCCCTGAAAAAAGCCGGCATACACTTTTTTTACCATGCGCATGGTTATGAATTTGCCCCTTATGGCGACAGTACCCTTTTTGATTATTTGGCAGGGGGCATGAAGAAGGGAGTGGCAGATTTTGAACTTGATGTATTTTGGGCCTACCACGGCGGGGCCGACCCGGTGTTGCTGATGAATAAATACAAAGGGCGTTTTTTAGCGCTGCATATTAAACAAATGAAGGCAGGCCAGCCAACAGGTATATATACCGGTGGCGCTCCCGATGAATCAAGTGTAGCGCTGCCCGATGGTGTGATAGATTTTAAACAGGTACTGCAAACCGCCATGCTTACCGGCGTGCAAAAATATTATATTGAAGATGAAGCCGTAACCGCCGTACCACAGGTAAAAGGCACGCTGGAATATTTAAGAGGATGGGTTAAGTGAGCAGTCAGCCGGAGATTATGTCTGCCTTAAGATTAGTTACGTTATTTTTGCGCGTTTTAATAAGAGAGGAAAGTAACTGTGGACATTATTCAATTATTACCGGATAACATAGCCAACCAGATAGCGGCAGGCGAAGTAATACAACGCCCTGCCAGCGCAGTAAAAGAATTAATGGAAAACGCCGTTGATGCCGGTGCAACAAGCATACAACTGGTGGTGGCAGATGCCGGCAAAAGCCTTATACAGGTTATTGATAACGGTAAGGGCATGAGTGAAACTGATGCGCGCATGAGTTTTGAACGCCACGCCACCAGCAAAATAAAAAATATTGACGACCTGTTTAAAGTACGCACCATGGGCTTTCGCGGCGAGGCGCTTGCTTCTATTGCAGCGGTAGCCCAGGTTGAATTAAAAACACGCCGCGCCGAAGATGAACTGGGCACTTATATTGAAATAGAGAACAGTACAGTGATAAAGCAGGAAGCCTGCGCATGCCCCGCTGGCACCAACATCTCCATGAAGAATGTCTTCTTCAATGTACCTGCGCGAAGAAATTTTTTAAAAAGCAATACTGCAGAGCTCCGGCATATTGTAGATGAGTTTATACGGGTGGCAATGGCTTTCCCCGGCATATTCTTTTCCCTTACAAGTAACGGGCAGGAAGTTTTCCATTTGGAGAGTGGCAATTTAAAACAACGGGTATTGCAAATATTGGGTTCGCAGTTTAATACAAAATTAGTCCCGGTAAAGGAAGACACCGACTATCTTGATATTAATGGCTTTATCGGCAAGCCTGATGCAGCCCGTAAAACAAGGGGTGAACAGTACTTTTTCGTTAACAACCGCTTTATACGCAGCGCCTACCTTAACCACGCGGTAATGAATGCCTTTGAAGGTATTATTGCCAAAGACAGTTTTCCGCTGTATGTACTGTTTATCAATCTCGACCCCATGCAGGTGGATATTAACGTTCATCCCACCAAGCAGGAAATAAAATTTGAGGATGAAAAAATAGTGTATGCCTTTGTGCAGGCAGCAGTAAAGCATGCACTGGCGCAGTTTAGTATTGCACCCTCGCTTGATTTTACACTGAATGCGGAAATACAGCAGTTAGACGCGGTGAGTAAACCATTAACCGAAGAAAGAAAAGAAAATATAGCGGGCTCAAACCTGTACAAAACTTTCACCCAAAAAAACCAGGCGCATTTAATTGAACCGAATGAGAAAAGCGAATTAAGGCACTGGAAGGATTTTTTTACAAAGCCGGGAAACACAAACGCGGTTATTAATACCGAAGAAACAATTGCCGGGTTTGAATACGAACAAGCCGCCCCGCAGCAACCCGCTAACAGGCAACTGGTAACCGGCGACTGGAAACCCGATATCACCTGCATTCAATTGCATAATACCTACATAATATCGCCTACCCAAAGCGGCTTTTTGCTTGTGCACCAGCAACTAGCGCACGAACGTATTTTGTATGACAGGTACAATGCCGCCTTGCACGGCAAACCCATAGCAACACAGCAAAGCCTTTTTCCCTCAACGCTGGAGCTTGCCGCAGCAGATGCCGTATTACTTGAAGATTTGCTGCCGGAGTTGCAAACCATTGGTTACCGTATTGAACCCTTTGGCAAAAATACTTTTGTAATACAGGGTACCCCCGCTGATGTATTAACCGGTAATGAAAAGCATTCCATTGAATTGCTGGTAGAGCAGTTTAAACATTTCAGCAGCGACATAAAATTCAGCAAGCGCGAAAAGCTGCTGCGCTGCATGGCAAGGCAGCAGGCCATAAAAGCAGGTCAGCCTCTCAGTCAAAAAGAAATGAGCGCTTTGGTGGAAGAACTGTTTACGTGCAATATTGCCAATGTAACGCCTTCAGGCAGCCCAACATATATTGAGTTTAAAGAAGACTATCTCGACCGGATGTTTGGAAGATAATGCTGGCTGATTCGTTCATCAGCAATAGGCCTGTCATTTTTTCTTTGATTGCCACAGCTCATACCGCAAAAAAATGTTCAGCGATGCGTTTCGTTCTTTTTGAGGCAGCCCTGTTACAGGTGAGGTAAAGGTAAGGTAAGGTTGCAACCCCCATGAGTACCTTGCACCCAACGAAAACCGTTTCCAGGTATACTGCATTTCAATCATAAACTGGAAATATGATTTTGCAAAGGCTGTAGCGGAATCATGATTAAGCGTAACAATTTTTGAGGTAAGCACAGAGTCGCTTCCTGCACCGCCAGATGACTTTTCCGTTTGCTGCTCCACCACGGCATTTTGAAACCTGTTCCACACAAAACCGGCGCCGGCGGAGAGGTTGGGCAGCACAGTATAATGAATGCTTACCGGCAACTGGTGGTAATACGTTTTTTTAACACGGCTTGTATTGGAAATAGTGATGCCTGTAGTGCTGTCAAACGATACAGGTATTTTACTGTACTCCACATCTTTTGTGTATTGCGGAGCGCCGTATTTAAACTCAACCTGCAGGAATTTTTTGCCGTGGTACACGCGGAAGTAAGCTGAAGGAATATAATTTGCCAGTGAACTTTTTCTTCCTTCGGCATTATATGGGGTTGTCTTCTGTCCATCAACAGGCAGCAGTTGTTGTAACGCAATGCCGGCGCCAAACCATAAACTTTTGGGTTCATGGTTATCAGCCTCACCCAGGGTTACCTGCCGAGAGGAATCTTTATTACGCACTGTGCCAGCAGGCAATGGAATAACGTGACCCTTTGCCGTATCACCCTGGTTGTTTTGAATATCGCCTGTGGCCCGGGGTGCTGTTTCAACTGGCTGTAGCGATGAATCAGCAGGGCTGTTGGCCAGGGGGGTGGGTGCAGTTGTGACAATTGCCGTATCATTTGCGTGGGGTGTTATATTTACTACCCGTTTATTAACTGCCAGGTTCTTTGACATATTGATAATACGCACGCCTTGTTTTTGAACGTGGTACGATTTAACCGTACCTTTTGACGAAGCGCCTGCCGCGGCATCCGCAATTTGAGTGGTATGGTTTGCTACTTTATTGCCAACTGCATTCTTAATAGTGTCGCGATTACCATTACCCAACCTGCGGTTATTTGCAGGTGCTTGCTCTGCCGGCTTACCTGTAATTGCCATACTGCTGTCGCTGGTAAGCTGTTGCGTTTTGAAATCATTCCCGGTGCCATGTTTTTCATACAAAACAATTACCCCGCAAAGCACAATGAGGCCCACTAAAAGCAGCACGCTGGCTGTACGGCAACCCCGGTTAACCGGCGGAATTACTTTATCTTCATCCTCTTCTTCCAGCATCCTGCGCATAGCATCCCATCCGCGTTCCTCCGGTGGTGCGGGGGCGTTAGCCAGTTTGCCGGCAAGCGGCATTTCGTATGGTAACAGTTCATTCATTCTGTCGCATATATTCTTTTAATTGCCGTTGTAAAATTTTCCTCGCTTCGCTGATATGCCATTTGCTGGTACCCTCGCTTATTTGCAGCATACCGGCAATTTCTTTATGGGTAAAACCGTCAATAATGTACAGGTTAAACACGGCCTGCGTAGCCGGCGGCAATAGCTGCACCAGTTGCAATATTTCCGCCTCGTCCATGCGTACAATAACTTCAGGGGGTATAACAGCATCTGCTGAATCAGTTATCTTATGTGTGACAATTTCCTTTTCTTTTGAGCGGATAAAATTCAGGCATGTATTAATAATGATGGTTCTTATCCATGTGTATGGCGTTCCTTTACCCGGCAAGTAGCCGTGTATGTTTTTAAACACCTTATAAAAGCCCGTATTCAGGGCCTCCAGCGCGTCCTCATCATTTTTTGTATAGCGCACGCAAATGTTTATCATAGCGCTGTAAAAACTCCTGTAAAGCAGTTCCTGCGCCAGCCTGTCGCCTTTTTTGCAACCGGCAATAATTGCGTCTATATCGTTTAAGCTGTCGTTCAAATCATCAGCCGCCATTTTCCTTTACCATGCCGGTGTAGCAAAAATATATTTACTGTAAGCATATACACCGTGTACGGCAAAAGGGTTGGGTTTAAAACAGGAAAAAGCAGCTTAATATTTCTGCTGCACCTGTGTTAAAAAACGCTCAACCGCACGCCTTACGGCGGTAGCGCTTACGTGATGATTATTTACTAATATGGAGAAAATAAGGGTTTTATTTTTTTGGGTGATGAGGTAACCGCTTAAAGCAATGTCATTGCTTAACGAGCCGGTTTTGGCATAAATTTTACCGGCCAAGTTTTTATAATAGCCGCCAAGCGTGCCCGTACCGCCGGTTTCGAAGATGGTGGTAATTTTCTGCCAGCCATACTCATTCTTCATGCGGTTTAGTATAAATACAAAATCCTGCGGACTAAAAAGGTCAAAACGGCTCAGGCCGCTGCCATCAACCCACTGCGGGCGCTGCGGCAAATCTTTTAAATCGGTTTTTAGCAGGGTATCAATAATGGCCTCATCGTTCATCCATCCTAACCTTTCATTACTCACCATCAGCAAGCTTTGTTCTGCATAAAAATTATCGCTGCGGTGCATCATTATTTTGAGGAGAGAATCCGTAGGCTGGGAATGAATGACAGAAACGGCACTTTCGGTGCCGGCAAAATCGGGCAGTACTTTGGCATGCAGGGTATCAGACAATAAGGAGCAAATCTCGTTGATATTAGGGGTAAAAGGCACTTCAAGGTAATTTGCATGGCCGGGAAAAATGGAGATGTCATTTTTATCCCATTCTTTGTTTACCCTGAAACCACTGTCAAGGTTGGCACCTTCGGCTATAATATATGAAAAAGCAGGCGGTGAAATGGATATTCCGTTTCCCTCCTTTGCAATACGCATAATATTTCCATACACAGGCAAATTACTTCGCTGCGCCATGTAATAGTCTTTATAATCATCCCACGACCATCCCAGGCCTTCATACTCATCAGTAAAATAAGGATGTTCAACGTGGATGGTTTTAAACTTCTTCAGAAACTCAAATACCGGCTGATTTTTAAAATCAGGATGCAACAATGTAGGGTCGCCGGATGGCTCGATGTACACTGTACCGTCAGTCCCCAATTTGTAGCGCAAACCCACCAGGCTGTCGCCCAAATATTTCATCGCCATATAGCAGGTAAATATTTTGGTATTGCTGGCCGGGATAAAATATTTATCACCCTGGTAATTGTACAGGTATTTATTGCCGGTAGCATCAAAAAGGCAGATGCCTACATGGGCGCTTGCAAGGCTGCTGTCAGTTATTATATCCTGCATCGCTTCGGCGCTCATTCTCCGGCTTACGCTGCAGGACGTGAGGGAAATTAATAACGCGCAGCTACCAATCATGTTTAACATCGTGTTATTAAAAACGCTTCTCATCATTAACTGTTAATTGTTGATTATTAATTAGCAGCATTCAGCTTCTCTCAATAGCCCTTAACCAGCGTTCAGGCATTTCGTTTTGCGACGCGGTTAAATAGTCTTTGTAGCTGCATGGCATAAATTTTCCACCTGGTAATTGCATCCACCAGCGGCCAGTTATTTTACTGCGCAAAAATTCCGTATCAAAATCACCAAAAGCCATCCTGAAATGTACAAAATTCTCATTATCGCTAACAGGCTCTTCCTCGTTTTTACTGCGCTGCATTCCGTCAATCAAATACCATAACATATGGCTTATTTGTTTGGCGGTAAGCTCATGCACATCCTGTTGCGGAAGATACCCGTAAATACCAACCGTAGATGCCTGCCCCATGCCGGCGTAACGCATTACCAGGCAGGCTTCTTCACCGCTGAAACCATTTGGCGTAAGCCGGTTGGCAGGCGCATGACAGTTTTGAATAGCGGCAATATCAAAAGCAAATAACTGCGCGTTACGTATAACAGGCTCTATCTCCTCCATCTCTTCTTTTATCTTTCCCACGCGGTAGCAATCAAAACCAAGTTTGTCAATGGTCTCCAGCATAGCCGGGTGCACAAAATAGCTTTGAAAGCCCACGTGGTTATAATGCCTTACATAATTTGGCTCGCCTGTAAGCATAGGCAATAAAAAGCCTTCGGCAGGTGTTACGGGCTCAAGTGTTATATCAATGGTCGCGTCAACATTCGCTACTTCTATTATCTCCTTCAGTTCCGCGTAGGCTGAATATTGCGCCAGCATAATGTCATGTGAGCCACCTAATATCACCACCTTTTTTTTATGCTGCAGCAATTCTGAAATAACCGCCCGTAAGGCTGCATAAGTGTCCTGCAGGGTTTCACCTGTTTTTACATTGCCAACATCGGCAATTAAAACATCAGTGTGCCAGTAATGCAGTGCGTAAAAGGCGGCACGTATGACATCGGGCGCTTCGGTATTCGTGTATTGTCTTCCGGCGCCGCGGGTTTCACCGCAGCCCACCAACACCATATCGGCGTTTTCTAAATCGGGAAAACTTTCTTCATAAATAGCAATGTGTTTTCCCAACTGGTAATCCTTGTATCCCTCGTCACCCGATAAAGTAAATACATCTATGGGGTCTAAAAAGCTTATTATAGTATCAATCGCATTAAATGCCATGAAAGTTATTTGTAACAAACATAATATAGTTAAGCTTTATAACTCAAGAATGACTAAAAAATTATGCGGCATGTTCAGCTAACGTAAAAAATGCGGGTGGATGGAATATATTTCAGCGGGGAATGAATTTATTTTTCTAAACGGCATATACACTGGCTTTCACAATATATTATCAACCTTTTTTGCCAAATTTGCCGGCAGTAATGCACCCGTTTAGCCGATATATTACCTGTTTGCTGCTGCTTATTTGTTGCTTGCGTTTGAACGCCCAGCAGAATTACGGCTTTTACAGCACCCCCGTATTAAAACCCGGCGACAATGCCGCTGAAAAACTGGCTAATACAGTTTTCTATAAAATTGAAACGGCTAAGAATACAGTATTTACCGGCGAGCCTTTTTTAGTGGAATACAAACTGTACATGTCTGTGCTTGAAGAACCGGGACCCGGTAAAGTACCGGCATTTACAGGCTGCAGTATTGTTGACCTGCCGCCACAGCAGGGGCCTGTTATTGAAACAGTAAATGGTAAGGCCTACAATGTACTGGTAGTGCGCAAAATACAGGTTACGCCTTTACAGGATGGCGAGCTTATTTTACCCGAGGCATCTGTCAACAATATTATTCAGTATGTTACAACAGACAAGCCTTACAACGTAAAGAGTTATTCTATTGCTGCTTATTGCCAGCCGGTAACTATAACGGTAAAGCCGTTGCCTGAAAAAGATAAGCCCGCCGATTTTTCAGGCCTTGTAGGAAATTTTACGCTTACTACAAAACTCGACAGCAATACAATTCCGCAGAATGATAATACCCATTTAACACTCACCATCGCAGGTACAGGTAATATAGACGCCATTAATGTGCCCGCTATTAACTGGCCGCGTAATACACAGCATTTTGATGCCACTGACACGCAGCATACATTTTCTGATACCTTTCCTGTAAGCGGCGCTAAAATTTTCAGCATCCCGTTTATAGGCACAAAGCAGGGGAATGCAGTTATACCACCGGTTTCTTTTTCATACTTCGACCCCGCAGCAGAAAAATATGTTACGCTCCATTCAGACAGCCTGGATATAAAATTTACCGGGCCATTGCCAAAAAGCGAACAACGGGAAATTGTTACGGAAGATATTACCAACAGGAAATATTTATGGATTGTACCCGCTATTGCGCTTACGGTTGCTTTTGTTTTAATAATAACCGGCAAAAAACAGCGCAATGAAAAAAAGAAGAAGGAGGCAGCGAAAGCCATACAGCAGCTACCTGCAGAAGTTAAACCGCAGCCCGCCGCAGTTGTAAAACCCGCCATAAACTTTTATGCGTCATTACGCGTATTAGGCGACACGCCTGATGATAAAGTGTTTTTTAACAGGGCCAAAGAACTTTTGACGTTAGCGGTGCAACAAAAATTCAACCTTACCGCGCTAAACGAAAACGGTATTTTGGCACAACTTGCGTTAACCGGCGCCGATACAATAATACAGGAACATGCAGGCAATATTTACAGGATATGCAACCTCCGGCTATATTCACCCGTAACCGACGACGGGCAAAGGCTTTTGGTGATGGAAACACTTACCACCGTTATAACGGAATTAAAAGTGTAACTATTCCACGTATTTGTATCCCACTCCTCTAACTGAATGAAAATGTTTTGGGTTGCGGCTGTCTTCTTCAAAATATTTACGGAAGTTGAGAATGAAATTATCAATAGTACGTGTAGTTGGATAAACGTTATACCCCCATACCATCTGCAATATTTTTTCGCGGGTAACCACCTCATTTTTGTTCTCCAGCAGCAGCTTTAGCAGCATCGCTTCTTTCTTGCTTAACTCAACCTCTTTACCATCCCATGTGGTTGCCTGCTGCGCCTTAAAGTCTATTTTATTCTTCCCGAAATTGTACACCTCACCCACCGTTTCCCTGTCCTGCAATTGCTTGTTTTTACGTATCAGTTTTTCAACACGTAACAGCAGTTCTTCAAGGTTAAAAGGCTTTGTAAGGTAGTCGTCCGCGCCTTTTTTTAGCCCAAGCACTTTGTCTGCGCCGGTGCTCTTGGCGCTCAAAATCAGTATCGGCACATCGTTATGTTGCAGCCGTATATTTTCTGTTACGGTAATGCCGTCAATTTCAGGCAGCATTATGTCCATAATTATTAGGTCAAAATATTCATTCTGCACGGCCTTCAGGCCTTCCTCGCCATTGTACGCAGAGGTAACGGAATAGCCTTCTATTTCAAGGTTCAGCTTCAGCGCCTCGTGCATATTTTCTTCATCTTCCACCAGCAATATATTGCCTTTCTGTTCCATATATTTTTACAATGCCTTAAGTGTAACTGAAAAAACCGCCCCATGCGGTATATTATCTTTTATTGTAATGCGGCCATTATGGTCTTTTACAATCTTGCTGCAAAGATATAACCCCAGGCCGGTTCCCTTTGCTTTGCGCGTTTCTTCGTTACCTACACGATAAAATTTTTCAAACACTTTTTTCTTTTCGTCATCACTAATGCCTGTTCCTTCGTCTGCTACCGTCAATACAGCGTTAGCCTGCTGCTTTTCAAGCTTTATTTTTACCGGCGCTTCTTTAGGTGAATACTTCAGGGCATTGTCAACCAGGTTATTTAATACCAGTTGCAGTAAAGTCGTTTCACCATCTACCATAATATTTTCCGCCGCGTTAAGTTCAATAATACGGTTGGTAAAGCGGCCTTTAAAATCTTTAACGCCGCTGCCAACCAAGTCAGAAAAATTAAGGGGCTGCCTGTTTAGCCTGTAAGTGCCCATTTCCAGTTGAGATGCTACCAGAATATTATTGGTCAGCGCGTTTAACCGGTTTGTTTCTTCCAGTGCATTGCATAACAATTTTTGCTGCTGTGCCTCTTCCAGTTTTCTTTTCAGCAGTGTTTCAAGGTTAAGCCGGGCTACGGCAATGGGCGTTTTTAATTCATGCGTTACCGCCATCATAAAATTTTGCTGCTGGTGCGATAGTAATATTTGCTTCCGCACCGCCCGGTACACAAACGAGGCCCCTACAATAATCAGCAATAAAAAAGTGGTGCCTTCACTTATGTACTGAATCCTTTTGCGCCAGTGCTGTTGTGCAATTTCCTCAAACTCCTGTGTAAATGCGGGGGCGTCTTTTTTTAGCTGTTCAACACGCAAGGCCGTCATTTCATCGTTCTGCCTTTTCAGTACTATAAACCAATACACCAGCGCAGCAATGATGTACACCAGCAAAAACCAGTAAACGACTGTTATAAATGCAAAGCCCTGCTTTTTAAAAGATACCATACCTCATTACCCCTGTGTGAAGTTGCGTAGTTAAAAGATGGGCAAAATTACTAAGAAAGCTGCCAACCGCCCGCTATTACCCGGCTGTATGCTGCTTTTTGTAGGCATTAACACGTTCTGACACGTTATTGCGAATGCTTATGTAGTACAGGTTATAATCAGCTATGTGATAGTTACGGTTGAAATAAAAAATATTGCCAAAAAAATGCGGCTTTTCAGTCCACAACACACCGCCGTGAATATTGGCAGAAGCTGCATGTTTGGCAATTTTATTGAAATTAAAAAATATAGAGCCGTCGTTATCTTTTCGTGAAGCTTCCGGTTTATCAGTATCCCAGGTAAGAGGGTTAGTTACTACCGCGGTGAAATTTTCTTTTTTTACGTATCCCGGCAAATAACCGTTTTTAAATGTTCGCCAGGTACAAAAACAGCCTGTTTCGCCTGGCTTATTGCAGGGCGGAATGTTTGCAAAATATCCCGGTTCAACCGGCATGCCCACAATATAAGCGGCCACGAGTTGCTGTTGAAGTGGCTTACCATCAAAAAACTCCCGTAGCAGCCTTTTGGCATGCGTAGTGCCCTGGCTGTGCGAAGCAATAATTATCGGCCTGCCGTTGTTGTAATGCGCAAGATAGTATTGAAAAGCTGCCTTAACATCATTATATGCTTCGTCAAGGGCTGTTTGCGCGGCCGCAGTATCGGTAGTATAATATGCCTCAAGGTTAGCCTGCCTGTAACGTGGGGCAAATACGCGGCCGGCCATATTAAACACGGTTGCCTGGTATAAGATGGTGCTTTTATCCGTCTTGCTGTTAAGGTCAGCATCATCAATAGGTGCGTTCCATCCTTCAGGCATTGAAAGGTTAATATAAGTGGTCGGGTGAATAAAGAAAATATCAACCGAAGAATCAGGTTTGAAAGCCTCGCGTAAAGGAGCGGGAAGGCTGTCTGAAGGGTCGTGTTTCCATGGGTGAGCGGCCCAGTTTTCTATGCTGCTATAGTCGGGTGTGCCCTTAAGAGTGCTGTCACCCTGGGCCTCTGCACATACCGTATTTAATAAAACAAACAGGAAACCAATGGCGCTAAAACACCCTCTCTTTATAATCCGCATAGCGTTTTTAAAATAATTTATTTATATACCTGCATCAGTTTAAGCAACACACCGTTTGTCCATCCAAACCCATCCTGCGAGGGGTACTCTCCGCCACCGGCAAGCAGGTGTGTATCTACAACGTTATATTTCTCCATCAGCTTGCCGGTTGACTTGTACACTTTTATGTTAAGCGCTATCCACCGGCGGGCTATTTCTGCGGCAAGGTTATGCATTCCGTAACGCTCCAGGCCCTTTATGGCAATGTATTGCAGGGGCGCCCAGCCGTTGGGGCTGTCCCATTGCTGCCCCGTTTTTTCTGTGGTGGTAACACACCCACCTGTTTTCACCAAATGCGTGTGCAACATTACAGAGGCCTTTTCCGCCTGGTCTGCTGTGGCTATTCCAAAAAAAAGAGGGAACATGCCTGCCATGGTAATATTATCATTCAGGCTGCCTGCTTTGCAATCATAATCAGTAAAAAATTGCCTGTGTTTGTTCCAGCAATATTGCTGTATCGCTGTTTTTCTTTTTGCTGCCAGCATTGAATAACTGAATGCATCCTGCTTTTTGCCTGCTATTAAGCTTGCTTCAGCCAGTGTATGTTCCAGGTAAAATAGCAGGCAGTTCAAATCAACCGGTATTATGTCGGTAGTATGAATGGTGCTAAAAGAATGGTTGTCTTTAAACCAACGGCTACTGAAATCCCAGCCTGATTCTGCTGCCGCCCTTATATGCCTGAATAATTCTCCATCGTTATTACCTGCTGAATGCTGAAGCTCTATATCCTCTTTATATGACTCGGGCCTTGCCGTGTTATACTCGTCCCAATAACGGTTAAGTATGGCGCCCCCCGGCAGGCAGGCTACATGTGCATCTGCAGCATAATCGTCATCAAGCTTATCTCTCCCTGCCATCCAAAACGCGTATTCTTTCGCCAGAAAAGGAAGGTATTTTACCAGTACATCATCCCCTTTTTCTTCGCGCAGCAATTGTATCATCAGGCTATAAAAAGGCGGTTGTGAGCGGCCTTTAAAATAAGTCCTGTTTCCATTAGGTATATAGCCTATGGTATCAATCAAATAAGAAAAATTATCAACCATGTTCTGTATCATTTCCACCCTGCGGGATACCTGCAGGCCAAGCATGGTAAAATAGCTGTCCCAATAATAAATTTCGCCAAACCTGCCCCCCGGCACTATATACGGCTTTGGTAAAGGTATCAATGAGCTTTTTTCGTTGCCCGGGGTACGGGTTAGCACACTCCAAAGCGCCTCAATATGTTTTTGAACAGGCTCACTGGTGTCAGCTTTGTAGTTACTGGAATATACAGCGGGAAGTAAAAAATTGCGGCTTATAAAAGCTTGCAGGCTAAAGGAAGGTGATTGCTTTTCAAGCATGTAATGCCGGTTAATTTCATCCTGCGGAAATTTAGGCAAACAATCAGGAAAGGTTTTACCATCAGGAAATACCTGCTGCATCTGCACGTCTTTAAAAAGTTCGCTAACCTCGTAAATATCCTGCGTTTGCATGTGTGATGAAGTTTTCAGCCGGTCACCTTACCAGGCATAAAACGGGTGGCTAATATACGAAGGTATTAAGCAATTCCGTCATGCACTGTAGCGGCGGAAAACATATCGGCCTTAACCCCCGCTTTTTTTTGCAGCCTGTTGAAAATATATAATGCTACCATTAAAATTGCCATTGGTATGAGCGAGAAATAAAAAGCCGTTTTACCGCCAAAACTTTGAAATACATGGCCGGTAATTACCGAGCCGGTTGTGCCCCCCAATGCTGAGAAAATAATGATGAGACCAGACATTAACCCATGTTTACGCGTGGGCAAAGCACTTAGTATTACCGAGTTTATAGCAGGATAAATAGGCGCGATAACAAGACCAATGAGCGGAAATACATACGCGGCCAGCGGTGCGTCGAACCAGGACGTAATGCCCGTTGCAGGAATGTTTGATGCAAGTGGCATTGCCAGTACAACAAGGCTGGCGGCCAGTACAACGCAGCATACCAATACAGCAAACCAATTTAATTTTTTAAGCAGGATGCCTGCTAAAAAACGCCCTATCGCTGTTGAGCCCGCAAGTATACTGGTCATTTGAATACTGAGTGCCGGGGACATCAGCAATACTTTATTATTAAATGTTGGCAAAAAATTTTGAATGCTTTGCTCTATCAGCACATAAAAAAAAGCAGAAAAAATAAATGCTATAACGATAGGAGAAATCATAAGGTTTATCATATCTCCAAACTCGTCCATCATTGACCTTGAGCCATCATTTTTTATAGAAGATTCATCCAGTGGTGCAGCAAGCAATAACAGGAAAGCAACCAGCGAAATACCTCCAAGTACATAATATACCTGGAACCACTGTAATGAGTGGGGGTCGCTGTTTTTATTTACAAAATAGCTGAAAATAAAGTAGCCGGCAAGGTTTCCCACCATAAAAAAAGACTCAAGAAAATTCATCAGGCTTATATGCTCCTTCGAGTCTTTTGTTACGAGGCCTATTGTACTGTACACAGACATTTTTATCAATGCAAAACTTGCGCCCGTGGCCACAAACAGCAGCTTTGTTGCAAGAAAGCTTGAAGCAAAAGTCATGACAAAACAAACTGCTGATATAAAACCAAGCGCCCACAGCATAGCCTTTCGGTAACCAAGGCGGGTTATGTACGATGAAATAATGAAAGACATCACCGCAATACTTATATCCTTGCATGGGTCTATCCACGAGGCGGCGCCGGCAGTAACATCAAAATTATTCTGAACCTGCAAAATAACCGTACCCGAACTATTAAGCAATATTGCAAATACAAAATAGTTCAAAAAAAGGGAGAGCTTTATTTTCCAGCTTTGCATAACAATCGTTTGGTTTTTACAATGATGAATGTACAATTATATTTTGTTCTTCTTCCACTATATACATAAAAAAACGCCGCGAAGAATCGCAGCGTTTTTATTGCTTGTTATTATTACGAATGAGAGACTAAATTTCCTGTTGTTTATTCTGCCCCGTCGGACTGAGCCCGTTTAACGGCATAACTGCCTACATGCTGCCCAACCGTTAACCCTGTTGAGCAATCAATAGGGAAATGGATGCCTGCATACAATCTCGACATTGATGCCTGGGTTGCCATAGCCATGTAGGTATCAGCTTTTTCGGGTATTATATGCGCCAAAATAGTTGCTGCCGCGCCGCTAAAGGTTGCATGCCCAGAAATGTATGATGGAAAATTAGGAATACCTGTAAGTGTTTTTATGGATGAGTCCATTTGCGTAGGCCGCGGGTTATAATAGTAATACTTGGTATTCCAGCATACTATACCTGCATCCATAATCGCCATGTTCAGCAACGCCATATTACGTGCCCATCTTACCTCGCTGAAATTTTTTGTAACAAAATCTTCCGCGGCAATGGCGTTCCAGTGCCCCGGCGGGGTATATGTGCCTATACCATCTGCCCAGTACTGCACAATACGCATTTGCTCGCGGGAGGGGTTGGTTATATAGCTGTGCGTTTCAGCGGTTTCTTTTTTCATTTCGTCGCTGTTGGTTGACGGTGGCGGCCCCGGCCTTAACATAACACATGTGGCAGAGTCAAATAAAAATGCTTTTACATTGCCAAAAAAAGGCAGCATAGGGTTACGTTTCGGCACTTCCAGGCTAAACCACGGCGTTTGCCCTTTGGCGGCGGTTTGGGTTTCCAGCCCAAGCCATTGGTCTGGCGTACCTACTGCTTTACCTGCGTTATCAGCCTTAGCCCTTGCCATAAAAACAGCCGCAACCTGCCTGCCCAATGCCTCGCCGGCAACAATATCGCTGCGTACATTAGCGCCGCTCCATATACGGTAGTTTTCAGCCTCGTCAACTTTTTGCTGTATAAAGTCTAACTCCGTAGGAAATAACGCCTTCATCATTTCGGCCATTGTGCCTGCCAGTACCGCATCCTCTGAAGGATAGGAAGGTAATTCGCTTCTTGGTATCAGCGCATTAACGCTTGAATCAACTTTATAGGGAGCAGAACGGTTGTACAGCTTTTTATAATACCATGCCGCAACAAGCGCATCGTATTCAGCCGCACTAACGTATGCAAAAGCCCTTGCCGCATAAGGTGGGTTGGAAAAAGGGAATTGCGGGTACGCAAACGGGTACAGAGAGCTTGGTATGGGGTAAGAACCATCTGCATTTTGGTATGGCGGAAGGTTATATTTTGCCACAAGGGTTCGTAGTATCTCGTTCCACCTTAATACAGCCCCGGCGCTCCAGTATTTTATAATTGCTTTTCTCGCATCGGTTATATCCTGCTGTGCGCTTTTAATTTCGTTAAGCTCCGCGGTATATGCCGGTGAGTTTGTTGCCGCTGGGGCAAGCACTGCGAAAGTATCAGGCCTCGACAGCAAAACAGGCTTCCACGAACCGGCATCAATATCAGTATTTGCAGGGTTCAGTTGAGCAATATTATCCGTTCTTCCTGATATATTTTTTGAGCAGCCTGCCAGCAAGGCGAGAGCTGTTGTAAGCGTACTTAGTGTATAAAAAACTATTTTTCTCATAAAGGGTTATTTTGAATTTTTTTTATGGTTAAAATCCAATACATAAGATACTCCTGCACCAAACATGGTTGTTTGGCCTACGTTCCTTCCCGTAATAACATAGGAGCCATCTGCGCTGAGTGACAAAGCGGGTAATTTTTTAAATGTGTACTTTACAAAAAGGCCTGCATCGGTTGAGTTCATTTTATTGCTGGGAAAGGGCATATCATTGCGCCGGATATCAAAACCACCCAAGGTATTCATGTTATCTGCTACTGCTTCAATGCGCAACCATTTGCTCCGGTAACCGGCCCTAAGCTGTTCCATAGCCATATCAGGCATTTGTACCTCGTTTGTATTATGCAGTTCGGTAGTGTAATAGGCTGTGCGGTCAATAGTAATGTTATTGCGGTAAGTATAGGTACCCGAAACAGTAACAAAGAATTTACCTATTCCATAGTCGGCAATAAGCCTGCCTGAAAGGTTTGTGCTGTGCAGCCCGATTGACAGCGGCAAAAAGTCAGCTATATAATTTGTAGAAGGGAATGTTAACCCGCCTGCGGCAAATACGGAAAACGTGCCCCGGCCAATACTGGCCTGGTATGCCTTCCATTTTATCCACAGGTTAACATCCTGCAGCCCTTTTTGTCCATGCAATGTACCGGCGGTAGCATGTGTTTGTACATAAGGCAACCCTGCCAGGATGGTAACATTTTTATACAAGCCATATGCCATCATTACACCGGCCATTTGCGTTGAAACCCTGCCGAGGTTTTGATTGTCTCTCTTAAGGGTACCTTCCCAATAGTTTGTCCAGCTTCCATAGCTGTACATGGCATTAAGACAAAGGGTCTTTTTTGCCATCATGTCCCCGTCAATATCCGTTTGCGCCTGTACCATAATGCAGGCGGGGGAAACCAGCAATATGCAAAGCAGTGCGCGTTTATAGAAGTTTATTAACATTGTTTATTTGTTTTAGGTTACTTTTAAATTAAGTTATAAAAAAAATGCTGCGCGCTACCCCATCGCCGCATGGTATACCCGTACCGGCGTTCTTTTTAATGTCAGCCATAATGCCAGCAGGCACCCGTAACTGCCACCCCTTTCAATCCACTCAAACAATTCCCAATGCGGATAAAAGAGTTCACTTACCATCTTCCAGGCAAAAAAGGCAAACACTACCGGGCGAAAAGGCTTTGTTAATAACATAAAGGCTGCCACTATTTCTATAATGCCAACAACATGAGCAGTGATGGTTGTATTGCTAAAACCAAGTGACGTATATTGTGCCACCAGGCTTTTCTTTTCAAGCAAATTCAGCCAGCCATGCCCGGCCATTAGCAGGAACACAGCAATACGTAAACAAATTTCAAGTTGCCGGAATGTATTGGCGGAAGGAGAATAATTGGGTGTTATTTTGATAAACCATTCCTTTAGGTTTCTTTTGAACCCCCCGGAAAGCACCAGTAACGCAAGCGGTGCACCAAAGTTGCCTGCACGCTCAATAAACTCAGCAAAGGGCTCACCTGAAAGTGGCCGGCATAAGGCTGTTACTGTTCCCCACATCACCAGCCACCCTGCGGCAGCACGTGTAGGGTAAAATAGTATTGATATGCCCAGCAGTATATCAATACTGCCGAGATAAGGCATAAGAGTGTATGCTGTACTACGCCCAATACCAAAAACGGCAAAGTAGTTACACCAAATTTCCTTAGTTATAATGCCAAATGCTCCATGCCCTATAAAACACATAGCACTGGCAATGCGCAGTATATAATGTATTTTTTGTTCGCGGTTTAACTGTTTCATAAAATAACAGGCAAAGCAGTGGCTATAAGCAGGTTGGTCCAGCCAAAGCCGGGCAGCCCACCTGCTACTAATGCGTTAATGAATAATAATTACCGCGAACTAAAAATTAATTGTCAGGCCAACATTGATTGCATAATCGGCAAATGCGGCGTCGCCATGCGCGTAAACACCTGTCAAAGCCGTTTTATTTTTATCAGGCACGCTTTGGGTGCGGTTGCGTTGAAATGCTACAGGCACGTAAGCGTACAGCGTTACACTTTTTATTTTATAAGTAATGCCCGGTTCAACAGACAGGATATAACCCGGCCTTCTGAAACCCTGGCTGCCCCCAATAAGGTCATGTACAGGAATACACTCATCACGAAAACCTAAAAAGGTAGTCAGGTTATTAAAACTTGCATTTGCCCCAAACCGTATAAGGTATTGGTCAGGTACACTCATTACATCACTTTCAATGGCTACGGTTTGAGCTGAGGGTACACCGCCCCTTGCAGTTGACACGCCGTTTTGTTCGCGCGGGTTAGCGAGGTAATAAAAGTTACCATATACACCCCATGTTTTATTAAAATTATAATGAGGATTAACTTCCAGAGTAAAACCTGTGCCGCCATCGCCAAGCTGTATTGACTGGTCAACAGGGCCGAGAATTGTGGTGCCATCAGCCTGGTGAAACCTGTCCATATATTTGTAATCCCCCGTTGGCAATTTAATACCAAGGCCAAGTTGTACATTGCCTTTTGTGGCCTTTTTAGGATCAATCATCCAGCGGTACACTGAAAAACGAACATCACCCAGGCCAAATGAATGTGTTGTGTGCCGGGTGTTAGCATGCTCGTACATGGAAGAACGCGCGTTTGATATAACGGGCACATCAATCAATAATGACCAACGCTGGTTTAATACGCGCGTTAATGCCAGGTCCATAGTATAGCCATGGTTAATAACTTCGTTACCAAGCGTTTGCCGCTGCTTCTGCTCAGCAGTGCCAACAAAGTGCTTGTAGCTCCGGTAATAACGGTTATTTACATTCATCTCCCATTTGGCTGAATCCACCTCACCATCATGATGCATTTCAGTGGCGCCTCCCGTACTGCGTATAGCAATACAGCCCTGGGCAAATACGCGGTTATTGATAAATAATGCTGCTAAGATTAGTATTGATAAATAAAATATTTTTTTCATGACCAGTTAGTGTTTTGAAATTTAATTAATGTCTCATCCTTTTTTCATGTGAAGCCTTGTAACTACAAGGTCGCCTACCTGCCTGCCCAACACATTTGAAGCAAGGCATGAGTAATGCAGGTGTATTCCACCATAAAAGCGTGCAAGTATGTTTTCCTGCGACGCATCGTAAAATGATTTGTATGAACGGTTTTTTATGCCAAACTCAAGTTCAGTGGTATCCGTGTAAGCGAAGTTATCGCCAAATACGCTGGTTAATGCTGCCGCGCAGGCCGCAGAACCGGTTGAATGACCGCAAACATATTCAGGAAAAGGTGGTGTTTGCAAATGCGGTTTCCAGTTAGCATCAACGTATTTATTAATAACTGTTTCAGGCCTTACTGTATTGTAAGTGTACTTTGAGTCCCAGCAGGCAATAAAGGCATCAAACAATGCTATGGCTGTTTTAGCGTATGCATACACGGTAGTGTTGTAATCAGCATGCGCTTTTTTTGCTGCAATGCCAACAATACTCATCCAGTGGCCGGGTGGCGAAAACTTTTTGGTACCAAACATAAGATGGCCGCTAACATTGAGTTTAAAAGGGTTGTCGTCCCAAAAATCAGCAATATGAGCCTGCTCAGGTGTTAGGCTGTCAACGGCATTTTTAGTAAGCATTATTTGTTTGAAGTACATGCTGTTTTTATCCTTAACATCAAATTTGTAGGGTGCAGGCGGCAAAAATTCATTGGAGCTGTCAAGCACAACGGCGCGAATCATCGTCCAGTGTGGTTCGGCAGCCGGTGAATATGCCGGTGGTGTTGGCACCCATCTTGCAGGCGAATCGGGATAAACAGTGTATTCAGGCATACCTCTTGTTTCCTTGTAGTGGTCTTTCCTGCTCCATGCCATAATTACCTTGGCAACAGTATCCGCATACTTAACCGAGTTGTTGTAAATATCACCGGGCATGCCGTGCGCTTTAGCAAGCTGCTTCAGGCTGTCAACATAGTTTTCGGTTTCATTTTCTGAAAACGTAACTGACTGCCCTAATTTCCAAAATGCCAGCAGGGAAGCGAAATTGAAATCAATCTTCTCTCCTGCAGCTGGTTTTGGCACAGCATCCAGGCCTTTTGCCTGCCCCGCAAGTGAATTATAATGTTCCGGGTCGCCTGCGGCTATTATCTCGTATGCGGCAACATTTGCATACATATAATTACGCGATGCCACTATTGGTGAAAAATTATTACCCATTACAACACTGTTAAGTTCATAAACGCTGTTACAATAAGTAATAGGGTCATTAAATATCTTATCGTAATCCGCCTCTTTTGTAGTACACGCTGCCCATACAATAACAGCAGCCATTGCCATCAAAACTTTTTTCATACTAAATGCCAGGTTTCATTTCCATAACATACATAATCAACAGAAGCCGCCTTCACAGCTTCGCCTTTTACACATATTATGCATCCAGGGGTATTATGCTTATATGGTGATAAGCATGATTAAATTAATTCAAGAAAATACAAAAGGAAATAGTTTACTGTGTATTACAGTAACATAATGCCTGAAACACAACAGCGCTTTTTATACGGTGCATAAATACATCATCGTAAATACTTGTCGTGTCCCAAAATCAGCACGGAGGTTGCTCAGGGCAATCGTGGAAAGGAATTGTTTTTGCAGAAATGTTGATTGGTGTTTCGTAGGCAGCTCTGCTTGATATGAACAAATTTGAATAGTCGGCGTAGTATTTATCGTAATCGCTCAAAACATTTTTTATGCTTATGGAATTACCTGATTTTTTGGAAGATGATGTAGCGTTAAGGTCATTGGCCATTTTAAAGAAATCATCCCTCGCAGTTTGCAGGCGCATTTTATGCTCATCGGGCAGGCACAATAAAATCAATTGGCCGTCCTCTACTTTACGCTTAACGTATTTGTATATTTTTCCGTCCAGGGTTACTTCACCATCCACTCTTTCAAAATCTTTCCAGTTTGTTTGGTATGGTAACGACAGCGGAACCTTTATGGTAACAAGATCGTTTTCGTTGTAATCACTATTGTCAAGGGATGCTTCAACTCTTGCATCTTCCTGTTTCTGTGCAAAATAGAACACCAGCCTGTACCCTATTATATTAAACAGGAAAAGCCCGATAAAAAATATGGCAGCCAGTTTTTTCATTTTGGAGATACAACAATAAGATTTTTTTTCGAAAAATGTTAAATTTTTTTAGCGGCTGCTATATTAACCTGCTTAAACAACTGACAAATCCTTACCCTGTGCATTTTGCCGGTCTAACGTCCAGCTACGCGTCATTTTGGTTTCTATCCATATATTACCGCTTTTACGCAGTACCTTAACCGGCAAGCCAACGCGATGGTTAAACATGTTTTCAAATTCGCTGACAGTAATGTTGGAAGGGAATTTTACTATGCAGTGCTTTATATTTTTGCGCACATCTTTAATAAGGGTACCGGCCGTAACAAACTTGCCCGCTTTATTATCGGCTTTTTTTAATTGCAAAAATTCCATCCGCAGGTACGGAAAGGCAACATTAAAATCCTGTTGCACTTCATCTATCTTTTTTTGCGCTTCAATTTCTAATTCCACAACGTGAGCTTTAAAATTCAACTCAAAATTATCGTTGTGTAACCTTCGTTTTACTGACTTTGCGGGGGCTGGAAAATGATTTTAGTCATTTATTCTAATTACTTAACCGTAAACGTTTTCTTCTCCACCCCAACACCGGTAATGGTTAATCCTTTCCAGTTAGATGGCAGCTTTACTTTCAACTGGGTAATACCAGTGGGCGTTATTTCAAGGCCGCCAAAACCGTTCAGCATGGCCTGTATCATTCCCCCGGCGCCGGTGGCAAAATAAGGATTATTACCAGTGGCCGTTTCGGCAATTACGCCAAAAGGCGGCCGCATATTGGGTGTATAGCCTTCCTTAAAGCTTTTGTATGCTTTATCTGGCTCTCCAAGCCTTTCATGCAGTATGGCAAAAATAGCGTGTGTCATGGCAGGCCCCTCGCCTACGCGGGGCTCATAATAATCAAGGTCTTTCCTTATTGCTGCCGGGTCGGTTATCTCGTGCAGCGGGTATGCCAGCAGGTTTACATCTGCCTGTTTTATTTTTTCGCCGTTGTATTGGGCGTGTTCCCGTGTAACCCCGTCATCAAACTTAAGTATAGGTATATTATAGGCAACATTCATCCAGTCAGCATCGGGTGTTATGCCCAAAATGGCAGCAGCCTTTGTGGCGTATTGCAGGTTGGCTTTTGCTGCTGCATTGGTAAAAGCATTGTTATCAATATTTTCAGCCCACTCATCGGCAGCTACCACATCGTTAATATCGTAATGGCCCGGGCCGTTGCGTTCAACACGGCTTGCCCAAAAATCTGCTGTTTCTTTTAACAGTGGCCAGCCTTTTTCGCGCAGCCAGTTTTTATCCTGTGTAACGCAATAATAGTTCCACGCGGCAATGGCAATGTCCGCGGTAATATGGTGCTCAAATGGCCCGCTCAGCGCCCATACAGGCGTTTCTTCATTGCCGCTGGCAGCGCTCTCCCAGGGGAACATTGCGCCTTTATACCCATGTGAAAATGCGTTATGTTCTGCCGCCGTCAACCGCTGAAAACGGTACTCCAGCATTGATTTTGCTATTTCAGGGTGTAGTAATAATAATGAAGGGTACATCCACAATTCAGCATCCCAGAAAGTATGGCCGTTATACCCCAGCCCGCTTAAACCCATCGGCGAAAGGCTGTATGCCGTGCCAGTACGCACAAATGAATACAGGTGGTACAGCATACTGCGCACTTCACGCTGGGTAGCATCATCACCATCAATAACAATATCGCTTTTCCAGAGAGAATCCCATGCATTGTTATGAAACCGTACCAGCTTATCACGACCTTCCAGCGTTGCAAATATGGTCAGGCGCTCGGCTTCGTTCAGCGGGTCATCATCATGCGCAGAAGTAAGTGCAGAGCCAACGACTGCATAATGGTATTTTTCTCCCGCTTTTAAATGCTTTTTAAACTTCAGCAGGTGCATGTTGTTATCCCACATTTCGTGTATAACGGCAGGTTCGCTGCCATGCGGCTCATCAAACAAAAAACTGTTTGATGCTGCCATCAGCAATTTACCGGTAGGGCTTTTGGCGGTTGAAGTAAGCAGCGAAATACGCACATGCGGCCTGTCAATTTCATTGTAATAATTTTCTACGTCTTTCAGCATATCCGGCGCCTCCATTACGCTGGCAGCGGTAATGTCTACATCCTTCTGCGCGGTAACTGTAACATCTACCAAAGCCGTGTATGGTAATTGCCGTAACGAATAATAAGTATAGCTTACTGAAACCTTATCACCAAAATCAAAACTGGTGGTAAGGTTGGCATGCTTCATATCCAGCACCTGCTGCATATTTTGCACCTGCTTGTAGCTTTCAATACGCGCGCCATCCACCTCAAGGTACATATTCACAAAATTGAACGTCTTTAATATGTTGCTAACCCTGCCCCGGCCATATAAATCAAACGCACCGTTAAGCACTACATCCTTCACCTTAAACGGGTCTGGCGACGAAACAATGCCTATCATACCATTAGCAACCGTTTCGCCGTAGTAATTAAAAGGGTCTATATTAGCGGCTTTAATTGTCCAGGTATCATTATTATTTTGGGCAAAAAGTACAACGGCGTTTAACAATGAGAAAATGGCAATCGCAATTTTTTTCATATAACATTATTTGAAACCGGGTTATGCAACAGGCATAATTAATGCAAGGTGAAAGGTAAAACTAAACGATATTAAAACCCTGTTTGCAGGTAAAATAATTGCATTAAAACAAAAAAATTCTTTTGTCATGTTTCAACAATGTTAAAACAACAACCTGTTTTATTTTTGATGTTATACTGAAGCTAATTTTGCGGCGTTGCACACCATAAAACTAAAAGCATTGCACTACACCTGTCATGAATAAACGAATTGCTGTTATTATTGCGGCTGTGCTGGTTATTGCGGTAACTGTTTGCTATTTTGTAAACATAGATACTGAAGAAAGGGTTTCCGTTCATGCATCTTTGCTAAACACTGTGCATGAGTTAGCCACGCCCACCGAATGGCAAAAATGGCATCCCGTTTTGCACGGCCACCCAACAAACGACGGCAGTATTACGGTTGACAGTGCAGCAAAATCATTCACCTTACGCGCAGGTGTGCGTAAGGTGAAGGTAATTAACCATGGTCTCACCTTTATCGTTGCCGACACCGCCAATAGTCATAGCAGTTTATACAGCTATAACGCGCTGCCTACTTTGCTGGATGATTCCACAATTATTCTCATTGTCCGTCAAAAAAAATTGTTACAGGCGCTTTTACCCTTTTTAAGCAATGACCGTGACGAAGTAACTGCGGTTGACAGTCTTAAAAGTTTTATGGAAACCCCTGCTAAATTTTACGGGTTTGATATAGAGCGAAGAAATGTGGTTGACACAAATGTGGCAATGACGACAAGAACGGTTAACCCTGCAAACCGTTTTACTGCTATTGACGATATGCAAAAAAAACTGGAGACTTACATAACTGTAAATCACCTGGCTGTTATGCAGCCGCCAATTGTACATTACCAACCCTTATCAAAGGATTCGCTTGAAATAATGATGGCCATACCTGTTAACAGAACGGCTGCACCACAAAACAGCATAGTAAGCAAGCGCATGCCTGACGGTTTTATGCTTGTGGGTTATTACAAAGGAAACTTTGAAGGCAGAAAGGCTTTGTACAAGGCGATGGACAGGTTTGTACGTGACAGGGGGCTTCATATTATTGCCATAAACTATGAGAAATACATAGATAATACGCTTCCGAAAAATGATTCTTCCGCAGTGGAGCTTGAAGTGTACTATCCAATTCTTTAGTAAGCGAAAAACTTAAGTGGTGCATTATTTATTGCCACTACAAACGCCTTTTTATGCCCGGCAAGATTGATGAGCTTAATATCCCGTACCTCGCCACGTACATAAAATCCGCCGGCGACAGGAGATACCCATGCAAGACTGTCGTCGTTTATCTTAAGTGTATTACCGAAGCTGGCATCGTAACGTCCTTCATAAGGCGCAACCCCATACAGGTTACCACCGCTTAGCAGCATGCTGTTGGTTTTCAGCCACGCGAATACGGGCGATTCCTGCATCTCAACCGGCAAATTTATCGCGCTGAAATTTCCCTTGCCGTCACCTTTCAGCAACGCTGTTTTCATCGTGGTTGCTGTTAATACAGCCGCGCCCTGCAGCATACTGCCAAAAGCCTCCTGTACAGTTTTACCGGCAAAATCGGTGTACCGTAAATAAGTCTTTTTTATTACGGGCAATTGCCTTTCTATTTCATCCTTATTCAAAAAGGTATATTCCTTGCCTTTTATTGAGTAAGTAAGCAACTGGTCAAGCCGGCCGTTGCTGTCCATATCTTTCAGGTACAATCTTAAAGGGTCATCCTTGGAAGCATGAAGTTTTGAATTAACCCCATAATTACCCGCTACAATATCAGGATTGCCGTCACCGTCAACATCAGTTACGTAAACACTTTGCCATAACCCGTTTTCAACGGGCAGTGACCCGCGGGTTAAAACGCCTTTATTATTTATAAAAAGCGTTACAGGCATCCATTCACCTGCTACCACAAGGTCGGGCCAGCCATCCTTGTTTATATCAGCAAAACACGCAGAAGTAACCATGCCGATATTACCCAGGCTTTCGGCCAGCTTATCATTGGCAACGGAAAAATTTCCTCTACCATCATTTAACAGCAGGTACGATGTTGGCGTTATTCCGTACGCGCCGGATATTGCCCGTCCGCCCACAAAAAGATCAATATCCCCATCGTGGTCAATATCCGCTGCACACACCACCGATTTATTTTCGGGCATGGGTGGCAGGCCATTTGAGCGTGTAAAATTTCCATGCCCGTCGTTCAGGTACAGCCTGTCCTGCAATTGCGGCGCATTGCCCATATATTCGTTACCGCCGCTTACTACGTATAAATCAGGGTGGCCATCACCGTTGGCATCAAAAAAAATGGCGTCCACATCTTCACTCAGTGAATCCTGTTTAAAGGCTGGTTGCGGCATGTTGTTAAAATGCCCATCACTTGTTTGAATAAACAGTTCGCCCGGCTGAAACCTTGCTCCGCATACATACATGTCATCAAGCCCGTCACCATTCACATCTGCTATTGCAACCCTTGGGCCGGCCGTAGAGAGTTCATGCGGAATCAGGTATTGGTCGTTAAAGTCTGAGTAATAATCCTCTTTATGTTTCCATTGCAGCTTAACGCTGTCCGTTATATCAGAAAAAGCAAGAAGCTTTGGAGGAAAGAATGTTTGATAACTGAAAACACCTGCTGCATCTTTTTCTGATACCTGTATATGCTGGTTGGCCTGCACATTTGTAAGCAGTTGATATGATTGGTTGGGCCAAACAATAAGCAGGCTGTCTATTGCCGTTGCAGTATCCAGCCCAAAGTGCAGCCCCGGCGCCGATGATGACTGAAAGCCTCTAGTAAGCATCATTTCCGCGTATTGTACACTGCCCTTGTTTACAATGTACGCTTTTGTACCGATACCAAAATTGTTGCCCGGCAATCCATTGCATTGTATAGACAGATAATTATGTTTGCCGCCCTTATTTTCATAAATAGTGGCCTCGTCATACATGTTGTTCACTACAAGGTCAAGGTTACCATCGTTATTTAAATCGGCGTAGGCCGCTCCCGTGGAATAACCTGGTTGCATTACAGCCCACTTATTACTCATATCAGTAAAGCTTTCTTTAATGTTTCCTCTAAAAAGATAGTTGCTTACTTTACCCGGCGGAATATTTTGCAGGATTGTTTGATCGTATTTTTTTGTTTGGTTAATAGCCTGCTGAACCTGCGCTGACGATATGAACTTAACATAATCATCATCCATCATACGTTTAGGGATACCATTAGATATAAAAAGGTCTTTCACCCCGTCATTATCAAAATCGGCAAACAGGGGGCACCAGCTCCAGTCTGTTGCAGCAATGCCATCCATTAAACCTACGTCGCTGAAAGCCGCGCCATTGCCCAAATTTTGCTGCAGGCAGTTTCGCGAAAATTGCTGCTGAAACCCATTTTGTGTAATCTTATAATTGTATATGTCCGGATGTTCATCGCTGCTGTAGGTTTTTAATGTTTTTTCATCGTTGGGCAACATATCAACGGTTATTATGTCAGGCTGCCCGTCATTGTTATAATCAGCTATATCATTACCCATGCTGAAACGCGAGTAGTGGTTAAAATGGGCTGCACCGCTTTCTGTAAATGTGCCGTTGTGGTTATTTATGTAATAGTAATCGTTTTCGTGAAAATCGTTTCCCACATAAATATCATCCCATCCATCATTGTTTAAATCAGCAACAGCAAGCCCAAGGCCATAGCAAATAGCACCGCTGTAAATGCCTGAGTGCTTTGTAACATCTGTAAATTTTGGGGAAGATACCTGCCCTTTCGCCGGGTGCAGTTCATTCCTGTACAACCGGCCGCCGGAAACGGGGCTAAATTGCCTTCTTAACGAAGTATCGCCCACGTTCTCTGTTGAGTGCATGCTTTGGTTAAGCAATATGCAGTCCAGGTCGCCGTCATGATCGTAATCAAAAAAAGCGGCCTGTGTTGAATAGCCTGAAAAGTCAAGGCCGTATGCCGCCGAGCTATCAACAAATATAAGGTTGCCTTTATTAATGAATAATTGATTATGGCCTTTTAACCCAAGCTTGCCTGCAACGGCGCAAACATAAATATCAAGCAGGCCATCGCCATTAACATCGGCCATAGTTACGCCTGTGCACCAGTCTGCATCTCCCTGCACACCTGCTTTTGCAGTAATATCTTCAAACACAAAATTACCTTTGTTTAAATACAGCCTGTTACCACCTTTGCTGTTGGCCGTAAAGTATATATCAGGTAATCCATCATTATTAATATCACCTATGGCAACGCCGGCGCCGTTGTAATAGTACAGGTAGTCTAAAATATTAAGGGAATCGTTTTCCGCAGGGTTATTTACAAAATGAATATTTGTTTTTGAAGATGAAAGCTGGGTAAAAAGCGGCCCCGTGCTGGTATTACCGCAGGCATACAAAAGTAACATAACAATAGCCAGCAGGTAATTATATAACTTATTACGGAATGATATTTCGCTTTTGCCGAAAGTAAACAATGTATAAAAAAATATTACGTAAAACTTAGCTATTTATTTTCTTCCCTGAATAACTGCAGCGTTTCGTTATTTCTTGCCACAATTACCACCTTACCATTCCTGGTATTTATTTCTTTCATATCTCTCACTTCCCCCTTTATAAAAAAGCCGCTTACAGACGGCTGCACATAAGTATAAGCGCCCGACTTGGTTCCTAACAAAGTAATGCCGTAACTTGCATCAAGACGCCCTACTTCCGGTTTCAATCCATAAAAATTACCCCCCATCATAATGTCTTTAATTCCGTCGCCATTAAAGTCCCCGGTTACAATACCAAATACCGGCGAAAATTGGGCAAGTGCAGGCAGCGGCCGTATTGTAAAGTTACCTTTACCGTCATTATAAAATACACAGGTTTGCGGCTGGCCTGCTGTTAAAACTAATGCGTCTTTTAATTCGCCTTCTGTAAATATTTGGTCTATCGTTTTGCCTGCATAAGCATCATAACGCAAAAACTTTTTCTTTAATGCAGGTATCTGCGCAACAATGTCACTTCTCAGGTAATAGGGATAAGATTTGCCGTCCGTCTTATAATAAGTGGGTATGCATTCATCCTGCCCGTTTTTATCAAAATCTCCTTCGTACAAGTGTGCAGGGTGGGCACTATCAGCCCTTAGTTTTGAATTCAGCCCATAATTTCCGGCAATAAGGTCAATATCCCCGTCGCCGTCAATATCTGTTGCCGTAATACAATTCCACCACCCCGATGAATTTGGTATATCATTTACCTTTTTCATTTTACCATCAACATATTTGTACACCGATACAGCCATCCAGTCGCCGACAACAATCAATTCTTTTTTTCCATCACCATCTATATCTGCCCATTGGGCATCAGTTACCATACCGGGGTTAAGTAATTCAGGAGCGACAGCGGCGGTAACATCTTCAAAAACGCCGTGACCCTTATTTTGCAATAAAAAGCTTCGAGGCGCTTTTCCATAGGATTTATAAATACTTCTTCCGCCGATAAATATATCAGTATTTCCATCCCCGTTGAAATCACCCGCCCGAACACAGGAGGCATTAACGGAAACTGAAGGCCAGCCATTAAAGGCATGTGTAAAATTGCCTTTTCCATCATTAATATATAACCGTGCCAGCAAGTTTAATGAGCCTTCACGTTGCTGGTTTCCTCCAGATGCAACTACAAGGTCCAGGTCTCCATCATTGTCCACATCTAAAAACTCAGCACCTATATCCTCATCATCTTTATCCTGGTTAAACGCAAATTCGGGCTTTTGCACAAATGTTCCGTCTGGCTGTTGTATAAACAGCTTTGCAGTGTCGTTTGTAGCCCCGCCCATAAAAAAATCTTCCAGCCCATCGCCATTAACATCTCCAACAGCCAGCTTCGGCCCTTCGGTTGACAGCATCTTTGGTATCAGGCGGTCTGCATCAAAATCTATATAGTAATTTTCTTTGTGCTCAATATCTCCTTTTATTGCGGTGCCGCTAATATTTGCAAATATTGGCTTGGCTGTAATGGTTGCTGGTTTAAAAGCCCTTTTAGCATCCTGCTCTTTTAAAGTATATGTAGTATCAGCCTTTACATTTGTAAATACCTGTTCTTTTAAATTGGGCCACCTTATAACAAGGCTGTCAAGCAATATCATATTGCCCGTACCAAAATTTAAAACAGGTTCTACGCTGCTTTCAAAACCCCTCGATGGCATCTGCTCCATCACCTGCTGCCTGCCCTGCGAATAAATTGTTACACGTGCGCCAATGCCAAATGTATTGGGTGCATTGCCAACCAGTTTTAACTTTACATAATTGGCATGCTTTTTTTCAGAAGTTGTATTGCGGTAAACAAATGCCTCCATATTCTCGTTATTTACCACCAGGTCTAAATCACCATCCCCATCCAGGTCGCCGTATGCAGCACCATTGCTGAAACTGGGTGTTGCAAGGCCCAATTGCGCCGCTTCATTTTTGAAAGTGAGATTATGCTGGTTCACATATCCATAATTAGGAATTGGTGTAGAAGGCATTTTATCAAGCATAGCCTTCATATCAAAGCCTCCTTCCCGTACCTGGTTCAGCACCTCCTGGCTGCTGAAATAGTCAAGGAAGTCCTGGTTAGTAAGGTCTTTTGTAATGCCATTGCTTATCATTATATCCTTCCAGCCGTCATTATTAAAGTCAAAGCAAAGCGCACCCCAGCTCCAGTCAGACGCCTCAATGCCGGCATACTGGGCAATCTCGCTAAAAGTGCCGTCGCCATTATTTAACTGCAGGCAATTATCTGTAAACTGGTGATGAAAGTCGTTATTGAGCTTTGCATTATACACATCATAGTCATCAAATTTGGTAGTGGTTTTAAGGCGAACATCACTTTCGGGCAGCATATCGGTGGTAAATATATCCAGCTTACCATCATTGTTTACATCGGCCATATCAGATCCCATTGACGAAAGGCTCATGTGCCCCATAGCATCATCAGATACTTCCTTAAATGTGCCATTGCCCTGGTTAATGTACATATAATCATGCTCAAAAAAATCGTTTGACACATATATATCCTCGTACCCATCATTGTTTAAATCGCCTACTGTAACACCCAGGCCAAAGCCGATTTCACTGCCATAAATATTTGCCTGCGCGCTTACATCAGTAAACTTGCCATTATCATTCCTGTATAAGCGGTGGCCGCCTCTCAGGTCACGTTTATTTCTCACATTCCGGTTATATCCAAAACTCTCTATAGGCCTGTAACTGTTGTTCAATACAAAACAATCCAGGTCACCGTCATTGTCATAATCAAAAAAAACCGCCTGCGTTCCCAGGCCCTTATCATCCAGTCCGTATTGATGCGCTTCTTCTTTAAAAGTGCCGTCTTTCTGGTTTATATATAATTCATTGGCCTTATCATCCCCATTAATATCGCCACTGTTACACACATAAATATCCAGCCAGCCATCACCGTTTACATCGGCCATTGTAACACCGGTATGCCATTTATGAATGCCCTGCACGCCAGCCTTCTCTGTAACATCTTCAAATTGCCAGTTGCCTTTATTAATGTATAACTTATTACTCCCCTGGTTGGCGCTGAAAAAAATATCGGGCTTACCATCATTGTTTACATCGCCTATGGCAACACCCCCGCCATTATAAAAGTTACGGTATTTGAAAACGTTAAAATCTTTCGTGTCCTCTACCTTGTTATTAAAGGTTATGCCTGTTTGTGAAGAGGGTAATAACTGGAACAAAGTATCTGAGCTGTCACCTGCTTTTTTTGAACCACAGGAAGAAAAAACAAACACACACATGCAGGCAGACAACACTGTATTACAAAAAAGATATTTCATACAAAGAAGATGCTAAAAAATTGCAGGCCTATTAATAAAAACAGGAGCAGTGAACTAAATTACTGCTCCTGTTTGCGAATATAAAAAATTACCTTTTTAATTAACTATCTATTAATTATAACCGGGGTTTTGATGCAGGTTAGGGTTAGCTGAAATTTGTTGAGCCGGGATTGGGAATAGCATATAATGCTTGTCAGCATCCTGGGTTTTAGCAGGATTTCTTGCACCGGTGAAATACGGTTTACCACTTGCTATTTCATACCTTATCAGGTCATCTCTCCTCCAGCCTTCATAAGCCATTTCTTTTGCCCTTTCTCCAAGTATAGCATCCAGTGTTAACTGGCCGGCAGTAAGGTTATGGCTTGCATCCCCACCGTAAGCCCTTGTACGAATTTGGTTTACAAGGTTTAATGCGTCAGCCAGGTTAGTGCCAAGCCTTACTTCGCACTCTGCCTTCATCAACAGAATGTCAGCATACCTGAAGATAACCATGTCATTACTTTGGTTGCCAGATGTACCGGCTTCGGGGAAATATTTGATATTTCTTATACCTGCGCCGCGGAATGCACCTGATGGGTTAGAAATGTCGCTAACCGTAGGAGTGAATACCAGCGGAATACCAAACTGGGCATCCTGTATTGCCAGTGACGGATCGGCAGAAACAATTACGTTTGTGCTTGGCGGGTAGTTATATACCGGGCTGTACTGCTGGCCGATAAGGAACTGGCCTGCACGCTGATCTAAATAAGTACGGTATTTTGTAGTGCCCTTGTAAGTATACACTGAAGCAGTATCGTAATTGGAATAGTAATCCGCAGTGCTGCAGAATCCGTTCCAGGGGCTGCCGCTCAACGCAAAGTTGATGTTATTCTGGTAGTGCAATGTCATCATTTCCCAGTTATTACCACCAATGTTCACTTTGTCATAAGGAACCACAAAGATGTTCTCGTTGCCCGAACCGGTAAGGTTGCTGTTATTGGGTGAGAAGTTGTCAAAGTAGTTTGACAGCAGGCTATAGTTGCCTGAATTAATTACCTGGTCGCAGGCAGCCATAGCATCAGCCCATCTTGCTGTACCTGTGTACACCTGTGCGCCCATATATAATTTGGCCATCAAAGCATATCCCATCCATTTTGTACAACGGCCATAAGTTGTAGCGTCAACAGTTGCAGGAAGTAAGGGAACGTTTGCTTTCAGGTCTGCTTCAATAGAATCGAATACAGACTTTTGATCAAGATTGGTTACTGTACTTGGGTCAACATTAAAGCTGGTTACATAAGGTATGTTGCCAAAGTTATCCATTGCTTTAAAGTAGAAGAAGTCACGCAACACTTTTACTTCCGCATTAATGGCATCAAGGTTGCTTGGTGGGGTTGCAAGGCTGTTTACAATGCTTAAAGTAAAGTTAGCCTTACCAATACCATTGTATAAATCACCCCACATGCCGTTGATGTTTGTATTATCCACTGGCCAGTTATGTAACCATTCCTGTACGTGCACATTATTGTCCAACCAGTCACCTCCACGAATAGGGATAACTATTTCGTCAGAGCTAACTTCATTGGTTTCAAAGGTATTGCCGCTGGGTAATGCCTGCAAAGCTGTATAAGCCGGTGCAACGCCTGCAGCAATCTGGTCGGGTGTTTGCCAAAAGTTGGCATTGGGCACAACGCTATATACTTTACTATCTAATTTAGTACAGGCCACACCGCCAATAGCAGCAATTGACAGTGCCAGTAAGCCGGTATAAAATTTATTTGTTGTCATAATATTTTGTTTTCAGTTTTATTTATAAACGATAATTATCGCGCTTCGGATGCCTTTATTACTGGAAAGATATGTTTACACCAAGCGATACAGCCCTTGTTCTGTAATAATATGCATCGCCGCCGTACGTAGCATCAATATAAGCTTCGTTGGTGTTACCATTCCTGATTTCAGGATCGAGCCCTTTGTATTTGGTTATTACAAAAAGGTTATTACCGCTTACATAAACTTTAAGTAGATCAATACCTTTTATTTTGTTAAACGTGTAAGCTAATGTTACGTTGTCAAGCCTCAGGTAAGAGCCATTTTCCAGGTAAAGGTCAGAAGCTGTGGCCGGGCTTGTATACGGGTTTGAAATAGCATCTTTAAACACGTTGTTACCGGGCAATCTCTTAATATAAGCTTCGTTCAACTCTGTATTATTAAATATTTTCTGACCAGATACACCTCTCAGGAAGAAGTTAAGGCTCCAGTTATCATAAGTGATGGTGTTAGTGATACTATACTGGAATTTCGGACTTGGATCAATATAGTAGTTCTTAACAGTCGGGTCGGTAGTTGTACCGCCTTTGCCATCATCAAACAATTGGTTACCGTCTTTATCAGTGCTAACATAATGAGGCAGGTAGAAGGTATAAGGAGCATAACCCACTTTAAGGAAAGTGATTGGGTTGGAGCTTAAGCCTCTGCCCTCAGCATAACCGCCCGGTATATTATCTGTTGATACTTTATACCCCTGGTATGTACCGGAAAGGTTGGTGATTTTTGTTTTGATGAATGAAATTTGACCGTTTACATCCCAGCCAAGATGACGACCTTTTATTACATTTCCGGTCAAGCCAATTTCAAGGCCTTTGTTAGTAAGGTCACCAACGTTTGCCAATATGGTGTTGATGAAGAAAGGCGGAACAGGTACTGTATAATCATACAGCAGGTTGGTGGTTTTATCATTAAAGTAATCCACATCGCCTGTTAACCTGTAATTAAATAATGAGAAATCCATTCCAATATTTTTACCATGTCTTTCTTCCCATTTCAAATCAGGGTTGGCATTCTGTGAAGGAGAGTAGGCAAATGGATACTGGAAGTTTGAAGAGCTTGGGTTATAGTACCTGGCCCCTGAACTTAACAGGAACAAAGTGCTGTAGGGGTTAATAGCGTCTGAGTTGCCGGTAACACCATAACCAGCCCTTATTTTAAGGTTATCAATCCATTTAATATTCTTCATGAAATCTTCACGGCTTACAGCCCATGCAAGGTCAAATGAAGGGAAATTACCCCAACGGTTGTTAACACCAAATTTTGATGAACCGTCGCGGCGTATAGTTGCCGTAGCGTAGTATTTGCTGTCGTAGTTGTATGTAACCCTGCCCACATAAGATTTAATAAGGTATGATTCCTTAAAAGAGCTTATACCATTATATGCAGAGTTGCCGCCACCGAGGTTATAGCTTTGGTTTTGTTCAACCAGGTATTGCTGGCCGCCTGCGTAAAAGTTATCATCTTCAAATGAGTTAAACTCATACACGGCAGATAGCCCGAGGTTGTTTTTACCAAATGAAGTATTATAGTATGCGTGGGCATCTATCGTTTTCAAATCGTTATTAAACGCCTGGTCGTGTGCATTATTGTAGTTATTTTCTACAGGAAATGCAGGCTGGAACCAGGTATTCTGAATATTAAAGTGAGAATAAGAAGCCAGGCTACCTATTTTAAGGCCGGGAATAAGCGTATAATCAACCAGCCCTTTCATTACTGTAAGGTTCTGCTTGCCGATATTCAATTCCTGGTTAAGGTGCATAACCGGGTTGGCAATGGCAAAGTCAACAAAAGCATGATAGCTTCCGTCTGAATTGTATACCGGTGTAGTGGGCAGGTTAAACAGCGGGAAAGATAATGCGCCGTAATCAGTATAATGCCTGTTATAGCTTGTATTATCAAGGCTAAACTGAATATCAAGTTTATCATTAAGGGCCTTTCCTTCACCATTCAGCCTCAAACCAATACCTTCCTTGCCGGTATTAATAACAACACCCTGCTGGTTGATATAGCTAACTGAACCCCTCATATTAAAATGAGCTGTACCGCCTGATACTGCCAGGTTATGGCTGTGGCTGTAAGCTGTGCGTGTAATGGCATCCTGCCAGTCAGTAGTAGCGCCAAGGTCGTAGCTTTTAATAACTGAATTAGCTTCGTCAGAAGTGCTACCGGTTTGAACAAGGTAGTTATATGCAGCGGTTTTCCATTCGCTTGCGCTAAGCAAAGGATATTTTTTGGCTACATTATCTACAGTGCCATAGCCGCTGTACTCTACTTTTACTGAACCGCTGGTAGCTTTTTTGGTATTTATAATAATAACACCGTTGGCAGCACGTGACCCATATACGGCAGCCGCAGAAGCGTCTTTTAATACATCGTAAGAAGCAATATCGCCGGGAGGGATATTGGCTATTTCATTGGGGTCAGAAAGAGGAATACCATCCACCACAATCAATGGCGTTTGAGAGCCGGTAAGTGAAGACTGGCCGCGCAAGCGGATAATCAACTCCTGGTTAGGGTCGCCGCCGGTTTGTGTAATTACAAGGCCCGGAATTTTACCCTGGATTTGTTGCATGGGGTCAGTAATGGCACCCGCATTAAAATCTTTTGCAGATATACTGGCTACAGCGCCGGTTACATCTTTCTTTCTCTGGGTACCGTAACCCACCACAACAACATCACTTAATGATGTGCTTACCGGGGTAAGTGATACCTGTACAGTAGATGTGCTGGAAATATCTACTTCTTTGTCAGCAAAACCAACAGACGATACAACCAGGGTAGTTGCACCGGATGGAACATTTAGTTTAAATGCACCATCAGCGTCGGTTGCAGTTCCGGTTTGGGTACCTTTAGCAAGTACTGATGCACCCACAATAGGTGCGCCTTTGTCATCACTAACTTTGCCGGAAATTAACCTGGATTGCGCCCAGGATTGCTGCATAATAAACACGAACAGGGGGCATAAGAGCAGTACTCTTAGCAAGCAAGTTTTAGTCATAATAACAAGCAGTTTATTTTATAAATTTAGGTAATCTTGTGTAAATTTTACACAATTCTTTTAAAGAAAAAATTTTTTATATTTAAAAATTCCGCTTTAATCTTTCATTTTCACCTGTTTAGACAACACCACTAATTCAAAAGCTGCATAAAATCTTTTTTACAGGAAAAAGAAGGAATGTTCTTTACTAATTCATTAATACCGATAATCTTAAGATAAAGAACATTCCTTACAACTGCCAATTTATAAACAACCTATGATCCGAAAACCCTATGGGAAAAAAGGCTATGCTTCGCCAAATCAACTGCACAGGTACGCTATTATTTGCCTACCAATACTTTACAAGCAGCCAGCCGTTGGTAAACGCAGTAAAATTGATATATCTTTGTTAAAACAACTTCATCTATATTTTCTTTTTCTTTAACTATATTAAGCAAAAAGAAATAACTTACATCCGCATACCCCCAATACAATGAAAGTTGAATTTGAAGTGGTTCACCCGGATGAAGGCAGTTCGTTCAGGCTGTTGCATCAAAAGGTTGATGCAGAGTATTATACCTGGCAATACCATTACCACCCGGAATATGAAATTGTTTGCGTACCCTACGGCCGCGGCACCCGCCACGTAGGCAACCATTTTTGCAATTACGAAAATGGCGACCTTGTATTAATAGGCCCCAACCTGCCCCATTCAGGTTTTGGGCTAAATGCCCATTGCCTGCACGAAGAGGTAGTTGTTCAAATTAAGCAGGATGTTTTTACCGATTCATTTTTGAGCCTGCCGGAAATGACATCTATTAATCATTTGCTGGAAAAGGCAAAATGCGGCATGCACTTTACCGGCGAAACTAAGCTCAGGCTTACCAGGAAACTCCTGCGCTTATCAAAACTCTCCCCGTTTGACCGTTTTATTGAACTGGCCTATATATTACAGCTAATGGCAAACTCGGCTGAGTATGAATTGCTCAATCCCGAGATAATGCTGCCCGCAGCCATGAAAAAAAACAACATACGGCTGCAAAATATTTTTACTTACGTAGAGCAGCATTTTCATGAAGAGGTTGATATACAAAAGGTAGCCTCGCTGGCGGGCCTGTCTGTACCTTCGTTCTGCACCTACTTTAAAAAGATAATGCGGATAACTTTTACTGATTTTTTAAACCAGTACCGCATACAGCGTTCATGCATTTTATTACAGCAGGATAAAACGATTTCTGAAGCCTGCTTTGAATGCGGCTTTAACAACGTTACCTATTTCAATAAAGTTTTTAAGAAATTTCTGAATACCACCCCTTCCGCCTTTAAAAAGGCAAAGGGCACTTTACAAAAAAATTAAATTTGCTATTGCACTACTTTTTCAATACGCACACCGGCATTTAATATGTTTGGCAGCGGGTCGTCGCGCATTATTTGCTGCAGAATTACAACATAGCTGCCTTTATTTAATTTAACAGGCGTACTGTTAATGGCCATGCGCTGCTCAATAATATCATCCATTGACGAACCCAGCCAGCCGGCGTTGCCTGCAAGCACAAAATTATGCCGCTTTGTAATGGCGGTGTCGCCCGGGTTTATAGAGGTGACGTTAAGATATATATTGTTGTAACGGTATGCATCAGTGTGCCTTAACACTACAAATACATTGTAAAAAGATGAAGTATCGGTTATATCAAAGTTAAACTTCAGGGTATCGGCGGAAGCCCATGCGTGGTTGGGAAACGCCTTTGTTTGCTCAAAAACGCCCACAGCATCACACCCAAAATAAAAAGCTGCCAACAAAAAAACTATTGCACCCTTTTTCAATCAAAAAAATTAAGCGTGTAAAAATATATTACAGTACGTTCAATATTTGCTCTTTTGCTTTTTCTAGTTCATCTTTCATTAATACCACTGCTTTCTGCACTTCTGCATCGTACGCCTTTGAGCCGGTGGTATTTATCTCCCTTCCTATTTCCTGCAAAATAAAGGAGAGCTTTTTGCCTTTTACAATTTCTTTTTCTTTGAGAATTGAGCGAAAGTAATCACAATGATTTTTAAGGCGAACCCTTTCTTCGCTTATGTCAATTTTTTCAATGTAATATATCAGTTCCTGCTCAAGCCGGTTTGGGTCGTAGTTTTCCTTTCCCACATTTTCTTCCAGTACTTTTTTCAATCCGTCCTTTATTTTTTCCCTTCTCTTAGGTTCAAGCAGGGCCACTGTATTTTGCTGGTCTTCAATACATTTTATTCTTTCAAGCAAATCACTCTCCATGCTGGCCCCCTCATTTTTGCGGTGCTCATTTAACTGGCCGATTGCCTGCTGCAATAAATTTTTAAAAGCAGCCCACTCATCTTCATTCAACACGTCGGTTGAAGGGGTAATAACATCCGGCAGCTTTAACAACGTGCTTAATATATTGTCCACGTCTATATTCAATTCTTCGGCCAATTCCACTACCTGGGTATAATACGCCTTTAGCAACTCTGTATTAATAACTACCGGTTTAGCGCCACCGTTTTGCTTTATGGTTATGGTACATTCAATACTTCCCCGCATTAGCCCTTCGTTCAAAATATTCCGCACGTCAAATTCATACGGTTTAAGTAAGGCAGGTAACAACAGCCTTATATCGTACTGTTTGCCGTTAAGCGAACGTACTTCTATCAAAAAAACTTTTTCATTTATTGCCTGTTCAGCCCTGCCGTAGCCCGTCATTGAATATAACATACATAAGTTTATAGTTTGCAAAATAAGCAATGTTTAATATTTCGCTTATATTTTATCATCGGCGCCCTTATAATTGTAAAAGGCGATGCACCAAATAGTTGGCGGTATTATTATAATAAAAACGCCCCAATAAGGGGCGCTTCTATTTAATTGAAACCAGAATTTTTATTGAATCATATAAGTGTAATAACCTGCATTATTAAGAAACAGGGTAATGGTATGGGTACCTGCCGGCAATGCCTGGTTATGCCCTGCATCACCAATATTTGAGCCGTTAACCTGCAGGCTGCCGCCGCCATTATCACCATAGTTAAGGCCCCAGTCGTGGTTAGCCCTGAATTTAAACTGGTCACCTTCGGCTGTAGTAATGGTGCCTTTCCATGAGTTGCTTCCAGCATCATAGGTCATATCCACATCATTGCTCCAGCCGCTAGCGCTAAAGCTTCCAATCAGGCTCCATGTTGTCGCAGTAGCTGACCATGTGTTTGACACCGTATTCGCCGTAATATGGTAATAGCCGCCTGCAGAAACTTTAAGGTTACCGCCGCTGGTGCTTAATGTACCGCCGCCGCCATCACCCAATGCGTTATCCCAGGTCGGGCCGGGTGTCAGCTTAAATTCGTAAGAGCCGCCCGCAGGAATATTTACATAGCCGTCATAATTTCCGTCATTGTTAGGTGAGCCAAGTGTTGGTGCGGAAGCCGGGTTCCAGCCCTGGTAATCACCGGGCACATATAACAGGCCATATTGTTTTACCTGTGTAACAGTGAACTTACCGTGCTGAAAATCTACAGTTATCTGGTACATGCCCGTTGTAGCAGGCCCCGGTATATTGTCGCTCAAATCAGCGCCAAAATCACCGCCTGCGTTAAGGCCTGAAACGGTTTTGTCAGCAACTGCATATTTATGGCTCCAGTCTCCGTCAACAGGCAGCAGCAAATATTCCTGCCCGCCATTCAGGTAAAAAGTACCCTGGTAGGTTACTGAGTCAAGTTCTGTAAATTGCTGTGAGGGCACAGGTACAGGGTTACCCCAGCCGCCTGCCGTAGCACTGCCTACTAAAAACAGCATTTTGCTGGCAGGAGGAGCGACTTTGGGAGGAACAACATACGGTGTAACAGTAAGCGTAAGCGTATTTGAAATTTGCTGGTCGTTGTTGTTAGCGTATGACGAAAGGATGCGAACATCAACACTGTACGTTTGATTATAATTAAAGCCAAGGCCCAGTAACATTGTATTCAACTGCTTTGCTGTTAGAGAAACACTATAATCGCCTGTAACTGTTACCTGGGCAGCCTTTGAAAAATCCTTACCGGAAGAATCTATCTGAACAATGTATTTAACAGTGCTTGAATCCGTTGCATAATTCGGGCTTGTCCACGAAAAAGTTACAACAGTAGAGAGCGAATCGGCAGGCGTTGGCGCAATGGTGGTAGCAGAACTGCTTAGCACCGTCGGCGTTCCCGTATTGTAATGTGCAAGCGGCGCTACCTTGTTACAGGCCATAAAAACAACCGCCGCACCTGCAATACACATAAAAAGTTTTGCTATATTTTTCATAATACTTTTTTTATTTGTGTAACACATTATTGTTTAGTAACCGTAAATTTCCCGCGTTGAAAATCCACGTCTATTTTGTAGGTGCCATCGGTTGCCGGGCCCGGGAAGTTATCATTCAGGTCAGCACCAAAATCACCACCATCTGCAAGGCCGCTTACAGTTTTATCTTTCACAGCATATTTGTGGCTCCAGTCACCATTAACAGGAATGAACAAATACTCCTGGCCACCAATTAACTGAACTATAATGGTATATTCAGTTTCACTAACCTGGGTAAATTGCTGCGATGGTACGGGTACCGGGTTATTCCACCCGCCGGCAGTTGCGCTGCCAACCAAAAACAACTGTCCGCTTGAAGGCGGGTTTACTTTGGGCGGTATTGAATATGGCGTAGCTGTGATAGGGATAACGTTGGACGCTAGAGGAACAGCATTGCCAGATAAGCTTGCTATCACTCTTATTTCCAGCGCATGCTCCATATTGGGCTTTAATGCAAGCTGGTTTAGCATGTAGTCATTCAGTTCGCTTTCCAGGATAGTCAGGCTTAAATCCTTACTTATTACTATCTGTTTTTTATTGGGATTGGTGAAGTTTGCGCCTGCAGTGTCAATCTCAACAGTGTACTGTACATCCTGTGAACTTATGCCTGTTGAAAACTGGTAGTTGGGATTCGTCCACGACAATGTTAATGCCTGTTTTGACGCATCGGCATAAACAAGGTCTACAGAAGATGATGAGGATGCATTTGTCGCGGCGCTTAACATTGGCTGCGTTCCACCCTCAAAAAAGTCCTGTATATCATCCTTTTTACAAGACCAAACAATAGTGGCCAGTAATGATGACAGGAATAATAATTTAAATATATGTTTCATATTAAATGAATTTTTCTTTTAAGAAATTAATACCCCGTGTTTTGGGTAAGATTGGTGTTTGATGATATGTTTGTTTGTGGTATGGCAAACAGGTTATATTTATCATCAACCGCGGTGCCTGATGCAACACCTCCCTTCCAGGGCCACAGGTAAGTGGCGGAGGTTAACAGTTTATACCTTATTAAATCTGTACGCCTGAAACCTTCCCAATACAATTCCCTGCCTCTTTCATCTAATATTGTTTGTAATGTAAGGTCGGTGCTGTTTAGTTTACCAACATTACCGGGGCCATAACTGCCGCCGTATGCCCTGAACCTTATTTTATTCATGTAATCAAGCGCTGTAGCCGCGTCGCCGCCGCCGCCACGTAAATAAGCCTCAGCATAAATAAGGTACATTTCAGACAGGCGGAAAACAGGAAAATCAACATCAGAGAAATTTGCCGTAACATCTGAAATGGGGCCGCCGTCAGAACGGATATTTACATATTTTTTTACATGCAGTCCATTGTTAAAATCGCTCACATCAGCAATTAATTGCTGCCCGCTGCTTGTTCCATATACTGATGTGGTAAACATAGCTCTTTTGTCCGTATTGCCTGTAAGGTCAGGAAACAGGTCACCCAAAGCTTTTGTAGCCCTGTAACCGTTCCAACCACCGCTAACGCCATACTGATCATGGTCATCGCCACAGGCTGCGTGAACAAAAAAGGTCGTATTACCATACGCCTGTGTGTGCAACCCATCGCAGTTGATTGCCCAAATTATTTCGTTGGTTTGCTTGTCGTTGTCAGCCATAAACAGGAGTTTATAATCTGATGTAAGACTGTAACCGGCATCAATAACCTTTTTAGCGTATGTAAGTGCGTTGGCCCATTGCGCAGTGCCGGTGTACACTTCAGCATTAAGGTAAAGCCTTGCCAGCAGGCACCATTCGGCTGCCTGGTCAACACGGCCGTATTCAGCAGATTTTGGTGTACCCAAATCGGCGTCTATGGCCTTAAGCTCACTCTCAATATAATTGTACAGGTCTGTACGGCTTATTTCTTTTGGCAGAAAAGTACCTATCCCATCCGCTTCGGTAATAAAGGTTGATTTACCAAACAGGTCAAGCATTACCCAATAGTTATAAGCGCGTAAAAACCTCGCTTCAGCCCTTGACTTTTTGATATCATCTGCATCAGAACCGGTAATGCCGCGCGATGCAAGCTTATCGTCTGTTGATTCACGCAGGTATTCATTAATCAGCGTAACATCATAAATACACCTTGCATAAATACCTTTTAAAAATGGGTCGTCTTTTGTCCAGCTAAGGTTATGAAAATCATGAATTGTCTGATCATTCCATGCAACCACCGCTTCATCAGTCGGCAGCTCCTCGCAGTTAAAAAACATACGGATGAACGCCACCTGGGAGCCTTCATCAAGGCCGCCGGCTATATCGGGTGCGCCCGCAGGCCCCTGGTTGCCGGTTATTGACAATGTGCCGTATAATTTGGCAAGCACACTTTTGTACCCCGCCGCTGTAGAGTATACCTGCTGCGACGTAAGATCGTTTTGCGGAAACAGGTTCAGCTTTTTAGCGCATGACGCGAAAACGCCGCATACCGCAATAACGACAAAATATTTTATTTTACTTTTCATATAATTCAATCATTTAAATTTTAGAAATCAAGATTTACACCCAGCGCATAAATACGCGGACGGGGGTAGATAGTGTACAATGTACCTGCATCATTTGCGTTTTCGGGGTCAAGCCCTTTGTATTTTGTAATAACAAATACATTTTGCACTGTGGCAAGTAACCGCAACGAAGCCCCATTGTGAAATACCTTTCCTGCATTGTAACCCAGGCTTACATAATCAAGGCGGACAAACGAAGCATTCTGAATATAGTAGTCAGACAAATACTCATTAATGCTGCTGCCGCTAAAGCCTGTATTCAAATAATCAGGCGAAGCATTCTGAACAAAGTTCAATGGGTTTTTCAATGCCCTCAACACGCCGTTGTTTGAATTATACTGGTCGTAAATATAATTTCCGATTGAACCATGGCCGGATAAGCCCAGGCTCCAGTTTTTATACGTAACGTTTGTGGTGAAGCCCAGCAATACGTCAGGGGCGGGTTTTTTATACAGGTAACGGTCAGCGTCATCAATTTTTCCATCGCGGTTCAAATCTTCAAACACGCCGTCAAGCGGCTTGCCTGTTTTTGCGTCATATACCTGTTTATATACATAGAAGGTGTAAGGTGCATAACCCACTATAAATTTACCAACGTAGTTGCTTAAGCCGCCGCCTACGGGGCTAACATCAACGCCTTTAAAATTGGGGTCGGGGTTTTTTAACAGGTTGGTGATTTTTGATTCATTATACGTAACATTAAATCCAAGATCCCACGTTACGTCAGGACTTTTTACCGGGGTAGAGTTTATGGTAACTTCCACGCCTTTGTTTTCCATGTTACCTACGTTTGTTAACAGGGTAATATCAAAGTTAGAGCCCGGTGCTATGGGTATTACACTCAAAAGGTCTTTGGTCTTTTTATCATATACATCTACTGAGCCTGAAAGCCTGTTGCCAAACAATGAGAAGTCTACACCGGCATTGTAAGTAGTGGTAGATTCCCATTTCCTGTTTGCATCGTATGCTGAGGGGCGGTAAAAACTGTAGTAAGTACTGCCGAAAAGGTATTGGGCGGTAGAGTTGCTTTGAGAATAGTGGGCAAGGTAACCATAATAATCACCAATATCCTGCTGGCCGGTAACACCATAACCCAAACGAAGTTTAAGGTCGCTGATTACCCTGCTGGTTTTGAAAAATTCTTCTTTTAATTTCCACGCAAATGCACCGGCAGGAAAGTAACCTACGCGTGTATCAGGAGAGAATTTAGAACTGGCGTCACTGCGTATTGATGCGGTAAGCAGGTATTTATTATGGAAAGTAAAGTTCATTCTTCCCAGGTAAGATTCAATCCTGTACTCCGGCTTATCTGTAGCATACGTTGGCGTCGAACCAGGTATTAAAACACCGTTCTGGCCATAAGCGGGATAATTATATACATCGGTATAAAAATCTTCGTAGCTGTGCAAAGCCAGTACATCAATCTTACTGTCAATGCTCTTTATGTCTTTGGTATAAAATAATGACACATCAGCAAGAGTGTTTGTTTTACCCTGTTTGTAATAAGTAAAGTGGCCTGCTGTTTTATAATTGGTGGCCGACAATGAATCAATATTATCATTACCGCTGCCGCCTGCTTTATCAATGCCTAAGTTAACCTGCACATGCAGGTCGGGGAAAAAATGCAGTTTATAATCAACCTGTATATTACCTATAACACGCTGTACTTTTGAGGTATTATCTCTTTGTTCAAGCAGCCCAAGCGGGTTACGTGTTGCAAGGTCAATCGCCCTGCCGTCAGCCTGCAGCCATTCAAAATAGCCACCATAGTTATTTTTGGCATATACGGGCTGTGTAGGATCAAACGAAACAGCCGCGCCTATCGCACCTTCATCAGCAAAACGGTTGTTTGTCTGGCTTGCTTTTACATTAAGGTTTATAGAAAGGTGGTCATCAAAAAACTTAGGTGTAAGGTTTAATGCTGCTGAATACCTGTCGAAAGTATTTGTTTTTAAAGTACCCTGCTCATTAAGATAACCGCCTGAAATACGGAAAGGTATTTTACCAATACTTCCGCTGGCGCTAAGGTTATTGTCGAGGCTAAAAGCATTCCTGAAGATTACTTTCTGCCAGTCGGTATTTGAAGAGCCGAGCAGATTTTTATAAGTATTATTGCCTGTTGCAGCAGCATCATTTGTAATGATAGTCCTTATCTGGTCAGCGGTAAGTACAGGTACATAATTGTCAATAACTGACAATGAGGGCTGCGTGTTAAAGTTAAACTTAACCTTACCTTTTGCGCCTTTTTTTGTAGTGATGATTATTACACCGTTTGAAGCCCTTGAACCATATAAGGCCGTTGCAGAGGCATCTTTTAATATCGTTTCAGATTCAATATCGTTGGGGTTAATGGTATTAAGGTAGTTGGCAGAACCTGCAATACCATTGCTTTCAACAGGTACGCCGTCAATTACTATTAACGGGTCGTTACTGGCATTGAGAGAGGCGCCGCCGCGAATGCGTATCCTGCTGCCGCCGCCTGCCGAACCACCGCCGGTAGTAACCTGCAAACCAGCAACCTTACCCTGCAGCAATTGTTCTGCCGAAGTAATATTGCCTTTTTGAAAATCTTTTTCTGAAATGGATGTAACCGCGCCGGTCAAATCTCCCTTTTTGCGGGTGCCGTATGCAACCACCACCACATCATTCAGCGATGCACTGGTTTGTACAAGCGATACGGAGATTGCGCCGGTGCCCACAGGTACCTCCTGTGTAGTAAATCCTACGTAGGAAATAACAAGCGTGGTAGTGCCCGCAGGCGCGTTAATGGAAAAGGCCCCCGCAATGTCTGTCTGGGTGCCTATTTTCGTTCCTTTTGCAAGAACGGTAACACCGGCGAGGGGGGAACCGTCCTTAGCGTCGGTAACCTTGCCGGATATTACTTTGTTTTGCGCAGCCGCCGGCAGGCTTGCCAGCAATGCCATTGGCAAAACAAGGGTCATTAGCAGTCGTTTAAAAGTCATAGTAGAAAGTTTTCTGGTTTTCAAATCAAAAATTATAATGGTTGTTTAGTGAGAACCAAGCTTTGGTGACAATTCACAGGCAGAAAAATTAACCGGGGATACTGCAAATAATGAGGTATGGCTATTAAGAGTTTTATGCAAGCATGCAGTACGTTTTACACACGTTTTTTCCTGGCAAGTTTTCATACTAACAGCAATTCGATTTGGCTTTAAGGTGTACTTTTTACACAATCGTTTACAAATGTGTATAATTTACACAACCTAAAAAAATTTTTTTTATGAATTTCAGGTCAAACGTGAAAAAATTTTTTTCACAATAGTCCCGGCACAATTAAGTAAACTTTGTTGAGGTTGTTTCTAAAAGTCAATGCCCGTCCAGCGGCGTTTATTTTGCTCGTATTTTTCAAAATTAAACTGGTACAACCGGCCAGGGCGGTGGGGAACGTCATCTTCGTATTCGCCGGTATCAATTAAAAAATCCATGGAGAAGAATTTCTTCCTGAAGTTCCTGCGGTCAAGCTTTACATCAAGTATTGCTTCATACAGGTTCTGCAATTCGCGCAGGGAGAATTTTTCGGGCAGCAGGTTAAAGCCGAGCGGGTGCTCCATAATACGTTTTTGCAGCCAGTTATAGCTAAAATCCATAATTTCTTTATGGTCAAAAGCCATTTCTTTAATATTCTTTACGGTATGCCAGTGCAACTCGTTATCCATTTTGCCCAGCTTATGTTGCTCAATATTAAGCAGGCTGCAATAGGCTACTGTTAATACCCTTCCGCCGGGGTGCCTCCCCGGTTTACTGAAGGTGCGTACCTGCTCAAGGTAAACATCCGTCATACCGGTTCGTTCGCACAAAACGCGGTAGGCTGCATCATCCAGTTCTTCGTTGTCAGCCGCAAAATCGCCCAGCAGAGACCATTGGCCTTTAAATATTTCAAGGTCACTGCGTATCAGCAGTACTTTCAATTCATTTTCATCAAACCCGAATATTACACAGTCAACTGTAATAGGAACACGAGGATACGAGGCTACCAGCTTTTCAGCGCTTTTTATCAGTCCTCCGGGTTTGGTACGTGGGGTAGTTAATACAGCATTTTCGTTACTCATCATGGCAATTATTACAGCGCCGCGGCGCGAATTAGTTAGTTAGGTGTGGCAAATTAAAGCAATTTACCAGGCCGAAGTTAATGAAATTAGCAATCGTGTAAAAATAACACAATAATAAATAAAAAACCAAATTTGGAGTAAGAGCCGAAAAAGCAAATTACCGGGGTGGCGCCTTTCCCTTAATTTTATTGCCCAAACTTTTTCTATGTATTCGGCAGAGCAAACCAAAATTTTACAGCGGCAGACAGACCAGCTTAAGGCAAACAAAGACATAACTGATGAGTACATTGATGAACTAAGAGATGTGCTGCGTTTTCATGAGTACCGGTATTATATTTTGAACGACCCGCTGATTGACGACACCTCTTATGACATTTTATTTAAGCAACTGGAGAAACTCGAAGCATCAAATCCCAACCTAATCACCCCGGACTCGCCCACCCAAAGGGTAGGCAGCAGCCTTAATGCCTCCTTCCCCACAGTACAGCACCTGGTGCCTATGCTAAGCCTTGACAACAGTTATAATGCAGATGATTTACTTGATTTTGACAGGAAAGCAAGGGAGTTGACCGGCAAAGATGTAATTGAATACTGTATTGAACCAAAGTTTGATGGCGCCAGCATATCCCTTATTTATGAAAACGACCGGTTTGCGCGTGGCGCCACCAGGGGCGATGGCGTGGAAGGCGAAGATGTAACCACCAATATTAAACGCATCAGGTCTATTCCGCTCTCAGCGCCTTTTTCAAAATACAGCATAGAACTGATTGAAATAAGGGGTGAAGTGCTGATGACAAAAGCAGCATTTAAAAAATATAACGATGGCCTTGCTGAACAGGGGCTGCCACCATTGGCCAACCCGCGTAATGCCGCCAGCGGCAGCCTGCGCATTAAAGACCCGGCTATTGTGGGCAAAAGAAACCTGGAGGCCTTTTTATATAATGTAAGTTATTATACAACAATACCCGGTCATAAAGACCCCATAACTACGCATAGCGGAACATTACAAATGTTGTGGGACTGCGGCTTTCGCTCCCCCCAACATGAAAAACAAGTGGTTGAAGGCATTGACGAAGTGATAAAACATGTGCATGATTTTGAAGAAATGCGCGACAGCCTGCCCTATGAAATAGATGGCATGGTAATAAAAGTAAACAATATTGAACTGCAGGATAAAATGGGCATGACCACCCACCACCCGCGCTGGGCAATAGCGTTTAAATTTAAAGCCAGGCAGGCCACTACAAAACTGCGCGGTGTTGAGTTCCAGGTAGGCAGAACGGGCGCTGTAACGCCCGTAGCTAAGCTGGAGCCTGTAGCCATTGGCGGGGTTACCGTAGGCAGCATAAGCATACATAATGAAGACTATATAAAAGAGAAGGATTTGATGATTGGCGATACCGTGCTTATTGAACGGGCAGGTGATGTTATACCGCAAATTGTAAAATCGCTGCCGGAGCTTAGAACCGGGGACGAGAAGCATATTATCTATCCCAAAAAATGCCCGGTATGCCACACGGAGTTGTATAAGCCGGAAGAAGAGGCAGTTTGGAGATGTATAAACATTGAATGCCCGGCGCAGGTGGTGGAGCGCATTATACATTTTGTTAGTAAAGATGCCATGGATATAAAAAGCTTTGGCGAAGCCAACGTGCGTAAGTTTTACGAACTTGGTTTATTAAAAGATGTACCCGGTATTTACACACTTGACTTTGACGCAATAAGTAAACTGGAAGGCTTTGGTAAAAAGTCAATAGATAATTTAACTGCGGCAATAGAGGCCAGTAAACAGCAACCGCTGCACAGGCTTGTTTACGCATTAGGCATACGCTATGTTGGTGAAACAACGGCCAAAACAGTGGCAAATGCCATACATGATGTATTTGAACTGGAAAGTAAAACAGAAGAGCAGTTGCAGGAGATGGAAGATATTGGCGTTAAAGTAGCGCAAAGTATTTATACCTTTTTCAGGAACAGGGAAAATATAAAAATGCTGGAGAGGCTAAAAGAACTGGGCCTGCAGATGGAAAACACGAAACGTACAACGTCTTCTTCAGAACAAAATATGCTGCACGACCAGACATTTCTTTTTACCGGCACCCTCAATAAACTAAAACGCAGTGAGGCGGAAGAGATGGTAGAAAAGTATGGCGGTAAAATAGTAAGTGGTGTAAGCAGCAAACTAAATTATCTTGTGGTGGGTGAGGATGCCGGCAGTAAACTTGAAAAGGCCAAAAAAATAAATACGGTGAAGATTATTACGGAAGATGAGTTTTTGGAGTTAGTGAAAACGCCAGCGTCCTGAGGATACACGCAAGCATCGTAATTTTACTGCAGGCATTTACTTTATAAATATTAAGGCTTTGAGTGAAATAAATAACGACAATTTTAAACAGCACATCAATCCTCCATTAAGATATAGGCTTATTAAAGGAGTCATTTTCGACCTGGACGGTACCATTGCAGATACACTGCCACTTTGTATTGAAGCCTTTCGTTTGGCCATTGAACCGCTGGCGCAAAAACAATTAACGGACAAAGAAATAATTGCCACCTTCGGCCCTTCGGAGGAAGGTACTATTATGGCGCTGGCCCCTCACCACTACGAGGAAGGACTGTCGGGTTACCTGCAATTTTACGAAGCGCTTCACATTCATTGCCCAGTTCCATTTGATGGCATTGTTGCATTGCTTGATTATCTGCAACATTACAACGTGCGCCTGGCCATGGTTACCGGCAAAGGAGAGAAAAGCACTGTTATCTCACTCAGGCAATTTGGCATTACCCAACACTTCTCTATTGTAAAAACAGGCTCTCCCGCCGGGCCCGTTAAAGCAGAGTGTATAGCTGAAGTGTTGCAGGAATGGAATGATCTGCAAAAGGAAGAAGTTGTTTACATAGGTGATGCCCCCAGTGACATTAACGCTTCGCGAAAAGCGGGCATCCCGGTGGTAAGCGCCGCATGGGCCGCCACTGCCGACGCAGAAAAATTGCTTTCACTTCAGCCGGATGCATTATTTTACAGCGTCGGGGAGTTTTCTGCATGGCTTACCGAACATATTCATCATCATTCATAAATTTCCTGTATGCGTAACCATAAATTATTGCTTGCTTCGCTGCCTTTGCTGCTGCTTGCCGCCTGCGAGCTGAACCATCATAACGACCCCGATGCGGGCCTGTCAACATTTAATGCAGATGATATAAAAGGGTATATAAAGGTGCTGGCTTCCGATTCGTTCCAGGGGCGTAAGCCGTTTACCATCGGCGAAACAAGAACGGTTGATTACCTGCAAACCCAGTTTAAAGCCATTGGCCTTGAGCCGGGCAATGATACCAGTTACCTGCAGGATGTACCAATGATAAATATTTGGAGCAAGCCTGCGCCTGTTATGCATATACAGTCAGCCAAAGGCAACTTTGACCTGAAAGGTTTTGATGAATATGTCTTCGCCACACCAAAAACCGACTCGCTTATCACCCTTGATAAAAACCAGTTAGTATTTGCAGGCTACGGCGTTGTAGCGCCCGAATACAACTGGAACGATTATGCCGGCCTTGACGTGAAAGGCAAAATAGTAATGGTGCTGGTTAACGACCCCGGCTTTAATAACCACGATACTACACTGTTTAAAGGGAAAGAGATGACTTATTACGGCCGCTGGACATACAAGTTTGAAGAGGCTGCAAGGCAGGGTGCGAAAGGTTGCCTGGTGATACATACCACCGAAGCAGCAAGCTATCCCTTTAGTGTATTGCAAAATGGCTGGAATACATCCGCACTTCGGCTGGACAATGGAGGAAATGATGGGGCGTTGCTGGATGCGCAGGGCTGGATAACCATGGATGCCTGTAAAAAAGTATTACTGGCGGCAGGGCAGGATACCGGTATAATTGCCAAAGCCGATATAAGAGGTTTTAAAGGGGTAGATTTAAATGCATATGCCTCAACCACGATACGTACAGAGGTTACACGCAATAAATCGCATAACGTTATAGGCAAAATAACGGGCAGCAAATACCCTAATGAGTACCTGGTAATAACCGCGCACTGGGACCACCTGGGCGTTGGCAAGCCAGACGCCACCGGCGACAGTATTTACAACGGCGCTATTGACAATGCCAGCGGCACCGCCAGCCTGCTGGAATTTGCCAAAGCATTTAAAAGCCTGCAAACGCCCCCTGAAAGAACAGTGGTATTTTTAGCCGTTACCGGTGAAGAACAGGGTTTGCTCGGCTCACAATATTACGCCACCCACCCCATTTACCCGCTGGCTAAAACGGTGGCCAATTTAAATGTTGATGAAATTAATACCTATGGCAAAACCAAAGACATTACCGTTATTGGCCGCGGCCAGAATGACCTGGAGGATATTTTAAAAGAAGAGGCTGAAAAACGCGGCAGGTACATTGCGTACGATAACCACCCGCAATCCGGCAGTTATTACCGCTCAGACCATTTTAGCCTGGCGAAAGCCGGCGTACCCGCGCTGGCACAGGGCTTTGGCATTGATGTTATTGGCAAGGACAGCGGGTATGGACAAGCGCAGCAGGATGAGTATGATGCCAAACGCTACCACAACGTGCAGGATAACTACAACCCCAACTGGGATTTAAGCGGCGCTATTGACGACCTGCAGCTACTGTTTATGGTGGCCAAACGCCTTACCTACGAGCATATATGGCCGCAGTGGAAAGACGGCAGCGAGTTTAAAGCGATAAGGGATAAAACGGCAGGGGAGAGAGAGTAACGCTATTGCGGATTGGCGATTGCGGATTGTAGGTTTTGATAGCTGAAAAAATGTCATCCGATAAAAATAAAACTTATCCTAAAGGCCATAATTCACCTTGTTCGATGCTCTCTTTAACTCCAAGAATTGCTTCATCATCTTCTCCGCATGGAAATTTATTTAAATACTCATTTGTTGTTTTTATAGTCTCTTTAATTGAGTGAAATTTAGCTATTTGAATGTATAACCAGAAGCAGAAATTACGCTTGCTATTATCAATATTAGATTCAAATGCAATATCTTTTAAAATTTCATGAACATCATCAATCGCATTTATTATAAGGAAAACCAAATAGCTGAAACTTCCTTTAGTAATGCCATCTTCCATATAATACAGCGCAAGTTCAATATCTCGTTTCGAAAAACATTTAGTTAAAAGAAAAGATAACTGCGCGCACAATTCTTCAGATTGAAAGTACTCAATATTACCGACGTGCCAGAAAATATCCGGATTGAAATAATTACTTATAAGTCCTAAAATATTTCTTCTTATTCCTTCTTGATCAATCTTTGAAAATGTAGAAATAATATAAAACCATGTTGAAGGCTTTTCACGATGATTAGAATATAAAGCCTTTAGTCCTTCATAACAAATATCTGGGTTTTGCAAGTTAGCAAACCATTCCAAGGCTCGCCCATATTTTTCGTAGCTTGAAAGAATCTCTCTAAATTTTATGCAGTAGAGAAGAAAGGCCGAAAATGTTTCGATGGAAAATTCCTGAAATTTATCAACTCTTATTGTATGAGAACTATGAAGAAGTACGTGAGGATTATTATTCAAATAAGTTGTTACGTCAACCCAAAAAGCTTTTTTAATTTCCGGGTCAAAAACAACTAAGATAGTTAGATTTAATCCTTGACTCCAATACTTCAAATGAGGTTGATCGGCTTTCACCTTATACCCTAAGCTATCTTTATATGTTTTTCCACTTTTGATTTGTAAAAAGACACCGTAATTTGTTGCAAATCCATTTTGAACAAATTCTACATAACAGTCATTTCCCTGGTCGTCGCCAGAAAAATCCCGAAATATAGAATGATTTTCTTGAACAACTTCTTGAACAAATCTAACTCCTTGCAGCTCTATCTTTTTATTTGGATTGCGTTGGGTCATTTTGAAGAAAGTGTTTAGGCCGTTTATTTGATAAAATCTAAAAAATATATTATTTAAACAAATCTTCTATTTTTAATTTTTATCTCTTTGCCTTCGTTAACTTGTTACATTTCTTTTAACAAATGCACCTTATTAACCTAATTTGATGATAAATACTCTGCTGTATCTATGTTCTTTTTCTTTTTGTCTATTTTCTTTTTTGGAGTTTTGCTTTTGAATTAAAAATACTAATTTATCAAGGTTTTCTCTAAAAGTAATTCCTTAATAAATATCTCATTTTCCCGTTTTCCCCAAAACACGTTTCTTTGCAGCAATTTTCGGCCCGGTGGCAGTGTAGGCCGCAGGAAAGTGTCTCGCACAAACTTTCGGTCTTTCGTACTTCCGGTCTTCCCGACTATCAATTAACATACATAACCAACATTATTTTATGAGCTACATTGCCGACATTCACGCCCGCCAGATATTAGACAGCCGTGGTAACCCCACCGTTGAAGTTGATGTAATAACCGAAAACAGCCACCTGGGCCGCGCTGCAGTACCCAGCGGCGCCAGCACCGGTATTCACGAAGCCGTGGAACTGCGCGATAACGATAAAAGCGTTTACGGCGGCAAAGGCGTACTTAAAGCAGTTAGCAATGTAAACGATATTATTGCCGACCAATTGATAGGCTGGGCGGTAAACGACCAAACCGGCATTGACGCGAAACTGCTGGAGCTTGACGGTACAGACAACAAAAGCAAACTGGGCGCAAATGCCATGCTGGCCGTATCAATGGCCGTAGCAAAAGCAGCCGCTATGGAAAGCAGCCTGCCGCTGTACCGCTACTTAGGCGGTACCAATGCCACCTTTTTGCCTATACCGCTGATGAATATTTTAAATGGCGGTGTACATGCAGATAATAAGATTGATTACCAGGAATATATGATTGTGCCCGTAGGCGCCAGTACTTTTAGCGAAGGTTTGCGCTGGGGGGTGGAAATTTTTCATGAGCTGAAGAAAGTATTGAAAAAGAAGGGTTACAGCACCAATGTGGGTGATGAAGGCGGCTTTGCCCCTGATATCCAGAGTAATGAGGAAGCCATTGAAACGGTATTGCAGGCCATTGAAAGCGCCGGTTACAAAACAGGCAGCCAGGTAGGTATTGCCCTGGACGCTGCCAGCAGCGAAATGTTTAAAGACGGCAAGTATAAGTTTTATAAAAGCACCCAGAAAGAAATTTCCAGCGACGAAATGGTGGAATACTGGACAAGCTGGGTAAATAAATACCCCATCATCTCCATTGAAGACGGCATGGCGGAAGAAGACTGGGATGGCTGGAAAAAACTGACTGACGCCATTGGCAACAAAGTGCAGTTGGTAGGCGACGATTTATTTGTAACTAATACTAAAATTTTACAGCGCGGTATTGATAACGGCGTGGCTAACAGTATTTTGATTAAAGTAAACCAGATTGGTACCGTTACTGAAACCATTAATGCCGTGCAACTGGCCCAAACACACGGGTATACCACCATTATGAGCCACCGCAGCGGCGAAACAGAAGATACTACCATTGCCGACCTTTGCGTAGCGCTTAACTGCGGCCAGATAAAAACCGGCAGCGCCAGCCGTACTGACCGTATGGCCAAATACAACCAGCTTACACGCATTGAAGAGGCGTTGGGCAGCAGCGGTATCTATCCGAAAGGCAGGTTTAAATTTGTGAAATAACCCTCACCCCGGTCCTCTCCATGCCGTGGAGAGGATGATTGAGCGGAGATGGATGCAAAGAACTGACCGTGAATAGCCGTACACAATAAATTTATTTTAAAAATCGTTAGGTGATGTTGTATTTTTACATAGCCCAGCGATTTTTTTATGTCAACTTTTGCCAAAATATTCCGCATTGTAAGCAATAAATATGTAATTGCCATTACAGTATTTGCCGTGCTGATGCTGTTTGTTGACAGGAATAATATGTTTGAGCAAAGGCAACGTAAACAGCAGCTTAACGAGTTGTTAGCCAGCAAGAAGTTTTACCAAAGTGAGATTGACGGGATAAAAAAGAGCCTGTCTGACCTGAAAGACAACCCCGCCGCCCTTGAGAAATATGCCCGCGAAAATTACCTCATGAAAAAAGACAATGAAGACCTCTTTATTGTTGACAGCACCACGGCGGATACCAAAAAATAACTCCGCGTACAATAATTTGCCAGCCTGTGCGTTTTAAGGTAAGTATAGCAAAACTTACTGCAAAATTCCAATATCACTATGAGGTAACAAGATTACTTCATTTTATACCTTTTGCCATGCCAAATTTTACTACAGAAGACCTCACACTTTTTATGTACAACGAAATGAGCAAGCCGGATAAAGCTGGCCTTGAAAAAGAACTGCAGTCCAATTGGGCGTTAAGGGAGAAATTACAGGTGCTGAAAGAATCCGCGCAACGGGTACAAAACATGCAGCTTCAGTCTCCCCGCAGGCAAACCGTAAAAGCGATAATGGAGTATGCCGCCCAATCCTCGGAGGTTTCTTCCTGAACTTTATCTTAACGGTTTTATATACATTCGTTCTTTATAATTGTTATGACGCTTAAAGAACGCTATAAAATTGTTTTTGACTATTTTGAGAAGGCCATACCTGAACCGGAAACGGAACTTATGTACGATAACCCTTACCAGTTGCTGGTAGCGGTAATACTTTCAGCACAGTGCACAGACAAAAGGGTTAACTTAACTACCCCTGCCATTTTTGAGAAATATCCAACACCGGAAAAATTATCGCAATCCACTTTTGACGAACTTTTCCCATTTATTAAAAGTATATCTTATCCCAATAACAAGACAAAGCACCTCATCGGCATGGCTAAAATGCTGGTAGGCGATTTTGGCGGCAAAGTGCCGATGACGGTAGAAGAACTGGTTAAACTGCCGGGTGTTGGGCGCAAAACTGCAAATGTAATTACATCGGTGGTTGATGAACAGCCTAATATGGCGGTGGATACCCATGTTTTCAGGGTATCGGCAAGACTGGGCCTGACTAAAAATGCCACTACTCCATTAGCTACTGAAAAGCAACTGGTAGCCAATATACCAAAGGAGAAAATACATACTGCACATCATTATTTAATTTTGCATGGCAGGTACGTATGCCTTGCCCGTAACCCAAAATGCGGGGAGTGCGGGTTACGTAACATTTGCCTGTACTATAAAAAAGAAGTTGCGCCCGGGTTGAAAGAAAGATAATGTTTCTATTACCTGTAAATTAAGCTTAATATGCTTTACCTATTCAAACTTTACTATGGCGATTATGGCGAGAATGCCCCAGGTACGGGCGGCGCGATGAAAAAAGATGATGTGGCAAGTGCAGGACAGCAAATTGCTAATTCCTGGCCTTTATGGGAGGTTTTTATACGCAGCAGGCAGGGGCTTGACCATAAACACGCCGGAAGCCTGCACGCTGTTGACGCGAAAATGGCCATTGAAAATGCCAGGGATGTATATTGCCGGCGGATGGAAGGCGTGAGTATATGGGTGGTTGAAAGCAAACACATACATGCCAGCAACCCGGATGAAGCCGAGAGCTTATATGACCCCGCCGATGATAAAATATTCCGCTACCCTACCTTCTACCCTATGCCGGAGGGTGTGAAGAATATATAGGCAGCTTACCCGGGTGAGAGAAATTTATAATGCCATGCAACAAGTGGACTTTCAAAGCATACACGAACAGGATCAATCAACCAATCAACTGGTGAACTACCTGCTCCATCTCGCAGACGATGCACTTATACTTGGCCACAGGAACAGCGAATGGTGCGGCCACGGCCCTGTGCTTGAGCTCGATATTGCTATTACAAATATAGCGTTAGACCTTTTGGGGCAGGCGCGAAATTTTTACCAATATGCTGCAGAGTTGATAAATAATGACGGTAGGCCCGAAGTTGTTACTGAAGACACGCTCGCATACCTGCGTGATGCCGGGGGTTTTAAAAATTGTGTGCTTGCTGAATTGCCAAAGGGTGATTGGGGCGTAACAGTTATGCGGCAATTTTTCTTTAGCGTTTATCAATACTTTCTTTATCAACAATTGCAGGAAAGCAATGAGGAAAGAATTGCGGCTATAAGCGCAAAGGCATTGAAGGAAGTAACCTACCATGTGCGGTGGAGCAGCGAATGGGTAATACGGCTTGGCGCGGGCACTGCCGAAAGTCATAAAAGGATGGTGCAGGCCATCACCCTATTACAACAATATACCGCTGAATTATTTATTCCGGCAGGCTACGAGGAAATGGCGTTAACCATGGGTTGGGGCACGGATGTAACAGCCCTGCAGCCTTTGTGGCTTCAAAAAGTAACAGAAATTTTTGAAAAGGCAACACTTACCGGCACCCTGCCTTTTGCCGGTGAAAACACAACGTTATCAGGAAAAGAAGGAAAGCATACCTCATATCTTGAAAATATTTTAACCGACATGCAATTTTTGCAAAGGGCATACCCCGGCGCTGAATGGTAAAGCCACGTGGGGATGGCCCGGCGGAGGAAAAAGGAGGAATCCAAAAAATCATAAGTATTTTATAATCAATTAATTAAACTTAATTGTACAATATTTTTTATACAATTCATTCCATCCCCACCTTTATAAAACAATTATGCCACCCCGTCAAAGAACTACCCATAAATAGCAAATCCGGGTTTTTGTCCCGGTTTTTTAGCAATAATTTCTGGGTTTATTTCCATTATATAATAAACAAAAAGCCCGCAACATTCTATCGCAGGCTTTCAAAAAAATTCCCTGCTATAACTACACCAAATTGGCCTTAATATAGTCGTAGCTTATTTTAATGCTGTCAAGCGGGTTGCCTGGGCAAATATCCTGCTCTACAAAAAAATACTTCATGCCGGCAGTACTTTTATGGGCGAAAATCTTCTTAAAATCTATCGTTCCCCTGCCTACTTCCGTAAACATTTTTTTAGGTGTATTATCCATATCCTTTACATGCAGCAGCGGAAAGCGGCCTGGGTATTTGTTAAACAGCGCAATGGGGTCCTGCCCGGCCCTGGTAACCCAGTACAAATCCATTTCAAATTTAACCAGGTCTTTATCTGTATTGCTCATAACAACGTCATAAGGATAAGTATCACCCTGTTTCTCAAATTCAAAATCGTGGTTGTGGTAACACATCTGTATCCCGGCTTTTTTGCAGGTTTCACCAGCGGTATTCAGGTCGGCCGCCAGCATTTTATAATGGTCAAGGGTGCCGCGCTCTGTTGGCGATAACCACGCGCAAACCATGTATTTTATGCCCACTGCCGCGGCATCATCTACCGCTTTCTGCCAGTCATTCAGCATAGTGCCCTTTGGCGAGGCGCCATTTTCTTTATCCTCCCCAAGCCTGTAATGAGAGCTTGGCATCCACAGGCCGTTCGTTTTCAACAATGCCGCAAATTCTTTAGGGTCCATGCCGTAAAACTTTTCCGAACCCGTATAAGTAGCACCTTCCACCGTAGTATAGCCAATGGCAGCTACTTTACTAAGGGTACCGTCAGGGTCTTTTGCCATAAGGTCGCGTACAGTGTATAATTGCACGCCTATATCAGTTTTTTTACGTGTAGCCCCGAAAGCACTTGATGCCAAAACTGCCGCCGAGGTAAGCGATGTTGTTTTAATAAATGAACGCCTGGATATCATATAGTGTAAATTTTAAGTATGGCAAAAGATAAACATAATGCAACCTGCTGTAAGATATTGTATTATTTTTTACGCAGAAGCAACAGTAATGCAAAAAACTACTAAAAATATACTTAGCATTACTTAAAAGCGTTATACATAAAACATAAAATACCTGTTTTGGGGTACAAATTTTGCTGAATGATGAATAAAGCTATTGCAATGAGTGTAAAAGAATACGGGCAGCCTGAAATTGAGGCGCTGCTTGCAAAAGTAAGGGCAGTGAAAAAAGACATAGGAACATACACGGAGCATTCGCTTACCGATTATGGCGATTATATGGTGAGATTATCCAATGGTTCAATAAGATTGTACCCGGAAGAACTGGCTTTTAGAAATGATATTTTCCCCGAAAGAATAAGGGATATTTCATTTCGTTTCAGGGGGAAATAGGCTTTAACGGGCGGTGCTGGGAAATTTTTGCTACAACTTTGTTAATAAACAAGCTTTTTCTCAGGTAAAAATAACTGTACAGCGCAGTGGTAAGCTTTTTGTTTTACAGGAGAACATAATAACATCTGCTTTTATGAAACATCTTACTAAAATACAGCTTGAGATAGCTAACCTTGAATACCACAGCTCCGCTGATTGTGTTGAATTACGCCTTTACCTTTTAAGCCTTATGCGTGAATTTGTAAGGCAATACCAGCAATTACAGGACAGGCAAAAGGCCCAGCCAATTTTAAAAGTGTACAAAGTATTGCAAAACCTGTATAAAAGCTTTACTGCCATTACAAACGAAAAAGGGTGCAGCCATAAGGCCCAGTTTGAATTTGCTAAAGCAATTATTGCAGACCAAGTTGAAGCGACCACGCCAATTTTCCAAACCAGCACTATGGCTGTAGCCTAAAGGTTTTGCTGCAAAAATGCCGCATACATGTACTTCCACGGCTGCCATTGCTGTTGCTGTGTGATAAAGTGATTGTGAAAGATAGTTATTAACTGGCCGCTTACCGCCTTTACAATATCGTGGTATTGCTGTAACTCATCTGTGGCTTGTTCTGCAGTATAGTGTTGTTCAAAATACGAGTTTGCCTCCATGTAACAATAAGGGCGAAGCAGCAGCCCGGTTTTTTCTTCCTTCTCCAAATCATACCAGTAAAACGGGGTAGCAACAGATGCCCTGAAACCATTTATGCTGCCATAACCCATGGTATAGTCTTCAATAATACCATATTTTAACAGTACGCGGTATATACCGGGCAATTGCATGCGAATATAATGCTGCCGGCTGCGCATTACCTTACTGCCTGTAATGCTTTGCAACATGCCGATTTCTTGTGCCAGTAACGTCTCGTCATCCCCGCTTTGCCATGAGGGGTGAATACCTGTTTCATATTTTTCCGCGTGTTTTTTAATCAACCGCCGCATAATGGGTTTTTCAGGAGAGATGTTTTTGTCATACAAACCCGGCTGCTGAGCCAGCAAGAAAAAATAAATGGGCTTTAGCTTGTAATGATTATGATAATTATCCAGCCAGCGGTAAGTATCAAAAGGGTCTTCTCCAAAACCTGAGGCAGCATCCAGCCATTCTGCTATGTCGCCTGGCCGGCCCTCTTTAATAGCCCTGGCAAGTGCGCCCGCATTACGTTTAAACCCTTTGCCTTTGTAGGCATACGCAATATCAATATCGTAGGTGGGGGTGAAGTTGAAAGACAAAAAGTGAAAAGTGAAGGATGGAAATTTACCCTCCATCATTTTAGCCAGTTCCTTCAGCCAAAGGTTAACCAGGGGCACATGCAGGAAGCGTTCTTTAAAGGCAATACTGTTGGTATGTGCATAGCGGCCGTATTCGTCTTTTGCATGCGGCAGGTATTCTTCATAACGGCTCACCAGGTAAAAAGCTGCAGCAAACACATCAAATCCGGCATCACCGCCAGTTTTAAAAAAAGCCTTCAGGTTATTCCATTCAAATACATCAATTACCTGTGGCTTTATATCATGCTCAAACAACAAGCCATGTGGCTGTACCCATAGCTCATCATTTCTCAACGGCTGGTTTGAGTAATTTATTTTGGCGCCGGTAAAGCTCAAAAACTCATCCTTGCCGGTAGTAATTGTAAAGGCATTATTACTTGCCTGTGAAAACAATACATCTGCTGTATAAGCAAAGCGTGACGAAACATCGGGGGTGTAAATTAGCAGCATCAGCTATTGTAAATATCCTTTAACTGCAGGGCAATATTTAATGCAGGCAATGTAATAACAGCATCATCATCGGTAAAAGCCTCTTCAACCACCCATTCGTTATTATCGGCCTTATGGTAAAAGTATATTACTCTCTTCGCCGGCTCAACACACAGGTAATATTGCAGTGAAGGGCATTTTCTGTATTGAATGAATTTATCGGAGAGATCATACCTCCTGGTAGAACCTGATAATACTTCCACAACCAGGATTGGCTCATCGGTATAATACTTATGGCCACCAGTTTCGCTTACTGCAATACCAGGATAAAAGAAATTGCCATCAGGTGTGCGAACCTTGTAACCATCAAGTGTAAGTTGTTTAGTGGTGCCAGCCAAAAGGGGCTTCAGCAACATTACAAGATTAACCACTATGAAATTATGATATTTTGATGTCCCGCTCATTTCAAAAAGGGTTCCGTTAATATATTCATGTTTCAACTCACTTTTTTCTTCAAAAAGAAAGTATTCCTGCTCACTTGCAAAAGGCTTATCCAAAATAACTTCTTTCATACACCTGCCATTTTCTCAAATTTACAAAAAATAAGTATTTAACTTTCCTTCTGCTTATCCTTCCACATTTCGTTAAATGTCTTCTGGCTAAAGTCAAGGTCGCCATGGTGCGCCGTCCACGCCTTAAACACCTTATTCACCACCATATTTTTAAGTTTACCGTTTCCCATGTTCATCATACCGCGGTGCAGGCTTGCCTGTTTCCACACCTTCCATGCAACGCGCTCACCCAGCGTGCTGTCGCCTTCCTGTACAGCCTCGTGCCTGTTTTCCAAAAGCAATTCATGCAGGTTAATACGCACCGGGCACACCTCTGTGCAGTTACCGCAAAGAGATGATGCATAACTTAAATGCTTGTATTCATCCAGGCCTTTTAAATGCGGCGTTATAACGCTGCCAATGGGCCCGCTGTAAGCCGTTTCATAGCTGTGGCCGCCAATATTCTTATATACAGGGCAGGCATTTAAACAGGCGCCGCAGCGTATGCAATACAATGCCTCGCGCGTAGTGGGGTTAGCCAGTAAATTAGTCCTGCCATTGTCCAGCAATATAACATACATTTCTTCCGGGCCGTCAGTTTCCCCTGGTTGGCGCGGGCCGGTTATAATAGTATTGTAAACGGTAATTTTTTGCCCTGTGCCGTAGGTTGCCAGCAGGGGCCAAAAGGTATTTAAATCGGTAAGGCTGGGTATTACTTTTTCAATGGCGGCAATAACAATATGTGTTTTGGGCCATGCACAGCTTAAGCGGGCATTGCCTTCGTTTTCAGTAACGGCAACAGCGCCAATATCGGCAATAATAAAATTGGCGCCCGTTACGCCTACCTCTGCAGCCGTATATTTTTCCCGCAGTTTCTGGCGGGCCACCAGTGTAAGCTGTTCCGGCGTAAGTGTTGGCGAAGTGCCGAATTTTTCCGCGAAAAGTTTTGCCACATCTTCCTTGCTTTTATGCATGGCGGGCGTAACAATGTGGTATGGTGGCTCATTATCTAACTGCTGAATATATTCGCCTAAATCAGTCTCCACGCTCTCAATACCTTTCTTCTCCAGGTATTTGTTAAGGTGAATCTCCTCCGTAACCATGCTTTTGCTCTTAACGAGTGTGCGGCAATTTTTGGCATCACAAATTTTGCCCACTTCTTCCAGCGCCTGTTCCGCGGTTTCCGCCCATATTACTTTTGCCCCGCGTTCGGTAATAAGCTTTTCAAAATTCTCCAGGTTCGCGTCAAGGTTTTCAATGGCCTTCCATTTGGCATTCTTCGCGCGTTCGCGGGCCAGCATTACATTGCTGAATTGGCTTTTGCCATCTACCACCACGGCATTATACTTACCTATGTTAAAGTTTATCTTGCGCCTGTGTTCCAGGTCGGCCGCCTTAATGGTGCTTTTGGCTATAAATGATGATGCGGAGTTTGATGACATTTGCTATTAATATTTTTAATTTCATTGCATATTATCGCAAACCGGCTGTAACTACTTCTCTTCCTTTACATGCTCCGCTGTCGCGGCAAGTGTGTTATAAAATTCCTCGCCGTACTTGCGTATAATAGCATCTTTTAAAAACAGGTACACCGGCACCTTAAGGCTTCTACCCAATTTGCAGGCCGCTTTGCATAAGTCCTGCCGCGGCTCATAGTTTACATATTCAGTGCCCGGCTCCAGTTTGCTTTTTGTTACACGTATGGGAAAGAGGTGGCAACTCACCGGCTTTTTCCAGCCGAGTTTGCCGTCATAATACGCGGCTTCAATACCACATTTTATAATACCTTTTTCATCCCGGAAGCCGTAAGCGCAAATTCCCCCGTCAATGGTTGGCGTCACCCAGCCAAACTCCCGGTCATAATTGTATTTGCCGTTCTTTTCAATAACTTTCAGCCCCTCTTTGGTAAGGTATGGCCTTATGGCTTCAAAATTATTTATCAATTCATCCAGTTCTTCTATTTCCAGGGGCGCGCCGGCATCGCCGTCTTCACAACAGCCTCCCTTGCACTTATTCAGGTCGCACACAAATTGCTCCTCAATAACCTCGTCGCTAATAAGCTTGTTGTCTATTGCTATCATCGTTTCCCAGCCCTAAAGGGTATTTAAAACTGTTATTTTTATTATGCGCGAAGATACGTTATTACCGTTACCCACTATCCCGCACCATTACGCCATTAGTCATTATTACCAACCCCATTGTTACGGCTTCTTCCACTTAAACGTATTAATCAGGTGCTTCATATCCTGCACCAGGAAATCGTTTACCGGTTTAAGGGAATCCTGGTTAGGAGTTGCGTCAAAATATAGCGCCCCGCGAAGAAAATTCCTGGTGGAGTCTGTAAGAAAAAACTGGTTGGCAGTTGCCACATCACCTTCCACGTTAAAAAAGGTGCCGTGTACACCATTGGGGGTTTCAATAAGCGAGTCGCCAATATAATCTGCCCTTACTGAGTGCTTATTGGTAAGGTTATAGGTGTCGTTCAGCAGTTTGTTAAGTTTATTGGGGCCTATTATCTTGTAGCTTACGTATATCTTACCGTTAAATCGCGGAAAGTCAATGTTTATCCACCATGGATTTTCGGCAGTAGTGTCAAAAAACGTAGAGTCTTTTTCTACTGTTGCATAAACCGGGTATTCAAATGTATAGGGATACCCGGGTTTGTCAAAAACCTGGTATTGTTTAGGGGGAAAGCTGATTTTAAAATAACCTGTTGGTTTTGGGGTGTAGGTTGAGTTGCAGCACCAAAAACACAAAGCGAAAAACAATACTGCAAGGGGTGCCCGGAACCGTGACAACGGTGTACATATTAGTTTGCCTCTACTGCTCATGAATATTTCCTCTTCTCATTAGTAATCGAGTACGCCTACAACGCAAAGCTGCAGCGTATATTATTTTTCGGGTCTTGGTTTTATACCGATTTTTATTTTTTGCAGGCGGTTTTTGGCTATTTCAAGTACGGTAAACTCAAAATCTCCCGACGGCACAGCAGTATTTACCGGCGGTATTTCGCCTGCCAGTTCCAGCACAAGCCCCGCAAGCGACTCGCTGTTGCCTTTAATACCATCAAATATATCCACCGGCAATTCCATCAGTTTGCAAACATCCACCAGCGTGGTTTTGCCGTCAAAAATGTAATTGTAATCGTCCACCTTTTTAAAGCCGCTTTCTTCTTCATCAAATTCATCTCTTATGTCGCCTATAATTTCCTCCATCACATCTTCCAGCGTTACTATACCGCTTGTGCCGCCAAACTCATCAACAACCACTGCAAAATGTATGTGTTTAGACTGAAACTCGCGTAACAGGTCTTTAATAAGCTTTTGCTCGTGTACAAAATACGGCGGGCGTTTTAATTTGTGCCAGTCAAAATCCGCCGGGCTGTCAATAAAAGGCAAAACGTCTTTGGTATTAATAATACCTACCACTTCGTCAAGGTCGTCTTTATAAACAGGCAGCCTGCTGTAATGCAATTCTTCAATCCGCCGTATCACCTCGTTAAAGGGGGTCTTTTCATCAATTCCGTTAACATCAAGGCGGGAACGCATAATCTGTTTAACGGTTATATCGCCAAATTTGGCAATGCCTCGTAGTATGTTTTTCTCGTCTTCATTTTCTTCCGTTCCAATAGCATTATCCAGCTCTTCAGAGCCATAGCGGCTTTTATCGGCATTACCAATCCTTTTTTCAATCACGTCGGTATATTTTACCAGCCAACTGCCCATGCGTTTAAAAGCAAAATATACCATTTCAACCACCAGGCTGGTGTATTCAGCAAAGCGTATGTTGTTATTGCCCGCCACTATACGGGGCATAATTTCACAAAACACGAGCAGCAGGCACGAAATAAGGATTATTTTAACCAGCAATATTATCCACCACATATTGGTGGCTATATGCACCGTATCATCAATTATTAAACCCGACAGGATGATAATGGCTATGTTAATGAGGTTATGGCCAATAAGCAGTGATGCAAGTAACAGCCTTGGCTCTTCCAGCAGGTCAACAATTTTTTTGTAGGATGGCTGCTCTTTGGTTTTAAGCAGGTTGATGTCTTTGGAGGTGAGGGAAAAATAAGCCACTTCAGCGCCCGATACAATAAACGAAAACATTATCAGCACCAGCAATATAATAGTAAATGCCGTGGTTACCGGCGGGGTACCTGCAGCAAGTATAACTAAGGGTGAAAAAGAATGTGTTGCTAAGCAGATATTTTGCAAGTTGGCTTTTTTTGGTTAACAATACAAGTTTACAGCAAACTATTGCATTTTACTGTAAAAGGGCTTTCAAACATTTAAAATTAATAACAGTTTTTAAAAGGGCAAGCCAACGTCTGGGTCATCTGTCAACGGCGGAATGTCCGCGCCGGGAAAGCCTTCTGCGCCCTCGCCGCCTGCCGCACCGTGAGATGGATAACCGCCCCCGTGGCCATCTCCGCGTTTATCAAGCATTATCAGGTTATCACCTACAATTTCAGTTGCAAATTTTTTATTGCCTTCCTTATCTTCCCAACTTCTTGTTCTTAACCTGCCTTCTACGTATATAAGGCTTCCCTTGTGCAAATACTTTTGCGCCAGTTCAGCCAACCCTCTCCATAAAACAACCGTATGCCATTCCGTTTGCGATATAAGCTTTCCGGTCCTGTCTTTGTACGTTTCTGTTGTCGCCAGGGGAAATTTTGCTACTGCAATATTACCTTCAAGATACTGAACATCCGGGTCTTTTCCTAAATTGCCTATTAGCATTACCCTGTTTACACCTCTCATACAATTGATTTTTAATTCATCCTGTAAATATTAGCTTATGCTTTCCATTTTAAAATTAACAAAAAAAACAGAGATTTATCAACTGTAAACAGCTTTAACAATTAAAAAGTTCAGGCTGCAGCGCGTTTTTAGGCAAGTTGTGATTAATAAAGCGCGGAAAGGCCAGTTGTTTAACCTGCTCTGCAGTAAGCCATTGAAACTCAGCCGCAGCAAGTGGTTCAGGAATTTTTTCAAGAGCTACTTTTATAAAATAGCCTTTTACCTGCTGGTGTGTTAACTGCTGTGCTTCGGCAGGGAATATTTGTATGCGGGGGTTATTTGCTATACCTAAACTGTTTTCAAGCCATTCATGCACCTGCTCTTTATCCCATTTGGGATTATCGGGTGTTTCAACAAGGTAAAACTCAAAAAGGTTTTGCCAAATATCTTTTGCAATTCTTTTATGTATTAGCGTGCTGTTGTTGTGCTCAAAAATAAAATAGCTTAACCAGCGCGTTTTGCGCACTAACGTTTTTTCTTTTACAGGCAGCAGGTTTACCTTGCCGGCTTTGTAAGCCCCGCAGTTTTGTTGCATAGGGCAGGCAGCACATAAAGGCAGCGCAGGTTTGCATACCGTGGCGCCAAAATCCATAATGGCCTGGTTATAGGCGCCGGGGTCTTTTTTATCAATTAGCTCCGCCGCCAGGGCGCCAAAAATTTTTGCCGCGCCATTGCTGTCAATTGGGATATCAATATTAAATACCCTTGCCAGTACGCGCAGCACGTTGCCGTCAATCACGGGGTAAGGCAATCCAAAACAGAAAGAACTTATTGCCGCGGCGGTATATGTGCCGATGCCTTTTAAAGCCAGTATGTTTTCATAATTCCGGGGGAAAGCACCATCATAATCATATACAATTTCACGGGCTGTGGCCAGCAGGTTTTTGCAGCGGCTATAATACCCCAATCCTTCCCATAATTTAAAAACCTCTTCGTCTTTCGCCGCAGCAAGTGATTGAATACCAGGGTACTTAACTACAAATTTCTCAAAGTATGCCCATCCCTGCTCAACACGCGTTTGTTGCAAAATCACTTCACTCAGCCACACTTTGTAAGGGTCTTTTTCCCCCTTCCAGGGCATTTGGCGCTTATTTTGTGTATAATGCCAGTGCATTAACACACGTGGAAAAAATTTTTTTTTCATGGTGAACAAATTTGCAATAATATATTTCCTGTTCATTCATATTTTACATATATTTATTTATTAATTAATTTTTTGAGTTCAAAGGCTTGCCGTTCAACTAAAAACATCTAATAAATTTTTATATTTTAGTTCGTTTATACCAGCTTTTGTTATATTTGGTATATCAAAGGCATTTTATAAATTAAACAAACCCCATATGAGAAAGTCTGATCTCATCAACAATATTTCTGACAAAACAGGCATCCCCAAGGTGGATGTACTTGTTACAGTAGAAACTTTGCTTAAAGAGATAAAGGAAAATTTATCAAAGGGTGAGAACATTTATGTTAGAGGCTTTGGAAGTTTCATCACCAAAAAAAGAGCTGCAAAAATTGGCAGGAACATTAAGAAAAATGTTGCTGTTAACATCCCCGAACATTTTATACCTGCGTTTAAACCTTCTAAAGAATTCGTTAACGAGGTAAAGCAAATGCACAATACGCAGTAACTTCGCTTTCCTAATTTTGGCATTTGTGAAAAAACAACAGATTATCCTTGTTTCGGGAGGGCTTTTGCTTCTTTTAGTTTTACTCTTCTTCGGAAAGACGGTTCCCAACAAAACCAATATTCCTGTAAAACCCGCCGCCACGGCTGATGTTCAACCTGCTATAACAACCGCCGATGTAGTGGCAAAGGCAAAAAAAAGCCTGACACAGGCCCAGGCAACCCGTGTACTGCAACTTGAAAACAGCGTGGTTAGGGGCGACGTTAAAATTCAGCAAATAAAAGTGTTTAAACAACTGGCTGAATTTTGGGGCGATACCGCTCAGCAATCCTCCCTTGGGGCATTTTACTTTGGCGAAGCAGCGAAATTGGAAAATTCAGAAAAAAACCTCACCTTTGCAGCCCATTTGCTGTTAGATAACGCTATGGCCGAAACAGATGCCGCCGCGCAAACGTGGCAGGCTACACAAGCTAAAACGTTGTTTGAGAGGGCTTTACAGCTAAACCCGGCAAACGATTCGTCAAAGGTTGGGTTAGGGGCCTGTTATCTTTTTGGCAATATTTCAGCCAGCCCTATGCAGGGCATAATGGCAATAAGAGAGGTTGCTGAAAGAGACACCAATAACATGTACGCTCAAATGATGCTCGCCATGGGCGGCGTTAAAAGCGGCCAGTTTGATAAGGCAATTGAACGGTTTTTACTTGTTGTAAGAAAACAGCCGAAAAATTTAGAGGCTATTTTTAACCTCGCTGAAACTTACGACCGCAAAGGGGACAAACAAAATGCCGTTAAATGGTATAAAACAGCCGACGATATGGTTACTATACCCGAGGCTAAAAAAGAAATAGAAAACAGGATAAAAGCATTGCAATAAACAGATATCTCAATAAACAAAAATTATTTAACTATGCCTTGTGGTAAAAAAAGAAAGCGTCATAAAATTGCGACGCACAAACGCAAAAAAAGATTAAGAAAAAATCGCCATAAGAAGAAAAACAAATAGTTCTTCTTTATAAATAATAGCCCCGTATGCGCTAACAGGCCTGCGGGGCAACTTACATACGCTGCCCTACTTTTTTAGCAACTTTTACCTTTTCCTTTCCTGAATCTCTAGGCAGAATAGTGTTGAGTGACCATGTGGACAGATTATTACTGTATTGCATTTGCCTGTGCGATACACAGAACAATTATTTAAAGTTGCAAATTTGTGAACAAAGAACTTATAATAAATGCAGCCCCCTCCGGCGTTGAGATTGCCTTGCTGGAGGACAAAAAACTTGTAGAGCTGCATAACGAGAAAGCCGATGCCAATTTTGCAGTAGGAGACCTGTACCTGGGCAAGGTTAAAAAATTAATACCGGGGTTAAATGCAGCTTTTATTGATGTTGGTTTTGAAAAAGATGCATTCCTTCATTATACTGATTTAAGCCCCTACGCCCGCTCCCTCCTCAAATTTACCGCGCAATGTATTTCAGATAAAAGCCCTGATGTATTTGATTTTTCAAAATTTAATGTTGAGCCTGAAATTGTAAAAACAGGCAAAATAAACGAAGTATTAAGCGGCAAACCTAACATACTGGTGCAGATACTTAAAGAACCCATTGCTGCAAAAGGGCCAAGACTGAGTTGTGAAATATCCCTGCCGGGCAGGTTTGTTGTGATAACACCTTTTAACGATATTGTTGCCGTATCAAAAAAAATACACTCATCAGATGAAAGGAAGCGGCTTCAAAAGATTATTGAATCAATCAAAGTAAAAAATTTTGGCGTTATTGTACGCACCGCAGCTGAAGGAAAGAATACAGCAGAGCTACATGATGATTTACTTACCCTTGTTGAAACCTGGAAAACCATTCAAAAAAATTTAAAAAACGCGCAGCCGCCTGCCAAAATATTAAGTGAGCAGGATAAAACTACCAGTATTTTGCGCGATTTGCTGAATGAAGATTTTAACCGCATTATCATTAATGACAAGAATATTTACAATGATATAAAGAGTTATATACAAAAAATAGCTCCCAACAAGGCCGAAATAGTTACGCTGCACCACAACGGCGTACCGGTGTTTGACCAGTTTGGCATAAGCAAACAGGTAAAATCATCATTTGGCAAAACGGTTAACCTGCATAGCGGCGCATATCTTATTATTGAACATACCGAGGCTTTGCATGTAATTGATGTTAATAGCGGCTATAAAAGCGTAAGCAATAACCAGGAAGAAAACGCGATTGAAACAAACCTTGAGGCAGCAGAAGAAATAGCGCGCCAGTTACGGCTGCGTGATATTGGCGGCATAATTGTAGTTGACTTTATTGACATGAAGCTTCCTGATAACAAAAAAAAGCTGCAGGAAGCGATGGAAAAATTTATGCTGAGTGACAGGGCAAAACATGCCGTGCTGCCTATTTCAAAATTCGGGTTGATGCAGATAACACGCCAGCGTATGCGCCCGGAAGTAAATATTAACACCTCAGAAATATGCCCAAGCTGTAACGGTACGGGTAAAATAACTTCATCTTTCCTGCTGGAAGATGAAATTGAAAAAAGGCTGCATTACCTGGTTACACACCAGCATAAAAATCTTACAATAGTGGTGCATCCTATCGTGTATTCTCATCTTACAAAAGGGCTGTTCAACAATACACGCCTGAAATGGCAGAGAAAACTTAAAACACGCATTGCCATAAAACCAAATGCAGATTATTATTTTACTGAGTTTAAGTTTTTTGATGCAAACGATGAAGAAATTAAATTTTAAAATTGTGGCATAATACTTTACATAAAAAAACCGGCTTGCAAGCCGGTTTTTTTATGTATGCAATGTGTTTTTATTTGCCTAAATACGATAGCAATTCCTGGCTGTCGGGCGTAACCTTGCTGTCAAAATGCGCCAAAAGATTACCGTGCTCGTCAATAATAAACTTATTGAAGTTCCAGCTTATCGTAGCATCTAAAACGCCGTTCTCTGATTTGTTGCACAAGTATTTATACACCGGTGTTATATTATCTCCCTTTACATCAACACGCGTGGTAAGGGGGAATGTTACACCAAAATTCTTTTTGCAGAACGAACTGATGGCAGTATCCTGCTGAAACTCCTGGCCGCCAAAGTTGTCTGAAGGGAAGCCCACAATAACCAGCTTATCCTTATACTCGTTGTACAATTTTTCCAGCCCAGCATATTGTGGTGTAAAACCGCATTTAGAGGCAGTGTTAACAATAAGTATTTTTTTTCCTTTAAACTTTGAGAAATCTATAATTCCGCCGTCGAGGCCTTTAATTTTAAAACTGTAAATATTTTTTTTGTGAGAAGTAAACCCCGTAAATGCAACAAACACAATGGGAATGAGCAATAAATAAAGTAATTTTTTCATGGTCATTATTTTTTAGCGATGATAAAGGTAGAGCAGTTTTATTATTATACCGGCTAATTTTTTCGTTAGTCGTAACAGCCAAAGGATGGGTGGCAATTGCGTATATTGAATAATATTAGTATTTTCAGCACATCACATGGCCATTATTTGCTGTACCATTTATAAAATTGTATAGGCAACCGTGGCGATGCTTACAGTAGTACCCGGCACTTTCAGTATAGGCAAAGCGCATGCTTCCAGGCTCGCCCCGGTTGTAACCACATCATCCACCAGCAGAATATGTTTACCCTTCAGCAATGCCGCGTTCTTCACTTCAAAAACATCCTGCATATTTTGCCAGCGGTCAACGCGTCCTTTTTGTGTTTGGGTTGTTGTAAACTGCTTTCTGCCCACTGCTTTATGTATAACCGGTTTATGCCATTCAGCCTGTATTCCTTCAGCAATAAGCATTGCCTGGTTATACCCACGCTTCTTTTCTTTTTTTGCATTCAGCGGCAAAGGCACAATAGCATCAACGCTGGCAAACCTTTCGCTTTCCGCCAATAGTGCACCAAGCAGCCTGCCCAGGTAATTGCCTGCCATTTTGTTTCCCTTGTACTTTAATTCAATCATCATGTTTTGTACAACTGAATCCTTAGTAAAATAAAAAGCGCTGCCGGCATGCTGTACCGGTACCCTGCCATAAAATATTTTTTCTACCGGGTTAGCAGCTTGCTGCATAAAACCTGTTACCGGCAGTTGGCTGAAGCATTTTATACAAAGCAACGCATCATTCTCCAGCACATCGCTTCCGCAGCCGACACAGTTATGCGGGAAGAAAAGGTGAGCGAAATCATTCAGTGCTGATGCAATGGCCTTAACCATAATTATGGAAATAAAAAGCGGTACACTTCTTCAATATGTCCCAGCGTTACCACTTCAATTTTAAACTGGTTCTTATCAAACCCTTTTTTGTTAAACCGGGAAACAATTATTTTTTCAAATCCCAATTTTTCCGCCTCCGCAATGCGCTGTTCAACACGGTTTACGGCACGTATTTCGCCGTTCAGGCCTACTTCGCCCGCAAAGCAAATGTTAGGGTTGAGCGGCACATCTTCATAAGACGAAAGTAATGCGCAGATAACTGCAAGATCAATAGAGGGGTCTTCTACTTTTAACCCGCCTGCAATATTTACAAACACATCCTTAACGCCAAAATGAAAGCCTCCTCTTTTTTCCAGCACCGCCAACAACAACTGCAGTCTTCGCAAGTCAAAGCCACTGACAGTACGCTGCGGTGTGCCGTAAACACTTTGTGTTACCAGTGCCTGTATTTCTATAAGAAGCGGGCGCAAACCTTCCATACTCGCGGCAACCGCGCTGCCGCTCAGCAGTTCTTCTTTTTGGTTGATGAGAATTTCTGACGGGTTTAATACAGGCCGCATACCTGCACCGGTCATCTCGTAGATGCCCAACTCAGATGCGCTGCCAAAACGATTTTTAAGGGTACGCAGTATGCGGTAAACATAATGCCTGTCGCCTTCAAACTGTAATACGGTGTCAACCATGTGCTCCAATAACTTTGGCCCCGCAATGGTGCCGTCTTTGGTAATATGGCCAATTAAGAAGACAGGTGTATCGGTTTCTTTTGCAAAGCGCTGAAACTCTGCTGCGCATTCACGTATCTGGGAAACACTGCCTGGTGAGGAATCAATAAGGCTTGACTGAAGTGTTTGTATTGAATCAACAATAACCAGTTGCGGTTTTAATTTTTTTATTTCCTGGAAAATTGATTGGGTTACCGTTTCGGTAAGTATATAAAAATCAGGGTGAAGTATCTTTAGCCTGTCTGCACGCATTTTTATCTGCGATTCACTTTCTTCTCCACTAATATATAAAATCGTAATATTTTTTAGTTCCAGGGCATCCTGCAGCAGCAATGTACTTTTGCCAATGCCGGGTTCCCCTGCTAGCAGTACAATACTTCCTGTTACTATGCCGCCGCCAAGCACCCGGTTTAACTCACTGTCGCCGGTTGTTATCCTTTTTTCTTCACTGGTGTTTATATCGCCAAGCGCAATTACTTTTTGATTTCTTTTTTCTTCTGTATAGTTTTTCCAGTTCGTGCTTTTGTCATTCCCTTTATCAATCACTTCTTCCACAAAAGTATTCCACTGGTTGCACGATGGGCACTTACCTAACCATTTTGCACTTTCGTAACCGCAGTTGCCGCAAAAGAACGCTGTTTTTATTTTACTCATTATTGCCCGCAGGAGATTTATTACCTAAAGTAGGGATGTTAATTCAATTTTTTGCTAAAGCTGCTAAATATAAAAACAGCAGGAATAAAAAAGAAGAGCAGGGGTACAAAACCCAATAAAAAAGGTCAGTATGAATACCGACCTCTTACTTACTAACCCATTAAATTCTGCCACTAAATTACAATAATGGGTAACATTTCAAAATTATTTTTTGCTGTTGTTGAAAACTTTCACCCTGTGCTTTTGGCCAGGAAATGAACAAACCAATCGTTAGTTTCGACAAATAATTTAATATATTAATAAAATCTAATATTATTAAAAATGCTATAAATACCGTTTTTAATAATATTAAAAATATTTATATATGTAAAAATATAACATTTTACGGTGAAATAAGATTTTTTTAGGTTAAACTAAATATATAATCATTTGATAATCAATTTTAAATGATATGTTAACTACCATTTATCATATTAAAAAAACAATAATATTATTTTGAAAAGAATTTTACATTATTTTTAATATTCTTTAACAAAAATATAATGCACATGAGAAAAATCCTTCTGGGGTTTGCCATGCTATGTATAGCACTAATGGCAGACTCCCAAACCCAACTGCTTACCGGCAAGGTAACTGATGCAACGGGGGCGCCGATACCAAGCGCTACAATCATTGAAAAAGGTACGAAAAACGGAACATTTTCTGCGGAAAATGGCTCGTTTTCTTTAAAGGTAAAGCCAAACGCAATTATTGTAGTGTCTGCTGTTGGTTTTGAAACTTCAGAGGTGCCCATAGAAAAAGCGGCAGTTATAGCCCTTAAATCTGACACGCGTACTTTGGGTGAAGTTGTTGTAACCGGTGTTGGTACGGCCACCAGCAAAAGAAAACTCGGTATTTCTGTACAAACGGTTACGGCAGACAAACTGCCGGCTGCACCAACTGCGTCAATTGACCAGGCGCTGATAGGAAAAATACCAGGCGCACAAATTTCATCCATCAGTGGTAACCCGGGAGACCCGGTTAACATAGTGTTGCGTGGTATTAACACCATACAGGGGGGTACCAAGCCGCTTATACTGTTAGACGGTCTTGATGTGTCAACTACAGACCTTAACTCGTTCGACCTTTCTAATATTGACAGGGTTGAAGTTGTAGAAGGTGCTGCTTCATCTACCATTTACGGCGCACAGGGTGCAAATGGCGTTATACAGATTTTTACAAAAAAAGGAAAAAAAGGAAAAACTGCCATCAATTTCTCTACCAGTTATGCTTCAAATACATTTCTGAATACAGGTAATGTGCATAAGGCTGATAAGCACGCCCTGCTTACTGACGCGAATAATAATATTATTGACGTTGCTACGGGCAAGCCGGTGGAGTATAATGACGTTGGCTCTATAGAAGGTATCTCGTATGCGCATGGCGGAGCCGGCCGTTATTACATTTTAGATACTTTAAATGAAGACAATAAACCTTTTGATGCCAACCTTAAATATTACGACCATTTTAAACAGGTTTTCCAAACTGGAAATACGCTCAATAACGCTTTAAACATTTCGGGCGCCAATGATAAAAGTGATTTTGCACTTACAATCTCTAATAGCAATACGCTAAGCCCTATACTGCAAAACGGGCACGTTGACAGGACGAATGTTACTGCTAACCTTGGCACAGAACTCTTTAAAGGATTTAAAGTAAGGTCTATTACCCAGGTAATTTATACAAGAAACACGCTGCACCCCAGCCTTGGCGCCGGTGGCGGTCAGGGTGGTTTGGGTGGTGTAGGCAGGGTTTACGGGTTTTTAAATACTTCCCCGTTTTTTGACCTTACAAGGAAATTGGCAGATGGTACATATCCTTTATACCAGACAGCGGACTTTTTAAGTGTAAACTCAAGTAACCCTTACTACCAGACTGAGTATTCAAGAAGTGACGATAACAAGATTGATATTGTGCAGAGTTTTGATGCCAATTACAGCGTAAACAGGTTTGTTGAACTGGATGCCAAATATGGTATTGACTATCAAAACCGTAATATACGGTACACTTATTACAACCAGTCTGAAAACCTTAATTCAATTTACTACGAGCCTAACTACATAGGTATTTATGCGCCTGATAACACCGGCGAAATTGACAACTGGCAGTACAACACAACCAACCAGAACTTTTTGGCTTCCGGTTACTTTCGTACTGATTTTGAAAGAGACTTTCATATAAAATTACCCATTACTACAAGTACCCAGGTTGCGTTTGATTACCGCAAAGACCTGTATAAAGAATACGGCACCTATGGCGTAGGCCTTCCGCTTGAGCCGCCAATTAATATTACGGCTACTTCAAGCCAGGCCGTATCATCTGACTATGTGCAGCCGTTTATTACCTATGGCTACCTGGTTAACCAAAAAATTGATTTTGGTGATTATGGTGGTATTACCGGTGGTTTTAGAAGTGACTGGTCTTCTGCATTTGGCGGGGGTTCAAAAGCATTTATTTTCCCTCATTTTGATGGCTATTTCCAGGTGAACTCTTTGTTCAAAAACAGCCACCTGGGTGATGTGTTGTCTTTGTTTAAGGTAAGAGCTGCTTACGGGGAAGCCGGTATTCAGCCCGGCCCGTTTGACCGATACCCTGTATTAAACCAGCAGAACCTTGGCTCTTCATTAATATACACCATACCGGGTAATAATAACAACCCTGATTTGGGTGTGGAAGTTTCCAAAGAGTTTGAAACAGGTATTGACTTTGCAGTTAATACCAATAAAGGGTCATCATGGCTCAGCCTTGTTAGCGGTGAAGTAACTTACTGGAAGCGTAAAAGCCAGGATGTAATTTATCCTGTTAACGTACAGCCATCAACCGGTTCAACAGGGCTTCTCACCAATGCAATGGATTTATCATCACATGGTTTTGAATTCGGCTTAAACATATCAATGTTTAATTCAAAAAACTTCAAGTGGGATTTAACGACCAACTTCAGCAATCAAACATCCATGGTTGACGACATAAAGGGTGGGGCAGACATCATTCTTAACTCTGCTGCAGGCGATGCGGCACTTGTATTAACCCCGGGCCATAAGATTGGGCAGATATACGGTTACAAGGCATTAACAAGTCTTGATTATACCCGCCAGGATGGCACCCGCTATATAGCAAAAGAGGATGAAGGATTTTACACCATTGTAGACGGTAGGGTGGTTGATAAACGTACATATCAAATACAGTTTACAGACGAAAAATACCCGTTGGGTGACCCTAACCCCAAATTCAATATGTCATTTATCAACTCGTTTTCTTATAAAGACATTCTTGCTGTTTCCTTCCAGTTTGACTGGGTTAACGGGAGCCACCTGTATAACCAAACAAAGGAATGGATGTATCGCGATGGTATAAGCGGCGACTTTACCAAGCCTGTAACCATCAATGGCAGAACAGGCGCGTGGACTGCTTACTGGTCAAGCCCGTATTATAACCTGTGGGGCAGCACACATGGCGCCGGCAACCTTGCTACCAAGGACTTTTTTTATGAAGATGCATCTTTCCTGCGTTTGAGAAACGTATCCCTGATGTTTGATATTGCCAAGGTTGTTAAAGTACCTTATATAAGCAAACTTCAACTTGTACTTACCGGCAGAAACATACTTACCGTAACCAAGTATACCGGTTATGACCCTGAAGTTAGTTCAGGTGCTGTTAACTCCGGTTATGACAGGGGTGTTGACCATAATACGCTCCCCAATATCAAGTCATACGAGGTTGGCCTTAACGTAGGATTTTAATCAGTTAAACTTCAAACAAAACAAAATGAGAAAACATACATTAATTTATATAGCTTGTATTGCAGCGCTTGGTATTACGGCCAGCGGGTGCAAAAAACAATTGGCTGTGGGTAACCCAAACGCGCCGACGCTTGAAGCGAATGTATCGTCAGAAAGCGGGTTGGAATCTTTGGCCCAGGGTGGTGTTTACGTAAACGGTTTTGCTAACGGCGATGGCTGGTTAGGCGACAGTTATTTTTCACTGCCATGGGGGTATAATGAGCTGATGGCCGATAACGTAGGTGCAGAAGCATCCAACAACCAGATAACAACTATAGGCGTGCCTGATTATATTATTTTGGATAACGGCACAAAACTCACAAACGCGGCCCCGCAGGTAAGCATAATACGCGCCTATAACAACAGGGCATCAACCGGCGCATCAAATAACCCGCTATACTACCAGTGGTTAAATATGTATGCGCTTAACAATGCCTGTAACGTGGTATTAGACCAGCTTGGTAAAATTACTTTCAGCGGCGATGCGGCCACAAAAGAGAATACCATAAAAGCATGGTGTTATTGGTGGAAAGGGTATGCTTATGCGTCTATCGGCACCATGTATTACTCCGGCCTTACCATCGACAGCGCTTACTCGGTAAGCAGTAACTACCAGTTGCACGATGCTATTATTGAGCACTCAAATGAATATCTTAATAAAGCGGCTGATGCTCTAAAAGGTATTTCAAATACTGCGGATTATAATAACGTTTTGGGTAAACTGATACCTGCTTTTTGCCAAACAGGCAATGGCGGCGTATTAACAACAGATATGTGGCTGCGCAATATAAACACGATGCTTGCGCGCAACATAGTGCTGAATAAGCTTGCGCCGTTTGTAAATGGTAACCTTAACGCAACAATTTCAAAGTCATCTACTACTGCTATGACAGCAGCGGACTGGAATAGTGTATTAAGCCTAACCGCTAATGGCATAAAGAAAGGTGATTATGTATTTACCGGCAGGTCAGTAACCTCAAACGGCTTCTTTTCAGCCAATGGCGGATCTGTAGCTGCAATGACAACAGGCCCCAATGAATCGAACACCTTCAAAATAAGCGAGCGCTTTATGCAAAACTTTAAAAGCGGGGACAAGCGGGTGACAAATAATTTTGTTACTACCAGCGTGTTTAAAAATGATTACACTTTTGCAACACGGTACAGTATGGTTGATGGCGGAACAGGGGTAAGCGGTACCTATACCTACGGCAGCAGAACTGTTGGCGACTACGAGGTGTACATAGGCCCCAGTTATGAAGAGAACGCGCTTATGCTGGCGGAAGCCGACATTCGTACCGGTGCCACAGAAGCCGGGCTTGCTTTAATTGACGCTGTACGTTCATACCAGGGTTCAGGCGTAAGCGCTGTTGCCGGCACCGGTTTGTCAGCATCACAGGCCATGCAGGAATTGGTGATGGAAAGAAGGGTTGCACTTGTTTTCAGGGGAGTGTCTTTCTTCGATAGCAGGAGATGGGGCTGGATTTACGACATATCTGCCGGTGGCGGCAGCTATGGTAATCATGTTTACCAATCAGGTTCCGGTTTATTAAACACAAAAGTTACCATTAACTATAATTATATGGATTACTGGGACGTACCCGCCGACGAATCGGTATTAAACCCGCCCGGCGATGGCAGTGCGGCCGTTACTAACCCTAATTATTAGCATTTAGTTATACAACGTCTTATTCTTTTGCCCTTCATGTGACTTTATAGTAAAAGCAAAAAGAATAGAATCCTGCATTTTTATGCAGGATTTTTTGTTTTATACGCTTCCCCCAAACCTGAAACTTTATATTTTTTTAACTTAAAACAACTTTTTTTAATATATTACTGTCTATTTAATATATAAAGTCACATTCCTCTAAACTAAATCTAATTACATGAGAAACATTCTACTTATGCTTTGCATGGTAATAACATGCATAACCTATGGGCAAAAGGAAATAAGCGGAAAAGTTACAGATGCGAAAGACGGGCAACCGCTTGCTGGCGTAACTATTAAAGCTAAAGGTGGCAACACCACCACCGTTTCAGGTAACGACGGCGCCTACAAAATAAAAGTTGCCAATAATGTAAAATTCCTTGTTTTCTCTTATGTAGGCTTCCAGGACAATGAAGTTGCCATTTCAGGCACTACCCTGGATGTCTCGCTCACAGCATCCGAGCAATCTTTAAATGATGTGGTTGTGGTAGGATATGGAACAAGGATAGCCCGGGATGTTACTGGTTCGGTATCAAAAGTTGGTGCCAAAGAAATTACCAACACGCCCGCTACAAGCTTTGAGTCAGCAGTACAGGGGCGCGCTGCAGGCGTAATGGTTTCGCAGCAAAACGGTAAGGTAGGCCAGGCGATTAATATTCGTATTCGTGGCGCTTCATCTGTAAGCGCTGGCAATGAACCTCTATATGTTGTTGATGGCATACCCATTACCGGCGGTAACACAGGGGACAACTCAAGCAACGGCGCTTCAACCAATGCGCTTGCTGATATTAACATGAACGATATTGAATCCATCCAGATACTTAAGGATGCGTCCTCTGCAGCCATTTACGGTTCGCAAGGCTCAAACGGGGTAGTTTTAATAACAACCAAAAAAGGCAGGGCAGGAACTTCGAAGATTGATTTTGGGTATTTTACCGGGTTGCAGTATCCCACCGGCAAACGCGAATTTTTAAACGGCAAGCAATGGGTGGATTATTTTGAGCGTGCAGCAAAAGGGGCCGCCGACCTTGAATATTCCTACGGTTATTATAATACTCAAGCCGAAGCCGAAGCGGATTGGAAGAGCTATGTGGAAAGCCGGTTTGACCGCTATTCTGCCGGTACCGACGCCTGGAAAAAAGGACTGACGGTTACCGACTGGCAGGACCAGGCGTTTCAAAGGGCCCCGATTTCGCAATATGATCTAAACATCTCCGGGGGCACTGATAAAACAAAATATTACCTGTCAGGGCAATACCTTGACCAAACGGGTATTTTAATTGCGAACGGTTATAAACGTTACTCAGCAAGGCTTAATGTTGACCAGCAAATAAATTCATGGCTTTCCGGCGGTATGAATATCAGCTTTGCAAGGTCAAACAATCAAAGGGTTTCAAACGACGATGAATTTTCTACACCCCTTCAAATGGTAGCCCTTTCGCCGGTAACGCCGGTGATTGACCCACGCACGGGATTAACAAGTGGTGCGCTTGACCCCGCAAGCGGTTCTCCCAATACAAATTATCCCGTATACTATAACCCATTACTAAGCGTTGAGAACGGCTTTTTTCATACACTGGTAAACAGGACAATTGGGAATGCTTACCTGAAGGCGAACATCACACAGGACCTTACTTTCAGGTCTGAATTCGGCATGGACCAGCTAAACCAGATAGAAGAAGAATACCAGGGCAAGTTAACCGCCCGCAACACAGGTGTGCCGGACGGCTATGGCGCTAATTTCAACACTGAAATACTTGCATTTAATACCAACAACTTTTTTAGTTATAAAAAAGATTTCGGCAGCAGTAACCTTGACGCTGACCTGGGTATGGCTTTTCAATCCAGGAACTATCAATTTGCAGACGCAAAGGCTGAAGAATACCCCAGCGATGCGTATAAGAAGCTGAGCGGCGGTGCATCAAAAACAGGCGCTTACTCATTCTCAACAAGCAATACACTGCTGTCCTATTTTGCGAGGGTTAACTATAAATTGAAAGACAGGTACCTGCTGGCATTGAGCGGCCGTGTTGACGGTTCGTCAAGATTTGGTACGGATAACCGTTACGGCTTCTTCCCTGCTGTTTCCGGCGGGTGGGTGCTGAGTGAAGAAAAATTTATGTCGGGCATTAAATGGATAAATTTTCTTAAAATAAAGGCAGGTTATGGCCTTACCGGCAACGATAATATACCAGATTTTGCGTCCAGGGGATTATATACTACTGCGGCTTATGGCGGCCAGCCTGGCCAGGTACCACAGCAATTATCAAACCCAAGCCTCAAATGGGAAACAACCGCAGGTACCGATGCAGGTATACAGGGCGAGTTGTTTAATAATATTTTGAGCTTTGATATTGACTATTATAAAAGAGATACAAAGGATTTATTGCTGAATGTTGATGTACCATCTACGTCAGGTTATTCCTCAAAATTTGAAAATGTCGGTAAATTGTATAATAAAGGCATTGAAGTAACAATAACAACAACAAACGTCAACACAAAAGACCTTAGATGGACGACTACCTTAAACTTCGCGTACAATAAAAACAAAATAACCTACCTGGCAGGACAGATTTTAGGCTCAGACGTTAACAAGGCTAAAGAAGGTGAACCATTAGGCGTGTTTTACACCCGCGAGTATGCCGGTGTTGACCCCCAAACAGGCGATGCACTGTATTACAAAAACACCATGGTAAACGGCAAGTTAGACCGCTCAACTACTAACGATTATAACGAGGCACAGGATGTGGTAGTTGGCGACCCGAACCCGCATTATTTATATGGCTTTGACAACTTTGTAAGTTATAAAGGCTTTGAGCTTGATTTACTCTTCCAGGGTGTGGCCGGTAACAAAATTTATAATGGCGGTGGCCAGTATATGAGTGCTGAAGGCAGTAATGGGTTTGATAACCAGACAACAGACCAGCTGGATTATTGGAATAAGCCTGGCGACAAAGCATCAGTTCCTGAACCACGGCTGTTTTACCCCAATGGTACCGACCCGTCAAGCAGGTATCTTTCAGACGGATCATATTTGCGGTTGAAAGAATTATCGCTGGCATATACAGTGCCCAAGGCAGTATTTGGAAAGCTTAAGGTTGACCGCCTGAGAATTTATGTAAGGGCGCAAAACCTGCTGACCATTACCAAATATAAAGGTTGGGACCCCGAAGTGAACGCAGATTTCCAGGCGTCGAATATTAACCTCGGCCAGGATTTTTATTCTGCTCCCCAACTTAAAACCTATGTAATTGGTGTAAACCTTGGACTTTAATTGTAAAACGCTAAACTTAACACATGAAAAAGAATATTATATATATAAACTTATTGGTTTTGGTAATTATTGGTGCGGGGTGTACCAAGCAGCTTGATACAAAACCAACATCGAGTATCGACGCAACAGATGCCTTAAAAACGAGTGACGATGTATTAGCCGCATTAATAGGAACCTATGCTGACTTTGGTTCATCTTCGTTTTACGGTGGTGATGTATTTGTGGAATCGGAACTCCTGGCCGATGACGGTGATGTTAACTGGAGCGGAACTTACCAGGACCTTACTCAGATTTATAACAAGAGCATTCCCATCACTAATGGCTTTGTTGCAAGTAACTGGATACAGGGTTACCGTATAATTAACGAAGCAAACGGCATACTGGATTCTGTTAATATTGTTGTAGCAGCAAAGCAGGCTGATGCTGCGGCAGAAGCAAAATTTATAAGGGGTTGCGTTTATTTTGACCTGGTGCGCCTTTTTGCAAAAGCGTGGAATGACGGCGACCCAACCGCAAACCTTGGTGTGCCAATTGTATTAAAATCTACCGACCAGACAAAAGACCTGGGCGAATCGTCCAAGGTAAAAAGAAATACTGTAGCCGAAGTGTATACACAGGTTATTAGTGACCTTACTGACGCCGAGAAGGATATAGACAACGATAATGGTTTTTATGCGAATAAAGCGGCGGCGGCGGGGATGCTTGCGCGGGTTTACCTGCAAAAAGGGGACTATACCAATGCCGCAGACGCCGCCAACAGGTCAATAAATTATGCGTTGAACAACGGTATGCACCTGATGGCGAATTACTATGATGCATTCCCTTTTATTGACCCGCCTGCTGCGGTGCCTAACACAGCAGAAGATATTTTTGCCATGCAGGTAACACCAACATCGGGGGCTAATGATTTTCAAACGTTTTATTCTGCGTATGGCAGGGGTGATATACAGATAAATGATCAGCACCTGAATTTATATGACCCAAATGATGAGAGGCTTTATTTATTTTACGTGAGCGGGGGCTCTGTGTACACAGGGAAATTTGACAATATTTACGGGAACGTACATATAATGCGCCTGGCAGAGCAATATCTTACCAGGGCAGAAGCTAACTTCAGGATGCACACCAATGTGGGTGCAAGACCACTCACCGATATAAATACCATTCGCGAACGGGTAGGCCTTTCAGATTACACAAGCGCTGACCTTACGCTTGATAAGATTTTGGCCGAGCGTAAATTAGAACTGGCGTTTGAAGGGTTTGCTTTGGGCGATTTAAAACGTACTGAAACAAACCTTACAGGTATACCATGGAATTCACCCAAACTTATATTCCCTATTCCAAAAAGAGAAATACAGGTTAATCCGAACCTTGTGCAAAATGAAGGGTATTAGGCATTTTGGAAAATCATAAATAAAAATCCACCGCGTAACGTGGTGGATTTTTATTTATCACCCTCAATCTTATTCGTAAAAATTATTTGTTATCGCTTATTTATTCCATGTAACCTGTGCAGATTTGACATCGGCGGAATTTGAGCCTATGCGTATAAAAAACTGGCCTGCTTCCCAGTCATATTTTAAATCGCTGTTGTAAAACTTCAGCAAATCGGGGGTAATGCTGAATGTAACATCTTTGCTTTCGCCTGGTTGAAGTTCTATCTTTCTGAAACCTTTTAAATCTTCTACGGAACGTGAAATACTGGCAACAGGATCAGATATATATAACTCTACTGTTTCTTCGCCTGCATACTTACCAGTGTTGGTAACAGTAACAGTGGCATTCAATGTTTCATTACCTTTTAATGTTGTCTTGTCAAGCTTAACATCGCTGTAGCTGAAACTGGTGTAACTTAACCCATACCCAAAGGGGTAAAGCGGTTCGTTAGGAATATCGAGATAATCTGATTTGAATTTGGCAAAATCTTCTCCATTATAAGGCCTGCCCGTGTTTTTATGATTATAATAAACTGGTATTTGCCCAACACTCCTCGGGAATGACGCAGTTATTTTTCCACTCGGGTCGTAATTTCCAAATAACACATCAGCAATCGCATTGCCGGCTTCTGTGCCGCTAAACCATGCATCAAGTATGGCATTTGCATGCTCACTTTCCCAATTAAGCACCAGCGGCCTGCCATTAAATAATACAATTACTAATGGCTTGCCTGTTTTTGCCAGCGCTTTCAAAAGGTTTTCCTGGCTTTCGGGTATGCTTATATCTGAGCGGCTGCTTGCCTCGCCCGTCATATCGGCTGCTTCCCCTACAGCGGCTACAACAACATCTGCTTTGTTTGCCGCATTCACAGCTTCCTCAATTAGTTGGTCGGGCGATTTACTGTCTGTTTCAATTTCGGTACCTAATGCATTGGCACGTTTTACCAAAAAAGGGTCATCACTTATATTGGCGCCCCTGGCATAAATTACGTCCACATCACCGGCCACATTTTTAATGCCTTCAAGCAAAGTAACCGCTTTGGTAAAATCACCTGCCACACTCCAGGTACCAAGCATATTTCTTTTACTGTCTGCAAGCGGGCCTACAAGGGCAATAGTGCCTGACCTCTTTAATGGCAAAATACCGGCGTTGTTTTTAAGCAATACCATGGAGTGCGCAGCAATTTCGCGCGCAGCTTTACGGTTCCCGTCCGTTAATATTTCTTTCGCCGGGCGGCTGTCGTCCATAAAGCGGTATGGGTCGTCAAATAAACCCAATTTATACTTTGCTTCCAATACGCGCCTGCACGCATCGTCAATCGCCTTTTGTGTTACCTTACCTTCGGCAAGGGATTTTTTAAGCGTATTTAAAAACCCTTCTGATACCATATCCATATCAAGCCCGGCATTTAACGCAAGGGCAGACACTGCCTGGTAATCACCCATACCGTGGTTTATCATCTCACTTACGCTTGTATAGTCAGAAACAACCAGGCCTTTAAAGCCCCATTGTTTACGCAGTAAATCTGTAAGCAGCCATTTGTTACCTGTTGCAGGTATTCCATCCACCGTGTTGAAAGAACTCATAACGCTGCCCACACCCGCATCAACCGCGGCTTTGTAAGGCGGCAAATAATAATTATACATTCTCACCTTGCTCATGTCAACGGTATTATAATCGCGTCCCGCTTCGGCTGCACCATATAAAGCAAAATGCTTTACACAGGCCATCAGTGTATGGGCGCTTTTATAATCAGTGCCCTGGTAACCTTCTACCATTGCTTTTGCAATTTGCGAACCCAGGAAAGGGTCTTCCCCTGCACCTTCAGCAATTCTTCCCCAGCGCGGGTCACGGGCAATATCCACCATGGGTGAAAAAGCCCAGTTTAATCCATCAGCAGTTGCTTCCGATGCTGCAATAGAGGCACTCCATTTAATCATAGCCGTATCCCAGCTACACGATAGCCCCAATGGAATGGGAAAAACTGTTTTATGCCCGTGTATAACATCCAGCCCAAAAATTAAGGGAATGTGCAAACGGCTTCCCTCCACCGCTATTTTTTGCGCCTGGCGCACTTTATCGGGCCCGGTAATACCAAACAGGCCGCCCACTTCACCCTTGCGTATTTTGTCGTCCACATCTTTACTTACCACGCTGCCGGTAACAGCGCCACCCGGTGTAACAAGGTTAAGCTGGCCAATTTTTTCTTCCAGCGTCATCTTGCCCATAAGATTATTGATGAAGGTATTCATTTTGGCATCCTGCGCCTGTGTGCTTATACAGGCAATGCAGAGCAATGCGGGAAATAACACTTTTTTCATGGAGCAATTGTTTAGAAAGTTATTGCGTTAAGGACACGCAATGTAACAAATTGGGCAATAATTATGGATGATTTATGCTGTTATAATAAAAGAAAATTTACGGCCCGACTATTGTTTAATTTTATGCCTAAACATATTTTATGGAAAAAACAAGTTTGCAAAATATTATTAGAAGTATGATTGCCGCCTGCGAAACATTATTTGCAGAATACGTTAAAATTGAAGCTGACAGGATAAAAAATGACGGCAATGCCGCCTTGTGTATAGTAGACGAAGCGGGCAATGTATATGGAAAAATGTTTGGCACCAATAAGATAAAAATGCGGGAAACTTTCAGGATTGCATGGACAAAAGCCAGCCAGGTACATATAACCGGTATACGAACCGGCGAATTTGAAAAATTGGTTTTTAACGGTGATATTGATGAAAAACAATTTGGCATTGAGCGGCAGCATTACATAGGCTGGCGCGGCGGCCTGCCGGTAACACTGGAAGACGGCACCATTATATCTGTAGCCTTTAGCGGCTTTAGAGGTGTGACTGATGTTGAGTTGCTGGAAAGGGCCGCGAAAATGATAGTAAAATAACCCGCGCTTTTACGATAGCGCTGCGCAATTATTTCACTAACACAGGCTCAATTACCTTTTGCCATATAGCGTAACCGCTTGCATTCATGTGCAGGCTGTCATTTAAAAAGATGGAAGGAATTGCCTGGTGGCTGTTTACCAGCATAAGCGGAAAAACATCTACAAAGGAGGTGTTTTTGTGTTTTGCTAAAAACGCGTGTATCTCTTTGTTACCCTCAATCATTTTGGGCCAAAACTTTTTCCGGCTGGGGCTGGGCTTCATAGAAATAAATACTATGTTCTCTCCCGGCATTTTATTCCTTATTATGTTGAATAACTCTTTAAACCTGTTTACCACGGTTGACACTGCTACCGTATCGCTGTAGGCAAAATCATTTTCACCGCAATAAATCACTACTTGTTTAGGATGATAAGGAAATATTACATCACCCGCATAACGTATTACATCTGCCAAAGTTGAACCGCCAAAACCGCGGTTAATAATAGTGTGATCAGGAAAATAGCTTTGTACATCTGTCCACTTGGTGAATGATGAACTACCTACAAATAAAATAGCATTTTGCGGCGGTGGTTTTATTGAATCCTGTTTTTTAAAATTTTGAATGTCATTCCAAAAAGGCGGGTGCTGTGCATATACCCGCTGCGCAATAATAAAAATGCTTACAATACAAAGGCAAACAATTCGCGTCATTTTCTTAATTTATTTGGCTAAAGTTATTGAAGATGTAACAAATAACAGATTTAACATGTGCCGATCAACTCTTCCGTACCAACCGGCGAAACAATTTATTTATAATATTTGCTCTCAAATCCCAACCGTTTTAAGCCATTCTGTATCTCTGGTATGTTCATAAATAAATGCCATAACAGGCCGGTGCGGTAGTTTTCAATCATCACAACAATCGGGCCTTCATCAATAGCAAGGTGTGTTTTGGCATACCAGTTTTTTGTTTCACTAAAACCGTCAGCAAAGCCATAAGGCCCCCATACTTTACTGCCCAAATCATAATACAAATGGCGTAATACCTGCATACTATATTTTGGCGTATATGGAAAAGCTGATAAAGCAGCCGTGGGTTGTATAACGCCTGAATCTTCCTGCGGGCAGTGTGCAATATAACCATGGTAACTGTCTCCCGCAGTCAGTCCCCAGCAATTTTCACCATAACCTTTATACTTAAGCGGGTTATCAATACACCACGCCCTGTTTATTAAAGTGTGGTTAACGTTTTGCTCCCAGTAATCAACGGCTGAATCTTTCAGGCTGTGCGGGTCAATTCCTTGGTAAGTATATTGTGTAAAGAACAAGGGGCCGCCATACTCAAAACCTAACGGCAAGTTAATACCATAATATGTTTTGCCGTTGTAATACGATTCGCTTTCCTTCCAGCTATAATTATACACTTCAACAGGTATAGGGTGCCACTTTGATGATGCCGCCATTATAAATGTTATCAGGCACTCATTATAACCCCTCACCGGAAAATTCATATCCCAATCATTCCATGGGCTCCAGTGCCAGTACAATAACTTCTTCTCTCCTTTTGTATGCCAGTTCCAGTTGGCAGCATCCCATAACGTATTAACCCTGTTACGAAAATATTTTTCCAGCGGCGTATCACCATTAAAATATTCACGCGCACATAACAGCCCCATAAGCAGGTATGATGTTTCAACAATATCAGCGCCATCATCCAGCTTGCCGAAGGGTATTGTTTTGCCGGTGGCGCCATTCATAAAATGCGGAAAAATGCCGTGGTAGCTGTCTGCCCTGTTTAAAAAATCAACCATCTTCACCAGCCGCTTTAAGGCGGTATCGCGCCCCACCCAACCACGGTTAACCGCCACGATGGTTGCCATAATGCCAAAGCCCGTACCCCCGATGGCGCATGCTTCCGGCCCATACGTATAGGGACTGAAGTTGGGTTCGTTATAAGCTTCATTAATGTAATCCCAGTAATAATCGCCGTGCACGGTATTGTCTCTTTCCCTTGCAAGGCCGCTTACCGGGTGCGCATACTGCCAGAAGTAACGGAATGTTTGCCGCTGCACTACATCAAGCAATGCAGAATCAGAAAGGCCGGGAATGATACCAACCGGCGCAATAGAGTCATGATTTAATAAATGTTGCTGTGCGTTGTTCTTTTGTGCAAACAACAACCCGCAGGCAAACAACCCTGTAAATAAGATAACACATTTTTTCACCGGCAAACTTTTAAAACACAAATCTATTATTTATGCTTAAGCAGGCGGCACATTATTTTTTACTGCCCAAAAATTGTTTTTAGTTAATTTCACGTTTAGCCATTGCGGCGTTGCCGTTATTAAAATAGATTCAATGACACCAAAGCTTGCTGCCATATTTGTAAGTAGCTGGGATATCTATCAAAAAATAATTACCTATAATTACATGCGCCATAAAGAAATGGCGGAACAAACAAGCGCTGCTTTTACAGCGCTTGATATAGATAGACCGCTTCGTGTACTTGACTTTGGTTGCGGGGACGCGCAACCCATGATACCCCAGTTGCAATTAAGGCCTGTAGCAAGTTATACGGGGTATGATTTATCTTCTTCTGCCCTGGAGCTCGCGGAACAAAACCTCTCAAGGCTTGAATGCGCATATCAATTGCGTTGTGCCCCCATGCAAAGCTTTGTTGAGACAGAAGAGGGAAATTTTGATGTAATACACAGCAGCTATGCCATTCACCATTTACAGGACGATGAAAAAAAGAAGCTATTACAAAATTGCTACGCGCGGCTTAATGCCAAAGGCGTGATGATAATGATTGATATTTTAAGAAATGAAGGGCAAACGAAAGACGAATATATTGAAGAATATATAGACAACATTAAAGCCACCTGGCAAATGGTAACGGAAGAGGAGAAGCAGCAGGTATTTGACCACATGCGCAACTACGATTTTCCGGCCGTTACAGGCGATGTTGTTAACTGGGCAACAGAAACAGGGTTTACGGTACAACAACACCGCATTGACGAACGGCATACAATGCTCATCCTGGAGAAAAGTTAGCAGCTAATCTCCCTGGCTAATTTAGTGCCCTTATCTGCAAAAATTATTTTTATTGATTTTCTTATCGTTGTAATTATTACAATCTACTGCCGGCGTTTAAAGAAAGCTAATCCTCCGCCAACATTTTCGATACCTTCTTTGTATCATGCATAAACAAATACACAAGCAACGATAAGCCGATGCACCCTGTAACATACCAATAAAAATAAGGCTCATGGCCCGCTTCTTTAAAAGCCAGCGCAATATATTCAGCGGTACCGCCAAAAATGGCCACTGCAAAAGCAAAGGGTAAACCAACACCCAATGCGCGTACTTCTGCAGGAAACAGTTCTGCCTTTACCACCGCGTTAATACTGGTATAACCACTTACAATAGTAAGTGCGGCAACAAGTAAAAAAAATGCCGTTGTTTGAGATGTTGTGTGACTTAATGCCGTAAGCAGTGGCACCGTGCAAACAATACCAAGTATGCCAAAGGCTATTAATAAAGGCTTCCTCCCAATCCTGTCGCTTAAAGCGCCAAATAACGGTTGCACCAACGCAAAAAGCAACAGGGAAATAAAAGAGAGATTGGTGGATTGCTCTTTAGTAAGGTGCACCGTATTCACCAGGAATTTTTGCATATAGGTAGTGTAGGTATAAAAGGCCACGGTTCCACCCATTGTAAGCCCCATAACAATAAGCACTGCTTTAGGATGCCGCAGTAATGCTTTTATCGTCCCTTTATTTTTATGTTTTTCAACAGCTTCAAATGCGCTTGTTTCATCAAGTCCTGCGCGCAGGTATAATGTTATTAGGGCAAGCACGCCACCCACAGCAAAGGGTATACGCCAGCCCCAGCTATGTAATTGCTGTTCTGTAAGCAAAACTTTTTGCAGTATTATTTGAATGCCCAGTGCAATTAGTTGTCCGCCAATCAGGGTAACATATTGAAAGCTTGAATAAAATCCGCGGCGTTGGCTGGTGGCCATTTCGCTCAGGTAGGTAGCTGATACGCCATATTCACCCCCAAGGCTTAACCCCTGCAATAACCGCGCAAGCAGGAGTAAAACCCAGGCAGCCGCGCCGATAGTTTCATACGTTGGGGTAAGCGCGATAACCAATGAGCCAAAAGACATAAGCAATACAGACAGCAGCATAGATTTTTTACGCCCGGCCTTATCTGCCATGCTGCCAAACAGCCACCCGCCTATAGGGCGCATTAAAAAACCAATGGCAAATATGCCGGCTGTGTTCATTAACTGTGCTGTGGCATCTTCTTTTGGAAAGAAAACTGGTGAAAAATAAATAGCAAAAGCTGAGTAGGCATACCAGTCGTACCACTCAACAAGGTTACCCATACTTCCACCAAATATTGCGGCAATTCTGCGCCGGGGCGTTATAAATGTTTTAACTGTTGCAGCCTGGTTATTATTTTGTTGCAAAGACATTTTTTAGGAATAGTGGTGAATTTAAGTAAAAATTGTACTGTTTAAATAGGGATATAATATTATGCTGAAAATAATATTGTATCTACCTTTAGCTACATAAAAACTTTTATGAAAAGCAGTCTCCGCAGGTATTGCCTTATCCTGGCGCTTCTTGTCACGGCAACAATTAACAGTTATAGCCAAAAAGACCTTTTGTTAGGTGTTAAAGCAGGTATAGATATACCAAACCTTACTGCCGGCAATGGCTCAGGCAGCAACCCGGTGAGTAAAGGGTGGTCATCCCGGCTGGGCCCTTATTTTGGCGCAGTATGCATTTATAAATTAACCGGCAAGTTTGCCCTGCAGGCGGAACTGAATTATTCCTCCCAGGGTGGTAAAAAAAATGGCAAACAGGCAATACCCACCAGCGATTTTACCCCCAACCCGCCAACAGGAACGCCTGAATACCTATATGCCAATTTAAACAGTGTATCCAGGCTAAACTATCTTGAACTGCCGGTTATGGCAAGGCTAAGTTTTCCTTTAGGAAAAGGCTGGCATTTTTTTGTAACTGGCGGCCCTTATTTTGGCTACCTGGTTGCCGCGAAAGATATTGTGAAAGGGACAAGCAATGTTTATGCTGATGAAAATGAACAAATGCCTTTGACGCCCCAGGCAATTACCTTTGATAATTCCCAGGATGTAAAAAGCGACATTAAGAAATTCAATGTCGGCATACAGGGGGGCATTGGCATATCCACCAGGGCGCCGGCTGGCAGTATTATGTTGAATATCGGCGGCAATTATGGTTTTATACCCATCCAGAAAGATAAGGCGAACGGCCAAAACAATACCGGCGCTGCAAATATAACCGTAGGGTACCTTTTTAAACTTTAATACGTATATACAACAAAGACCAGCTTGCTTAAAACAAGCAATTGTTAAAAAAAGGAGGGATGTTTAAGAGTTTAAAAGCTCTTATCTTATTCATTTTCAACAGCCTTAACTTTTTATAAACTTAAAGACAAATGAGCAGCGCAATTAGTTAACTTTTCATTATTAAAACTTTCAAAGAATTTTGTGTCCTAATAAGTAGATAAGCAAGCCGGTGAGTGAAGAGTGATTAACAGTTTAAGAATAATATCTGGCATTGCATTTGTAAAATAATAAAAAGCAAGTAGTTAAATTTTTCTCATAAGCAGTTAGTTTTGGTTGCGGCCCCTGTTTCTACAGGGGCTTATTTTTTGGCCTTTTCTTGCTTTGCAGTAAATTTTTTGAACCGGGCTTTAATAAATAAATACCCTATAACAGCGCCTGCGGCATCAGCAGCAATGTCCAAGACATCAAAATCCCTGTCCCCGTTGGTAAAGTATTTTTGCACAAACTCCATAGCGACACCATAAGCAATAACAAGCACAGTGATTTTAAAAAAGAAAGATGCAGAGGTATATTTCGATTTAAAAAAAGGAAAACAGGTTAATATAACCTGCATGCCAAAAAGCCCGGCGTGCACCCATTTATCAAAATATATAACATCGAGAAAATAAAAGGTTGGTATATCGCTGCTGGGCATTACCAGCAAAATATAAATAATAATAAACCAAATAATTGCCGGGATAAAATACTGAAACTTAATCTGCACTTTTTTGCGCAAATATAAATGAAAAGGGGGCCGCCAAATAGCAGCCCCGTATTCCATCTTAAAAAACCCCTGATAATTATGCTTTTGGCATAAGAACGGTGTCTATAACATGTATAATTCCGTTCTTTTGATAAACATCTTTGATAGTAATCTTCGCACTATTGCCCATTTCATCTGTCACATACAGGTTTTTGCCTTTCATCCAAAATTTCAATTCACCGCCTTCTACTGTTTTAGCAATGTATGAACCGTTGTTCTTTTTAATCCAGTCCATCAGCATATGCGAATCAATTTTACCGGCAATTACATGGTAGGTCAGTACTGAGGTAAGCTTGGCTTTGTTCTCAGGTTTTAACAGCGCATCAACAGTGCCCGCAGGTAACTTATCAAATGCTTTGTTTGTAGGCGCAAATACTGTAAGGGGTCCGCTTCCTTCAAGTGTTTCAACCAGGCCGGCGGCTTTTACGGCAGCTACCAGCGTAGTGTGGTCTTTTGAGTTAACAGCATTTTCTACAATATTTTTTGCCGGGTACATAGCAGCACCCCCCACCATCGGGTCAGTCTGCATATCATTTGACTGAGCAAAAGTGTTTCCTGCATATAACAGGGCCATGCCGAGAATAATTGTTTTGAAATGTATTTTAATATTTTTCATAAAATCCTTTTTTACGTTTTTGTATTGTGTTTTTTTGGTGTGATCGCACTTGTATTCAATTACGCAGTATTACCTGCGATGGTTTTTAAAAGGAAATAATTTTTTGCGCTGTAAGATTCGGGCATACGGTGCTGGCATACGGCGGCGGGCATAACAAAAAGGCCAATTACCTGTTTTGGTAATTGGCCGCATATTTTAAATTGTTTAGCTTCGCCGGTCTTTTACAAGCCGCTCAGGGTTAAACCAACAGAATATGGGTTAATTGCAGGGCCTGTGTTGACTTTAAGAAAGTTGGTGACCTGGTAGGAAACATCCAAAGAAATATTGCCTACGCCAAGCCTGCCGGTAACGGCTACCCTTGTATGGTTAATAAACCTTGTATCATACTCCTTTTCTTTATATGTAGGGCCATATATGGTATTACCTGAGGCATCAAGCGCGTTTTTACCTTTTGTGTAAGCATTTAACAGGTAACCAAGCTTTACGCCAACAGAAGCCTTAAGCCCTTTATCGGGAGTTACGGGGTTGGCAGAATAGCGCAATTCAAACGGCAGCTCAACAAACATAGTTGTTAGCTTAAACTTGCTGAAATGGTCCACGGAACTCGTACCTACACTTGTAAACGGCAACGTACTGGTAAAAGATTTAAGGTTTACGTATGTGTTTTTGAAAAAGATATTACTTGTGCCCAAACCCAAACCATACCCAACACTCATATGAGGATTATTTTTAAAGGGCTTGTCAAGCATAAAATAAAAATTGAAATGCCTTGAAAAGCCGGAAGGGCTGGTACTGTCTGGGGTGGTAGCCCACCCGTCAAGGCCATATTGCAGCATAAAATGGTCGTTCGCACGATTGCTTAAATCGTACTTCTTCCACACATTCTTACTGGTACTGTCAGTACCCTGCGCGTTTGAAGCAGCCAAAGCCAAAACAAAAACAACACCCAATAATACTTTTTTCATTATGCAGTTATTTTAAAAGCCGGAACACGGGCAACAAAAATAAATGAATGCCGGTAAGCTACTGGTTAAAAATAAGCCAAAACAGTATACTGGCTTACATTATTCAAAAACAATTACAGCAGTTTAGTAATTTTATCAATGATTTTTGTTATATTACAGTAATTGTACGTTTACATTTTGTAATTCTCTTTAACCCTTGCAAATACAATATCCATGAAAATCCTAATTGCAGAAGACGATCCTATAATGCTTGAAACCATTAAAGAACAGCTTAAAAAAGATGAATATGTTGTGTTGGGCACCAATGACGGCAGGGAGGCATTACAGGCATTGGACAACTTTAAGCCTGACCTGATTATTACTGATATATTGATGCCGTACACATCAGGCCTCGAGCTAATTGGCATAATACGGTCGGAAAAAGATGAAAAAGTACCTATTTTGGTTTTATCAGCGCTGGATGAGGAAGCTACAGTACTTGAGGCCTTTTCTATGGGCGCAAATGATTTTCTGTCAAAACCTTTTAATCCCGCCGAGTTTAATATACGGGTGAAAAGGCTACTGACTATCGGCCAAAAAAATAAGGGCTGATAAACATGTTATAATAATTTGCTATAGGTGAAATAGTTTTTTTTGCTGATGAATAATTTTTATAAAAAGATATTAATAGCGGCGACAGCTATTTTTTTTACCGCTTGCGGAAATGTAGACGAAGGCACGCAGCAAAACCTGCTGCAGTCTAAAGCCACCAACGCAATAAGCTGTACAAGTATTGGTCTAACACCTAATGACAGCGTTTTATACATGCAACAGGGTGGACAAGACTTTAAGCCATCTTTTGTAAACGTTGGTAAAGCGGCGGGGGCGCCGCCGGACGGAATGGTTTGGATACCGGGCGGGGAATTTAGTATGGGCAGCATTAACCCGGTAGGGCTTGATTCAGGTGGCAACCTGGCTATGAATGATGCCAGGCCTGTGCACAGGGTGTATGTTGATGGTTTTTACATGGATGCTACCGAAGTTACCAATGCCCAATTTGCAAAATTTGTTGAAGCCACAGGGTATATTACTACAGAAGAACGTAAACCTGACCCTGCCGATTTTCCCGGAGTCCCTCCACAGCAGCTTGTTGCAGGTTCAGCAGTGTTTACGCCACCCGGGCAGCCTGTTCCGCTCAATAATTACTTATTATGGTGGAAGTATGTGGGGGGCGCTGACTGGCGGCATCCCGATGGACCGAAAAGTTCCATTGCAGGAAAAGATAATTATCCCGTAGTACAGGTGAGTTGGGAAGATGCTGCCGCTTACGCAAAATGGGCAGACAAAAGATTGCCTACCGAAGCAGAATGGGAATTTGCTGCGAGGAGTGGGCAGGCAGGTGAGTTGTACCCATGGGGCAACCAGTTAAGGCCAAATGGCAAATGGATGGCCAATATTTTTGAAGGCAGCTTTCCTAACGATGATGTTGGCGCCGATGGCTATGCTGGCATTGCACCGGTTAAAAGTTACCCCGCCAGCAAATATGGCCTGTATGATATTGCGGGTAACGTTTGGGAATGGTGCAGTGATTGGTACAGGCCGGATTATTATGCCCAGCTTGCTAAAAATAAATTAACTAAAAACCCCCAGGGCCCTACCAGTTCTTATGACCCGGATGAACCAATATCTCAAAAAAAAGTACAGCGGGGTGGGTCTTTTCTGTGTACCGACCAATACTGCACACGTTATATGGTTGGCACCCGAGGAAAAGGTGAAGTAAGTTCAGGTTCAAACCACATCGGTTTTAGGTGTGTAAAATAATCCATACGGCTATCTGCGTTTAATTTTTAAGCGCCGCTTATTGTCCATTTTACAACATTGCCTTATCTTCACCCCAACACAAACCATCACCTGTTATGAACAAAGTAATTGTACCTGTAGATTTTTCAGAAACATCATTAAATGCAGCCAGGTATGCAGCAGCACTGTGCAGCGGCTACCCCGGTGTAAAAATTATGTTGTATCATCTTTCCGAAAGTGAAAGCGACGCAGCAGACGCGCCTGATAAGATTGATGAATTATGCAAACAACTATCTGCAGGCACCGATTTATCCGTTGACGGAAAATGTGTGTTAGGGCACGGCTTTGTTGAGCACCTGGAAATTTTAGTTAAAAGCGAACAGGCAGACCTTGTTGTTATGGGCATTACACCACGCAGCGAACTGGCACAAAAATTTGTTAGCTCCAATGCTTTAAAAATGGCCGGTACAGGCGCCTGCCCTGTATTGATTGTGCAGGAAACAGCAGAATACAAAGGTCTCAATAACGTTATGCTGGCTTCAGACCTGCAGAACACTTATTATAGCACTCCCGCAGAAAGCATTAAAAAATTCCTCGCTACTTTTAACCCTTCACTGCATATTGTAAATGTAAACAGCGACCATTATATAGCTCTTACTGAGCACCATGAGAAGGAGAAAAAGGCGTTGATGGCGCATTTTGAAGAATTTAATCCCGAGTTTTATTTCCTGCGGTTTTTTGATGTTGAAGAAGGCCTGCATCTTTTTGCGGAAGAAAAAAGCATTGACCTTATTATCAGCATACAGCGCGACCACCCGTTAATTGAGCGCCTGTTTAAACCCAGCCAAACTAAAAATATGACTTACAAAGGCAATGTGCCTGTTTTAGTGGTACATGAAGAAAAAGCCTGAAATAAATAAATGCAAAACATTTTATAAGCAGCCCCAGCAGGGGCTTTTTTTAATAAAAAAACCATTGCAGCTTACAACGCAATGGTTTAAAAACGCCAACAACAGAGCATTTTTATATTTGTACGCCCTCCATTTTATGTGTTTTGGCAGGGCCGCTATTATTTACTTTCCCTAAAAATGAGTCTTTTACCATAAGGTCTTTCACAACATTCACCTCGGCATGGCCAACGCCTGTATTATTAATATGCATTGTTTGCACTACAAGGTCTTGCCCGTTAAAAGAACCAACACCTGAATTTGTAATAACCGCATCATCCACTTTGCCGCTGAGCGTAACGCTTCCCACGCCCTTATTTGTTACGGTAAGTTTTTTAGCGGTAAGAGACAAGTTAATATTGCCAACCGATTTATCATTTATTTGCAGGGCATCAAAACTAAGCGCGGCATCAGCGTGTATGTTACCGATGGTTTGCAAATCAAGGCTGCTTATATTCTTAAACGTTACATACACTTTAAAATGCTGCCTTTTTGTATGTTCGTTATCCGCGCTCCCGAAATGTACAGAATGATCACGCAGTTTAGGCTCATCAATCACAAGTGCATTACCATCATTGCTAACAACAATAAGGCTTTGCATGTTATCGTCAGTCTCAACCTTTACGCCCTCGTTGCTGCCCTGGGTTAAAATAAGGTCGTACAGCCCGCTTGCCTTTATGGCAGAAAATGGCTTAACTGCAACATCGCGTGTTATTACATTTCCGCTGGGCTTAAGGTACTCGCCATCCTGCGCCATTAAGGTTAGCGCACAACCCAATGACAATGCTAATAAAAAAGATATTTTTTTCATGATAAGATTATTAGTCAGTTATTATTAACGAAATATTTCGTACATCTAAATAAGGCTAAGTTTCCGGCCTTTGCAAGGCAAATCATTTTAAACGGCAAATATTTTGGGTGAGTGGCACATTTAACTATTATGATTGGCGGATAAAAGCCTCTTAAAGGCAAAAGTGAAACTGTTTAAAAGCCTAAGTATATTTGAAGCACTAAATTTTGTGTGATGAAGAAATACGCGCTTGCCATTATTTGCATTGTACTGTCTACCCGCTCGTTTTGTCAAACCTTTAATGCTGCGGACAGGCCAAAGAATTTATCAGATTCAGCCCTGCTTGATTTGGTAGAGAAACAAACCTTCCGCTATTTTTGGGATTTTGGCCACCCGGTAAGCGGCATGGCGCGTGAACGCAGTAACGTAGCCTACGATTATGGCGATGAAGTTGTAACTACAGGCGGTACAGGTTTTGGCGTAATGGCAATGATTGTTGCGGCAGAACGCAAGTGGGTGCCACGCGACTCAGTTGCCGCACGGCTGCTGAAGATGGTGCGGTTTTTATCCAAAGCTGACTCCTACCACGGCGTGTTTCCGCATTGGATGAATGGGGCAACAGGTAAAACTATACCATTCAGCAGGAAAGATGATGGCGCTGACCTTGTAGAAACATCTTATTTATTTGAGGGACTTCTTTGTGCAAGGCAATACTTTACCCGCCACACCCCGGTGGAGGAAGAATTGCATAACCGCATTACCGGGTTATGGAACGAGGTGGAGTGGAGCTGGCATACACGCGGCGGCTTAGACCTGCTGTACTGGCACTGGAGCCCAAACAATGACTGGAGTATGAACTTTGAACTGCGTGGCTGGAACGAAACACTTATTACCTATATTCTCGCGGCTTCATCCCCTGATTATTCAATTAATGCAACTGTTTACCACCATTGCTGGGCGGTAAGCGACCATTTTAGAAATGGTAAACAATTTTACGGGGTAACACTTCCCCTGGGCTTTGATTATGGCGGCCCCCTATTTTTTGCGCACTATTCTTTTCTCGGGTTAAACCCGCATAATTTAAAAGATGAATACGCAGATTACTGGCAGCAAAATTATGCTCACACACTTATTAACTATAAGTATTGTGTTGACAATCCAAAACACTTTAAAGGCTATGGCGAAGATTGCTGGGGCCTGACAGCCAGCGACACCTACGATGGCTATAATGCCCACAGCCCCACAAACGATTTCGGCACAATATCACCAACGGCGGCAATATCATCCATCGTGTACACACCCGAATATTCAATGAAAGCGATAAAACATTTTTACTATGATTTGGGAGATAAAATCTGGGGGCCGTATGGTTTTGTAGATGCTTTTAACGAAACTAAAAACTGGTATGCAACATCTTATCTCGCCATTGACCAGGGACCGGAAGTGGTAATGATTGAAAATTACCGTACGGGTTTGCTATGGAAATTATTTATGAGTAACCCCGAAATTCAGCAGGGGTTAAAAAAGCTGGGATTTCAGTATAAATAATCACCTCAATTCATGCACACTTTTACCTTCATAAAAAAAGGCGGTTGCCTTTTAGCTGTGTTTTTTGGGATGCCCCTTATAATTTTTGCCCAGGTGCAAAGCGTGGGCAGGGCAGTATCTTTCAATAAAATACCCGGTGGCATCTCAGGCAAAACGGCAAACGCCATTTTTGATGTGCATGTGTATAATGACAATATTATCCGCGTAAGGGTATCCCGCCATGCGGCCTTCTCAAATTTTTCGTATGCGCTGGAAGATACTGCCATCCCCATACATGCAAATGTGGAGATACAGGTGCACGGCGAAAATATAACGCTCTCTACAACCGCCATAACTGCAGATATAGAAACAGCGCCTGAATTGTTGTTTACCTTTAAAGACAAAGCAGGCAATATTATTAACAGCGATGTGCCCGGCCAGGGCTTTGGCACATCGTTTACCGGGGATAAGGTAAGTGTTTATAAAAAACTGCAGGATGGTGAAAGATTTGTAGGGCTGGGAGAAGTACTGGGCAATCTTGATAAACGCGGGCAGGGCTTTACACTCGATAATACGGACAACTACCGTTATGGAGACACCCGGGTAAGTATGTATGGCAGTGTACCTTTTTTTATGGGCATCCATCATCAAAAAGTATATGGCCTCTTCTTTCACAATACTTACAAAACATTTTTCAATTTTGGGTTGAGCACCCCATATTATTATTCTATTAATGCCGAAGGAGGGGATGCTGATTATTTTTTTATTTATGATAGCACCCCCGCAAAAATATTGCAGCATTATACCGCACTTACCGGCCACATGCCGTTGCCGCCATTGTGGAGTATTGGTTACCACCAGTCGCGCTGCAGCTACTACCCGCAAAGCAAGGTGCTGGATATAGCGAGAATGTTCAGGAGTAAAGGCATACCGCTGGATTGCATGGTGCTGGATGCGGATTACCTGCATGAGTACGAGCCCTTCAGGATTAATACCAACCGGTTTCCCGATATGGCTGGTATGACTGCCGAGTTAAAAAACATGGGTATTGAAGTGACGGCTTCAGTAAACCCGGGTATTAAGATTGACACCACATATACTGCCAGCCTTGATGCAGCCAAAAATGATGTGTTGCTGAAATACAGTGATGGAAGTTATTTTATTTCAGATATTCCACCCAGCCGAAACCGTTTTGTTGATTTTACACTTGCGGAAGGAAGAAAATGGTGGATAAATAAAATGAAGTTTCTGCCGGATAATGGTATTCATGGTTACTGGAACGACATGAACGAGCCTGCAGTTAGCGGCAGTTATTTGCCACCAAATGTTGTGTTTGGTTTTGACGGTCATAAAACAGGTGCTTTGGAGGCCAAAAATGTGTACGGTATGCAGATGGCGCGCAGCAGTTTTGAATCGGCTTTAAAATACGGGGAAGGAAGAAGGCCTTTTATACTTACCCGTTCATTTTTTGCCGGCGTGCAGCGGTATTCGGCAGTATGGAGCGGGGATAATATGGCTACCAATGAAGGCCTGTTAAGCGGTGTACTGCTAAACAACCAACTTGGATTATCAGGCATCCCATTTGTTGGGCCTGATTTGGGTGGGTATATAGGTGACGGGAACAAGGATTTGTTCAGGAGATGGATACAAGTGGGAATTTTTTCGCCATTTTTACGTAACCACAGGGAGTTTTTTGGTGCCGCGAATGAGCCATGGGCCTACGGCGAAGAGACTGAAGCGATAAGTAAAACCAATATACAGTTCCGGTACAGGTTGTTGCCTTATATATATGCTGCTTTTTATGAAGCGTCTCAAACGGGTATGCCAATTGTGCGCAGCCTTTGCATACAATATCCCTACGATAACAGGGTTTATGACCCAAACTACCAGTATGAATTTACATTCGGCGATGCGCTGCTTGTTGTACCTGTAACGCCGGCAGAAAAATACAAAAAGTTCTTCCTGCCAAACGATACCTGGTATGACATGTACACAGATGAAAGAATAGAGGGCAACAGGGAAGTTTTACAGGAGTTGTCATCCTGGAAGATACCGGTGTTTGTAAAGGCATCTTCTGTTATACCGATGCAATCATCAATCCAATCAACCAAACAAAAACCGTCTGACACACTTTACCTGCACGTTTATAACGGCACTAACGCCGGCGCCTTTACTTATTACGAAGATGACGGCAATACATTTGATTATAAAAAAGGCAATTATTGCAAAAGAATCATCCGTTTTAATCCTGCTGTTAAACAAATAACATTGTCTGCGCAACAGGGCAGTTATCCATCACAATTTAAGATTATCCAGCTTGTGCTGCACGGCTTTGAAGAAATACAAAATGTAACTGGAAACAATACACAAACGACCCTTGAAAGTTGCCGGGAAAAAATATTAAACGGTCTTGAATATTTAGAGGATTATTATGATGCAGATTATTACAAAACATGCCAACAGGCAGAAGTAATGAAACCCCAGCAAACAGTTTATTTCACCAACAACACCGATGAAATTGTAATAAGTTGGCAGTAGTAAAAATGTGCACTCATCCGGTTATCATTCACATTTATTTTATTTGTTACCAATTGTTTTATCAAAGGGTAAATTTAATTGCCGGCCTATACCCAGGTCGTCTCTGCCTTCCAATATATCAAGCCCGTATTGAATGTTTTTAGCAGGCGTGCTGCTGTAAGTGCCGAAAATCCAGTCCCAAAAGGGAAATATATTGCCGTAATTGGTATCTGTTTCGGGGCGTTTAAAATGATGATGCACCTTGTGCATGTTAGGGGAAACAATAACAAAGCTTAGCGCCTTATCAAGCCAGCCGGGCAGCCTGATATTTGCATGGTTGAATTGTGATAACAAAACAGACAGGGATTGATACAACATTACAAGCCACATAGGTGAGCCGCAAATGACCACTGCCAGTAAAGTAAAAACAGCCCTGAAAACACTCTCTACCGGGTGATGCCTGTTGGCGGTTGTAGTATCAACATGTGTATCAGCATGGTGTATCATGTGGAAACGCCACATCCATTTTACTTTATGCTGAATAAGATGAATTAAATATGCGCCGATAAAGTCCAGTACCATTAGCCCTACTACGAGCACGACCCAAAAAGGTAATTTAAGCCACTGAAGTACGCCAAATGAATGGGCGATGCTCCACCTGCTGGAATACACAATAAGCACGGCGAAAGCAAAATTTATTACAATAGTTGTTACTGTAAAAAAAATATTAACACCGGCGTGTTTCCACTTGTTGTATTTATCTGTAAATAGTGGCAAAGCACTTTCAGCAAGCCAAAATAAGGTTAATCCCCCGGCGAGTATCAGCGCCCGGTAAAAAGAAGGAATATTCTCAAATCCCAACAAAAATTTTTGGAACATGACAAGCGTATTATGACAAGACAAGTTACAAAAAACAAGCTATAGCAATGCTGTAATGAATATACTGCCGCCAATATAAAATTGTTAATTCCGTTTGTCCAGCCCCCAGGTTAATTTGGTACGGAGGGTGGAAAGAAAATTATTTTCATTTAACACCAGCAGGTTCATTTTAAACTTTTCTTTTCTTACAGCAAGCTGCACCGTTTTATCAACTATCTCCCTGCGGGCGTCAAGCGCACAAATAAACTGCTCCGTCCTGCCTTCAATCTCAAATGAAATAATATTATTGTCAGGCACAACAATTGACCTGACGTTCAGGTTATGCGGTGCAACCGGGGTAATTACAAAACTGGAGGATTCAGGAAACACAATCGGGCCGCCACAGCTCATATTATAGCCGGTAGAGCCTGTTGGGGTGGCAATTATCAACCCGTCCGCCCAGTAAGAATTTAAAAATTCACCATTAAGATAAGTATGAATTTTTATCATCGGCGACGTGTCGCGTTTATGTATGGCAAACTCATTTAATCCAAAAGGCGCTTCGCCAAAAAGGGCCGGATCTGCGTCAACGTGTATCAGTGTTCTTTTGCCTATTACATAGGTACTGTTGATAAGCGCATCTACCGCAGTAGCCAATTCTTCTTTACTGATACTTGCAAGAAAGCCGAGCCTGCCGAAATTTATACCTAATACGGGTATATTTTTATCCCGTACAAGCGATACTGTGTCTAATATAGTTCCATCTCCGCCCAGGCTAATCAAAAAATCAATGCTGTTATCAAGTTCCGCCGGTCCTGAAAAAAAATCTATACTGGTGTTGTTTTGCAGGCTCAGCCCATACCCGGCAAGCGGGGCGTACAGCGCAATCCTTACATCATGTTTTTGCAACTCGCTCAATAAAATTTCAAGTTCGCTTTTCATGTCATCGCCTAAACCCCTGCTGTAAATCGCAATTTTCATGTAAGGTTTCTTATTAATATATTTGGGTAGCGTAAACTACTATAGCAAGATAAATTAAAAGTCGGCTTGCACATGAAAAAATAATCCGCTTTCACCAAATTGGTTAAAGCTGTATTCAAATTTAAAAACCGCATCGTACAGGGAAACAATATCCATTCCAAACCCCCAGGTATGCATTAGCTTATTGTTTAACAGGCTGTTGCCCGAGTTAGTACTATAACCATAACCAATGTCACCAAAAGCTTTCAGGTAAAACCTGAATGGTATAGGTGCGTACTCTTTGGTTTTATATTTCGGTTTCAGCACTACCGTAAACAACTGTTTTCGCTCGGTGGCGCGCCCTAAAACACCGGCAACACCATCTACCACGTAATATTCCAGCCCCCTGAGGAAAACGTCCCCATAACCAAACAACTGCTGGTTATAATATGGCTGGTCAAAGGGCGCCCTTATAATGCCGGCCGCCTGTAATTGCAGGTTTGTGTTACCAATAAAGGGGTGGCTGAAAGAAGCATGGGCTTCCAACTGCGTCATTTCCATTTTTTTATTAAAGCCCCTTTGCAGCAGCGAGAAATCTGCGGTAAAACCGTTCAGCGGGTAGGCAATATTATCTACACCAAAATACTGCATGGTATATGAAACCTCGGGAAAAGACATTTTTTTTGCACCATAATTAAAATAGTTGGGATTGAGTTTTTCTGCGCTGTCAGCAATTTCCTCGTGCACATATGCTACCCGGAAAGTGTGCCTTGTTTTAACAGCAGGCCTGTATAAATATGCCGCCTCAGCGCGTATAGTCTTCCTGGTATAATTGTCGTTTTCCTTATAAAATACCTGTTTGCTTAACGACGTCCCGTAGTTCATTTCATGCTGCTGCTGGTAAAGGAACCCTACATCAAAACCGCTTTTTAACGCCCGGTCGGCAAAAGGCTGAATATACCTAAGGTCAACCTCGTGGTTATACCCCGATATTAAAAATATATTCAGCATATCATTTCTGCCTGTTACGTTGTTTTGCATAAACTTCAACCCGTAATTAACCCTTTTAAGGCTGTGGTTTTCTTTTACCCACCACTGGTTAAAATTCCTGTCAACAAGCTTAAAGTATGGTAAGGGGAAAAGATACCACCTCTCCTTAACGTCAACCTTTATAAATACCAGTTCACCGGCCTGGCTAACCACGTACACATCTACATACACAAAAAGGCTTGTATTTATTATTTGCTCCTTTGCAAGAATAAGCTTAGCCTCAAGGTCTTTTTTCAGGATGTAATCGCCCTGTTTAAAGGGTATTTCCCGTTCAATTATATATGGTTTTGTTTTTTTGTTGCCCGATATAGCAATATCTGCTATAAGCAGCAAAGGAGAACTTACCGAAGTATCAAATGCATTTTGAGGCGAACTGCGGGCCGCAACTGTATCGGTTTGGGCAGCGCTGCACAAGCACATAGCACAACATATCCATAGCATCAGCTGCCTGTGAAAAAATTTCATTACGTGTTACAGTTGGACTGGTGAATAGTAAAAATAGGCTTTTGCAGGCCTTTTTTATTTTATACGTATAATTTTAACAAACGTATGAAATAACGTGAAAAAACATTAAATGTTCAGGTAGGTCATTAATAAATCAAGGTTCTCTTTCAATTCATTTTCATACAATTCTTCCCCAAAATAATACCGGATATTATAGTCGTAGCGCTGCAGGGTAGCAATAATATCAGATATTTCAATCTTATTAACCTTAATGGTAACCTGTAATAAGCCTGTTGAAGTTTCGGTATAGGTGTTTAGCTGCGTTATATAGGCATCATTCGTTTCTATAAGGCGGCTTAATTCGCCATAAGACAAGTTACGTTTGTCCATTTCCAGCACTATTATAGCGCCGGGCTCTTCAACAGCGTTAAAAATGGCGGTTGCGTGTATAAGTTTTTTGGTAGTAATAACCCCCAGCAGCTCCTTGCTTTCATTAACAACCGGAATAAGGGTAATATCTCCGGATTCAGACGCCAGCCTGACAGCGGCGAGAAAATGCTCGTGCGCCAAAACACAAGCCTGTAAAAACTGTTCCTGTAGTGCTGACACCGCGTTATCTTCATCTGCCTCCAGCAAAATATCCTTGCTTACAATGCCGGCAAACCTGTCGTCATGTATAACGGCAAGGTGGTCAACATTGTAATCATCCATCAATAAAAGGGCAAAAGATACTTTGTCGTTAAATTGAAGCTGCGGAAAATTCGTTTCTATAATTTGCGATACTAACATATTTTCAGCCCCCGCAATAGTATGACATTAAATATCAGACTATCGCTGCAACAGGTTGTTTAAGCCTGGATAAAAATTGTTCGAGTATCCGGTTGAATTCAGATGGCACTTCCATCATTGGCGCATGGCCACATTTGTCAATGAAGTACAATTCGCTGTTTGGAATAAGCTTGTTAAACTCCTTGGCAACAAATGGTGGAGTAATTATATCGTTATTTCCCCAAATAAGCAGCGTGGGCTGCTTTATTTGGCTTAGTTCTTCATTAAGGTTGTTGCGGATGGCGCTTTTTGCTAAAGCTATTATTTTAATTACTGTAAGCCTGTTATTTGTTATTGAGTACACTTCATCTACCAGTTCCTTGGTAGCCATGGCAGGGTCGTAAAAGGTAACCTCGGTTTTCTTCTTAATATACTCATAATCACCCCTTTTAGGGTAGCTGTCACCCATACCGTTTTCAAACAGCCCGGAACTTCCGGTTAAAATAAGCGACTTTATGTGTTCAGGGTGTTTAAGAATATGTACTAAGGCCACATGGCCGCCCAGTGAATTACCCAGCAGGTGGATATTGTTATACCCTTTCAGTTCAATAAATTTTTGTACATGCTTTTCCAGCCCGCCTACTGTTGTATGAAAAATATCAAGGTCAAATAAGGGCAGCATGGGAACAATAACTTTGTACCCGGTACGGAAATATTCAATCAGGTCTTTAAAATTGCTCAATGCTCCAAACAATCCGTGCAGCAGCATCAGGGGTTCCCCTTCACCTTCCTCAATATACCTGAACTTATCAGTTTGTTTTATTGTATAATCCATTGTTACTTTCCTTAAAAAAATCGTTTCTGCATTTACCTGTTACAAATAAACGTAAATGAAACGAAAAAACCTTATTGTTTAGAAGGATGAATAAACTTACACAAGGATAAATGCAAATTTACCTTTTTTCCGGTTAAAAAAGCCTGTTAAACTGTTTGAAAACTGCTATGGAGGGTTATTTTATGATGAACATACTATAAGCCTTGCTTATTTAATGGCCGTTAACCAGCGAGCCAAAAAAGGTTTCCAGGTCGGTAAACATGTCTTTAAACACCGGGATAAGTGTACCAAGAATATTAACAGCTCTGGGCCCGATAGGTTCAATAATAGCGTATGTTTGGGACGATTGTAATGCCCCAGGTTTAATAATGTTCATTTTGGCGCCATAAAAAAGTACTATGCTGTACACAGTAACATATATTACTACGTAAAAAACAATGCCGCCAAGCCGGTTAACCCAGCCCAGCATTACAAACTCAACACTTTTTTGTAACATATTGGCAACGAGCCTTACCAGTATAACTACCGCTATCATTACTACAAGGAAAGAAATAAATGGCAGCCACTGCTTGCTGATATGCGTGCTGTTTTGCAGCCAACCGCTAACCACCACTGAAAATTTCATGGCTGCCGCAAGACCGATAATAACGGCGAGAAATGAAAATATGGCAACAATAAGTCCCCTGCTATACCCTTTAAAACAGGCTATAGCAAGCAAAACAAGGAGGATAATATCTATTACCATGATATAGTAAGCGTTTGCTAAGAATGCTATACGTGTTTATCCTTGCCCCCATGAATCTCTCCCTTCCCGGGCTTATAAACGGTATTTACAATTGAAAGATTGTGCTTTGGCCGCAATTTGCAGAAAGCTGTTAGCCAGGCCCTGCGCCTTAACTCTTAATGTTATTTTGCCAGCATTTCTTTTACAGTGCCTGATATTGCCTTGCCTTCAGCAAGGCCGGCCAGCTTTTTTGAAGCAACACCCATTACTTTGCCCATATCTGCGGGAGACGAAGCACCTGTTTCTGCAATGATCTTTGCCACTTCCGCCCTTAGTTCGGCTTCCGTAAGCTGTTTGGGCAAAAACTTTTCTATAACTTCTATTTCTTCAATTTCCTTTTGTGCAAGGTCTGTCCTGTTTTGTTTTTGGTAAATATCCAGCGAATCTTTGCGTTGCTTTACCATTTTCTGCAGCATTTTCAGTTCGGTGTCCGCGGAAATTTCGCCATTAGCGCCGGGTTCTGTTTTGGCTTTTATTATCTCAGCCTTTATTGCCCGCAGGCTGCGCAAGGCAGCTTCGTTCTTGCTCTTCATAGCGTCTTTCATCTGCTCCATTACTTTACCTTCTAAATTCATATTGCAAGAGTTATATTGATTAATAGATTTTTGATTACCGGCGATATATAATAAATTATTTAATGAAACGAATATACGAAACAGCGCTGCTATTAAGCCCGCCCTATTTATTGTCCGTTAATTGCTGTTGCCTGAATTTATGAAAAAACTCTTTGGCAAATGCCTTCATGTCATTTACAAGTTCATGATTGTGCGTAGCGCGGTCAAACGTGTCTGCCATACCCATTAATGTTTGATAGTAGAAATCAGCCATCTCATCTACCATCATGTCTTTTGTCCAAAGGTCAATATGCAACGCGGTTTTTTCCGCCCCATCCCAAAATGCCACAAGCATTGCCTTGGCGTTTTGCGCTTCGTCTGCGGGGTTTGCCTGCCAGGTTAGCTGCTGCGGTATTTTGTCCTTATCTAAATGAACGTCTATCGTTATTGTCGATTTATCCATACAAGTTGAAATATATATCAAAAATAAGCGGAAAGAAGCAGATGCACCGGGCCTGGTAACTTTAGCCCTTTGCAGCGGTTTCAATTATTTCCCAAAGCAATTTTGCAATATCATCGCGTTTAATTTCGGCAGCCTGTGCTTTAGCGTTTTCTGCCATTTTTGTTTTCTGTTCTTCGTTTTTAAATATGTTGATAACGGCATCACCCAATGCTTCAGCCTCCGGTTTTTCAAGGGTTATGCTGGTATCCTTACCATATTCTTCCAGGCTCTCGCTGCGTGCTTTCGTAACAATAACAGGTGTAGCGCATGCCAGCGCCTCAACCACAGGCAGCAGGTCTGCATCGTTGGCAGGTACATGTATTACAGCGTAGGCACAGCCAAACAGGGAAGCCTTTTCTTTTTCTGAAAGGTTGTCAAGCATCTGTACATCATCCCTGTATTTGTATGTAGCCATTTTGTCAACAATCTTCAGCGGTACAATTTCATGTTTTGGCAGTAAAATAAGCTGCATGGTGCTCTGTTGCCATTTTTTAAACCTTGAGAATGATTTAAGCAGGGTAAGCCACAATCCAGCATTCTCATCATCCAGCACACAAATAAAATACTCCTTGCCTTCAGTAAACTCCGATTTTGTCAATACTTTTTCATGCCACTCCCAAACCTTATAATCTTTACCTGCACAAAAAGGAATTATGTGCGGCGCTTTTGCAGCCTTTTTTTCTATCGCGCCGGCAGCATGTTTAGAGTAAGTAAAAATAGTAGCAGCGCCACCTGCATATGCCGCCAGGTTTTTTGCTACCAGCCTTTGCCACGTTGATTTATTTTTTTCCCCTTCGCCTAAAAATGTAACATCTGAAAAGGCAAGTACTTGCGGAATTTTTGTTGCCCTGCTGTAAACGCCGTTAAGATTAACCACTACATGCGCCCTTATTTGGGCGAGAATAGACGGCAGCTTTGCGCTGTACCACCAGCGCAAACCCATACTGCTGCTGGCTTTTACATGTATGCCAATAACTGCATTGTCGGCCAGCGATTTGGTTTTATTGGCATAGAAAATAAAATCTTCCAGCAACTGCACCTCGTAGCCCAGCCATGCAGCATACTCCGACAAAAGGTCGGAAACATAAAACCCGTAATCGTTTTCTGTAGCGCTGATGTGATGAATTACTGCTATGCGCATAAGCTATAAAAGTTGCCGGTTACCAGTTGCAGGATACCGGTTTCTGACTGCAAACTATAAACCACAAACAATAAACTAATTTTGTTTTGCCATTTTTTCAGCATTCTCTGCCACCTGCAGGGCTTCAATAAATTCGTCTATATCACCATTAATAACGGCATCAAGGTTGTATGATGTAAGCCCAATCCTGTGGTCGGTTACACGCCCCTGCGGCCAATTGTAGGTGCGAATTTTAGCACTGCGGTCACCTGTGCTCACCAGCGTTTTACGGTGGCGGGCAATTTCTTCTTCATGTTTACGCACCTGTTCCTCATACAATTTGGTACGCAGCATTGTCATTGCCTTTTCACGGTTACCCAACTGGCTTCGTTCCGTTTGGCAAACCACCACGGTACCAGTAGGAATATGGGTAAGCATAACCTTGGTTTCCACCTTGTTTACATTTTGTCCACCTGCGCCGCCGCTGCGGGCTGTTTCCATTTTAACATCAGCCGGGTTTAGTTCAAAATCCACTTCCTCTGCCTCCGGCATTACGGCTACTGTAGCTGCAGACGTATGCACACGGCCTTGTGTTTCTGTATCAGGCACACGCTGTACACGGTGTACACCGCTTTCAAATTTCAGCGTGCCGTAAACATCCTCACCCTGTACCTCTACCACTACTTCTTTATATCCGCCTACCGTACCTTCACTTTCGCTCACAATAGCTGTTTTCCAGCCCTTTTTGTTGGCGTACTTAAGATACATACCTAACAGGTCGCCGGCAAAAAGGCTTGCCTCATCACCGCCGGTGCCCGCTCTTATTTCAAGAACGGCATTTTTATCATCCTGCGGGTCTTTGGGTATTAATAACTTGGTAAGATACTTTTCCAGTTCGGTTTTCTTTTCTTCCAGTTCCGGTAATTCCATTTTGGCCAGTTCACGCATATCCTCGTCATTACTGTTCAGCCCCTCTTTGGCAAAATCGTAGTCGGCAGCAACCTTTTTGTATTCTTCAAAGGGCTGTACAATCTTTTCCAGGTCGCGGTATTCCTTGCTCATGCGGCCAAACTCCCGTGGGTTATTAATTATTTCGGGGTTGGTAAGGGCTACGCCTACCTGTTCAAAACGGGCTTTTATGGCTTCTAACTGGTCTAACATCTGTTTCCTTGGTTTGAGTGTTTCAGAAGTCATAAATCCCGCGGGTTCACAAGTTTCTGAAAGCGGCTGCAAAATTACGGGTTTTAAAGAGAGGAAAGATGCGATTAACTTTGTATTATGGCATGGCTAAAATTTACAGGCGATAAACTTTTTGACGGCAGGCAGTTTTTAGAGGGAAAAGTACTCATCACCACCGAAACCGGCACCATCGAGGCCATCATTCCCCTTTCCGAAGCGGGCGACGATGTACTATACCATCCCGGTATTCTTTCTCCTGGTCTAATCAACTGTCACTGCCACCTTGAGCTGAGCCACATGAAAGGCCTTATACCCAAACATACCGGGTTGGCAGATTTTGTAATTACCGTAATGCAGCAGCGCGGCTTTGCCGAGGAACTTATTTACAGGGGCATTGAAAACGCGGAAGCGGAAATGCTGGGTAATGGTATAGTTGCAGTGGGTGATATCTGCAATACTGCCCATACCCTGCCCCAGAAGAACCAGGGGCGGATGCACTACCACAACTTTATTGAGGCCACCGGCTTTGTACCTGCCGCTGCCCAAAAACGCTTTGAGCAGGCCGAAGCGGTATGGAGGCAATTCAGTGAAAGCGAACCACACACCCTGCAATCCATTGTGCCACATGCCCCTTACTCCACTTCACCTGAGCTAATGCGCCTGATAAACAATCACTCCGCAGGCAATGTTATTACCATCCATAACCAGGAAAGCCCGGAAGAAAACAGTTTCTTTCTTACCGGCGAAAGCGGTTTCCGGAAATTGTTTAGCCTGTTTAATATTGATATTTCCTTCTTTCTGCCGTCCGGCAAAACCAGCCTGCAAACCTATTTCAAAGAACTTGATAAAACCAAACGCATTATACTTGTACACAACACGTTTGTAAACCAGCAAGATATTGATTTTACAAAACGCAGTTCGCTAGCTGGAAAACCGGAAACTTTCTTCTGCCTTTGCCCCAATGCCAACTTGTATATTGAGAACAGGCTGCCGCCGGTTGATATGTTACGCAACAATAGCTGCCACATTGTGCTGGGTACAGATAGCCTTGCCAGCAATGATATGCTATGCATATTGGGCGAAATAAAAACCCTTCGTAACCATTTCCCGGCCATACCCGTTGAAGAAATGCTGCAATGGGCCACGCTTAACGGGGCACAAGCGCTTGGTATGGAAAACTTGCTGGGTAGTTTTGAAAAGGGCAAAAAGCCGAGAGTGCTCGCCTTTAACGGAAACCTTGATGAGTTGAAAAGGCTTGTTTGAGCCACCTATGCCTGATCCGGGATTTGGTTAGATTGGTTAGATGAAAGGATATTCGAAACGGCGTCTTTCTATCCCGTCCTTCTGCAAATCCCCCAAATAATGGTCCAGGCAAAAGCCCAATGGCGGGCAAACCGTACAAGTGAGTGACACAATTAAAGCCCAACAATGTACTGCAGCTAAGTAAATAATCTTTCCAGGGCTGTTTTCATCCTTTTAATCCTGCCAAATCCCCGTTATCTTTGCAGCCCAAAATTTAGAAGCCATGTTTAACAAGCGGACAAAGATTAAAGACCTGCTGGCCAGTGTACAAACCGGCCACGAGGTAACAGTAATGGGTTGGATACGCAGTTTTCGTAACAACCAGTTTATAGCGTTAAACGATGGCAGTACCAATAATAACATACAGGTAGTGGCTGAACTGGGCCTGTTGGACGACGTTACCATTAAACGTATAACCCCGGGGGCTTCCCTTAAGGTGGTAGGTCAACTGGTGGAAAGCCTGGGCAAAGGCCAAAAGGTAGAAGTTAAGGCCAGCTCCATCGAAGTTTTGGGTGACTGCGACCCCGAAAAATACCCGTTACAGCTTAAAAACCGCCCTACTTTGGAATATCTGCGCGAGAAAGCACACCTGCGTTTTCGTACTAACACGTTTGGCGCGGTGTTTCGCGTAAGGCATTCACTGGCTTTTGCGGTGCATAAGTTCTTTAACGACAAGGGCTTTGTGTACCTGCACACCCCCATCATCACCAGCAGCGATGCAGAAGGCGCGGGCGAAATGTTCCGCGTAACTACACTGCCTTTTGATAACCCACCCCGCAAAGAAGACGGTACTATTGATTTTGCAGAAGACTTTTTTGGCAAAAGCACCAACCTTACCGTAAGCGGCCAGTTGGAAGGCGAGCTTGGCGCTATGGCCTTTAGCGACATATACACCTTTGGGCCAACCTTTCGCGCTGAAAACTCCAATACTACCCGCCACCTGGCTGAGTTTTGGATGATTGAGCCGGAAATGGCGTTTTATGATATTGAAGACAATATGAACCTGGCGGAAGAGTTCATAAAGTACATCATAAAACACGCGATGGACAATAATGCTGATGATATAACTTTCTTGGCGCAGCGCCTGGCTGATGAAGAAAAACAGCTTCCACAGGATAAAAGGAGTGAATTTGGCCTGGTGGAGAAACTGGAGTTTGTGCTGAACAACCCGTTTGAGCGTATTACTTATACCGAGGCGGTGGATATTCTGCTGCAAAGCCCGGCGTATAAAAAGAAGAAATTCCAATACGAGGTTAGCTGGGGTATTGACCTGCAAAGCGAACACGAGCGCTACCTGGTGGAAAAACATTTTAAAAAGCCGGTAATTGTTACCGGTTACCCCAAAGCCATTAAAGCGTTTTATATGCGCCAGAACGACGACGGCAAAACCGTGGCTGCTATGGATATACTGGCGCCCGGCATTGGTGAAATTGTGGGCGGCAGCCAGCGTGAAGAACGCCTTGAGAAGCTGGAAGAACGCATGCGGGAAATGCATATACCCGTAGAAGAAATGGAGTGGTACCTTGACACCCGCCGTTTTGGCGCTGTGCCGCATGCAGGCTTTGGTCTTGGCTTTGAGCGGATGGTACAGTTTGTAACAGGTATGACCAACATTCGCGATGTGATAGCTTTTGCGCGTACACCCAAAAACTGCGAATTTTAAAAAAACGGTCAAAGAACTGCATATTTTACATATTTGCCTGTATATTTGCAGCCCATTTAAAAGAAAGGCAACTTTCTTTAAGGCGGTGCGGTAGCTCAGTCGGTAGAGCAAAGGACTGAAAATCCTTGTGTCGCCGGTTCGATCCCGGCCCACACCACCAGCAAACCTCAACAGCGATGTTGGGGTTTTTTTATTGTCTAACCTTCTCCCTGCCAATATCTGCCGTTCGCCCTTTTATCGCAACCGGGGGAGGAAAAAGAGGGACGAGGGAGGAATGCAAAAGTTACTATATAATTCACTATCAATAAATTAGATAAAAAATTGCAATTTTTTTCAACAAATTCATTCCTTGATTTATTAAAAATTGCTTGTACTGATAAATAGGTAAAATGGATTTTTGTCCGGTCTTTTGCGATAAATTTTTGTGGTGTTGACTAATATGCAAAAGGTTTATATTACCGGGTTAATTTTGTAACCACATTAGCGTCACCCGTTTGCAATGAGTACTAAATATCACTGGCATAAAATAGCCGAACATACCGAAGAACTGCATTTTAACAGTGACGGGCTTGCTGTTGCAGAGGCTGACGGCAAAAAGATAACGCTGGCTAAAGTAGGCGGTAACATAAAAGCGTGCGCCCACAAATGCCCGCATGCCGGCGGCATATTAGCCGATGGCTTTGTTGATGCGGCCGGTAACATTGTTTGCCCACTGCACCGCTATAAGTTTAGCTTGCAAAACGGCCGCAATAGCAGCGGCGAAGGCTTTTACCTTAAAACATACCCTATTGAGGTAAGGGAAGACGGTGTGTATGTTGGTTTTGAAGAAAAGAGATTATTTGGCTGGCTGTAAGCACCACCGCCAACAAAAAACGGGTATTTATTAATGCAAGTGGTTGTATGATATTTGTCACCCTTTGTTTTGACGCGCATCATATCCTTCAACCTGCATCCCGGTTACCTTAGCACCATTTACAGCATGGGTAACACTTTTTTTGCATACCTGCACCGGCTTGAAATACTGGCCTTTTTCTCGGCATATCCTTTACTGTATGCAGTAGTATTTTTTATTGCGGGGGCTTCTCCCAACAAAAATAATCCAGGCCGTAAGGCAGCAGCAATGCTTGCTGTTTCATATGCTTTTAGTGGCTTTTTATATTTGGGACTTCAGTGTAAGAATCTTTCGGGAAGCAATTTTTATGGCAACCTCACTATGGTTATGCAACAGCCATATTTAACGCTGTGGGCGCTGTGCTCTATGGCCTTCTTTGTACCCGCGTTGGCCAAACGCCCTGTGTTAAGTTTATTACACAGTCTTGTTTTTTTCTTTTTCGTAATTAAAGATGTGGTTTCCCAATTCTTTAACACGGCTGCCGGCAGCGAAGTTGTTAAAAATGATATGAAGATGTTCACCGACAGTTTTTTGCTTCAATGCGGTAGTCTTTTACTTATGGTGTTAATTATATATCTGTTGGCTTTTTACAGGAAATCATACGCTAAGTAGCCGGCCGTACGCATGTTTCACTCCCATTTCCCTATAACCTTCCGCACCGGTTTACAATAGTGTGACAAATCTCACGGTAACCTATGATGACAGTCATACAAGTTTTTTTGATATGAAAATAGCTTTGACCCGTCAATTTAACCAATTATCTAAAAATTTCGTTATGAAACTGCTCAGCAACAAAATCTTCATGATCCTGATAGTTACCTTAAGCGTTTTGGGATACATCGTGAGTTGCACACATAAAGATGTCGTTCCCCCTGCACCTGCGTCAAACGTAGTTGTAATTACGCACGGTACTGATGTTCTTCTTCCCGGGGATATGACAAAAGGTGATACTACAGAATGGAAATTAGACCAGGTTCACTCCAGTGTATTGTGGTCAACCTCTTACCTCGGCGCAGCGGGCCTGCTTACAGGCCGCTTTAACTGGTTTGGCATATCAAATGTTACACCAGCACAACAAACATTGTATTCAGTAACCGGCCAGCCATTATTAGACAGTTCATGGGCATTTTATGAAAACGACCCATCTAAAACTTACTTCAATGGTTACGTGCAAATCAATACCTCCAATACAGGTGAACCCGGCCGTGACACAGGCTGTAACATATCAGCCTTAGGCACAGTCAAAATTATACCCGGGCAGCAAAACCTTATGGTAAATAACCTGGCACAAATACAAACTACCAAAGTTGAGTTTGACCCTAACAGTACTGATTATATAGTAACATTCAATTTAACGTGGCAGGGTCTTTTAACTGCACCAAAAACTGAATCCCTGGTGGGCAAGTTAAAATACATTAAGAAAAACTCTGTAACCATCGGCACATCAACCTATAGCGTCTTCGGCCTGCAACTGTCATTCGCGTTTAATTGCAGGGACTTTGGTGTTGCCAGTACCAGCATAGGGGATAACATTGACATACAGGTAAACGTCAACTTTAACAACAAGTGATAAACAGAATTACCATGAAAAAAATAATATTCCTGGCGGGGCTATGTACGGTAATAGCAATTTTTTTAACAATAACCGGTTGTTACAGAGATATTATTGCACCCCCGGTAACATCAGCAAGTACACCACCGCAGAAAGTAAGTTTTAACACCCAGATTGTTCCTTTACTGGCCGCCAACTGTGCTAAATCCGGTTGCCATGTACCCGGCAGTCAGAAGCCATATATGGATTCTTCAGAAGCATATAAAAATCTTGTAAACGGTGGGTTTGTTAATACCATTGTTCCCAATCAAAGCATCATATACCAAATGCTTAACGGGCAAATGGGGCAGTATATTCCTTCAACCGCAGATATTCAACTGATTTACGACTGGATTAGAAACGGGGCACCCAACAATTAAAGTGCTTATAAAAAATTATACAATGAAACAATATATAAATATACCAAAGCGCCGGTTTATACCAGTACTGTGCCTGGCTGTACTTGCAGTTTTTGCACATGCGCCGGTTAAAGCGCAGGACAATGCAGATGCATCAGCAGCAACAGCAGCGCCTAAACTTAAACCGGTAAAAAATACCTTTCAAAGCATTTGGCTTATTGACGACCAAACGGTGATGGTACCTGTAAAAGGCACTTTTGAGCTGGATATTATGCACCGGTTTGGCACTGTGCAAAATGGCGTACAGGACTTGTGGGGTTTGTTTGCTTCGGCAAATATGCGCCTTGGGTTTAATTATGCACCCATTAATAATTTATATGTAAGCACAGGGCTTACAAAAACCAAAATGCTGTGGGATGGCAGCGTTAAATACGCCATATTAAAACAAACCAAACACAAATATCCCGTAAGTGTTACTTATTATGGCGATATGGCCTACGATACAAGAAAAGACCCCAACAAAGTTTTATTTACTTACGGAACTGACCGCCTATCTTACTTTAACCAACTTATCGTAGCCAGGAAGTTCAGCGAAAAGTTTTCCCTGCAGGCAGCCATTAGTGTATCACACCAAAACGCCGTAAACGGCTATTATACTGAATACGACAGTGCAGCCAAGGTAAAGTTTGCCGACATGAAGTTTGACCATATTGCACTGGCGGTAGGCGCAAGGTTTAAACTTACGCCCGGCACTGCAATAATAGTTGACTATGACCAGCCGCTTACAAAGCATCCGACAAATAACCCAACCCCCAATATAGCCTTTGGGTTTGAGTTTAATACAAGCGGTCACACCTTCCAGCTTTTTGCAGGCAATTATACTTTGCTTAACCCGCAACAAAATAACCTTTATAATAAAAACGCGCCGTTTGGGTACACAAAAACAGATGGCACAAAGGTGGGTGGCGGCCAGTTTGTAATAGGGTTTAACATTACAAGATTGTGGAACTTTTAAACCGTTATGGCAGCATTGAAAATGGCAGTAATAAAACATGCTGAAGGATTGAGGAGGAGCGGCAGTTATAGCGTTATAACAATGCTTATAATATGGTTACCGGTTTTATTGTTTGCCTGCAGCAACAACAATGCGACAGGCAAACATAAAGACTCCACTTCAGCAGTGGCAGGCAGGGCAAAGTTTATAAAAAAGCCGGCAGCCACTTACCAGGATACGGTAATTGTTGACTCGCCCGCGGCTGTGTTTTATTATGCTGATACAGCACAACTGGAGAAAATAAAAGCGCAGGTTGACACGACTGTGTACAAAGGCATAATGCACGATTACTTTTTTCAAATGCGCTATGACCACATCACTATAAAAAAATTATGGCCCAAATTAAAAATAATGGATTGTAAAAATTGCAGGTATCTTCTGTTTACCAGGAAAAAGGGTGAAAAAGAATGCATTGACCTCAACACAAAAAATGATGCTTTTGGCTTGTTTGTTTTTGACGGCATCAAAAGCCCTGAAGAGGTTGACATGACGAATATGGAAACCGAGTTTTCCTTTTACCTGAAGAAATAAAAAGATACCGGCAGCAATCAATAATATGTCAGTAACCAAAAAAAATCTATAACAATAAAATTCCATCAACATGAAAATTAAACTCTTTTCAACCGGAGGTTTCATTATCGCAGCAGGAATAGTCATGTTTATTGCAACATCAGCCTTTAAACCGCCAATTCAAACAAAGCCGTGGGTAGTGCCTGATAACTTCAAGAACATGAAGAACGCAGTGCCATCAAATGCCGATGCAATTTCAGCAGGCAAGGCGCTTTGGCAGCAGCATTGCTCATCATGCCACGGCAAAACAGGGTTAGGCGACGGCAGCAAGGCAGCACAGTTAAAAACACAACCACCGGATTTTACAAAAGCAGATTTTCAGTCTCAAACCGATGGATCATTGTTTTACAAAACATCTGAAGGACGTGATGATATGCCAAGCTTCAAAAAGAAAATTCCCGACACAGATGATATATGGAGCCTGGTTGACTACATACGTACACTAAAAAAATAAATATTCCAGTGTGCCGGCTGTACAATTTGCCAGCGGTACACTGCATGTTGTTTTTACGCTGTGCATTTATAACCATCAAGCTTAGTGTTATGCAAGAAACAGAAATTACGCCTGGCCAGGTGTCAGTGCGAAGGAAGGTATTAGCCGCTATCGGCATACTATCCCTGGTTTCGTTATTCAAAATGAATATATTTTCTAAAAAGAAACCGGTTATTGAATGCGGGCCGGAAGCCGAAAATAAAACAATGAAACTATTATCAAGGGATGGAAGGCTTGTTGAGGTTGACGCTTCAAAAATTAAACTGGTCCGGAAGAAAATCTCCAACGAAGATTTGCAAAACTGGATTAAAAAGTCCTGACACTTTATACTGTTGAATCATGAATACAAATGATACTTCCCGGCGTGAGTTTATTGCGGCAACATTACTGGCCGGGGCCGCACTTACCGGCTGCTCATCAGGCAAAAACCCTTTTGAGACCGAGGAAACAGGAATGGTAAAGCCATCAGGCAAAATGGTCAAACTGCTTTCTGTTGACGGGGAAATTATAGAGGTGGATGAAGCCTTTTTAAAACCGGTGCCCGAGTTGCCCCCTGTAAGTAACGAAGAAGCGCGCATTGGCATTCCGGGAAAAAAATTTGTGATGGTGATTGACCTGTCCCGCTGCAAGGAGTTAAAGCGGTGCCAGGCAGCGTGTAACCATGCACATGATTTGCACCCCGGCCAAAACTGGATAAAAGTGTACCCCATGCAGGACGCAGCGCATACTGCCCCTTATTGGGAGCCTACTACCTGTATGCACTGCGATGAGCCGCCTTGTGTTAAGGTTTGCCCGGTAGATGCCACTTTTAAGCGGCAGGATGGTATCGTGCTCATTGATAGTAACCGCTGTATAGGCTGCAGGTTTTGTATGGCCGCCTGCCCTTACTCAACAAGGGTATTCAATTGGGAAGACCCGGGGTTGCCAAAAGAAATTGCAGACCAGCCATACAGTTGCGAAACAAGTATTCCGCAAAAAAAAGGCACAGTAGGTAAATGTGATTTTTGCGCTGATATGACGCGTAAAGGTATGTTGCCGCACTGTGTATCAGCCTGCCCTAACGGCGTGTTTCATTTTGGGGATATGATTGAAGATACTGTTACCAACGGGAGCGAAACCTTTAGGTTCAGCGATTTGATAAGGGATAAAGCCGGTTACAGGCTAATGGAAGACCTTGGCACCAAGCCAAGTGTATATTACCTGCCGCCCGTAAACAGGGATTTTCCTTTTCAGCCTGACGAGCAGGACAGTACCAGCACAGGTACAAAAAGTTAACCTTTTAAATTTTATACTGTGGAAGCTTTAGCAGAACAAAAAATAATTGAAGACCTGTTACCGCAAAAATTTGGCGCTAAGGGTAAAATTTGGGTAGGCGCTTTATTGTTTTTTTGCATAGCAGGCTTAATAGCTTACATACACCAGTTATCAAAAGGGTTGGTTGTTACCGCCATGCGGGATTATGCCTCCTGGGGCATATACATATCAAACTTTGTGTTTTTTGTTGCAATAAGTTTGGTAGGCTCGCTGATAACAGCCATACTTCGGCTAACCGATGTACACTGGAGTACCCCCCTTACGAGGATTGCGGAAATTATAGCTGTATCAGCCATCACCTTTGCAGCGCTTATAATAATAGTTGACATGGGCCGGCCTGAAAGGTTTTATAACCTGTTTACCCACGGCCGTCTGCAGTCACCCATTATTTGGGATGTAGTGGTAATAACCACCTACTTTTTCATCAGCCTGCTGCTGTTGTATTTCCCGCTGCTGCCCGATTTCAATATCCTGCTTAAGTTTAAAAAAGGTGCAAACAAATTTGTTAGCTGGCTGTACAGGTTTTTAGGCTCTTTCTGGAAGAACACACCTGAACAAATAAAAATAAGCAATAAGGCCATCAACATACTTTGTATTACAATCATCCCTGTTGCATTTGCCATACACACCGTAACATCATGGCTTTTTGCCACTACTTACCGGCCGGGATGGGACAGCACAAACTTTGGCGCATATTTTATTTCAGGCGCATTTTTGGTGGGCGCCGGCGGTGTAATGGTAGCCATGTTCGCTTTTCGCAAGGCATATCACCTGGAAAAATATATTACCAATGACCACTTTGACAGGATGGGCAAAATAGTAGTAATGCTGGCATTACTGTACATGTATTTTAATATAAACGAATTTTTGGTGCCGGCATTTAAAATGAAGAAGGATGATGTTGCCCACTTAACCGGCATGTTTACCGGCGATTTTGCCCCGGCGTTTTGGTTTGCCATAACCACGGCGATGATTTTGCCCATTTTGATTTTAGTATTTAAAAAAGGGCGCAAACCATTACCCGCTTTTATTGCAGGCATATTAGTGGTAGTGGGCTCGTGGTTTAAAAGATATTTAATTGTTACACCAACATTGCTGCACCCATTTTTACCTATGCGTGATGTGCCTGCAGACTATCGCCATTATTTTCCAAGCCTTGAAGAATGGGCAATTTCCATGGGTTCGTTGGCAGGCGTGTTGTTGATAATTACTGTTTTTGCAAGAATATTTCCCATCATTCCTATTCATGAAACAATTACTGAAATTGAAGAACATGAAAAACTTTAAACATACAGCCTTAACAACCGCATTAGTGGTTTTTGCCTGTATAAAATCATTCTCCCAGGCTGCAAAGGCTGACCTCATTCTTAACCTTGGCTATTATAACAACAATAACCATATACAATACCTTAAGGCAATTACCAAGGCAAAAATTGACGGCAAATTTCAAATGGTACCCGGTATTCATCTTAGCTTTTATATTACCGCCCAAAGTCCTGAACACTTGCTGGGCAAAGGCATAACCAACGATAAGGGAATTGCCGTGTTATTTATTCCGCCTTCAGCAAAAGATGAGTGGATGAAATCTTCGCAGCAAAGTTTTTTTGTTGTGTCAGAAGCATCAAAGCAATATGATGCAACGCAGGGTGAGGCAGATGTTACAAAGGCGAAGATAAAAATTGATACCGCGGATGAAAGAAAAATTGTGGCAACCCTGTTAGCGTTAAAAGACAGCGTATGGGTACCTGTAAAAGGAGTGGATATGAAGGTTGCTATAAAAAGGCTGGGCGGAGATTTGAATGTAAATGAATCACCAACGTTTACCACGGATTCGTTGGGAATGATAAGCGCCGATTTTAAAAGAGATAGTTTGCCCGGTGACAGCAAAGGAAATTTAACCCTGGTTGCCAAAGTTGAAGATGACGATACTTACGGAAATGTAACATCAGAAAAAATAGTGCCCTGGGGCAAAGCCGTAAACTATGTTTCCACTTTTGATAAAAGGACCCTTTTTGCGCGCAGGGGACGCTCACCCATCTGGCTTGAGTTAATGGCCTATTCCATTATAGCAGTAGTCTGGGGTATCCTGCTTTACCTGGTTGGCCAGTTAATAAAAGTAAAAAAGCTGGGTACTTAGCGCCGGGGGCTGTTAAAACAAAAGAGGCGTGCAAAATTGCATGCCTCTTTTGCATTTAGTAAGCTAATGCTACGCTTCCAACGCCGCTTTAGCGTACTCAAAACATTTCTTTGTCTCAGCCACAGCATCTGAGCTGGCAGGAATATCATATTCTAATTCAATGGTTGCGGGAAACTTATACTTTTTATCTTTTAACAGCGTAAGTATTTCTTTTATCGGGGTATCACCCTGCCCCCATGGCATATTGGCGCCACCGTTGGCTTTTGTTTTGCGGTCTTTCAGGTGCATACTGGTAATACGGTCGTGCTTTGCTTCAATCAGCGCCAGCAGGGTTTCTTTCGTATTGTTACCACCGGCTGCAATATAATGGCCGCAGTCAAGGTTCATTGAGTTATATGGCGACTGGCTTAAGGCGGTATCCCAGCCGGTATCTGTCGCCTGCAGGTGCGCATGGTAGCCAATATACATTTTATGTTTGGCCGCCAAATCACCCAAGCGCTGGCTTTGTTTTGGGTCGGTCGGCAACTCAACGGTAACCGATGTTGCGCCAAGCGCCTTACCTGCTTCCAGGGCATATTCAATTTCCGCATCCGTATTGTTTGTGCCTAACGCATTGGGCTTAAAGGCATAAATAGTTACGCCAGCCTTGTTAAACATCTTTTTTACCTCTTTAAACTTGTTCATTGATACAGTTGCGCGCCAGTCAGCTACCTGCTTTTGGTAATCGGCCAACTGCTTTTTCTGTTCATCGGTAAGTTTGGGCCTTTGCTGGCCCGGTACAAATGGCGGAAATTTAACCGGGTTAGCCGGCTTACCGGCATAGTCTTCCACGGCGTCGCCCATCAGTTCCGTAGCGCTTATACCGCTTTCAACAATATATTTTAGTATTTGTGCAAGGTCGCCGGGCATGCTGCGGTATGAGTAGGTTATCACACCAATTTGTACCCCGGCAATTTTTGAGTTTGGTTTGCCTTCAATAAACCCTGGAAAAGATTTAGCCCAATTTGATGAACCAGCCAGCAGCAATGCCACTGAGGCCATTGATCCTTTTACTAAAAATTCCCTGCGGGAAGTATTGTGGTTGTTGCGTTTTTCGGCAGGCATAATCGTAGTTTTTTGGATGAAAGATTTTATTGCGTTAAATATACGCTTTAGCAGCATCGCCTGCAAATTGCAAACCGGTCGTTTCGTTGAAAGCGGTAAAATTATAGGTGTAGGGATAATGTCTTATTACTGAGGATGTTGAAGAAAACCGTTTTAATGCTGCTTTACCACTGTTTTGCCCCAATGCAGCCCCAAAAGGCATAAATAGGGCCTTTTATGTTAGTGTTTAGTTATTATACAAAATTTTTAAAAACAACTTGGGTGCAAAGTTCAAATCTCCTATTTTTGCAGCCCTTTTAGGGAGATTCCTCAGTAGCTCAGTTGGTTAGAGCATCTGACTGTTAATCAGAGGGTCACTGGTTCAAGTCCAGTCTGAGGAGCAAAAGCCACCATTCGGGTGGCTTTTGTTTTTATAACTCAGCGAGATAAAATATCATACGTTGGAAGACATTACGCCATCAAATCCTTAACCACCTTCCCCGAAACGTCTGTTAACCTATAGCGCCTGCCCTGGAAACGGTAGGTAAGTTTTTCATGATCAATACCCATCAGCGCCAGTATTGTAGCGTGAAAATCGTGCACATGCACCGGATCTTTTACGATATTGTAGCCAAAATCATCGGTCTGTCCATACACACCCGGTTTTACGCCGCCGCCTGCCATCCAAACGGTAAAACACCTCGGGTGGTGGTCGCGGCCATAATTATCTTTGGTAAGGGTGCCCTGGCAATAATTGGTGCGGCCAAATTCGCCTCCCCAAATAACGAGGGTTTCATCCAGCAGGCCTCTTTGCTTCAGGTCGGTTATCAGCGCAGCGCTCGCCCGGTCAACATCCTTACACTGGCCTTTTATTTCTCCCGGCAAATTGCCGTGGCTGTCCCAGCCCTGGTGGTACAACTGTACAAATCTTACCCCGTTTTCGCTCAACTTGCGGGCAAGCAGGCAGTTAGCTGCAAAAGTACCCGGCACAAGGCAGTCAGGGCCATACATTTTTACTATGCTTTCCGGCTCTTTGCTGGTATCCGTAATTTCAGGCACCGCGGTTTGCATGCGGTAAGCCATTTCGTATTGCTGTATCTTGGTTTTTATTTCCGGGTCGCCAAAATCTTTATACGACAGTTCGTTCATTTCGCTTATCTTATCTAGCATCTTACGCCTGTCTGCCCTGTCAATGCCGTCAGGGTTATTAAGATACAGCACTGGGTTTTCCCCGCTGCTAAACTGTACGCCCTGGTATATACTATCTAAAAACCCGTTAGACCATAATTTAGAATACACACCCTGCCCATTACCCTTGCCCTTGCTCAGCAGCACGCAAAAAGAAGGCAGGTTTTTATTTTCGCTGCCCAGCCCATAGCTAAGCCATGAGCCCATGCTCGGCCGGTTGCCCACTTGCGCGCCGGTTTGAAAGAATGTGAGCGCGGGGTCATGATTTATGGCTTCGGTGTACAGGCTTTTAATAAAACAAAGATCATCCGCTACTTTAGCGGTATAGGGTAACAACTCACTTACTTGCGCACGGGCCTGCCCGTACTCGCCGAATTGAAATACTGTTCCGGCTAAAGGGAAATGCTCCTGCGTCGCAGTCATGCCGGTTAAACGCTGGCCCATACGTATACTTGCAGGCAGGTCTTTACCCTGCATTTGCTGTAACATGGGTTTATAATCAAACAGGTCAAGCTGCGAAGGTGCCCCGTTTTGAAAAAGATAAATAATACGCTTTGCCTTTGGCGCAAAATGCGGCAGCCCGGCAATAGCTACATCATCTTCACTCTTACCAAAAAGGTCGGGTATCAGTAACGACCCCAATGCAACGCTGCCAATACCAAGGCTAAGCCTTGATAAAAACCGCCTGCGGTTAAGGTTAAGGTTATGTTCAAGCATTTCTTTCATACAAGAAAGTTTATAGTTTTGCGTGTTTGAATGGTGCTGACACGCTTGTCCAGTATAAATATTCACGAATCCCCTTATCTATCCAAATCCTGTTCTCACAATCTATGTTTTTTCAATAGCCTCTTCCAGGTTATATATCATTTCAATAGTCTTCATCAGTGCTGCCGTAGCGTTAACGTCAGGTGTTGCAACCTGTTTATATTCACCCACGTTCAGTGTAATGCCCGCATTTAGCTTACTTTGCTTAAACTGCTGTAACTGGTCGTCATAATAGGATTGTATAATACCCAGTTCTTTTTCATTTGCCTTACGGCAGATGATCGACCTGAATGCCTTACTTATTTTGTCCAGGTCCGTTGTTTTTTCAATTTCCAGCTTTTGCGCAAGCACACGGCTCGCCTCCAGCACGGTAGGGTCGTTCAGCATTACCAGCGCCTGTAACGGTGTATTTGTTTTGCTCCGTTTTACCTCGCATTGGTCCCGGTTGCTGGCGTCAAAAATCATCATGCTGGGCGGTGTAACGGTAAGTTTTATAAAAGTGTAAATGCCCCGCCGGTACAGGCTGTCACCGTGGTCCTGCTTGTATGTAGCCAATACCCCGCGGCCTGAAGTAGCGGCTTCCCATAACCCTTTTGGCTGGTAAGGTTTAACACTCGGGCCGCCAATATCACGTACCAGTAAACCACTGCTGCTCAATACCAAATCACGTACAAATTCCGCCGGCAGGCGGTAACGCGGCCCATGGGACAGGTATACGTTTTCCGGGTCTATTTTCTGCTTTTCTTCTGTTGTTTTGGCTGATTGCCGGTAAGTGGCACTCATAACAATCTGCTTCACCAACCGTTTAATGTCCCAGTTGTGTTCCATAAAGTCCACCGCCAGCCAGTCAAGTAACTGCGGGTTTGAGGGTAAATCGCCCTGCATACCAAAGTCGCCGGCGCTTTTTACAATTCCTCTTCCAAAAAACTCCTGCCACATTTGGTTTACAAAAACCCTGGCCGTAAGGGGGTTATTTTTACTTACTGTCCACGCAGCAAGCCCCAGGCGGTTGCGGGGATAAACAGTGGTGTCGTAAGCCATTACCGCGGGTATGGCGTTCGGCCGCACTTCAGTGGTAGGCGCATCGTAAACGCCGCGTCTTAAAATGTAAGTTTTACGCGGGGTGTCCATTTCACCCATAACTGACACCATTAAATTGCCGGTATCACGGTAATTGATGTATCGTAGTATAGTATTCCGGTCGGAATCTGATATGGTCAAAAAAGGATTTTTCGCCGGTTTCGATTGGCTTACATCTCCTTCATACCCAACTTCCTTAGTGGTATTAAAAAACGCGAAAAGCGAATAGTAGTCTTTTTGTTTAAAGGGGTCAAACTTATGGTCGTGGCACTGCGCGCATTCAATGGTAATACCCAAAATGCCCCTGCCGTATGTTTTTGTTTTGTCAATATTATATTCAATGCGGTATTCTTCAGGTATTACGCCGCCTTCTTCTGTGTACTTGTGGTTACGTAAAAAACCTGTTGCCAGTATTTGTTCTTTGGTGGCGTTGGGCAGCATATCCCCGGCCAGTTGCCAGGTAACAAATTTGTCATACGGCATGTTTATATTAAAGGCGTGTATTACCCAATCCCTCCACGGCCATTGTGTACGTATATTATCATCCTGGTAACCATAGCTGTCTGCATATCTTGCCACATCCAGCCAGTGCACAGCCATTTTTTCACCGTAAGCATTGTTGGCTAAAAGCTGGTCAACCATTTTTTCATACGCATCCGGGCTTTTGTCATTTAAAAACTTGTCCATCATTTCAATAGATGGCGGCAGGCCCGTTATATCCAGTGATATTTTCTTGAGCAACCTTTCTTTATCAGCCTCCTCGTTAGGGGTAAGCCCTTTCTCTTTCATTTTGCTTAGGGTAAAATAATCTATTTCATTTTTAACCCATTTTTTATCGTCCACTACGGGCAGCGGCGCCTTTTTTGGCGGCGTAAATGCCCAATGCCTTTCATATTTGGCGCCTTGCTCAATCCATTTTTTAAATAAGGCAATTTGGTCTTCAGTCAGCAAACCAAGGTGTGAGTCGGGAACGGGCATTTGATAAGTGGGGTCGTCAGATGATATTCTTTTATACAATTCGCTTTCTTCCGGCTTGCCGGGCACTATGGCAAATGCGCCCTTTGTTTCCTTTAGCGGCGCATACGCTGAATCTGCAACATCCAGCCGCAAATGCGCTTTGCGTTTATTGGCATCCGGGCCATGGCAGGCGAAGCATTTATCGGACAGGATGGGCCGTATGTCAAAATTGTAACTTACTTCATTTTTATCGCTGCCCGTATGGCACGATGTAACACATAGTATTATAGCAACAATAATGGCTGACAAAACACCAACGGCTTTCATGTAAGCAATAGTTTTAAAACAAGCAATCAAAAACGGTTATCTCGTTTTTTGTATTATCCATACCTTGATGGATGTAAATTACGACGGGGTGACTAAGTTAAAAAAATTAGTGTACTTATGACGATATTTTTTGCCGCAGCGGTGAAGCGGCACAATTTTACGGCTAAATTTGGCAGCGCTGGCACTGAATAATTTTTATATAAAAAGAATTTTACATGACTACCTACGCACAGCAAATTACAGAAACAGCAGGATGGCTTAAACACCGGGGCATATTATTACCAAAAGTGGGCGTGGTATTGGGCACCGGTTTGGGCGAATTGGTAAAGATGACTACTATTGAAAAAATGGTTGATTACAGTAGCATACCAAACTTCCCGGTGTCTACCGTTGAGTTTCATAAAGGCAATTTGATTTACGGAAAAATAGGCAATACGCAGGTGCTCGCCATGCAGGGCAGGTTTCATTATTACGAAGGTTACGGCATGCAGCAAATAACATTTCCTGTACGTGTGATGAAAGAATTAGGCGTGCAGTATTTATTGCTGAGCAATGCGGCAGGCGGCATTAACCTTAATTTTAAAAAAGGCGATTTAGTATTGATTGACGACCATATTAACCTGCAGCCTGAAAGTCCCCTGCGCGGGTTAAATGATGCATCATTCGGCGACAGGTTTCCTGATATGAGCAGCCCTTACAACGGTGCCCTTTCTGCAAAATTAAAACAGCATGCTGAAGCAATGGGCCTGGTTTTAAAAAAAGGCACTTATACCGCGGTAATGGGCCCTAACCTTGAAACAAAAGCAGAATACCGTTACTTAAAAATTATCGGTGCTGATTTGGTGGGCATGAGTACCGTACCCGAAGTAATTGTTGCCAACCAGTGCGGCATACCCTGTGCCGCGATAAGCGTTGTTACCGACGAATGCGACCCCGACAACCTGCACCTTGTAAGCCTGCGGGAAATTATTGAGGTTGCCGCAAAGGCAGACATAAAGTTGAGCCGGTTATTTGCCGCTGTTATTGAAACGCTGGCATAAAACACTTTACTGTTTCATATATATTACCTTTCCGCAATCTAAAATCTACAATGCGCAATTTGATTATCTTAGCGGCATGAGAATACTTGTTGACATGGACGAGGTATTAGCAGATGCTATCTCGCGTTTTATAGATTGGTATGAAAGGGATTTTGGCGTTCGTTATAAAGAAGAGCAATTTTTAGGTACCAAACTGGCATTTGTAGTGCCTGAAGAACATAGGCAAACTGTTTTAGGCTACCCGCACCAGCCGGGCTTTTTTAAAGACCTGCCGGTTATTGAGGACAGCCAGATGGTGCTGGAGGAATTAAGCAAAAGGCATGAAATATATATAGCATCTGCAGCCATGGAATTTAAGTATTCGCTATACGACAAATACGAATGGCTGGATAAGCATTTTCCTTTTATTCACTGGAAGCAAAGAGTATTGTGCGGCGATAAAAGTGTGTTGAAAGCGGATGTGCTGATTGATGACCACGATTTTAACCTCTCCGTTTTTTCCGGCCGGGCTATCATGTTTACCGCCCCGCACAATGTGCAGTTTACCAACTACGAGCGCATCAATCATTGGAAAGACGCATTAACGATGTTTGATTTGTAAGTCCATGACAATGATAAAAAAAGTTAACTACGCTTAAGTCAGCAGGATATGCAGGATTTTTTGATGCCAAATCCTGCATATTCACTAAATCCCTCCAGCCTCCGCTCAATCATTCACAAAGCTTCCTGTTCAGTAATCAATGTATCACCCTGGGCGCAAGCAGCTTGTACAACACTGGTGTTACCACTCTTGTCAGCAAAGTGGAGCTGATAAGCCCCCCGATGATAACCAGTGCAAGTGGTGAGTACAGCGGGTTCTTCTCCATTACTAATGGCAGCAGGCCGCCGATAGCGGTAAGCGTGGTAAGAATAATAGGTATAAACCTTGTTTCGCCTGCTTCCTGTATGGCATCGTTAAGGCTCATGCCGTTGCGGCGTAACTGGTCGGTATAGTCCACGAGCAGGATAGAGTTTTTCACCTCAATGCCTACCAGCGCTATAAGGCCTATAACCGCTACAAACGACAGTGTGTTGCCGGTTGCCAGCAGCATAAGTATGGCGCCGATGATGCCAAGCGGCACTACTGACAGAACAATGAGCGTGCCTTTAAAAGTTTTGAATTCCAGTATCAAAATACCCAATATGCCGAACACGGTAATGAGTATAATGGTACCAAGGCCGCCAAAACTTTCCTGGCTTGCTTCCACATCACCGGCGGCTACATAATGCGCCCCAGCGGGGAACTTCATTTTATCAAGCTGCTGTATAATGCCCTGTGTAAGCTTTGCCGTGTTGTAACCATTTTTTACAAAGGCGGTTATTACGGTATAGCGGTCTTTATCGTAGTGGCTTATGGTGGTGGGGCTTGCCTGTAACTGTATGTCGGCCAACTGGCTTAAGGGTATTAATGCGCCGCTGTAAGCGCTTACATACACTTTACTGAACACATCAAAGGTTTGCACGTTGTCATGCGGAAGGGTGATGTTTATATTGTATTCGTCGCCGTTATCTTTCCTGAATGTGCCGATGTTTAAACCGGTTACGGCCATACGGATGGTTTTGTCAATCTCGCTAACAGGCACACCCAGCAAACCTGCTTTGGCCTTGTTAACCTTTACCTTAATGTCAGTTTTAAGTGTTGTAAGGTCGTTGTTAACATACATGGTGCCTTCGGTTTTCTTCAGCAGGTCTTCCACCTTAAATGACAGGGCGCGCAATGTATCAAGGTCTTCGCTGAAAACGCGTATGGCAATAGGCGCTTCAATAGGCGGGCCCTGTTCAAAATCTTTTACTTCAATTTTTGCGTTGGGGTAATTTTTAAACTTGTCGCGCAGCATATCTATCAGCTTTCTTTTTTCTTCGGGCGGCGTTTCTTTAAGCTGGATAAAAATTTGTGCGTAGTCGCTTGCGTCATTATGTGGTATTACGTTGTAGTATATCCTCGGGTTGCCGTGGCCAACATTGGTAGCATAGTTCTTTAAACCGGGCAGCTTTTTAATATTGCTTTCAACATAACGTGCAACGCTGTCGGTTGTTGCAAGGCTGGAGCCAAGCGGTGTTTCAATGTTAACCATAAACATTGGCTTTTCAGAGGCCGGGAAAAGGCTGAAACCAACCACCGGTATAAGCGCGATAGCGCCGCCGAAAATAAGTACAGCTACCAGCAATGTTGTATATGGCCTGGCAATAGCGCTGTGCAGCAACCTGCGGTATGAGCCGCTGATTAATTTCTTTAGCCCGCGCAGAAAAAGGTTACCATCGGGGTTTTCGTGGCTGCTTAAAATTCTGCTGGAGAGGAATGGAATAATTGTAAGAGACACAAACAGCGATGCTATAACAGTTGCTACCACGGCCGCAGGCAGGCTGCGTATAAAGTCGCCTGCACCTTCGGGTAAAAACAACAGGGGCAAAAAAGCGAAAATTAATGTTGCTGTGCAACCCAATACCGCGAGGCCTATTTGCTTTGTGGCCGCCATAGCTGCCTCTTTTTTACTGTAGCCGAGGCGCAGGTAGCGTTCAATGTTTTCCACCACTACTATGCTGTCGTCCACCAGCAGGCCTAATGCAACCACCATACCTACTATGCTTAGCTGGTTAATGGTAAAGCCAAAGGCATCCAGCAGGGAAAGGCCAATAGCGAGTGATAACGGGATACTTATCATCACAACTATGCTTGCCCGTACACCCAAGGGCAACAGCGTGAGCAACACAAGAAAGATGGCAATAGCAAAGTCGCGCGTAAAGCCGCTTAGCCTGTGATGAACGCTTTCAGCGTTGTTAAAACTCTGCTCAAAGTGTATACTTTTTGGAAGTTCTTTCTCAAACTGGTCAAGTACGGGTTGCATCTCTTTTTCTACGTCAAAAATATTGGTGCCCATTTTACGGCTTGCTGTAACAAACACGCCACGCACACCATTAAGCCTGCCAATATAGCTTTGCTCAGCGTAGTTAAATTCAACATCGGCAACATCTTTTACATACAGCAGCTTTCCGTTGGCGCTGCTCACAATGGTATTGTTTATTTCATCAACGCTTTTGTAATCACCGCTGGTTTTTATGTTAAACTTTTTGGTACCCATTTCAATACTACCGCCGGGTATGTTTACATTCTCGCTTTGTATAGCGCCAATTACCCGGTTTAACGGAATGCCGTTTTGCGCCATCTTCTGCAGGTTGAGCGATATACGCACCTGCTGCTGCGGAAAAGCCCAGTTGTCAACATTCTTCAGCGACTTTATTTTTTCCAGCCGCTTCTTTAGTTCCTTGCTCCATTCTTCAAGGTCTTTGTAAGGTGCAGTTTCGCTGGTAAGGCCAACCTGCATAATGTTTACATCGCTGGGGCTGAATTTTAAAATATCAATGCTTAAAATGTCTTTAGGCAACTCGCCGCGCAACGCGTCTATTTCGCGTATCACGTCCTGGTATTTTTTGTCGGGGTCGCTGCTGTATTTAAATTCAATGCGTGTTACGGCAAGGCCGTCGTCAATCTGGGTACTGGTGCGTTTAATATCGTCCATCGCGTTTATACGCTTTTCCATTTTATCTACCACCAATTGTTCCATGTCTTTGGGGCTGGTACCGGGATATACCACGATTACGTTAAACTGCGGCGCCTGGAAATCAGGGTCTTCGCCGCGCGGCATGTGCAGTAACGAGTTTACGCCGATGGCTACCAGCATTACAAACACTATTAGTGTAAACTGGTAATTTTTTACTGCAAAGTCTGTTATCTTCATAACAATAAGTTTTGAAATTGAATTTTTATGTAGCAGGCTGTATAACACAACTCATCCTGTGTTGTGTCACACTCTTGTACTGTAGTAATGCTGTTCAGCTATTGCATGCGTGCATTACGGTTATTCACCAAGCTTTACTTTAGCGTTTTCTGACAGGTAACTAACACCATCTGTAATAACCTGTTTAATGCTGTCAAGCCCGTTGCTTATAGCTACTTTGTCATCGGCTAAAAAGGCAATCTTAACCAGGTGTTTTGTAACGGTTTTCTTATCCGCATTTAGCGTATACACGTAGCCCTTTTTACCATCACCTTCTGTAATGGCTTCAACAGGCACCATAGTAACTTCTTCCGGCGAAGTTGTACTTAAATGAATGGTGGCAAATAAACCCGGCGCAAATTTTTTATCACCCGGCAGTACTTTTACTTCAATCTCGTATGTACCGCTTACAGGGTCCGCGGCCTGGGCAATTTTGGTTATCACCCCTTTAAAAGCGGTAGCGGGGTACGCATCCAGTTCAACATCTGCTGTGTTGCCGGCTTTTAATATCGCCCATTCTTTATCAGGTACGCCAAACCGCACTACCCAGTCGCTGTTGCTGTTACCGCTCATTACCAGCACCGGCATCCCTGCAGATGCAACCTCGCCTTCGTTCATCATCTTTTTGGTAATCGTGCCATCTTCGGTAGCGCGTATTTGGGCGTACTCCTGGTTAAATTGTGCAATGCGCAGGCTTTCGTTAGCAACGTTTAGCTGCGTTTGCACATTCTGGTATTGCTCAAGGGTGGCAACAGTATCATCATACAGGTTCTTTATCCTGCCTGCGTCGCGCTTTGCTTTGTCAACGCCTTCGCTGGCCTGGTGCACCTGCGCGTTAATCTCCGTCATGTTAAGTGAAGCAAGTAACTGCCCTTTACTTACGCGGTCACCCTCCTTCACATAAACCTTTGCTATAACACCGCCAATTTTAAAAGCCAGCTTGGCTTCAGTGGTTGAGGCAATCAATCCTGAGTACTCCAGCGTGGGGGAATAATTAACGGCTGATACAGGCTGCTGTTTTATAATTATCACATCATCATCTGTAGTAGGCGCAGCGGGCTTTTTCGCGCCGCAGCCTTGCAGCACCGCAGCCAAAACCGGCAGAAATGCAATAACGTACATCATCTTTTTCATATAAGAAATTTTTTGGTTGATTTTATAATGGATAAGCAGCGGTAGCCCTTTCAAGCTCGGCCGATTTATTTAATGCGTTTAATTGTGCCAGCGAATATTTTATTTCAGCATTCGTCATTTGGGTGCGCGCATCCAGCAATTCAATTTGCAGGGCCTGGCCTTCCCGGTATTTTTTATCGGTGAGGCGGTAGGCTTCTTTAGTACTCAGTACTTCATCGTATGCGCTGTGTAATGCTTCAATGGCTGCTGCATAGGAATTACGGGTGGTAGTTGCCTGTAGCTGCAATTGTTTTTGTACATCATCGTATTGCGTATGCATCTGGTCAATGGCGGCCTGTGTTTGTTTTATCTTGAGTTTGTTGTCGTTGCCTTTAAAAATGTTCCAGGTTAACTGTAAGCCGCCAAGCTGGTAAAACTGTTTGTCAAACACATTAAACCCAAACCCCTGGAAACCCACGTTGTAAAAGGCATTCAGCCTGGGCAGTGCAAAGCTTTGGCTAAGGCGCAGGCTTGTTTGCAGGGCTTTTTCGCCGCTGGTTATCTGTTGCAGCTCTTCCCTGTTTGCTGAAGCATCACCGGGTAAAGCATTTTCAAGCGGCGAAGAAAAAATGGTTGAGTCAGCAGCGATGGGTGTTTCAAATGCCCGGTTAAGCAAAAAGTTGAAATATGCGGCTGCATTTTTCTTGTTTTCCTGCGCTTCAGTTAATGATGTTTGTACCGCGCTTACCTGTGCCTGGTTTTTCAACACAACATCACGGGTGGCCATGTTGTTTTTTACCAGCTTCTCACTTACGCGCAGGTTCTCGTTTACCACTGCAAGTGCATTTGTGTAAATATCAACAGCTTTACCTGCCTGCAGGTATTGGTAATATGCCTGCCTGATGTTCTTAATAAGGTCGCGTTTATAAACGTTTATTTCAGCCTGCGTGCCGGTTATCACTTCCTGTTTTATGCTGCGGTTAAGTTTTAATTCAGGGTTATATAGCGGCATAGCGACTTCCACCTTCGTATCGTGAAAGTTGTTGGGCAGGAACTTAATTTCCTGGTTTTCAACCTGGGGAAATTTGCTGGAAGATGTTAGCTGGTTTAACGTGGTGTACACATTGTTCAGTAGGTCGCCTATGGGTACATCCTGCGTACGGCCGCCGGTTGCAAGGGTGTACTGGGAGCCAAAATCTACCTGCGGCAGAAATAACGCTTTGGCCCGCTGCAGGTCTAATTGTGCCCTGGTAACGTCAAATGTTTTTTGCTTGAGCAGCAGGTTACTGTCAAGCCCGGCTTTTATGTAACTATCAAGTACTGTTTGTGAATGGCCGTAAAAAACAATGAAGCAAAATACCAGTATAGCAGTCATGTTTTTCATTGTTCAATTAATTTATAATGTAAAAAATATTAACAATGTTAAGTTTGTATGAAAAAAAAAGGGTTTTATCCCCTCTTATTGTCACTCCTCAGTAATTATACGCGGTTACCGGCTGCACTTACCAGCCAGTTAAGCGCCTGCTCTATCATCCCCGGTATTTGTTCAGCCGGCACCAGCTTATCAAACCTGTCCCGTATAGCCAATGATACCAGGCCATGCACCAGGCCCCAAACCCCCATAGCAACCGCTTCAACATTCCCCTTATACATCATGCCCTTTTGCATGGCTTCATCAATGGTTGCTTTCAATACACTAAGGGCTGTGTCGCCATAAGTCCAGTCGCATTCCTCCCGCTCCATCAGGGCCTTCATAGGACCATGCTGTATAAACATAATGTCATAATACTCTGGGTTTTTCAACCCAAACTCCAGGTAATTTTCTCCCATTTTATACAGCCGCAGCATGGGATTTTCAATACCGGCCAGGTTTTGGTTTAACTCGGTAAGCCTGGCAAAGCCCTGTTCATGCAGGTGATAAAATATTTCATCCTTATCTTTAAAATACAGGTACACTGTAGTAGGGCTGTATTCTATAATATCAGCAATTTTGCGGATGGTAACATGGTCGTACCCTTCCTCTATAAAGAGTTTCATGGATGCATCAAGGATCATTTTCCTTATCTCCAGCTTCTGCTTTTCTTTTCTCTCTGTTATGCCCATATTTTAATTACGATGTAAAATTACTTAACACTGTTAATTTTTCAAATATTTTTTGAACTTTTTTTAAAATATTTTTCGGGAAGGGGCAATTTAAGTCTTTTTTGAAGTATTCACGGGAAGGAGATTTCAGCAAAAAGGAAAAAAATTTCACTGGTAGGGGTAGACTAAACCCCGTTAGATAGAGATTAGCCGGGCTTTGCAAGTTAGGGCACGGGCTTTGCAAGGGTTAAGCCAAAATTGATAACCATGGAAAAACGCATATTTGGTATTATATTAACCGTTCTAGGAATGGGGGGGTTAATTGTAGCCGGCTACGAATTTATGAGCAGCAGCCAGGGTAATTACAGTGTAAAATCTATTATACTATTTGTATTACTGGGATTGATATTCTTTTCAGCGGGTATCGGCCTGCTGCGCAATACCAGGGATAAAGCCACTTAGTAACTACATATTGCGCCGGTACTGGCCGCCCACCTCGTACAAAGCATGGGTAATTTGACCGAGGCTGCAATATTTAACCGTTTCCATCAACTCGGCAAACAGGTTGCCGCTGCTGATGGCTGTTTTCTTCAAGTGCTCAAGAGCCGCACCGGCTTTAGCCTGGTTGCGCTGGTGAAAGGCGTGCAGGTTGGCAATTTGCTGGTCTTTTTCTTCTGTAGTACTGCGGATAACCTCACCAGGCAAAACCGTAGGGCTACCCTTCTTATTTAAAAAGGTATTTACACCCACAATGGGCAGTTCGCCGGTATGCTTAAGGCTTTCATATACCAGGCTTTCTTCCTGTATCTTGTTTCGCTGGTACATACGCTCCATTGCGCCAAGAACGCCACCACGCTCATTAATACGGTCAAATTCTTTCAGCACGGCCTCTTCAACAAGGGCTGTAAGTTCTTCAATAATAAAAGAACCCTGTATAAAATTTTCCGTTTTAGCACTGCCCAGTTCACGGTTAATAATAAGCTGTATTGCCATAGCGCGCCGTACGCTCTCTTCTGTCGGGGTAGTAATAGCCTCGTCGTATGCGTTGGTATGCAGGCTGTTGCAGTTATCGTAAATGGCATACAACGCCTGCAGCGTGGTGCGGATGTCATTAAAATCAATCTCCTGGGCATGCAGGCTGCGCCCGCTTGTCTGGATATGATATTTCAGTTTCTGGCTGCGGTCATTCGCCTTGTATTTTAATTTCATGGCCTTAGCCCATATTCGCCGGGCAACACGTCCGATAACGCTGTATTCCGCATCCATGCCATTACTGAAAAAGAATGAAAGGTTGGGGGCGAAATCGTCAATGTGCATGCCGCGGCTCAGGTAATACTCAACATAAGTAAATCCGTTGGCAAGGGTAAACGCCAGTTGCGTAATGGGATTGGCGCCGGCTTCCGCTATGTGGTAGCCGCTGATAGACACGCTGTAAAAATTGCGCACTTTCTGCTGTATAAAATATTCCTGCACATCACCCATAAGCCGTAAGGCAAATTCGGTGGAAAAGATGCAGGTGTTTTGTGCCTGGTCTTCTTTTAATATATCTGCCTGTACAGTACCCCGCACTTGTGATAACGCTTCGGCTTTTAACTGGTTATACAATTCGCCGGGCAAAACCTCATCGCCGGAAAGCCCGAGAAGGGCGAGACCGGGCACAGCCGCCTCAAAATCCCCTTCTAAATAAGATTTGTTCACTTCGACAGGGTGCCGGCCGGGCTGGTAGGGTTTATAATATATTGGCTTTGAAAAGTGGCCGTATTTTTCGTCGCTTACTTTCTTGACTTCACTCCATAAACCCAATTCGCTGATTTTCTTTTCACAAAGCTGGTCAATGGCAGCGTTCATAAAAAAGGCAAGAATAATGGGAGCAGGGCCGTTAATCGTCATGCTGACAGACGTTTTCGGGTCGCAAAGGTCAAAGCCGCTGTACAGTTTTTTAGCGTCATCTACCGTTGCTATACTCACGCCGCTGTTACCCACTTTGCCATAAATATCCGGGCGAACCGCAGGGTCTTCACCATACAGCGTAACACTGTCAAAGGCAGTGCTTAGGCGCTTAGCCGGCTGGCCGGCTGACAGGTAATGAAACCGGTGGTTGGTACGTTCGGGGCCGCCTTCCCCGGCAAACATACGGGTTGGGTCTTCGCCGGAACGTTTTAGTTCAAAAACACCCGCTGTATAGGGAAATTCGCCGGGCAGGTTTTCCTGCAGTTGCCATTGCAGAATATCGCCCCAGTCCTTGTATCTTGGCACCACCACTTTGGGTATGCGGGTACCGCTTAAGGTAGTTGTTGTGAGCGGCTGCTTAATAGTTTTATCGCGTACCGTATATTCAAAATAATCCGCGGCATATTTCTTTTGCATTGCAGGCCAGTTATCAATCAATTGCCTGCATTCGGGATGAAGGGATTGGGAAGTTAAGGAAATAACCTCCTCTAAACTTACCCCCGCAGATGAAGCCGCACCTAATATTTTACTTGCCCCGGTTAACTGGTACAGCTTTGTAGCGGTAGCGCACTGCTGGGCTACCCATGCATCGTATGCCCGGTTAGATTCTGAAATTTCGGACAGGTAACGAACACGTTTGGATGGAATGATGATGGAGGAAGAAGCCCCGCCCAAAGTCCCCTCTAAATCTCCCGTCCCGGGGGTAATTCCGAGTTTTTGGGTAACAAGCCTGAAAAGTTGGTTTACTCCCTCATCATTAAACTGGGCGGCAATGGTGCCGATAACCGGCATTTCGTCATTAGCTGCCGACCAAAGATTGTGGTTGCGCTTATATTGTTTACGAACGTCCTGTAAAGCATCCAGCGCCCCTGCTTTATCAAATTTGTTGATGCAAACCATATCAGCATAGTCCAGCATGTTAATTTTTTCCAGTTGGGATGCTGCGCCATACTCGGGGGTCATCACGTACATGCTCACATCACAATGGTCAATAATAGATGCATCACTTTGGCCCACTCCTGCGCTCTCTAGGATGACCAGGTCAAAGCCGGCTTCCTTGCAAATGTCTATCGCATCCTGTGCTGCGCCGCTTAAAGCCGCATCATCCGCACGGGTAGCCATAGAGCGCATATAAGCCCTGGGATGGGAAATGGCGTTCATCCTTATCCTGTCACCCAACAATGCCCCGCCCGTTTTTTTGCGGGAAGGGTCAACAGAAATTACCGCTACGGTTTTATGGGTATAAGTTGCTAAATAGCGGCGAACGATTTCATCGGTTACAGACGATTTGCCCGCTCCTCCTGTGCCGGTAATGCCGAGGACCGGGCTTGTGAGCTGTGAAACTGGTGCAGGTGAGGGTTTGCAACCCAATTCTGCTTTCGTAATAGCCCTTGCAATTTTCTTAATATCCTTTGTTTTACCAAGAATGCTAATATCGCTATTGCTTCTGATGCCTGAATCCATGGTCTCCTTTCTACCTGTGAGGGTTTTAGAGAGACTTATCACCTCATCAATCATCCCTTCCAGCCCCATTTTTCTGCCATCATCAGGACTGTAAATACGGGTGATACCATACCGGTGTAATTCCTCAATCTCGCGGGGGAGTATGGTGCCGCCGCCGCCGCCAAAAATTTTAATATGGCCGCAGCCACATTCGTCCAGCAGGTCTTTCATGTATTTAAAAAACTCTACATGGCCGCCCTGGTAGCTTGTAACGGCAATAGCTTGTGCGTCTTCTTCAATGGCCGCCTCCACAATTTCATATACGCTGCGGTTATGGCCAAGATGAATAATTTCAGCGCCTTTGCCCTGCAATATGCGGCGCATAATGTTTATAGCGGCATCATGGCCGTCAAATAAGCTGGCAGCGGTAATAATACGTACTTTGTTGGCGGCAGTATAAGGCATAGCAGGCATATAAGAAGCGCAAAAATAAGCATTTATGCAGCATGTTAACAGGTGTTAGTTTTTTGTTGAAGTCATTGTAAATTATTGAGCGCTGATTATACAATACTATTAATGTATATTGCTATGCATTCAACATACTACTTTCTGCATGGTATTTAAAAGAATAATTACTGTTACAGGTTACCTGGTTTTAATGTTTACAGCTTTTGCCCAAAGTGATGGGAATGATAATGCAGGTACTTTAAAAAACACGTATGCTAACCCGCTCGGCAAGTTTGACAGCATTATTAAAATATCAGAAAGGAATTTTTTAGTCAGTGGCGGAGCTATTGACTCAACGAGCGTTATCACCCTGCTGCAAATAGCGCGGGAAGAAAAAAATGACTCACTGCTGGCTATAAGCTACAACTGGATAGGGTCGTACCTGGCTTTTGAAAAAGGGGATAACACGGCTGCACTGGAATATTACTTTAAGGCAATACCCCTGGCTGAAAATGCAAAAGATAAAAGACGTGTAAGCTCTTTATACTTTGATATCGCGCTCATTTATTTTACCCTGCAGGATAACAGCAAGGCTGTTGAAAATGTAAAAAAGGGTGGCAGCAATTTACCGGCGACGTCATCGCCCATGTATAATTACATGGTGGTACAATACCAGCGTAACATGGCGCAATACTACCTGCTGGTGCACCAGCCGGATTCGGCATTGCATTACGCCCAGGCCACGCTGGAAACAAGCCATTTATTAAAGTCAACGGCTTTTACCTATGGTGCACTGTATTTAAGTGCAACCGCGTACACACAGGAGGGTGATGCAGAAATGGCAGAGATTTATTTTAAAAAAGCTAACGCCCTTAATGATTCTATTAAAATCAATTCATCAAAACTGCCGCTCTACACAAACTACGCAGCGTTTTTGCTGTCGCAGAAAAAGCTTCCTGAAGCGCTTACGCTTAGCAGGAGTTTGTTAGCCATGGGTTTGGCAGAAAATAACAATAATATTAAACTGGCCGCAGACAGCCTGTTGAGACGGGTTTTTGAGGCAATGCATAATATAGACAGCGCATATTATTATGCAAGAATGGAAGCGAAAGTGAATGGCTTTATTTTTAGCCAGGATAATATTAACAAAGTACAAGCCCTTGCGTTTAATGAACACTTAAGAAGGATAGAGGAACAGGCAAAACAGCAGGAAGACAATGAACGGCGTAAAGAAAACATTCAGTATGCCCTTATGGCATTGGGTATTATTACGCTGCTGGTTGTGTACCTGTTGCTTAGCCGGCGGTTTATTACCAATGCAAGGGTAATAGAGTTTTTTGGCATTATTGCCCTGCTGCTGGTATTTGAGTTTTTAAATTTGGTGCTGCACCCCTTTTTGGAGAGTGTAACCAACCATACACCGGCCATTATGCTGCTGGCGCTCGTAACCATCGCCGCTATACTGGTACCCCTCCACCACAGGCTGGAAAAGTGGCTGACCCATAAATTAGTAGAAAAGAACAAACAGGTAAGGCTGGCCGCAGCAAAAAGAACGATTGAGAAACTGGCTCCAAAAGAAGAACCAAAGTAAAGAAGCTATGTGTTGCAATAAGTAAAACCCGAATTATGACAGAGTATATTTCAGAATTTATAGTGAAAGACAGAAAGTCATTTGCACAGTTTATTGTTTTATTGCAACAGGATTTTGTTGATAATTCTAAAACCTGGGAAAACAGAACACTGGAAAGTTTTTTTAGAAGCTTTAGGTCGATATGCCGAGGATATCCAGGGTTATTATGATAATAATAAACAGAGCATATCTGCTGATGTGCCGAGTTGGCAAACATTCGCAAATATGTTGAAAGGCGCAACTTTGTATGAATAGCTACAAATTTCTTTTTGCCCTCACCATCCTGTCCTTACCCTGCAAATCCTTTCTTAATTCAATATGCTCAAATCCCCTGGCCGCAAGCAGGCCGCAAACTTCTTTACCCAGGCTTTCATTAATCTCAAAAAACAAAAAACCGCCGGGGTTCAAATGCTCAAGCGCAAAATCAGCAATCGTTCTGTAAAACAATAATGCATCTTCATCCGGTACAAACAGGGCTGTGTGTGGTTCAAATACCAGTACATTATTATGCATCGTGGCAGCCTCGCTTTCGCGTATATATGGCGGGTTACTTATTATTATGTCAAACACAGGCAAACCAGCGCTGGCTTGCACATCCAAAATATCCAGCAAATGAAAATTGATATTAACCTCATTAAGTATAGCGTTTTTTTGGGCCACCGCCAATGCTCCTGCGGATATATCAACGGCATATACATCCCATTCAGGAAATTTCTTTTTGATGGAAACAGGTATACACCCGCTGCCAGTGCCAATGTCCAAAACGGATACCGGTTGACGGATACCCGTTGCCTGTATCTGGCATATCCAATCCACCAGTTCCTCTGTCTCCGGGCGGGGTATCAGTACGTTTTCATCTACGTAAAACTTCATACCTGCAAACCATGCTTCATGCAATACATATTGCACAGGGGTATGCTTCAGTAATTGCAGTGTCAATTCCTCCAGCATTGCTTGCTGTAGCATAGATACAGGTAAATCCTTGTACACTATACGGTCAATCCGCCGTTGGGCCGTTACATGCTCCATCACCATATCCGCTATGTTTGCAGCCTCACGGTCATTATACAACTCGTAAAGCTGGAACAGCAACTGCTTATAGGCTTCCTGTATCGTCATACTGCAATGTTAGTATCTTTGGCGTTTATGACCAATGATGAATTGTACATGCGCCGCTGCCTGCAGTTAGCCCAATCGGCGGCAGGTTATACAGCCCCTAACCCTATGGTGGGCGCTGTGCTGGTGCATAATGATGTAATTATTGGCGAAGGGTATCACAAGTTGTACGGAGGCCCGCATGCAGAGGTTAATTGCATTAACAGCGTGGCAGAAGAAAATCGTGGGCTTATTCCATTTTCCACAATGTATGTTTCGCTGGAGCCCTGTGCGCATTATGGAAAAACACCGCCCTGCGCAGACCTCATCATTCGTAACCGCATACCAAAAGTGGTAATAGGCTGCCGTGACCCCTTTAAACAGGTAGATGGCAAGGGTATAGAAAGACTGCAGGCAGCAGGGGTTGATGTGACAATGGGTGTGCTGGAAAATGAATGCATTAATATTAACAGGCGGTTTTTTACTTTTCATACCCAACAAAGGCCTTATATTATATTAAAGTGGGCGCAAACAGCCAATGCAAAAATTGCTTCGCTATCCGCAGAAAGATTGTATATAACCAATGATGTTACCAACAAGCTGGTACACAAATGGCGCAGCGAGGAGGCGGCAATACTGGCAGGCACAAATACTGCTTTGCTGGATAACCCTGCACTTACCAACCGTTTATGGCATGGCAGAAGCCCTGTAAGACTGGTGGTTGATGCACATTTGAGATTGCCACAGCACCTGCAGCTATTTAATGGCCGGCAGCGTACCATAGTATTTAATACTATTAAACATGAAGATGGCGATAACCTGGCATATTACCAGGTTACTGAAGATATTAGCCTGGTACACCAGGTAACAAACGCCTGTTACCAAAACAATTTGCAAAGTGTTATTGTGGAAGGAGGGGCAAAACTGCTACAATCTTTTATTAACGAGGGCTTGTGGGACGAAGCCCGTATAATAACCAACCAGGAATTATTTGTTGAAAGCGGTTTACCGGCCCCGGCGCTTACGCATTGCCGCTTAAGCCATCACGAACAAATATTCACTGACAGGATTGATTATTTCCATCATTCAACATTTCCCTTCAATTAAGTTTACCGCTGATGACAGAAACGGGTGTTTACCAAACCATAGCGCAAGCCTCATTTGCCGAGTTTAAAGACCGGGGCAGCAGGTTTTTGGCATTTGCTTATCCCATACAAACAGTAAACGATTTTAAGGAGAAGTTACAGCTACTTAAAAAAGAACACCCAAAAGCAGTGCACCACAGTTTTGCCTACAGGCTGGGCCTTGACAATAACAACTTCAGGGCAAGCGATGACGGTGAACCGTCCGGTACAGCAGGCAAACCGATACTGGGGCAGATTGACAGTAAGGAGTTAACCAACGTTTTAATAATTGTAGTGCGGTATTTTGGCGGAACATTGCTGGGTGTACCGGGTTTGATAAATGCTTATAAATCTGCCGCGGCAATGGCTTTGCAACTCACGCCTTTTATTCAAAAGCCTGTAATGGCAAGGTGGCAGCTTACATTTAATTACACCCAAATGAACGAGGTTATGCGTTGGATAAAAGCGTTTAACTGTGATATAATACAACAGGAAATGCAGTTGTTTTGTAATATGATAATTGATGTACCGAAAAGCAGGGCTGATGAATTAATAAGTTTATTAAGCCAGCTAAACGGGGTGGAATTAAACCAGGCAAAAACTACATAGACTGAATACTATTTCCCTCAGCCCTTATTAAAACAAGGCAGCATAGCAATTTTTGGCAGGTATGAACTTAAATGCTTTAACTCGTTGTTTTTCAAAATATTCTGCTAATAAGTTTATCAAATAACAGATATAATCATAAAATATATATGTTGTAGTTCTAAAGTATTCTTTTTCAATAATTTAGCACCAATTTTCATTATTGTTATTTAGTATTCATAAAAGTGTTGAAAACAATCTACAACATATTATCAAATTATTAAATAGTCTTTATATCCTATAAATTTCAGTTTTAGCCACCCTACTTTTACCCCAAATTTTATGTTTATGAGATTAAGAAGACTACTATCATTATTAGTATTCGCCATAATTTGGTGTTTACCATCAATGGCGCAAATTACCACCAGCAGTATATCAGGCAAAGTAACAGGGGCAGATGGCAAAGGCCTTGAAGGCGCAACCATCACTGCTATACACCAGCCATCCGGTACACAGTACAGTACCGCGGCCAGGGCTGGCGGGGCATTCACTATTCCTAATATGCGCGTGGGCGGCCCTTATAAAATTGATGTTTCGTATGTAGGGTATGAAACGCAGACTTTTAATGATGTTTATCTTGAGTTGGGTGTAGATACAAAACTGACCCCCATATTGCAAAATTCTTCTCAAACACTTACCGAAGTTGTAGTAGCGGCCCGCAAAAACATAGGCAGAGATTTGCAGGGGGCCTCAACCCAAATATCTCAGCAGCAGTTACAATCGTTGCCCACCATTGGCCGAAGTGTTGCCGATTTTACCAGGTTAACGCCACAGGCTGTTTCCTATTCCAGTGGCAGCGATGGAAGTTCTTTGGGTACTTCTTTCGGCGGCCAAAATAACAGGTATAACCAATTTTCTGTGGATGGCGCCAATGCTACAGACGTTTTTGGCCTCGCCGCTTCAGGTACCAATGGCGGGCAAGCAGGTATTAATCCTATACCTTTAGACGCCATTGACCAGATACAGGTTGTTCTTTCACCTTATGATGTAAGACAAGGTGGTTTTACAGGCGGTGGCACCAACGCGGTTACACGCAGCGGTACTAACCAATTTCATGGTTCGGTTTACTCATATTATCAAAACCAAAATTTTGTTGGAAAGAGTGTTACCTCCGGCAATAAACTATCTGATTTTACTGACAAAACATTGGGCTTCCGCCTGGGAGGGCCTATCGTTAAAAACAAGGTGTTCTTTTTTGTAAATGCAGAATTATACAAACGTTCACAACCATTAGGGTATAACCCGGCCGAAAATGGTTCCGGGTCTAAGTTTCATACCAGCACACTTGACAGCATAAGCCAATATTTAATGAGCAAGTATAATTATAACCCCGGTAGTTATACTGATATTAACAGCGACAGGAAATCAAATGAAATATTTGCCCGTATAGACTGGAATATTGACAACAAAAACAAACTCACTATACGTGACAGCTACGTGGATGGCAGTAATTATTCTATCAGCCGCAGTGTATCTTCCATTACTTTCGGCAATGGCGGCTACCAGTTCCAGGATAAAACAAACTCTGCGGTTATCGAGCTTAATTCAAATATTTCCAGCAAATATTCCAACATGCTCCGGTTAACTTATAATGCCATAAGAGATAACCGTTTCAGCAGTCCCGTCTTTCCTACTATTGTTATACAGGACAAGCCTACCAACCTAACCTACAATATTGGCGGCGAACAATATTCTTCCGCTAACCAGTTAAACCAGGATAATTTTACCCTTACTGACAATTTTGATATTTATGCCGGCAAGCATAAAATTACCGTAGGCACAGATAACGAGTTTTTCAATACCACCAACGTGTTCCTTAGGGCATATTACGGCGCTTATTATTACAACAGTGTAAGCGACTTTTTAAATAATGGCCCGTTAAGTCAATACCACGTTAGTTATTCCACCAAAGGGGGGAATGACCTTGCCCCGGGCAAAGTGCACTTTGGCCAGTTTGGCGTGTATGGCCAGGACAATTGGGATGTTAGCAGCAACTTTCATTTAACATACGGTTTGCGCATTGACCTGCCGGTTTATTTCAACAAACCGTCGGATAATACAACATTTAATTCTTCTCAAATCGCCATTGCCAACGGCGTTGCAACAAACAAAATACCCAAAAGCACGCTGTTGCTTTCACCACGTGTTGGGTTTAACTACGATGTAAACGGCAGGCACCAAACACAGCTTCGCGGTGGTATTGGCCTGTTTACCGGCCGCGTTCCTTTTGTATGGGTATCAAACCAATATTCCAATACTGGTGTTGAATCTATTAAGTACGACGTTTATTCTTCCGGCATTCCATCCGGCGTCGCACTTACCTATAACGCCAAAGACCCGCATTTGGGCGCTTACATACCAGCGAACCCTAACAGTGCACCGTCAGAAATTGACGTAACCAGCCCTGATTTTAAAGTTCCCCGTACGCTGCGTGCAAACTTTGCAGTAGACCAGAAATTGCCCTGGGGATTGATTGGAACAATAGAGGGAATATTTACAAAAACACTTAATGACATTAACTATAAGGATATTAACGCTGCGCCTTCAACCGCTATGCTGAAAATTGGCAACTCTATGCGGCCTGTGTACCCGGGAACGAAAATTGACAGCCGTTTCTCTAATATTATCATGCTCACCAATACAAGCAAAGGATACGCGTATGATTTAACAGCACAGTTGCAACGACCTTTTAAAAACGGCTTTACTGCAAGCATTGCTTACACTTTAGGGCACTCCTATTCGCTTAATGATGGCACATCTTCCCAGGCCATCTCTAACTGGCGCTACGTGTACACCGTAAACGGCCTGAACAATGCTACGCTTACCCCTTCGAATTACGACCCGGGTTCCAGGATTATCGCATACGTTACTAAAACATTTAAATACGGGCCGTTATACACAACCGTTGGTTTAGTGTACACAGGGCAATCAGGCCAGCGCTTTAGCTATGCTTATTACGGCGACTTGAACGGTGATGACCCCGGCAACAACAACGATATAATGTATGTGCCCGCTAACCAGCAGGAGGCTCAATTGCTTTATCCCAATGACTGGCAGGCGCTTGAAACTTATATCAACTCTGACAGCTACCTGAAAGCGCACCAGGGGCAGACTTTAGAAAGAAATGGTAACCGTACGCCGTGGGAAAATCATGTGGACTTCAGGCTTGCAGAAGGCTGGAACATTTATAAAATGCACAGGCTTGAATTTAGCGTTGATATATTTAACGTAGGTAACCTGCTTAATAAAAAATGGGGACGCTCATACTATGTTGCCTACCAGGAGTCTGAACCGATTGATGTAGCAAAAACAAGCCAATGGATAAACCCCACAACGCCTACATTTACATTTAGCCCTCAATATGCAACAGACTCCAACACCGGCAAAGCGTGGAGCATATCAGACTTTACCTCACGCTGGAATATGAAGATTGGACTGAGGTACAGTTTCTAACAGGGCAAAAATAATAGTTCAAAGCAATAATAAAGGCTGTCTGCAAGGGCAGCCTTTATTATTTGCGAACATCTTTTATGCGTAACTACCCACGCTCTACAAAAAATAAAAATATATCTGTGCCAACAGGTTTTTTATCCAGCATACGCAGCATATTGGTTACCTGCCCGCGGTGGTAGCTGCCATGGTTTACCACCTGGTAAAGCGTTTGCCAAAAAGGCATGGTAAAATTAGCACCTGCTGAAGTGGTAAAGTTTAAGGGTTGGTCGGGGTCTGTCGCAAAAAAATGGTCCGCAACAGTTTTCATTTCCTGTAATATTGGCTGCCATATTGCATTTAACTGCGTGTAGTTTTCAAAAACAAATGTATCGGGTATAGGCGCTAATGATACTCCTTTCCAGCGCTGCAGCCAGCGATAATCAGCAACTATGAGGTGTTTATACAGTTCGCGCAATGTCGGGAAACTGCCCCCCAATTCTTTGTTCCATTCTTCCGCTGTTATTGCCTGCAGCTGCTGCAGCACCTTATTATGCGCCCAAACATGATAGTCAACCAGGAACGAAATGTTTTCCATATACTATTATATAACGGTGTTGCAGCCGCAACACCTTTGTTTAATATTATTGCGGGTTACAATTTTTGCAAACACCGCTTACCAGCACATTCACCTGGCCGTTTGTAAAACCTTCGGGCATTTGCACGGCAGGTATGGTTACATGGTCAAGGCAATAAGTTGTACCGCATTTATCACACATAAAATGTACATGGTTATCATGGTGGTGGCCTTCGGCGCAGTCATTTTTGCAGAGGGCATACCGTATGGAATTATCCGCGGTAGGTATTGCATGTATAATACCTTTTTCAACAAATGTTTGCAGCGTACGGTAAATAGTAACACGGTCAAAATGCTCGCCTGACAGCTTTTCTATATCAGCATGCGCCAGCGCACCGTTGGCCTGCTGAAAATATTCCAGTATACGTTTCCTGCTGTCGGTAACGCTTAACTGGCTTCTTTTTAATATGTCTGCAACTATTGTATCCATGGTATTGTATGTTAATTGGCGGCAACCGCGCTGGTTGCCTTCTCCCGCAAAAGGTCTTTTATATCACTTTGCAATTGTTTCAGTTCGTCAATTTTCAAGCCGTCATACACCTGGCCGCGTACATTGCCATTTTTGTCAACAAGCGCTAAAAACTGGGTATGGAGAAATTGGTCATTGATGTTTACAACGGCATTCTTGGGGTCATCCAGCAGGTAGCTGTTGCGGGCGGCCTGGTAAAGGCTGTCTTTCCGGCCGGTTAAAAATACCCACTTGCGCGTATCAACGCCCATTTTTTCAGCATATTTTTTTAATACTTCTGCTGAGTCAATCTCGGGGTCGCAGGTATGCGAAACAATCATAAAATCAGGGTCATTTTTAAATTCATCGTATATCGCTGATTTTATATTGGCATTCATGCGGGGGCAAATGCCTTTGCACGTAGTAAAAAAATAATTAACCACGCAAACTTTACCCAGCATATCCTTATCAGTAAATGGTTTCCCGTCCTGCGTTGTAAAAGTAAATGGCTTAACCGTGCTCAACACCGGCGATTTTCCCCTGAAATTTGAAGCTAATGTAGCATACGTTTCTCCCCTGAATAAATCGGCGGGGCTTTTAACATCCCCCAGTACTACAATTAAAAACACTACCACCAGCACAAAAAAGAATATGCTGTAGGCTATTAACTTCTTTTTTCGCATAAAAACAGGTTATGTAACAAAGGTAACCAGCATTTTGGGTTAACCGGCATTTAACATATTGCTTAACATTTTATTTTGCAACTAAGTTGCAAATACTTATCTTTGCAACTTAGTTGCGATGAAATGAAAAAACGATTCAATTGGGATGCTATGGGGATTTTTGTATCAGTTGCCTGTGCCATTCACTGTGCACTGCTGCCGCTATTCTTAACTTCTCTGCCCCTGCTGGGAATTAATATCATTCACAACCAGGCATTTGAGGTTGCAATGATAGCTATGGCCTTTGCCGTAGGCGCCCGGGCTTTATACCATGGATTTAAGGAGCATCACCACAGCATTTTACCAATTACCTTATTTGCAGCGGGTATGCTGTGCCTGCTGGCAAAACAAATATGGCATAAAGAAGAATTGCTGTTTTTAATACCGGCTGTTGTTTTAATTGTAACAGCGCACCTTTTTAACTATAAAAGCTGCAAAATAGGACACTATAGAAAACAATGAAGAATACTAACTATCCACGTTCCCCGTCTTCATAATGATAATGTTCCTGGCTTGCGGTTGTAAACCGCTGAATAAATTCACTTGTCCGTTCAGACTCTTTTTTAGGGGTGAATATTTTATTTGCGATTGCCCAATCGTAAATCCCTTCATTTACTGGGTATAACGTTAATACGCCGGTTAATTTGTATTTCTTTATGTATGTTTCTGCAGCTTCTTTTGTAATAAAGACACCGCTGCTAAATACACTTCCCGTCCCATGAAAAATCCAGGCTTCCATCATAATTGAGTGCTGGTTGGTTTAAAATAGCAGAAGAAGAAAAGCATTTCCGCCATTAATTTAGGCTATAGCTCATACTTCCATCTTTCTCATCTTTTAATTGTATGCCAATGCCTGCCAGTTCATTGCGAATTTTATCGCTGGTAACATAGTCCTTTTTAGCACGGGCATCTTTGCGTATGTTGATGAGTAGCTGCAAAACGCCGTCAAGCTTATTGTCGTTTGTTTCCTGCTCATCCTTCAACCCAAATATATCTTCCAGCCATGTCTTCAGCTTAGCCTGCAATAACTCAATGGTTTTACCACTCAATGCCCCGGCAGCAATATGCTTGTCTTTTATCCCGTTAATTATTGGCACAAGCTCAAACATATTAGCCAGTATTTTGGCGGTACTGAAATCATCATCCATAAACTCCTCAAACTCGTTCACCAGCGTATTTACCTTGTTATCCAGTTCAGCATCTGCGGCCACTTCGTACTTCGTACTTTGCACCTCGTACTTGCTTATATAGTTGTATGCTTCCCATAAACGCTTTAGCCCGCGTTCCGCAGCCTGCAGGGCCTCATTACTAAAATCAAGTGTTGAGCGGTAATGCGTTTGTAATATAAAAAACCGTATTACCATGGGCGAATACGCCTTTTCAAGCACGGGATGGTTACCGCTAAAAAGTTCGGTAAGCTTTATAACGTTGTTATAGCTTTTGCCCATTTTTTTACCATTAATGGTAATCATATTATTATGCAGCCAGTAATGGGCAGGTATCGCGTGGTTGCAAACGGCGCTTTGCGCAATTTCGCACTCGTGGTGGGGAAACTGCAAATCCATGCCGCCTCCGTGTATATCAAACTCACTGCCCAGGTATTTAAAACTCATTGCTGAGCATTCAATGTGCCAGCCCGGGAAACCCTCGCCCCACGGGCTTTTCCAGCGCATAATGTGTTCGGGCGGCGCATTTTTCCACAAAGCAAAATCAGCCTTGTTTCTTTTTTCCTCCTGGTTATCCAGTTCGCGTGTAGTTTCAATCATTTCGTCCAGCACCCTGCCACTTAGTATGCCATAAGGCATGCCTTTTTTGCTGAAATCGGCGTTGTATTTCTCAACATCAAAATACACTGACCCGTTTGACACGTACGCGTAACCATCCGCAATTATTTTTTCAATCATACCAATTTGCTCAACAATATGGCCCGTAGCAGTAGGCTCAATGGCGGGGTCAAGGTTGTTAAACTGTTTCATAGCCCAATGAAAAAGATTAGTGTATTTCTGCACAAGCTCCATCGGCTCCAGCTTTTCAAGCACGGCCTTTTTGCTTATTTTATCTTCCGCTTCACGGCCTTCTTCTTCAAAGTGACCGGCGTCTGTTATATTGCGCACATAGCGCACCCTGTACCCAAGGTGCATAAGATAGCGATAGATGATATCGAAAGTTATAAAAGGGCGGGCATGGCCCAAATGGCTTTCGCCGCTTACAGTAGGGCCGCACACATACATACCAACATGACCGGGAGTTATAGTTTCAAACACTTCTTTTTTGCGGGTTAAAGAATTATATACTTTAAGCTGCGACATACGAATACAAGATTTTAGGTGGAAATTTGATTGAGCAAAACTAATGCAACGGGGAATAATGCTGATTGAATTAACAGCAACAACAGCAGCAGTATGTGAAAATGTGCTTCATGAGGTTACAAATATACTTATTTTTTTAAACTTACATCACTTACCAGCATTATGTGGTCGCTTAAATCTTCGTCTACCATATCAAACTGGCGGACATCAAAATTCTTATCCGGCATAATAAAATCTATACGCAAGGCAGGGGCAAGAGAGTTATAGGTACTGCCCACACCAAAATAGTTTTGTAAAAAAGCATCCTGCCGGGTACCGCGGATATGAAAGTAGGTAAATGAGCCCGGCACATCGTTAAAGTCGCCGCAAATAATACTTGCCAGGCGGCAACTGTCTAATTCAGTGCGTACAATTGATGCCTGCCTGCCCCTTTCCTCAAAGGCCAGTTTCATTTTCTGAAAGATGTTTTTTGAGGCAGCAAGCGCCTGGTTGTTTTCCTGCTTAATGTCATTAATATCGCTATAATCTTCTTTACTGAACTTGAAGGACTGAAGATGGGCCGTGTAAACACGCATAGTATCATTACCAATGCGCAAATCAGTATAAATAAGGCTTTCCGGCCTACCGGGATATTGAATCCTGCCGCTGTCAACAATGGGTGATTTTGAAAAGATAATGCTGCCGTATTGATAATAGCCGTTTTCTTTATTTACGTCTTTGGAGAAATAAAAGTAGGGGTACATTTTGGTAAATAACCCAACATTATTCGCATCATCGCCGCGGGTGGTTGAGTTGTTAAATTCCTGCAGGCACACAATGTCTGGCTGCAATTTTAAAATCGCTTCCGCAATTTCTGTACGATTATGCTTTTTCTTGTCAGCGTTATTGCTTAACCCGTACATATTGCCAACGTTCCATGAAATTATTCTTATACTGGATGGCGCTTTTGCAGTAACGAACTTTGTGCCCGGGTGAACAGCGAATATTACGCTAAGCTGCTTGTACCCTGCCAGCAACACCAAAATGGGCAACAACGCATATTTGGGCTTGATGATAAGCCAAAAAAAGGCTGAAAAAATCAATAATATTACCAAATACGGGAAGGCAAGGCTTAAAAAACCAAAGAAAGGCCAGGTAGTTGTATTAAGAAAAGGCGCAAGGCAGGCTAACAGGTAAAAGGCGCAAATAAAAATATTCAGCCCTATAAAGAAACGTTTTAAAAACTTACGAATCATATCGCCTGCATTTTAACCTGGAATACCTGTATTCCACAAGTCTAAATGTAGGCTTTTAGAACTGAATTCCTACCGTTAAACTCATGGATTTGTTCCTTGAATCTGGGTTAGGGCTTGTGCTGCCGTATGCAAGGGTTGCCAAACCTTGCTCGTACCCCAAAGCAAGACGCAGTTTCCAATATTTTATACCGATAATACCATTTACACCGTAATCAATTTTTTGAAGGTTGCCGAATGTTTCGGCCTGAATTAAATTACTTGTAGGGTTTCCATAAATAATTTTGTCATTGCCATTAACGGAGGCCTCTTCACCAAGCTGGCCTGCTATGCCCGCATAACTGCTTTTGCCGCCAATACCCTTGGCTATATAACCACCAAGACCCACAAAAAGTTTAAAATTTTTGTCTAATTTATAGGTGTATTCAAAGCCAACAGGCACCTGCAGGTATAAGGGCCTTGGTGTTGAAAATACGTGCAGGTAAGGGGTATCCGCATATACCCGGCTGCCTTTTTGGGTCATCCTTAATCCCACCTGCAACGCAAGGTTTTTTGCTACCGGCCAGTTACCTGCTATTCCAAGGTTAAAACCGCTAACCTGCTTAGCCTGTGTAAAAGTGCTGGCGCTGTTTTGGGGGTTTGAAAAAATTGACCAGTTGGAACCTACAGAAACGATAACGGTAAAGGGGTCTAATTGCTGAGAAGTTTTTGGCTTAGCCTTACTTTGTGCAAAAGCTGACGACGTAACCAATAATATAGATAAGCTAAAAAAAACAATTTTTTTCATGAACAATTATATTAGAAAATAATTTGCAGGCGAATATCAATAAAAGGTTGTGTTAATAAAGTTAAAATAGACATACCGCCGTATTTTTTTTCAAAACTAACCATTCATCGCATGTAACACATATTTATTATCGCCAGTTCTGCCCGGCTTCTGGCAAAACTGTGCCTAATCACTAATGTTTTATTTTATTGCCCTATCTTCAACCCGTGCCTGGGCAACTATCAAATAGCAGCATGTTCCGCCGGCGCCTGTTAAAAAACAAGGGCGCTGTTTTTGGCCTGTTTGTTATTTGTCTTGCCTTTATAATCGCTGTTTTTGGGTATTTTATAGCCCCCGATAACTCGCCCAACGCTAACCGCATTATACCCGAAATAGCCGACCACGAGCCCGGGTTCACCATTCAACTGCTTCGCATTAACAAACCGGCGGCTGAAAGCAGTAACGGCTGGCTTAATATATTGGTAAACGGCAAAAGGGATAGGTATGATTACGTGCCCATCACGTCGTACAAAAAAACAGGCGACAGCCTGCTGGTAACCAAGTATGTAGATGAAGGCGTTACGGAGAAGGTGTATTACCAACCGGGGGCCATTGCCTATCATTTCACCCCGCAAAACAATATTATTAAACAAACCTTTTGGCTGGGTACCGACAAATTTGGCAGAGATATATTAAGCAGGCTTATTATTGGCACCAGGGTAAGTTTAAGCGTTGGCCTTATAACAGTTATAATATCATTAACCATTGGTATTATGTTAGGGGCAATAGCCGGGTATTTCAGGGGCTGGGTTGATGAAGTGATTATGTGGCTTATAAACGTTATTTGGAGCATACCAACGCTTTTGCTGGTTTTTGCTGTAACACTTTTATTGGGCAAGGGGTTTTGGCAAGTATTTATAGCGGTGGGGTTAACCATGTGGGTTAACGTGGCAAGGCTGGTTCGCGGCCAGGTACTGGCAGTAAGGGAACTGGAATATATTGAGGCCACACGGGCGTTGGGCTACTCCCACGCGCGCACCATTGTACTCCACATTTTGCCAAACATTCTCGGCCCGGTAATGGTAATTGCGGCAAGCAATTTTGCCTCAGCAATTGTAATTGAAGCAGGGTTAAGTTTTTTGGGTGTTGGCGTACAACCACCTCAGCCAAGCTGGGGATTAATGATAAAAGAAAACTACAATTTTATTATTACCAACAACCCGATGCTGGCGCTTGAACCGGGCATTGCCATAATGTTGCTGGTGCTTGCTTTTAACCTGCTTGGCAATGGCCTGCGCGACGCCCTTAATGTAAAACAATAATTAACCTGGCTATGCGCAAAACCGCCCCGGCTACTTCTAACTTTATACTTGCCTATTCTCCATTATCTTTGCCGTCCTAAAATGCGTGTATGAAGTTTTATAACATTATAATTAAATATCGTTTTTGGCTTAGCCTGCTGGCGCTGGTACTGGCAATTTTAGTGAATTTTACCAGCGGTTTCTGGCCGTCATTCGTATTGTATTTTTTGGCAGTTGTCGGTTTATTCTCAAACTTTTTCATCGGCCCTATGCGCCTTATACAGGAGCCCATGGAGCAAGGTAATGTTGAAGAAGTGGAAAAAATATTAAAAAGCATTTGGTTTCCCGGTATGCTGTACAAGCCCATCCGCTCAACATACTATACAGTAAAAGGCAACCTGGCTATGATGAACCAGGATTTTGATACGGCTGAAAAGCATCTTAAAAAAAGTTCATCGCTTGGCGCAGCAATGCCTGAGGCTGAAGGCGCTAATAAGCTGCAGTTGGGTATGATGGCATTGCAAAAGGGGGATTTTAAAGCAGGGGAAGGGTATATCCGCGCAGCTATCCGTGCAGGCATACCGGACAAAGAGAGTGAAGCCGTTGCCTATTTAAGCATGTGCCAGATTTTTATGAATAAGAGAGAGTTTCGCGCCGCGAAGGAATTTTTCCGCAAAGCCAAGGCATGTAAACCCACCACCAAAGAAGTGGTAACGCAGATAAAGGAAATTGAAAAATATATTTCGAGGATGCCGGGTTAACTGATTGATTGGAACAGGGCACCACCCGGCGGCAAATACCTTTGAGCTTATTTACTAAAAAAGAGAGGCTGATTAGAATTTACCTAATCAGCCTTTTTCCTTATAACTGTGCGATAACAATCGTAATCGTTAACCTGCCGTTGAATTACACTCCAAGGCTCCAGCCATCCCTGTAAGTGCGTTTAACAAACTGGTTGGCGTCCTCAAAGTTGGTAATCTTCATGTTTTCACCATCCCACAACAGTTTAATATGGCGGCCTGGATAGCTAACGTTACCCTTACTGTCTTTTTTCTGTATATCAGCGCTGCGTATAGCAAGGTTACCCATCAAAACAGTTTCAGTTAATGGGCCTGCAACTTCAAAACGGCTGCTCAGGTTATTGGCTTCTTTACTGCCGTACCCTGCAATAGCTGCTTCAATCCATGCCTTATAATGGCCTTCTGCGCTGCCCGGTACCCTGTCAATAGTCTGCGGCACTTTTGTTTCTTTTGTTCTTGATGTTGGCAGCAATTGCGGGTTAATGCCGTACGTACCGCACATCATCTTGCCTTTGGTACCTATAAAAATTACTCCATTACCTCCATCGCCCATTTCTTCATTAGCCCCGAGTTCTTCCGGCCTTTCCGGTTGAATACCACCATCCATCCAATGCAGTTTTGTTTTGTGTGTACCATTGCCGTTTAAGTCTTTCGCGTTGAATACCAACGATGTAAAAGAGGCTATTGGCCCGCTGTCAGGCGCGTATTGCCAATGCCAGTTTTCAAAATACCTGGTGGCTGTACTGCATTCGGCGGAAATAGGGTAACCCAGGTCCATTACCTGGAAGGGCGGCGCTATAAGGTGGCAACCCATGTCGCCCAATGCGCCGGTACCATAATCCCACCATCCACGCCAGTTAAAGGGCAACTGCCCGTCAAAATAATTTTTTTGAGGCGCTGTACCCAGCCATAAATCATAATCAAGTTCAGGTGGTATGGGCGATGCTGTAGTAGGCCTTAAAATGCCCTGGGGCCACACCGGCCTGTCAGTATAAACAAACATTTCTGTTATGTCTCCAATTATGCCGGCCCTGTACCAGTCAATCAACTGGCGTACGCCGTCGCCGCTGGCGCCCTGGTTGCCCATCTGGGTAACCACTTTATATTTTTTTGCAGCTTCCGTAAGCATTCGGGCTTCGTAAATATCATGTGTCATAGGCTTTTGCACATATACGTGCTTGCCTAACTGCATTGCAGCCATAGCAGCTACAGCATGCTGGTGGTCAGGTATGGAAACAGATACCGCTTCAATGGACTTCCCTTCTTTATCAAGCATCTCACGGTAGTCCTTATAATATTTTGCATTGGGTAACAGTTTACGGCTGCCTACTGCCTGCCTGTCGTCAACATCGCATAAAAAAGCAATGTTTGCTTTCCCGCTCCTGTAAAAATGCTGAATATCATCCCCGCCTTTTCCACCTGCGCCAATACTTGCTACCGTAAGCTTATCGCTCGGCGCTATAAAGCCCCTGCCCAGCACGTGGCGCGGAACTATATACAATCCTGCAAACGCAGTTGCAGTATTGCGGATAAATTTTCTGCGGGATGAATTACTGTTGTTTTGCTCATTGTTGTTCATTACGCTGCAATGTTAGAGAGTAAATAAATGTAGTTTTGACGCGATGAATTTATTAAACAACTGCTATTCAAAAAAATTTTATATGGTAAGGCATTGATAAAAAAGGTGATTACAATACAAAAACGACTGCAAAAGCCCGTTGCTACGCCTGTTCTTAAACCATCTTGTCAAGTTTTTCCTTTGCAAAGGCTTTTACATCCGGGAAAAAAGCGGCATAATGCTCCTGAAGGCTGTCGTAGTTTTTAATAAAAGCATCATACACATCAGCACTGCTGTTAAGATAAGCGGCCCTTCTCACCACCCCACCGAAGCTTTTTTCTATACCAGTTGTATTACGGTAATTATATAACCAGTTTTGCGTTGTCATATACGGCAGCATTGCAGCAAAAGGCTGCGGCAAAACAGGTTCATATTCATTTAATGTAGTGTAGGTTTCTGCAGCAAAAGAAGCAAGCCCGTTTCCGGGAAATTCATGTTCGTCCTTTGCAAGAAAGTGATCATAAACAACATCCATAAACGCTCCTGCATATAAACCCACAAAAGGTTTAAATATCTGCTTCGCTTCCCGCGTAGCTGCATGCTCGTCAGTAAATGCATCAATAAGCCTGTGCAGGTGTATGCCGCTTTGTACATCAGTGGCATAGTCAAATTTCTTTTTGCCTTTTACAAAATCGCTTATCATATTACCGACAAGTACACCCGGGTAATGAAAAGAAAGGTATGCGTGGGCGAGGTAATTCATATTATGCCGGGTTATTTTTCATGGTTTCTTATGCCGTTTCCATGTACAAAGTAATTGATAATTGCCTGTTAAACGATTTGTTAATACCACCTGTTGTTTTTTAACCCTTAATTGACAAGCTTTATATTTTTATTAAGAATTAAGCTGAAACTCAACGCCAGCGAGCGTTTCGTAAAATTTTTAACCCTCATTAACATTAACCTGCCTGCCGTTCGTAACAGTTAAATCCATTTTATCATACCATAATCACAATTGCCGCAGCACGTTTTTGGTGCATATTATTTTTACATCGTTAAACAAACAAATCAAAAAACCTCACAAATTTAAACTTATGAAATTTAAATTATTTTTTACAGCAATTGCAGCCCTTGCTATAACAGCAAGCAGCTTTGCAAAAGAGCCCGAAACAGTAAGCATGAGGGCAAAAAACCAGTTGACCGCCGAATTTAAAGATGCGAAAAATGTACACTGGCAGGCAAAAAATAACCTGCTTGAAGCAAGCTTTGAATGGAATGGCCAAAAGCTGCAGGCTTTTTACAACCAGGATGGTGATGAAATTGCTCTTTCGCGTGAAATTACGCTGGACAGGTTACCGGTTAAAGCCCTGCAGGCTGTTAACGAAAAATACAGCGGCTATAAAACAACAGAAGCTATTGAATTTAACAGCACTGAAGTTGGACTTAGCTATTACCTGTCAATGGAAAATGGCAACAAAAAAGTAATACTTAATGTTTCCCCCGAAGGAACAGTTTCAGTTTTTAAATAAAGTGCAGATAAACCCCATGACGCGCGGGCCCCGCTATTTGCGGGGCTCTTTTTTATGCACACCAGCCAATAAAATTACTTTCCCGCCAGCAATTTTATACCTAATCTCCAGGGGTTGGCATGGTAGTTGAAAATGTTAATGCAGGCTAACCTATGATTTATTTTATAACCTAAAATGGCTAATCTATGAAAAACACCATTATTAAGCTGATAGCCATTATTGCGGTGGCGCTTACATTATTCTCGTTCACCCTGTATGCCCCTGCTTCAATTACGGGCAGGGTAACACCCCCTGAAGCAATAAAAGATGTTTGGGCCATGTCTTTAAAAGATACCTTCAGGGCTAATATAAGCCAGGGTGGCTTCTCCATTATGAACGTAAAACCCGGCACCTACAAAATACTTATTGATGCAGTTGCTCCCTACAAAGACGTTATTAAAGAAGATGTTTCCGTAACAGACGGCCAGCCAGTTGACCTTGGTGAAATTAAACTTGAAAAGTAATCCCTGTACACACATTACCGCACCTGCTCTCACTGGGAATTTAAGTATTGGGCAGCAGCACAATAAGTCATTCGAAATTAAAAAACTGCTTTATAAACATTTAATAGGTGAGTATGCGCCTGTTTATGTTTGTTAATTAAAATGAATTTTGGGTTGACTGAGAATGGAAACGGCAACATGGCCGTTACGTTTGGCAACCAGGCTATTGGACGAGATACCCGGCCCTTACAAAGTTTGGGTAAAAGGGTATTGGCAGGAAAGGCGTCCGGGCTGACATTGGGTTCCCGGCTACTGGATTTATTTTTATTGGTGATGAGCCATTTTATTATACGCCATAATAAAAAGTGCACCCAGGTTTTTGTACGGCGGAATGTAGTCGTTAAAAAGTTCCTTATCTGCTATCTCACCATTTAACATGCGCCACAAAGATTGCCAGTAAAGTGTTTTACCCTGCCGCAATATATCCATCATCCCTTTAATAAGCGGCCCGTTTACACGCTGGCTGCCGGTTTGCTTGCTGGCAACAATATGGGCTGTAGGGCAAAGTGTCAATACTTTATTCAGGCTTTGGTAGGCGCCGCAACTGCCAAGCACAACAATTTGGGCTGAAGGTTCAAGCCGCTCCAGTGTTGACCTGAGGTAATAACTGTGCCCTCTGTGAATAACGATGGTAGGAGCAAGGCCATGTTCATTTAAATAATCACACAGCGCTTTTTGGGCCTTATCGTCAAGCCCCTGTTTTTCATCCAGCGGCCTGTTGGAGTAAATGACAACTTTTGTTCCCTTTGAAGTAGATGTATGTACAACCCACTGGTCATTACCCGTCATTTTCCAGTTGCCGTTATCAAAAAGGCTTGTAAACTGCGCATAACCTTCTTTACCATCCGCATCACCATAAAAAAACTGCTGCACAATTATTCTTCCTGCTGAATCCTGCAGGTTTTTGTTAGGAACATAATAAACCGGTGGCACACCCAGTAACTTTGATACATCAACATGATTCGTACTGTCCATGGAAAGAAACAAAATGTTGAGTATATTATAGATATCCGTTCCACGTGTATTTCCGCCGCTTTTTGCTTTTTGCAGGTTATACTGCACCTCGTTAAGCACCAGCTTACGCATTTCTTTATCTTTAATACTGCCGTATGAGTTTGCAACGTCCACCGCATCCTCAAGCGTTTGTGTTCTGTCAAGCCCTTTTACAAAAGCTTTCATTAATATTTGCGAGCTTTCTTTATCCATCCGCTTTAAAAAGTCATCCAGCGTATTATAATTGGCTGCCATTTTTATCCATTTTTTAAAATGGTCAAACCGCACATTCATCAAAAGGCTATCACTTCTTGATATTTTACGCCAAATTCTCGGGTAAACGCCTTTCACGTAGCTGGAGGTGTATATTTCTTCTTCACTGGATACTGCCAGGTAATAAAGCTCTTCAGGAGACAAATTTTCAATAACCCTGAAGCGCACATTATCAGGCGATTCGTGCAGCGCATTTATTTCATTTATGTACAAATCCCTGGCGTTGGTGGATATTTTTTCATCCATATCGTTTTTTACCAGCAGCTTTTGGCCATTGCGTTTCCTGTCGGCATAATCAATTTCAGCCTGCACAAGCAACTTAAAGTATTTCGGGCCGTCATCAATAGCGGAATCCACCTGCTCAAAAGTCATATTACCTGCATAAATTTCATCCAAAAACGGAAAAAACTGGCGCCCTGTGCGCATTTGCGCCATACGGTTAATAATGCTTACCAGCTTCTCATTACAACTGTGTATTTTTTCAGCAAGGCCGTCAAAAGCCTGTGCGTGTATGTAAATTATTTCCGGGTCTTTATGCGCTACGGCAATAATAAGGCTGTCCGCATCAGGAAGGTTTGGGTGCGCGGATAGTGTAGATATTATACTTTCAGGGTGAAGCCTGAGGTATTTTACCAGCAGTATATCCTGCGCGTCGGCATGGCCCACGTTTTTATTGTAAGCAAAATTATTACTGACCAGCATACCCACTTCATAGCCGTTTTTAGCTATTACAGGGGCTATTGATTTATTATTTAGTTCAAGATGAATACAATCTTTATAAGTACTTACCACCGCCGGCAAAATATCAACATTATACCTGTTTGAGCTGCAGCCGGCTGCATATTGCTCAAGCGTTTCTTCCAGGCCCCTTAAAAATTTAATTTTATTGGTGTTATCCAACTGGGCATCAGACTCAATAGATGCCTGAAGATTATCAATTTTATCAGTGGCCGCAATCTTCACATCACCTTCCACCCCGTCAAGCTTTAAGATGCTTTTTTGGGCCATATCAATTCTCTCATGAAAATAACTCCTGCCGGACGGAATGTTATTTGCGGGCGCCTGCGCATTAACAGAAGCTGCAATACAAAAAAACACTGCGACAATATAAAATTTCTTCATTATCAATAGGTATTCTGCTACCAGTGCAAAAATATTACCAAAGCTAACAATATACCCCTTAACAATAATATAATGCTATAAGTAAGATATATCTATCTTGTAAAATTATTTTTGTGTAAATATATTGTTAATGGAACCAAAGGGTAAAAAAATACTGGTTGCGGATGATGAAAGCGATATACTGGAAATCATCAATTATAACCTTACAAGAGAGGGATACGAGGTTTATACGGCAAAGGACGGCAACGACGCACTGGAAAAGGCCCGCCAAATACACCCAGACCTTGCTATTCTTGATATTATGATGCCATACAAAACGGGTATCGAGGTATGCCGTATTCTGCGGGCAAATGAAGTTTTTGACGACATGCTGATTATTTTTCTCACTGCGCTAAATGATGAAGCATCGCAGGTAAAGGGGCTTGAATCGGGGGCAGACGATTATGTAAGCAAGCCCATAAGCCCTAAAGTACTGGTAAGCAGGGTAAATGCAGTGTTCAGGAGGATGAATAAGGAGGCCGGCAAAATAATTGAGCTGGGCAACATTATTATTGACCCCGAAAAATTCCTGGTGACTATAAACAATACCGAAGTAATGCTCGCCAAAAAGGAATTTGAACTATTGTACCTGCTGGCGTCAAAACCGGGACGTGTATTTTTACGCAACGAAATTTTAAGCCAGGTTTGGGGTAATGACGTAATTGTGGGCGACAGGACTATTGATGTACACATTCGGAAAATCCGCCAAAAACTGGGTGTTGACTGCATTACTACCGTTAAGGGCGTAGGGTATAAGTTTGAACTGTAATACCTTTACAGCCTAAAGCAGTTTTACACGAACAAAGGACAGGATGTTTAAAACCAAAAATCTTTCGCCCGGGCATTTATCCGTAATAACGGCTGCTATTTTATCTGTACCAATTGGCGCTATATGCTATATAGTACAAAATAACTGGTCTGTCACCCTGTTTGTATTTGGCATTATTTTTACAGGCACATTTTTTTTGGTCCGTTATATTCTTGAATCTTTTATTAACCGTAAGGTAAAGCTGATTTATAAGTTTATTTATCAAACCAAGGCCAGCAAAAAAGAAGAAATGTATTACAAGTACATTTTGCCGCCCAGGGGGCTGGAAGAGGTAAAGGAGGACGTAGAAAGATGGGCTGAACAGCGAAAAGAAGAAATTGAAGTATTGCAAAGCAACGAGGCCTACCGCAAACAGTTTTTGCAAAACCTTTCGCATGAATTTAAAACCCCCATTTTCGCCATACAGGGCTATGTTGACACGCTGCTGAACGGGGCTATTGATGACGCTTCAGTTAACAAAAAATTTTTAGAGAGTGCAGCAAAGAATGTTGAGAGGATGGTAAACCTTGTTAACGACCTTGATGCCATTACCCGGCTTGAAAGCGGCGAGCAGCCCCTGTACAAGCAGAACTTTATAATACAGGATTTAATAAAAGAGGTGTTTGAAACACTATCAATAAAAATCGCGCAGCGCAATATAAAAGTTTCTATAAAAAAAGGGTGCGAGCAGCCAATTACTGTTTTTGCTGATAAAGAGAAAATTTTACAGGTATTGGTAAACCTTGTTGAAAATGCAGTTAAGTATGGCAAGCAGGATGGCCATATTACCGCAAGCATTTATAAAACAGACGAAAGCCATGTGCTTGTTGAAATAAGTGATGACGGCATTGGCATTGCAGAAGAACACCTTGGGCGCATATTTGAACGCTTTTACCGCACCGACAGCGGTAGAAGCCGCAACGTTGGGGGTACCGGGCTTGGCCTTGCCATTTGTAAGCATATTATTGAGGCGCATGGCCAAAGCATTCATGTGCGCAGCAAACTTGATGTTGGCACAACCATAGGCTTTACACTATCTTCCCGCAAAGAATAGCGGCAGGAGAATTACCTGTATTTTCTAATTTTTTGCCCATCACCTCTTACCAAAAAAATACGGGTACATAAACCGTTAACAGTTTACCTACCCGTATTACTTAATTAATTATCTGGCAGCCTTTAGCCTTTGGAGCTATGTTTTAACACCTTGGCTTCAAGGTAAAAAATTATCTCTTCGGCAATGTTTTTTGTCTGGTCACCCACACGTTCAAGCTTGCGGATGATAGATAAAGCATATAGCGCCGCATCTAAATCTCTTGGATATTTATCCAGGTAATTTATCACCAGTTCGTTAGCCTTTTTATTGATAACGTCCAGCGCATCGTCTTTCTTAAACACGCTCCGCGCAAGGCCGGTATCTTCATGCTCAAAGGCACGCAGTGAATCTTCTACCATTGCCATGGCATCACTGTACATATCGGCAAGCCGTGTGGCTTCAATCAGCTCGGCAGTAAATGGCGCCTGGGCACTTAAAACGTATTTTGCTATGCCTTCGGCTATGTCGCCTATTCTTTCCAGGTTTGAATTTATTTTCAATACAGCCAGCAAAAAACGCAGGTCAATGGCCACCGGCGTGTAAAGGGCAAACATATTTTCACAATCCCTGTCAATTTTCAATTCTGAACCGTTCACACGTTTTTCCTTCAGTATAACTTCCCGGGAAAGGTCTTTATCAAAATTGAGAAGGGATGCCCTTGCTTTTGCCAATTGAGAATTCACAAGTACCCACATGTTTTTAACCTCATCTTTTAAAAGCTGTATTTCGGTTTCTAACTGTGTCATGTATGTTTCTTGTTTAAATTTTAAATTAATGTCGTTTTAGCTAAACCTGCCTGTTATATAATTCTGCGTACGCGTGTCTGACGGGTTGGTAAACATTTTTTTTGTATCGTCATATTCAACCAGCTCGCCAACATAAAAGAAAGCTGTTTTATCACTTACGCGCGCCGCCTGCTGCATATTGTGTGTAACAATAATAAGGGTGAAATTCTTTTTAAGCTCATGCAACAATTCTTCTATACTGGAAGTTGATATCGGGTCAAGTGCCGATGTAGGCTCATCCAGCAATAACACTTCAGGCTCCATAGCTATGGCACGGGCTATACACAAACGCTGCTGCTGGCCACCTGAAAGGAAGGTGCCCTTTTTATGCAGGGAATCCTTCACCTCTTTCCACAAGGCCGCTTTTGTAAGTGATTGCTCAACAATTTTATCCCTTTCTGCTTTTGGCAACTTCAACCCGTTGAGTTTATACCCCGAAATTACGTTATCGTAAATACTCAAATTTGGAAAAGGGTTGGGCCGCTGAAAAACCATCCCTATTTTAAGGCGGGCAAAAATAGGGTGCATTTGATAAATGTCTTCATCATGAATCAGCATTTTGCCGTCGCTTCTTGCCCCGGGTATAAGTTCATGCATACGGTTTATACAACGCAGGTAGGTTGTTTTACCGCAGCCTGAAGGGCCCATTACAGCCACCACATTGTTTTTCGGGATTTCAATATTTACATTTTTAACAACATGGTTGTTGCCAAAATATGCATTAAAGTTTTTGCTGCTTATAATTGTATGTTCCATCTTCTTGTTGTAATCTTAGTTATTATGTTTAACAGTAGTACGGTAAATAGCAAAATGAGCGACGCACCCCATGCAAGGTTATGCCAGTTTTCATCCGGGCTTGACGCATAATAATATATCAGGTGCGGAAGCGTTTCTGTTGGCCTGCGTATGTTTGTGTTTAAGTACATATTGCCTAAAGCCGTAAATAACAAAGGCGCGGTTTCGCCCGCTATTCTAGCCACAGAAAGCATTACCCCTGAAATAATACCGCTAAAACCACAGGGCACAATAATGCGCAAAATAACCTTATGATAAGGCAGGCCCAAAGCAAGGCCGGCTTCCTTTAAAGTATCAGGTAACAGTTTTAATGTTTCTTCTGTTGAGCGGATGATAATTGGCAGCATCATAACGGCTAACGCTATACTGCCTGACCATGCAGAAAAACCGCCTGTGGGTTTTACAAGCCAAAAATACATTACAATACCGATAACTATACTGGGCACACCCTGTAACACATCCACACATAAACGGCTCCAGTATGATAGTCTTCCGCGCCTGTTTTCGCTCAGGTAAATTCCGCATAAAATGCCAAAAGGCACTGCTATTATGGTGGCCAGGAGCACAATAATTATTGTACCTACAAGTGCGTTGGCAATACCACCGCCGCTTTCACCAACCGGTTTAGGTATTTTGGTAATAAAATCCCAGTTTATTTTAGTAATGCCCTCTTTAAAAATATATGCAATAATGGCCATAAGGGGCAGGGTAACCACAAATGCCAGCACGAATATAGTGCCCTGGAACAACCTGCTTTTACCCAGCCTGTACTGTATGCCTACTTTTGGTTTACTCATTTGTAAAGCGTTTAATAATTCGTTTGCCTATCATGTTTATAATTACTGTTACCAGGAACAATGCAAGTCCAAGTTCCACCAGCGCGCTCCAGTAAAGGTCATGCGATGCTTCGTTAAATTCGTTGGCTATAACACTCGCCATTGTATTACCCGGCGAAAAAAGGCTGGTTGGCATGTGGCTGGTATTGCCGATTACCATGGTTACTGCCATCGTTTCGCCCAACGCGCGGCCAAGCGAAAGCAATATGCCCGCAAACAAGCCCGACTTGGTATAAGGCAATATTACGCTTCTTATCACTTCGTACCGCGTCGCACCAAGGGCGTAAGCGCCCTCTTTTAAAGGAGAAGGCACCATTTTTATCATTTCCCTGCCCAATGAAGCAGCATACGGGATAATCATGATGGAAAGGATGAGTGACGCTGTAAATATACCAATACCGTAAGGGAGAATATTATACGGGTCAACAGTGGTTACACTCGCCTGCAGGCTGCCGCTATTATCCGTTGCTGCAGTAAAGTATTTTTTATAAGCATCGTCCTTAACATATACTACCGGCACAACAAGCTGCGTAGTAGTATCCTTCCTGTTAAATTGCAAATTGTCAGCAATGCCTGAAGTATTATAGAGGATAAGCCCTCCTGCCCCTTTGTCAAAATCATCATTGGCAATCTTTGTAATGGCATCGTTGATATTATAGGAAGGTTTATTCTTATTTGCTTCCAGCATGGGCTTTAAATCAAGCATCCACATCTGCCCCTGCTTAACTGAATCCGGCAGCGTTGAATTATCCGGGATGATTGTACCTTCAAGAGTAGAAGTACCTGAGTAAGACAAGGGAAAATAATCCGTATCTAATGCCAGCTTTTTATCATTAACACTAAACGTGTTGTACTGTGTATCAACTTTCTTGTATTCGCCAAACTTGTGCGCGTTCCAGCTATTTTCCATTTTCTGTACAATCGGCACTAAAACCAGCAGCGCCCAAAAACCATATATTACTGACGGTACAGCGGCAATTAGCTCAACGGCATTTTTTAAAAAGTTTGACAGCCACCCCCGCGGGTTATATTCCCCCAGGTAAACAGCTATGGCAAATGAAAAAGGTATGGAAATAATTAAAGCGAGGAATGATGTTAACAGGGTACCCAATAAAAAGGGTAAGGCGCCATATACATTATTAATAGGGTCCCACGTTTTGCCCCACAAGTATTTTAAACCAAGAGATTGTATAGAAGGCATGGATTTAACTATCAATGTAAGAAAAATGCCCACTACAATTATTATCATTACTATGGCAATTGCCACTAACGTTCGCTTGAAGACATTCTCCATGCGTACCTGGCCATAAGTATGCTTTGTATATTTTCCCGTGTTAATTTTTCCCATAGCCTCCGGATATGCAATTACCCGCTACGGCATTTATGGCCGCGGCGGGTAATTTTGTTTAAATCAAATATTGTATGCTATTAAAATTCTTTAATATCAAGCTAACTTTTATTTTAAGATGGGCTTGCCATTATAAGTAGCAGACTTAAGTATTTTTTCTGCCACTTTAACTGCAGCCTTAGACAACGGAGCATAATACAGGGCTGTGCAATATTGCTGGCCATCGTGAATGTTCCACCATAACAGTTTCAAAAGCTGCTCAGCTCTTGCTGCTGAACGCCCGTTATAATTTTGCTCCTTATAAATAACAACCCATGTAAAACCGCTTATGGGGTAACCATCGGCTGCTTCTGTATCAGTCAAAAACACTTTTGAATCTTCCGGCATTGTTATATTGCCTGCCGCAGTTACCGATGCAATAGAAGGCATAATAAATTTACCCTTTTTATTTCTAACCTGGCCATAACCCATATGGTTATTCAGGGCATAGATAAGTTCAACGTAACCTATACCGCCAGGTGTTTGTTTTACAAGGCCTGAAACGCCTTCGTTACCTTTACCGCCCAAACCTACCGGCCAGTTTACCGCGCCGCCGGCACCTACTTTTGAACTCCATTCAGGGCTTACTTTGGAAAGATAGTTTGTAAAGATAGCTGTTGTACCGCTACCGTCTGAACGGTGGGCTACTAGGATTGGCAGTGCAGGTATTGATACGCCCCTGTTTAAACCGGTAATTCTTGGGTCGCTCCACTGTGTTATTTTTCCAAGATAGATATCTGCAATTACATCGGGAGTAAACTTAAGGTTTGCAGTAACGCCGGGCAGATTATAAGTTATAACTACTGCACCTGATGCCTGCGGAATATGCAGCACAGGAACACCGATTTTTGTGGCCTGCTCAGCATTAAGCGGCGCATCAGAAGCGCCAAAATCAACTGTCTTGTTAGTTAACTGTAATATACCACCACCTGAACCGATTGACTGGTAGTTTACCTGTACACCAAATTTGGTGTTATACTCAGCAAACATTTTTGAGAACAGCGGGTTAACAAACGAGCTGCCTGCGCCTAACAGTGTTTTATCATCCTGCGCTGAAGCTTTCAATTGCATACCTGTAGCCGCCAGTAATAATGCTGCGGGTACTAAGGCCTTTCTGATTGTTGCACGAAAATTTTTCATATTGTTTATTTATTTCTGGGTGTTTTGATAAAATTTTTATGTTGTAAGTTTAACCTCCCATGTTATCAAACTATTACTTACTAATTAATAAATAGTTAATAACAGCGGGTTATTTACTTATTTACCAAACACATAATAGAACGTAATCCTGTACACTAAGTCATGGTCGTTTGCAGCAGCGCCTGACCCTGTTAATTGTGTTTTATAGCTGTTATACCAAAAATTAGGCATAAAATGTACATTCTTTGCAGGGGTAAAGTCAAGACCCGCTGTAGCAAAAACCTGCTTGTAGGTTTGGTCACCTGTGGCAGTAGTACCATTATATGTATTGTCGTTATAGTTGCCTAAGTTTCCTTTGTACGCACTGTAAACGCTGTTGTCAACCTTATTGTTCGGGTTGTAGGCGTCTACACGGGCAAAAAACCTCAATTTGCCAGGTACGATATCGCCATGCATGAATACAGATACACCTGTAGCATGGTTGCTCAATGTATCAACGCCACCGGCAATTTTGGTAGCAAAATTATCATTCTTAAGGTTATTTACATAAGCCTCAACACCTATTGTAAAGCCTTTGCCGGGGTCGGTTCCTTTTGCGGTAGCCGCACTGTTGTAAGCAATAAAGCCTTTTACCATCTGGCGTGAGTGGTGCCAGCTGGGTGTCCAGTTAAGTCTTTCATAATCAGCATATAAGTCCAATACAATTTTCTTGTCGGCAAAATAAGCGTACACATCACCGTACAACCATTTAAAATTGTCTCCTTCGGGTTTTGCACTGCTTCCGTTACCAACCATCAGGTCATAACCGAAGTTTTTTGTGGCCGGGTCAAAAACACCCTGTAACGCAGCACCTAAATCATAAGAAGGCGTGCGGCGAATATCCGTAATGGTTCTTTCAATTGACCTGTAGTTCCATATTTTTTCTGACATCATAGGGAATGCAGGCGTAGCAACTTGTCCAACTACAAGGTCAGTACCTTTCCAGATACTTTTTACGCGGATGTTCATCAGCTTAATGTAAAAAGACAATTTATTATTCAGTAATTCGTCGCCGCTGGCAGAAGTGGCAGAAGGCGGGTTGCCTGCGGGAAAATTATCTTCAGCAGCTAACAACAGTTCTGCTGAAAACTTTTTACTGATGTTGTAGTCGTAACCAAGATAAATACGGCGGAACTGAAAAGAATTTCTTGATTCAGGTATGCCTGTGTACTGGTTACTGCCGCCGCGGCTCATTGCATCCGCATGCCCTTTATAGGCTAAATCGCCGAAGGCATAGCCCCAAATTCTGCCTGAATTAGGAGCGCCGGCTTTAAAGGCTGAATCGTTGTTCAGAAGGTACTGAGCATCTACCCTGTTTGCAGTTAAAGAAGAAAGAATAAGCAAAGGGATAGCCATAAGCATCAGCTTTTTAGTAGTAGTCTTACTTGTCATATTTTAGGGATTAATTTGAACGCAAAGGACGCGTTAGGCTATTACTGCAATGTTACCGCAATGTTACCTTAATGTTAACAAGGTCGCTTTTTCCAGCCATGTTTTTAATCAAATAAATATTTAGTGTAATTAATTATATACTCATTTACAATAAATTATACCCAAAAATTTAAAGTTTATCGCTATTCGGCTTAGAAAGCTATTTTTGCTCAAAATTCCGCACATGGCTTTTAACTTAGGAAGCATCTTCGTTCCCAAAAACAAAATTTTTTACGACCTGTTTGAGGACGTTGTGGCCACTGTAAATGAAATGGCTGAACTTTTAAAGAAGGTGGTACACGAAATGGATTTTGACAAGAGAAGTACCCTCATCAAGCAGGTGGAAGACCTTGAACATAAAAATGATGAACACACCCATCGCCTGTTTACAGAACTGGGAAGAAATTTCATCACCCCCTTTGACCGCGAGGATATACACTCCCTTGCCTCGGCGCTGGACGACATTGCGGATTACATTTATTCATCAGCAAAAAAGATAAATTTTTACAGGGTTAACCCTAACGATATAGGCATAAGAAAAATGGCCGACCTTATTGTTGATGGTTCAGTACAAATAAAAAATGCTGTATGGGAGCTTAGAAACATGAAAAACCTGCGCAAAATAACCGATGCACTGGTAAAAGTTAACAGCATTGAAAACCAGGCGGACGATATTTACGACATGAGCGTTGACCGGCTGTTTGAAACTGAGCCGGATGCCAAAGAGGTGATGAAGAAGCGGGAAATTTACCAAACAATGGAAACTGCTACCGACAAATGCGAGGATGCGGCCAATGTGATAGAATCAATTATCATTAAATACGCGTAAAAAAGCTGTTGTTCTGCAACTGCCCATCACTAATTAACGCTTATGCCAGTATTATTAATTGTTATTATCTGCCTTGCTATAGTATTTGACTTTATTAATGGTTTTCACGATGCTGCCAATTCAATAGCCACTATTGTTTCAACCAAGGTACTTACCCCACTGCAGGCGGTTGCCTGGGCAGCTTTTTTTAATTTCCTGGCATATTTTATTTTTAAAGAGCACAGCGTGGCAGACACGGTTGCCAAAACAGTACACAAGGAGTTCATCACTTTACCCGTTATACTTTCCGGCGTAATCGCGGCAATATGCTGGAACCTTATTACCTGGTGGTATGGCATTCCTTCCTCATCATCACACACATTAATCGGCGGCTTTGCCGGGGCAGCCATAGCGCATGCCGGCTTTGGCAGTATTGATGCAGCGAGCATTTACAAAACATTGATTTTTATAGTTTTTGCCCCGCTGATAGGCATGCTTATCGGTATGCTTATCACCGTAATTACCGTTCAAAAGAATTTTTGGATACGTACCCTGGTTACCACGGCATTGGTTACCGGCTGCGTATTGTTTGTACCTTTTAAAAAGCCCGGGCCCAAAGATTTTTCGGTACTCGGCCTTGGTTTTGAGCCATTTATGCTTATAGTATTGGGGGCCTTTTTTGTGGTGGCCTATGTAACCAATTATGTAAAAGGCGAGAATGCTTACCGCACCGGCAATATGTTTAAAAGGCTGCAGTTGGTGTCTTCTGCTGCCTTAAGCCTTGGGCACGGTGGTAGCGACGCACAAAAAGTAATGGGCATTATAGCCGCTGCGTTTGTGGCTATAGGCCGGTATCCCGATGCACTTACAGCCTTGCACGATTTATACTGGGTTCCGCTGGTTTGTTATTCTGCTATAAGTTTAGGCACATTAAGCGGTGGCTGGAAGATTGTAAAAACAATGGGTACCCGCATTACTAAAGTTACCCCGCTGGAAGGTGTTTGCGCCGAAACCGCGGGCGCTATCACCTTGTTTACCGCGGCCAATTTAGGTGCCCCGGTAAGCACCACCCACACTATTACAGGCTCCATTATAGGCGTAGGCGCCACGCGCAGGTTAAATGCCGTGCGCTGGGGTGTTACTATAAATCTTGTATGGGCATGGATACTTACCATACCCGTAAGTGCGTTGCTGGCAGCAGGGCTGTACGCTATAGCTTCAATGTTTCTTAAATAATTAATACACGCTTATACATGAGTTTTTAGTTATTTTGCAGCATTATTTAAGTGCTTATGCATAAAATTCTGGTTACAGGTGGCTGTGGTTATATTGGCTCGCATACTGTTGTTGACCTTATAGAAAATGGCTTTGATGTAGTAAGTATTGACGATAATTCCCGCTCTACTACCTATTTATTGGATGGCATTGAAAAGATTACCGGCAAAAAGATTAAAAATTACAAGGTTGACCTGAAAAACTTTGATGAAACACGCGCAGTTTTCCAGGAAAATGAGGACATAAGCGGTGTTATACATTTTGCCGCCTTTAAAGCAGTGGGCGAATCAGTGGAAAAGCCGCTGGATTATTATGAGAATAACATTTTCGCATTGGTAAACCTGCTTAAATGTGTAAAAGAATTCGCCATCCCTAACTTTGTTTTTTCTTCATCCTGCACCGTATATGGCAACCCCGACGAAGTACCTGTTACCGAAGGATCGCCGGAGAAAAAAGCCGAATCTCCTTATGGCGCTACCAAGCAAATGGGCGAAAGGATAATACAGGATTTTACAAAAGCCGGTAATACCGCCGCTATATTGCTGCGGTACTTTAACCCGGTAGGTGCACATCCTTCCATAATGATTGGCGAGTTGCCTTTGGGCAGGCCGCAAAACCTTGTACCAGCCATTACCCAAACAGCCATAGGCAAGCTGCCGCAGATGCAGGTGTATGGCGGAGATTACCCTACAAGGGACGGAAGCTGCGTGCGCGACTATATTCACGTGTCTGATATTGCCCATGCCCATACCCTGGCGTTAGAGTACCTTTTGAATAAAAGAAACAAAACAAACTGCGATATTTTCAATCTTGGTTCTGGCAATGGAGTTACCGTTTTTGAAGCAATACAGGCTTTTGAAAAAGTTTCCGGCGAAAAACTTAACTATAAAGTAGGGCCACGCCGCCCGGGTGATGTTGTGGCCATTTACGCTAATAATAATTATGCAGTACAGGTGCTTGGCTGGGATATAAAATTTGATCTTGATGATATGATGCGTACCGCATGGCAATGGGAACAGAAAGTAAAAGAAGATGAAGAGTTAATGAGTAAACAAAAACACACACTTAATTAGAATGTACGACTCAACACATAATAAAACTTATATAATTAATTATTCATGGTAAAAGACATCACGGTTTTAAACGAAAAGGAAACGAGGGCAGGATTTGGAGAGGGCATTTACGAAGTAGGCAAGAAAAACCCCAACGCAATTGTACTAACGGCCGACCTGGCCGGCTCTTTTAAATTGGGGCCGTTTATGAAAGATTTTCCCGACCGCTTTATTGAGGTAGGCATTGCTGAAGCGAACATGATGGGCATTGCAGCAGGCCTTACCATTGGCGGCAAAATACCTTTTACCACCACGTTCGCCAATTTTAGTACTGGCCGCGTATATGACCAGATACGCCAAAGCATTGCTTACAGCGGAAAAAACGTAAAAATTTGTGCAAGCCACGCCGGCCTTACCTTAGGGGAAGATGGCGCAACACACCAGATACTGGAAGATATAGGTATGATGAGAATGTTGCCGGGCATGACCGTGATTGTACCCTGTGACTTTAACCAGACAAAAGCTGCCACGATTGCCGTGGCTGACTACCAGGGGCCGGTTTACCTGCGTTTCGGCAGGCCAAAGTGGCCAAACTTTACACCGGAAGGCGGCGGCGATTTTGTTATCGGCAAGGCCCAGGTGCTAAACGAGGGAACCGATATAAGCATTTTTGCCTGCGGCCACCTTGTTTGGAAGGCTATTGAAGCAGGAAAAATACTGGAAGAAAAAGGCTATAGTGTTGAATTAATAAATGTACACACCATAAAGCCGCTTGATGTTGAAGCGATTGTTAAATCAATCACCAAAACAAAATGCGCTGTTACCTGCGAGGAACATAACATATACGGCGGCCTTGGCGATTGCATAGGGCAGGTTGCGGCACGTAATTTTCCGGTGCCTATTGAATATATAGGTACTAAAGATACTTTTGGCGAAAGCGGCAAACCCGAAGAGCTGCTTAAAAAATATGGCCTCGATTCGCCCGATATAGTTGCAGCGGCGGAAAGAGTACTGGCGAGGAAAGGATAATAATTCGCAATCGCATTTTATAGAACGAGGCTGTCTCAAAAGTGGGGGCAGCCTTTTTCACATATGTAGATAAGTATTGAGGTATAAAAAGAAGCGTTAAGGAGCAAAGAGTTGTCATTATAGTTATGAAGAGACGTAATGACAAACAGGTGATCTTCAAGCCGTAT
>DASZPM010000002.1:0-199039 GCA_035550215.1 Chitinophagaceae bacterium | reverse complement strand
ATATACCCTACCCCGCCGGTAATGTTGTTTTTTGCACGGCCAAGTAATATTACACCGCCCCAGTCGCCCTTGGTACGGCTGCCGGCAGGCAGGCTTGAAGTAAACACTATCGGTTCGCAGGCTGTACCTATCGCCATTAATTTGGCGCCGCGTTTTATTATCAGCGCTGAGTTGGCCACGCTGTTATCACCGCGGATGATGGTACCCGGTTCAATGGTTAATGTTACCAGTGTGTCTACGTATACCACACCGCTTAACAGGTAAACCTTGTCTTTAGTCCATGTAGTGTTGGTGGTAATGTGGCCGGTTACTGTTTTGGTGGTAGCCGGGTACGCAGTGTTCTGAGGGTCCCAGTTTGTCCAGCCATCTGTCCACATCGGGGTGGGGGCCGGCGCAAATGCACCACGGTAATTTACCTGCTCAATAAACTGTGCCGAAGCACCAGCAGCAAGCAAGGCGAAGCAAAAGAGAGATAAAAGTTTTTTCATACTTGTTAACATTAATGTGAAAAATTGATTTATTCCATTGTTAATTAAGCTCTTGCGGTTGTGTTTGTTATTATCAGAATTTATACGTTGCCGTTAAAGAAATAACACGCCCGAAGGTGTTACGGGAGAATATTTTATCAACCGACGCACTGTATTTTTTATCCTGGTTAACATCATAGAAATAAGTGAGCTTTTGCGCCAGTAAATCTTTGGCGTTAAGCTTCAGTTCCCACTTGCCGTCTTTAAACGATTTGCCCACCTGGAAATCAAGCGAAGTACGGGGCTGTTCATATATATCCAGGTCGTTAACAGTACCCACAATGTATATGCGCGGGCCGGCCCTGTTGAGCGATAATGTTGAAGAAAAACCCGAGTTATCATCAGCATAGGTGAGGCTTCCGTTAAGCAGGTACGGCGACTGGCCCTGCAGGTCACGTTTTGCAATAAGGTCTTTCGCGCTTATATTCAGGTAATCGCTCACCCGTATTTCTGATGATATGATTGACGCGTTAAACGCTAGTGTGAGCTTATCTAAAAAGCCACCTTCACGTGAATTGAATATGGTGCTCAGCAATGTCCGCATCTCTGCTTCAAATCCCAAAACCCTTGCAGATTTTGCATTTTGATAAATGGCTGTATTGTTTGAGTTGGGACTTGATACCAGCTCAATAGGCTTATCAAAATATTTATAGAATGCAGATACCGAGAACAACTGCGCACGCCCGGGGTAAATTTCATACCGCAGGTCAAAGTTGTTTATCAGCGTTCTTACAAGGGCTGTATCGCCCTGTATGGTGTACCTTGTAACAAAGTCAAAAAACGTAAACGGCGCCAGCTCCCTGAACTCGGGCCTGTTGATTGTTTGCGAGAAAGAAAGGCGCAGGTTTTGTTTGGTGGTTACTGAAAAAATTAAGTTGGCTGATGGTAAAAGGTCGCCCTTTTTGGTATCAACAGTTACGGGAACGCCATAATCAATAAAAGAGTTCAGGTTTTGTTTGTACCACTCATACCGCAGGCCATACACAGCCCTTAACTTCTTGCCAAAACGCTGGTCTGCCATTACATAACCGTGCGCCAAACCAGAGGAAGCGGTGTAAGAATAGGTAGGCTTTGTACCATCAATTAATGTAAAACCGCCCTTACCGTTTGAAAGCTGGCCGCCTAAATTTGCGGGCGCGTAAATCTCGTTTTCAGGCAGTGTTAACAGGTCATAATCAAAATAAACACTGCCTACATTGTAAGCGCCAAAGCCCAGCAGCCTTGCATCAAATGTCCTGCTTCTTTTTTGATAACCGCCGCCAAACTTAAACAGGTTCTGGCTGTTGCCGAAGAGGTGGAACGGCTGTGTGAAATCAACTTTGCCACTGTATATTCTTTCATCGGTGCTTGAATAAAAATGTGTACCGCCATTGTCGGGGCTTAGTGTGCCCGAAGCAACGTCAGCATAATAATCGGCAGAGCCGGATGATGCTGAACTGATATAAACAGACTGCCTTAAATCAGGGATAGAACGCTTAACACGGCTAAGTGCACCTTCCCAATCCATCCTGAAATTTGATTTATTTAAAATGTGGCTGCCGGTTAGCTGGCTTGTAAAAATTACATTACTAGTAAACCAGCGGCCATGTATTCTTGCCATGGTGGATGCATCGCCGTCAAAATCAGGGTAACCCCCGCGCAGTACAAGCCTGTCTTCACTGTTTATGCTCAGCATGTTTTTCCAGCTAAGCGTATTTTTAGGCGACAGCTTTAGCGAAAAGTTAAGCATGGCGCCGGCCAGCGTTTTATCAGAATAAATATCGTCAGCGTATTTATTACGCTGGGCAGGCGGTGTAGAAGGCGCCTGCCTGTCGTACTCGTAACTGTTTTTTTCGTTGTAGGTGTAAGCCGGGTTATCGCTGTAGCTCAGCGAAAACAATACACCCAAAAAATCCCTTCCCAGTCTTTCAAAATTACGGCCTGTAGAAAACTGTACAGATGAATAGGGAAATGTTTTACCGTTTTTCAATCCCCAGTTATTGGCAAACAGCTTTGCATATTGCGCTTTATCAGCAGGCAGCAGTTTATTAAAGTCGTTTACGGAAGGTATGCCTTTAGGCATGGCCCTTGTGCCATCATCAAGGCCTATAAAATCGGTTTTACCACCGTCGTACCCTACACGGTCTTTAAAGGTTGCAATGGTGTTGTACCCAACACCCAGTGAAAGCGTGGTGAAATTTTTAGCAGGAATTGATTTGCTTGTGATGTTTATAATACCGCCACCAAATTCAGCAGACATATCGGGCGTAGCGGTTTTATAAATCACTACGTTATCAAGAATGTTTGACGGGAAAATATCAAAGGCAAAAGCCTTACGGTCGCTCTCGCTGCTGGGCAACTGTGCGCCGTTTAAAAAGGCGGCATTATAGCGGTCATTAAGCCCGCGGATGATGACAAATTTATCATCCTGTATGCTGGCGCCGCTAATACGGCGTATAACGTCGCCGGTGTTCCTGTCGGGCGTCTTTTTTATGGCCTCGGCAGAAATGCCATCACTGGTGCTGGGACTGTTTTTCTGAATGATAAGCAGGGAAGCGGTATTCTCTCCCCTTACCGACCGCGATGCCTTTACTACCACTGCCTGGTTTACGGCGGCGGTTTCATCAAGAGAAATATTTAGCTCCGTTACTTCGCCTGCCTTAACAACAATACCGGGAACATTTTTTGTTGTGTAGGACACATAGGTTACTACCAGTGTGTAAGTACCTGCGGAAAGGCCGGGGAAAGAATAAATACCGTTAAGGTCGGTAGCGGCTGAGCGTTGTGTACCCTCAATTGAAACGGTGGCGCCGATAAGCGCATCACCAGACTTACTGTTAATTACCTTACCGGTTATTTTACCCGTTTGGGCAAGTATAGGGAACGCAATTGACACAAGAATTAGGGATAAAATTATTTTCATGCAAATCCTTTGAGGTTTGTTTTAGAGGTGTAAAGAGATTGATTAAAAAGATAAAAATTTTATAAAGACAGTTACGAAATTATTAACTTTATGTTAACCAAGTGTTGCCCAACCAAATTAGAAACCCTGCATTTTACAAACAATACCTATGGTTTTTATCAGTATGTCCAGGTCGAGAAGAACGGAGAAATTATGAATGTAATACAGGTCGCAGTTTAACCTTACCAGGTTTTCGCGGGGTGTTGCGTACGGGTAATTTACCTGGGCCAGGCCGGTAATGCCCGGCTTAATGCAATGCCTGTATGCGTAGTTTTTATCAATGGCCGAAAAGTAGTTGGCAATCTCCACGCGTTCTGGCCGCGGGCCTATCAAACTCATCTCGCCGCGCAACACGTTCAGCAGTTGCGGAAGCTCGTCCATCTTGGTTTTGCGCAGTAATTTTCCCGCCGGCGTTACCCTTTCGTCACCGGGCACGGTGTAGCGCGTATAACCCGCCGGGTTATATACCATAGTGCGTATTTTGTATATAGTAAATATTTTACCGCCAAGTCCTACCCTTTTCTGCACGAAAAAAACAGGTCCTTTTGAGGTAAAATAAGTAACCAGCAATCCAAACAAAATGCCGGGTACCGCCACCGGCAGCAGCAGCATAGTCAATAAAATATCACAGGTTCTTTTATAGACTGAAAATCTTTTTGGAATACTAATAACCGGGTAAGTGTTTTCATAATAAGCAGCGTTCTTATAAAACAATATCGCCATGTGTTTTATAATTATTTGTGCAACAATTTTATATAATTTTTATATTTATTATAAATTAATTAATTGTTAAGCACATGTTTCCATCTACTAAACGGGGCAAAAAATTGCCCTTAAAAAGCTAAGCCGCACTTTTTATAAAAGGAAAGAAATGTATTGCCTATGGTAGCGGAAAAACTTTGCCGCACCATAAAAAAGAAGTAGCGGAAATGCGATTTTTACCCCGCCGGCGGCAGAAAGTTGCCTGCTGCTACGACATGCCCGTAGTGATAAAATAGATATTCACTATTATGTACAAGGCAAGTAATACCTGCGCTGTTACAATATCAAACCTGTTTGCCTGCTTAATTTTATTTTTCTTTACCAGGCTTAATGAATATGCGGAGGAAGTAATTACCAAAAAGATAAATAGCAGCGTTATACCATGCAGCAGGTCAACAAGGGTAAAAGTAGATGACTCCGGCAAGGAGGAATCAATAATATACTTGTTGCCTATGGCTGCAAACAATGCGCCCACGCTGAGCCCAAAGCGCGAATCAATATTATCCGCATGAATATAAAAGCATATATAGGAGATAAGGAATGAAACATACATGCCTAAAAACATCTTCCAGAACAAAGAGGTGGCATCCCTTGAAACAGCCATCCGCACACGGTAGGCGCTGTATTCAGTATGTGGCTTCGCGTAGCTGTCGTCCCCAAAAGCAGTTTCGTATTGTTTAATACCGCTGGTCACAATAAAGCTGTCAATATTCCACCCGCGTAAGGTAAACCTTGGGTCAAAATGCTTGCCGCGCTGGTCAGGCAAAAAAACAAGCGAATGGGAATCATACTGCGAGTTTTCCATTGAAAGCCGCAGCGTTTGCTTATCAAAAGGAAAATTATCTATCCGCCAGGAATCCTTCATTACACATTGTATTTTCATCAGCAGGTACACCTGCCCGCCGGAGGTATCTATGGTTGAAAACGACTGGGACACGGATTTTGCCAACGGTATCTCCAGGTTATGCAAAAAATCAAACGACTTGTTTTTGTACTTAAACCACACCCAAAAATCAACAGTGTATTCCTGGTTTTTAAAATCAATATTGTGTATGCTTGTAACGTAAATGCCGGTTTTAACGGTATCGGGCACTGTATGCTGCGCAAACGATGCAACGGTAAAAATGCAGGCAAATATTACCGGTAGTACAAAACAACGCAGGGCTGTTTTCATGCAACTGAATTATACCTAAAGAAATATAATTTATGCAGTATTATAAAAAAAATCGGGTAAAATATTTAAGCATTACTACAATGAGGTAAACCATCACAAGCTGGTTTTTTGCCGGTGGTTTGCGTTCACCTGCTATGCGCATCAGCCAAACATCCTGTTTAATTCAGCATAAGGTATAATACCTGCGCCAAAATCAAAGTTCCTGCCCTCTTTTATTTCTTTTGCTGCATGAAAGAACGAGCTGTACGCCACCCTTGCGAATGATGAGCCGATACTAACCCTTTTAACACCGGCCCCTGCCAGGTCGCCCAGGGTGAATGCAGCTTTGCCCAGGCCTATTACCACGTTAACGGGCTTAGGCGCAACAGCGGTAACAATTGCTTTTACATCATCAATGGTTGCAAGGCCCGGCGCATACAATACATCAGCGCCTGCATCAGCAAAAGCCACAAGGCGTTTAATAGTATCCGGTAAATCGGCGCGGCGGCGAATAAAGTTCTCGGCCCTTGCAGTAAGCGTAAAGGTAAAAGGCAGGCTGCGTGCCGCGGCCACAGCGGCTTTAACGCGCTCCACGGCCAAATCAAAAGGCAATATGGGGTCTTCGGAATTACCGGTGGTGTCTTCTATAGAGCCGCCCACCAGTGACACCGGCAATGGTACAGCCTCCACAATAACGCGCGCATTCTCCAGTGTTTCTTCTCTTGTAACCACGCTGATGCCATCCGCTTTACCCAATGAGAAGGCCAGCCCCGCGCTGGTGGTGGCCAACGCCTCAAACCCAAGCGCGGCAAGCATTTTAGCAGAGCCTGCATCCCATGGGTTGGCTATTACAAACAACCCTTCGCGCCGGTGCAATGCTTTTAACGCCTCTCCTTTTGCCTGCTGTATATTATGCATAGTTTTATTTGCCTCTTTGCTGTTCAAACAAAAATATTCCTTTCTTATTGCCAATAACAATATCGGGCAGCCCGTCGCCATTCATATCCTGCACCACTACGTGTAACCCCACGCCTGAATTATCATCCATAAAATGCGGTACCCATTCCGGCTGTTTTCCCGGCTTAAACTCAAACCAGTACAATACCGCTGCATCCTTACCACCAGGGTCGTTACCGTTATGCGCGTACCAGCGTTTGCCGGTTATTAAATCGGGGTTGCCGTCGCCGTTAATATCTGCCAGTGCAAGGCCGTGACTTTCTGAAAATAATTTACTGATGGTGTGATGCCTGAAAACAATATTGCCCGCGCCATCTTTTAGCTGCTCATGCCACCATATACCATAGTTATGCGCCGAAGCGCTTATTACGTCGGCATCTCCGTCGCCATCAACATCAAGCGTGTACATTTCTGAACAGTCTTCCCCAAGGTCAACGGGATGAAATACCCAGGCGGGTTGTGTTACATCTGCCGGGGCTTCCCACCAGCCCTTGGTAATTATTACATCTTTTCTTCCATCGCCATTTATATCCCCCACCCCCATGCCATGCGTGTAAATGCCGGTTGCAATATCCCCTTTATAAATGGAGTATCTTTTCCAAACAGTATCGCCATTGCCGGGCGGAGATTTAAACCACACCACTTCTTTGTTAACAGGGTCGTTGCATAAAATATCGGGCCTCCCGTCTCCATCCACGTCAACAAACGCGGGCGACTCATTGCCTATGTTACTGCATATAGTGTACATCTTCCAATGGCCCGGTTTGTTGGCAGGGTTTTGATACCACACTACCTCTTTACCAGGAAAGCCCACGCGTATAAAATCAACCCAACCATCGCCGTTTACATCCATGCTGAAGTTTAAGAAAGAATTACTGAAAGCAGTATCGGGGTTAAACGTTTTAGCGTCATCAATTTCATGTCTTGTCCAGTTGGGCGCCTCAAACCAAAATGCGCCTGCCATAATATCTGTTTTACCATCATGGTTAACATCACCTACTGCAACGCCTTCAGAAACAAAATCACCGGTAATGATATTTTTTTTGAAAGAGATGTTTGTGTGTGATGAAGACTGGCTGCTGAGCATGTTAACCGGCAATGCAGAGCATACTATGTAACTTAAAAGGCAGGCAATTTTTCGCGATAACATATATCTCCGGCTTTTGTTTAAAACCAATAAAAACTGTGGTGAATATACCATGTATTTTTCAGTAAAAAAATTCGTCCCAAGCATACTGAAACATGCGCTGTGCCTGCATGTAAGCACCAGGTTCAATATGTTAATGGTATGCCAAACAAAAAATATTTCCATACTCTGCTAATCCATTGTCACAAAACTGTCGTAGATGAATAAAGTGGCTTACAAGTTTTTTAATTTCTCAAAACATGATCAATGAAAAAACGCACCGTAAAAAAAATTTTGAAGTGGACGGGTATATCATTCCTGTCGTTAGTGGCAATTTTAGCACTGCATATTTACATTGTAACAAGGCCTAAAGCGCCTGATGCGCATACCAGGATAATGGCACGTATAGATATTAAACAAGAGGTAAGCAACGATGAGCAGGCAAAAATAACCACGTGGATGTACCAGCAAAAAGGCATAGACCATGTACTATATAATCCCGCCTCTAAAATCCTGGTTTTTACCTACTACCCGGTTAAAACAAATGCAAACACTATTGCAGACAATTTTACATCAGCGTTTGGCCTTAAAGCTGAGCGTGTAGTACCTACAGAGGAAGAAATGCAATCGGGCTGCCCTGTTGCTTTAACTTCGCCAATATATAAAGCATACAGCTTCGTTAAACACATATTTTAAAAAAACAATCAAGCAGTTATGAAAAAGACAACGATCTTAATGGCCTTTCTATGCCTTTCACTCACCATGCTCATGCAGCAATCGTGTAAAAAAAATGATTCAGCCCCGGCAACCGACAGTCCGACTTTGTACGACTCCCTGGGCGGTACGGCAATGGTAGCTGACCCGGCAAATTCATCTGCCATGATTGAGAAAGGGCGCCTCGGCATACGCTCAGTGGTAGACAGTACCATATTTGTTATAGCAGCAGATACTAATATCAACGGGTATTTTAAAGTATTGCTTGCCGAGGTTACTTCCGGCAATTACAGCGGATTTGAGGCATTAAGTAAAAACCTGACGGATTTCTTTTGCGTCGCTACGGGCGCCAAAGATTATACTTATGCAGGTAAGAGTATGACGGATGCCCATAACCCGGCAACAAATCCCCGTATGAATGGTAAGGCTGCTAATGATGATTTTGATTCATTTATTACAGACCTTGTTGCAGGCGCTAAAAAGAATGGGCTGCCTGATAACTTAATATCACGCGTTGGCGCACTTGTGGAAACCTTGAGGGGGCAGGTAGTGCAGCAGTAAGCAGCACATAGTCCGTTACCTTTTTTTTGAAACATTCAATAATTAATAGCTGCGCTGTAAAGGGCGCAGCTATTGGTTTTTACAGCACGCATACATTACTTACCAATGCTTGTAACCACGGGCAGTTATTGTGTTTTTGCGGCCATCATCAAAAATTAATCCGCACTGCATATTAATTCTCCTACCTTTAGTTACCTGTAATCCGTACAATTTTTAATCCTTCCTTTAGTCCTTGCCTGGCTGTTTTATTTTCATTTAACTGCTTAATACATTTGTATGGCAAATCCATCTATTACCCCTCAAAACGCGGTATTACTTGCTGCCGTTGCTTATCTTTCCACCCCTGTGCAGGAAATAGGCCAATACCTTCCCGGCTGGAAAATTGTGTGGAATGGTATTGAAACAACCGACGGTAATTATGCCTTTATTGCTACCGACGCTACTAACAGTGTGTACGCTTTTGCGGTGCGCGGCTCACTGCCGCCATTTGACATTTTTAAAAACTGGGACGCGTTTGCCAACTGGGTTATTGAAGACCTTGATGTTATTACGCGTGTAAGCTGGTCTTACAGCGCCAACAGTGGCGCGCTTATTGCCAATGGCACAAACACTGCATTTAATAACATACAGGCGATGGTTGATTCGTTTGGTTCAGGGCAATCCGCTGCCAGCTATTTGCATTACAACGCTGTGGCCAACAATATACCGGTGATGATTGCAGGGCACAGCCTTGGCGGCAACATAGCCAACATATTTTCTTCTTATTTTGTTACAGCCATTGCAGCACACCACAACTTTACTCAAACTTACCTGTACACTTTTGCGGCGCCGGCTGCGGGTAATGAAGCCTATGCTACCGACCTTGACACCAAATTGCCAAATGCCTGGCATTATGATAATGACAATGATATTATCCCAAAGTTCCCGGTATTTGACAGGGTGCTGCTGGTGGCATTTTTGTATATCCCCTCGCCGGCTGCGTCGCAGATTTCGGTAATGTATAAAAATATCACCATCACTCTGCGGGAAGGTTTTATTGCGCTGGCTGCCGTGCTTGAGTTTTACGGTTACCGGCAGCAGGCAAATAATTACATCATTTTTCCCAACGGGCTAAGCAGCCAGTATATGGCCAATACCTTCAGCGATTATATCGGGCAGGTTGGGTACCAGCACGGGCTGGGCAACTATGCATCCTATTTAGGCGTAGTGCTGCCGCTTGAAGCTGTTATTAAAAGCAGGGGTGAATAAAACGTTTACTTCCACCCGCCGCCAAGGCTGCTGTAAAGATTAACCACGGCGGTTAACTGCTGCAGTTTGTCGCTGATGCCACTAAGCTGCGCAGAAAGCAGGTTTTGCTCAGATACCAGTACATCGGTATAATTTGTGGCAGATGAATATTTAAGTAACTCTTTTGTAAAATCAACTGATTTTTGAAGATAGCTTACTTGCTGTTGCCTTAACCCTTCTTTTTCTTTTGCAGACTGGTAACTGAACAATGCATCAGACACCTCCTGCCCTGCTGTAAGCAAACTTTTCTTAAAGTCTGCCAGGTATTCTTCTTCCGTTGCCTGTGCAACGGCAAGGCGTTGTTTGTTTACACCCTTTTCAAAAATAGGTTGTAAAAGACTGCCGGTTATATTGGCGAAGAATGTTGAGAGGTCAAACAGTTGTGATATGCTTGTACCTGACAGCCCCGCAGAAGCGGTTATTTTCAGGGAAGGGTAAAAATATGTTCTTGCCACGTTTACCTGCTCAAAAGCCCCGCGAAACTGGTATTCAGCTTCCTGTACATCCGGCCTGTTGGCCAGCAGCTGCGCCGGTACACCGGTTGCAAGGTTGGTGGTAACAGCCTGCTGGGCAAGGGTGCTCCTGGCAATACTGTCAGGATTACGACCAAGCAACACGCTTATGGCGTTTTCCGTCTCGTGAATGCTTTGTTTTAAATCAGTTACTGTTATCTGTGCTGAATAAAGATTTGCTTCGCTCTGCACAACCGCGGCCCCATTCACCACATCACTTTCTTTCAGTGTTTTCATCGTCTCTACTTCTTCCCTGCGGTTTGCAACCGTTTGTTCGGTTATTTGCAACTGCGCATCGTAGGCCATCAGCAAATAATAATTATTGGCTATACCTGCCACCAGTTGTGTTTGCACGGCCCTTTTGTAGGCATCGCTTTGCAACAGCGCAGCCAGCGCAGCTCTTTTCGCGCTGCCAAGTTTACCCCATATATCCGCCTCCCAACTGCTGTTTACATACAACTGGTATGTTTCAGGAAAGCCAAACTGTGTGGATGGCACCCTTTGAAACGAAGCGCTTGCATTGGCATCAACAGACGGTAACAATGCCAGCTTGCTTTGCCATGCGTTGGCTGCGGCGGTTTTAATGCGCGCTACGGCCATTTTTAAATCAAGATTATTGTTTATACCTTCCTGTATCAGCGCCTGCAGCAATGGGTCGGCAAACATATCCTTCCATGATATATCAGCTATAGTGTTAGTGTCTGTTGCTGATACCCCACGGTACAGGTTATTGCCGGCCACACCAGCAGGTTGCGTGTATGGCTGTGCCACCTTGCAGGAAATTATTACAGCAACAGATGATATGACTAATAGTATCTTTTTTACGTTCATTGTAACCCTTGTTCGTTTTTATTATGTGTCAATCCTGGTATTTTATCTGCGCCTTTAGTGCGTTATTATCAGCTCATCATTTTCATCGTACTTGTTGGCGCGTATTTTTTCCTGTATTGCCTGGAAGATGATGAACAAACCGGGTATTACAAATACACCGAGTACAGTACCTACCAGCATACCGCCGATGGCGCCCGTACCTATTGACCTGTTGCCGTAAGCGCCTGCGCCGGTGGCAAACATCAGCGGCATAAGGCCGAATACAAACGCGAACGATGTCATCAATATCGGCCGTAAACGCGCCTTGGCGCCTTCAATGGCCGACTCTACAAGGCCCATGCCTTTTCGCCTTCTCTCTACCGCAAACTCCACAATCAATATAGCGTTCTTTGCCAGCAGGCCTATAAGCATGATGAGTGAAATCTGCATGTAAATATTATTACCGATGCCAAACATTTTGGCGAAGATGTAAACACCTGACAACCCCACCGGCATAGACAGCAGCACCGCGAAAGGCAGCAGGTAGCTTTCGTACTGCGCGCTCAGCAACAGGTAAACAAATACAAGGCTTAACAGGAAGATGTAAATAGACTGTGAACCGCTTGACTGCTCCTCCCTGCTTATGCCCGAGTACTCATACCCGTAGCCCGGGGGCAATGTTTTGGCAGCTACGTCTTTTATCGCCAGTAACGCCTCCCCTGAACTAAACCCGGCATTGGGTGAGCCATTGACCGATATGGATGTAAACAGGTTAAACCGCGAAATACTTTCAGGTCCATACACACGCTTCATATTTATAAACTCAGTTATCGGCGCCATTTGCCCATTGCCCGACTTTACGTAAATTTTATTCAGCCCTTCAAGGTTTGCGCGGTAGTTGGTATCTGCCTGCACCATTACACGGTATTGCTTACCAAACTCGTTAAAGTTTGATGCGTAAAAGCCACCATAGTAAAACTGCATGGTACTTAAAATATCACTCACACTCATACCGGCCTCTTTTATTTTGGCAACATTGGCGCTCAACTCATATTGCGGAAAGCCGGGGTTAAATGCGGTGGTGGCATATTGTATTTCAGGCCGTTTTCGCAGTTCGGCCAAAAACTTCTGGGCTACCCCATAAAACTCCTGTATGCTGTGACCGCCCTTGTCCTGCAACTGGAAAGAGAAGCCTCCAGTACCACCAAAACCCGTTATAGTAGGTAACGAAATGGCAAAAACAGTTGCCTCTCTTAGACCCGAGACCTTTTTATTAAGCATTTTTATAACATCAAGGTTACTTACCCCTTTTCGCTGGTCCCAGTCTTTTAGTTCCAGGATAACCATGCCGTAGGAACTGCCGCTACCGGCAAAGAAGTTAAGCCCGGCTATGCGGAATACATTTGCCACTTCGGGAATGGATGATGCACTGTCAGCTACCTGTTTTACCACTGCCAGGGTGCGCTCCATTGAAGAGGCCGGCGGCAGTGTAATGGGAACGAACACTGTACCTAAATCCTCATCAGGTACAAAACTCGACGGTGTTGTTTCCATCAGGTACACAAAGCCACCGATAAATATTGCCGCGGATGCAAGAATAATCCACTTGCGTACTGATAAAAACTTTATGGCGCGGGTATATTTCGAGGTGAGTGAATCATAAGCGGCATTAAAGCCCATGCCAAATTTTTGCAGGAAGTTTTTGTGCACATACCCCTCCTGTTTGTGCTTGGGCGGACGTAAAAACATGGCAGCCAGCGCAGGGCAAAGCGTTAACGCGTTAACGGCTGATATAGAGATAGCCACCGCCAGCGTAACACCAAATTGTTTATAAAACACCCCGGTTGAGCCCCCTATAAATGTTACCGGTATAAACACGGCAGCCATGATGAGCGTTATTGACAATATAGCGCCCGTTATTTCGCTCATAGCATCAATAGCGGCCTTTCGCGGTGAAGTATAACCATGCTCAAGCTTGGCATGCACCGCCTCCACCACCACAATGGCGTCATCCACCACTATACCTATTGCTAACACGAGGGCGAATAAAGTAAGCAGGTTTATACTATAGCCAAAAATGTATAAAAAGAAAAATGTACCGGTAATAGATACCGGCACGGATATACCGTGAATAATGGTTGAACGGATGTCCTGCAGGAAGAGGAATATCACTAAAAATACAAGGCCGAAACATTCCAGCAACGTACGTATCACTTTTTCAATAGAGGCACTCAGGAATTTGTTGATGTCAACTACGTTAACGTAATGTATGCCGTCAGGAAAATTTTTACTCGCTTCTTCCAGCACCTGTTTGGACATATTAATTACATCCCGGGCATTGCTGCCTGCTGTCTGGCTTATGGCCATACCCACGGCCGGGCGCCCGTTAATGGCACCAATGTTGTTGTAAGACAATGCCCCCAATTCCACCCTGGCAATATCTTTCAGGCGCAGCAACTGCCCCGTTGTTTTTGCTTTAACAATAATATTCTCAAACTGCGATACAGTTTGCAGCTTGCCCGTGTACGTAATAACATATTGAAAACTCTGGTCGCCGTTCTCGCCAAATTTGCCGGGTGCTGCATCAACATTTTGTTCCGCAAGCGCCGCAGAAACATCTCCGGGTGTAAGGCCATACACGCTCATTACATCAGGTTTAAGCCATATACGCATGGCGTAATCGCGGCTGCCAAACGAGTTAGCGCTGCCCACACCGGGAATCCTCTTTAACTGCGGTAATACGTTTATGTTGGCATAGTTTTGCAAAAAGGTCTGATCGTAATCAGGTTTATCACTGTACAATACTGAAATCAACACCATACTTGCCTGCTGTTTTCTTACAGTAACACCAACTTTCACTACCTCCTGCGGCAACTGGCTTGTTGCGCTGGATACAAGATTCTGCACATTCACGGCGTCTTTGTCAGGGTCTGTACCCACCTGGAAATATACCTGTATAGATGCACTGCCATCATTACCGGCGGAAGAAGTCATATACATCATGTTCTCCACACCGTTAATGGCTTCTTCCAGCGGCACTATCACATTTTTCAATACAACCTCGGCATTTGCACCGGTATAACTTGCAGATACCTGCACCGTAGGTGGTGCAATACTGGGGTATTGTTCAATAGGCAGCTTAATAAGGCCCAAAATGCCCAGCAATACAATAATTACTGAAATTACCGTACTAAGCACCGGCCGTTTTATAAATGTTTTTATCATGCTGTTTGTATGAAAGAAAATCTATTTAAGTTTCGCGTACACTGAATCTGCGCTGGCCTGTTTTGGTATTATCTTCATATTATCTCTTAGCCCAATCAGGCCTTCCAGCACAACGGTGTCACCGGGTTTAAGGCCGCCTGTAACAATAAAGTACTGGCCGTTGTCAGAAGGGACGGATGTTATTGCTACGCTCGATACCTGGTTATCTTTATTCACTACGTACACCATTCTTTTATCCTGCAGTTCGTACGTAGAACTTTGCGGAACGATAAGGGTGGAATCAATAACGCGCGGTATTCTTACTGTGGCGCTGGCGCCGCTTCGTATTATACCCAGCGGGTTGGAATAAATAGCCTTGAAAGTAACGGACCCTGTTTCGGTGGATATTATGCCGCTGGCTATTTCAATTTTCCCTTTTTCAGGGTAAACTGTTCCGTCAGCAAGCAATAAGGTGGCAGGGGCCATGTTATTTACTTTTTGCTGCATGGTTTGACCGGGTATGTTTGCAAAAAAATCGAGCAACTGTTTTTCGTTAAGAGAATAGTAGGCCCAAATTTTATCAGTATTAGAGAGCGTAGTTAAAGGATCGGCACTGCTGCTGTTAACCAGCGCCCCTACTTTGTAAGGTATTAACCCTATAACACCATCCACCGGCGCACGCAAAACGGTATAACCAACATTTGTTTCCGCATTGGAGAGCGAAGCCTTTGCCTGTGCCAGGGCTGCTTCTTTTGCTTTAAGCGTGTATTGCGCTGACTCAAGTTCATATTTGCTTACAATATCCTTTTCTACCAGCGGCTTAACTTTTTCCACCTGCATTTTGGCGGCATCAACATCAGCTTCGGCACTCTTTATGCTTGCATTCGCCGTAATTACATCCTGTTCATACTGGGGGTTGCTTATTTTAAACAACAGTTGCCCTTTTTTAACGGTAGCCCCTTCATTTACATAAATTGTTTCAACATAGCCATCAACCTTAGGCCTTATCTCAATTACCTGTTGCCCCTGTATAGTTGCCGGGAAATCAGCATTCACCTTTGCCTGTTGCGGCGCCAGGGTAAGTACCTTGTAATCTACCACCCGCGCGGGGCCTCCAAAGCCCCCCGGGCCGCCGGGACCGCCCTGGTTATTCTTTGCCTGGTCGTTACCGCCACAGGAAAATAGTTGTACGGATAAAAAAACAATAATAACTGAATAAATAAATGTTGATTTCACCTGCTCAATTTTGGTTGGCAAAATAAATGAATAAAGCCTAAGCTACCGCCTGAATTTTACCAGCGGAAAATTTAAAACTATGTATTATGCAGTGTTTACCTTAAAAAAATGCTGCAAAATGCCAAAATACTGCGGCAAAAACATACTAAGAGTTGTAAACTGGTTATAAATCGACTTTAATAATTAACCTTCAAATAGCAATATACGGGTGCTGATTATTAAAAAATATTTTCAACCGCAAATGCACTTCTGTTCCTCTTTAATGATGTGACGGGGAAAGTTAACGGTCAAATCAGCATGCAGGCATACTCTGCCATACAATTTGGACAGCGAAAAATATACGCTTGAAATTATTTGCGTTTAAACCTCTAAAATGCTTTAAAAATGGTTTTGCCGGCTGACGTAAGGCTAATGCCTTTTACAGCACCAGTGCCCTGGAAAGCAAATTCAACCCCTGCAATATTGGTTTTGTTTTTAGGGAGCGGACATTCAAATGCCAGGCGGCCATTTACAAAATATTGAATGGTGGTACGTGTACTGTTACAGGAAACTGTTGCCCATTTGGAGAAATCAACACCAAAACCCGACAAGTCGGCTTTTTTGCCAGATACCTTTTGGTCAACACTCAGTAAATTAAATTCAGATGAACATCCTTTAACGCCAAGGGGTATAATAATAGGGTCGGCATCTGTTATAAGAAACACTGCGGCAAGCTGGCAGGCGGAAGAGCCTTCAGCAAACTCATTTTTTACCTGCGCGGTAAAAGAAAAATCGTTAACAGGCACCATATCAAAATTGCCGAGATTATAAAAGCGTATAACGGGCGGTTGCGGCTGCAACGGTATGTTGCTTTGCGATACAGTGGCAATAGGTAACGAAATACTGTCTTTATGCAAATAATCAGCCTGCTTTAAATATACCGGTACAGGCTTATTATTAATAACCCCCAGCCAGCCATCTGTAGGTATCATAAGCCTGTGCTCTTTAACTACCTTTTGCCCCACAATTAACTTTGCATCGTAATAGCCGGGTTCGTAATAAACAAATGTGTGCTGGTGCAGGTTTTTGTCAACCAGTGTTCTTGTGGAAGGATCCCACGACTGCTGTATATAAATTGAATCCTCCGGTGCGGCGCTTGCGTCGTACGTAAAGACCACTGAGTTTGGCAATGTACGTGTAAGCAACCGGCTGCTGAAAGAATACGCGCTTAAATCTACCTGCCGCTGCCCTCTTCTAAATGCAAATGCACCAATTATACCGCCCATCACAACCAGCACCAATAAGGCGGCAGCAGCCATCCATGATTTTTTTGAGAGCAATGCTTTTTTTTGAACTGCGGGTTCTATTTCAATTGCTATTCTTTCTGTTTCATCCTCTTTGTTTTGGGTAGATGATTTAGTAAAATCGCGCCAGCTATTATAACCGGCAAACTTTGCCAGTGCATCAAGGGTTGTTGTACTGGGCAGATGGTTATATTCTACCCTGCCCCACAGCCTGCGCAGGGTGCTTATGCTTAGTGATACGCCGGTTTCGTTTAAAATACGCTGGCTGAGTTCTTCAAAATCGCGGGTTTGCCAGGTAGCCCCCTCCCCCCAATCAAGCTTTAGCTCAACAACAGATAATAATTTCTGTATATCTTCTGCCATGAAAATAGATGTATGATGTTCTTCGTAAAGCTACAAACATTTACGGCGATGGTTTTGCCGTTTATAAAAAGATTGGAATGATTAACCTTATTTACGCCTGTTTACTGCCAGCACTGGTAGTTAGCCGTTTATTGAAAATCAATATGATACAACTTGAAAAAACTTGGTTTGTGTGTGAATGCCCTTAACAGGTTTACCCTTTTAGGTTTGTGTACACAAACTACAGGCAATGTGTACATTAGTAAGAAAGGCCATAATAACAGCAACGATAATTTTTATTGGCGGCACCGCAATTGCGCAGGATACCGTAAATTTTGCGCCACCGCCTGTACCACCTAAAATACATGCCACTGAAGCAAGAGAAAACATTGTAATTGACGGCAGGCTTGACGAAGCATCATGGCAGGCCGCCCCGGTGACTGACAATTTTTTTCGTATGCAGCCAAGGCAGGGCGGCAGCTATGTTTATAAAACGTACGTTAAGGTATTATTTGATAAAAAGAATCTTTATTTTGGCGTGTTTTGCCATGATACGCTGGGCAGGAAAGGTGTACGCGTACTTGATTACACCCGTGATTTTACCTATACACAAAATGACGAATTTTTACTGCAGCTCGACCCGCAAAACCTGAAACGTTTTTGTGTATCGTTCGCTGCCACTCCCCTGGGCACACAAGCCGACATGCAGGTGTTTGATGACCAGTTGATTGACCCTGACTGGGATGCCCTGTGGCGTGTAAAGTGCACAACCACAGACAGCGGCTGGTACGCCGAATTTGCCATACCGTTTAAAAGCCTGCGGTATGAAAAACCAACCAGCGATTCCGTTGCGTGGAACATTACGTTCTCACGCATTTCGAGAAGAGATTATGAACAAACCGTCTTTCCCGCTATACCGCAAAGCTACTCCCCTTTCCGTATGGCATACGGCGCGCAGTTAACCGGCTTAACACTACCGCCGCCATCCATCAACTTCCGGGTACAGCCTTATGGGTTATACCAATACAGCAAAAACACCGGCAACGATGGCAGCACCGTTACAAATAACCAGTTTAAAGCAGGCGGCGAGGCCAAGTGGGCTTTTAACCCGCATGCAGTGCTTGATGCTACCATCAATACAGATTTTGCCCAGGCAGACGTGGATGTAGCCGTAAATAACCTTACGCGTTTTAATCTCTTCTTCCCGGAAAAAAGACAGTTCTTTTTGGAAAACCAGGGGGTGTTTGCCGGGGCGAATATCAGCGGACTGAAACCATTCTTCAGCCGCAGCATTGGCCTTGCCAATACGCAGTTTAACGCAGCGCCTATACCTATTGATGCAGGCCTGCGGTTTGTTGACCGCACACGCGACAGGGCTTTTGCGGCTTTGTATGTGCACCAGCGCGGTACTGAAGAACAGGGCGCTGCCAACTTTGGCGTATTACGCTACCTTAAAAACTATGGTGTGCAAAACAATATTGGTTTAATGGTGACCGACAGGCTTGATGAAGCAGACGCCGGCAAAGGTTTTGCGCAGAAGAATAACACCACGGTTACTCTTGACGGCTTGATACGCCCCAATAATAAACTAACCATACAATACCTTGCTTCCGCCTCAAAAGACAATAACCGCGACAGTTTTGGCCTTGCAGGGTATTTTAAAATGCAGTATTACAATAACAAGTTCTTCTGGTATTACCAGGCCGAGTACATAAGCGCCGCTTACATGCCGGGTATGGGGTTTGTTTTCCAGAATAACGTATTATACCACCAATCGGTTGAGTTTTTTTCCATCCGCCCAAAAAAATGGCACTGGATGCGCGAACTGGAAACAGGGTTTGACATCAACTATTACCAGCAGGCATCAACGCTCAAATTTCAGCAGGGATATTTGTACATCTATCCAATATACTTAATTCTTAACAATGGCGGCGTTGTACAATACGCGTATCGCCCCAACTGGCAAAATATTGACTTTGATTTCAGCGTGCTTGGCCTCACTTTACAACAAAGGCATTACTCGTACGGGCTGCATGAGTTAACCTATAATACCGATGAATCAAAACATATCTCGTTCACCGCTGATTATAATTTTGGCACATACTACAATGGCAAAATGCAGGCGGCAACACTTGGTGTAAGGCTGGCGCCTGGCCCTGCATTTGCGCTGCTGGGCAACTACAGTTTTGATAACCTGCAGCATGTTGGCAAGGACGAGATGGATATTAAAACAAGCATTTATTCACTGCAGGTTAAACTGGCATGGAACCCGCAATGGCAGCTATCAGCTTTTTATCAATACAACTCATACAACAAACAGGGGCAGGTTAATGCAAGGTTAAGCTGGCAGTTTGCACCCCTTAGCTACCTGTACATTGTATATAATGAAAACAATTATAAAAACAACCCGCTTGAGAATAAAGCGCTGATAAGCAAGATTACTTATTTAAAACAATTTTAAAACCAAAAGAAAAATGAGCAATACAATTAAATACCTGTTTGTTTTACTGGCAGGCGCGGCAGCATCAGCCGGCGCCCAAACAAAAAGTTCCGGCAGTTTTTGGAATAGTCCACAGGCATATCTTGGGCAAACGCCGCCCGGTGATACTCCGGTTAAATTTGCACCGCTGCTAATTAATAACGATTCATTTTTTTCTATGGACAGGTGTGCTTTTTCTGCTGATGGCAAAGAGTTTTATTACGACCAGAATAATACCTGGTTCAGCAGTAAAGATGCCTCCATACAGGTACTTAAGTTTGATGGGGCTAAATGGGTTGGGCCAGCCATGTTTGTAAAAAGGCTTTATGCACCATCATTCACCCAAAATGATGATACGGTTTATTTAATTGGCGCCGGCAGAGGCAGGGTTATGCAAATGCACAGAACAGCCACAGGATGGAGCAAACCCGATACTGCTATAAAAAGAAGTTATGGCCTGTATGATTTTATGATAACCACCAGCGGCAACATATATGCCTCCAGCAACATAAATGGCCCTGCCAATAATTATAGCTTTTATGATGTGTGCATGGCAAAGCCTTTAGCCAGCGGCGACACAACCATAACAACATTGGGCAAGCCTATGAATACACCGGGTTTTGACGGTGATTTTTTTGTAGCGCCGGATGAATCGTACATACTCATAAGCGCGAAAGAGAAACCTGATTATGAGTGCGAAATATTTATCAGCTATCACAGGCCCGACGGCACATGGACAAACCCTAAAACCCTTGGTGCGCTGATAAACTATGGCGAGGCACACAGGTGGGGCGAGTATGTTACGCCTAACAACAAATACCTTTTTTACAGTTATGGCCATGGCCCTGAAGACTGCTCCCTTTACTGGGTAAGGTTTGACAACCTGCTTGAAAAATTAAAGCACACCAATTTTGAGCCGTATGTAAAAGACTCCATACCGATGCAGAAAGCAGCGGTGAACAAATCATTCAACTTTACACTGCCCGCCAATACATTTTACGATGACGATGGTAATAATACACTTACATATATGGCAACAACCAGCTTTGACGGCCCGTTACCGGCGTGGTTGCAGCTAAAGGGGCAAACACTTACAGGTACGCCCCCGCGAAAGGGAGATTTTGATATTACCATAAAGGCTATTGACAACGCCAAAGCCACGGCAGCATGCACTTTTACTTTGAGGGTTGAGTGACCCACGGCCAGGGCTATATTGTATGTTTTTTGAAGATTGATTATTGCAGTTAATTAACCAGGAAAGACACACATGTTAGTCATAATAACATGGTAGTTTAATCCGGCCCCGTTTTTTAACGGGGTCTTTTGTATGTTGAATTTTAAACATTACATTAAGGGTTAGTGGTAACCCGTTACATAAGAATGCCCTAATTTTATTGCTAAAGCAGTATAACCATGCGTTTTATAATTTGCCCGCTATTATTACTATTTGCTGTAACAATTTGTAAAGCACAGGATGATGATATGCCCGACCTGCGCAGCAAAAGGGATAACCTTACCAAAATACCTGAGAAAGATATACAGGCCGACGTTGCAGTTTTTGCTATGGCGGGGCTTGATTTTAATATGGGCAGGCCGCCGCTGGCAAGTATGCCTATTACTGATATGAGCGGCACTTTTATAAAATTTGACAGTGGCTGGAACCATGTGCAGGTTACTGCCATTCCTTTCAGCCCCTCAAAACATAAACTGCAATACAGCGATAAATATTTGATACGTATTGACGGAAGGGCTTACTATGGCTCATACAGTAAAATACCCAAGATGGCCATAAGCAATGTAAGCGTGGTAGTGGAAGGTGATACGGTTGCTATACCCCCAACCGCCTACAATGATTTATATGAACCCAATTTTACTTTTAACCAGGGTGGCGTGCGTAAATCTTACGATGGTGTATATTTTTCTCCTGACAGGCATACCATATATGTTTATTTGCTGTGTAATGACCAGATGGGCGGTTACGAAGTTACCTGGGTAATACGGGACAAGAAATATGTTCGCCGTATTGTAGATTTTAATGTGCTGAAGAATTGATAAGGGTTTTGAGGATGTGGCGATTTTGAAATTTTGAGATTTTATGCCTTCAACACTTTTGCCAGAGATAGGCCTACATAATCGCATAGTTTTCCAAACCTTCAAATTGAGGAAAAATAAATCCCAACTTAAACCCTGCCTCCAGCAATTATATTTGCTTTTTATAATTTGTCATTTACATTTGCCGGCGATTGACTGGCTTTAACAATAATTTTAACCCATAACCCATTGCTTTTAGCTCCTCGCGAAAAGTTGGTTATAGCAAAATTCTTTTTAATGATTAAAGAAAATAGGTCACACCTTGCTCATCTTGACGGAATAAGAGGGTTTGCTGCATTGTACGTGGTTTTCCATCATGCTTTTTATCAATATTTTTCGCCGGATATGGATTTAAGCGGGCTTACAACGGTTCAGCATATCATATACATCTCTTCAACATTCGGTCACCTGGCTGTAAATCTATTTATTGTTTTGTCCGGTTTTTGCCTCATGATGCCAGTGATAAAAAACGATTACTTTCTAAAGCATGGTTTTATTAATTTTTTCCTACGGAGAGCAAAACGCATTTTACCGCCCTATTATTTTGCCATCATATTTTCTTTACTCTTAATATGGCTTCTTATCGGGCAGAAGACAGGCACACATTGGGATACAAGCGTGCCGATTACCATTAAAGACATAGTTCTGCACTTCTTATTAATTAATGATTTTTTTTCATCATCAGTATATAAAATAAACCATGTGTTCTGGTCAATACCGGTTGAATGCAGGGTATATCTTTTTTTTCCTGTTTTAGTTTATCTATGGCGCAAAAAAGGTGGTCTTTTTACTGTTTTATTTACCTTTTTGCTTAGCTGCTTTATGTTTTTTATGCTTTTGCAATTAAAAAAAATATACTCTGGCATTGAAATACAAAGTTCCGGCGTTAATCCGTATATCGTGCTTTTTGCCTTTGGTATGCTGGCCGCAGACATTACATTTTCTATTCAAAAAATACCTGCGACGCTAAAAAAGTTTCCTTGGGGGCTATTGGCTATTTTTCTGGGTTGTGGTGCATTTTTGTTTAGCAGGATTGAGGCCCATATACATATAACACCTGGCAGTTTTATATTTGAGATAACAGATATTGTATATGGAATTTGTTTCGCCAGCTTTTTAGTTGCCTGTTCTCGTAATGCTACCCAAATGGGCAGTCAAAACTTTTTAAGGAGGCTCTTTTCCTGGAAGCCTCTTGCATTTACAGGTACTTTTGCCTATAGTATATATCTTATACATGCCCCTCTTCTGCAACTTTTAACCCAGTATATTCTTTTTCCTCTAAAATTGCCACCATTTTTATCAGCCAGCATATTAGCGACCGGCGGCATCACTGTTTTGTTGCCTGTATGTTACCTGTTTTTTACCTGTTGTGAAAAACCATTTCTGAATACTTCAGGAGTAAAAAAACAAAACCTGCCTTGGTAAATCATTCTGTATTGTTATCTATGTACTGAATTATATACGCTAAAATGCCTAAAATCACTAACATATCCAGTTAAGAAGCTTATACTAAAAATAACTCTTCTAAAATCAACTATGTATCCGCGCATAACAATCTCTCCCCTAATCCCGTTATATTTGCCGTTGGAAGATTATGGCAAATACACTCAAAAAGAAAACGCCTCCACCGCCAGACCCCGGCAAACTTAAACCTGAAAAGGAAGAGCAGGTTACGGTGAAGGAAGTTGTGAAGGATGAACGTACTACTAAAATTGCCGGCGCAATAAGCCTGCTTATTGCCGCTTTTTTGTTTGTTTCTTTTACCTCGTATTTTTTTACCTGGCAAAGCGACCAGGATAAGGTATTCCAGTTCAGCGACATATTTAAAAGCGACGTGCATGTGTCAAACCTTATGGGTGTGCTGGGCGCTTATTTTGCCCACCTGTTTATTTTTAAAGGCTTTGGTATTGCCGCTTACCTGTTCTGCACCATATTTTTTGTGCTCGGTGTAAACCTGCTGTTCAGCCGCAAAATATTCAGCCTTGCACGCAACCTTAAATATGTAATTGTGGGCCTGCTGGTGCTGAGTGTTTCTGCCGCGTATGTTACCGGCGCTACCTTTTTTGCCACGCCAAGTTCGTTTTCATGGGGCGGCGGCGTAGGTGAACTAATGACGGACTGGCTGATAAAATGGATTGGCAGTGTTGGTACAGGCGCTTTGCTGGCTGTAGCTGTATTAAGCTATATTATATGGCGCTTTAACCCCACATTTAAGCTACCTCAACGCAGCCCGCGTATAAAACCTGTACAGTCTGCCGCACCTGCGCCGCAGCAGGAGGAAGAACAGGAGCACGGGTTTATAGACACCGGCAATGTAATGGATGCAGAGCCTGCGTTTATACGGGGCACAACCCTTAATGAGTTATACGCCAATGATGCCCTTACCAACAATAATAAGCTAAAGAACGACGGTAAAGGCGTAGTTGTTATTTTGCCGAAACAGGAAGAGAGTAACCAGTTTGATTTTGATTTGTCAGAAAAAGAACCGGAGGGCTTTGAGGATTTAACAAGGGACGAAATTGAGGATATGGATGATATGCCGCTGGATATTGAGGAAAACGACATCATTGAGCCGGTAAAAAAAGAGCCACCTGTAAAAAAGCCCGAATTAAAAATACAGTTTGATGACGAAGTTGACATGGAGCTTGAAATACAGGAACGTTTTGAGGATGAAGAAGAGATACCCGTACCTGTAAAAAGAGGCCAGCCTGACAAACTGTACGACCCCATGCTTGAACTAAGCAATTACAAGTTTCCTTCGCTGGATTTGCTGGAAACACATGGCAGTGAAAAAATTGTGCAGGACACGAATGAACTCGAGGCCAATAAAAACCAGATTATCGCCACGCTGAAAAATTATGATATTGCCATACAGCGTATAGCGGCAACAGTGGGGCCAACAGTAACATTATACGAAATTGTTCCCGCCCCGGGTGTGCGCATAAGCCGTATTAAAAATCTTGAAGACGATATTGCTTTAAGCCTTGCAGCGCTTGGCATACGTATTATAGCCCCTATACCGGGTAAAGGCACTATTGGTATTGAAGTACCTAATGTGCGCAAGTCTGTAGTGGGTATGAAAACCCTGCTGGCCAGTGAGAAATTCCAGAACAACCAGTTCTCCTTACCCATTGCTATTGGTAAAAAAATTGATAACGAGAATTTTATTGTTGACCTTGCCGCTATGCCCCACCTGCTGATGGCGGGCGCTACGGGGCAGGGTAAATCAGTGGGCATTAACACGCTGCTTGTTTCGCTGCTGTACAAAAAACATCCTTCCCAATTAAAGTTTGTGCTGGTTGACCCAAAGAAGGTAGAGCTTAGCCTGTACAGGGTTATTGAAAAACATTTTCTCGCCAAACTGCCGGGCGAAGAAGAACCTATTATTACCGATACCAAAAAAGTGGTGCATACGCTTAATGCGCTGTGCACACTGATGGACATACGTTACGACCTGCTGAAAGAAGCAGCCTGCCGCAACATAAAGGAGTACAACGAAAAATTTATAAAGCGCAAACTTAACCCGCAAAAAGGCCACGAGTACCTGCCCTTTATTGTGCTGGTGATTGATGAGTTTGCAGATCTTATTATGACTGCGGGCAAAGAAATTGAATTGCCTATTGCACGCCTGGCGCAGCTTGCCCGTGCGGTGGGCATACACCTTATCATCGCAACGCAAAGGCCGTCTGTAAATATTATTACCGGCACTATTAAAGCAAACTTTCCCGCACGCGTGGCGTTTAAGGTGTCATCAAAAATTGACAGCCGCACTATACTTGATGCAGGCGGCGCTGAACAGCTTATTGGCAAAGGCGATATGCTGATAAGCTATAACGGTGAGATAACACGCCTGCAATGCGCGTTTGTTGATACACCCGAGGTAGAAAACGTTTGTACTTTTATAGAAGACCAGCAGGGTTACCCCGAAGCCTTTAAGCTGCCGGAATATGTTGACGAGAAGGAAATGGAGGGCAAGGAATTTGACCTTGCGGATAAAGACCCTTTATTTGAAGATGCCGCCCGCCTGATAGTGCAAAACCAAATGGGCAGCACATCCCTGATACAACGCCGCATGAAACTTGGCTACAACCGCGCCGGCCGCCTGATGGACCAACTGGAGATAGCCGGTATTGTTGGACCTAACCTTGGCAGTAAAGCCCGTGAAGTAATGTGCAAAACCGAAGCTGAGTTACAGGAGATATTGAATACGATGTAGGAAGTGAATGTGAAGCATGTTGCACCTTCCCCGCACCGGTACGGCTGCCGGCCTACTTCAGCGATGCCAAATCAATTACAAAACGATATTTCACATCGTTTTTCACCATACGTTCGTATGCCTCATTTATGTCCTGCATCTTAATCAGTTCAATATCGGCTACAATATTATGTTCCGCGCAGTAGTCCAGCATTTCCTGTGTTTCTTTAGTACCCCCAATCATGCTGCCAATAATGCTGCGGCGGTTGTTAAGCAATTTACCCGCGGGCACCTCTGATGCTTTTGGAGGAATGCCCACTATTATCATTTTGCCGTTTAATGCCAGCAGGTTTAAATAAGTAGTATAACTGTGATTGGCTGCTACAGTGTTTAAGATAACATCAAAATAGCCTTTGTATTTTTTCAGTTGCGCCGGGTCGGTGGTCAGCACAAAGTTGTGCGCTCCCAGTTCACGCGCATCTTTTTCTTTTGACGGGGATGTGCTCAGCATGGTCACTTCCGCGCCAAACGAAGCGGCGAATTTTACCGCCAAATGCCCAAGGCCGCCCAGGCCTGCAACAGCTACTTTTGTGCCTTTTGTTACACCTGTATACTTCAACGGTGAATAGGTGGTTATGCCCGCACACAGCAACGGCGCTACTGCTTTTAAATCAAGTTTTGGAGAAATACTGTACACATATCTTTCATCGGTAACTATTTGCGTGGAATAGCCCCCCTGTGCCAATGTTTTTCCGTCACGTTCCAGCGTATTGTATGTGCCTGTCATTTCTTCTACGCAATATTGTTCCAGTTGCTGTTTGCAATGGTCACATACACGGCAGGAGTCAATCATCACACCTATACCGGCCAGGTCGCCCTCTTTAAATTTTGTAACATGCTCCCCTACTTTCACCACTCTACCCACTATCTCATGCCCCGGTACCATGGGATATATTGAGCCGCCCCATTCGTCACGCGCCTGGTGCAGGTCGCTGTGGCAAACGCCGCAATACAATATTTCTACCTGCACATCATGTGGTCCAACATCACGCCTGTCAAAATTATATGGCTCTAAAGGAGTTGTCGGCGTATACGCAGCATAAGCTTTTGTTGGTATCATACAAGGTTAATTATGTTTTAAGAGCCAACAAAATTAGGTATTCAATGGTTCGGCACCGACTAAATAATTTGTTAGTACCCTTTTACATTTTGCAGCCTCAACACCTGTAAGTTCAGCATTTACAGCATTGTATAACGGGTATGGCACGCCTGCTGTTTTAAACGTTTCACCGGTTACCTTAAAAGCCGAAACAACCCGGTAAATACGGTTAATATCCTTCTCAAATTTATCAAAGCTGAAATCGTACTCCACAAACAGGAAAATTACCAGCGCGGCACTTATACCTGTTGCCAGGCTAACTATGTTTACGAATGAGAAAAAGCTGTTGCGGCGAAAATTTCTAAAAGCAACTTTGCAAAAATTCTTAACCATACTGTGAGGTTTTTTGGTTATTGCAGCATTTTATTATATATGCCGCGCTAACAGCCGATAGTTACAAAATGCCGGTGCATTTTTTAAAGCAGGCAGTTACATATATTTGTATTATGGCAACGCACAGGTATAACCCTTTATTAAAGAGCAATAACGACACTGGCTTTGGCAGTAATACCAATACCGTTGGCGGCCGCTTTATTAACAAAGACGGCACGTTTAACATGCGTAAGGAGGGGTTGCCGTTTTGGCAAACTTTCAGTGTATATCACACCATGCTAAACCTGCCACGCTGGAAGTTTATCACCGTAATACTTTTGTTCTTTTTCAGTATAAACCTTTTTTACTCACTGTTGTACCTTATTGTTGGTTTTGGCGAATTTAATGGTATGATAGCTATAACCTGGTGGCAGAAGTTTAAGGAGATATATTTTTTTAGTACCGAAACTTTTACCACGGTTGGTTATGGCCGTGTAAACCCCGTAGGCGACGCTGCCAATTTTATTGCTTCTATTGAGGCGCTTACAGGCTTTTTATCTTTTGCTATTGCTACCGGTTTAATTTACGGGCGCTTCTCCAAACCAAAAGCATACCTCGCGTTCAGCGAGCATGCTCTTATCAGCCCCTACCAGGATAAAACGGGGCTCATGTTCCGGTTTGCCTCCTATAAAGACAACCATGTGCTGACGAATGTTGAAGTGGTGGTTACCATCGGTTTCCAGGTGCAGGAAAACGGTAATGCTTCCTACAAATTTTATACGCTGCAGTTAGAACGCAGCCGCGCTGACAGCCTGCCGCTGAATTTTACTGTTGTGCACCCTATAGACGACCAAAGCCCGCTGTACGGGTTTTCCTGGGAAGATATGCGGGTAGCAGATGTTGAGCTTTACGTGCTTGTACGCGCTTTTGACGATGTGTACAGCAACGTTGTATTGCAACGCACCAGCTACACTTACGAAGAAATAAAATTCAATGCCAAGTTTATACCTATGTACCGTGAAAGCGACAACGGTAATACAACAGTGCTTGAACTGCACAAGCTGAATGAATACAGGGATGTGGAGAAAAAAGCGAAAGATGAGTATAAGTATTAAGTAAACACCGCCCCTAACCGCCTCTGCCGCTTACTTTTAAGGCTTTATAAGCAAATTTATACGCATATTTGCAGTTTTATTGAGCCGGGATAAAGGCCGGATAAGTGTATTTATGATATTACCCATTGTAGCATACGGAACACCCGTTTTACGTAAAATAGCGCAGGATATAACTCCCGATTATCCTAACCTGCAAAAGTTTATAGAGGATATGTGGGAAACCATGTATGCCAGCAACGGCGTTGGCCTTGCAGCGCCGCAGGTAAACAAAGACATACGCATTTTTGTGATGGACAGCACGCAGATTTTTGCCAACCAGGATGAAGAAGACAAGGGAAAATACCCTGACGAACCCGGTGTAAAAAAAGTGTTTATCAATGCACATGTGCAGGAGTTTCGCGGTACGGACTGGAGTTATAACGAGGGCTGCCTGAGCATACCCAAGATACGGGAGGACATTACACGCCCTGAAGAAATTACGCTTAGCTATGTAGACGAAAATTTTGAGCCGCACACAGACACTTTCACAGGCATTACCGCCCGGGTTATACAGCATGAATATGACCATATAGAGGGCAAGCTTTTTATTGACCGTATTAAACCTTTTAAGCGTAAACTGTTACAGGGGAGGTTGGCAGATATTACCAAAGGCAAGGTACAGGTTGATTACAAAATGAGCTTTCCTAAATGAAATATGCGCTAACCTTTGGGTTGCTGTTTATTTGCTGCCTGCGCGCCACAGCGCAGGACACCAGCGTAACCGTTGATAAGCAGGTATATATATTGCCGGGCGTAGTGGTGCATAACAACCTTGATTACGCCTCCATTCTCCGCCGCATAAAAAACGACACTACTTTTTACAAGGCTTTTAAAACACTGCGTGTTATACAGTACTCCGCCTACAACTACATTAACATTCCTGATAAAAAAGGCGCGTCAATAGCAACGTATAGCAGTAAATCAATCCAGCACAGGGCTAATGGCTGCCGTACTACAGAAATTACCGATGTACATACAACCGGTGATTTTTTTGACCGGAAAGGAAATTACAACTATACCACCGGCGAAATGTATGCCGGCCTGTTTTTTAGCAAAGGGCAGGTATGCGGCGAAACAAATACTGTTGCCGGTAGCGTAATTAGTACAGAAGGCAAAAGCGGTATTGACAAACATAAGGAGCAGTTGAAGATGTTATTTTTTAACCCGGGCAAAAAAATACCGGGTATACCATTCATCGGCAACAAGCTTGACCTGTATGATGATAATGCCCATAAACTGTATGATTACAAATTAGATTTTGTTGCCTATAAAGGCGGTTACGCGTACGTTTTCTCTATCAAACCCAAGCCAGACCTCGGTTTTTTTAGGCGGAATGACATAGTGGTGGATGAGATGACCACGTGGTTTGATTCAAAAACTATGGAGGTGCTTGCCCGTACCTACAAGCTTAGCTACAATGCCTTTGCCTATAATTTTGACGTAGATATGCAGGTTGAGATGACACATACCCCCGATGGCCAGCTTGTGCCGCAGTTACTGCGCTATAAAGGCGACTTTGGCATACTTTTTAAAAAACACGAACGCGGGGAGTTTACTGCTACACTATTTGATTTCAAAAAGTAGTTAACCGGAAGGAAATAAATGCCGGCTGAAGGTAATATGCTTCAACCGGCGGTGTATACAACAACTCATAACTGGCAGTACTGTCTTGTGCTGTCAAATAAAAAGGCCGCCGGGTATAACGCCGGCAGGCCTGTAAACGCAACGGCTATGGGCATGGTTGTTTACATTATTCATTTGTCATCACCACCTTAAGGGCCTTTTCCCTGCCTGCGTGTGCAAACGTATCGTACGCCTGCATAATATCATATAGTTTAAAATGGTGCGTTATTAACTGCGCCGGTTTAAGTTTATTACCCTGCACTGTTTTAAGCAGCATGGGTGTGGTAACTGTATCAACCAGGCGGGTAGTAATGGTTATGTTACGCGCCCACAAAGTTTCAAGGTGCAGTTCGGCGCTTTTGCCGTGCACGCCAATATTGGCAATAACACCGCCGGGTGCAATAATGCTCTCACACATCTCAAACGTTGCCGGTATGCCCACTGCCTCAATCGCAGTGTCAACCCCGCGGTTACCTGTTAGCTTGTTTACGGCATATAGCACGTTTTCGCGGCTGCTGTTAATAGTTTGCGTTGCGCCAAAACTTTTGGCCACTTCAAGGCGGTTATCATCAAGATCAATCATAATAATTTCAGCAGGGGAATAAAACTGCGCCGTTAACAACGCAGCAAGCCCGATGGGGCCTGAGCCCACAATAGCAATGGTATCGCCCGGCTTAACACGGCCGTTTAATACGCCGCACTCAAAACCTGTTGGCAGTATATCGCTCAGCATCACCAGGGCCTCTTCATCCGCGCCTGCGGGTATATGGTAAAGGCTGTTGTCAGCATAAGGAATGCGTACATATTCAGCCTGCGTACCGTCAATAAGGTGACCTAAAATCCATCCACCGTTTTCACAGTGGCTGTACATGCCCTTTTTACAATAGTCGCATTTACCACAGGAGGTAATGCACGATATAAGCACATGGTCGCCCTTTTTAAAGTTACTTACACCGCTGCCAACTTCTTCCACAATACCTACACCCTCGTGGCCTAAAATCCTGCCGTCGGTAACCTCGGGCACATCACCTTTTAAAATATGCAGGTCTGTTCCGCAAATAGTTGTCTTGTAAATTTTTACAATGGCGTCGGCAGGATGCGTTATAACCGGTAATGGCTTTTCTTCCCAGCTTTTATTGCCCGGGCCATGGTACACTAATGCTTTCATACTAATAATATTTTAGGCTGCAAAATATCCTGCCAGAGGCGTGTTTTAAATGATGGTTATCGGGATTGGCTATGATTATCGTCAGTGGTCTGAGTATAACAGTTGTGTTTCGTATATTTAATTAAACTTTATGGTCATGCAAAAACAGCCGCTGCCGCGGACAACTAAAATTGCCAGGTTCTGTACCCTGTTAATATTTCTGCCGCTGATACGCTGCATTGCAGAGGTGTTTCGCCTGCAGCATTACAACCCAACAGGCATTACCTACGGGATAATAAAGCCCTTTATGCTTGGCGCGCTGGCTACGGCAATAACCGCCTTTGCAATGGTTATACTGTTGTTTTATAAGAAGCACATGGCAGTTATAGCCACGTGCATAAGCACAATTATCTTATTATTTGTGTTGAAATTTATGTACGGCACGCAGTAACAAAAGCCCCGGGGTTACCAGCAGGGCCATAATAAAGTAAAACTCCTTTTTATTTTGTTAAGATACCCGAAGGTATTTTTCCGTCTGCTGACGGAAAAGGAACGTTAAGCAGCCAGGCTACCAACGGCGCAATATCGCGCAGGTTCATCTCCTTTATCATCATCCCCTTAGTATTTATACCGGGTCCAAAGGCTATGAAACCTGTTTGTATTTCGCGCGTGTTGGGGAAAAAGCCATGTGTGCCGCCCTTGCCGGGCCTAATTGCTTTTCCGCTTACTGCATTACCAAACGCCGCGCCGTTTTCACCGGTAAGCGCAAATGCCGCCAGCGGGTCGCCGCCCACGCTGTTCATCATCTGCTTGTCAACAATGCTAAAATATCTCTTTACGGTATCGGGCAACGCATGCAGTATGTCAAGCACCTGTTTTTCTGTTTGTCTATCATCCCTGTCTTTCAGGTACAGGAAGGTGCTGCCGCCGGCTGAATAAAACATCGCCTTCCAGTCATCCTGCTTCGCGTCTTTTATTAGCCCCGCCTGTGCCAGCCAAACGTTGGGGTTAACATTGGCCGTAACATTTTTAAAGCCATGGTCGCCGGTAACAATCAATACGGTACTGTTGGCAAGGCCCTGTTTAACAATAGCATCCTGTATGATGCCAACGCCGCTGTCAGCGTCAGATATTGCCTCTTCCACCATTTGCCCCGTACGGCCTACGGTATGTTCCGCATGGTCAACTGAAAAAAAGTGAACCGTCATTAAAGCGGGCTGTGCCTTGCCAATAACATAAGCTGCTATTTTAGCCACGTTATAGTCTTTCCCATATTCAATTTTGGCAGCACCGTTAAAAACGTTTTGTTTTACTTCATCCACAAAACCGGCAGGCTGGCTGTAAGCCTCTCTTATACTATCGCCAAGGCTGCCTATATCCGGTATATCATAATCTACCGGCGCAGCGGCTGAAACAGGCCACAGCAACGCCGCAACCTTTTTACCCTGCGCATGTACTGCCGCCCATAAGGTAGGTGAGTGAATAGAAGTATCGTTCCAGTACATTTTATTATCCCACCCCTTTTCGTCAAACTTATTATTATAGTACACACCGTGTTTGTTGGGCCATACGCCTGTAACAATGGTAGTATGTGACGGATAAGTGATGGAAGGCAATACGCTGTTTACGCCATACGCGTATACGCCGTGGTGCATAAGCTGCTGCAGGTGCGGCGTATGCCATGATGCAGAATCAAGGTAAAAATCCGGCCTGAAGCCATCAATCGTTACAATAATAACATGCTTTACCTGCTGTGCGTTGCCTGCGGTTAACAGCAACGCCGCAAAAACCACTGAAAACATTTTTTTTATCATAATCCAAAAATTTAATTGTTGCGCAAATGTTTATTTCCATCCCGGGTTTTGCCCAAGGTTGGGGTTTAACTGCAGCGATGAATATGGTATAGGGTACAGATACATATAATCGCTCCATGTCCTGGGTATATTATCCAGCCAATGCAACTCACCATACGTGCCGTGGTCAAGTATTTGCGGGTTTGAAGATACTTTTATATATGTTACGCCGCTTACCTGGTTGGCAGGCGGGTTTACGTAAAAGCATACATCCAAAATACCATCACCATTTAAATCCATCGGTGTATCAAGCTGCGGTACATAAAAGCCATTCCATGTGTTCAGCAGTAATTCACCGTGTTTCCAGCGAACGAGGTCATAATACCTGAAGCCTTCCAGCGCAAGCTCAATACCTCTTTCTCTTCTTACTTCAAGAATAACAGGGTCAGTAATGTCAGGAAAATAATGCTGCTGAAGATAGGGGTCTGCAACGGTAGGCTTTGTTGTTAAGCCACCTGTTATACCGGCCCTTGCCCTTAATGCGCCAATGGTCATTGCCCAATCCGCATCTGTTAACGTACCAAGTTCTGCTTTTGCTTCAGCATAGTTCAATAATATCTCCGCGTAACGCATCAGGCATATAGAGTTTGTATTGGTAGCGCCGTTGTCGTTCACCATATCATCCAGGCACCATTTAATGGGCTGGTAACCTGTGTATGTATAAGAAAATACCGGCGGAGCAGGCACCTGTATGCCGTTGCTTATGCGTTTGTAATTACCGGTGCGTATGGTTTGCTGTAAACGCCAATCCCTGTTCTTTACTTCGTTTACAAATGTTATGGTATCGTGGCCCGGTATATCAGTAAAGGGCGTACCGTCAAGGGTAAGATAGGTATTTATAAACGTACGTATAAAGCTAAAACGTGGCCCGTAGGTAGCACTGGTGTAATACCAGTTGGCATCGTTGTATTTACCCAGCGATGTGCTTGTTATATCGGCCAGCATTACCTCGTTGGCTACGGGCGCTGTACTTATAAACAGGTTGCGGTATGCCATATTGCCGCCCGTGTTAAGGCTAAAGCCCGCACTGTCAATAATAGCTTTTGCAGCGTTTGCCGCATCCTGTAAAAACTGGCTGGCGGTAGATGTTAAGCCGTAAGATGCTTGATACTTTCTGAACGTTCCTTCAAACAAACATATTCTGGACTTTAAGCCATACGCCACCCATTTGGTAATAGTGCTTCTTGTAGCGTCATTGGTGGTGTTAATATTAGCAATGGCATAATTTATATCTGCCATTACGCTATCCATAACCAATGTGCGCGGATCTCTCTTTGCATATAAAATAGTAGTGTCTGAAACATCAAGCGGCTTGTTAATCCAGGGCACATCGCCAAAACGCTGTACCATTTGAAAATAAAAATATGCCCTGAAGAATTTGGCCAGCCCTATATAATTATTTCTTACCGCCTCGGGCACAGCAGGGTTATTGCAATGTTGAATAAAGTAATTAACATTCCGCAGGTTGCCCCACGACCAACCTGAACTTTGCAACGAAGTGAACGCACCCGGCTGTATAAAAGTGGGCACATTACTTACAGCCCCATAGTCAGAAAGGTTACAGTCCGTTCTGAAAGGAGTGTTAATATCCGGAAGGATATTATAGAATGAATTTGAATAAAGCGCCAACCCCTGCTGGCTGCCAAACACAGCGCTTTCATTGGCTGTAGCCACCGGTTGCTGGTCAAGATTTTTTGTACAGGAGGTGCTAGTAGCCGCTGCAAAAAATATAACACTGCAGCACTGTATAAACGTATTTTTAAACATAATCATTTTTTTTAGAATGTTACTGATAGGCCTATGGTTACACTCTTAAGAATAGGATAGTTATTGGTATTGCCGGAATTAGAGCCTGAAGCAATTACATCCGACCTGCCAATATTTTCCACATCAAAATCTTTGGTGATTTTATACAGGGGCGAAGAAGACCATAGATTTTCGCCGGAAACATATACACGGGCACTGCTCATGTGTATTTTTGATATTAACCCTGCGGGCAGGTTGTAACCCACCTGTATGCTTTTTAACCTTATGTAGCTTACATTTTGCAGGTACTTTGTTTGCGTCACGTACAGTTCGCGGTTAGTATTCTGCGCTACATAGCCCCTGTAGCGCGGCCAGTAAGCATTAGGATTGGAAGAAGACCATATATTGCCCACCTGCGACTGCATCAAAAAGTCGTAAGGCCTGTTATACTGCCCCCAAAAGGCATCTGCTTCCGAACCAGGCCACCAATCCATTTTTCCAACACCCTGGAAGAATGCGCTGAAAAAGAAATTGTGGTAGTCAGCGCCCATATTAATGCCATAGGTGTATCGTGGTGTAGAGTTGCCTATAACTTTTAAATCGCCGTGATCACTAACCGTGTAAGCGCCATTATTAATTACGCCATCGCCATTAATGTCTTTAAACTTAATATCACCAGGCAAATAAATATTACTGTTAGATACTTTAATAAAACTCTGGTACGCCGCTGCCTTGCTTACATCGGCATCCGTCCAGTAACCATCGTTAGTGTAGCCCCATATTTCACCAACGGTCATACCTGCATAATAATCGTTCAGGCTGCCTGTAGCATTATTATATTTATCAATCTTCGCTGTGTAGTCAGACATCCATGCACTGATATGATAATGCACATCTGACCCACCCAGCTTAAACTGGTCTCTCCACGCCAATGATACTTCCCAGCCTTTGGTTGTCATATCTGCATAGTTGCCTTTTGGTACTGTAGCGCCGAATACATCAGGCAGGGTTTGGCCAACGGTAAACATGTTGGTTGTTTTACGGTTATATATGTCGCCTGTAAACGTAAGCCTGCTGGCTAATACGGTAAGGTCAAGGCCAAGATTGGCAGTAGTGGCAGTTTCCCAGGTAAGGCCTGCAGGTAAAACACCCGGCGCACTTGTGTATTGCGGTAATACACCGCCCAACACGCGTGATGACTGGGCTATAGCAAACTGCTCCTGGTATGCATAAGATGAAATGTTACCATTGCCCAATGAGCCGTACGATGCCCTTATTTTTAAATCAGACACGGCTTTTGGCGAAATGTGCCAGAAAGCTTCTTTTGATATACGCCAGCCTGCAGACACAGAAGGGAAGAATGCAAAACGCTGGTCAGAAGGGAATTTTGAAGACCCGTCGTAACGAGCGTCACCCTCAATTAAATACCTGTCTTTGTAGGAATAATTTATACGCCCAAAGCCACCAAGAATAGCCCATTTATCATACGTGCCGGTGGTGCTGGTATTTTGCCCGAGCGCCAGGTTGATATTTGTTGCATCGCTGAAGATAAGGCCGTTACGTAATGCTGAATACCCATCAGCAACAGACTGCTCGTAGTTATACCCCAACAGCACTTTTAAATAATGGCTGCGGGTAAAAGTATTTTCAAACTCGGCATATATATTAGATGCAAGATAATTGGTGTTTAAATTGGTCATTGTAATATCGTTATACTGCGCGCCGAGATAATTTATTACACCAGGCCCCAGGCTGTAGGGTACCGGCACCCGTATCTGGCGTTGGTTTGATACGGTGTTCTGAAAAGTAAAATCACCTCTTATTTGCAGCATGTTTTTATACACGTTTGCTACAAAGCCGCTGGTATTTTTAATTACCTGGTCTTTAAAATCAATACCATTTTTGCCGTAAACAAAATCACCTACAGAATAAGCACCTGCAGAAGTAAGTGTACCATCCGGATTAAATAACGGTGTTGAAGGATGCGAATTATCAGCCATGTTACGCCATATACCACCTCCTTCGCCCACATTAATAGGGTTGTGGTATTTCCTGCTGGAGAACTGTGTGTTATTATAAACCTGCAGCCATGGTGTAACCTGCAGGGTACCCTTTGCCATAACATTGTACATACTATAATCGTCAGAATTATACCTGAACAAGCCATCCTGGCCATAAAACCTGCCTGTTACATAGTAAGTGGTTTTGGAATTGCTGCCAGATACCGACAGGTTTTGATCTATCGCGCCGAGGTTCTTTTTATATAAAAGATTGTACCAGTCAACATTTGAGTAATACACATAGTTACCGGTTGTTGGGTCAACTTCTACTTTAGGTAAAGAGGGGTCCTCGTCCCTTCTCTTCAGTTCAGCAAGATATGCCGGTGAAAACACCTGTGTTTTGTTAACATTCTGTGGCCTTGCAGCATAATCATTCCATGCTGACCATGCTGAATCAAACATCAACGCATACTGATAACCATCTGTTACTGTTTTAGGAACAGTAGTAGGTTGTTTGATGGAATAATTTGAAGAATAGGTTACATTGAATTTATCTTTCTTTGGTGTTTTGGTAGTAATCAGCACTACACCGTATGCCGCCCTTGCACCATATACTGCTGCGGATGATACATCTTTCAGCACGGTCACGCTGGCAACATCATTAGGGTTTAGCAGGCTCGGGTCACCCTGTACGCCGTCAATCAAAACAAGCGCACTGCCGCCCTGCCCTATTGAGGTAGTACCCCTTATATTGTAGGTAGGTGATGTAAAGGGTTTACCATCTTCCATAACAAGGTTAAGGTTAGGTATCATACCCTGCAGGCCCTGGGTAATATTGGGCAACGACCTGTTTTCAAGTACCTCACCACTTACCTGGCTAACAGCGCCGGTAAGGTTAACTTTCTTCTGGGTGCTGTACCCCACCACTACTACATCATTCAACTGGTCTGCACGGCTTTTTAACCTTGGTGACAAAGAGACAACAGCGCCTTGTTTAACACTGTAATCATTAACAGTTTGAACCTCGTACTGCACGTGCGAGAAAGTAACTTTATACCCGCCGCCTGCAGGTACATTGATAAATTTAAACATGCCGAGGCTGTCTGTTTGGTCGCCCATGGAAAAATGTGTTTTGGTATTTGTTACCAACACACTAACGTTTTGTACAGGCTGGCCATTCTGGTCCTGCACCACGCCTTCTATTGTACCTGCGCTGCTCTGTGCCAGAGCGCCTGCACATACTGCAAACATGAAAAAGAGCATCCATGTTGATACTGCGTAATACTTTTTACATCTAATAATCATAAACAGAAGTTTTTAAAAGTTTACAGGCAATACAATACCGCCTGCTGTATAACAGCGGTTTACAGGGTATTGATAAAACCTTAAATGAAAGCTTTAGGAAATTCTTTAGCTGAAAAATGACAGCTTACAGTAAATGCTCCGTGCAAACATTTACTGTGGCATTTTTTAATGTTTTCTGCAAAGAATCACCGTTAACGGATGCTGACTGAACACTCGCTTTACATGACAGTTGTTTTGTTAGTTAAAAATATTTGGTTATCTACGGTTTACATAACAGGCACAGGTTAATAGTTACATGAATGCTGCAAGCCGCCATGTGTTTTGCTTTTTAAAAATTTGGTTGTTGTTATTTATTTTATAAACGCCACCCTGAAAAGAAAAAGCTCTTTATTCGGGTTAAGGTTTTTCATACTATCTGCTGAGTATGAATTGTGTGTTTGAAGGAGGCTGTACTGCCTTATTTTTTACACCGCAAAAGTAATCGTCATATACTTTGAGTTGTATTACTAAATTGTAAACATACTCGCATATCACATGTACTGTTTAATGTTAAAACGCTTACCATTTTACAAAAAAATTGAAGGAATTTTTTCTGAATTGCATGCTCGATGTCACATTATTTTTAGTGGAGTAAATTATCTTGGCGATACTTGAATAATATAATCGCGTTTAAATTATAGCTGTAATAACACGCTCTGTTATTTGATGAATTGTTTTACTGTCCCGCGGTTTATTACCATTTGTGCATAGTGCACTTTAAGCCTGCAACTTTTACTATACTGTTTAATCAGCATCAGGCAACTGTGCACTAACAGGCAACATAATTGTAAATTTAGGCCAGGGTTATTTACACTGCTACATTACCGCCAAATAAGCTTTTGAAGATAGTTGCCGGTATGCCCGGGCCATTATCTTCAATAACAATTTCCGCTTCCTCTGTGCCAGGTACATGTGTTGCTGTAATGGTGATTACAGGATAAAGAATATGTTTCAACTATGTATAAACAGTTTTATACAGCATATTATTTATTTAAAAGCTCCACTTAACCCTGAAGAAAATAATACGCCCGTAACCGCCGTACAGCGTATTGTGCCCACCAAAAAACAGTTGCCCTGCAGCGAGCAGTTCAAGCGTGTTGCTTAGGGAAAAGGTAAAAAAAGGGCCGGCAAAAAAGGAGCCATCAGAGGGATTGATAATGCAGGCAAGATCGCCACGTACAAGAGGGCTAAGCTGATAAGCAGCCTCGGCAAACAAAGAATGTTTTGAAGGAGATAAGGATTTGGCTGACACATTGTTTAACAGCAATGCAGAAGCGGCGCTATCTGCCTTTACCACACCGGCGCTGTTTAGCAGGTATGCGCCATGCAGGTACAAGCTATTGGCAAAGGTATAATTAACGCCCAGCGAGGCAGAAACAACCGTTTGGGAAGATGCAGCATTTTGGTGTGGCACAAACGCTGTTATCTCTCCATTAAACCCTGCCTGCCCCAATACGCCCGACCAACCTCCGCCTAAAGCGTAATCATCCTTTACTGTGCCTGCCAATAACTGTATGTCGTAGCTGCCTTTGGTAAAACGGTATAAACCCGCAGCTATGGTTTCACCTGCTGCTTTACCCGGTTTGTATGCAAGCTCTGCTGACGAGGTTGAATTGATGTAATACTGTGCCCTTACTGCATCCGTGCCTGGGCGCTCCTCGTAATCAAAATCAAAATAAGAATACGCGTTAAAAATATCATTGGGGTTCCAAACAAGGTTAAGCCCCCAGTTTACCCGTTGTCTGCCAAGCGTTACCTGCCACTTGCCATGTGTAAAATCAACAGAAGCACGGTCAATATCGCTGTGTAGTAAATAAGACTCTCCTTTTGCCCACGTGGAGGAAAGATTGAAATAACCGTCAGGATTGCCAAGCAATGCATCATTTTGTTTATATACTGAAACTGATTCGCCATACAGCAACCGGTTGCGTACACCAAGGTGAAATTTCCAGGTGCTGTCGGGGTACCAGTGCACATCCACCCTGTTATGCACCAGGTTATCCAGCGTCCATTTTTTATTGATGTCGGTAAACTGGATGCTCTGCAAGTCTTTTAGATAGCCGCCCACCGTTAAGCGTACAGGCTTTGCGGCAATAACACTGTCCGTTTGTGCTGCTGCAATATCGTTCATGCAAAGCACATATACAATAATGGCCACACATATTGCCTTACATAATTTAAACGCCCGCATGTTCATGGCTTGTTGCTATTTTGCTGTCGCTTATCACTTTACCGTCTTCAAGGGTTACAATACGTTTCGCCTTATCCATCACCCGCTGGTCGTGGGTGGAGAAGATAAAAGTTACCTGCTCTTTTTCGTTAAGTGTTGCCATTAAATCAAGCAGGGTGTTTGTTGATTTTGAATCGAGGTTAGCCGTTGGCTCATCCGCCAGTATAAATGTTGGCTTTGATGCCAGCGCTCTTGCTACTGCTACCCTTTGCTGCTGGCCGCCTGATAAATATTTGGGGCGTACATTCATTTTATCACTTAACCCCATTGCGGCAAGCAGGTATTGCACACGCTCCTTTATTTCTGTGGGATTACGGTGCTGCAGTTCCATAATAAACTCTGTGTTTTCTTTTACCGTAAGCACGGGTATAAGATTGTATGACTGAAAGATAAAGCCAATATTCCTCAACCTGAACTCTACCAGTTTTGCTGACTTCATTTTTGTTATATCCTCTCCCCCAATAATAACCTCACCGGATGTTGGATAATCCAGCCCGCCAATCATATTTAATAAGGTTGTTTTACCACATCCCGAAGGGCCTACTATAGCAGTAAATTCACCCTTCTCAAAACTAAGGTTAACACCATTTAGCGCATGCACAGGCACCATGGTTTCGTTATACGTTTTTGATAATCCCTTAATGTCAATAACCGGCATAAAACAATATTTTTTGTTGAACAATGTTATTCTTCATACTTCTTTTAATCACCCCTTACTGCTTCCGCGGGTTTAAGGCGTATAGCCCGCCTTGCAGGAAACACACCCGCAATCATAGCAATCACAAACACCATTAAAGCGAGGTCTGCATAAAAATCAACACCCAATGTCGGGTACACCACGCTGCTATAGCCAAAAGCATTAATGCCCTGCGCTACAACTGAAAGATTAATACCTTTTTGCCCAAACCAGTAAATACTCCCGATACTTACTGCCATACCTGCCGCCGCGCCTGTTAGCGAAAGAAAAACTGTTTCAAGCATAAACATGCTGAAGATTAACCGCGGTTTCATACCGATGGATAGAAGCATGCCTATTTCATGCGTACGGTCAAGTACAGCCATCAGCATGGTGTTTATAATACCAAATGCAAGTGCTATAAGTATAATACCTACAAAAATATACGCGGTTTGTTGTACTGTACCCGTAACCATTTGCAGTAGCGGCGAGAGTTCCATCCATGGTTGCACCTGTAAATTTGGATAAGCACCGCGTATAGCATCTGTCACTTTTTTTGTATCGTCGTTATTATGTAGTAAAACGGTTATGATGGAAGCCTGCCCCGGCAGGTAATTCACAAGCGTTCTTATATCATCGTCGCGTACATATACTGTTTGCCCGTCAAAATCAGTACTGGAGGTACTGTATATACCGGTTATCCTGAAAGCGCCGTACACTATATTGCCGGCAGTTGTTTGCAGTGTAACCACGATGCGCGAATGCAGCTTTACTTTTAATTTGTCTGCCAGTTGCTGCCCTATTACTATTTGGTTGGCGCGGCTGTCTTTAAAATAATCTCCTTCCGTCAACATTTTATTGAGTTCATTCACCTTCACATATTCCCCGGGGTTTATCCCGTTAATCATTATGCCTGCGGAACCCGACGCAGTGGAAGCCATTGCGGCTATTTGAATATCAGTTGCCGCACCCGCCACACCCGGTATATTCTCTACCTGCGTTACAATGCTATCGGTATTGGGGATTGTTAACGCCATATCATGGTTTACCAGGAAGCCAGGCTGATTAAGCTGTATGTTGCCAGTTTGCGTATATATAACCGAATGCACTAACTGCTGCGACATACCCTGCATAAAAGCATCCGAAAATATACCGCCCCATAAACCAAGCGCCACAGCAATAACAATCACCATGCTTCTCGCTTTATTACGCCATACGTTTCTCCACGCTACCCGTAGAAGCATAACTTATTGTTTTAATGTTTCAGTAATTTTAAACCTGTTTATGTACCACAGCGGGTACAGTACAGATACCATCGCTATACCCAGCACCGTTAACCCCTGGTACAGAAAAATATGTATATCAAGCGATGTTGGCAGTATAGGCTCAATACCAAGCTGCTGGTAGGTTTGGGCCGATGGCCCTGTTAGTGTTATCGGGTGCCTATTTAGGTACACCAATGCGGGGAATATCAGCGCGCTGCCGGAGATGATGCCAAGCAGCCCGATAAAAACTGTCTCAAAAATGATAATGACCGTAAGTTTTGCGCGGTGCATACCTATAGATATCATCACTGCGAACTCCTTTTTTCTTTCCAGTGTCATCATCAGTATGGTGCCGAACACGCCAAATGCAACCACCAGGTATAAAATGCCCAGCATTATAATACCACCGCCATTATCTGCCTGTATTTCCTGCACAAGGCTTTTATTCATTTCGGGCCACTGCATTACTTCCCACGTACTGTCAAGCGCGCTTTGTAAATATCTTGTTGCCCTGTCAATATCACCGGGGTCTTTCAGCATAATGCTTGCAGAAGTAAGCCTGCCCGGGGCATTGAATAAAGCCTGTGCCTGCGGAAGGGAAAGATAGATGAGTGAATTATTCAACTGGTCAAGCGGGTAGTGAAAAATGCCCTGTACCGGGAACTGAGCAGCCGCTGATGTACCGTGATAGCCCTGCCCAAGCAATATCAGTGTGTCGCGTAAATGTATGTGCAGGTATTTTGCAAGGCCATCGCCTATAATCACCCCGCTGTCATTTTTGGGGGAGAAATATTGTCCCTCAACAATTTTGCCTGCAATACCGGTCATTTTATCTTCTCCCGCAGCATCTATTCCTATAATACCAACGCCTTTTGTATGCTGACCTGAAGAAGCAAGGCAAAATGACTCAAGCCTGGGCACCGCGTATAAAATGCCAGGCTCACCTTGTATAGTTTTTTGTAAAGCCGGTGTGCTTTGAAAAGAATTGTTGATTGATTTATCATTCCAGTAACCTTTCGCATGCACCTGTATATAGCCGGTGGAAAAACGTACGGCATTGCTTATCATATTACCATACACGCCTTTTTGTATAGAACGTATGGCAATGGCCAGTAACACCGCCATAAATACCGAGCCCAGCGTAATAAATGTTCTGCGCCTGTTACGCCACAAATTTCTCCATGCCAGTTTAATTAGCTGCTTCATCAGTAAATAATTTACTTTTAAAAACCGCCGGATAACCCTTAATGCAGGCTTTTCATGTTTTGCTGCGAGAAAAACTCCTGTTTCATGGGCATATTAAATGCAAGCTGCTGAAACAGTATGGTGGTTTGCTTTCCCGGCTCACTCACCGGGGTCATTACCAGTTTTGAAGGTAAATCACGGTCGCCAAAACGTTTTATGTCAGATTGTATTTCACGGTTAACCAGTTGGCCGTCCTCATTGTAATATTCCGCTTTCAGCATATAATATTTGCCTTTGGCAATCCATACAACAATCTTGTCCCACACCACGGCAGCATTGGTTTTCGGTATCAATTGTATTTTGTAGCAATCAAAACCTTCTACTACTTCGCTGCCCAAAATCGTATGCGTGTAATCATCCACTATACTGTTGGCTTTTACCAGGTCGTTATTGGTAAAGTCTGAGCCCATCCAGTTTTGTCCCATCATTGACGGCGGTATGCGTATAATGCGGCTTATAGAGGGCATCCAGTTCCACATTTCAGTCTGCCGTTTTAAAAATACCTGGCCTTTATCCTGTGCGGGTGCTGTAATAAGTATCATATAATAATCGCTCCCCAGCGACCACGTTTTCATACCTACTGTTCTCGTCCACGTTGGGCGTGTAATCGTCATGGTAGCAGTGCTTTGGCTTGATGCGCCGTTCATTAAATCATTAGCTTTACGCACGATGTCAGTGGCATTTTCCTGCTGACTGTACCCATTCATTGCAAACAGGCAAACAGGGAGTAATGATAAAAACAGCTTTTTCATACCTTATAATTTTTTGTTGCGCGTAACACGCTTTAAAATTTTATTACACTCAATATTCCGGCTTGTACCGTATTCACGAAAACTTCTCAATAATCATATCCACCACATCATTTACCGGGAAACCCTCCGGCATTACTATCATGTCAAACATCAGCCCATCAAGCGTTGTTCCAAACAACATTGCTTCAGCAACAGGATTCTGTGAACCTTTGCTTTTAAAATATTCTGCAAACACAGGCAAAAATTCGTCCATCAAAACTTTACTTTCCTGCTGAATTTTATTTGCCATAGCAGGCTGCAGCACAAGCATAAGATACAAGCGCCAAAAATCGACCTCCTGTAAATACAGGTTCACAATATTTCTTAAGCCGGCTGCAAAAGCTTCCTTTGAGCCTGAAAACAATAACGGTGTTTCGCTAACAAAGGCTGCCGCCTTTTGCAAACCAAACTGTATCAATTCATCTAACAGGTTTTCCTTGCTTGCATAATAGGTATACAGCAGGCCTTTGGCAATGCCTGCCTCTTTAGCAATCATGGCAATGGTAGCGCCATCATAACCCTTCGCTGCAAAAACTTTTAACGCAGCCTGCAAAATCTGCTGCTTCCTGTTCTCACGCACTACCTGCAATTGGTCTGAAGTTCTTGGCGACATATTTTTGACTGAACGTTTAGTCAAAATTAAAAAGATTTTATAGACACCACCAAATGTTTTTGATGAACCCATTTTCTTAATAGCCGTGCTTTATTTGCGTTGGGCGCATATTACGTTGGTTAGCAATACCTTGTAGTGTGAATATTTTTGGGATTTTTTTTTGCAAAATAAAACCGGCGGAAGTTGCTTAAGCCAGCACAGGCAGGTTTTATCACGGAAATAATGCTTGCCGTTGTAACCTATTAAAATATCCGGGCATGCAAAAACAAAAACCCCCTCCGGGAAACCGGAAGGGGCTTTATAATGTGTAGTAACGGAGTTGAACTATTTGATTTCAACTTCAGCGCCAACTTCTTTCAGTTTGGCAACCAGTGCTTCAGCTTCAGCTTTGGCAACACCTTCTTTTACAGGTTTAGGCGCACCGTCAACCAGGTCTTTTGCTTCTTTCAAACCAAGGCCTGTAAGGTCTTTAACAACCTTTACAACCTGCAGTTTGTTAGCACCACCGCTCTTTAATATTACATCAAAAGCAGTTTTTTCTTCTGCAGCAGGGGCAGCAGCGCCAGCAGCAGGACCGGCAGCAACAGCTACTGCAGCAGCAGCAGGTTCAATACCGTACTCTTCTTTTAAAATTTTAGCCAGTTCGTTAACTTCTTTCACTGTTAAGTTAACCAGTTGTTCAGCAAATGCTTTTAAGTCTGCCATAATTGTCAAATTTTTCCCGCCTTCATTGCCTGCGCTCCGGCGGAACGTTTAAAAAAATTTGTTTGTGTGTATAGCCTCCAGGCAAGGCTAATTATTTGTAAGTACTATTGGGGTTTACTTCGCACATCGTACTTAGTAACCCGTACTTTGAATTTATGCTTCTGTTCCTTCCAGCCTTGTTTCCAAAGCCTTTACAATGCTTGCCAGTTTGCCACCAGCGTTCAGGCCGCTGATAACATTCTTGGCCGGTGATTGCAGTAACCCGATGATCTCACCAATAAGGTCTTGCTTGCTTTTAAGCGTGGTAAGCGCTTCAAGCTGGTCGTTACCAACAAATACGTCACTGTCAATATAAGCGGCTTTCAGCTCAGGCTTTTCCAGCTTATTATCTTTACGAAAAGTGGTAAGTATTAAAGCAGGCTCTTTTGCGTTTTCGCTGAAAAGCAGTGCTGTTACACCATTAAGGCTTTCGTAAACACCGGTATAGCGGGTGCTGTCAATTGATTCCAGCGCTTTGCGTATAAGGGTGTTTTTTGCCACTTTCATTTCAACATTCTTATCAAAACAAATACGGCGCAGCTTGCTAACCTGTGCTACGGTTAAGCTTTCGGTATTGGTTACATAGAAGTTATTATATTGATTGAATTTCTCTTTAAGAACTTCAATTACTTCGTTTTTTTGTTCTTTGTTCATAATGCTTGTTTTTGCATCACGCTGCTGGCGTGATTAGTTCTGAACTGATTTTGTGTCAATAGTAATGCCGGGGCTCATTGTGCTGGCCATGCTTACACCTTTAAGGTAAATACCTTTTGCAGTGCTTGGCTTAAGTTTTACAATAGCATTAATAAGCTCCTGGCTGTTTGCGGCAAGTTTTTCAGGGTTGAAAGAAACCCTGCCTATTGACGCGTGAACAATACCTGCTTTATCAACTTTAAAGGCAATTTTACCACCTTTAACTTCGTTAACCGCTTCTGCTACGTTATTGGTAACAGTACCTGTTTTGGGGTTAGGCATAAGGTTACGGGGGCCCAATATTTTACCCAGTTTACCAATTTTAGGCATTACGCTCGGGGTGGCAACAATAACGTCAACATCAACCCAGCCGCCTTCAATTTTGGTAATAAATTCATCCAGGCCTGCATAATCAGCGCCTGCTGCTTTTGCTTCAGCCTCCTTGTCAGCCGGGCATAAAACAAGCACACGCTTTGTTTTACCGGTACCGTGCGGTAATGTTACCGTGCCACGCACCTGCTGGTCGGCTTTTTTGGGGTCAACGCCCAAACGTATATGTAAATCAATTGAAGCGTCAAACTTCGTGGTATTAATGTCTTTTACCAGTGCTGAAGCTTCTTTAAGTGAGTAAGCTTTGCTTTTATCTACTTTAGCTTCTACAGCTTTTCTCTTTTTTGTAAGGCTTGCCATTTTTGTTCAGTTTTTATCTCCCGCACAACACGGGAAGGTAATAAATTAGTTTTCCCATGGTGCGGCGCCGCCTTCCACAGTTAAACCCATGCTGCGGGCTGTACCGGCTACCATTTTCATTGCGCTTTCAAGTGTAAAGCAGTTAAGGTCGGGCATTTTGTCTTTAGCAATAGCTTCAACCTGTGCCCAGGTTACTTTACCAACTTTTGCGCGGTTACTTTCTTTAGAACCTTTCTGAATTTTTGCGGCTTCCATTAGCTGAACAGCGGCGGGGGCAGTTTTAATAACAAATTCAAATGATTTGTCACTGTAAACGGTGATGATTACGGGAACAACCTTACCCATTTTGTCCTGCGTGCGGGCGTTAAACTGTTTGCAGAACTCCATAATGTTTACACCCTTACTACCAAGTGCAGGGCCTACAGGGGGTGCCGGGTTTGCCTGGCCGCCTTTAACCTGCAGTTTCACAAAACCTGTGATTTCTTTTGCCATGTTTATAATTTTATTGGTTCAAACGTCCAGGCATATTTGCCGGGACTCCCAAGTTCCGCCGGAGCGGAAAATTCAATTATTTTCTTATAAAAAGAACTTTTTGGGGCGGCAAAGGTAGGCAAATATGTAAAACAAACAACTTAATACGTGGCTTTTTTGAAACATTTATCTTAAAAATCCCCAATTTTTTGGCAAATATAAACCCCGTAACCAGCCTGTCGTCAAAAAAATGAAAGCAGGCACGCGGCTTGCATATTATGCAATTAAATAAATAAAACTTATGAAACACCTAATTTACGCTACAATTATTGCAGGGGCAACAGTGTTGTTTAGCTGCAATAGTTCACCCAATACAAACAACGCAGGTAATACAGACTCTACCATGGCCGGGGACAGTTCCATGGTAAGCCAGCCCGACGGCGTTTCTTCCGCTGAGCCGCAGGCTTCCATACAAGACAACTCGTCTTCTTCATCAGAAGCGGTAGCCGCAGCACCAGCCCAGGAAGATGAGGCAGCAGCCGCTGCACCTGAAGTTACCTACCAGAAGTTTTATGACGAATTGAGCCCTTACGGCAAATGGATAGACTATCCCAGCGAGGGATATGTGTGGCAACCGTCAGTAGAAGCAGGTTTTCAGCCATACTCCACTAACGGCCACTGGGTATATACCAATGACGGCTGGACATGGAACAGCGACTACAAATGGGGCTGGGCTGCCTTTCACTACGGCAGGTGGTTTCACCAAGATAAATATGGCTGGTTGTGGAAACCGGGCAACGAATGGGGGCCGGCATGGGTAAAGTGGGGCCAGAGCGGGGATAATTACGGCTGGGCGCCTTTAGGCCTTAATGTAAGCGTTAGCGCAAGCTGGAACCCGCCGCCCGCTACCTGGAATTTTGTGCCTAAACGTTATATTGACAGGACCGACGTTGACCACTATGTTGTGGACAGGAAGCAAAACGTTACCATTGCCAAGAATGTAACCATAATAAATAATATTACAAAGGTTAACAACACTACTATTATTAATAGGAGCAGTAATAACAAAACAGTAATTAACAATAAAAAAGTTAATAACAATAAAACAGTAGTAAACAACAATGTAAGTGTAAGGGGTAATAATAACGTGGTATATAACAAGGGCCCGCAGGTAAAAGACGTTGAGAATGTTACAAAAACAAAAGTTAAGGAAATAAATATTGCTAACGACAACAGGCCAAATTCGCCAAAAATTCAAAATAATAAACTGGTGTTGTACCGCCCTAATGTTAAGTTAGATACAAAAAAAAATGCAAGGCCATTTAATATTCAGAGAAACGATAATCATGACAATAACAAAAAAGTGGTAGCAAAAAGACCACAACCTAAAAACGACAAAAAAAATAAACACTAAGGGAAAACGCAAGCAACATCGGCCGTTCCGGGTTAAAACCGGGACGGCTTTTTTATTTAAAGCAAACATGGTAATAAATATAAAAACACAGGGTGCGCTTTTGCTACAAACAGTATGCAGTTACGGCCAAAAATTATCTATAATAAGGCGCTCTTGTTACAGTGCTTGCAAGACAAGCTATGGTATCGTATATTTCAACCCCGGGACACATTAACATGGGTTAATCCGTCTCCGCCCTGGCGTAACTAATTTGTTGTTTCTGATAATATACTACAGGAACATTGAACCTTATTGCAGGTTTCCATTTTGGACTGCCGCTGATAATTTCAACAGCATTGTCATCAAGTTCCTTGTACCCGGAAGATCTGCTCACTTCAACTTGATCTATACTGCCGTCTTTTTCAATTGCAAAACTTACATCTACACTTCCCCAAATTTCTCCATTTTGCCATCGTTTGGGAGGATGGTTTAACAGGTGATATTTTATATATTTCTGCCATTGCACTATACCACCCTTAAATAGCCCACCTTGTTGAACAATAAAACCTGGCATCTCTTTTCCGTTATCATCATACCCTTTTTGTTCAAGGGGTTCACCCGTTGTATCAAATATTATGTAAGCTTTAAGCTTATGATTTGGATAAAAATAATACGCTGAGCTTCTTTCATTTTCCACATAATTGGATGAGTCGTCAAGATATCCTGTTTCAGTATAATAATTTGCAGGGCCATTTTTAATACTGGTAGCAGAGTCTTTGTAATAGCCATCCATCTGCATAATATTTGTTTTAACCCAATAATCAAACCTTCGCCAACTATTACCCTCTTTAAATATCTTACCATAAAAATAAGCCTGTTGCCTGGTTGTTGGCCGCCAGTCTTTATCGTTATATACATAAATAGTATCCGTTTGGGCCAGGCCAGCATACGCTGAAAGCAGCAGAAAAAAAGAAAAGATTAATTTAAGCATAGAGTTGAAATTTAATCCAACAAAAATGCATAAAAAATGTATTACTTTAATAGTGAAAATTCAATTTTATGTCAAACTATCCTGTAAGAGTATTATCTGTTACGCAGGTAACACATAATGTGCATCATTTTGAGGTGGAAAAGCCGGAAGGTTTTATGTATAAACCCGGCCAGGCAACTGACTTAAGCATTTTAAAAGAAGGCTGGGAACAGGAGAAACGCCCCTTTACGTTTACCAGCCTGCCCGGCGCAGGCACGCTGGAGTTTACGATTAAAAGCTACACTAACCACGACGGCGTTACCAACCAGTTGCTGCAGGTAAAACCGGGGGATATGTTTGAAATAAGTGATGCCTGGGGCACCATTGAGTATAAAGGCGAGGGAGTATTTATTGCAGGCGGTGCGGGCGTTACCCCTTTTATTGCCATATTGCGCCACCTGTATACACAAAATAAAATTGGCGACTGCAAACTGCTGTTTGCCAACAAAACAGCCAGCGACATTATTTTAAAAGATGAGTTTGAAAAAATGCTGGGTGAAAATTTAATTAATATACTTTCTGAAGAGAATACATCTGCCTATTACCACGGCCGTATTGATAAAGCCTTTCTGCAACAGCACATCACCAATTTTGCGCAGCCATTTTATGTGTGCGGCCCCGACCCGTTTAATGAAGCTATCCTCACAGCCCTTAAAGAACTTGGCGCAAACCCCGATGCACTGGTATTTGAGAAATAGTTGATAGGTAGGGCTGGTTAATTGGTGACTGAGGTTGCTTAAGCTGCCTGTGCTATTTATCCAGCAGCGTCATTACATGGTGTTTGCCTTTTAGCATAAACTTTTTGCTTTGCTCAATAGCGTCCATTACCTGCTCTAAAATCTCATCCACGGTGTTATTGTAGTCAATAACCATCGGTGGTTTAAACCGTATAGATATTAATGAGCCTTTCTTTTTAAACGTAAGGCCCCGTTTGGTAAATGCCCGCCAAAAGCCATTTATAACAACAGGAATTACTACAGGCTGGCAGTTTTTAATTATATAGGCCGTTCCTTTACGGCCGGGAGCAAAAGGCTTTGTGGTGCCCTGCGGAAAAGTAATAATCCAGTTGTTTTGTAAAGCGCCCGTTATTTTGCGTGTGTCGCTGGGGTCTAAACCGCGGCGTACTTCTTTGCCCTCTGCACGCCATGTGCGCTTTACCGTTAGCGCACCTGCCATCTTAAATATACGGCTTATAAGGGTGCCGTTCATTGTTTCCTCAGCCGCCACAAAATATATCCGCGTAAAGGGGTTAAGCAGGTAAAAAGGTATGCCCAGCTTATTGCGCTTACGCCATTTAACCGCGCAAAAAATATGGATAAATGTTATAACGTCTGCAAAATAAGTTTGATGGTTACTAACAAACAACACGTTTTTTTTGGGCAGGTTTTCAAGGTGCTCGGTACCCTCAATCTTCAATTTGTTAATAATAACCAGGCCCGGGTAGGTAAATGCGCCAACAACGGCATAAATACAGGCCCGGAATATTTTTATATGTTTCAACCGTTCAAAAAATGCACTCATGCTTCTAACTGTTTGGCAAACATCGGCAAAATAAGTATATAAATATATTGTTAACATTTGGCAGCATAAAATTTATATTAATGCAGCATTGTTTAAATCATATACTCAAAAACTATTTTTATAAAACCGTGATTTTACTTGCCACTGCTTTTTTAAGCATTGACCGGCAATGTGAGCGTTTAAAAATTAAAATTCGACTTTAAAGTAAGCGTAATATTTGTACTGGAATAGAGCAAGCAGCCTATTTAATGATTAGCCCGGGCAATGAGACTTAAAACCTATTGACTATCTTTGCCGCTCTTAATAAATCTGATGCGACTTAATACGGTTATTTTTGATATGGATGGCCTGCTTATTAACAGTGAGCCATTGTGGAACGAAGCTGCCAATGAAGTTTTTGCAAAGTATAATGTAAGCCTTACAGACCAAGACTATCGCCACACAACCGGGCTGCGAACTAAAGAATTTATAGAATGGTGGATGCGCCATTTTAATATTACTGATGTTGATGTTAATAAGCTGGAACAGGAAATATTCGATACTGTTATGGGTAAGGTTTCCGCTGCTTATATTGCCATGCCCGGCATGCAGTATATATTTAATTTTTTTACCAGCAGGCAGTTTAAAATCGGTATCGCCTCATCGTCGCCAAAACAGCTTATTGAACTGGTAATGGAGATATACAATTTAACCCCAAGTGTTCATCACCACGCGTCGGCCCACCTGTTAAAATATGCCAAGCCGCACCCGGAAGTATATATTAACTGTGCTGAAATACTGGGCGCTCACCCGCTGGAGTGTATTTGCTTTGAAGACAGTTTTGCAGGGATGATTGCAGCCAAAGCAGCAAGAATGAAATGCGTTGTTGTGCCAGACCGCGCAGTATATGACAGGCCATGCTGGGGCGCTGCAGATATTGTATTGCCATCGTTAAATGATTTTGGTGAAGATGAACTGCAGTTGCTTATTGCATAATTTTTATTTGTAAAAGCAATTTTAAGTATTACATGGTAACACTAAACATAAAACAATTTATTTATGGTACCTGCATTGCTGCTGTGCTTGCTGCAGTATTGTTTGGCGCATCGTACGCAACGGGTAAAAGCCAACTTTTTTTACTGCTTAACGGCAACCTTGGAATAGCCGCAGATTATTTTTTTGGTGTATGGACAAATATGGGCGATGCTTTAATATGGATAGCTGCTTTACTTGCTGTAGTATTTATTTTAAAGCAAAAAAAAGCATGGCCCCTGCTTGTTATTGGTTTCATAGTATCAACTATTCTTATACAGGTTTGCAAGTATGTTATAATTCCAGACGCACCCCGACCATGGAAAGCCATACCCGACCACAGCCTTATACACCATGTGTGGTTTGTGCAGCCATGGCTAATATCAAGCTTTCCCTCAGGGCATACCGGCACAGCCTTTTCAATCTATTTAATTTTTTGCCTTCTCATACCCAAAAATTGGTGGCTCGTTGCCGGGCTTATTTATGCTATGCTGGTAGGCTATTCGCGTATATACCTCGCACAACATTTTCCTTTTGATGTTGCAGCAGGCATAGTGGTAGGTATAATTACGGCGTTTGCTGCCTTTTTATATACAGTCCTGGCTGGCCCTGGGTTTAACAAACATTAACCGCTGTTATTTATAATATACCGTTGCTAAAAAAAGCCCAGCTATATTATGCAGGCGCTCTTAATACGTAAAAGAAACAGAAAGGTTGCCTTAAAAAAAATAAAAAAATATTTGCTTTCTCAATAAACCAAAACAAACACTCCCCGTATTATCAGTATGTAGAATATGTTTTTGAAACCATAGCCCCTACATAAATATCTGCAGATATTTTTTATTTTTTGATTATGGAAAAGAAAGTACATTTAATTAGTCTTAGATCCGATGTAATACTTTTTATACCATAATGATTGCTTAATAATTTGTTTACCCAAACCTCACTTGTAATGAAACCAGTAAATATCATCATGTTACTGTGTTGCGCCCTGTATAATACGGCCAAGGCACAGGATATGGAAGCACTGACAACCAGGTTTAACAGCCTGCAAAACCAGCCACCAGGCGGGGGTATGCTATTAGCCCGTGGTTACGTGGAAAAATCTATAATACCGGGCTTTACGCACAAAAAAGCCATTATTTTTTATGCAGGTACTGCCGGTATTGGCGGCGATTTACGATACGGCATTTTGCCCCGGGTCTCAGCCAGGCTGGGTGCAGGCGTAACTCCTGTTAATTTGCCAAACTCGTTCAAACTAAACTCATTTAAATCAAACATTGGCCTTAATGTAAACTTTACCAACGTACACCTTATTGCCGACCTGCAACCTTTTGGCGGCAGCGGCTTCAGGGTTTCAGTCGGCGCGGGATATTTCGTAAAAGCAAAAACAATTGCAGATATAACCCCTACCGAAAATATTACATTTGGCAACATAAGTTTTACGCCCGATGAATTTGGCTCTATGCAAATATCTGCCAACTGGCAGGGACTGGCCCCTTATCTTGGCGTTGGCTTTTTCAGAACTTTTCCAAACAGGTTATTTAATATAAACTTAGACCTCGGCACATATTATTTAACTGCACCGCAAACTACCATTATTGCTACAAAGGCCCTTGCACCTAATGAAGAAAACAACGCCCAGTTACAGCAAAACTTAAGCACTTACCGCTGGCTGCCTGTTTTGCAACTTAATTTCAGCTTTAGACTTTAAACACCTCAAAATTTCACGCAAAATGAAAACAAAATATTCTTTACTGCTAACAATCATTTTTGCCGCGGTGGCATGTGCCGGTCTTGTTACGGGTTGTAAGAAACCCACTGACAATATAACATGGAGTGTAAATACTGATGTATACAAATCACCCATACTTATAAGGTTTGTAAATGCCAACAGCAATTCAACAACCCAGCCGGATAAATTTACAGTGCAGATATCAGGCAAAGATGCCGACAAGGTTTTAATGGGCTCTGGTGGCACTGACTTTAAAACATCTAATGGCTTTTTGCCACTGGCGCTTGACGCATCTGCAAACCCATCACCCGAAAACCCGGTGATATTTAACGTATATGCAAACATACCCGGCTTTGCACCCGTGTCACAAACGTTTATGGTTACCAGCGACACAACGCCGGTTGACCATACTATACTCGCGCTGGAATACGCACATCCTGCAGACGGCACATCCGTTTTGCAAAAAAGTACATCTTTAAACAGTGGCGTGGCACCGGCTACTTCTCTGCAAACGTCCACTACATCAACCATGACGGAAACATCCACCATAACCATTGACGACGGCACGCAAATGATGGATGAAAATCACAATGTAATTAATGCTTCATCATTACAAAGCAGCATTGTACATTTTGGCACATCAACCCAGTCATCCATGCTGGCCTTTCCCGGCGGGTTTAACCCGGTTGACGTAGAAAGGGATGGGCAGGAGTACCACGAGGTTACTTTTAAAACCGGTGGCTTCCTGTCAATAAAAATGAAGGCCGGCAACAGTGATGTTAAGTTCTTTTCAAAACCTATCACTGTATCTGCCGAGCTTAACGCAGAGCTCATAAACCCTGAAACAGACCAGCCCGTACAGGTAGGTGATACAATACCTATATGGAGTATGAACGAACAAACCGGCCAATGGAAATATGAAACTACCTCTACCGTAGTGCTGGATGGCAGCGGTAAAATAAGCCTGCAGTTCCAGGCAAGCCACCTCTCCTGCTGGAACATTGACTGGTGGTTTTATTCTCCCTGCCGAAACGCCCTGCGCGTAACCGTACGCATAGGCAATCCTGCCCTGAGACCGCAATACGAACTTGTACTGGTTGATGCTAATGGCCAATACCTTGGCGGCCTGTACACAGACGCCACATGGGCTACTGTTGCAACTTTATATGATGGCCTGGTAACCGTTATACCACGCGTACCGAACATAGGAAGATGTAAGCTGGTTTGCTACACCCGCAGGGGCGACCCAACCTCAAAAATTGCCGAAACAGCCTTCTTTAACCCATGTACTGCAGGGGCCGTAACAATAACCATTAACCCGCCCGCTCCGCCGCAAATGATAAACGTAAAATTGTTTGTGCAGGGCAAATGCACCAACAAAAAAGTAGTGGCTAATGTAGGGGCATGGGTGTTCTTATATAAACTTAATGCGCCCTGGTGGCAATGGCAAATAGTATACATAAACCGCGGGCAGGCAGCATTTCAGCTTGAAAATGGCGCTACCTATTTTGTTGCCACATATTATGGCGGCGGTTACTACACCACAACAGGCACCTTTAATAAAAACGACACGAACTTTCCGCAGGAAAACGGGCTGGGAGGCACGGCCACTTACAACGCCGCCACCAACACGGTAACAGCATTTTTAACCTTTAACCTTAATTGCCCGTAGTAACGGCTTCATAACTACTCAAACCTTCACCCCCGCTTCCGCGGGGGTTTTTTATTTGCAGGCCGATGAATTGCTGACAGCATAGGTGTTTATTTTGCCATTGTAGTAATTACAGGCGAAACAACCTAATACCCGGTCATTTGCAATTACTACCTCCTCAATTACCAGCTACTTACCTGCTATTAAATTATCTTCGCATTATGGCCCGTATAATGTGTATTGATTATGGCGGTAAGCGCACAGGTATTGCAGTTACCGACCCGCTGCAAATAATTGCTTCAGCACTTACCACTATTGATACCAAAGAACTGATGGCCTTTCTTAAAAAATACTGCGCTGACGAACAGGTGGAACTGATACTGATAGGTGAACCCAAAAACTGGGACGACTCCGACACCCATGCAACGCCACTGGTAGCAGCCTTTATAAAGCGGCTGCAAAAAAACATGCCATCAATGCCTGTAAAAAAAGTTGACGAGCGTTACACCAGCCGCATGGCTACCCAGGCGATGCTCGAGATGGGCATGAAGAAAAAAGACCGCCGTGTTAAAGGCAATGTTGACCAGATTGCCGCCACCATTATGCTGCAGGAGTACCTTAATAACAGGTAACGCAGCCTGGCAATGCTATTACCTGTTTGCTTACAATTTTTTAAACACGCTGAACAAAAAACGCTGTTGCGTATTAAAAGGTGTTACATGCTGCTGATAGACAGAACCTATAATAGTAAACCCCTTGCCAAACACTTCTGCCAGTTGTTGTGCATTATAACGCTTTACTATTAGCCCACTGCACTTTTCCGGGCCATTTTCTGCAAAGGTGGCGATAATAGCAAAGCCGCCGGGCGTAATACTCCGTTCTGCTAATTTTACATACTGTTCCACCTCCTGGGTAGTGGTGAGAAAGTGAAAAGCCGCACGGTCATGCCAAATGTCATAGCAGCGCCCGGGTATAAATTCTAATATATCCGTTTCTATCCATGTAATGCTATTGGCATCGCCGTTCAACCGCGCCTTTGCCCTGTTAAGCGCTGCGGCTGAAATATCCAGTACCGTAATATTAGTAAAGCCTTCTTTCAGCAAAAAATCTGCAAGTGTGCTGTCTCCGCCGCCAACATCAATAACAGCAGCGTTTTTGGCCGGGTTTATATCATGCAGCAATGCAAGCGAGGCCTCCGGCACGGCCTGCGTCCAACTAACTTCGTTTGACTGTTTTGAGCTATATATGTTCTCCCAATGCGCTTTGTTATTATCCATAGTACTGAATAAGGTAAACTGGCAAATATTATTTACACGGCATAATGTATTAATTGAAAGTAGCCACGTTAGGTTTCAATATCATCGCTTTTCACTCTTCATCCCCTCATTTGCTTTTCACATACCTGCCTAACCTGCTAAAACCGAAGGAGGCAGTAAAACAAGTAGCTGCTATAAGCCACCAAAGCGTATTATAACTTCTCTGCTCAATTATGCCGCTGCCACACCACGGGCCAATTATCTGCCCAATGCTCCAGGCGATGGTATAGTATGAGGCATACTGCCCGCGGTTATTTTCCGCGGTACGGCTTATCCAGAAGGAGTTCATGAACGGCATGGAAAGTATCTCCCCTATTGTTACAACTGCAACGGATAATATGGCCACCCACGCAACATGCGGTAAAACATTCAGTATTACAAAACCGATGCCCACCAAAAATATACCCGTACGTATAAATACTGTAAGCGGCCTTGTGCCTTCCAGCGAATACACCAAAATCATTTCAATGCTCACAATGATGATGCCGTTAAGCGTCATTAATATACCTATAAACCCTTCATTCAGGTGCCACTGGGTTTTGTAAAACAGCGGCTCCATACTAAACAACTGGAAGAAGCAGGCGGCAAACATTATGGTGAGCGCTATAAAGAACATATACGCTTTGTCACGGTAAGGCAACAGTACTTTGCCCGTTTCTTCGTGCTTAACAACCTTTCTTTTATTCCCTGTTTTTACAAACGGCAGCAGCTTTATCAGCAGCCCCGCGGCCAGTATGTTAGTGCAGCCATCTACCCAAAACAACAGGTGGTAATTGATTGAAGCGAGAAACCCACCCAGCGCGCCGCCCACTGCCCAACCCATATTAATGGCTAACCTGTTTAACGAAAAGGACCGCGTCCTGTTCTCCACGGCACTGTAATGCGCGATGGCTGTCGAATTAGCGGGCCTGAACGACTCATTGCACGTGCTTAAAATAAAAGTGCCGGTGCAAAGCGCAGGGTAACTATGTAAAAAGCCAACGGTTATAAACATAGCACCACCCATTAAAAGGGCCGCCAGTTGTAAAGGGTAAAAACCCCATGCATCTACAATTCTGCCGCCAATAAAAGCGCCCAATATAGCGCCCCCACCAAACAGCGCCATAACAAAGCCTGACTGTGCCACTGTAAAACCCAGCTTAATGTGGCAGTACATGGTAAGGAAAGGAATAACCATGGTACCGCTGCGGTTAACGAGCATTACTATTGATAAACACCATGTTTGCCTTGACAGTCCCGAATAAGCGTTCTTGTATAAATTTCGTGCAGCCGAAACCATGCAGCAAAATTAATAACGCTTAATGTGCCCATGGGTAAAAGTTATGCATTGTTATACACACGGCTTTATTTAAGGGCTGGCGGTTTAGGATAGCTGTTGGTTACCGAAACTTAGTTTTCTATCTCTGCCGTACCTGTTTTTGCTGCCTCCCAGCCGAGGATAGCTGTTTTACGCGCGCTGCCCCAGTGGTATTCCCCAATAACCCCGGTTGACCGTATTACCCTGTGGCAGGGTATTAAATAAGCTACCGGGTTAGCCCCCACCGCGCTGCCTACCGCCCTGCTGGCTTTGGGCGATTGCAGCCCTTCCGCAATGGTTGAATAGGTACTTACATTACCCATAGGTATGCGCAGCAACGCCTCCCACACTTTTAACTGGAACGGCGTACCCTTTAAATGCAGTTTTACCTGGTGCAGGTTTCGCCAGTCGCCGGTAAATACCTGCAGGGCCGTTTGCTGCAGCATATCCGTTTTTTGCGCAAATACCGCCTGCGGAAAATGCCGCCGCAAATCGCCTAACGCCTCTCCGTGGCTGCCGGTAAAAGCAATGTGGCAAATACCCTTTTGCGTACTGGCAATAATAATATCGCCAAAAGGGGTTTCGGCATAGCTGTAATTTATCTGCAGGCTTTCTCCACCGTTTTTATATTCACCCGGCGTCATACCTTCAATATTAATAAAAAGGTCGTGCAGGCGGCTGGTACCGCTAAGGCCTGTTTCAAAGCTTACATCCGCCAGGCTGGCATTGTTGCTCAACAGCTCTTTGGCATGCTCAATACTTATGTACTGCAAAAATTTTTTGGGGCTAACGCCTGCCCAGTCTTTAAACAGCCGCTGAAAATGGTAAGGGCTTAAATATACCTGCTTAGCCACCTCATCCAAATCAGGCTGCTGCTGAAAGTTTTCTTTTATAAAGCATATTGCTTTCTCAATGCGTTCGTAATCTGTTTTCATACTGTAAAAGTACTATCGCCCTTTAGCTGTTACAACCTGATAATTGCGGTTTATTACCGCATTTTCAGTGTGGGTCGCCAGGCAAAAATGATTGTTTTTTAACCACTGCGTATAAAACGATTCATTCCCTTATCCCCAATACCCTTTTTGTTCCTTCATATAGTGCAACCTCAGCACAACCGTTAAATAAACCCAGCGCAAAGGGAGGAATTTTCGCGGGAAAAAGGAGGACGAGGGAGGAATGCAATAATTTATAACTAATTCATTATCAAACTATTATTTAAAAATAAGCAATTTTTTCAACAAATTCAAGTTCTTAACCGCTGCTAAATTTTTACCAATAGGCCTGTAAATCCTGTCAATGAACTATGGGGGTGCCGGTTAGCAATACCTCCCGTTATAAATAGCAAAAAGGGTGTTTTGTCCGCATAGAATGAGAAATATTTTTGGGGGGATAAAATGTATCTTCAAAACCCAAACACGGCCCAATACCAGGTATGAAAAAACAGTTATTAACAGCTATTTTGCTCCTCGCCTCGGCAACGGTTTCTGCTCAATACAAGATGCGCACGGTTGACCAATTGATTAACCGGCAAGACCCGGGCTGGCCGGTGGTAAAACAATGGATTGATTCTGCCACCAATAAAGTGCAGGTTTTGCCGGCAGACACTGTGAAGGCAAAGGATGCGCTTTACAAAACCCAGGTTACCACCCGCTCCATTATGGGGGCCATTGTTTTTTCAACGGGCGGTATTTTGATTGACAACGGCTGGATAAGAATTTTAGGTTCGGGCAGCCCTGTAATGAAAAGAACATTACCCGACTGGAACAAGGGAAAAGCTTTTAATGAATTTGGAGACCCGCCTGCATTTTACCTGGTAGCAGACGACGCGGCAGGCGGCTATTTTGCCATAAATTATGGCGGTTTTGGCGCAGATACCGGCAATATTTACTACCTGTCGCCGGACGATTTGGAGTGGGATTCACTCGGGATGAATTATGAAGATTTTATCTGGTTTTGTTTTACCGGCGATTTGACGAAATTTTATGAAGGCATACGCTGGGCTTCCTGGAAAAAAGACATACAGGGATTGAAAGCCGATGAAGTATTTCACATCCTTCCACCCTTATGGTCAAAGGAAGGGAAAGACGTAAACAAGAGTTTTAGAAAACCTGTACCTGCAGAAGAGGAGTTTTTCTTTATGCTTGATTTACAAAAACAAATGGGGATTGGTAAAGGTGGGCGATGATGCCCTGTAAAAGGCAATGCAACGATAACAGCAGCCCGTAAAAAACTTAAATTACAATATATGGATTCATCACCTTTTAAAAATACTGTCGACATAATTGAGTCCCTGGTAAAATCTGCGGGAGTAATAATAGGTGCTGTCTGGGTTTATCTTAAATTCATCCGCACAAGGGAAAATTTCCCGAAAATTGAATTTAACGTTGACCTGAGAGTCGTAGGAAGACAGGATGAAAAAATTATTATAGAAGTTATTGCCAACCTTGAAAATAAAGGGCTGGTTAGGCACTGGATAAATGATTTTACCTGCGATGTTCTTATACTGCGCAAAGAAGCACCCGTAATACACGGCGATGAAAGAATAAATTACCAGCTTTTATTTGAAAAGTACAACCCGGTAAAGGATGAAAAGAATGAAACGCATACAGAAAAAATTGTCTGGATTCCAAAAGATTGGTATGATTCTTTTGTGGATGCGGGCATTCAACAGCAGTACACCTATTTAACAGCAGTACCGTGTGATACTGCCTTTATTTCAATATACAGTGGCTTTCATTACAGGGGCGACGATTTTCAAACAAGCCAAAAAACATTTTCTGTCGCGGCATTAGAAAACAACGGTGGTAAAAAAGAAGGGCATTAAACCGGTACATACTTGAGTATTATTTACTGCCCTTTTATCACTTCAAAAATCTCTTCCGGCGTTAGCGAGGCGTCTATAAAAGTAATGTCTCGTTTTTGTGCTTCCTGCTCAAACCATCCACCCCAAATAACGAGTTCGTCTTCGTTGAAATCCATCTTTGCATCCCTGTCTTTAGCATTACGAATGCGTTCTTTTTGCAATGCAGGGTCAATCTTTAAAAAATATACTTTGTCAAACAACGGCAGCATATCAAACACGTTGCCCGAGCCGCCAAAAACATACACCTCCGGGAAACGGGATAATAATTCTGCAAGCACATTTTTACTCCACAAAAAAGAATAGTGATTGTCAAGTGCTTGCTGTGCCGTTGCGGGTTGGGGCACTTTTTGGCCCTGCCGGTTGTACCAGGCAGAGAGGCCGGGTATATCGCCATCGTCAAAAGCGTTAATACCGGCGCGTTGCAGGGCACGCGCTATATATGTTTTTCCTGAACCGGACGGCCCTAACACCAAAACCTTCATGGGTTAAATGTAATAAGTAACCAATACAGCCGGAAGCTAAATTAAACAACGAAAGTTATTAACTTCATAAAAAAAGCGCATCGTATGCGAAACAACCTTTTTTAACGCTGCAGATGAAAAGTATAATTATAGCCATTTTGTTTGCATCTTTCCTGTCATGCGGGCAAAAAGTCTCGGGAACGTTTGAATATCAATCATTGATTTTTGACACAAGCAAAATAACTATTTTTAGCTACGACACTTCTCTATACAGTTTCCCTAAATATTCTACTCCATTGCCATTAACAAATGAAGATATTATTCTTGCAGACAGCTTCCTGACTAATGCTGTTAATAAATTCAACGGCAAATATAGCAGGAGATTCTATGAGGCGTTTGGGGAAAGAGTTTCAATAGACAATTTTATTATCAATTTATCAAAATACAGGCAGCAATATTTTCCATATAAAGATGGCAATGGTCAGCGTATGCTGGAGGTAATTTGCTTTTGCCGCGCATTTCCTCAATGGCGAACAAAGGAGTTTGTCAGTTCCAACGGGGATGGTTTGTCAACCTTCACGTTAAGGATCAATTTATCTACCCGGCAGGCTGACAATATTGTCATAGGCAGCTTTGGATAATACCCAATATCAATTAAAGATAAAACCAAATTGCAGGCTAAGGCCAAGCGAAGCAGGGTCGCTATTGCCAAAACGCACGGGCAAAGAACCTGCAACAAAATAGTTTATGGCTTTTGTACGCAGGTAAACCTTGTTAAACACGGGCGTAAAACCGTAACGGCCCTGCGTTTCAAAAGCAAGCCGGGTAATAATAGTAAAACCGTGCTTAAACCGAAACATGGTGCCGGGGTCAATCAATACGTTGCTTGTTTTGCTTGTTCCGCTGCCCGCTTTTACAAAAGGGGTTATTTCAAAACTAAAGCCAAACTTATCGCTGTACAGCACGTTAACACCTACAGGAAAACCAATGGTGGTGGCGTGCGTAAAGTTTGATGTTGTTTCATTTTTATTTACAGTAACCAGCGGAAAAATAAAGCTCACATACCCTACCGGCTTTGGATAAACTGCAGCCGGTGGCGGCGATTGCGAAAAGCCAATGTTGCTGCCGGTAAGCAGCGCCAATGTAATAAAAGCGGTAAAAATTTTTTGCATAAATAAAGCAGGCCACTGTGCTAATATGGTTGCATCCAAAGATATAGCTGTGCCGCTGACCTGCAAAAGCTAAAGGCTTTGGTTTTCATCAACAGGAATAATATATCAATCAACCCGCTGGTACCTGTTACCCAGTTCATCTTCCAGGCCAAAGGCCTCTTTACGCGCAACCGTTACCAGCCGTAAATCATCATCAAGCGTCACCACTTTATAAGCCCATCCTGCAGGCAGGGCTAAACGCTGTTGCAGGTTAGGCAACATGGCTTCAGATAATGTTGAATCCACTTCCTGCGAGTAGCTTTCCATAACGTACGTATGTTCCGGGCTGGTTAATTCAAATACCGTGCTTCCCTTGCTGAAAATTTTCACCGTATTCATCTTAAACGGCCGCTCTTTATATGTTTCCCCTTTTTTCAGGCTCAATGCCATGTTTATACCCATGCGCATTTTGGCCCACTGTTTCATGGGCAGGCTGTCAAAAGCCACCACCGAGGTATCATTGTTATACAGGGCAATTTTATCCATCAAATAAAACCGCGGGCCGTTGGCTACTACTGTATGCACACCAAACTGCTTTTTCAGTTCGTCGGTGTTAATGTTTTTCCACTGCTCTTCGGGGCAGGCGTTAACACCAAGGCTGTTGTACACAGTAACTATAATATTTGGCAGGGACACTTTTACCAATACAATCTCGCAATAACGCTGGCCGCGCATACTGTCTTTATACACCAAAGAGGTATCTGCATTTATAGTAGTATCATTCTTTACACTGGTTGTATCGTTTTTGGCAATAGTGGTATCATTTTGAGCAGAAGCATTTGCAGCAAATAACAGAAAGCAGGCTGAAGCAAAAATGCAGTGGCGGATGTGTTTCATGTAACAGGTGTGTTATTATTTCGCCGGTGGCTGCGTAAATATACAACGCAATATTGTTTGCCGCGTGTTATTAAATTACTCCTGTCGCAACACTTTAACCGGGTTGGCAGCAGCGGCACGCCATACCTGTATACTTACCGTTATGGCAGCCAGTAACAGTGAAATACCCATGGCTGCGGCAAATGGCAGCAGGGGTATATTAATTCTGTAAACAAAGCCGTTAAGCCATGCATCCGACAGCATAATAGCAACCGGCCATGCAATAATATTTGCCACTAAAATAAGCAGCAGGTAATTTTTATTAAACTTCTGCAATATAGACGCGACAGTGGCGCCCAAAATTTTTCTTATGCCTATTTCTTTATTACGTTGCTGCACCATGTAGGTTGTAAGGGCAAACAAACCTGTTAGTGACAGCAAAACCGCTATAACGGCAAAGGCATTAAATACCTGCTGCATACGCCTGTACTGTATAAGCAGGCTATTAAACTCATCATCCACGAACGAATATTGAAAAGGGTAACCGGCATAGTATTCACTCCATAAACGTTCTATGCGCGGCAGTACCGCTTTAATATTGCTACCGGCATTTACCAGTATGCCGTTCCTGTCCGGCACGCCATAATTGCCGTTAATGGTGTACACGGTTGGGCCAATGGCTTTATCAAAACCCTGGTAATGGTAATCATCAATCACCCCCACAATTTGCTGTTTGTATTTATACGAGCCGAGGTATATCCATTTACCTACTGCCCCGCCACCCATCATTTTGGCAGCGGTGCTGTTTACAATAATAGTGTTAATGCTGTCTGCGCCATGTTCTCTTGAAAACAGCCTGCCCTCCTGCAGTTTTACGTGCATGGTCTGCATTGTTTCGTACCCAATGCCCACAAAATTTACCCGGGCGCTGTCGCCATTGTAAAACACGTTAATTTTCATGTTATCTGCTTCACCCATGGTTTGGGATGTCTCCCCTGCGTACAGCACGCCGGGAATATTTTTAATACGCTCCGCCAGTTGAGGGTTATAGGATGCTTGTATATGTATAAGCCCCTGCGGCTTAAACCCTAAATCAGCATGCGCCATATAGTTAAGCTGCCTGCCCATAATGCCAAGGCTTATCATAAATATTATGGCAATGGCAAACTGCAGCACTACCAAAACATTACGCAGGGAGAATTTACCTGCGCTGCGGCTTACATCGCCACGCAATACTTTCAGCGGTTTATACCCTGCAATATATACCGCGGGGTACAGCCCTGAAAGCAATATGGTTACCGCCAATATGGTAACAACGGTAATAACAAAGCTGGTTACACTAATACTGCTTACAGAAGTGATGGAAATATTAAATACTGAATTAAAAACGGGCATAAGCAAAAAGGCGAAAACACCTGCCAGCAAAAAAGCCGCGCAGCATTTTATAGTTGCCTGCCATAAAAAGCGCCAGGTAAGCCGGGTACGGCCTGCACCTGATATTTTACGTATCACCACCTCTTTGGCCCTGTAAGATGCCTGCGCAATGGAGAGATTGGTAAAATTAACTATGCCGATAATTAACAGCAATACAGACAACGCTATTAAAGGGGCCATTTTTTCAGGCAGGCTTTTTTCCCCGATGGCGTGAATATGCGCATCCCTGAGGGATTGCAATTGTATGCCATGCTCATGCCGTTTATTGCGAGCGGAAAGATGGAGTTGATTTCTTTGGGCGGCCCATGCATCCAGCGTGGCGTTGTATATCCTCTCCGCGGCCTGCGCTGTTTGCTGCATGGCGGTATTAGGCCGCACAAGCATGAATATTTTTACGGGGGAATGTTCGCCCGCATATTCCGGCGCTTTATCCATATAAGCCTCATGCTGCAAGGCAGTAAAACTCATGATGGAAGGAGAAGCCGGCGTGGCAATAACACCCGCCACTGTGTAGGGATGCGGCTTGTCTGCATCATAGCGCTTTATATTTATTACCCTGCCAGCAGCGTTAACCGTATTAAAAAAAGTAAGCGCTGTTTCCCTGGTAAGAACAGTACTGTTAGGTTGACTAAATGCAAGCGCATTACCACTTAAAAACGTGTATGGAAACACATTGAAGAATGAACTGTCGCAGCTTAATACGCTTTGCTGCATAAAACTTTTGCCGCCTGCTTCCATCGCCAGTTGCTTACTCCATGGGCGTTGTATGGTAGTTACCGCCTGCGCCGCCGGTAATTGCCCGCGCAGGGCAAAAGCAACCCTTGCATCGCATATATCGTTCCACTCATCTTCCGCGCCCGCGCTTGAATTGTTATTCAATGCCTCCAAACGGTACACCCTTTGCAACTGCGGGTGCCATGTATCGTAATTAAACTCGTAGTGCAGGAAAAGCGTGATGATGATAACACCTGTAAGCCCCAGTGCAAGGCCAAAAATATTAATAAGCGAGTAGGTTTTGTTGATGTTTATTCTCATGCAGTAAGGTTTAGTATAGCGTTCGCCTATTAATAACGGCCCGGGCGGGTGATTATTTTACAATGCCCCGCAAGGCTGTTCCTGCGGGGCATTATCATTACAAAACATCATCTCTACAATTCCAGTTTGCCCCAGCCTTGCCTGTACTCGCGTTTAACAAACTGGTTGGCGGGTTCAAAATTGGTTATGCGCATATTCTCCCCGTCCCATTTATACTTAATATAGCGGCCCGGTGTTTCAATTTCCTCCATCATTCCATATACGGGGTCTTTCCGCTGCACTTTTGTGCGCAGGTTAAAGCTGCGCAGCAGCAGGTTACCCATTAATACTGTTTCTGTAAGCGGCCCCGCATATCCCGGGAAGGGCGAGTCAACGTCCATATTACCATAGCCTGCAATACAGGCATCCACCCATTGCCACCAGTGGCCATCCATATCACCTTCTACACGCGGGTATTTTTTAGGCACATTTACATCTTTATTCAATGACAGCGGCAACAACCTCGGGTGGCTTCCGCCCCACCCGCAGGATACTTTTCCTTTTGTACCTACAAACAGGCTGCCGCCTTCAAAATCATTTTCTGCGGGTATGTCTGCCAGCGCTTCATTCATATCTCCATCAGTATCCAAATCCAGCGGGCGTTCGGGTACAATACCGCCATCCATCCAATATAGTAACAGGTCTTTACCATTCTTCAGCTTGAAAGTATAACGCAGGCTGCTGCTGGGTGGTATGCTTTCAGGGTAATCGCTTTCTTTAAACACGCCGGAGTAAATAGTGGTAGCGCTGCCGGTTATTTCGGTAGGGTAACCAAGTTCCAGCAATTTAAAAGCAGGGCCAATAATATGGCAGGCCATGTCGCCCAAAGCGCCGGTGCCAAAACGCCACCAGCCGCGCCAGTTAAACGGCACAAGGTTGTCAATATAGTCAGTGTACTGCGCTGTGCCCAGCCACAAATCCCAATCAAGTTCTTTTGGCACAGGGGGGTTGTTGGTTGGCCAGGGTATGCCCTGCGGCCAAACCGGGCGGTTGGTCCAGTTATACACTTTTTCAATATCGCCAATCAGTCCTGCCTCAAACCATTCGCGCATGGTGCGCACACCATCACAACTGGCACCCTGGTCGCCCATTTGTGTAACCACTTTGTATTTTTCAGCGGCTTGCGTAAGTATGCGTGCTTCGTAAATATCGTGTGTAAGCGGTTTTTGCAGGTACAGGTGTTTTTTCATTTTCATGGCGCTGAGGCCAACAATAGCGTGGTTATGGTCTGGTATTGCCACAGTAACAGCGTCAAAATTTTTACTTTCCTTTTCAAACATCTGCCGCCAGTCTTTGTAAAAACCAGCTTTAGGAAATTCTTTTCTTCTCGGTGCGCCGGTGCGGTCATCTACGTCACACAAAAAAGCAATCTCCGCGTTCTTTTTCGGGGCAGTAGCAAAATGGTGAATATCATTTTCCGCTTCGCCGCCGCAACCTACGGCAGCTATATAAAGTTTATCACTCGGCGGCACGTAGCCCCTGCCGCCCAATACGTGGCGCGGTACTATATAAAAACCGGCGGTGGCAAGTGCAGCATTCTTAATAAATTTCTTACGGCTGATGTTATTATTTTCTTCCATGGCAAAAAATTTTCAATATGGCGAATAAGTGAGGGCTAAAGGTAGCGCAATGTAAAATCATTTGCCGCTTTGCATTTGCGTAGTATATAGTTTTTTGACAAAGTATTTAAAAATATTGCCTGCCCGGCAGTATAACTAACAGCATCGCTGGTTGTGTCACTCACTTGTGCGTTCAGTTATAAATCAACAGCGGGGCGTACAAGGCTCATGCAACTTTCAGCGTAATACCTTCCTGAACTCCAGGTAATCAAAATTCATATTACCATGGTCAATAATACGCAGTGTTAACAAGTGCGCGCCTTTTTGCAGGGCGATGCTTGTTAATGAATCAATCCTGTTCCAGTGGTGCCACTGCCGCCACGCAACGGTGTCTTTATCGTTATGTGTTGAAGGGATGGTTAGTATGCCTGTTGCAGGCTGGCCGTCAACATCAAGCCTTATGGCGCCGTTGCCGTTGGCGGTGTACATAACAGCCACGCGAAACAATCCCTGTTTTGGAACCAGTACAGAATAGTTTAACCACTCGCCGGGCTGTGTCCATCCAACATATAATTGCTTCATGGCAGGCGCAACAACATTATACGGGTTATCATCAATACCACCAGTCTTGGTATATGATATATCAACCCCTTCCTTCATCCTGAACTCGTTCAGGTAGCTACCATCCGCCGGGTTAAGTTTGCCGCTGCCATTATTAACACTGTCTGTATCGTGGTAAGCAACACCTTCGCCGCCTTTATCATATAATTCGCATTCAATACGCCCGGGTATAATATTTAGTTTTCTCATCACCCGCTTGCCTCTGTAGCCGGCAGGCACGTAAGATTTTAAACAGCCTGAAATGTACAAACACAACAAGGCAATAAATATTTTTTTCATACGCAGGCAATATTTTCACACTAAAGTTAGCGGTATATTATTTAGAAAAGGATTTGCCGGGCGCAACAGCTTTACACCAAGCGCCTGCAACTAAAAAATCACACCATACATCACACAGTTCCTTACTAAATAGATGAGCGGAAACCACTCATCCATAACGGCTTATTGCGAGTGGTTATTTTTCTCTTATTTAGTTGTCGCACGACAGTGTTATGCTAAAAAAACTACCGTTAATTTTATTGGCGCTGAAACCTTTTTGCATGTTTGCGCAAAGTGATGCGGATATGCCCCTCACGGTTACCGTGCTTACTGAAAGCCATGCCCCGGCAGAAAAAGCCACGGTTGAACTGCTGAAAGCCAGTGACAGCAGCCTGGTAAAAACAGCCATTACTGATACTGCGGGCAACGCTGTGTTTACCCGGTTTGCAAAGGGTGAATACCTGCTGCGCGTGAGTATGACCGGTTATGCGCTGTATAACAGCAACAGCTTTGGCCTGCCCGCTGCCAAAAAAATGCCTGCTATAACGCTAACCCCTGCAACGGCTGTGTTACACAGTGTAAAAGTATCTGCCACAAGGCCTTTTATACAGTATGCGCATGGAAAGGTTACCGTAAATGTAGATGCCTCTATTACCAATGCAGGCACTACGGTAATGGAAGTGCTTGAAAAACTGCCCGGTGTAACAGTTGACCGTAACGGCAACATAAGCCTGCAGGCTAAAAATAACGTGCTGGTGATGATTGATGACCAGCCCACCTACCTTTCCGGCAGTGCGCTGGAAAGCATGCTGAGCGGCATGAGCTCAACACTTATTGACCAAATTGAATTAATTACCAACCCGCCCGCGCGTTACGATGCTTCAGGCAACGCCGGCATCATCAATATAAAAACAAAAAAGAATAAACAGGAAGGCTTTAATGCCACTGTGAGCGTTACAGGCGCTATGGGACGTTACCCAAAAACAAACAACAGCATTGTGCTTAACTTCAGGAAAGGGAAAATAAATACTTTTTTAAATTATAACATCAATTATAATAAAAGCTACACTTACCTGTACGCGCTGCGCACTTATTATAATGCGGATGGCTCCATAGCTTCACTACTTGACCAGCCAACAAATTTTATTAACCGCTACTTTAATAATACTGTAAAGGCTGGAGTTGACTATTTCGTTTCGCATAAAACAACACTGGGCATATCTGTAAGCGGTATTGCAGTGCAGCGAAAATTAAACAATGATGGCATTGCCACGTGGTTAAGCCCCGGCGGCGCTAAAGACTCTGCCATATCCACCGTCAGCAGCCACAGGTACCATTTATTCAACGGGGTAGTAAATATTAACCTGAAACACAGCATCAGCGAATCGCAGGAACTAAGTATTGACCTTGACGGGGCGAGCTATGATATAAAAACAAAAGAATTTTTCTCCAACCAACTTTTAACGGCAACGGGTTATACTGAGTCATCCAAAGGCGACCTGCCCACAACGCTGCACATACTTTCATTCAAGGCAGACCATACCTACCATTGGGGTAAAACGGGCAAGGTAGAATCAGGCATAAAAGCCTCCCGCACTACTACCGATAATATTGCTGCTTACCAATATTTTGACGGTACAGAATGGACAGATGATTTTGGAAAGAGCAATCATTTTATTTACAAGGAAAATATTTATGCTGCTTATTCGGGGCTTGAGAAAAAAATTGACAAATTTAGTTTCCAGGCAGGGCTGCGGTACGAGTTTACGCATTACGATGCCAGCCAGTTGGGTAATGTACAGGTAAAAGATTCTTCTTTCTCGCGCAACTACGGCGGCCTCTTTCCATCGGGTTACCTATCGTACGATGCAGATTCCAATAACACGTTCACATTTACCGCGGGCAGGCGTATTGACAGGCCGGCATTTCAACTGCTTAACCCGTTTGTGTACATTATTAACAAGTACACATTGCAGCGCGGCAACCCTTATTTTCTGCCGCAATATTCATGGAACCTGGAGCTGAGCCACCAGTTTAAACAACTGCTTACCACCACCCTCTCGTACGGCATTATAAAAAATTATTTTTCACAGCTTTTTCTTACCGACCCTAACGGCATTCTTGTTTATTCAGAAGGCAATGTTGGAAAGATGTATAATATCGGTTTATCTGTCAGCGTGCAGGCTGGTATAAGCAAATGGTGGTCTGTAACCGGGGAGGCTTTGCTCAACCATAAAGAATTGAAGGGGTATGTATGGAACAACTACTCTTCCTCTATAACGCAGCTTAACCTTAACGTCAATAACCAGTTTAAATTGGGCAAGGCAGTTACCGCCGAGCTTTCAGGGTTTTACACCACGCACGCCCGGAATGATTTACAGGAATTGCTGTACCCAACAGGGCAATTATCAGCTGGCGCGGCAATGCCTGCGCTGCATAATAAGGCAACCCTGAAACTTAGCCTGCGCGATATATTTCACACTAATGTAATGGAAGGCCTTACCAGCTTCCAGTCAGCACAGGAATATTTTATTGAGCATCATGATACCCGTGTAGTGCTGCTGTCATTCACCTGGCGTTTCGGTAAGCCTCTAAAACAAATAAAACATTCTTCCGGCGGGGCTACAGAGGAAATGGAAAGAGCTAATGGGTGATGTTATTAGCCTGGTTGCCGGGGATTTGTCAACTTTTGAATGTTGTCAAATAGTACCATTAAAAAATCTGTATTTTACGGACGATACCAACCATATTCACATGCTATTACCACCCTTATGAAATATTTCGTAATTATTTTATTTGCTGCGCTATTTACCGCACCGGTAAAATCGCGGGCGGATGCCAGCCCTTTTAAAGAGGCAGAGCGAATAGACATTCGTTATAAGACTTTAGCTCCGTTACAACTGGATAGCTGCGGCATCATTTACAATCTCGATAAAGTGCACCCCGATACTGCATTTGGCTGCAAAGGCGGAATATGTGTTACTGTAGAAAACCCTTATCGTATCAGGCTTATAAGATCAGTCCCCTACCTATTTAAAGTTGTCTTTTATTTTAAAAACAGGGTGATGGTAACCCCGGTATTAAATAACAATAACGGCCTTACCTCCTATCATAGCCTGGTTGTTACTGATAATGAGATAAAAGATATTACCCCGGTATTCGGTACATCATATAGCAACTACCTTTTTGCTTTGCTTATCACCATAGTGCTGGAGAGCCTCGTTGTATTGGTATTTTTACTGGTGCGCAAAATGCCGCTGAAAAATCTGAAATATGTTACTTACGTAAACCTGGTTACACACCCGATATTATGGTTAGTTTCTGCGAGGCTTACAGGTTTTGCCCTGGGTGACCTTATTGGTGAGCCCTTGGTATTGCTTATTGAGGCAGTTATACTGTACCGGTGTTTCAGGCCATTTATCTATTACCGTACTGCTTTTTGGTTAAGTTTTTTAATGAACCTTACAAGCTTTTTTATTGGCGGTTTCTTTTACCTGCTGTTGGCGCAATAAGCATCCCTTTTTTTGTTGTAAGGCTTCCCTTCCTTTTTACAGCAAACAGGCGGTTTGATATGGCTGCATAAAGCACTTTTCATATAAAATTTGGTGCGGGTTTATTTTACGAACAGTTTATTATCATGGTTTTTGCACAAAATATAATGAAGCTGCTGTAGATGTACTTGACTCGCAACTTAACAGCAACCGTTTATCATTTACGTACGTTAGCCCTTCTGTTTGCCAGTCTGTTTTTACATTGCCAATCGTATATCTTTTTGAAGCACCATTAAAAAAATTATCCTCCGTATAATTGTTGAAAAACCATATAAACGAATCTAGTTTTTTATCCATATACCCCAACAGCGCAAGTTCTTTTGTAACGGGGTTATAGGTGGCGTCGGTTACTTTACCATCAACATTAAATGTCGCTATTGGTGATACTTTGTAAGTGCCAGGCGCTTTAGGAAGTTTGTAGCAGCGGGTTTGAAAATCACCCCTGTCTTTCGAGAAAATATACAGGTTATCCCCAATTGAAACAAGGGATTCACAGTCAAAATTTGTATTGCTGTTGGAGGATAGGTCTGATTGGTCGGCATAAGAAAAATTAATCGCTTCAGCCACCACGTTTACCTGTTGTTCTGCAGGTGGTATATCTGCTTTTTTAATACGCAAAATTTTCAAATCTGTCCTGTCACCGTTGTTATTACCCGTGTCTCCCACATAAATGTACATTGAATCTGCAGCCATGTCCTCCCAATCAACATTAGGATAATTGGTAATGGTTACAACCTGCAAAATTGCTCCCGTCGCAGAGTCAATTCTATAGATTGAATTAGGATTTCCGCTGTCGCCAAAGCTCCATAACGCACCATCAGTAAGGCATAATCCTGACGACTCTTTTAACAGCGAGGGCAGTTTATTTTTTAACCCCACAACAATGTCAGCAGGCGGCGTTACCGGTGGTGGTGTAGCCGAAACTTTTTTATCGCAGCCTGCTATGCAGCCTGCCAGTAAGATGCAGGCAGACAGGCGAATAAAACGAATATTCATAAACACACTATTTAATAAACAAACCCCTGCAGGTAACGAAACTATGTGCCGCAGGGGTTGTTGTATTCTTATACAAAAAACTATTAATGCTGGTTGCCTGAACCATCTGCCTGGTAACAGCCGATATCTTTACCCGGTGTTACAGGTGCAGTGGCGCCAAAGTTTGCATCTATAGGTACATTTGTTGAAATACTGAAACCCTGGTAACCTTTACCTATTGCCGGTGAGCCGCTGGCTAAATGAAAATTATAGCCGTCAACTGAACATTGGGTCTTGTAATCCATATTAGGCAGCGTGTAGTTAACAAACATCGGGTTGTTTTTGCCTACCAGTGAGCTACCATCGTACTGCATACCAAATGTATAAGAGTCACCTAAAAAGGCAGCCATATTCGGTATATCCGTAGCCTGGGGATGCGTAACTACAGCCTGTGCAACATTTGTAGGCACAATTTGGTTGGCAATGCTGGTGGCATCTGCGTAATAGTAGTTATACCCGTATGCCGTTTGTTTAATAAAGTCGCTGTTTGAACCTGCAGTTGTATCAGCCAGGTACACTTTTGCAGTTACCGTATTACCTCCTGCAATTCTTAACCCGAAATTACAATCAACAACAAGGTTATTATAAGCAAGGGCGCGTGAATGGTTTTCAACTTCCATTGAGCCGCCTCTTGCACCAAAAGTACCTGTATTTCTAAAACCGTCGTTTACGTACGTGTTGTTAAACATAGCTATCATACACTGCCTGCCGGTGCTGCCGTCATTGGCAGATTTGGTGCCGTTTGTGGCGCTGCCAATAATAAGGTTATAGGCCATAATACCCTGCGTACCGCCTTTTGCATTCATACCGTCGCCGCCTGTGCCGCCACACTTTTCAAGCGTATTACGCACCATAAAAATATTACCGCCGTAATAACGTATTGCGTCATCAGGCGTGCCGTATATCCATGAATCCTCCATAATAAATGAGCCGCTGTAATTACCAAAATAAACAGCGTACTGGTCGCCTACAGACGGGCCAGGGAAAGGAGTTGTCTGAAGCCCGGCGCCCGCAAAATCCAGGTGTGTCCATTTAAGTACAAGCAGCGGGCAGGTGGTGCTGCACCAAATGCCACCCCAGCCGCCGGCATAAGCCGAATCAGAGGATGCTGTTGAAGTACCTGGCGTTTTAGTTCTGCGCGGGTCAGTAATAGTAACCGCGGCGTCTTTGGTTCCAAGGCTAACCATAGTACCATTTACAAAAAAACTGGCGCCATTATTAACGTTTATTGTTACCCCTTTTTGAATAAGCAGTGTGTCGCCTGCATTAACGGTTACATCACCGTTTATTGTGTAAGTAAGCCCTTCTTTCATGGTACCTTTAATAGCGCCCGATAAAGGTGCAGTGTTACTCACCGGTTGCCCAACCTGTATCTGCGCGTTTGATACGGTGGTGCCGTTCTTTGAGCAAGATGCCAATGCAAGTGCCAGCACAATGCCTATCCCTGCAATTTTTACTTGTTTCATTTTTTAGGTATTTTATTTTAAAATTTAAATCTGAACCCAATTAGGTAAGAGGCGTAAAACTTATCATACTGAACCGTCATATAATCAGCGCTTTCCTGGAAGGGAAGCTTTGTTGTTGTATTATAGGCGTTATTATGCTGTTTGATTATTAACCTGAAAGGCGTATTAAGCAGGTTGTTTGCTTTTATATATAATATGTAATGTTTACCAAATTCCTTTTGGGCTGAAAAGTCAAGATTGGTAGTTGGCTGCTCCCAGTTGTCGAAGCCTTTATATTGCGCCAGTATGTCAATTCTCTCCCCGGTGTAAACAAGGGCAAGCTGTGCATCAACTTTATATTTTGTGCTTTTATACAGCAGGGAGAAGTTGCCGATATTCTCACTTTGTCCCTGCAGCGGCCTGCGGTCAGGCACATAGGAATAATTTGTGTTACCATTGGGTGACAGGTAAACATAAAGCTTGGTGGCGTTAATAACAGATTTAGTGAATGTATAATTGCCCGATACACCAAAATCACCAAAGTATTTTCTGAACACCACTTCTATACCAAAATTATTGGCAGTGCCAAAATTTTGCGGCGACAATATTGGCTTAGCGCCATAATTGTTGCCATAGGAGAAACCATATTCAATAGGGTTGTCGATAATTTTATAGAAAGCGCCAATCATAAATTGGTCAAGTCCTTTGGGAAAAATTTCATAGCGCACATCAAAGTTGTCAATAACCGTGTGTTTTATGTAAGGGTTTCCTTCTGTCAGGTATTCATCATTGGCGCCGCTCTTTGTTGGGAAAGGAATAAGGTCAGCAAATGAAGGGCGGAAAATTGACCTGAAATAAGAAAACCGTATGTCTCTTCTTTGCGTGAATGAATATTTGCCCTGTACACTGGGCAAAAAATCTGTGTACCTGATATCAGCCGTTTTGCCTGGTAGCGCCGGGTTTAAAGAGGAAACATAGTTCTGGTGTGTGTTTTCAACACGCAGCCCCCCCAGCACTTCAAAGCGGCTGGTAAAATAATATTTTAACTGGCCGTACCCTGCCGCAACATTTTCATACGCATGATAAATGCCGGGGTTTTGCGCGGAATTGCCCAACGCCCCGTTGGCAGGCACAAATGTGAACTTTGAATCGGGTATTGAAACAAATTGCTGGTAAACTGAATTGGGGTCGCTTACAGGAGTTAAGTCATAAGAGTTATCATAGTTATCTCGCTCTTTGTGCCTGTACATACCGCCAAACCTGAACAAGGCAGTATGCTTTGCTATGTTGCCGGCATAATTAAAGTTCAAATAACCTGCAAGGTCTTTATCAGTATTGTGTATCCATTCGCGTGATTCATTTTCAGTTTGCGGCGCACCCACGGTATAGGTGCCGGTGCTCGTATTTGGGTTTACGGGGCTGCCTGTTGAAAATTCAGCAATATCGGGCAGTTGCCTTTTTGCTTCCGAGGCGGCCAGCGACCAATCGGTCACAAGGTTTTTAATGATGGTGTTTTTACCCTGTAACGTAGCATTTACTATGCTTTGCAGGTCGCTGCGTGTTTCTGTTTTATAGTAAATGGCATAGGGCCCGATATAATCATCCGCGGTATGGTACCCGCCCAACAGCGAGTCGCTCGTTATTCTTACCCTGCGTTCGTTCAGTTGAAGGTATGTGGCAAAAAGGCTGATAGAATTGCCCGCGTTAAAATTATAATCAATCTTGGTTTCAACACCTGAGCGGTCTATGCGGGAATTATACTGGCGTGCATATACGTCAGACACAGCGGGTTGCTGCGCGGTATGGTCGTCGGGTGCGGCAGGTACGGTAAGGCTTTGCAGCAGTACATTTGAATTACTGCCCCTGTACATATTTTGATAGCTGCCTGAAAATATAATCCCCAGCTTGTTGTTCAAAAAACGGTCGCCAAGGGTAAGGCTGAAGTTTTTATTTACCGGTGGCTTTGCCGCTGTGGTAACCAGGTTATTGTACGGGAAAGCCGTTACCGGCGCATAGGCATTGGCGCCCAATACTTCAGCGGGCGATTTAGCGTTTACCGTGGCTTTTGAATATGAATAAAAATCCCGGTTAAAAAATAACTGGCTGTACCCCGTACCAATGTTGCCTTCAGCTTTAAATTTCTCCGGCGCATTCTTCATAACCAGGTTAATAACACCACCCGCAGCATCGCCTTCCATATCCGGCGTAAGGGATTTAATTACCTCGATACGTTCAACAAGGTCGGCGGGAAAAATATCCAGCGGTACATACCTGTTTCTAATATCAGGGCTTGGTATTTTAACACCATTAATAAGCGTGGTATTATACCTTTTATCCATCCCCCTTATAATAGCATATTGCCCGTCGCCCGAGCTGCTGCGCTCCACAGATATTCCGGAGATACGTTGCGTTACATTTGCCACTGTTATATCAGGCGATATAGCAATTGAGTTGGCAGATATTACATTTACAATATTATTGGCTGCCTGTTCACGCCTCTTGGCAAATGCATCTGACTCACCGTTGCCATAGGACGTTACCGTTACGCCCGATAGTGTTGAACTGGCCGGTAACAGGTAAAAATTAAATAGTTTTGTTGCCCCGTCTTCAACATTAATACTTGTATCAACGGTCGCATATCCTACAAATGAAATGGTAAGCCTGTAGCTGCCGCCGGCAAGGCCTTTAAAGGTAAATCCCCCATCAAGTGCTGTAGAAGTTTTTGCGCCGGACGGCTGTAAAGCAACAACAGCGCCTATCAGTTGCTCGTTGTTGCTCTTATCGTAAACATATCCTTTTATTACCGCAGCATGCGCTGCAGGGCCGGTAACAAGCACAAAAACCAATGCCGCAGCAAATGCTGATAACGAAGGTATTCTCATTGATTTTGGTAGTGTTTTTTAATTTGATGTGCAATATTATTGCTGCAAAGTGTAACGCAGGCGCGGGTTTCAGGTAATTAACCTAAGGATTACATTTTATTAATTGAACGTTAAAGATAACTTCAGAAAAAAATCAGAATTTGCAGTTTACCACTGCAGAATAAATGAATGCATATTACCTGTAAAACGGTACGCGGCAGTTAAAGAAGATGTTTTGGCAATTTGCTTTATGATGGAAAGGCCAAGGCCGTTACTGTTGCTGTTTACGGATTCTTTATAAAAACGGGAGAATAATTTCTTTTCGTTTAACGCGGCCTGCGTGCCTGTATTACTTATCACAAGCTGGTTTTGTTTAAGGTGTATTACAATCCTGCCGCCGGGTAAATTGTGGTTACTGGCGTTGCTTAATAAATTGTTCAGCAAAATATCCAGCAAATCAGGGCTTATCTGCACAATACAATCTTCTAAATCGTACTCCACGGCTATATTGCGGCTTTGCCAAAGTTCATTGAACTGTAAAATTTTGTCCTCAACAAGCGGCTTAAGGTTTATGTGCTGCAGCATATTAAACTGCTGGTTTTCTATCTTGGCCAGCAACAGCAGGGATTGATTTAATCTTGATAATTTTTTTATTGATGCATACGCTTCTGTAACAAGTTCACTCTGCTTTTGGCTTAAATTTTTTTCCTGTATCAGCATATCAAGCTTGGAGCGGATGATTGACAAAGGGGTTTGCATTTCATGAGAGGCATTTTCAGTAAATTCTTTTAGCAAAAGATAATCCTGTTCAGCCTTTTCGGTAGCCAGCAAAAGGCTTTCATTCATAAATGAAAATTCTTCAATAGTTGTCCTGGGGAAATTAAGAGACTCTGTACGGCCTAACTTAAAATTCCGCATTATTTCCATCGCCTTATAAAAAGGCCGCCAAAGCCTGCGGATGAGGAAGGCGTTTAGTATTACTGAAATTATAATAGCTGCAAGTATTGTGGCCAGCGACACATTTATAAGCGCATTGGACAGGTGATGCATGCCTTCTACGGGCTTAGCCACAGTAACCTTGTACCAGGTATTCTGAAAAAAAAGCGGGAAAACAAGCTTACGGTAATTGTGCATCTTCTGCTCCCTGTCGCTATACATCTGTACAAGCTCGCTGCTGCGTATTATTTTTTGGTTACCTGCAGGCACAAAATCTATTTTCTCTTCATCAAGAGGGTTTCCTTCGGGCAGTTGGTGGTATTGTTTAATGTAGGAGTTTATTCTTGTTTCAATACCCGCTAGGTCGCTGTCCATCTCCCGCAGTAATATTGTTTGGGTAAGAAGGTATAAAGACAAACTTGAGAGTAAAAAGATTACAACCATTACCGCGAGGTTAACAAGCGAATATTTGGTTAACAGTTTCATCCTTTTTTTATAGTATGGTTTTCATTTACAGCAGTGTCAAATTTATAACCCATACCGTAAACGGCCTTAATATAATCAGGGCAGCCGGCTTGTATTAATTTTCTGCGAAGATTTTTTATGTGCGTATAAATAAAGTCATAGTTATCTGCCATATCAATATGGTCTCCCCACAAATGCTCTACAATCGCTTCTTTTGTCACAACCTTGTTTTTATTGCCGGTAAAATAAACCAGCAACTCGTATTCTTTCCGGGTAAGGTCAATCACACCCTCCTTCCCTCTTGCAACCTTATCCTGCAGGTCTATAATAAGTTCTCCTGTCACAATCCTGTTTTTGCCGTCAAAAGTTTTACGGCGTATAATAGCCGCTACCCTTGCGGAAAGTTCGGGCAAATGAAAGGGTTTGGTTAAATAGTCATCTGCCCCAAGGTTAAGCCCCCACACTTTGTCATTTAAAGAATTCTTAGCTGAAATAATAAGCACCCCGTCCGCTTTGCCAAGGCCTTTCAGTTCTTTCAGAATATTCAACCCGTTGCCCATTGGCAGGTTTATGTCAAGCAATATACACTCATAGTTGGAGGTGCTTATTTTCCGGATTGCTTCATTGTAATCATAAGCGGGCTCACAAATAAAATTATCATTTTTAAGGTAAGCACAAATGCTTTTTGACAATTCTATTTCGTCTTCTATCACAAGGAGTTTCATGCTTATATAATAACGCTGTTATGCTTGCGCGGGTTTATTAAATTTCACATTTTTGCATATGTAAATACCGGCAAAAACTTCCTGTAATTGTATTAAAAAGCAACCCGGGGAAATTTACCGGTTTAGGGTACAAGTTCATTATAAATTCTGAAGAAAATTTGTAGCAACCGCCTGGTAACGGTTGCAACATGCAAGCCTGCGGGTTATTAACCGTTCTTTATACAACTGCCGCTTTTCCTTTTTCCCGCGCTTCGGTTTTTCTGCTGTGCCTGGTTAACAGGAAAAAGATTATTATGCCTGCCAGGAACGCAGCCACAGAAAAAAGCAGCAACTTTCCGGCAGGGCGAATGATAAGCATCGCGCCAACAAACTGCACTAATATGATGGAGCAAAGAAAACCAACAATATGCATGCGCTTTATTTTGCTAACCACCAGCGCGCCAAAGGGTGCACCCAGCATTACTACAGGTATGCATACCAGCCAGTAGTTATAAACAACCGGTTCAATATCATTCATTACAAACCGGTGCAGCAAAAAACCAACAAGAGCATTGGATGCCATAAGTATTACCGAGGTAGGTGTGGCAATTTTTTCTGACAGGTTATACTTCATGGTCACAAAGGAGAAGGTGCAAATATCAATACCGCTGCCAAGTATGGCGCTTAACGAGCCGCCAATGAAGCCAATAATAACCAGTTCGCCCTGCTGGTAGCGGGTTAAATGCGGTAGATAGTCTTTTACATACCGCTTACGGTAATAATTAATCACAAACAATGTAAGGCCGAAGCTCAGCCAAAATGATACAAACAGCATTTTAGCGTATGCCGGCGCTGTATAGGGCGCAATACAGTAGCTGGCAAAAATAATTCCTGCAGTGCCACCGATAAATGCAAGTTTGAGATAATTCTTTTCTATTTGAATGCGTTTGGCAACAATCCACAATGTAGCCGCCGACATGCCGATGCTTTGAATGGCGAGGCTGAAATTCCTGGCGTTGGCAGGGCTTATTTTAAAAACCAGCGTCATTACCGGAAAGGCAATTGCCCCCCCGCCTTCAGCGCTGCCGCCGGCCACAAATGAGCCAAACACCATGGTTATGCTCATGTATATGTAATGATAAAAAAGTTACCAGCCGTTAGTTACAAACATATACACCGCCCAAATAATGTACACGGTAAGTATAGGTAGTAAGAATATTTTGAAGGTTCGTTTTGTTTTTATCCGGGGAAGTATATTGGTTACAGGTTGAGCAGCTTGTTGTTCAACAAAATTATTTGACATAGTTAGTGATTAGTTCAACATTAAAACAATGAGGGGTGCCTGCATTACCATACATTCGGCGTTTGCCCGGTATGGAGAATCAGCAGCTAATTTACCAGCAGGAAACCGGGGCTTAGGCCACGGGGCATATTTATTTTTGGGACACTCCTGCACGCGCAATATAGTTAACAGTTGCCTATATACCCTGTTAGTAACGTTAATTTTATGCAACCAACGCTGGTTTATTTTGTGCTTTAACTGCGTTTCTGCGTAAATCAATAAACTTTGCAACAGGGCCAACCAGAAACAGGGCAAAAAATGGTGCGTAAATAAAACTGTTCAGCCGCAGCACAAATTCCACCAGGGCAACCAATGCCACCACAATAATCTGCCCCTTCTTACCGGATACCGATGTTGGCGGGTCGGTAATCATAAAAAATATAAATAGCTGGTACATGGGGCCGGTTAAAGGCGCCAGTTCAGCAAGAAAGGCATCGTGGGTAATAAAGCTGCGTACCCAGGCTAAAAAAATAAAGCTTAAAACATAGGTAACTGTAACATGCAGCCGTTTTGCCCTTGCCACAATCAGCAGGCCTAACACCCAAATTACTGACATAGCGGCGAGGTTATTGCCCCATTGAATACTTAGCCCCGCTACATCCAGCGGCGCCATAAAAAGCATCCATGACACGCCGAAGTTGGAGGGGTTCCATAAATGCCGGCCTTTATAGCGCAATACATATTTTGACATGATGGAAAGCACCGCTGTTATTATGTACGGCCATACCATGTTGGAACGTATAAGTATGCCTACGCTTATACCGCTGATGTATGCGCTGGCAAGGTTTTTCCAGGTACCCAGCAGTAACCATGCTAACAAAATTTCCGTTATAACCGAGGCAGAAATAGAGGCCACTACATTAACATAACTATCCAGTATGCCGAAGGATAATTGCCCAACCAGTAAAATAAGTGTAATGAATGCCGGCGGTACGTACTTAAAATAATTTTTATCTAACAGCGATATTTTGTTCCCCGGGCTTGCCAGGCTTCCTGCTTTATTCTGCATCACTTTTTGTCTTTGCTTTCTGTAATAACGTGTAGTTTGTCAATTTGCGGGTTATTAATTTCATCAACCTGCCCTGACGGCCAGTAGATAACCACTTTGTCAACCTTAGCGTCTTTGCCGAGGCCAAAGTGTACCCTGTGCTGGTTTTGGGACGAAAAACCTATGCCGCCGGTTACCACCTGTATTTGCTGCTTGCCAGCCCACTGTAATTCAACCCTTGCACCTATGGCGCTGGCGTTGCTTAGTGTGCCGTGCAAATCAAAATCCACCCAATGCTTATCGCTTTTGGCAGGAAATTCATTTTTATATACAAGTGGAATGTTGTTTTGATTAGCCACAATTACATCCAGTACGCCGCGGTTCCATAAGTCAGCCATTGCCACCGAACGACCATCGTAGGTGGCTTGCGGGCATGCCTTTGAAGACACATCCTCAAACGAACCCGTACTGTCGTTCAGCCATATTTTATCCTGCTGGTAGCCAGACTGGCTTTTGCCCTCCATATCAGGCCAGTTGGCAGCATCGCCTATAATACTGCTGTTACCACCCGTAACTTTTGAATAATCGTACCAGTACGATGTATTTTTTTTGCCAGATACAAAACCGTTGGCCACGTACAAGTCCATGTAACCATCATTGTTCAGGTCGCCAAACTGCGCGCCGTAACTCCAGCCGGCATTGTCAATACCGGCCAGTTGGCCAAGGTTAACAAATTCAGGGGTTGATGTTTCAGCCGTTTTGGGATGCCAGTAATTATTGCCCTGTATTAAAATGCCTTTTTCAGTTATATCTGTAGTGTAAATACCCACGGAACCGTCGTTATTAATATCCCCGAACGTAGCATTCATGCCGCTTTTAGGAATATTACCCACACCGGCCTGTTTGCCTCTCTCCACAAATTTTTTACCACCTTCATTTATATAAAATTCATCCACGTTGTAATCATTGGCTACAAACAACTCGGGGTAACCGTCGCCGTTAAAATCGGCGGCAGCAGCAGCAAGTGTCCATTTGGTGGAAGTAAGCCCGTACTCTGTTGTTACATCTTTAAACCTCCCGTTACCCATGTTTTTAAGCAGGTAATTCCTGCCACCGTTATTGGCATACCGGAAGCTTTCGGGCATTATTTTAGTAGTGGTAAGGTTGGCTAAATCATACTTCTCACTAAAGTAGCCGCCAATAAAAAGGTCAAGCAGCCCATCGTTGTCAAAATCAAACCAAATGGCTGAATTGGCGTTAACCCAGCCGGGCAACCCCGCGCTGTCGGTTACATTCACAAATTTTTTTCCGCCAACATTCTCAAATAATTCCGGTTTGCCCCATTTGTACAGCAGCAGGTCTTCATAACCGTCGTTGTTGTAATCGCCCCATACCGCGCCCATGGAAACACCCGTACCCTTTTTATTTACATCAGCAAGGCCGGCCTGCGCAGCAACATCTTCAAACTTGCCATTATGCAGGTTATGGTATAAGGCATTAAAACTACCGGTGCGGCTGTTGGTAAAATAAATATCGTTCCACCCGTCATTGTCAAAATCAACTATCGAGACTGATGCGCCCATACTGGCTATCTGTGCCTCAATGTGTTTCAGCTTGGGGTCAAGCTGGGGGCACAAATGCCTGAAACTGATACCCGATTGCGCATTAACGGGTTCAAGGTAAAAACCATATTTGTTTAACGCTGTTTCCCGCTGTATCGCAGAGCCATCATTATGAAATAATCTTTGCCCTGACATTAATGCGGTGCTGGCAAGCAACCCGGCAAAAATTATGACGACTATTATTCCTGATAAACGCCTGAACCTACTCATAAAACAGAAATTGTTTATGGATTAATAGTTTCACTAACACACGCAGTATAGTAAACCGGCGACAAGATAGAGAAAAAAATTATATACATGCCTGACTTGCATCATAAACAACGTTAATAATGTTTTTGTGGCGGTAATGCAGCCTTGCATATAATTGCTACCTTCACGTTTTAGTTTGTTTCCTAATTCAACAGCAGTGTCAAAGATGTTTGCCTCAACTAACCTTCGTTTCAGCTTTGGAAATTGTGTAAGATTATGGGTGCTATTTTCAGCCGCAGCGGCAATTTTAATAACAGGATGCGGTAAAAAACCCGGTGCTGCAGCCGGTGATGATGATAATAAAGACCCGGGGGCGCTGGCCGTATTAAACTTGCAGCAAAACCATTTTGATGAGGCGGAAGCATCTTTTTTAAAAGCAATAAAAGTCTCCCCGAACGAAATATTGAATTATGTTGATTTATCGCTGCTGTACCTCCTGCAAAAAAATTATGATGCCGCCGAAAAGCAGGCGAAAGCGGGCTTACAGGTAAAACCCGGCAATGTTGACCTTGAACTGATACTGGCAGAGGCGTATGAGAAAAAACAGGACAGGAACAGCGCCGTACAACAGCTAAACGAGATAATACAAAAAGACCCGCGCAATGCAAAAGCATATTATAAGCTGGCAGGCTTACCGCCTGCGGCCGGTGACCTGGAATGGCAGAAGCAATACCTGCTGAAAGTTACAGAGCTTGCCCCAACCAATATTGTGCCCCGCCTGCAACTGGTTATCGACCTGGCAACACAAGGCAAAGCTGATTCTGCACGGTATTACCTGGAAAGTGTAAAAAAGATTTTGCCGGCATTTACTGCAACGGCAAAAGCGCCTTATGATAAAGCCGTTAGTTTATTACAGGCCAATAAACCGGCGGATGCACTTAATTTTATACAGCAATTTAACGGCCTGATGCAAATAGCGCCCGAATATGCCGCAGGCAGCGACGAGCTTGGCATACCTAAACTGGTGGCGGGCTACCCTGCTTTTACCAGCAGCCGGTACACACACCTGTCAAAAGTAGCCAGCACGCAAAAAAACAGCATACTTGACGACATTCGTTTTACCGATGCTTCAGCAAGCGCTGGCCTCACCGCGGGTAATACGGGCGGCGCAACACATAGTGTAATGGCCATTGCCGATTATGATATACAGGGCAATTTTTACGTATATACAAGTTTTACTGCAGATGGCGCAGCTTCGTCACAAGGCCATTTCTTCTCCAGTAAAATGGGTGGCTTTACCGAGAACAGGGACTTGGACGGGCTGAAACACGACGGGCAGGACCTTGACGCGACTTTTGCCGATTATGATAACGACGGCTACCAGGACCTGCTTATCACCACTACCAAAGGAATGATTGTTTACCATAATGAAGGTGATGGCACATTTACAAAAGTATCGGGCAATATTGGGCTTAACAATGCTGCAGGCGGCCGTAAAATGCTTTTTGCTGATTTTGACCAGGACGGTGACCTTGACCTGTACATAGCCTGCAAAGGAGGCAATAAGTTTTTCCGTAATAACGGTGATGGTACGTTTACTGAAGAGAAAAATATTCCCGGCCTCACCGGTAACCCCAATGAGACAGTTGACATGGATTTTGGTGATTGGGACTCGGATGGAGACCTTGACATTGCGTCGGTTGATGAAAACGGCAAACTGGCTTTACTCAACAATAACAGGCACTCCAATTTCAGCGACATCAGCGATTCGCTTGGGCTGGTAAAACCGGGATACACAGGAACAGCAGTTGCGTTTGGCGACTATAACAATGATGGCATGCTGGATATGTTTGTGGCCGGTGGCCTGGGTGGTGCATGCTACCTGCTGACGAATGTTGGTGAGCACGGCTTTGTTTTAGACCCTGTTTCAAAACAACTCAGCAACCTGCTGAACGGCGTTAAAGCTTATGATGCAGCATTTCTTGATTTTGACAATGATGGGCATGAAGACCTGTTAGTGGCAGGGGTTGGCAAAGACACTTCCTCGCGGGGCGTTTGGCTGTTTCATAACGATACCACAAAAGGCTTTAGCGATGTTAGCTACCTGTTGCCTGCCAATGTAAAACAGGGCCAGCGCATAGCCATAGCAGATTTTAACCTCGATGGCGATGAAGACATTTTCCTTTCCGCCCCCGACGGCATTCACCTGTTAAGGAACGATGGCGGGAATACGAACAATTTTTTACAGGTACAGTTAGTGGGCTTGGCCTATGGCAACAGCAAAAATAACAGGCTGGGCATTGGTGCACAGGTTGAGTTGAAAGCCGGCGATTTATACCAGTTAAAAACAGTTACACGCCCGCTGATACAGTTTGGGGTTGGCTCGAGGGATTCTCTCGACGCGGTGCGCATCATCTGGCCCAACGGGGTGCCGCAGGTCATCACCGACCCGTCGCGCAATGAAAGGTCGCTGGAAAAGGAAATGCTGAAAGGCTCCTGCCCCTTCCTGTTTACGTGGAATGGAAAAAAATACGAGTTTATAAAAGATATGATGTGGAGAAGCGCTATGGGTATGCCTATGGCTATTAACGGCAGGGACACATCTTATGCATTTGGCGACGCTTCAAAAGAATACCTGCTTATCCCCGGTGAAAAATTGCAGCCAAAAGATGGGAAGTATTCTTTAAAGGTGACCGAAGAATTGTGGGAAGCGGTGTACTTTGACAAGGCACAGTTAGTAGCAGTTGATCATCCCGATTCAGTAAACACGTATGTTGACGAGCGGTTTGTAGCGCCGCCTTTCCCCGGCAGAAAACTGTACGTAGTAGGTAACAAACACCTGCCCGTTGCTGCCACTGACGGGAATGGCACTGATGTACTGCCAAAATTGAGCGCGTACGATTTTCAATATGTTTCCAATTTCTCTCTTGGCCAATACCAGGGTGTTGCGGAAGACCATGACCTTGTACTTGACCTTGGCGATAAAGCCCGCACAGACAGCCTCTTCCTGTTTTTACGCGGGTGGATTTTCCCGTCAGATGCAAGCGTAAATACCGCGCTTACGCAGAATAGCAAATTCAGGGTGCACCCACCCTGCCTGCAGGTAATGAATAAAAAAGGCGAATGGCAAACGGTAATTGATAATATCGGCTTCCCTATGGGGAGGGATAAAATGGTTATTGCCAACCTTTCAGGAAAATTCCTCACAGCTAACGACAGGCGCATAAGAATACGCACCAACATGCAGATTTATTGGGATGAAGCGTTTTTCTCTACCGGTAATGCAAAAGCCCCGGTGCAAATGCGCGACCTTACCATGCTTGATGCAACATTGGGCTACCGCGGTTATTCCTCTTCTTACCGCAAAGGCGGCCCTTACGGCCCTGAGTGGTTTGATTATTATGAAGCAAGCACAGGACAAAAATGGCGCGACCTTACCGGTAACTATACCCGGTATGGGGATGTAAAACCATTGTTACAGAAAGCGGATGATGAATACATTATTGCCGATGGCGGGGATGTAGTGACCATGAATTTTGATGCCACCCAACTGCCGCCGTTGCCTGGAGGCTGGAAGCGCGATTTTCTTATTTACAGTGAAGGTTGGGTAAAAGACGGTGACCTTAACACGGCGTATGGGCAAACAGTAGCGCCGCTGCCTTTCCATGCCATGCCATCTTACCCGTATCACAGTCCTTTCGCTTACCCGTCGGATAAAGAGCATCAGCAATACCAGCAGGAATATAATACCAGGAAAGTAAATACAGTGGAATTCAGGAATGCGCTGAAGCCCTCCGCCAATAAGCCGCAGGCCGGTAAATAGCAGGCTGCGCCTTTTCGTAAGCATAAAGTTAAAACACGCCGCGTGAACGCTAAACAGGCTGGCGCATGGCAATTATTACCCAAAAAATAATACCTTGGCATTTTTCACTGCTGCATCTATTTGTACTCATAACACCAGTGGCATGTATAATTCATTTAAAGTAAAATTCTTCCTGTTTGTTTTTACCGGTAGCAGCTTTTTTAATAAGGTATTGGCTTGTGCCACAGCGTTACTTCTGCTGTTTACAGGCGCTTATGCACAAGCAGGCAGCAGGCAACCGCCACGCATGTTAGCCTATCAATACCTGCAGGATAACCACGTGGATGAAGCTGAACTTGCTTTTTTAAAGGCCATACAAACCGACCCAAGAGAAATACTGAATTACCGCGACCTCGCGCTGTTGTATATGACGGAAAAAAATTATACAAAGGCTGAAAGTGAAGCAAGGACAGGGCTGCGGCTGAAGGCCAATAATACAGAAATAAGGTCTGTACTGGCAGAAATGTACTTGCAGAAGGGGGATAAGCAAAGCGCAACCCGCGAGTTGAGGGGCATCCTGTCCATTGACCCGAGGAACATATATGCGTATTATACATTAGCCGGCCTTAATTCCATCCCCCCAAATTATTCAGAGGAAAAAAGCTACCTGGCAAAAGTGCTGTCGTTCGCGCCGGCCAATATTGTGCCCCGCCTGCAACTGGCGGAAATTCTTGCGGGTAATGGCAAGTCAGACTCCGCCCTGTACTATCTTCAAAGCGTAAAAAAAATAGCGCCGGATTTCTCTGCCGCGGCGGCCGGCTTTTATAACCAGGCAGTCACCGCGCTTCACGGCAATAAGTCCGGCAGCGCGCTGGTATACATCAGGCAATTCCACAACCTTATGAAACTTACCACGGTGTATGCCCATGGCCTTGACGATGTTGAAGGCCCAAAGCTGCCGGTGGGTAACCCCCAATTTACCACAAGCCAAATAGCAAACAGGTATGCAAGCAGCAGGAAAGTATCGCCGCGTGATGTAAGGTTTACCGATGCGTCTAGGAACGTTGGGATTAACTTTGGCAGGGGCCGTGCTACCCGCTCAGTAATAGCAGTGACAGACTATAGTACTACGGGTGAAATGTACCTGTACACAAGCAGCGTAACGGGTGGCAATACCGACAGCCATTTGCTAACGGGCACTATCGGCAGCTTCCAGGAAACAAGGGTGACCGACGGTATAAAACATGAGGGAGAAGACATTGATGCAGCTTTCGCCGATTATGACAACGACGGCAACCAGGACCTTTTTATTACTACCACCAGGGGTATTATCGTTTATAAAAACCAGGGCGATGGCACTTTTTCACGCGTGCGCGGCGATATAGGGCTGCGCAACACAACGGATGGACGTAAGATGCTGTTTGCTGATTTTGACCAGGATGGAGATCTTGATTTATACGTGTCACAAAAAGGTCAAAACAGGTTTTTCCGCAATAATGGCGATGGAACGTTTACTGAGCAGGCCGCTGCAATGGGCCTTACGGGCAGCCCCAACGGCGCCGACAACATGGATTTTGCCGATTACGATTCAGACGGGGATTTGGATATTGTGACGGTTAATGATAAAACAGGGCTGCAGCTTTTTAATAACAACCGGCATGCAAGGTTTACAGATGTTACCGGGAGCACCCGGCTTAAAACCACTAAATATGCAGGGGCAACAGTGGCTTTTGGCGATTATAATAATGATGGCCTGCCGGATATATTTGTTGCGGGTAATGGAAGTTGTACCCTGTTAAAAAATGTAAGCGGTACTCATTTTGTGCCCGATGCCGCTTCGGCGCAACTCAGCAGTTATTTAAGCAACGTACAGGTAAATGATGCCGTGTTTTTCGATTTTGACAATGACGGGCATCTTGACCTGCTGGTGGCAGGCACAAGTAACAATCCATCTGTTCACGGCGTGCAGTTATTTCATAACGATACTGCTAAGGGGTTCAGCAATATGACATCACAATTGCCGGCATCAGTTGCACAGGCCTACCACATAGGACTTGCTGATTTTAATACAGACGGCGACGATGACATCTTTTTATCCGGCCCTTCCGGCGCGCAGTTGATAAGAAACGATGGCGGTAACCTTAACCATTACATGCAGGTGCAGCTAACAGGTTTTTCCTACGGCAATAGCAAAAATAACCGTCTTGGTATTGGCGCACAAATAGAGCTGAAGTCGGGTGATTTATACCAGTTAAAAACGCTGAAGAGGCCGTTGGCAAACTTTGGCGTGGGTATGAGAAACTCGCTTGACGTGGTACGCATCATCTGGCCCAATGGTGTCCCGCAGGTAATTGTTGACCCTTCGCGTAACGAAAGGATAGTGGAAAAAGAAATGCTTAAAGGCTCATGCCCTTTCCTGTTCACCTGGAACGGGGAGAAATACGAGTTTATTAAAGACATGATGTGGCGAAGCGCCCTAGGCATGCCCCTCGCAGTGAATGGTAATGATACCACATACGCGTTTGCTGATGCCTCAAAAGAATACCTGCTGGTACCAGGCGAAAAACTAAAACCTAAAAACGGGAAATATACCATAAAAATTACCGAGGAATTATGGGAAGCGGTTTACTTTGATAAGGTTGGGCTGGTGGCAGTTGACCACCCTGATTCTGCTGACACTTACGTGGATGAACGCTTTGTTGCGCCACCATTCCCGGGCAAAACGGTGTATAAAGTATCAGGTAAATATTTGCCGGTTTCTGCCGAGGACGGCGAGGGCAATAACCTGCTGCCTAAAATAAGCTCGTACGATTTCCAGTACGCTTCAACCTTTGCCTTAGGTAAATACCAGGGGCTTGCGCAAGACCACGACCTGGTGCTTGATTTGGGCGACAAAGCAAAAAGCGACAGCCTGTACCTGTTTTTGCGCGGGTGGGTTTTTCCAACAGATGCCAGCATTAATACCGCGCTTACCCAGGCAAGTCAATACCAGCTACGGCCGCCCAGCCTGCAGGTAATAAACAGCAAAGGCGAATGGGAAACAGTTATACCCAACCTCGGTTTCCCCATGGGAAGGGATAAGATGGTTATTGCCAATCTTTCAGGGAAATTTTTAACACCTAATGACAGGCGCGTAAGGATACGCACAGATATGCAGATTTATTGGGACAATATATTTTTCACCACGGGCAATGCTGGCGCCCCGGTGAAAATGAATGACCTGACTATGCTTGACGCGAAATTAGGTTACCACGGTTATTCCGCCACGTACCGCAAGGGCGGCCCTTATGGCCCGGAATGGCTTGACTATTACGATGTAAGCAAGGGACAAAAATGGCGCGACCTTACCGGCTATTATACCCGTTATGGTGATGTAATGCCATTACTGCAGCGTGGCGATGATGAATATATTATCTGCAATTCCGGCGACGAAGTAACGATTGATTTTGATGCGCAGAATTTACCACCGCTGCCCAAAGGCTGGAAACGCGATTTCCTTATTTACAGCGAAGGATGGGTGAAGGATGGCGACCTTAATACAGCATACGGGCAAACGGTGGCGCCCCTGCCCTATCACAACATGCCGTCATATCCCTACAACGCAAATTTTGGTTATCCCACAGATAAGCAACACCGGGAATACCAGGAAAAATATAATACCCGTAAAGTGAGCACCGGCGATTTTATTAATGCACTGAAACCGGGCAAATAAAAGAATAGGCAGGATAATTACCGGCAGAACTTTTAAAGCATTGCTGTTGTATGCCGGTACATGTTTTTAACCGATGGCTCCATCAATCCCGCGGTATTAACGGGTTTTATCCGGTCCCTTACAAGCGTGGTAAACAATTGTATGTCTTCCCCGGAGGGATGCCCTTTTTCCAGTATAGCCACTAAATCGTTGTAAGATTTTTGCACGATATTCTTTATATACATATCGTCAGCGCTCAAGAAATATCCAGGGTCTTCGTTACGCAAGCGGCGTTGTTCATACATAATGGTAGCCGCAAAATATAACATTGACCATGCACTGAAGAGTTGAAAATGAGGCATTGTTTTGTAACACCCGGCCACAAGTATATCAACAAATTTCAATTCTTCAAAAACAGCTTCTTCGTATGCCGCTAATTCATCGTATAGCAGCCCGTTGTCATTGCCGCACCGCTGAAATATCGAAGTTATTTTTTCAATGCCATTGAGAGAGTGCGCAATGCCTGAACTAAACAGCGGGTCAACAAAACCGCAGGTGTGCGGCAATGCCACCCAGCCATCTCCAAAACAACGTTCCACCTTTCTTTGCAACCTTGCGGACTGCAGTATTTTGCCGGGCACAGCGGCTAAAGTGGCCTTTTCACCAATACTATTGAGGGATGGATATTTTGCACAGCCATAATCCCATATTTCCCCCGGCGTCAATCCTTTATATTTATCACCTTCCCCGTTAAGGGCAAACCCGATACTGGTTAGGCCGGTATTAAACCGCAGCATCCACACCCAACCTTCGTCCAAAACCTGGTGAAGGGCTGAATTATCGGGGTCGTAAGGAAAATCAGCAGTAGCAATACCTGTGCTTTGAAGCATTTCAGTCCAGCGCGGCACATTATTAAAATGAGAAAATACGGCGAATGAATTGGTGAGAAACTCCGTTGAAGAAGATTTCACTCCCAGGAATGTCTCAAGCAGTTGCCCGCTTCCGGTAGCATCTATAACGAAAGAGGCGCGAATGATATTTGTTACTTCGGAACGGCGGGTTATAATCTCCCAGTCATCTTCTTTATTCGCAGATAGTATCTCCGTTAAATCAAAATAAATAATACCCGCCTCCTTCACTTTATTTACGAGGAAGGCGTCAAAGTCTGAGCGCAGCCAGTTAGTATCTGATTGCATATCGCTCACACTTGCAGCTACCAATAATTCGTTTGTGTGATATTCATCGGTGGCAAATTCTTTACCGGGATAATGTTTAAAATAACTAAAGCCTCGTTTTATGCCGCAGGTTACCTCCGGGTGGGATTGCTGCCAGCTACCATACCGGGAAAAATCATGCAGCCACGGCAGGTTGTACTTTGCTGACAGGCTGCGCAGTATCATGTCAGCTACCGGCGTAGATGATTCGCCGATGGCAAAGCGCGGATGCTGCCCTTTTTCCAGCAGGCATACTTTAAACCCGGCGTCGTGTAAACACAGGGCGGTAAGCGAGCCGGCAAAACCGGCCCCGCATATAAGCATATCATAGCTTTCAGGCATCAGCGGATTGACAGCTACAGGCTATCGGCTGGTAAGTTTTTTGCCGGAGCTTCATTAATTCCAGTCTTTGTTTTCTTTGCTCAAAACATTGCGGGCACCGGGTCGTAAAACCAATATCCCAGGTATCAACAAATACCTGCCCCTGCTGCAGGGCAAGACATTTCTCAAATACTTCTTCCAGCATATCAAGCGTTGGCGGCACATAATTACCTTCCTGCTGCAGCAATTCCATAGTGCCGTTTCCGGTACGCACCGGTATAATGGTACAACGGTTTGTACCGCTGTCAAAAGCAAATTGCACGGTTTTAAAAGTCCATTCAATATTCTCTTTCCTGCCGGTAAGGTAGGGAGGGTTTAACAGCACAAAGGCACGCACATCAATATTATGGCTACGCAAAAAAGCAGCAGCTTTTTTAAAATCTTCCGGCGTCATTTGCTTATTAAGCTTTGGCAGCACTGCGGGGTTAATTGTTTCCAGCCCCATAGCTACTTCCAGCCTGCCGTCAAGCTTTTCGGCAAATTCAGCGCAGGCCTTTCCGCTAAGTTTGGGGTGGTTTTCAACAATAACCCTCTCGTAGTGTTTCACCCTTGCTATAATACCAGGGTAATCAGCCGGCGGCACTGCCTTAGGGTCAAAAAAATTACTGCTGTTGTATAACTTAATAACGTTTGCCGCGGGCAGCCTTTCCAACGCATAGTCAAGCTGGCGCAAAATGGCGCCCTGCGGTGTGGGGACAGGTAACGTGTTTTTCCACAGGTCGCACATCAGGCATTTAAAGGCACACTCCTTACCAGTGAGAAAAATTGTATTCACTTCCTGTAAATCTCCATCCAGACCAGGCTCCTGCTCGTGCAGGAAGTGGTAGGGAATATCCGCATTTACTGTGTTCCTGCCGGGGCGGAGTTTTTCAATCAGCAGGTTATCAGGCATATAATGAGTTGAAATACACCCGGTAACCTATTTCATCCTTGGGGAACACCTGGTTAAAGCTGCTTTCTGATACTGCCCCGCGCTGGAACCTGCGTTTTTCAAACACCGGCATATCAAAACCAGTAACGGCTTTAACGCCGCGGCTTACAATCTCGCCCTTCAGGGCATACAATGCTTCTTCGCTCCAGTTAGTAAGCTGAATAAAAGGAATGCCTTCAGCAACTTCAATAACATTAGGTAAAGTATAGGGGCTAAAGCCTTTAAAACCAAGCTTTTTCGGCGGTGCATAAGAGCGTACATAACCACGGCTCTGGCCACCTGAGTAAGTTAATGAATGTTTTATTTTATCAACGCCCCAGCCTTCCTGGTACAGCATGGTGTTGTTTAGTACACTGCGTATGGTAAGCTCGGTATTTTCTTCAATCGGGTAATCTTTCAGGTTCTCGTCACCGCCGTCACCGTCGGCAAGGTATGTCCAGTCCGGGTATGTTTTACGTATTTGCTTACAAAGCGCCAGCGCCATTGTGGCTGATTCAAGGTCAAGCGGTTTATAATCTTCAATCACTTTTATGGTTTCCCTGTAATCAATTTCAGATTGGGCAGCGTCCAGCACTTCCAGGAACAGTGACAGCCCCAATTTATCCATAAACTGGTGTGCCTGCTCAGCATCCGGGCCATTATTGATGGATAGTGTGAAGGCCTTTAAACGTTGCGGAGACATACCCATTTTGAGCATTACATGGTATAACACCAGGAATACTGAGCCGCTGTCAATACCGCCGGAAAACAGCACGCCAATGGGCTGGTCAGCAGGTACAGTTCTTAACCACTTCTCACATTCCTGCGCCAATGTTTCTATGTACAACTTTCCTATCGCGTCAAGGTCGGTCGGCAAGGTATTGCGCTGCGGGGCAAAAAAGCGTGTGTAAACCGGGTTGGGGTCGGGGCAGCCAATCACTTCCAGCCGCACTACAAAATGTGCAGGCACCATCCTCGTGTAGGAAGGATGGAATTGTGTGTGAAGGCCTTTTTGTTTGAGAAACTCATAAATTTCATCCATACGCTCTGCAACAATCAGCAGCGGGCCGGAGGTTTGCTTGGCCAGGAAATAACGCATAGGCCTGCCGATGGAGCGGGCCATAAATACTTCCCTGCCCACTTTTTCCACGATGGCAAAATGGCCTTCAATCTTACGCACCTGTTCCGGGTCGTTTGAAATTACCGCTGCCACAGCCTCCGCATGTGTCATATTAAAAATGTTATTGCTGCTCTCGTCAAGAAGACTTACAAAATCGGTTACATACTGTGTTACCTGGTTCATGATAAATGTGCTTTAACCTGTTTGAATTAGTTAATTGATTTGCGCATACGTAATAGCCGGTAAATATTATTCCACCTGCGGCAAACTCAAAAAAAGAATCAAATATACCGACAAATTTTAAATGGGTTTGAAACACCGGCTGCTATAGTCTTAAAGTTATTGCAAAAAAATCCGCCGAGGTTTGGGAATATAAAAACGATAATTTTTTCCGCGTTAAAATTAAATGGATAAATACCTGCCGTAAAGCTTTTCGTGTTTACCGCATTAAAACAGCCCGATAATAACTGTGTGCATTATTTCATCATTGCTGGTGCGGTTTATTGGTATAGCTGTTTGGCAAATAAGCAGGTTATCGCCTTTAACGCTGTTAGCCTTGCTCAGTTGTATGATGTATGATTTATGTACTTTTAAAAACCTTTCAGGCAGCAGGCTTTCTTCAATGCCCTTAAACGTTAAGTAGGTAATATATTTTTTGCTTCTGTGTAAATTTTAACACAATGCTGCATCGCCCCCATGCGGGGTATACTGCGGGTAAGCCGCAGTTATAATAACCCATGGCGGGTTGTGACGATTTGTTTTTACACAACTGCTGTTACCGGGTGCATAAGTGCAACGGTAAGCAGCAGGCTGGCATTTCGCTTTCCGGTTATAATTCCGGTGAATATTACAATAGCTTAAATATCTTTTACAGCGAGGCTGGAGAATTCAGAGCCATTAAAAATGCGTGCAAAGTTTATGTCTTTTGAGCGGCTCCATGCTTCAAAATTCATTGAAGTAACTATACGCCAAAAATTCTTTCTTTTCAGGTCAACGTAATCATTCCCCTTTATAAATATCCCGTACAGGGTATTACGTTTTTTAAAAACGATTTTTACCTGCTGGCCATCTTTTATTTGCTGTTTGGCAAGAAACTTTTCTATTTCATCATTACTCATAAGTACTTATTTTAAAATTATACTTTATAACAAACTGCGTTAATATTCATACCCGCGCCTACTGAAGCAAAAACAATAACGTCGCCATCGTATATGGTATGGCCTGCAAGCTGCTGTTTACGCACCATATCATATAACGTGGGGATGGTAGCCACAGAACTGTTACCCAGTGTTTGGATATTCATAGGCATTATGTTCTGTGGAACATTTTTAATGCCGTATAGTTTAAACAGGCGCTCAACAATGGCTTCATCCATTTTTTCATTTGCCTGGTGTATAAATATTTTCTTTACTTCATTAATATCAGCATTACATTGCTCCAGGCAATTTTTTATGGCGGCAGGCACTTCTTTCAGGGCAAATTCGTACACTTTTCTCCCCTGCATTTTCAGGTATTTATGTGCTGAACCATTCAATTGAAAATTCGGTTGGCCCATCGTTATATAACCTATGTCCTCACATGCGTACGAAGCAGATTTGCTCCCGATAATACCGCGACCGCCATTCTCTTCCATAACAGTTACCACAGCGCCGGCCCCATCACTAAATATCATACTGTCGCGGTCGTATATATCAATAACACGGCTAAGCGTTTCTGTGCCGATTATAAGACATGTTTTTGCCATACCCGCTTTACCAAAAGCATCCGCTTGTATTAGCCCCTGCAACCAGCCCGGGCAGCCAAACAGCAAATCATACGCTACGCATGCCGGGTTTTTAATACCAAGTTTGTGCTTAACGCGGGAAGCAAGCGAAGGAACCATATCGCCCTGCACGGCATTACATGCGGTATCGCCAAAATTGTGTGCCACAATTACCTGGTCAATCGTCTCCGCATCAATGCCTGCATCCTCTATGGCTCTTGCGCCTGCAAGCGCCGCCATGCCTGACGCGTTCATTTGCTCATCAACATACCGTCTTTCTGCGATACCGGTAATTTGCTGAAATTTCGCAATAATGTCACCGGATTGCTGATTAATAAGACGGTGCTGATCATCGTAAAAACACTGTCCCGTAAAACAACTGTTGGTTTTAATATTGCACGGAATAAAACTACCGGAACCAATGATGACTGTTTGCATAGTTACATTGAATATGAAGGCAAAGAGCGCCTGCATGCAACACTCTTTGAATATTTAAACCTGCAATTACCATTTGCTACCGGAGAAAGAGCGCCTGTCACCAGATCTTTCTTCTCTCGGCCTGGCAACAGTAACGTTAACCGTTCTACCCTGGAATTGTGAACCGTTTAACTGGCTAATGGCTTTTTCTCCCGCCGCATCATCCGGCATTTCTACAAAGCCAAATCCCTTGCTGCGATTAGTGTATTTGTCCATAATTACCTTGGCAGAAGATACCGCCCCGAATGAGAGAAATAATTGCTTTAAGTCTTCATCAGTAACGCTGAAACTGAGACTTGACACGTAAATGTTCATGTTTTTAAATTGAGTAGAAGTAATGTTGAGAAAAAAAGCAGGCGTAAAATAAGATTTGACAGTCGGCGTGAGCCAGCGGGAAATTTCACTTACTGAGTGCTGTAAGACTCGAATTAACCCGGTGAAGATACATTAATTTAAGCAACAGGGGTATATTTTTACAAGAGCAATGGCACTTAATGCGTTGCTGTTGGCTTTAGGATATTTTGTAATAAATTAAAAAAATGTGCTGGCGGCGCCTGAAAATAAAAAAAGAGAGCTTTGTGCCAGCTCTCTTTTAATCTTTTTTGGGTATTACCACCTGTTGTTGAAAGATTTCTTAGGCCTTTCTTCTCTTGGCCTGGCGATATTAACGTTAATAGTGCGCCCCATGAAATTAGAGCCATTTAATTCTTTAATGGCTTTCTCACCTTCGGCATCGTCTGCCATGTCAACAAAGCCAAAGCCTTTGCTGCGGTTAGTTTCCCTGTCCATAATTACTTTGGCAGAAGATACATTACCATAAGAGGTGAATAATTGCTTTAAGTCTTCATCAGTAACGCTGAAGCTAAGACTTGACACGAAAATGTTCATTTTTAAAAATTGATTGCTAAAAAATATTGAGAAAAACGCAAGCGTAAAATAAGATTTAACGGTAGGCGATTTGCCGGCGGGGAAATTTCACTTACTGAGTGCTGTAAAACTCAAATTTAACCCTGCGAAGATATGGCAAATAACATCACACCGGCAGATTTATTTTTGAAAGGGGCGAATACCAAATCTTTATGCAATGCCCGGTTGTAAAAAAGGGTGCGGGGGAGACGGTAAAAGAAGAAAACCTCGCGCGTTTACAAAGCTTCACGCCTACCAAGGGAGCGGCCTGGCACAGCCTCCTGCTATTACTATTTGTTATACATTATCCTGTATCTCTGCCCAGTGTTGCAGGCAGGTCATTCGCTTCTCAGCGCCTTAACGGGGTTGGCTAAGGCAGCCTTTATGCTTTGGTAACTTACAGTGGCCAGGGTTATAAATAAAGCGCCGGCTGCGGCAGAGGCAAATATCCACCACGCAAGCCCGGTGCGGTATTCATATCGCTGCAGCCAGTTATGCATAAACAGGTAGCCCGCGGGTATTGCGATGAGCAAAGCGATGCATACCAATGCCACAAAATCTTTTGACAGCAACCCCCATAGGCCGGGTACCGATGCGCCTAATACCTTACGCACACCAATTTCTTTAATGCGTTGTTCTGCCATAAATGACGCCATCCCGAATAAACCCAGGCAACTTATAAACACCGCCAGGGCTGCAAAAAAGCCTGCTAATGTGCCTATCCTTTCTTCTGCGGCAAATTTGCGGGCATATTCATCATCCGCAAACTTGTAACTAAACGGCTGTTGGGGGCTGTATTTTTTAAATATTGCTTCAATGGCAGGTATAGCCCTTGCCGCAGTTGCATGCGGGTTTAACCGCACATTATACACGTTAATACGCCAGGGTGCCATATAAAATATAGCAGGTTCAACAGGGTCGAACGGAGATGCCATAACCATATCCTTCACTACGCCGATAATCGTAAATGTATAACCCATCCAGTGCACCTGTTGCCCTACGGGGTTGGCAAAGCCCATCATTTTTGCAGCAGATTCATTTATCACAAAACTCTGCGCATCCGCACCTTCAGGGCCACTCCTGTAATCACGCCCCGCCACAAACTGCCATCCTATGGTATTGCCATATTCTTTTGATACGCCCGTGGTGATGAAATTTTGTGTATTGCCGGATTTTTCTTTGCCCTGCCAGTCAAAGCCCGATTGCTCATTTCTTGTTTCTGTAACGGGTGAGGACGAAGCAGCTACGTTTTCTACCAGGCTCGTTTTCAAAAGGTCTTGCCTGAAGGCATCAAAATGGTCATGCAGTTCCGGGGTAATTACTTCAATAGCCGCCAAACCATCACGGCTATAGCCAACCGGCCTGTTTTTAGCATACTGTACCTGCCTGAACACCACTATAGTGCCAATGATAAGTATTACCGATACAGTAAACTGCAGCACCACCATAACCTGCCTTGGCAGCGCTGCCCTGCGGCCTGCTTTAAATTCGCCTTTCAACACCTTCACCGGCCTGAAAGATGATAAATAAAGCGCCGGGTAACTGCCGGCAATAACACCCGTAAAAATGGCAAAGCCAACATATATGCCCCAAAATGCAACATTACCCCACGGAAGGCTGATTTGTTTACCCGCCACATCATTAAAAAAAGGCAATGACACCGCCACCAGCCCGACAGAAAGCACAAACGCCATGAAAGCAGTGAGTACCGACTCCCCAAAAAACTGGTAAATAAGCTGGCTGCGAAGGCCGCCTATGGCTTTACGAATGCCAACTTCCCTGGCGCGCTTCTCGCTGCGGGCCGTACTGAGATTCATAAAATTTATACACGCAAGCAGCAGCACAAATATGCCGATGATAACAAACAGGTACACATAATCAATTCTGCCGCCGGTATTTACGCCATTTTTAAATTCAGAATACAGGTGCCACCTGCTCATAGGTTGCAGAAAGATTACAGGTTTAAACCGTTGCTCGCCATTATCTGCATTAGCTGATTTTGCATTTTTAATTTTCTCAGAAATGCTGTTGAAGTCTGTATTACCCGCAATTTGTACAAATACCTGCCAGTTGTTATTGCCCCAGTTATGCAGGTTGTTTTGCAGGTGTTTCATTTGCTGCCATGGCGCAATAAACAATGTTTTATTAAGTGTTGTGTTGGCGGGTAAATCCTCGTAAACGCCCGTAACTGTTAAATTTGTTTGGTCATCCATCTTTACAACTTGGCCTATTGCATTAGTGCTGCCAAAAAGCGCCGTGGCAACCGACTGGCAAAGCAATAACCCTGACGGGTTTTTCAGGCCATCCCTGCTGCCCTGTATCATTTGTAGCGTAAATAGGTCCGGCGCCCCTGCTTCCATATAATTGCCGGTCCTGGTAAATTTGTTTTCACCGGCAGCCAATATGTGATCTTCGTTGTTTGACGACATGACAATGCTTTTAAAATAGCTGCCATAGGCGCTGCGCAGGTATTCACCTAAAGGAATGGGCACCTGTACCTGTGTTTTTATCTCGTTGTTGAGCACCTGGCTTTGCATAACCTGTGCAATGCTGCGGTAATTCTGGTGATAGCGGTCAAAGGATATTTCATCGTATGTCCACAGGCCTATTATTATGGCCAACGACATGCCGATAGCCAACCCGGCAAGGTTTATAAATGAATGTACCTTGTTTTTTGCCAGGTTGCGAAAAGCGCTTTTCAAGTAGTTGCGGAACATACAAGTATGCTTTTGAGGATGACTGTTATACCGGTTACTTGCCAAACAAGAAAAGGTTACAGGCGAGAATACATTTTTTCGGAAAAACCCTTGTAATAGCTGCCGTCAATAGTACTTTGTATGATATACACATACCTAAAACAAAAAAGCCCCACTATTCGCGAAGCTTCTCCGCAGACTGGACGGGACTCGAACCCGTCCCATCAATAACGCTTTATATAATATGCACATAAAATACATGCCTAAAATAAAAAAGCCCCACTGTTCGTGAAGCTTCTCTGCGGACTGGACGGGACTCGAACCCGCGACCTCCGCCGTGACAGGGCGGCATTCTAACCAACTGAACTACCAATCCGTTCCCAACTTTGTGTTACCACTCCGTTTTTCGGGACGGCAAAGATAAGGGTAAACACCTTTCTCCAAAAACTTTATTTAAAAAAAATTGTAATAAAATTTTTGAGGAGCAGTCATTATTATGTTTTACATAACCTATTGCTATTCAACTATCCATTCGTGAATACCGGTTGAATTATCTTTTGGCAACTGTACTTCAAGCTTTACGGCTGTGGTAGTTACAGGCTCAAATGTTACGCTGTTATATTTGTCTTTGGCAATTTCGTAATCGCTGGTATTTTTCACCGGTACCCATTCACCGTCTTTCATATAATATATTTTCCATGCTGCGGGTATACGGCAACCGCCCCACGGGCCGTCATCATACCAATACACCTTACAACTACTTACACTGTGCGGCGCATTAAAATCATACCGCACCCATTCAGTAGTATCTTTCGCAGGCCACCAGTGAAAATATGGCACCGTCTGGTCTTTTGAGTCGACCGGCTCTATCTGGTCGTTGATGGATTTTATACTTCTCGACTTAATGGATGCACTCACTTTACTGGTATTGGCAATGGTGGGCGCGGGCTGTGGCCTGGCTGCGGATTGTTTATACGGTATCCACACCTCCATTTCGTCGGCGCCGCGGTTATCCCACGCGTAATAGGGTATGGCCGTAACCTGCTGCCTGCTGGTAAGCAGTGCGGTAGTATTTAGCTGGCGTTTGGTGGCCTCGCCCTCGGTGGTTATAACATCCACACCGTTAAGCAGGTTGCTTTTGTAGCTCACCTCTAAAGGCGCGGTTTTATCAACCACAATGTTTTGCACCAGGCTGTCTTTATTATCAACCCCTTCAAGACAATACACTATAGGGCCGTACTGTATGGCAAAGCGGCCGGTATCAGCTTTTACGTTCCCGTTGGCGTAAACGTGTTCAGGCTTCATCGGCAGTTCCAGCGACACTTTATCGCCTTTTTGCCATGCGCGGTTAATAACCGCGTAGCCCTTTTCCACAGTATATTTAAATGGCTTGCCATTAATGGTTAATGCTACGGGCAGCTTGCCGTCGGCAGAGGTATATAAGTCACCCGGAATAGGCTCCTGTACTGCCCACCCTGGTATGCGTATGCGCAGGGTAAACCGGCCGGCTGTTGCAGGGTCAACCTGCATGTCAATTTTTCCGTCCCAGGGGTAATTGGTTGTTTGAGCTATATGTACGTTACCGCGTGCCAGCTTTATATTGGTGCTGTTGGTCATAAACAGGTTTACATACAGGTCGTTATTGTTTTGGGCATAAACATAGCCGGGCACTGAGGGCAAAAAGCGTGTCATATTAGAAATGCAGCAGGCGCAGGAAAACCACGCACTGCGCTCATTCTGCCCCACAGAGGCCAGCGGGTTAGGGTAGAAGAAACGGTCACCGGTTAACGACACCCCTGATAATAGCCCGTTATACAACGTCCGCTCCATCACGTCCATATATTTAGCATCGCCGTGCAACAAAAACATGCGGTAATTCCAGTACACGTTTGCAATGGCAGCGCAGGTTTCCGCATAAGCGCTCATATTGGGCAGGTCATAGGCAGCGCCAAAAGCCTCACCATTGTTGGTAGCGCCAATGCCCCCGGTAATGTATATTTTTTTGCCAACCACATCATCCCAAATAGCATCAATGGCCTTCAGGTAAGCGCTGTCGCCGGTAAGAGCCGCTACATCTGCCATACCACTGTACATATAGGTTGCCCTCACGGCATGCCCTTCGGCCTCGTCCTGGTCAACCACTTTTTTATCGGCCTGGTTATAACTTTCACCTTTGGGGCCACGTACATCTAAAAAGAACTTTGCAAGGTCAAGATATTTTTTCTCGCCGGTTATACGGTACAGTTTCGTTAAGCCTATTTCCACAATCTGGTGGCCGGGGTATTCTTCTACTTTGCCCCATCCAAAATCTTTTACCAGCAGGTCGGCATTTTTTAAAGCAATGTTCAACAGGTTTCTTTTACCGGTAGCATTATAATGGGCGTAGGCTGCTTCATATAAATGGCCGGCATCGTACAGTTCATGGCTCAATATTTCTTCATTCACCCAGCGTTTGTTACCCACCCAATCGTGCGGCGTATCAGGGTGTATCGTCCTGAAGGTGTACAAGTAGCCGTCATCTTCCTGCGCCGCGCCAATAATGGCAATAATGCTGTCAAGGTAAAGCTCCAGCTTTGGGTTAGGCTCCACCTGAAGCGCATAGCTGGCACCCTCAATCCATTTGTACACGTCAGTATCATCAAACGGGTAGGTTGAATATAGCTTGCGCGGCATTTTACCGGCCGCTGCCAAAAAGTTGTCAATCCTGCCATGTTCTTTAAGCATTTTCAGGATATAAGGAATGGTTACATCGGCATTTATCTGCATTTTAGGCCGCCAGAAGTTGTCGGTTACGTGCACCTGTGTGAAAGACACGGGTTGGATGGGGTAATCTTTTTTCTGGGCATACGCGCTTACGGTTGCGAACAGAATAATTGTCAAAAATACATTTTTCATGCATGGCACATTTAGCAGCAAGTTAGGGGTTTTTAGGGAGAAGAGAATTGCAACACTAATTTTTCCGCTTAGTAAAAATAGTTTCGATTATTCGAGATATTTTAGTGTGTTTGTAAGGCTTATTTTTTACTGTAGAGTCTAAAAGCAAAATAATATTATATGGCAACAATCATGGAGGATATTAATACGTTTACGGATATGATTACAAAAGGATTTAAAGCTGATAAATTTATCCTTGATTATACTTTATCCAGCTTTAAAGAGGTAGACAGATTTTATGAACTCAATTCAAGAAATGGCGAGGTAATTGACGGCGGCCGTTTTTCAAAAAACCTGGGGCAGATACTTTTTGCATTGGGGGCGTACATTGGGCAAACTATCATAAAGCTTATTCCCGGCACCGTTTGGGAAACAAATGAGAATGACCCTGAAGGAGAAATAAATGCAGCGCTGATGCTTCCCGGTGGAGCAAAGGCCTGGCCCATGCAGCGAGCTATAAAACGCTTTAAAAACGGGGAGGAAGATGGAATATATGTATATGGCTATCACATTGTGTCCCAATACTTAAACAACATTGAGGAATTGTTGGCTAAGGAGCGGGCAAAAAAACAAAAAAAACCGTTGTGGAAATTCTGGTAGCTTCCTAAAAGAAGGGATTTATACAATTACTGATACAGCCATTCTTTGTGAGTTGTAAAATATCGCTTTTGGTGAACACACCCATCAACGGAGAAATTGCTTAAGCCCCTCACCTCCCATTCTGTCCGTTTCACCAATCTTTATACATCATCAATCCTTTCAACTCAATACAATTACCTACTTTTAAGCCAATATAAAACACCAGTTCATGCAGCATAAGGCTAAATCTATCCACCCGTTTATTGGCGCTAAAAATTTTGAAGAATCCCGCAGCTTTTACCGAGACCTTGGCTTTGAAGAAAAAGTATTGTCGAAAGATATGTCGCTGTTTACAAGTGGCGGGCTTGGCTTTTACCTGCAAAACGGGTATGTTAAGGATTGGATAGATAATACGATGGTATTTATGGAAGTAGAAGATGTACACCGCTTTTGGGACGAATTGGTGGCACTTGATTTACCCGCCAAATACGAAGGCGCGCGCATAACCCCCATACGTTACGACCATTGGGGCAAAGAATGTTTTCTGCACGACCCCAGCGGCATTTTGTGGCATTTTGGTGAGTTTAATAAGTGATAATACTGAACCCCGGTCATTCTGCATTTGGTTTTTTCTATAGTTTAACACCCATATTTTTATTCTTCCAACCAGTCAACTAATCAACCTTCTTTCTCAATTAAGTTTTTCCGTAGGTTTACAGCCATGAATATTGTTATAACAGGGGCGAGCAAAGGCATTGGGTTTGAAACAGCGCTTGCTATGGCTGCGGACAAAAATAATACGGTAATAGCTATATCAAGAAATAAAGACGGATTAGCGAAATTGCAGCAACAGGCAACCACAGAGGGCATGCATATTATAACACATGCGGCCGATTTAAAGCTGCTGGATGAAGCGGCCATGCAAAATATGTTTGCCCCCTACCCGGTTATTGATGTACTTATAAACAATGCAGGCATTTTGCTAAACAAATCTTTTATGGAAACGTCCGGCGATGAGTGGCGGAATATGTTTGAAACAAATGTTTTCAGCCAGCTTTCGCTTACCCGCTTTTTGGTGCCCATGCTGAGTAAAAGTAACGTAGCGCATATTGTAAACATAGGCAGCATGGGCGGCTACCAGGGCAGCAGCAAATTTGTGGGCCTTAGCGCTTACAGCGCCAGTAAAGCAGCTTTAGCTAATATTACTGAATGCCTTGCCGAGGAACTTAAACCACTGAATATAAAAGTAAACTGCCTTGCCCTGGGGGCAGTAAATACGGAAATGCTTGCTGCCGCCTTCCCTGGTTTTGACGCGCCTGTAAGCGGTGCCGCAATGGCAAAATTTATCTCATCCTTTGCACTTGGGTCTCACCAGTTTTTTAATGGAAAAATACTGCCGGTAGCAGTATCTACCCCTTAATCATATTTTCTTTTACGGGGTGGACGCGGCGTTGAGCCGTCATCTTCCAGTTCAGACAGTAAGCCTTCCGGCGTGGGATTGCTTGTAATTGCCTTGGCTATTTGCCACAATACCACTGCCAATATAATGGAGGCCATTAACTCCTGCCAGGTTATCCAATAGCCCCAAACTGAATCTACGGCCGCAATTTTCGGCTGGCTGGTATTATACCTAACGGTGCAGGCATCGCCGTCATAATAATCCCGAAACAGGTAGCGGGCATCAATCTTTAAATTTTGCCGTGCAACCGTATAGTTAGCAAAAGGTATGGTGTTGCCGGCACTGTCTTTAGCATAGTGTATGGTAGCGCTGGTAGTTTCGCTGTCAAAAAAATCGGGCGTGCGGGTAAACACGATATATAACGCGAATATTACAAGGTATATAATAACTACTGTTTTATTCATGCTCCATGCCCGGCCGGGAATTAAAATGATTTGACTAAAACGTCAAAAATACCAAACAAAAAGGATTAAGCACAAATGCGCTTAATCCTCCAGCTATTTCATACACCAAATTATACTTAATACCGGTTAGTTCAGCGACCTGAAATCCACGGGCACCAGCTTGCTTACGCCGGGCTCCTGCATGGTTACGCCGTAAATAACATCCACAGCGCTCATGGTCATTTTATTGTGTGTTACGATGATGAACTGCGAGTTCTCGCTGAACTTCTGTATCATTTGCGTAAACTTGCCAACGTTGGCATCATCCAGCGGGGCATCCACTTCATCCAAAATACAAAAGGGCGCCGGCTTTATCAGGTAAATGGAGAACAGCAGCGCTGTTGCGGTTAGTGTTTTTTCCCCGCCGCTTAACTGTGATATTGACGACGGGCGCTTGCCCTTTGGTTTGGCCATAATGTCAATGCCTGTTTCTGCAAGGTTCTCCGGGTTTTCCAGTATCATATCTGCCGTATCTTCTTCGGTAAACAGCGCTTTAAACACTTTCTGAAAATTTTCTCTTACCTGGTTAAAGGTGTCTAAAAACTGCTGGTTGGCAGTAGCTTCTACCTCTTGTATGGTTTGCAGCAGGCTGTCTTTGGCAGATACCAAATCGTTTTTCTGCTCTAAAATAAATTCATAGCGTTTCTTCATCTCAGTAAACGCTTCTATAGCCGTGGGGTTTATCTCGCCCATATTTTCCAACCGCTTTTTCATGCGGTCGCTGGTGGCCTGCAAATCTTCAAGCGTTGAATCCGTCTTTCTTTCCTCTTCCAATATATCGTCCAGCTCTATCCTGAATTCTACACTTAATCGCTCCTTCATACCGGCAAGCTGCAGCTTTAACTCATTCAGCCTGTCTTTTATTTCATTCAGCAGCAAGTCTGCCGCTTCTTTTGATTTCACTTTATGCCTCAGCTCGCTTTCCTTAGCCTGTAATGCATTCCGCAGGTTATAATATGCCTGGTCTGCCTCGTTCAGCTTTTTCTCTTCTGTTTCTTTTGCCTGTAACAATACCACTACGCTTTCTTGCGCTTCTGCCAATGCTTCTTCGCTCTCCCCAATCTCTTCAGACGCTTGCTTCAGTTGTTTCGTGTTCACCTGCACCTGGTTGTGCAAATCATTCAGTTGGTTTTCTTTAAACACCAACTCCTGCTTAAGCGCTGCTATTTTGCTCTGCTGTCTCGTAAACTGCAGGTTACTGTTATTGTATTCAGCAGACGCTGTATTATACTCCTGCTCGGCAAGCTGGTAATCCTGTTCCACTGCTTTAAGTTCCGCAGCTACCTGTTGCAGCTTGCTGTTAAGTTCCTGCAATTGCTCCCTGGTAGATGCAATGTTGTCCTGCTCATCCAGCAGCCTTTGCTCAGTATCTTCTATACGTTGCTGGGAATTGTGCTGGGCGGCCTGTAGGTTTTCCATCCTGTTTTTGGTGGCAAAAACCTGGTTGGTAAGCTGGCTTATTGCTACTTCAGTTTGCTTAATAGCGTGTTCTTTTAACTGCTCGTTATAGCCTATTACCTCGTTGTGCTTTTGCTTTATTTCTGCTTTTAATGCATTCACTACGGCATCCTGCAGTACAATTTCATCACGCAGCTTTTCAAGGTTTTTTGCGCGGCCTATTTTCTTGCCTTCAAATAACCCAACGCTGCCGCCGGCAAGGGTGTATTTACCCTTTACATATTTGCCTGTTTTCTCCAGCACCACAGCCCCATTGCTGTTGGCAAGAGCCTCTTCATTTTCCGCGATAAACACATTGCCCAGCAAGTACCCGGCAAGCGGGCGATATTGCTCATCTATTTCAATAACATCCAGCGCTTTTATGGTGCCGGCAGGCTGGTGTATTTCCTGCTGGCTGTTTTCAAACTTGTCCAGCATAAAAAAGTTTGCCTTGCCTTTTTTGTGCTGGTCTAACAGGTGCACAGCGCGCAGGCCTTCCTGCAGGTTATCTACCACGTAGTAGTTAAGATAGGGTTCAAGCACATTTTCAACGGCTGCCCTGTATTCGCTCTGCACATAGATAATATCGCTTAAAATAGGCACGTTACTTTTCCATTGCGGGTTATTGTGCAAAAACTTTACACTCTCGGGGTAACCTTCCATCGAATCTATAAGGCTCTTCAGCAGGTCGTGCTCATTTTTGCGTGCATCAAGCTTACGGTTCTCTTCTGCCAGTTCATTACGCAGGTTTTCAAGTATGTGTTGTGTGTCTAATATCTGCTCTTTTGTTCTTTCGTGCTGTTCCTGCAGTTGCTGCAAATCGTCGCGCTTGTCCGCGAGTGTTTCTTCACGCTCCTTCAACTCAATTTCCAACTGCTGCAACTGGTGCGCGCGTGTTTGTTTTTCGTCGGTCAACTGCGTATGGGAACGCTGAAGGTTTTGAATGGAGGTATCTGCCACCGCCACTTTTTTCTCGGCGTCAAACTGGCTGCGCTGTATCTGCTGGTATTTACCGCGAAGCGCATCTAACCCACTTCTACGTTCATCAAAAGCCCGGCGGCTTGTTTCCACGTTCATCCGCGCGGCTTCAACATTATCCTGCATGGCGGCAAGGCGGGCACTCTCGTCACCCACCTGCAGTTGCGTATATTGTATAGAATCTTCTATATTTTTTAACTGCCCTTCTGCCTTCTGCAAAAAATCTTTCAGGTTGTTTTCCCTTTCGTGCAGGTAATGCAGCTTTTGCGATGCCAGGTTTTTTTCGCCTTCTTTATTACGCAGGTTTTGCAGCAACGCATTAAAACCCTGCTGCATACCCTGTAATACTTTTTCCTTTTCAATAAAATCAACCTTCTCCTGCTCAATGGCAGCTTCTTCGGTAGCTATTTCTGCTTCAATTTTTATTTTCCTGTCTGTTTCAGTCTCCTGCTGCTCATTCAGTTCTTTATAATTAATATTAAAACCTTCCAGCGCTGCTTTAGCAAGCTCTATTGAAATTTCCCTATACTCTTTTTTTATTTCGTAATATTTCTCCGCTTTTTTCGCCTGGTTCTCTAACGATTTTAGCTGGTTGTTAATTTCAAACAACAGGTCTTCAATGCGGTTAAGGTCAAGCTCTGTTGCGTCAAGTTTTGCTTTCGCTTCTTTTTTGCGTGTTTTGTAAATGGTAATTCCGGCGGCCTGCTCAAGCATGCGGCGGCGGCTGTTCTCTTTATCCTTTATAATATCGTCCACCATGCCCAGCTCAATAATGGCATAGCTGTCCGTACTTATGCCGGTATCCATAAAAAGGTTATGAATATCTTTCAGGCGGCAGGCAACATCATTCAACCGGTATTCACTTTCACCGTTTTTGTAAAACCGCCGTGTAATGGTAACCGTACTAAACTCGGTTGGCAGTAAATTTTTTGTATTCTCAAAAGTAAGGCTTACCTCGGCAAGGCCGCTGGCGCTGCGCGTTTTTGAACCGTTGAATACCAGCGCCTCAAGGTTTTCGCTTCGCAGGGCAGATATCTTCTGCTCACCAATAACCCAGCGAATGCTGTCAATAATATTGCTTTTGCCGCAACCGTTTGGGCCTATAATACCGGTAATGCCCTCATCAAAACTCACCGTTGTTTTGTCAGCAAAACTCTTAAACCCCTTAATATCTAATTGTTTTAAACGCACTTTTTACCCATTTAAATCAACTGCGAACATAAGCGAAAACGAGTAGAACAGCCCGTTTATTTCTTTTACCTGTTAATAAATAGTGGAAAGAAAAAAAAGATAAAGCAACCGCAACTATAAAACAAAAATAACTAAATGATAACTAATTAGTTATGAAGGATAACCGCAAAAAATTATTTACCGGCTTTTGTTGTTAGGTTTATATAGAAAGAGCTGCCTTTTCCCTGCTCCGATTCTACGCGAATGCTGCCACCGTTTAGCTCGAGCAACTCCTTACAGAGCGTCAACCCAAGGCCGGTACCTTTTTCACCACTGGTACCCCGCGTGCTGAAATAACCGTTGGCATTAAATAGTTTTAACTGGTCTGCCGTGCTTATGCCCTGCCCATTATCCTGCACACAAATCGCTACCCCGGCATCACTCTCTTTTGAACTAATAACAATTGTGCCATTTTGAGGGGTGAACTTAATAGCGTTGCTTACAAGGTTACGTAAAACTATAATGAGGTGCTGCTCATCAAAAAGCACTCTTATGCCCGGTGGCACATTGTTGATAAGCGTAATATTTTTTTGCTGCAGGGCAAAGTCAAATACCCGCTGCATTTCTTCAGCCAGCGGGAACAGCGCAAAGCTTGTTTGGTTAAGCTTGAGGCCGCTCATTTGCTTTACTGACCAGTTGAGTAAGTTGCTTAGTGTTAGATCTGCTGCGTCCAAAGCCGGGAGCATTCTTTTCAGCAGGGCAACTGCCTGCTCCTCGGTAAGGCCTTCCTTTTGAAAGAGGTTCATGATGGAACGCAGGCTGCTGATGGGTGTACGCAGGTCGTGGCTGATAACCGCAAACAGTTTTGTTTTAAGGTCGTTAAGCTGGGTAAGGTGTTGTGTTTGCTGCTCAATAATATTCTTTTGTTCAGTTACTGCGTTATTCCTGTCTGCCAGTTGTTCAACAAGCCGGTTCTTTTCCTTGTACAGGAAATAAATTGTTATAAAACCCGCTAAAAGAATAACAACAAACATGATGAGCACGATAATAATAATGTGCTGGAAACGCAGGCGCTCCCTGTCAACAAGCGCGGCGTGTTCTTCCGTCTCCATATCGTGCAGCTTACTGTTTAACACAAAAAACTGCTGAAATATGGCAAAACCTTTTTTGCGGTATTCGGTATTTACACTATCCTGTAAAAGGTTATATTTTACCTGGTAAGCAAGTTCCTGCGCCGCATCCTGTTTTGCATGGTAGCAACGGGCGATAATGCTTGCCGCCCTTATTTTAACCGTTACATTGCCTGTACTGTCGGCAAGGGCCGAGGCATCATTTGCATACTGAAGCGCCAGGTCATTATTCTTTGCACGCAGGGAATAATCAGCATAATCATTGAGGAGCATAGAGCGCAAACGATTGTTATTTGATAATAACGACCAGCGATAAGAACTGTCAACATACGCCTTTACTTCATTATCTTTTCCTGTTTCTTTCAATATATCTCCAAGCCTTGAGTAAATAATACCCCTTAGTAAAGTGTCGTTATATTTTGCGGCGAGTTTTAAAGCAATATTGCCCTTACGCCATGCCCCGTTGTAATTTTTCTGCCGCAGGTCAATAAGAGATGATTCATTGTACACTAAAGCGATTTTGCTGTTGTCTTTGGACAATGCCGCGTTTGCTTCAGACTTTACAAGATATGCCTGTGCCTCGTAATATTTTTCCATTTCAATATAATTACGGGCAATCATCCTGTAAATCATAGACAACTCACCATAATGCTTTGTGCCCTTAAGATAGCCATCTGCATTAAAAAGATAATAAAGGCTGAAAGCATAATATGACTGTGCCCAGTAAGTATAGCCAATGGCTGCAAAACTTCCGCCAATACCATCATCATACCTGGTTTGCTTTGAACGGAGAAGCGCCCTTTCCGCCATGCTCCGGGCAGAATCAGGATATTGCAGGTATATGTCAACAGCCTGCTTTATAAGCTGGTTAACAGATGCTGTATCATTAGTAGATGGAGGGTTTTCAGAATATCTTTCATAGCCTTTTGTTTGTGCATGCAAATAAATTGAACATAAACATGCAAATATTGCCGGCACAAGGCTTTTCATAGCGGATTGATATGGAATTTTACTGCTCCCCAAAATTCTTTTTTACAACAATTGTTTACAAACTGTATATTGATTTTTTATTACTAATTGTTTTATAGCAGCAGCAAAGCATACAGCGCTTTGTGCATTATTTACCAATGGCATATTCAATACCTCCCAATAAATGGCCGAGGTACAACGGGTCAGAATATGATTCATCCGTATGCCCCAATTCAGTATAAAAAGCCCTGCCCCCGTCATAACTGTGATACCAGCTCATTGGGTGAAAGCTGCCGTTTTCACCGCCTGTATAACTGCTTTCATCAATCGTTATCAATACATGCACATCATCCCAATGGGTATCTTTAAAATTATACCATTCGTCAAACCTCTTCCATACATGCGGCAGGTTTTTGGTGGCAATAAAGGTTGTGTCAACAACATTTAAAACAGCATTTTGCTGTTTAGGGTGAATTTTAAAATATGCACCCACCAGTTTGTTATACCAGGGCCAATCATATTCCGTATCAGTTGCTGCGTGCACCCCTACAAAGCCTTTACCTGATTCAATAAAATGTTCAAATGCTTTTTGCTCCTCATCACTTAGCACGTTTCCGGTAGTGCTTAAAAAAACAACCGCAGCATATTTTTTTAAATTTGCTTCGGTAAACATTGTGGAGTCTGTAGTAGTGTCAACCAAAAAGCCATGCTCCTGCCCTAATTTAATAATTGCAGGTATGCCCGCTGCAATTGAATTATGATGAAAGCCTGCTGTTTTTGAAAACACAAGTATTTTAGGCTGTTTGGCCTTAAATGCAAATGCTGTTGTAAAACTTAGTATTATAATTGCGGCAATAAATAACGGTAGCACTTGTATTTTCTTCATGTGGCGGTTACTTTTAGCAAGAGTGATTAAAAAAGCCTAAAATAAATAAATTGTTTAACAAATTATATATTGACGGCTAATTTTAAGGTTGTTTCAAGGACATAATATTATGACATTAAAAGATTATTATAAAATTCTTGAAGTAACCCCTTCAGCCCCTGCCGGGGAAATAAAGAGGAGTTACAGGAAGCTTGCCATGAAGTACCACCCGGACAGAAACCATGGCGACGTTATTACGGCATCTGTTTTTGGTGAAATTGTTGAGGCCTACCAGGTATTATCAGACCCTGAAAAAAGGCAGCAGTATAACTACGAGCGCTTTAATACTTTTAGCGCGGGGCGTGATGTTTACCCCGAAATAAGTACAGGCAGCTTGATGAATGACATTACCAGGCTGGCAAAAGCGGTTGCAGCATCAGACCCGTTTCGTGTTAACAGGGATGCTGTTTACTTTAGCCTTTTGCAAATATTGAGTGAACGAAATATAATTTTTATAAAGGAACAGGATGATATTGAATTTAAAGAAAAGCTTATTGAAAAAATACTTTTCTGCAGCAAACTTCTTGCCCCCGCCCACCTGCAAAAAATAACCGGGGCGCTTTTTACCATTGCGGGTGAAGATACAACGGTGCAGGCCGGCATCAACTCATTTTTACAAAGTACCCGCCGGCGTAATGCCTGGAACAGTTACAAAGTTATTGTTGTAATAGTTATTACGCTGGCATTGTGCCTGCTTATGTTTTTTTTGAATAAATAAAACGGCATCAGGCCGGTATTTTAATAGTAAACGTGGTGCCCTTATTTAAAATACTTTCCACTGTTATAGTGCCCCCAAGGGCCTCAACCTGCGTTTTAACCATACTAAGGCCTACACCCCGGCCATCTACCGTATTGTCAAACCGCTGGTATAACCCAAATATTTTTTTGCCAAATTTAGCCAGGTCTATGCCCTTGCCATTATCGTTAAACACAAGGCAAATATTACTGCCTTCCGGGTAACTGGTTATCTTAATTACAGGGGATGTAAACGGCCTTTTAAAATTAATACTGTTGCTTATAAGGTTAAAAAATATACTGTAGAGATAGCTTTTTAGTGTATAAATATTCATTACTTCAGTAAAGTTGGTATTAATTACAACAGCTTCTTTTTTAATATCAGCCTCCAGCGCGCTTTGAATATCATTTACAAGTTGCAGAAAATATACTATCTCTTTCTTTTCATTTACGCGCTGGGTTATACGCAGTATGTGGTTCAGGTCAAGAATAACATCGTCAAGCTTTTTAGCCGACATGTATAAAGCTTTAAGAAATGCCTGTTTTTCTGCTTCATCGTCATCTCCTTCACTCCAGTTAGTCAGCATATCAGTTAACGCCATAATGTTTGCTGCGGGTGACCGTAAGTTATGCGAAACAATAAACGCAAACTGCTCAAATGCATTGTTCCGCTGCATTATATCGCTCACCATCTTTTCCATCTTTAGTTCTGAAAGCTTTCTCTGCGTTATATCCGAAATGGCGAGCATTGCACCGAGGTTTATTTTCTCGCTGTTCATGGTGCCAAACCAACGGGAATAATACCATTTAACCTCGTCATTATTACTGAAAAAACTATTTTCGTAACTAACGCTTTCGCCTTTACCGGCAGCTTCAAAAGCGTGGTTTATAAAAGGCATCCTTTTCTCGGAAAAATAATCGGCAGCGTAAGAGCCCGATTTCAATTCTTTGCCAAATAAATCTTTTACAAACTGTACAGCCTGGTTATTAAAAGATACCACCTGCTGCTGTGGAGTAAATAAAACATAGGCTGTATCAGTATTATTAAAAATCGTTTTAAGATTCGCCTCCGATTTTTGGCGCTCTTTTTCAAGGCGGTTTTTATCAATGGCATTGATAATTGCATTAGGCAGTCGCTGCAGCCGGTCTTTCAATATATAGTCTGCAGCGCCCATTTTAATCATATCAACAGCAAATTCTTCTGAAATAGTAGCTGTTACAAGAATAAATGGGATATCCAATTTTAATTCATGTAACAAGCCCAATGCTTCTATAGAATTGAATGATGGCAGCGAGTGGTCTGAAATCACAATATCGGGCTCAAAGCCCTGCAGCGCTTCAAGGTAGCTTTGCCTGTTATCCACTAAAACTTTCTCAAAATCAAATGTTCCTTTTTTTAATTCTCTTTCAATTAACTCTGCGTCAGATTTCAGGTCTTCCAAATGAAGGATACGAAGTATTTGAGGCATATAAAACTCCTTTGTAACCTTTGTAAAAATGGTGTATTTCTTTATTTCAGCAAATTCAATTTAATTATTCTGCGGCCTGAAATAATGCGTATTACTACGCATTCTGGCCTATTTAACCGTTTCATTCAGTAAAAGCCAGAACATTCCTAACTCACTTACCGCGCGGGCAAAATTTTCAAATTCAACGGGCTTTACAACATAGCTGTTAACACCAAGCCTGTAGCAATCCATAACATCCGGCTGTTCTTTTGAAGAAGTCATCATTACCACGGGTATATGTTTTGTTGTTTCGGAATTTTTTATTTGCCGCAGCACTTCAATACCATCCACCCGGGGCATTTTTATGTCAAGCAGAATTACCTTTGGTACGATAACCGGTGAGCGGCCGGCAAATTCTCCCCTGGCAAAAAGAAAATCGAGCGCTTCTGCGCCATCTCTTAAATGAATTAACTTATTGGCCAGGTTTACTTTTTTTAACTCCCTTATTGTTAATTCGGCGTCATTCATATTGTCTTCCACTAATAAAATTTCAACTTCAGGATTGTTTCTCATATTGATATTTTTGCAGGTAAACTAAAATAGAATGTTGCACCCCTGCCCTGTTCACTTTCCGCCCAAATATTCCCCAGGTGCTTGCTAATTATACGCTTTACCAGTGCAAGGCCAACGCCGGTGCCTTCAAACTCATCATTACGGTGCAGGCGTTGAAAAACGCCAAACAATTTATGTGCATATTTCATATCAAAGCCTACACCATTATCTTTAACAAAATAGGTTACCACCCGGGCCTCTGCCTTGCCGCCTATCGTTATTACCGGGTGCGCAGTTTTGGATGAGTATTTAACAGCATTGCCAATAAGGTTTAACCAAACCTGTTTCACCATACTTATATCGCCGGGGCAAGGGGGCAAGTCCTTTATATCAAACATATATTTCCCTCTCTCCGGCATTAACTCCTGCACGCAATTTTGCACCAGTTGCTGCATATCAATCTCGGCAATGTTTAAAGCCTTGCGCCCAAGCCTTGAAAACATGAGCAGGTCATCAATTAACTGCCCCATCATTTTCGCGTTCGTAACAATTTCGTTAAACAGCCGGTTACCTTCGTCGTCAAGCATTGCTGAGTAATCTTCCTGCACAATTTTTGAATACCCGATAATGGCCCGCAACGGTGCACGTAAGTCGTGAGACACCGAGTAAGAAAAAGATTCCAGTTCCTTATTTGCTTCTTCAAGCAGTTTTGTACGTTGCTTTACCCGCTCTTCCAGTTGTTCATTTAACAATACAAGGGCTGTTTCTGCCAACTTTTTTTCGGTAATGCTGGACCTGATGGATAAATACTGGTAGGGCTTACCAGTTTCATCAATAAAAGGTATTATCGTTGTATCAACCCAGTAAAGCGTACCGTCTTTTGCCTTGTTTCTTATTTCACCCTTCCATACGTTGCCGCGTTTAATGGTGTTCCATAACTGGTGCATAAAATCGGCCGGGTGGTAACCTGAATTAACAATGCGGTGGTCCTTGCCAATTACCTCGCCCGGTGAGTATTTTGATACTGCGCAAAAATTATCGTTAACATAAATAATTATGCCGTTGGCGTCGGTCATTGTTACGATAGACGATTTGTCAAGAGCATATTTATAATCCGCAACTTCTTTAATACTCTCGTTTAATTTTTCGCGTACCAGGCTTTCAATCTTTTTCCGCATCGCCATACTTTCTTCTTCTGCTCTTTTTTGTGCAGTAATATCTCTTGCAATGCAAACAAATTCATCTATTTCATTCTTATTGTCTACTGATATTGATACGGATATAAATACCCAAAAAAGGCCACCGTCTTTTCTTCTTTGCTGCAGTTCCCCATTCCAGAATTTTTTCTCCTTTAGTTCGGTATTTATCTCAAGCCTCATTGTATCACTTAATTCAGTCCTGGTAATTTCTTCAACAGGTTTCAGCAATACTTCCGCCGCTTCATATCCGTACACGGTTTGTGCTGCCTTGTTCCAGCTTAATATATGATGCGATGCATCCAGTGAATAAATTGCATCAGACGTTTTATCAATTAAATTGGCCTGGTGTGAAATTTTTGCTTCGTTTCTTTTTTGCCGCGTTATGTCATGAGTAACTTTTGAAAAACCCAGCAGGCTGCCGTCACTTTCATATATCGCCGTAAATGTTATATTGGCCCAAAACAGGCTGCCTCCTTTACGCACCCGCCATCCTTCACATTCGTAATATCCCCTTTCGCGCGCTTTTGCAAGGTTTGCCTGTACAACGCCTTTTTCTACATCAGTTTTAGTGTAAAAAGCAGCTATATGGTTATCTAAAATTTCCCCGGGTTCATACCATTTAATTGCTCTCGCACCCTCGTTCCACGTTTTAACATACCCATTAACATCAATAAAAAAAATAGCATACTCCTTTATACCCCGCACCATAAGCGCAAATATTTCACTGTGCTGCTGCAATAAACCGGGGGAATACCAAGGCTCGCCGGGGCTGACTACCTCAGGGGACGGAATATTTTTTTTGGCGGGTTTCATGATGGACTTCTTAATATAAAGGTTGAAAAATTAATTTAGAAATGCAAGCGCTTTTTGAAATATTTAAAAAAAATATTACATTTTCAATAATACATTACCAGTTTATTACACATATTTATTTTATTAAACTTACATTCACAGTGTTTTTACAGCAATTATCCTCCGGGCAAAGTATGGCACAGAAGCTTTACAAAAAAGAGGAGAAGTACTTAAACTAATAAAGGGTGCCACGCCTGAGCATAGACACCCTTAGTTAACCCTGCTGCAAAAATGTAATATAAAAGCTGTTACAAGGGTGTAGACCTTGATAGTTGTGTAAAGTTTAAAGCGCCGCAAAAAAAGAAGAAAGTGTACTTATATAGCGGTTAGCTTGCCGCATTTATACCAACAAGGGTTATACAGGCTATATTTTGCCGTATTTTTTGTGGTAGGCTATTAGCCAGGCAACCACATCGTCGTATGTTTCAATTCCTTTGGGCTGGTTGTTGGCCTTTAAATATTCACCGTAAAAAAGGCGTATAACCGGCTCAACGGGGTTTTTATGCGCCAGCAAAAAATTACGGTAGGTGTGGTAATCTTTCTTTACCAGCGTATCAAGCAGGTGGTAATTATTTCTTGCGGCGACTGAATCCCGTACAAATAATTCATTATTTGCATAGCTAAACAGGTCAAAATAAGCGGAATAATGAAAAATATTGTCATTTGACGAGAGGGCTGAAAGGTAACCAACAAAATTAGCCTCGCTCTCGCTGCCATATCCTGCCTGGTGGGCAATTTCGTGGCAGGTGGTATAGGGAATAACAAACGGCGGCACATCGGTATTTACCTGCGCCTCACCCGTAAACGGGTTGTAATACCCCAAAAAGCCAAAGTAATTATCAAAAGGGCTATAAAGAGACTTTTTAATGCTTTTTACCTTGTAATGCAGGAAGGGAAAAGTGCCCTCAGCGTTATTGTATGCTATGGTAGCCCTGTTAAAAACGTCATTGTATGAAGGATAAACGGCGCTATCACCCAACGACCTTCGGGATGCGTTCACTCGGTCCACCAGCATTGCAGTCAGTTGGCGCAGGTCGTTGGTTGAGTACCTGCCCGCCTGTAGTTTAAGCTGGTAGCTTATGCCGTAACGGTCATAATTAAGCCCCCATAAAATATTGAATATTAAATATATAGCCAGTATTTTTATGAACGTGCGGCGTATAATATACCAAAAGCCCTTCCACGATGCTTTGCGCCGAAACAGTACCCTGATAATTTTAAACAGCCTTACCAAAAGCCATATAGCTACAGCCGCATACAGAATGTCGCCAATGCTAAAGGGCACCCAGCCCGTTATTACCCTTAGTATTGTTGCAATACCGGGATAAATGCCAGTGGAATAATACTTTTCCACGCTGCCGCCGAATGATGAAAACAGCCTGAGGAGTAAGGCGGCAGCAACTAAAATTATAAAAACACGCAAAAACGGCGGCGTCCTCTTGTTTTTCATCCCCGGTGTTTTGATTATGTAAAACTGCTTTAAAAATTTGTTACGGCCTGCCTGGCCACGTAAAAACCTATACCTTTATTAAAATTGATGCAATTAACAGCGTTTTTTTATAATTCGCATTTTACTTTGGTTAAAACGCGTTAATTGCTTACCTTTGCCAGCCCAAAAAAAATGAATCATGAGCCACCGGAGAGAGTTTGAGATTGCATTTGTAGGGTTAAAGCCGGGTGTTCATTCATTTGAATACAATATAAACAACAGGTTTTTTGCCGAGTACGGGGAGCAGGACTTTACTAACTGCATTGCCAAAATAAAGCTGCAACTGGAGAAGAACAGTGGCTTTATGATACTGAAGTTTGATGTTGACGGGCAACTGGAAGTAAATTGTGACCGGTGCGGTAACCCACTACCATTGCAGCTTTGGGATGAGTTTAAGCTGGTGGTTAAAATGGTGGAGGAGCCTGACCTGATGAATGAGCAGGAGGAAGACCCGGATGTTTATTATATAAGCAGAACGGAAAGTCACTTGTTTGTAGCCGACTGGATTTACGAGTTTATTAACCTTAGCATACCCATGCAGAAAATGTGCAGTGAGAGCGAAATGGGTGGGCCAAAGTGTAATAAAGAGGTGCTGGAAAAGTTGAGGAAGATGGAAGAAGAGGCCGCTAAGGACAACAACCCGATGTGGAAAGCGCTGGACAAGTTTAAAAACCTGGAATAAATTTTTTATAAGATAAATTAAGAGTTATGCCAAATCCCAAACGCAGGCACTCACAGCAACGCAGTGCAAAAAGAAGGACGCATTACAAGGCTGAAGAAGTTACCCTGAGCAAAGACACAACAACGGGCGAAACCCATGCCCGCCACCGTGCGCATGTAAGCGAAGGTAAATTATACTATAAAGGCAAAGTGGTTGCTGAAAAAGCGCCCCTTAAAGCTTAACGGTACATTTAAACCTGTGCCGCGTGCACAATATTTATAACAAGCAAACAGTTTGTGCTGTACGCTTGTTATTTGTGTTATTAGACCTGTTGACCGCAGTTGCATATTTAAATATAATTTGCCCCGCAAATGAATATTGCACTTGACATGATGGGTGGCGACTTTGCACCGCTTGAAGCAGTGAAAGGGCTTAAACTGTACCTGCAGAATAATGATGCTGCTGCCAGTATTTTGTGTATTGGAGATGAAACCCAGGTTAAACCGCTGCTGGAAGAATACCGGCTTACTGCTAACAATATAACCGTGGTACATGCCCCGGAAACTATTGGCTACCACGAACACCCCACCAGGGCTTTAAAAGAAAAACAAAAATCATCTATAGCTGTTGGTTTTCATTTGCTGGCCACCGGCAAGGCAGACGCTTTTATAAGCGCGGGTAATACCGGCGCTATGCTTGTTGGCACTATGTTTACCATTAAGGCTATTGAAGGGGTGGCAAGGCCCACCATTGCTACCGTGCTGCCAAAACTTAACGGCGAAACCGGCTTGCTGCTTGATGTTGGCCTTAACGTTGACTGCAAACCTGAAAACCTTAACCAGTTTGCCATTTTAGGCAGCCTGTATGCAAAACATATTTTAGGCATAAAAAATCCCCGGGTAGGTTTATTAAATGTGGGCGAGGAAGAAGGTAAAGGCAATATGCTGGCACAAACTGCTTACCCGCTGTTAAAAGAAAATACCGCTATACATTTTGCAGGCAATGTTGAAGGGCGGGACCTGGTGCATGATAAAGCCGATGTGGTAGTATGCGACGGTTTTACCGGCAACGTGGTGTTGAAAATGGCCGAATCAATTTATGATATAGCCCAAACACGGCACCTGCAAAATGATGAATACCTGCATCGCTTTCATTATGAGAACTACGGTGGCACCCCTGTACTGGGCGTTGCCAAACCTGTTATTATAGGCCATGGCATAAGCAACGACAAAGCTTTTAAAAACATGGTGCTGGTAGCTGAAAAAATGGTTGAAACAGGTTTTTGCAGTGTGCTGAAAGAAGCCTTTCACGGCTAATGGCTTTTTACAAAATAAATATATAGAATAAAGGAATCCCTACCTTTGCTTTCCCCGAGACATCTGGATGTGTTTTATTCTAACGCAGGAACATGTTCAGCCAGGTTACCCAAATACTTCAAAACTTAATTCAGATGTCAGTTACCAAAGAAATTAAAAAGATTACTACCCATACCCTGCAGCGGATGAAGGCAGCAGGTGAAAAAATATCTATGCTTACGGCGTACGATTTTTCGTTTGCCAAAATTTTTGACCAGGCAGGCATTGATGTCATTCTTGTGGGCGACAGCGCCAGCAATGTAATGGCGGGCCATGAAACTACCCTGCCCATTACGCTTGACCAGATGATATACCATGCCTCGTCGGTTATACGGGGGGTTAACAGGAGCCTGGTAGTGGTTGACCTGCCATTTGGTTCTTATCAATCTAACTCTGAAATCGCGCTGGCCTCAGCCATTCGCATTATGAAAGAAACAGGCGCGCATGCCGTTAAGCTTGAAGGCGGCGAAGAAGAAACCGAATGTGTTAAACGTATTGTTTCAGCAGGTATACCGGTAATGGGCCATCTCGGCCTTACCCCGCAAAGCATTTATAAATTCGGCACCTATAATGTACGCGCAAAAGAGGAAGCCGAGGCAAACAAACTTAAAAGAGATGCCAAATTGCTTGAAAAGGCCGGTTGCTTTGGCATAGTGCTTGAAAAAATTCCGGCAATGCTGGCAAAAGAGGTTACCAATAGCCTTACAATACCCACCATTGGTATCGGCGCAGGCGGCTATTGTGACGGCCAGGTGCTTGTAATGCATGATATGCTGGGCATAAACACTGAATTTAAACCCCGCTTTTTGCGGCAATACCTTAATATGTTTGAGCAGGTTACCACCGCAGTACAGCAGTATGTAAAAGACGTGAAAGATGCCGGTTTTCCTAACGAAAGCGAGTCGTATTGATAACTAAAGAGAGGTGAAAATCCAGGTTGCATAAGGGTATGCTCTACCTGTTTTGCGGGTTTTACACCCTCTTTCGGCCTTCATTTTCCTCTTACCGAAATATCCCCCGCCCTTATCTAAAAAAGATTTCAGCTTTTTTTAAATGGCTTAGGTTAGTATTTTACAATAAATTGCTGACAGTAAACAAGTCTTTCGATTGAAAAAAACAAATAAAACAGTTAAGCTGATTTTGGCTGTTATAGCCTGGGGAGTATTTTTATGGCTGCCCTTTATACTGTTTTTTTTTAACAGGGACGCTGAGGTTACCAAAAACGATTGGTATTATTTTTTACCACACGAAATAGCGGCCGGCCTTAAAAGCGAACGGTTTGTTTACTCATATATATTCAGCATATTGTTGCTTGTAAACTTTTATTTTATTAATAAAAGTTACTTTATTCCCTACATACTTGCCCGTAAAAAAACCATCTTATATATAACAGTAATTACTGCATGCTTTTTTCTTTATCTCACTGTATTGTATTATATAACCCTTAACTCCCGCGAGCACAGGGAATTTATTAATTCAGCCGAGTTTAAAAAGTTTGTAGCTGATATGCTCGCTAAAAATCCGTCTTATAACCCGCCCGGGCCGCGTTATTTTTCCACCGGTCCTATGGCATTATTTTTATTGTTGTTTGTAATAGGGCTTGGTTCAAACGTAGTTAACCAGTGGTTTTCGGCAGAAGAAAAAAAAGAAGAAATTACACGCCAGCAATTGCAGACGGAGTTATCATTTCTAAAATCACAGGTTAACCCCCACTTTTTATTCAATTCATTAAACAGCATTTATTCACTGTCGCTGGCCCACAGCAAGCAAACCTCCAACGCAGTTATGAAGCTGTCGCGCATTATGCGCTATACGCTGGAGGAGGCCAAGAACAATACTGTTAGCCTTACGCAGGAAATTGAATTCATTAACAACTATATTGAAATGCAGAAACTGCGCCTTACAGAAAATGTTTGCATACAGTTTGCTACCAGCGGCAACACCGAAAATGTGTACATAGCGCCCATGCTGCTGATACCTTTTATTGAAAATGCGTTTAAATATGGCATAAGCACTCATAACAAATCTATTATACGTTCGTCGGTTATGGTTGAAGGTAAACAAATATTGTTTTCCTGTTCAAACACCATTTTTCCCAACCTGCAAAAAAATAAAGGCACGGGTACAGGCATAAGCAATACCCGCCGGCGAATTGAATTACTATACCCGGGCAAACACGAATTAATTATAACCGAGGGCGATGATAAATTTGATGTGAAACTCACAATACAGTCCACAACGCCCGATATGGCCGAAAATGAATTAGCTAACCTGTTAAAATAGCTTTATTATGAAATGTGTAGCAATTGACGATGAGCCGCTGGCGCTGCAACTTGTAAAAAACTATGCCGAACAAACCGGCATGCTTGAGCTTTGCGCTACGTTTACAGATACAATGAAAGCAAGGGAATATATTGAAAACAACCCGGTTGACTTACTGTTTGTTGATATACAAATGCCTGACGAAACGGGCCTGCAGTTTGTAAATAACCTTGCTGTAAAACCCATCGTGATATTTACTACCGCTTTTAGCCAGTATGCCGTAGAGGGCTTTAACCTTGACGCTGTGGATTACCTGGTAAAGCCTTTTGAATACGAGCGTTTTTTAAAAGCGGTTACAAAAGCAAAGGAGTTGCATGAGTACCGCCTTAACAAAGAGGTTAATGAGGGCTACCTGTTTGTAAAATACAATTACCAGTGGAATAAGATATTTTTTAAAGATATTGAGCTGATAGAAGCGCTGGATGACTACATAAAAATATATACGGGCACAAAACCCATGTTGATACACATGAGCATGAAAATTGTGATGGAAAAACTACCTCCTCAAAAATTTATACGCGTTCACCGCTCGTACATTGCGCCGGTAAATAAAATAAGCAGCTGGAACAAAAATGCCATTACAGTGGCCGGTAAAAACATACCGGTAAGCTACACTTATCAAAAACAATTGCAGGACGTTTTACAAAAAGATCTCAATACACTATAGGGGGAAGGCCGTTTTCTGTTTGGTGTTTTAAGTGCCGTTATTGAGCAGTGGCCACAAATACATTTTTTTTTGATTGTGCTGCTGTATTTGTTTCTCCGCAGGCAACAAATAATAAAAAACCCGTCCGCGGTGTGCAAACGGGCTTTCTTCTTAATAAGTTGCAAAACCACTATCCTAACTTCTCTACCTGCATGTAATTCAGTTCAACAGGTGTTGAGCGCCCAAATATTTTTACAGTAACTTTAAGCTTCTTCTTCTCGTCGTTCACTTCCTCAATAACGCCGTTAAAATCGTTAAACGGCCCTTCAATAATCTTTATTGTTTCACCAACAATAAACGGTTCGCTCATGGTAACGCCCAGGTCATTCATCTCATCAACCTTACCCAGCATTTTATTTACTTCGGCCTTGCGCAATGAAATAATATTGCCTTTTGAACCTTTACCGTCGGTAAGAAAGTGCATTACATTACTAACATTGCTTATATGCTGTATAATGTCGTCGGTTAATTTGCCATCTGCCACTTCAAGCATAACATACCCGGGAAAATAGTTTTTCTCGCGCATAACTTTTTTACCGTTCTGCACCTTGTACACTTTTTCCATCGGCAAAAACACCTGCCTCACAACTTCAGTCCAACCGCTGCGGGCTATATCTTTATCAAGGTATTCTTTAACTTTTCTCTCTTTACCGCTAACTACACGCAACACATACCATTTGCTTTCTTTTTGCGGCACCAAAACTTCTTCTTCCTGCATGGCAATAAATTACTTAAAAAATGAGTAAATAAACTTCAGCACAAAAGCGCTGGCAGTATCCATAGCCCAAATGCAGCCCATAATTATAAGGGTAGCAATAAGCACTACAACAGTGCTCTGCTGCAATTGCGGCCAGGTAGGCCAGGTTACCTTTTCCAGCAGCTCATGATACGAATCTCTAACGTAAGCCGATACCTTATTCATCACACATTAATTTGACAATTTGAAATGTGGAATCAGAAAATTATCAACGCCGCTTTACCGGCGGTAGACCCGTGGGGATGAATGTTACGCACATTCATTTCCGGGTTTTTAAATTACTTAACTTTCTAATTACCAATTATCCTGCACGGGCCAGAGGATTCGAACCTCTATCAACGGTTTTGGAGACCGCTATTCTGCCGTTGAACTAGGCCCGTATAAAGCTAAAAGCTATCCCGTTTTTTGCGAGACAGCTTTTAGTGTATGCAAATATATTAAATTTATTTGCTAAAAGCTAAAAGCTTTCGGCTTACAGCTTTATTATTTTAATATTTCAGTAACCTGGCCGGCGCCTACTGTACGGCCACCTTCGCGGATGGCGAATTTCAAACCTTTTTCCATCGCGATAGGTGCTATCAAAGTAACCTGCAGGTTAATGTTATCACCAGGCATTACCATTTCAGTGCCATCAGGTAATTTAACTTCACCGGTAACGTCAGTTGTACGGAAGTAGAACTGGGGACGGTATTTGTTAAAGAACGGAGTATGACGGCCACCTTCTTCTTTGCTAAGTACATAAACTTCGCCTTTAAATTCGGTATGCGGTGTAATGCTTTTAGGTGCACAAATTACCATGCCACGGCGTATATCTTTCTTTTCAATACCGCGTAACAGCAAACCTGCGTTATCACCAGCTTCACCCTGGTCAAGTAATTTCTTAAACATTTCAACACCTGTAACGGTTGAAGAAAGCGGTTCAGGTATTAAACCTACCAGTTCAACTGATTCACCTACTTTAATCCTGCCACGCTCAATACGGCCTGTAGCAACTGTACCACGACCAGTGATTGAGAATACGTCTTCAACGCTCATCAGGAACGGAAGATCAACCGGGCGCGGAGGCAACGGAATGTATGCATCAACTGCAGCCATCAGTTCGTCAATAGCGCCAACCCATTTTTCATCACCAGCTAATGCGCCGGTAGCAGAACCTTTAATGATTGGAGTATTATCGCCGTCAAAGCCGTTTTTGCTTAATATTTCACGAATTTCCATTTCAACCAGTTCAAGCAACTCGGGGTCGTCAACCAGGTCAACTTTGTTCATGAAAACCACCATACGGGGTACACCCACCTGGCGTGCCAGCAGAATGTGTTCCCTTGTTTGGGGCATAGGGCCGTCAGTGGCAGCAACTACAAGTATAGCGCCATCCATCTGTGCAGCACCGGTAATCATATTCTTTACGTAGTCAGCGTGGCCAGGGCAGTCAACGTGCGCATAGTGGCGGTTAGCTGTCTGGTATTCAACGTGCGCTGTATTAATGGTGATACCGCGTTCTTTTTCTTCGGGTGCACCATCAATTTCATCATATTTTTTAGCTGTCGCAAGGCCCTTTTTAGAAAGGATGGTTGTAATAGCGGCAGTCAATGTTGTTTTACCGTGGTCTACGTGACCGATGGTACCAACGTTTACGTGAGGTTTGTCCCTCTTAAAGGTCTCTTTAGACATCTTTATCGGTTTTTAAATTGTGTTTTAAAATTTAATCTTTATGTAGCCATCCTAACGTTATCCCCTGGTTTGTTGTCCCGGGTACCCCGTCAGAATGTCGCACATTTCATCTTTTTATCAATCATCCGCAAAAAACCTGTTTTCAGGCTTATTGCTTACATATTCACTAACAAGAGCCGTTGATGAGAATTGAACTCATGACCTCTTCCTTACCAAGGAAGTGCTCTACCACTGAGCCACAACGGCTTATTAAAAGTCATTGAGCCAGTAAGCCATTCAGTCATAAAGCAGCCACCTTATTGGCTTAATGACTTATTGACCTAATGACTGGTATGAGCGGAAGACGAGGCTCGAACTCGCCACCTATAGCTTGGAAGGCTATCGCTCTACCAAATGAGCTACTTCCGCAAAATGTTATTGCTGATCTTGAGATTTAGTGATTCTGGGATTACTACCCATACATACAAAATCAAAAACTCTCCAGGTCTCAAAATCAGCAATGCTTAAAAGAACTTGTGGGTAGAGAAGGATTCGAACCTCCGTACTCGTGAGAGAACAGATTTACAGTCTGTCGCCTTTAGCCACTCGGCCATCTACCCATTATTTGTTTTAGACTATACCCTTGCCAAACTAAGCTGCAAACCACCCGGTAAATCTAAATCGGCTGAGCCACTTGTCGGAATCGAACCAACGACCTACTGATTACAAATCAGTTGCTCTACCAGCTGAGCTAAAGTGGCTTGTTATTGTTACTGCACTTCGTTTGTCACTCAGTGCCACTTTTTATACTTTCAATGAACTGGTATTTGATTGATTAACTTTGATTTTAACCGGGGTTTTACCACTGTACTTTGTACTTATGCAATCGTACTTTAAAAGCCCCTTCAAAATAAGCAACAAATACTTACCCCCGTTTTTCGGGATTGCAAAGGTAAGAGAAAACTTAATTTGGCAAAATTTTGAACAGATTATTTTAATTATCCTGCAAACACATGTTAATAACCTGTTTAGGAATATATTGTATTTTAATTTATTACAATTGGCAGCTAAGGGTTGCCGGCATTGGCGCCTGTATTTTTTACCAGCAGGTTAACAGGTACAGAATCCTGGGGAATTATTTTGTTATCCACAATGGCGCTGTCGTTAATAAGCGCCTGCCCTTTTTGGTATATATAGCTTACCTGCAATTTATTACCGGGTAACATTTTCCGCTCAAAAACATGGGCCTTAAGTATAATTTTACCGCTTCCGCCATTACCGCAGGCGGCTGCAATACAAACCAGGCAGGCAGCAGCTACAACCTTTTTCATGTACAAATAAACATAAAAAAGCCCCGCTTTGTTGCGGGGCCGTTGCAATTTTTTTATGCGGCTAACTTTTGCTTTTTACGCTTAATCTGGTTTACCAGCGATTCAAGTGCGTTGTCAAAAGATTCTTCAAACGACTTTGATGAAACCTTTACAAAAAAACTGTGCCTTGGTACATCCACCCTAATTTCTGCAATTTTATCCTTAATAGTGTGCACCACGTTATCAAGCTTCAAAAAAACATCAATTTTGATAACCCGGTCGTGAAAGGTGGATATTTTCTGAAGTTTCCGGTTTACGTAATCAACCAACTTCACGTCTGCGTCAAAATGCACAGCCTGGATGTTTACATTCATAAGAAATCGCTTTTAATTGTGAAAAAATAAGAACGAGTGAGAGGTAAAGATGTAATCATTCTCTACATTTTATGCGGACAATGAAATTACTTCTTTCAATTGAAAAAATCAATTTTTCACCTAATTTTTTAACATTAAAATTTGATATATTTTTTGCGTTATTTACGCCTTTGGGTGGGCTTTTTTGAAGGCCTCTTTAAGCCTTTCAATGGTATTGTGGGTATATACCTGTGTGGCGGCAAGGCTGCTGTGGCCAAGTAGCTCTTTTACCGCGTTAATATCGGCGCCGTTGTTGGTTAAATGCGTGGCAAAACTATGCCGCAGCACATGGGGGCTTTTTTTATCAATAGTGGTAACAGTGGCAAGGCGGGCGGTTACAAAGTTGTATATGTACCTGGTGTACAATGGCTTACCTTTCTCGTTCACAAAAATACAGTCTACGCCGGGCAGGCGTAAGGGTTTATCGGCAATATATTGCTGTAACTGGTGCAGCAGCGTTCTCTCCAGCGGAATAATACGCTCTTTATTACCCTTGCCCAGCACTTTTACCTGGCAATAGGCCCCATCTAAATGCCCTTCCTTCAGGTTAACAAGTTCACTTAACCGCATACCGGTGCTGTAAAAAACCTGCAATACCAGCCTTTCCGTCCTTCCCTTCCAGGTATTTTCAAAATCCACGTAATCAAAAAGCTTTTGCATGTCCTTATCCGCCACAAAGCTGGGTAGCCTTTTACTGGTTTTGGGGCTAACAATTACTGCCATAGGGGTTTGCGTAACAATACCCTGCTTAATCATAAACTTAAAGAACGATTTTAGGGCCGATATCTTCCTGTTAAGGGTTTTGCCCGTCATTTCATCGCCCTTTAGCTCGGCAAGCCAGCTACGCACAAACGAGGCGGTTATTTTATCAACTGCAGGCCCGTCAAACTGGCTGGTGAGGAAGGCAAAAAACTGTTCCAGGTCGTTTTGGTAGGAGATAATGGTGTGTTGCGAGTAGCGCCTTTCAAACTGCAGGTAATCTAAAAAGGCGTGTAAATGCGGATGGTAATGGTTAGTAAACATAAAAAAGTAGCCATAAAGTTAAACCTTATGGCTACTACTATCAAAAACAATAAATTATTGCACAGTTTATTTAACCTCGATAGAGCCTGCTGCCACCTTTTGCTTATAAACCGCTTTCAACACCTCGTTACGGCGTTTTACTGATGGCTTGGTAAAGCTCTGGCGCTCCCTTAACTGCAGGAGAACTTTGCTTTTTTCAAACTTCTTTTTGTACTTTTTAAGCGCTTTGTCTATGTTTTCGCAATCTTTTGAATCGATGATAAGCATATTATTTATACCCCCTTTAAGGAATTTTGAGGCGCAAATATACGCCTATTTTACACACCAACAAAAAATATAGACAGGTATCGGCAGTTTTTTGCCCCCGGTTGCAAAATTACAGCTATTAGCCTGCCTGCAGACCCTGCCACTGTTACCCGCGTTATCAATTCTTAATTATTAATTATTAATTGATAATTCCTTCATACTTAACTTGCACAAATGTTTACAGGCATTATTGAAACAACCGGTAAAATTGAGAAAGTAACCGCTGATGGTACTAACAAAACATTTTGGATTAGCAGCCCGCTGGCAACAGAACTAAAAGTAGATCAAAGTGTTAGCCACGATGGCGTTTGCCTTACGGTAGAAGAAATAAGCGAAGGCCGGCACCGGGTAACAGCTATTGAAGAGACACTGGAAAAATCGAATATAGGCGGCTGGAAAACGGGCGATGAAGTGAATATTGAGCGCTGTATGCTGATGAATGGGCGGATTGACGGCCATATAGTACAGGGGCATGTTGACACTACAGCCGTTTGCACAAGCAAAAAAGATTTGGAAGGCAGTTGGGAATATAGTTTTGCCTTTGATGCAAAATTTGCCCCCCTGGTTATTGAAAAGGGTTCAGTGGCCATAAACGGTACCAGCCTTACAATATTTAATGTTACCCTTAGTGAATTTACAGTAGCAATTATACCCTACACCTACAACCATACAGGTATTAAAAACGTATATACTGGCAGCGTGGTTAATATAGAGTTTGATATGATAGGGAAATATATTAACCGCTTTGCGCAGTTACAAACTTACCCTGCCAAAAACTAATGCAAGCGCCGCTTAAAACATTAAAGCCATACGCCATATTATTGCTGGTGTTACTGGTAGCATACCTGCCGCTTTCAACATTTTACTTTGGCATGAAGAACGATGCCTTCAGCGATAATTTTCCCAACAAGTTTTTTATAAGCCAGGCATTAAGCAGCATCCACATTCCTATCTGGAACCCCTATCTCAATTTCGGTTTCCCGGTGTATGCGGATATGGGCTTTGCTTTTTACAACCCCATTACCTGGCTATTTGCCCTGGTGGGGTATAATGCTTATACGCTAACGCTTGAGGTGCTGCTATATATTTACCTGGCCGGGGTTTTTATGTTCAGGCTGGGCAGGTACCTTAACTTTAACGTAAACATCAGCGTGGCCATAGCGGCTATGTATATGTGCAGCGGCTTTTATACCGGCTGCCTCGACTATATTAATTTTCTTACTGCCGCCGCCTTTTTGCCCCTGGTAATACAGGCATTGCTGCAGGCATTTGATAAACCGTGTTTTAAAAACAGTTTTGTACTGGCCGTAGCCGTTTTTTTTGTTTACCAGGGCGGCCACCCTGCTATACCCATCATGCTGGTGTATTTTGTTTTAATACTGGTGGCATTGCTCTTCACCTCATTTAAAAAATACCGCACAGGGTGGAAAAAAATCAGCCTTTTTCTTTTTGTTGCTGTTATCCTGTTCGCCTTTTTTTACCTGCCGGCGTTGTACAGCTACCTGTCAATTTTGCCCTCTTATGCAAGAAACGCGCCTCTGCAGCAGGCCGCCTATACTGATGCGGGCTTTACCCCTGCCGCATGGCTTTCTTTTATATTCCCGTTTGCAACAGGGGTAAGCCAAAACGTATTTGGCACACCGGTAAGTATGTGCAATGGCTTTTTTAGCGTGGCAGGCATACTATGCGTGCTTTGCGGTTTTAAAAAAAGTAGCCCCCTGGTTAAAGTGTTACTCATAACAGCCGTTTTAATGTTGCTGCTGAGCGCTGGCGGCGGCATTAAAGCTTTCATTTACAGCCATCTGCCATCGTTAAATTATATACGCTATAACGGGGAGTTCAGGGTATTTGCCATTGTATGCTTTTGCGTGGCTGCCGGTGCCGGCTTGCAGCGTCTGAGCGACGCGGACATACAATACAGGCGCTATTTTGTACTGGGGCTGCAAATTTTACTCGCGGTAAGCCTGTGTATATTTGTAACGGCTTTTGCAGTAAAATATACAGCTATTGCTGCCGCCCTGCATACGTTTGTTTTGCCGGTAGCAATTACGGAAAAAATTAAGCTGCTTCTCGCAAGCCCGTTTGCTATTTTTCTGTGTGTAAGCACAGTTATAACTGCTTTTATTTGTTTCTTCAGCTTGCGGGCTATTAAAGCGGCCAATATTAACCGGTTACTCATAATTATTATAATTGATGTGTGCATTAACAGCATACTTTACTTGCCCATTACCGGCGTAGGCCAAAAAACACTTAAAACCATACAGGCGGTATATAACAGTTCCCCCAACAGCATCCCTATCCCCCCGCTTACACCTCTTAACACTATCGGGGCTTTGGACACTGTGATGACAGGCCTTGTGGGCGATTTAACTTACTATAATAAAAAAATAGGCACGCTGCATCTTGCCGCATACCCATCATATTTTGCGTCAACCGACCGGTTTTTTAATGATAGCGCCGCCGTGGCAGCAATAGCACCTCACCCCTACCTGTTTGTAAAAAATAACAGCAGGGCGGTTATCAGCGTGCAATCATTCAATCCCCGCAAGTCAGAGGTTACCGTTACCGGCGCACATGCCGGTGACAGCCTGGTATTTTTGCAGAACAATTACCGTTTTTGGCATGCAAAAGTGAATAATAACCCCATTGCCATACAAACAGTTTACCATACGTTTATTGGCGTGGGGTTGCAGGAAGGGGAAAACAACATTGAATTTTATTATGACGACCGCTGGCTGTTTGGTTGCATTGTAATAAGCATCCTGTCGTTTTTAACCTGCCTGGTAATTGCATACAGGAGCAGCCCTACTTATAAATAACAAGGGCAGTATCGGTGAATACATACCGTGCTACCGCAACGTCTTCCGATACCCGCACATGTACAATTTTATAAGGCTTCTGTAAGGGTTTAAGTTCGCCGCGCAGGGATGATATGCGTATATCAGCAGTGTCTTTATCAATACCTAAAAACATAACGGCGTGCTGCAGGCCACTCTCCAGTATCATAGCCCCGTGCTGCGACCGCGGCAGCCCTTCCATTATTATATTTTTACTTGTATCGGTGGTAAGTTCATTCAATGTTTGTTTAACAACATTGCCGGCAAACCTGTAATTGCCGGCGTTAACATACAGTTGCGCTGCATATACAAAGCAGGTAAAGGCGGTAACAACAACAGCCCATTTTTTCTGCATAGCTGAAAGTATCATCGCTGTAAACAGGCACACAAATACAGATGGCAGGTACAAAAAGCGCTCACCTTCCGTGCCGTGCGTATCAATACCAAGAGAAAGATACGGCAGCAGGCACAGCACAAAACACAGCAGTATGTAACCGCTTTTTTTTAACCTTGAAAACTTTCTTATATACCAAATGGCAGGCAGCAGAAATGCAAGGCAAAAACCAACAGTGATTATAGCAGGCGTTTCCGCGTAAGCGGTAAAGCTTCTTACAAGTAATTGAACAAAATGTTGCAGCAGTACCACTATATTACCCTGCAAAAAATACGCCCCCTCGTAATTGTCTAACAGTTCGTGGTTCTCCTTCCATCGTAAAAATAAATACACCAAAAAAATTACAGCCAGCAGCGCGAAAGTGTATTTACGCTGCTTCAGCAACATGCGCCCGCCGGGTACGCCGGCCAGCAGCACCGCCGCAACCGGCAATAGCATCCAGCACGATTCATAACTCAACAATGCAAGCATATAGAATAATACGCTTGCAAAAGCATCGCGCTTTGTGTATTTCGCCTTAACAAAGGCCAGCAGGAACAGCAGGGCAAAAATAGCGCCCAGTGTGCCGGAGCGCCCCAATATCCAAAACACACTTTCGCTGTGCATGGGGTAGATAAAAAAAAGCAATGAGGCAATAAAAGCAAACACATTTTTTTGTTCACCCGGGTAAAACAATAACAGTATTCTGCGGCTGAAAAAGTAAACAAGCACGCTGCATGCAATGTGTAGCACAAGGTTAACCATGTGGTAGCCCGCGGCGGTTTTGCCAAACAGTGTATAGTCAAGCATAACGGAAACATCACACACCGGCCTGAAGGAATTACGCTGGAAAAATGTGTGCCTGCTGCTTAGCCGCAAATGGGTAAAATCATCGTTTTGAAAATATAACAAAAATGGGTTGTAACAGTAAACAGCCCATCCTGCAACCAGCGCAGCTATTACATACAGGTAAACCTTGCGGGTTAATAACATCAATGCAATGTAAAGAAAAAGCCGGCAGTATGCATCTACCGGCTTAGTTTCTCATGTGCGCGTTATATCTTTAGTCAAATATAGCGGTTTTGATAAATAAACAAATTCAAAATTTAATTAATTTCTAAAGATGGGGGCACTTTTTAAAAAAATTCTCTAAATCCTGATAGCCGCTTTATTTATGTTTGCAAAAAATTTAAAAGATGGAATGGCAGCAACTTATTAACGATGCCTGGAATAACAGGGAATTATTGAAAGATAAAACATACTCGGATGCAGTAAGAGCGGTTATAGAAGAAGTAGACAAGGGCCGCCTGCGCACTGCCTCGCCCACACAAAACGGGTGGGTTGTAAATGAATGGGTTAAGCAGGCAATACTTATGTATTTCGGCATACAGCAAATGCAAACATTTACCCTGCCACCATTTGAATTTTATGATAAAATGATGCTTAAAAGCAACTACGCATCAATGGGCGTGCGTGCCGTGCCCCATGCTGTGGCGCGCTACGGGGCTTTTTTAGGCCGTAATGTTGTTTTGATGCCCAGCTACGTAAACATTGGCGCTTATGTTGACGAAGGCACCATGGTTGATACCTGGGCAACCGTAGGCAGTTGTGCGCAAATAGGCAAAGGGGTACACCTTAGCGGCGGCGTAGGTATAGGGGGTGTTTTGGAGCCATTGCAGGCAAGCCCCGTTATTGTGGAAGACGGTTGCTTTATTGGCAGCAGGTGTATTGTGGTGGAAGGGGTAATTGTAGAAAAAGAAGCGGTGCTTGGCGCCAACGTGGTACTAACCCAGTCAACAAAAATTATTGATGTAAGCGGCGCTGAACCAATTGAATACAAAGGCCGTGTGCCTGCGGGCAGCGTAGTAATACCCGGCACATACAATAAAAGTTTTCCTGCCGGTTCGTTTGGGGTTAGCTGCGCCTTGATTATAGGCAAACGCAAACCCAGTACGGATTTAAAAACAAGTTTGAATGATGCCTTGAGAGACTTTAATGTAAGCGTATAGCGCGTACCAGCACAACCGGGGTTTGAAAAATTTTAATACTACCATCAAATTTTTTGTAGTAAAAGCCGGGGCGGCCTTATTAAAAGCGAGCCCGGCTTTTACTGCATGATTATCTTTCTCAATCATTTTGCGTCTTTTCCGCATTTATTTCCTTTCCAGGCAAGCCCTTGCTTCATAAACCTTCAGTTTATTTTCACACCACCCGTGTAATGGCACGGTTGTATACCACGCCAAGCTGGGAAATCATTCTTACATTTCCCTCCACCGACTCTATCCCGCCGTTTACCGCCGTTTTATCACACTATGCCTACCTCCTATTTCCCGCCCCGTAAAGCCGCAATACTTTTGTTTCATCAAATTACAAACAAGTACATATGGAACAGAACCAAAATATGCAGCAAAATAATTTTCCAAGGCGTAACAGGGAGTGGACAGGCATTTTCCTCGTAATTGTTGGCGGCCTGCTGCTGGCAGATAAAATGCACGCCGGTCTTCCGCACTGGATATTTACCTGGCCCATGCTGCTGATAGGTATTGGTTTATTAACCGGCTTTCAGCACAACTTCAGAAACGCCAGTTGGTTTATCCTGGTAATTATAGGCGGCGCCTTTTTAGTTGACCAGCAATACCACGACGTTGACCTGCACGACATGATTTGGCCCGGCATATTAATATTAATCGGCCTTGCTTTCATCTTCCGCAGGAAAAACCATAGCTGGGATAAACAGCGCTGGAAAAACGAGTGGAAAAATGAGTGGAAGCAAAATAACCCCTATGGCAATGTAAGCCAGGATAACGGTGAGTTTGTTGATTCTACCAACATTTTCGGCGGCACAAAAAAAGTAATTCTTTCTAAAAATTTCAAAGGTGGGGATATTACCTGCTTTTTCGGCGGGGCAGAAATTGACCTTACACAGGCTGATATACAGGGTACCGTAAGGCTTGATGTTACCCAAATATTCGGCGGCACAAAAATTACCGTACCCGCGCATTGGGATGTTAAAAACGAGATGACAGCAGTATTTGGCGGTATTGAAGACAAAAGGTCTGTTGTAAGTACCACCTTCGACCCCAATAAAGTATTGATAATAGACGGCACGTCAATATTCGCCGGCATTGAAATAAGAAACTAACAGTAAAAAAATTATACCATGGAACAGAACAGAACCAGCATACAAAAACCGGTGAGTAAAAAATGGATAGGGTTGTTTTTAGTAACAGCCGGTTTACTGCTTATAGCTTACCGTTTAAACACAGGCATTCCGGATTGGCTGGTTAGCTGGCCAATGGCAGTAATAGCAATAGGGTTACTGGTAGGTATTTACCACCGGTTTAAAAACCTCTTCTGGCTTATACCTGTTTTTTGGGGAGGATTTTTAATGGCTGAAGTGCAAATACCGGAACTTAATTTGGGCGATTATGCCGGCGCTGTATCACTCATCCTGGTTGGCTTGTTTTTTATCTACATCAAACGCGCACGAGGCAGCCGCGCGGTAACGGCTTTTGACAGCAACGAAGGGCCACAGGATGTAACAACTATACTGGGCCATACAAGAAGAAGTGTAGTTACCAGCAACTTTAAACGGTTTAATGCCGTTTGTGTTATGGGCAATACCGAAATAGATTTTAATGCTGCGCTTGTGGAAGATACCGCCGTGATTGACGTTACCCTGGTAATGGGTGCAGCCAAGTTAACTATGCCTGCAAACTGGATTATAAAAAACGAGATTAACCCGGTAATGGGTGCGGTGGAAGACAGGAGGCGCACACCCGCTGCCGGCTACCCTGCCGCCAGCAAAACAGTAGTGCTTAGGGGAACGGTTTTTATGAGCGCCATTGACATTACCGACAGGCCATAGTTACAACAACAGCCTGCCATGCATAACCAACTATTAACTAAATTTATAATATCATGAAGTGGTACCTTGCAAAAATTGTTTACCGTATATTGTGCGGCGATGGTAACCATACACCACAATTTGATGAACAGTTGCGCTTAATAAAAGCAGACGACGACCTTCACGCTTTTCAAAAAGCCAGGCTGATTGGGGAACACGAAGAAGATAATTTTTTAAACAATATTCAAAAGCCGGTACAGTGGAGGTTTATTGATGTAAGTGAGATACACGCGTTAAACGATTTGTCGGACGGCGCTGAAATGTACTCCCGTATAAAGGAGGAAGACGACGCCGATATTTATGTAAAGCTGGTGCACCTGCGGGCCACGCACCTGCTTGAAAGCAGCATGCACCAGTCAATAAGGTTAAACTGATAATGCTTTGAACAATACTCCGCCTTCCATAAAAAGAATAGTGCTTATCAACACCGTGTGGTGGGTTATATGCTGCCTTATACGCGGCGCTATTTTAATTAGCCAGGGGGTTACCTATACTGAGGCGGTGGTTGACTGCGTGATAACTTTTGGGTTGCTGGGCGCAAGTTGTATGGTAATTATAAATAACATGCGCTATTACCTGCCCAAGCAGGAAAAATACTGGTACATACTTATAATAAGCCTGGCCATAAGTTTTATATCGCTGTTCCTGTCAAAGGTATTACTGAAACTGATTTTTGCAGGTGATGAACACTATATAAAGGTATTTGAAGATTCAACAGGCATACGCTTTGGTATTTCTTTTTTAGCGGTGAGCTGTATGTCAATGATAGGTTTGCTGTATTATACACAGGAGGAGCAGCAATTGATGAATGAACGAAAAAATGATGCAGAAAAAATGGCACGGGACGCAGAACTATATAAACTAAGGCAGCAGTTACAGCCGCACTTTTTATTTAACAGCCTTAACTCCATAAGCGCCCTTACGGGTACGCAGCCGGAAAAGGCGAGACACATGATACAGCAGTTGTCTGACTTTTTGCGCGGCACACTGCGCAGGGAAGATAACCAGTGGAGCACACTGAAAGAAGAGCTTGAATATTTGAATTTATACCTTGATATTGAAAAGGTGCGCTTTGGCCACCGCCTGCAAACAAATGTTGAGCACGATGACGAAAGTATGGCCATGAAACTACCGGCTTTGCTGTTGCAGCCTGTTGTAGAAAATGCCATTAAGTTTGGCCTTTATGACACAGTGGGCGAGGTTTGCATTTGCATACAGGCAAAAAACGAAAACGGTATGCTGCAGGTTACCGTGCGTAACCCCTTTGACCCCGAAACAGCACAGCCGTTGCAGGGCACAGGTTTCGGGCTGTCGTCCATACAACGGCGGTTGTTTTTGTTATTTGCCCGGCACGACCTTTTGCAAACAAAAACAGAAAACGAATTTTTTATAACCACCATTACTGTACCGCAGCTTGGATAAAACATAACCTGTATGAAAGTAGTAATTATTGATGATGAACCATTGGCCAGGAGTATGGTAAAGGAATATCTCCAGTCTTACCCCGATATGGAGATTGTACAGGAATGTAATGATGGCTTTGAAGGTGTTAAAGCCATACAGCAGCACCAGCCGGGGCTTGTGTTCCTGGATATACAGATGCCCAAAATAAACGGCTTTGAAATGCTGGAACTGATAGAAAACCCGCCGCCGGTAATTTTTGCTACGGCCTTTGAAGAATATGCCATAAAAGCCTTTGAAACACACGCCGTAGATTACCTGCTGAAGCCTTTTAGCAAAGAGCGTTTTGATAAAGCCATGCAGAAATTTTTGCAGCAAACGCCAAAACCCGGGCAAACACAGGCGTTGCTTGAAACCGTAAGCCCATCACCCGCGCAAACAGGCAGGATAGTGCTTAAAGATGGCGGCAAAATAAAAATCATCCCCGTGCTCAACATTCAATACCTTGAAGCGGCAGATGATTATGTAAAAATATTTACGCAGGAAGGTTCCTTTCTTAAGAAGAAAACCATGCAGTATTTTGAGGACACGCTCAACCAGCAGTTTGTGCGTGTACACCGCAGCTACATCATCAACACACAACTCATCACCCGTATTGACCCATACGAAAAAGACGGCCACCTTGTGTTGCTGAGCAGCGGTGCACGTTTACCCGTAAGCAAAGCAGGCTATGCAAAATTGAAAGAAGTGCTGGGGATATAACCCGTTAGCCCGGCGAAGAAATTTTTAGCCATTTTTCTGCAGCCTTGACCTTTTGGTTCTTTTGGGGTCAAGCCAAAAGAACATAATAATATTCTTTTCCGCCGTTGCAGGTGTTGTCACCTGCAACGAAAAATACTATCGCAATTCTTATTGTTCCGCAGGAACCAAATACCGGTAGCAAAAAATTTTACCTAACCCCTGCATGCTATAAGTATGCAATTGCAGCAACTTGCAGCGAGCAATAAGAAATTATTTCTTTGTAGTAAAACTTCTTATTTATCATCATGTTTTATCTTATACCTTTTTCTTTCTTTTCTCTTGAAAGAAAAGAAAGAAACAAAGAAAAGTTCAAGGCCGACCCGACCGCACAGCGCGTTCGGCCGTGCCTGCACCTCCATTTACATCGCAGCGCACTTGCTTACTTTTTACCCCGGTGCGTGATACTGCATACTCCTTCACGTTCATTATTTTTACCTGGTGTACTTCGTATGTTTTATTTGTACTTACTGCTGAGAGTGCAAATCAGCAACGGGTTGTACTTGCTGAATATTGATAATTGAGCATTAAATATTCTGTTACGAGGTACTTGTACTTACTATTGAAAATACAGGGCTTGATAAAATATAGAACTTCGAAGACTGCCACCGGGTACTGTGCGGCCTCAGAAAAATGGCGTTAATAAAATTTGAGAGACGGGCGTTTAGCAATGAAATCCGTGTATAGGTGCTGGGTAATATTGTTATCTCAAAAGTTGTACTTACGCCCGGCTTTATTTAAAAGACGGAACTATTTCATTGTAGCCCGGCGAACAAATTTTTAGCCATTTTCTGCAGCCTTGACTTTTTGGTTCTTTTGGGTCAAGCCAAAAGAACATAATAAAATCATTGGCAAAGAGATAGCCCCACGCGTCGTATATTCGCACCCGTTCGTATTTCACCTATTTGCCAATAACCAAACTACTGTCAATGCAACGCTTGCCTGGCCTGTCATTAATCATAATAGTAATTTCAACCAGCTTTTGCACCAAAGCAACAGCGCAAAAAAGCATCACGCTTACGGATGAGCTTCAACAGCTCAGCAATATTAGCCTGCTGCCGCAGTACCGCACCAACAGCTACGTTGCCGAAACATCCACCTACGACAGAACAGGCGGTAACAATGATGGCTTTGCCGGCACTTACTCATATTTAAGAAGAAATGCTGATAGCAGCCTGGTGATGTTTGATGTTACCGGCGCAGGTGTTATTAACCGTATTGCCACACCAACACCTACCGACGATACGCTTGATTTTTATATTGACGATACTGCGAAAGTAGCATTCTCCGTTAAGTACAGCGATTTGTTTTCCGGCAAAGTGTACCCATTTGTTCAGCCATTGTGCGGCAACCAGTTGGGGGGCTTTTACTGCTATTACCCTGTTATGTTTAACAAAGGCTGTAAAATTGTAAGCAGGGGCAAACATTTGCAGTTTCACCAGGTACAATACCGCCTGTACACCCCGGGCACAGTTGCTGAAAGCTTTACAGGAAGGTTGAATAACGATGAACAGCAGGCCCTGCAAAAGGTTGCAGCCTTATGGAACAATGAGCATAAAAACATAAGCGATTTTGGAGCAGGTTCGCTAAAAGCTGAAACAACACTTACCATTAACCCCGGTGAAACTAAAACACTGTTTACACAAACCGAAGGCGGCAGGATTGACGGTATTGAATTTAACGGTGCTGATATTTTTGCAGGGCCGGATAAAGATGTTGATATAAAAATTACCTGGGATGATGATGCAACACCTGCAGTATATTGTCCCGCAGCAGATTTTTTTGGTTATGCTTTTGGTACTCCGTCTATGCAAAGCCTGCTAACAGGCGTTAAAAATAATGTTGCCTATTGCTATTACCCCATGCCGTTTGATAAAAAGGCCACAGTGCAGCTTGTTTACCGTAATAACAATAAAAATCAATCGCCAAAAAACATACACGCAATCATTTATTTTACACATAACAAAAGAGATGCAGCTAAAGAAGGTAAATTTTATGCAGCGTGGCAGGGAAATAATATGCCGCCAGAAGGGCAGCCGCACATATTTTTAAACACACAGGGCAAAGGGCATTACGTGGCAACCATACTGCAGGCACAGGGCCTGTACCCCGGCATGACGTATTTTTTTGAGGGGGATGATTCAACCGCGGTTGATGGTGATTTTCGCATACACGGCACAGGTTCAGAAGACTATTTTAACGGCGGATGGTACGCCCTGCCGGACAGGTGGGAGAATAAGTTCAGCCTGCCCATGTATGGCTGTCTTGACTACTCGCTGCCCTTTTGCAGAACGGGCGGCTACCGTTTGTACCTGGCTGATAAAATCTCTTTCGAAAAAAGCATATTTGAGAGTATAGAGCACGGCCCTGAAGGCAATAAGGTACCGGTAAGCTACACCTCGCTTAGTTTTTATTATTGCAGTACGGCCCCGGCTGGTTATACAAAACCGGTTAACAGTATTACGGGCGTTTACATGCCTGATACAATGATGTTGTACCCGCAGTTGATGCATTTTAATATTGATGGTGAAATAAACACCAAAACACAATGGGCATTTAATACAGGCGGAGAGAGTTTTATTTTTACTGTTGCAGACGGTTCAGCGCTGGGTATGCCGCTGGAAAAAATACCCGTGGGCCATTACAAGCTGTATGTTGATATGGTTAAACTGCCTCAAGGTTGCGAATTCTCCGTATGGCAAAGGCAAACACAAGTGTCTGGGTGGCTACCAACGGCCAATACAACAAAGGAGCGTGTGCCGCAGATGTATGTGGGTGATATTGAAGTAACTGATTCTCAAAACTCCATCACACTGCAGTTTAAAACGTCAGCACAGGGCAAAACGTTTTTTCTTAACCGGTTTATACTGGTAAAAAAATAGCAACCCTCATAAGCAGGTAATTTTATAAAGGCTTTAAAGTTCCCCGTTGTCCTGAACAACAGGGCAGGAAATTTCAACCATAAAATTACCGGGAGCAATAAAATAAAAACCAAAACTGTCGCGTATCTTTTTTGGTTCGCGGCCTGTGTCAATGCCGCTTTCTTTCAGCCTGCTATATATCGCGCTTACCTGCTCCGGCGTGTCAAGCATAAACCCTATATGAAAATCCCGCGGGTAAGCGTTATCTTTTTCTTCATCCAGTTTATTTAGCACCAGTAAAAAATTATCCTTTCCCCGTAAAATACTTATTACCCCATCGCCTTTTGTGGCAGTACAGGTAAAATAAAAAAAGCGCTCAAAAAAAGCCTGCGTTTCTTTAACGTCCGGCACAGGCAGGTTTATATGATTTAATTGCATATAACCAGTTTACAAAAATCTCTATAAAAAGTTGTGTGTCCGGCAATTTAAGCGGATAGGAAACTAACACTAAAAGTGGTGCCTGAGCCTTCTTCACTCGTAATGGCAAGTTGACCTTTATTTTGGTCGGTAAACTCTTTTACAATCATCAGCCCAATACCGGCGCCCTTTTCTTTCGCCGTGCCAAATGTTGATACCACCGAGCCAAAGCTATTAAACAATTTCTCCACCTTTTTCGCGCTCATGCCTGTACCTGTATCTCTTATGTGAATGGTAACAGTACCAGCATCGTGTGTAAAAAATATGCTGACTTTTCCATTAGTTGGCGTAAATTTTATGGCATTGCTCAAAAGGTTTTGTACAATTATCCGTAGCTGGTTTTGGTCTGCCACCAGCGGCCGTTCATTCGTATCATCATACAGCAGCGAGATATTCTTTTTTACAGCCAGTGTTTCAAAAACTGCCAGCACTTCTTTTATTACATCTCCCGGTTTTATTTTTTCAAGCTGCGCCGTTATGCCGCTTCTTTGTGTTGCCGCCCATGTAAGCAGGTTGTTAAGCATTTGGTTTGATACAGTTACCTGCCTGTACAGGCTTTCAAGCAGGTATTTCCGTTCATTTTCTGGCAAAACGTCTTCCATAATATACTGCAGTGTTTGCTGCAGCGAGCCGATAGGCCCGCGTAAATCATGGCTTACCACGGCAAACAACTGGTCCTTCATTACATTCAGCCTTTCAATATTATTATTTTTTTCCAGTAATTGCCGGTTCAGCGCTTCTTTTGCCTTGTTATTACGGTATAACAGGATGGTTAAAATAATAAGCGCCAGCGCAAATATGCTGATGCAGATATTATACACCCAGGTAAGGTGTATTTTTTGTTCTACCAGTTCATTTTGTTTTTTCAGCGCCTCGTTTGCCGCTTCTTTTTGCTGTAGTTTCAGGTGGCTTACCACCTGGTCCTGCGCTTCGTTATACAGGCTGTCATTATACATGCCGTCAAGCACCTGGTAACGGTACGCGTTTTTAAAATCACCTGCGGCTGCATAGCTTTTTGACAGTATTTTAAGCGCCTGCTCCGCATCCCATTTGGCATTCATTTCTTGCGCAAAGGCAAAACTCTGCAGGCCATAGTTAATCCCCGTAGCATAATCTTTTAAATCATAGTATGTCTCGGCAAGGCCGCCATAGGCAAAAGCAAGTTCCCAGTTATCACGGTAAGCTGTATAATCAAGCACTTTCTTATACCATGCTATCGCTTCTCCGTATTTGCCTTTGTAATACAATGTTTTGCCCATGCGGTTATACGCCATGGCGGTAATGTGGTGCTCTTCGTTTGCAGTATCAGCCTCCATGGCTTTGTTCAAATACCATTCGGCGCTGTCTAACTTCCGCACTTCATCATAGCAAATGCCGATGTCAAATAAATCTGCTGCTACCTGCTGGCGGTTATTCACCTGTTCAGCCATGGCCAGCGCTTTATTAAATTGTGCTATAGCGGCGGGTATTTCCTCGTGGGCCAGGTAAATAAGGCCTATATTATTAAGGGCGCCCGCTATGCCCGTACTGTCGTGCAGTTGCTCACTCAAATGCATCGCCCTGTCCGAGAATGATAAGGCCGAATCATACGAGCCCTTTACATAATAGGCTTTACCTATGCCGCTCATTGCCCTCTCCTGCCCTATTAAATATTGCTGTGCAATTGCAGCCTGTAATGCGCTGCTGGCAAAAAACATGGCGCTGTCAGGGTTATCGAATAAATATTTTGCGCTTAAATTATTGAGTAAATCAACGATTGCCTTTTGAGGTTTATAGTCTTGCTGCTCCTGGGCTGCATGATATTTTTGAAGGAGTTCTTCTTTTGTTTGGGCATTTGAGCTTAGAAATACACACGTGGATATAAAGAGCAGCGAAATTACCCTTTGCCCAATATTAATTAGTAAGCACGATGATTTTTTAAGGATGGTTTTATGCATAGGGAAAGTTTATGCCGCCCGGGCCGGATATTGAATACTATTACATCATCTATCGTATCAAAATTACGCAAAAAATGCCGTAAATGCAAACTAAAAGCAGTATAAAATAACAAACCAGCGGTGATAAAATTTGCCGTGAATTATTCTTTATACACCTGCATGCCTGGTAACGCTTTGTTACTGAAATCAAACAACGTTAAGTTCTCCCAGCTTGAGCCATCTGTGGCGGCGCTGCCTTTAAAAGCAACCCAGTCTGGAGCCCAATAACAAAAACCTATACCCAGCTTATTGGGTATGGCAAGCAGCATACTTTTTAATTGCAGCAGAAAATTTAATTGTCCCTGCGCCGTTGCGGGAAAAGCGGTTATTAGCTGGCTGCTTTCGCCAACGGAATTGTTGGTGTTGTCATTCCATTGCAGTGTCCACGGGTAGGCCGTTTCGGCAATAAATATTTTTTTGTTGAAGGCTGTCAGCGTATTTAATTGCTGCTGTATATAATTCAAATCTTTTTCGGCCCACCACGCGTAATATGATAAGCCTATTATGTCGTACGGTACATTTTGTTTGTTCATCCCGGTAAAAAAATCTGCCGCCCCGTCAACACCTGCATAATGCAGCATTATTAAAACATTGTTATTTATATCCACCGCCTTTATTCCGTCAATAGCCGCTTTTACCAGCGCAGTAAACTGCGGCCAGTTGGCATCTGTTTCACTGTTTACTTTGCCTGCATCCCACAGCATACCCGCGTTAACTTCATTACCCACCTGCACAATAGCCGGCAAGGTGTTCTGCGCCTGTAACAGGCCCATTACCCTTTGTGTATAGGCCTTTACTGAATCCTGCAGTACACTGTTAATCAAGCCGCCCCATGCGGCAGGGGTAGCCTGGTGGCCGGGGTCTGCCCATGTATCGGAATAATGAAAATCAAGCAGTATTTGTAAACCGGCATTGTGAATTTTCTTACAGAAATCAAGTACTTCCGGCAGCGCGGAGTGTACGCCTGCAGGTGCGTACCAAAGCCGTACCCTTACAAGGTTACAGCCATATTCTTTAAAAATATCAAGGGCAGGTTTGGCACCGGTGCTGTCATAAAATGTGGTACCCGCTTGTTCTATTTCAGGTAAAAAGGAAAGGTCTGCACCCCGGTACTGCAGGTGTGTATTACCGGTTGTGCCGGTAGTATCAGCAGGAGGTGTTACAGTGCTATTGCCGGAAGAACTGCCTTTGCTGCATGAAAAAAATACGGCACAAATAACGGCAAAACAAATGGCTGCTCTCATACTTTACAAAGGTACTTAAATCCGCTGACAGCGCATTACCTTGCGCGCCGCCGCCTGTATGAAAGTATGTTAATACTGGTTGATGATTTTGCACGGTGTTACAAAAAAATATGTTTAGTGTGCATGCACACTAAAACTGTCATATTTCATTTGAATATACAGGGCAGAAAGTACTATTTGCAACCCGGCAACCCAATATACAACTGCCACCCATGATACATCTTTAAAAATAAGCACCACGCAGCTTGCGCATATAACAATGGCAATGCCGCTGAATAATGCCGCCGGTAATGCATATATACTTTTATCCCTTATAAGCAGCAGGGCCATAAGGCTGCTGCCGCCAATAAAAACCAATGAAATTAACCCGGGCAATAAAAAATTACTGAAGGGTGAATTTGCCAGTAATTGGGGGTGCAGGCTTAACAAAACACCTGAAGGATAAAGTATCATATCAACGCTGCCTATAATAGTGGTTAAGGCAACAAACAACAGTGGTACCGACAGCAGTATTTTAAAAATGTTCATACTAAAAAATTGTGGTACAGTATTATTTTACACGCTTATATTGCCTTGCTGAACATAGTGGCATTTTGCGGCCCTGATGGTTGGCGGTAACTATCAAACGCGTAACAAATGTTGCGTATAAACTGCCTGCCGGTTTTTGTTACTTCAAGCAACGGCCAATCCACGTTAACCAGCCCATCGTCCTGCAGGCTGTTAAGTTCCTCCATAGTGTAATCGCCCAGCAATGCCCTGTCCTGCGGGCGTACCAGCGTTGCATTGCGGCAAGCTATATCAAGTATATACTTCTTAATCGCCTCATCTTTCTTACTTAAAAAATATCCTTTGCTGTACTCAAGTTTATCCCGCTGTAAACCCCGGTAATAATTTTCCAGTTCCTTATGGTTTTGCGCGTAGGCCACACCAATATCGCTGATGGCAGACACGCCAAGCCCCAGCAGGTAATTGGTATGCGTGGTGGTATAACCCATAAAATTGCGGTGCAATGTGTTATTAATCCAGGCCTTGTATAAATCATCATGGGGCAGTGCAAAATGGTCCATCCCTATATCTGAATAACCTGCTTTGGCCAGCATGTTTTTACCCTGCATGTATAACTGCATTTTTTCTGCGGGCGAAGGCAGGTTTGTTTCATCAAACAGCCGTTGCGCCTTTTGCTTCCATGGTACATGCGCGTAACTGTAAAAAGCAATCCTGTCAGGCGCAAGGCTTATTACCTGTTTAAACGTATTTTTTTGCCCTTCCAGCGTTTGAAAAGGCAGCCCATATATCAAATCAAAGTTTACCGAGGTGTAACCCGCATCTCTTGCATTTTCGGTAGCCCGCCGCACATTTTCAAACGGTTGCAGCCGGTTAATGGCACGCTGTACCACGGGGTCGTTATCCTGCACACCATAGCTAACCCGGGTAAAGCCAAGCCGGTTTAGTGTTTCCAGGTGCTGTAAGGTGGTGTTATTGGGGTGTCCCTCAAAGCCAAACTCTTTCTGCGGGTGAATCACCGCTTTATCAAATAAACCGGTCAGCAGCATTTCAAGATTTGCGGGTGTGAAAAAAGTAGGTGTGCCGCCGCCCAAATGCAACTCGCGGATAACAGGTTTTTCACCTATCAAATCAACATATAACTGCCATTCTTTCAAAACAGCATTTATATATTCTTCCTCAACATTGTGGTTGGTGGTTATGCGTTTATTGCAACCGCAATAAGTGCAAAGGCTTTCGCAAAAAGGCAGGTGAATATAAACGCTTATGCCTTTGTCTTTGCTCTTGTAATATTTTTCACGGGCAAGTTGCTGCCAGCGCGTGGCATCGTCAAACGGCTGCCAGTAGGGTACGGTGGGGTAACTGGTGTACCTGGGTACGGGCCTGTTATATTTTTCCAGCAGTTCCTGTAGTTCTTTCATGCGTACAAACTTATTTGCATTGCGGGGGGCGTTACTTGAAGCAAATCAGTTGATTACATGATTTTCATCATGTTTTTCAGATTTCCCGCCCGGGCTGATTAAAATCATCTTTTCAGTGTAAAAAAGCATGTTAGTTTGTATTTGATATTGTAATAGAGAAAACCAGTAACCCATTAACAGTTGTATGAACATCAATTTTGACCAGGACACCAAACTCCAGGAGATTCAAAACGATTTTAGTGCGGCTTTCCCGTACCTTAAACTGGTGTTTGCTGTACCTGCCAAAGGCGGTGGCACGTCGTCAAAAATTGCAGCCCCCGGCAATAATTACCATTTAACCGTAGGTGATATAAGTGGCAATATTGCGCCCGGCTATGTTACAATAAACGACGACGTAACGGTGCTTGAACTTGAAAAATTATTTTCACAAATGTTTGGCGTGCCTGTACGTCTGCAGCGTAAAAGCGGCAATATCTGGATGGAAACAAGCCTTACCAATAGCTGGACGCTGCACCAGCAAAATGAGCATGCAAGGGAAATTTCGCGTTCGCGTATATTCTGATTAATACAACAGGTGCTGTAATTTCTCCAGGTTTATTATTCTTATTTTTCCTTCTACAGTTTCAATCAGTTTTTCTGACTTAAAGTCGCTTATCGTACGTATCAGCGATTCTGTTGCCGTACCTACGTACTGCGCAATATCTTCCCTGGAAATATTTATCTGCTTGTTGGCGTTGCGGCCCTCTACATTAAACTTGTTGTAAATATCCAGCAGCGCCTTGGCAACCCGCTTTCTTAGCGAGCCGTATGCCAGTTGCATCAGCCTTTCTTCCTTGTCTTTTACATTCTGCGCTATCAGCTTTATAAAGGTTGAGGCTATGGTAATGTCTTTGTACAGTACATTTAAAAATTCATCTTTGGGTATCAGCAGCAGTTCCGCGTCTTCCAGTATTTCTGCAGTTTCATCATACAGGTTATCTTCCAGCAACGGCAGGTAACCCATAAAATCGCCGGTAGTATAAAGGTTTGTTATATATTCCTTACCGTCTTCGTGTATGCGGTATGTTTTAATCTTGCCTTCCGTTACATAATATAAAAACCTCGGCCTCTTTCCTTCATTATACACCACCTGTTTTTTAGCCAGCCGCGTACTGTCGTACCTGCTCATGTCAATATCCAGCAGGCCAGACCCGTTTAGTTTTTTTATCAGTTCGGTAGCGCCCTGCTCGCCGGGGGCGTATTTTTCATGCAGTATATCGTATTTTTTCAGCCTTGTTTCAACTGCGTTTAATAATTCAATATCATCAAAAGGCTTCATTATATAGTCATCAGCGCCCATATCCATACCCTTGCGCATATCGCTTCTTTCAGCCTTGGCGCTCAAAAAAATAAACGGCAGCAGGGCTGTTTCCTCGTTCCTGCGCAACAGGTGCAGCACGCCGTATCCATCCAGTTCCGGCATCATAATATCACAAATAACCAGGTCGGGCTTTTCCTTCATGGCGGCTTCAATTCCCTTTTTACCATTTTCAGCGGTTATGGCTTTGTAGCCTGAAAGCGTAAGTATTTCAGCGATATTCTCACGTATATCGTTATGGTCATCAATTATCAGGATGGTTCGCATGGCCTAAAACTATTTGTAATAAGCAAACGTAGAAAAAATTACATATTAATAAAAAGATTACTCCACCCTTTTAAAAAAAACTGATAAAAATCATGTTTTTTCGTGAGGCGTATCAACCAGGTTGCTTTATAAGGCTTTTACTTTCGCTTAATATTTTTGTTATGCCTGTTACTGCCACTAAAGTTAAATGTTATCATTGCGGGGAGGAGTGCAGCGGCACGCTGCAATTTGACGATAAGCCTTTTTGCTGCGATGGCTGCAAAATGGTGTACAGCCTGTTAAATAAAAGCAACCTTTGCGCTTATTACGACTATAACGAAACACCCGGCATAAACCGTAAAAAAGAGGTTAGGCAAAACAAGTTTGCTTTTTTGGACGATGCAGGCATTGCCGGTAAACTCATCTCCTTCAGCGACGGTAAACAAACCCATGTAACGCTTTACCTGCCCCAAATACACTGCAGCAGTTGCCTTTACCTGCTGGAAAACCTGCATAAGATTGACGCCAATATCATTTCTTCAAGAATAAATTTTACGCAGAAAGAAATTACCATCATCTTCTCGGCAAAAACAACCTTGCGGCAGGTGGCTGAACTGCTTACCTCCATTGGGTATGAGCCGTACCTGAGCCTTAATAATATTAAAGAGGCAAAACCGAAAGTAAGCAGGGCGATGATTTACCGCCTGGGCATTGCGGGCTTTTGTTTTGCCAATATTATGCTGCTTAGCTTTCCCGAATACCTTGGGCTTAACGCGGATGATGTAAGCCTTAAATCAATCTTCCGGCTGCTGAATGTTATTCTTTCCCTGCCTGTGATTATTTACAGCGCGCAGCCATTTTATAAATCTGCCTGGGGTGGTATTAAACACGCCTTTTTAAATATTGACGCGCCTATTGTGGTGGCTATTTTTGTTACGTTTGGCAGAAGCCTGTACGAAATTATTTCGGGCAGCGGCTCCGGTTATTTCGACTCAATGACTGGCATTGTATTTTTTATGCTGGCAGGGCGCGTGCTGCAGGACAGGACATACGGCCGCCTTTCATTCGCGCGGGATTATACCGATTACTTCCCCATAGCGGTAACGGTAATAAACCGGGATAACGAGGAAACACCGGTAGCCTTGCCTGCCATAAAAACAGGCGACACACTGCTTATACATAATGATGAACTGGTACCTGCCGACGGTATTTTAACGCGGGGAAAAGCATGGATTGATTACAGTTTTGTAACGGGCGAATCAGTGCCTGTGCTGAAGGAGATGGGCGAAATAATTTATGCAGGCGGCAAACAGTTGGGCAACAATATTGAAATACTCACCATTAAAGAGGTGTCGCAAAGCTACCTTACCAGCCTTTGGGACAGCAATACAGGAACTGAAACTACCCAAAAAGAAAATTCTTTTGTGCATATTTTAAGCAGGTATTTTACCTACATTGTTTTTGCCATTGCAGCGGCAACAGCCATTTACTGGGCTTATACGGATGCCAGCAAATTATGGAATGCTGTAACGGCCATACTCATTATTGCCTGCCCCTGCGCGCTGCTGCTGTCCTATACGTTTACCAACGGCAATATACTGGCCATATTAAGCGGTAACAGGTTCTTTCTTAAAAATGCGCAAACCATTCAAAATATTGCTTCAGCCAACAGCATTGTGTTTGATAAAACAGGCACGCTTACGTATGCTGATGTGCAGCACATTGAATACCGCGGCGAACCGTTAACCTTTTTTCAGCAAAAAGCTATAGCTACACTTGCCTCACAGTCAAACCACCCGTTAAGCAGGGCCATTGCTAAAAAGCTGGGTAAGGATGTAAGCATACAGCCCGGCGCATTTACTGAAACACCGGGCATGGGCATTATGGGTATTGTACAGGGCCGGGTGTACAGGATAGGCTCCGAGTTATTGATAAAAGGCAGCAGGGTAACGGCGCAGGCTGCCAATACCAGCGTATTTGTGTCAGAAGACGATAAACTGCTGGGATGTTTTGAAATAAGTAATGAGTACAGGCAACATATTGACGCACTGGTGGCTAAGCTGCAAAAAAAGTACAGCCTGTATGTACTTTCCGGCGATAACGACAATGAAAAACAGCACCTGCAAAAAATAATGGGTGACAACGCTACAATATATTTTCATCAAAAACCGGGGGATAAGCTACATTTTATTAAAACACTGCAGGACGCCGGCAATAAAGTAATGATGATTGGCGACGGCCTTAACGACGGCCCGTCCCTTAAACAAAGCGATGTTGGCATTGCCGTATCCGACGGGGCCAATAACTTCACCCCTGCCTGCGACGCCATTATTGATGCCCGCCGCCTTGATTGGCTGTACAGGTTTATAACACTTTGCAAAGCCAACAAACGCATTATAATGGCCAGCTTTATCCTTTCCATATTGTACAATATTATCGGGCTGTATTATGCGGTGCACAGCAGCCTCTCCCCGCTTATTGCAGCTATCCTGATGCCCGCAAGCTCGCTAAGCATTTTGCTGGTAACCTACGGCAGCAGCAAGCTGTATGCAAAAATACTCGGCCTGGGCAGAAAGGAATAATGAATAGACAAGCATTAGCAGTAAGACACGCAAAAAGTACCCGAAGACAGATGTGATGGATGAGCTTATGGCAATAAAATGCTCAATAGAAGAAGCGATGGAAGGTGTAAGGCAGTAATTTTCATCTCTCATTGTAAGTACTGCATGCAAAGAATATTTATTATGTTCTTTTGGCTTGACCCAAAAGAACCAAAAGGTCAAGGATGCAGAAAAATGGCTAAAAATTTCTTCGCCGGGCTACAATGAAATAGCTCCATCTTTTGAATAAAGTTCAGCTTCTGTGCGACTTTTGAGCTAACAATATCACCCAACACCCGTACACGGATTTAATTGCTTAACGCCCGTCTCTCAAATTTTATTAACGCCATTTTTCTGAGGCCGGCAGTACCCGGTAGCAGTCTTTGGTATTCTTTATCTTTTTCAAGACTTGTGCTCTCAGCGGTAAGTATGAATAAAACAAACGAAGTACACCAGCAAAAAATAATGAACATGAAAGAGTATGCAGTATCACGCAAAGGGATAAAAAGTAAAGGAGTGCGCTGTTACACATGGGGAGGCGTGGGCAAGGCCGAACGCGCCGTGCGGTCGGGTCGGCCTTGAATTTCTTTGCTTCTTTCTTTTTTCAAGAAAAGAAAGAAGAAGGTGATAAAAACTTATTATGTTCTTTTGGCTTGACCCAAAAGAACCAAAAGGTCAAGGCTGCAGAAAAATGGCTAAAAATTTGTTCGCCGGGCTACAATGAAATAGCTCCATCTTTTGAATAAAGCTCAGCTTCTGTGCGACTTTTGAGCTAACAATATCACCCAACACCTGTGCACGGATTTCATTGCTTAACGCCCGTCTCTCAAATTTTATTAACGCCATTTTTCTGAGGCCGGATGGTTGCACAGGTAACTTGCACTCTCAGCAGTAAGTATAAATAAAACAAACGAAGTACACCAGCTAAAAATAATGACCATGAAAGAGTATGCAGTATCACGCAACAGGATAAAAAGTAAGCAAGTGCGCTGTAGCGTAAATGGAGGCGCAGGCAAGGGCGGTACTGCGGAGCGTTTTGGCCCGCCCTTGAACTTTTCTTTGTTTCTTTCTTTTCTTTCAAGAGAAAAGAAAGAAAAGGGTATAAGATAAAACATGATGACAAATAAGAAGTTTTACCGCAAAGGAATAATTTCTTATTGCTCACTGCAACTTGCTGCATGCAAAGAATATTATCATGTTCTTTTGGCTTGACCCAAAAGAACCAAAAGGTCAAGGCTGCAGAAAAATGGCTAAAAATTTGTTCGTCGGGCTACAATGTTTAATCAAGGCCAGCGCTCTCAGCGGTAAGTACAAATAAAACTTACAGAGGGTTCCCTGGTATCCTTGCAACACAGGGCAACGTGCAAAAATAAAAGGCAGCCAATATTGACTGCCCCTACCAATTACTGCTGCTGTTTTTTTATTAATTAGCTTGTTTTAAAAAGGTTACAATTTTATCTCTTTCATCATCCGTTAAAAGTGCGCGTGACTGCATGTGCATACCGATGGTTTCCCATTGCTCATGCGAAAAAGATGAAGGCGATGGCGTGTTATGGCAGCGCTGGCAGTTTTCAGCCCATAATTGCGCGCCGCTTTTTGCCTGCACAAGCTGGCTGGCCTTACAGCCGTTAAGTATTGCAATGCCGCTGATTATGCAGCCCATAATAATAACAGCGGTTATTTTTGAAATATGTTTGATTGATTTCATGATATTTTGATTTTAAAATTCAGTAGAAAATTGCAGGAACATTGAATTTGATTTTACAGTGTTAAGACTGGCCGGAACGGTATTGTCTGTTTTCATATTTTCATAAGTAAACTTCAATACTGTGCGCCAGCTCAGCCAGTAGTCGAGGCCAAAATCCCATGAGTTGGTTTTTGCTGCCCATAATGAGGCTCCCGGGGTAGTGAAGTTTCCATACCTGAAAGCAAACTCAAGGTTCTTTACAAAATTGTCGTTGCTGCCGGTTGGGCGCAGTGAAATTTGGGCAAAGCCTGTTTTTGTTGTGTTTTTAAATGTGTATGCTGACATATCATCAGGGTTAACAAACTGTGCATCGCCCACGTGTATGTAGTTATACTGGCCTTTGATGTTTACCAGGAAAGGGTTAAGTGTTTTTACAAAATTCAGGTCGGCAGCATACATATCAGTCTTTACGTTCTCCCATTCTGTACCTGCGTCACCTACTTTACCAAACATGCCTGATAAACCAATTTCAAGGCAGGAGTTCTGGAAAGGCAGCCATCCTACCCTTGCAGTAATTGTTTTGTTTTTATTGTTATCAACAATGCCAATGCCTTGTAACTCCCCATCGCTCTGCATTTGCATGCCATTGGTTACTGAAACATCATAGTTAAATTTCATATTACCCATGGGCAGGCCGCCTTCAATTTCAACACCAAAATCACTGGATGGCGGCAGGTCGGCAAGTCCTACGGGGTCGCCGGCAACTTTATCAATCCAGCCGGCGGCAAGCCTTTTATTGTAAGTGCCAAAAGGCAGCACAAAATAACCGGCACGCACTATAAGGCCGGGGGCTGCAAAATATGATACATCTGCCCAGTTAACCCCAAGCCCGTAACCATCAAACGATGGTTCAAATTCAAGCAGCAGGTTTTTGCCGTGCCTCCACAAAAACATCGGGCTAAATTCATAATGGTCTGCATCGGCCATACTGTTTGTTTTAACCTTTTGGCCTATACCCCCGGTTATGGTGTTGGTTGAATTGGATACAAACCCCATTGTTGCAAGGCCTGCAACCATAAAATGGCTTTCTCCCGGTTTTTGGTCTGCAACCTCCTGTTCCAGCGCATTTATCCTGCTAAGCGTTGCTGAGTCAACACCACTTTGCTGGGCAGCCAGTTGATTTCTTCCCAGGAACAAAACCGGCAGGTATAGTAAAAAGCGCAATACGCTTAATTTCTTTTTCATGGTATTTTCTTTTATTAAACATTATTGTAACATGTCACTCACCTGGCTATTTTTTGTTTTTAGCAAGTGTGCGTATATAATTAATAAGCTCCCACCGCTGCTTTTCAGTAAGCACTGCTTTATATTGCGGCATAGCATTTCTGCCCTGTGAAATCATCCAGAATAAAGCCCCGTCTGTTTGAGCCTGTACTGCGTCAGATGTATGGTCTGCCGGCTTGGGGTTTAATGCTGAAGCTGCAGCCCCGTTGCCTTTACCTCCCTGCCCGTGGCAGGGTGCGCACGTTGATAGATATAGTTTTTTTGCTTCGCCCAACACACCGGTATTACCTGCCAGCGGGTTACTAACTGCAGCAGCATCCTTTGGTGCAACCCATGGCGTTTTTTGTGCATATACATGCCCCGAAAAAAATGAACCCACTACTAAAAATGAGGAGATGAAGTAAAAAAGGGGTGACTTCTTTTCCATAGTAAATGTTTTGATTAACAATACCGCAAATCTATAAAGCACAAAAGGCGTAACGGGTGAAGTATATCAACTGTGGCCATGAGAATAATCATAGCATAAAACATTGATTAACATGCATATATAAGCGATAATTAATTTTATATTTTCTTTATGCGAACGGTATTTTTACAGGCAAATACTTGCCGGAATCAACACAAAAAATTCGTCATAACCCATTAATTGACTGGACTTGAAGCAACGCCTTCCGAAAGAACGAGCAGGTATAAAACCTTTATAAATAAATATGCATAAATCTGCACCCGGCAGTATAAATAAAAGTTACATGATAAAAATCATGTTTTGCCTTGAGTAGCATCACTCACCACCAAACACCCTGAAAATACTTTTGTCACCAAATTGTAATAATGAGTGTCATCATCATCTTACTGCTCGCAAGTATAAGCGTGGCAGCCGTATTCCTCGGCGCATTTATATGGAGTGTAAAAAACAAACAGTTTGATGATGACTATTCGCCTGCAAGGCGGATACTGTTTGACGATACGCCATCGTCACCCGACCAATCATCAACAGCATCTTCTTCTCATTCTTCATAATTATCCAAAACAACCATCAGTATGCAAGTGGACAAATTTTATTATGACAACAAGACGGTTAAAATGTTTGCCTATGCTGTTTTAGTATGGGGCGTGGTGGGTATGCTTGCCGGCTTATGGATAGCCATAGCGCTATACTACCCCGGCATAAACCTTGGCTTTCCCCCTACTACATTTGGCCGTATGCGCCCGGTGCACACCAATGCGGTAATTTTTGCATTTGTGGGTAACGGCATTTTTATGGGCGTTTATTATTCGCTGCAGCGGCTGTGTAAAACAAGAATGTTCAGCGACAGGCTGAGCAAAATTCATTTTTGGGGATGGCAGCTAATTATTGTTTTCGGTGCTCTTACCCTTTGGTCAGGCGCAACTTCGGGCAAGGAATATGCAGAGCTTGAATGGCCGCTTGATATTGCCATTGCAGTTATATGGATAGTGTTTGGTATAAATATGTTTGGCACCATTTTAAAAAGAAGGGAAAGCCATATTTATGTTGCCATCTGGTTTTATATAGCCACCTGGGTTACGGTTGCCATGCTGCATATTGTAAACTCGATGGAGCTGCCCGTGTCGTTTTTAAAAAGCTACAGTATGTATGCCGGCGTGCAGGATGCGCTGGTACAGTGGTGGTACGGCCATAACGCGGTTGCCTTCTTTTTAACAACGCCTTACCTGGGCCTTATGTATTACTTTTTGCCCAAGGCGGCCAACAGGCCTATTTATTCGTACCGCCTGTCCATAGTACACTTTTGGGCGTTGATATTTATTTATATATGGGCAGGCCCGCACCACCTGCTGTACACTTCGCTGCCTGACTGGGCACAATCGCTTGGTGTGGTATTCTCTGTTATGCTTATTGCGCCAAGCTGGGGCGGTATGCTAAACGGTTTGTTTACGCTGCGCGGCGCATGGGATAAAGTGCGTGAAGACCCTGTGCTTAAATTTATGGTAGTGGCCATTACGTGCTACGGTATGGCAACGTTTGAAGGCCCTATGCTGAGCATTAAAAATGTAAATGCCATCTCTCACTTTACTGACTGGACAATAGCCCACGTACACGTTGGGGCGCTTGGCTGGAACGGTTTTTTAACCTTTAGCGTATTATACTGGCTTATACCAAAAATGTGGAACACCAGCCTGTATTCTAAAAAGCTTGCAGGCACACACTTTTGGATTGGTACCATCGGTATTATATTATACGTAGTGCCCATGTATTGGGCTGGCTTTACACAAAGCCTTATGTGGAAAAGCTTTACTGACGAAGGCCAGCTTAAGTTCCAGTTTCTTGAAACTGTAACACATATAGTGCCCATGTATGTTGTACGCAGCATTGGTGGTGCATTATACCTGTCAGGCGTGTTTATAATGGTGTATAACTTAATTAAAACTGTTAAACAGGGCAGCTTTGTTGCCAACGAGGCTGCAGAAGCAGCGCCGCTTGCAAAAACAGTATCAACACACGGTAAGGAATACTGGCACAGGTGGATTGAAAGACGCCCTATGCAAATGCTGGTGTTCAGCCTTATTGCAGTGGCCATAGGCGGTTTGGTTGAAATGATACCCACCTTTCTTATAAAATCAAACATACCTACCATAAGCAGCGTAAAACCATACACGCCGCTTGAATTATACGGCAGGGACATTTACATACGCGAAGGCTGTTACCTGTGCCACTCACAAATGATACGCCCCTTCAGGGATGAGGTGGCAAGGTATGGTGAGTATTCAAAGGCAGGTGAGTTTGTATATGACCATCCCTTCCAGTGGGGGTCAAAAAGAACGGGGCCTGACCTTGCACGTGTTGGCGGTAAGTACCCCGATAGCTGGCATTACAACCACATGATGGACCCGCAGTCAATGTCCCCCGGTTCAATCATGCCTTCTTACTCATGGCTGTATACTGACGAGATTGATACGTTGCGCATACCAAAAATGATATGGGCTATGAAAAAACTGGGTGTGCCTTACCCCGATGGCTATGAACAAAAAGCCAATAAGGATTTGGATGACCAGGCTAAAAAAATACAGGCCGACCTGGCAAGCGAGAGCAAGATTAAAGCAGCGGATAACAAAGAAATATTAGCGCTGATTGCCTACCTGCAAAGGCTTGGTACAGATATTAAAAAGGCAACAAACCAAACACAGGCAAGCAATAATGCAAGCAACGCGGTAATGGGTAATTAAATAACATCAGTAACAAAAATAAAAGCATCCTTATGGACTTCATTCATTACGTGGAAAAGATAACCGGCGTAAGTATTTACGGGCTTACCTCGTTTGTCCTGTTCGGCTTATTCTTTCTCATCATTACTTTTTGGGCCATACGCGCCGACAAAAAAATGATTGAAGAAGTAAAGAACCTTCCATTGCAAAAAAATTCCTAAAAACATTCGTATGAAGCATTCATCAATCAATAAAATCATTTTTAAAAAACAATTTGTACTGGTGATGTTGTTTTTGCTGGCAGGTGTAAGCGCCTTTGCAAACGGGCCTAAACCGGCATCATCAGTATCCAACCCATTTGTGTTACTGCTGGTTGTAATAGCGGTTATACTCGCGCTGGTTATAGCTCTTATGGCAAAAGTGGTACTCGGCGCGGCTGGTATTTTTATGGAGAAGGCTAAACACGAGGGACAGGAAACAACAACCCCAACAACTACAACAACCCCCACAACAAAAGCTGCTGTAATAGCAGGCGTGCTGATGTTAACAGGCAGCCGCCTGCTTGCGCAGGCAGCAGACAGTACAGAGGCAAAACAATCGCCGGCAGCCTCTTTAAGCAGCGTGTCGGACACAGCATATTACATGCTGGCAGGTGTAGTAATTACTGAACTGTTACTGGTACTGGTGCTGCTATATATGCTGCGCGTATTTGTAAATGTTAAAAAGAAAGCGCGCCTTGCCGCCTCGGCCAAAACAGCCGCTGTAACCACCACCACTGCTGAAAAAAGCGGGATGACCTGGTGGGACAGGTTTAATAAACTAAAACCATTGCATGAAGAAGTGAATATTGATTTGGGGCATAACTATGATGGCATACGCGAGCTGGATAACAGGTTGCCCCCATGGTGGCTGTATGGCTTTTACATTACCATCATATTCGCGGTGGGTTATTTGTATATGCACCACGTATCGCACTCATTGCCTTCAAACCTTGAGCAATACGAGGCGCAGGTGAGAGAAGGAGAGTTACAAAAAGAAGCCTATCTTAAAAAAACTGCCAATAATGTTGATGAAACAACAGTAAAATTACTAACAGATGAAACAAGCCTGTCTGCAGGCAAGGCAGTGTTTCAAACAACATGCTTTCCCTGCCACGGTAAAAACGGCGAAGGCGGCGTAGGCCCTAACCTTACCGATAACTACTGGCTGCACGGCGGCACCATAAACGATGTGTTTAAAACAATAAAATACGGCTGGCCGGATAAAGGCATGAAGAGTTGGAAAGATGATTTCTCCCCCGTGCAAATTGCGCAGATAGCCAGCTATGTAAAATCTTTACACGGCACCAACCCCGCTAACGCGAAAGCGCCGCAGGGCACGCTGTTCAGCGATTCCTCTTCAGTGTCAGCCGCAGCCGATACAACACAGGTACTTAAAAAAATGTAAATACACCGTTCACAATTATTATAATGAGCACACAAAGCGCAATAGGTAAAAACGGGTCGCCGGAGAGTTTTAGGGATAGCCTTGCTACGGTTGATAAAGCAGGCAAACGCAAGTGGATATTTGCGCAACGGCCAAAAGGTAAATTTTACCGCGCACGCACGCTGGTAAGCCTGTTGTTTTTTGCCATATTTTTCACGCTGCCGTTTATTTATGTAAACGGTAACCCCCTGTTTTTATTCAACATCCCAAGCGCTAAATTTATCATATTCGGCAAGGTGTTCTGGCCGCAGGACTTTTTCATCTTCGGCCTTACCATGATAACTTTTGTTGTACTTATCGTGTTGTTTACGGCTGCCTTCGGCAGGTTGTTTTGCGGTTGGGTTTGCCCCCAAACCATATTTATGGAAATGCTCTTTCGCAAGATTGAGTATTTGATTGAAGGCGATGCAGCGGAGCAGCGTGTATTAAAAGCCTCGCCGTGGACAACAAACAAAATTGTTAAAAAAACCACCAAGCATGTTGTGTTTTATTTGATAGCGTTTATTATAGCCAACTTTTTTTTAAGCTACATTATTGGCGTCAGGGAGTTGTATAAAATAATAACCGAGCCGGTAAGCCAGCACGTTGGCGGTCTTATTTCTATCGCTGTTTTCTCCGCTATTTTTTATGGTGTGTACGCGTTTTTCCGCGAGCAGGTGTGTACCGTTGTTTGCCCTTACGGCAGGCTGCAAAGTGTGCTGCTCGACAACAACTCAATGATTGTGGCGTACGATTATAAGCGCGGCGAGCCAAGGGGTAAATTCAGCAAAACAAACCATGACCTTGGCGACTGCATTGATTGCTTTCAGTGTGTTAAGGTTTGCCCTACGGGCATTGATATACGTAACGGCACACAGATGGAATGTGTTGGCTGCACAGCCTGTATAGACGCCTGTGATTTTATGATGGAAAAAACAGGCCGTGCCAAAGGGCTTATACGCTACGCGTCGGAAATGGGTATTAAAAACGGCGAAAAGCTGCATTACTCCACCAGGATGAAGCTATACACGGCTTTAACACTTGTACTGGTAAGCATTTTAACTACGCTGCTGGTTACCAGGAAAGATATTGATGCTACCATAATGCGCACACCCGGCATGCTGTATTATGAAAAAGGCGACAGCCTTACCAACCTGTACAACATAAAAATTGCCAACAAAACCGTACACAACATACCGCTTACGCTGCAAATTGAAAACTCGCAGGGCGCGGTGCAGGTAGTTGGCGGAGGTTTTATTGATGTTAAGAAGGAAGACGAAAGTTCAGGCACCTTCTTCGTTATTCTGCCAAAGAGTATTGTTACACAAAGAAAAACTGTTATACACATAGGGCTGTATGAAGGCAACAAGAAAATTGATGAAATAAAAACAAACTTCCTCGGCCCGTTTTAACCATCTTAAACTTTTATGTATGCATATAACATGGGGTACAAAACTTATGATTGTTTTTGTGGTATTTGCAGGCTCAATGTCTTACATGGTTTACCAGTGCTTTAATACTCCGGTTAACCTTGTTTCAGACGAATACTACAAAGATGAAATTGCCTACCAGCAGGTGATTGACGGTACAAAAAACGCTAACAGCCTCAGTTCGCACATTAAGCTGCTGCAAAACAATAACGACATTGTGATACAGTTGCCCGCCGAAATGCGGAACGTGCCGGTAACAGGCTCTGTGCTTTTTTATAACGCGGCAAATTCAGGCAACGACCGTAAATTTCAATTGCAGCCCGGCAACAATGCGCAGCAGGTAATTGCCCAGGGTAAAATTATACCCGGCAGTTATATTGTTAAAACTGACTGGTGGGCAAACAAGGTGCATTACCACAATGAACAATCATTAACAGTGCTGTAATATGTGGGCGTTAATCACTATGGGTTTATCGCTTGGTTTTATAAGCAGCTTTCACTGCATTGGCATGTGCGGGCCGCTGGTACTTGCGCTGCCCGTGCAAACCCTTGCGCCAAACAGGCGCAGGGCCGCTGTTATACTGTATCATGCGGGCAGGGTGGCTACATACACTTTGCTGGGTGTTATTTTTGGTTTTGTTGGCCGGCATGTATTTATCGCCGGCTTTCAGCGCACGGTTTCCATTACCATGGGCGCGCTTATTTTAGCTGTTATTGCAGGCGATAAACTGTTTGCCCGCAGGCGGGTATTTGCCTTTTCATGGTTTTTTGGCATACTGCAAAAAAATATTCAAAAGCTTTGGCAAAAAGCATCTGTTACAAATTTTATATTGTTAGGCAGCCTTAACGGCCTGCTGCCCTGCGGTATGGTGTATTTTGCGCTGGCTACCGCCCTTAGCTTTGGTACATTAACCGGCAGTACATTGTTTATGGCAGCATTTGGCGCAGGCACGCTTGTACTAATGCTGGCGCTGCATTATTTTGGCGGTGGTTATATAAGCCTTGCTGTTAGAAATAATATACGTAAGGCAGTGCCTGTTTTACTGGCGTTTACGGGTGTGCTGCTCATCTTCCGCGGGTTAAACCTGGGCATACCTTATTTAAGCCCTGATATAGGCAGCGGGCATGCACCGGCCATACCCTGCCATTAAAACATCCCCAGGTCGCTTTTGGCTTTGTCCTGGTAGCCAAATTCCTCTCCATCTTTAAGTTCAGCGCCGTTGTATTTACCAAACTTAAGTACAGTAAAGGCAAGCCACAGCATCAGCAGCGGCGCAAACAGCATCATGCAAAAGGCAATATCAACCATTGCGTCAATCCTGGCAAATATGGTATAAACCACCAGGTACACGGTAACAAACCACCCGGCAAAATTTGGGTTACGTAACATAGGTAAGCGTTTTGTGTAAGTTACAAAAAAGCGCGGTTATACTGTTGCAGCAGTTGTTAATTTTCCACCTGTTCAGCGCTGCTTTCCTGCTCCGGCAACGTAACCGTAAAGGTTGTGCCTTCGCCTATAACGCTGTCAACTTCAATAGTGCCGTTAATAAGGCCTGTGTAACGCTTTACAATGTGCAGCCCAAGCCCTGTGCCAGGTATGTTGGCCGCATTGTTGCCCCGGTAAAAACTGCTGAAAAGGTGCAGTTGGTCTTCTGCTGATATGCCTATGCCATTATCGTGCACGGAAATAACAAGCTGGTTATCCTTACATTCTTCCACCAGTTTTATTTCTGCTCCTTCGCCTGAGAACTTACTGGCATTAGCCAGCAGGTTAATAAGAATATTCTTTACCAGCCGTTTATCAGTGGTAAACCAGTTATTGCCCCCCGGCAGGTAAGTAATATGCTGCCCGCTCTTTAAAACGGGTTTCATCTCCTCTGTAATCTCTGCAATAAATTCTTTGGCATTAAATTTTGTAAACGCCACCTTTACTTTGCCTTCCTCCAGCTTGCCTAATGAGAGAAAATCTTCCAGCAAATCATTCAGGTGTTTTACTGATTCTTTTATTCTTTTTATATGCCGGTCGCGCTGGGGCTGCTCTTCTTCCTTCGTATATTTTCCTATTAAAGCAGCGGAAGACAGTACCGTACTTAACGGCGTCCTGAACTCATGCGACGCCATGCTTACAAACTTCGATTTTATCTCGTTCAGTTCTTTTTCCTTATTCAGCGCCAGGTTTAGTTCCTCCTGCGATATTTCCAGTTGTTGCAGCGCTTCCTTTAAAATCATCGTCCTTTCTTCTACTTTATTTTCCAGTTCCGCGTTTAACAGGCGTATATCTGCGGTAATGTTTTCAAGCTGTTCCTTTCGCTGTATCAGTTCCTGCTCATATTGCTTGCGGGCGGTTATATCAACAATAAAAGCAATTACAAAAAATTCATTTTTTTGTTTGTAATAGCTAAGGCTTACTTCAACGGGGAATTCCGACCCGTCTTTAGTTTTAGCCCGTAAATCCCTGCCATGCCCCATTGACCTGTTGGATGGCGCCCTATAAAAGCTGTCGCGGTATTTTTCATGCATGCCGTGCAGTCTTGCAGGTATAAGCACTTCAATACTTTTACCCAGCAGCTCCTCCTTAGTAAAGTGAAAAAGGTTGAGCGCGGCAGGATTTATAAGGATAATTTCCCCCTTGCTGTTGGTGAGTATCATCCCTTCGGTGGCATGTTCAAATAAAGCGTTTGTTTGAGTCTGGTCAGACTCGATGGAGCGGTACAGTTTTTTTACATACAGCACCGCAATTATTGTTACCACTATTATAATGGCGGCAAATAAATGCTGTACCACCACTTGCTGCGTGGTAACGTTTTCGTGCGGGTAAAAGCCCGATATTACCACCAATAAAATAGCTATGGCCCCAAAAAGCCTGGTATACCAATCTTCTTTAAGTAAAACAGTAATAATAATAGCAACCATCAGGCCCCCGTCATAAAACGGGCTGCCCGGGTCAATATATTGCAGTACGGCCGTTGCCAGCATTACAATACAGCAAAAAACTAAAATAATTAGAGGCCTTTCTCTGAACATACTGCTTCAAAAATAAAAAACCCCATTGATAATATGACATAAATCAGCTTAAAGGCTGATTTAAAATACAATTTTTCAGCCTGCCGATATTCACCTTTACACCACGATGATTAGCCGTCAATTTAATTGCGCCATATTGATAAGATAAAAACAAACGCAAATGTTAGAAAGCTTTTCTCAAAAATACATCTTGTGAATAACGGCAGAGTTAGGTTCGGCAAATTAAAATCATATTTTCTATACAATATCCAACTTCGTGAAAAACCGGCAACGGCTGGCAATGTACTATACAATGCCGCCGGTGAGTTAACAGGCGGGCCAGCCCATGCAGCAGGGGCAGCCCGCCTTCACCATTTACAAAAGCCACCTGCGCTAAAGGCCCCTTATATAAAGCCTTTACGGTAAGAATGGAAGCCATCCGTTTTATAGCCGTTGCATCAATAGTTTGGGGGCATACATGCCACACCACCTGTTATCAATGTTTATTAAAAGCTCACGGCCCATTTCGCACAGGCCGTTAAAGCCTGCAGTGCGCTGACAAAAAATTACCGCTTTGGCAGGGAGAAGAAAAATACACTCTCTTTGCCGGGAATATATTGTGTCCAGAAATTGCCGGTATGCTTATGCAGCGCTCTTTTTATGAATGCCGAACCTGCGCCGTGCCCTTCAAGATGCTGGTGAATATTAGCTTTTAAAATACCGGCAAGTTTTTCCTGTTCTTCCGGCAGCATTACAGTTTTAACCGTTTTTACAAAATATGTTAGCCTGTCGCCTTCCTCCTCAAAATCAACAGTTATGGAAAGATGCCCGTTTTTGCCTGCATACAGCAGTGCCATATTTAAAACATTCAGCCACACGTGCTGCATCATTTTCTCGTCGGCGGTACATACCGGCAGGCTGGCAACGGTAACGGTAAACAATTTAGCTTCGTCAGCGGTTAACAGGTTTAACATGCTTTGCCGCGCAGCATTATACATGTCAACCTGCCGTAAAACAACATCTTTTTTACTGATGGACGAGTGGGTTACCATTTCGTCAATCATGCTTGTAAGCTTGCGCGCGTTAGCTTCTATTACGTTAACAACGCGTTTGCCTTCGTCGTCAAGATTATCATGCTGTTCTTCTTTTAAGATGGCTGAAAACCCTGACAGGGCGCGTACCGGCGCCTTAAGGTCGTGTGACACGGCAAAGGAAAAATCATCCAGTTCCCGTGTTACCTCGTCCAGTTGCCGGGTTTTATCTTCCAGCAGCGCTTCAAGCTGGCGAATGCGAAACTCAAGGCTGCTAACAGATGCAGTTTCATGTTGATGGCCCGTGCCGTTGTTTGTGTCCATTCAAGTTAGATTAATGGAAAACAATTTGACCGCTAACCCGTTCAGGCGGGCAAGTCAATATAAAAAGTAGTTCCGTTAAGCAATGCGCTTTCCGCTTTTATGTGGCCGCCCATATTATCAACCAGTGTTTTAACAATACAAAGGCCCATGCCTTTGCCGCCACCTGAAGCGCTTACTCTTTGGTAAAGCCCAAATATTTTATTTCCGTATTTATCCATGTCAATGCCGCACCCGTTATCCCTGAATATTAATTCAATTTTTTCTCCTGCGGCTTTTGCCTCAATAAAAATACACGGCTGCTTTAGCGGGTGCACAAACTGCAGGCTGTTAAGTATAAGATTATAAAATATGTAATGCAAAAAGCTTTTAACGGCAACCATGCCTGGCTGCGCTTTAAAACAGGTGTTTATGGTGGCGTGTGTGCTTTTAATAATACCGGCCAGTGCTGTTTTTATATCATCCACAAGTTGCTGAAAGTTTACAGGCTGCATTTCCTCGTTTACGCCATGGGTAATGCGCAAAATATGGTTAAGATCGTTTACAATACCATCAAGATGTTTTGTTGAAGATGACAGCGCCTGTAAAAATTGGTGCATATCTTCCCTGGCAAGGCTGTCCCCGTATGCAAGTATGTTTGATATGCCTATTATGTTTGCCACAGGCGCCCTAAGGTTATGCGATACTATGTACGCAAACTGCTCAAGCGCCTTGTTACGCACAATTAAATCCGCCGAAATTTGCTCACGCTCAATTTCCAGGATTTTGCGCTCTGTAATATCAGACAGGGCCAGCATTATGCCATGGCGCCGCTGGTTATCCCCTGTAACCGGGTACCACTGCAATAAGTACCATTTTGTTTCACCTTTTTTATTTACAAACCTGTTTTCGTAACTCACATTTTCTCCCTGCATTATTTTATGCACAATTTCCTGCACAAATTCCTTTCGTTCGCTCACCACGTAATCCTCCATAGCTGCGCCTTCTCTAACAGGAATGCCGCGCATATCCTCCACCAGCGCCGCAGCTTTTTTATTAAACAATATTACTTTTTGGTCGTGCGCCATAAGCACATACCCCGTATCGGTTATACTGAAAATTGTTTTTAAGTTGGCTTCAGACTGCTGCAGGAGGGACTCTGCATACTTAAGCTTTGTAACATCCAGCAAAAAGCCCTTAATGGTGTGTATGCTCCCGTCCGCGCTTTTATCAATTCTAAATTCGGCTGACAAAAACTTAAGCCTTCCGTTTTTGTCAATAATAGTGTAGCTTTTTTTGTTGCTTATCAAATCAATAAAAACATCGCTTAAAGCTATATGAATTTTATCTGCAACGGTGTGATATTTTTCGTTGTACGTTATTTTGCATACAGGCTGTATATCGCGGCTGTTAAAACCGAATATCCGGTAAAACTGGTTAGATAATTTAATGGTATGGGCCGCGGGGTTAACCTCAAAACTGCCGAATTGGGCCAGCGTTTCCGCATCATTCAGCAGGGCTTCGCTGTTTATCACATCCAGCAAAACCTGGTGGTGTTCCAGTTGCATCTGCCTTTTTTCAACGGCTGTTATAATCGCGTTTGGCAGGCGCTGTAAACGGTCTTTCAGTAAATAATCGCTGGCGCCCCGTTTAATCATATCCACCGCAAACTCCTCGGACACGGTGGCGGTAACTAATATAAAAGGTATGCCGGGGTCATATTCCTGCAGCAACTCCAGTGCTTCAACCGAATCAAAGTAAGGCATTGAATGGTCTGACAATATTACCTGCGGCTTAAATTGGGTTAGGGCATTAATAAAGGTTTCTTTTTCGTCAACTACGCAGGCTTCAAACTGCAGGCCAGCTTTTTTAAGGGCCCGCTGCACCAGTTCAGCATCAGTGGCAACATCTTCAATATGCAATATCCTTATAACTTCCGGCATATTCAGTTAATATGGTGTTTCGTTTATTAAAAGCCAGTACATGCCCAATTCGCTAACGGCTTTTGCAAAGTTGTTAAACTCAACAGGTTTAACTACGTAGCTGTTAACGCCTAAATCGTAGCTGTCAATAATATCCTGCTGCTCTTTTGACGATGTCATTATAACTACGGGTATATTTCTTGTTAACTCGCTGCTTTTTATTCTTCGCAGCACTTCAATCCCGTCAATCTTTGGCATTTTTATATCCAGTAAAATTATTTTAGGCAGTTCAGGCGCGGGGCGGTTTTTGTATTCACCGGTACCAAAAAGCAGGTCAAGCGCCTCGGCGCCGTCTTTAACATGCACCAGCTTATTGGCCATGTTAACCTTTTTTAAAGCGCGTATGGTAAGCTCGGCGTCATCGGCATTGTCTTCTACCAGTAAAACTTCAAGGGTATTATTTTTCATATATTATTTTTTGGGTAAGCTAAAATAAAAGGTTGCACCGTTGCCCGGCGCGCTCTCTGCCCACACTTCACCCCGGTGTTTATTAATAATAAGTTTTACCAGCGCAAGGCCTACGCCGGTGCCGGCAAACTCCCCGTTGCTGTGCAGCCGCTGAAATACGCCGAACAGTTTGTTGTAATACTGCATATCGAAACCTGTTCCATTATCCTGGATGGTATAAATAATCGCATCGTCTTTTACTTCCGCGTTTATGTTTACAACAGGCTGCTCTTTTTTTGATGAATATTTTACCGCGTTGCCAATAAGGTTTAACCACACCTGCTTAAGCATATTTACATCGCCGGCACAGGGCGGTAATATTGCAACGTTAATAATAACGGGGCCGGGTTTATCACTTTGTTCAATTTCAGCAATGCATGTTTTAACAAGTTCATTCATATCTATGTCATCCCTCACCGCGTCTTTTTTACCCAGGCGTGTAAAAGTGAGCAGGTCATCAATTAACCGGCCCATATTACCTGCATTAAACATAATTTTATTCAGCAGGCGGTGCCCCTCTTCATCAAGTATGCCGCCATAATCTTCCTCTAAAATTCTTGCAAAGCCGCTTACGCTGCGCAGCGGCGCACGCAGGTCGTGCGAGACGGAATATGAAAATGCTTCGAGTTCTTTATTGGCAGTCTCAAGCTGCCGGGTACGTACATTTATGCGTTCTTCAAGCTGTTCGTTTAGCAGGCTAAGGTTAGCTTCGGCAGCTTTTCTCCTCGTTATATCCGCGCGTATAGCAATGTATTGGTAGGGTTTGCCTTTATCATTTAAAAAAGGCACAATGGTGGTATCAACCCAGTAATATGTACCATTTTTTGCTTTGTTCATCAATTCACCTTTCCAAACATTACCGTTAGCTATGGTAACCCATAATTCTTTAATAAATTCTTTGTTATGATAGCCTGAATTAACAATGCGGTGGTCGTTACCAACCAGCTCCTCCCTGCTGTAACCGGATATATCGCAAAAGTTGTTATTAACGTACTGTATTATGCCTTTTTGATTAGTGATGGCAACGATGGATGATTTATCAAGCGCGTATTTGTAGCCCGAGAGTTCCCTTAAACTGGCGGTTAGCTGTTGCCTTGTAAGGTGTTCTAATGCTTCCTGCGTTCTGCGGGCGTTTTCCTCTTCGGCCTTTTTGGCTGATATATCCCTGCAAACACAAACGTACTCTTCAATTTCATTACTGGCATTACGCTGTACCGCAACTGACATAAACACCGGTACCTGCGTGCCGTATTTGGCGCAGTGTACCACTTCCCCCGCCCAAAAGCCTTTGTCATTAATATGTGCACGCAAACGTGCTCTTTCAGCTTCTTCCATAACCGGCACCAAAACACCGGCAACATTTTTATGCAGTACTTCTGCGGCAGTATAGCCATAAATTGTTTCGGCAGCCCTGTTCCAGCTTAATATTTCATTCTGCGCGTTGAGCGAGAAAATACCGTCAGACGTTATTTCAAGCAGGTTTGCCTGGTATTTTAACCTATCCTCGGCCCGCTTTCTTTCTGTAATGTCGCGGGTAATTTTCGCATAGCCTTTTATTTGCCCGTCATCACCGTACAAGGCAGTAAAAACAATGTTGGCCCAAAACAGTTGCCCATCTTTGCGTACCCTCCACCCTTCATCCTCGTAACGGCCGTTTTCAAGGGCAGCCTGCAGGTTGTGTTGCGGTATGCGGGCCTCAACATCTTTTTGCGTATAAAAAACGGCTATATGCCTGCCAATAATTTCTGCCGCCCGGTAGCCTTTTATATTTTCGGCGCCCTTATTCCAGCTAATTACTATGCCACTGGTATCAATAATAAAAATGGCGTAATCTTTTACATTTTCCACCAGCAGCCCAAACATGTCATCAGTATGGCTGGGTTTGCTGTCTTGTGTTTGTAAAACAGCGTCTTTGGGTTCTATGGGAGAATAGAAAAACATGTGTTAGTGGAATATGTCCCTGTAAAGGTTGTCATAAAATACAACAAATGCAATAGCTTGTTTCATTTTTAATGCACATTTATATATACCTTTTAAACAATCTGTTTTTAAAATAATGGGCCTGCCCGGCTAATTATACTGTTAATTAGCTTGTTATGCATTTTTTATTACACACGCCGACAAAAAATTTTAAAGCAAAAATTTACCTGGCAAGGTTTGTGCCAGGCACGTAAAAAGCCCCGCATAAAAATGCAGGGCTAAAACCAAAACCTATATGCAAGAAAAAAACTATTGTTCAATTTGCCGGTACCGCTCCTTCCATAAAATATTGGCAAGCTGCCGGCTCTTTTGTATCACTTCTTCTTCTTCCCAGGCGGGGTTTTGTATGTGCAGCGCCTCGTGAATAATTATTTCCAGCTTATGTTTGCCGCGCAGCGTGGGGTCAATTTCAATGGTATTCTCCCCGCAATGGGCCTGCCCCCACGCTTTCTCCCTGCCCAGCCTGCGATAAATTATTTTCATTGTTTTACTGTACCTGTGAGTTTATTATTTTGAGGATGACTGGCTGCCGCTGCCTGCCTGTGTATTATCACCATCGTGCGCAAACAGCAGGCCCAGCCCTGCAAGCACCGCTGTAAGGCCTTCAACAAACTTTGTACTGTCGTGCAGGAAAAGTGTTATGCCGCCTGCTATGGTTACTATGCCCGCGCTGGTTGTTTTCCAGTTTTTAAATAATGCTTTCATGTGTTGTATGCTTTTAGATTTTTTAGACAATAATTTTTTCATAACAAGTGTAAAGAGGTGCTTGCCCCATGCACCGAGAAAACCACAGATTAGTGCAGCCACACCGGCTTCCGCCAATCGTGCCGGGGCCTGCCAGTTTATATTCAGCAGCCTTTCTATGCCCGTTGCAATAAGAAAAGGCAGAGGCACAATCCATTGCTGATTTGCGCTCTCAGCGGTAAGTATAAATAAAACATACGAAGTACACCAGTTAAAGATAATGAACGTGCAAGGTTATGCAGTATCAAGCAACGGGATAAAAAATAAGCAAGTGTGCTGTAGTGTAAATGGAGGCGTGGGCAAGGGTCCCGCACTTTGTGTGGGACGGAGCGTTTTGGCCCGCCCTTGAATTTCTTTGTTGCTTTCTTTTTTCAAGAAAAGAAAGAAGAAGGTGATGGTTGTATTGTTGCAGGTGACAACACCTGCAACGGCGAAAAAAATATTCTTCTTATGTTCTTTTGCCTTGATGCAAAAGAACCAAAAAATCAAGGCTGCAGAAAAATGGCTAAAAATTTGTTCGCCGGGCTGCAATGAAATAGTTCCGTCTTTTGAATAAAGCCACGCGTAAGTGCGACTTTTAAGCTAACGATATTGCCCAACACCTGTGCACAGATTTCATTGCTTAACGCCCGTCTCTCAAATTTTATTAACGCCATTTTTCTGAGGCCGGCAGCACACGATAACAGTCTTTAGTATTTTTTGTCTTTTTCAAGATTTGCACTCTCAGCGGTAAGTATAAATAAAACATACGTTGTACACCAGCTAAAAATAATGAACGTGCAAGGTTATGCAGTATCAAGCAACGGGATAAAAAGCAAGCAAGTGCGTAGTAGTGTAAATGGAGGCGCAGGCACGGCCGAACGCCCGAACGCGCCGTGCGGTCGGGTCGGCCTTGAACTTTTCTTTGTTTCTTTCTTTTCTTTCAAGAGAAAAGAAAGAAAAAGGTGATGGGTTATATTGTTGCAGGTAACAACACCTGCAACGGCGGAAAAACGTTCTTTTTTAACAGGGCTTTCACCCCGGAGCTATTCGTATTCATCCGCATCGGGCATCTTCGTTATACTTTATTTGCTACGGGCTTTATTTTAGGTGCATTCCAATACAACAATATCCCGCCAATAATCAGCAGGGATGATATTATTTCAGCCTGCGTTGGATGAAACCCGAATATGGAATATTTTGTATTTACACGTATCTGTTCAATCAGTAACCGTTCAATGCCGTTAAACACAAGGTACACGGCAAAAAGGCGGCCGGGTATCTTCATCTTTTTCCGTAAAGCCCACAGCACGGCAAACAGCACAAATGCCATCATAACCTCGTATAACGGTGTGGGAAAAACAGGTATGGGCAGGTAATTACAATAATCATCAAAGGTGCAGCGCACAGCATGCACACCCGCCTTGTTAACATTGTGCAGGTAACTGCTGGCAAAAAGCCAGTCGGGCAGGCCGGCAAAAGCTTTTACCGGCTTTCGCGGTACAAGGCTGTCGTTCTCATCCATGTAAATATTACCATACATGGCAAAAGCGGTATCAAGCGTGCCCGGTGTTGAAGCGCCAAGCTTACCATCTGGAAACGACAGGTATGCGCTGTTGATAATGCCCCAATCGCCATCTCCTGCTACCTGGCAACCCATCCTTCCAACGCAATAAGCAAACATCAGCGCTGGCGCGGCTGCATCGCATAAATTAATAAACCCTATTTTCTTCTTCCGGGCATAATACCATAACGCAAACGTGGCGGTAATAAGGCCGCCGTAAAAAGTAAGCCCCCGTACTGAAAACAGGTTATCTACAGGATGTTTAATAAAATCGCCCCAGTGTTCAAGGTTATCAAAAATTTTAGCGCCGATAATGCCTGTTACTGCCGCAATAACAGCCATATCAGCCACCCTGTCCGCAGGCCACAGTGTAATTATTTTTTGTTGAGGTTCCGGTAATTTGTGTTTGTTTATTTCAAACCATTTCCACCCGGCGAAGGCGATGCCACATAACAGCCCTGCGGGTATGTTGCCGGATGGGGACAATAAATACTGCTGCGGGCTGTTAAGCCCTTCTTTTGATAACATCAGGCCAAGTAATTTATAGCCCACTATACATCCCCATAAAAAGGATGGTAAAATATTCTGCAGGGATGCCTTTTCGCCAACTATTATGGTTCTGCCTGTTGCAATAAAATAACCTTGTGCCTGTTTGCGGCGCAGCTCCTTACGCAGCAGCCACACGGCGGCAAAAAAAGACAACGCCAAAAAAAAACCGAATGAATTAATTAATTTAAAAACCGGCAGGCCCACCCCAAACACATCCTTAAAAAAATAATACAGGTTAGGATACATTATGCAACTATGTTAGGCTGCAATGATAGATAAAATGTTTGGATTATAACACGGGCTTTTTTACCGCAACTATAGCTATTTCAGGACGATGCAGTTTGTACAAAAACGTACGTTGCTATGTATCAAAACCGGACAACCCTTTGTAAATGTGTTTCCCAAATATTTGAATGTCAGCCGGTTAAAAAATGGCACTATATGTGGTTTTTTATATAAAACCGCGGTAGCATGCTTAAAAATTACCTCACCATCGCGTGGCGTATTTTGCTCAGGCAAAGGGTGTTTTCCCTTATTAACATACTTGGCCTTGCCACAGGCATGGCCGCCTGCCTGCTTATTGTGCAATATATGAGCTTTGAGTTAAGCTATGATAATTTTCACGCCAATGGTAAAAACATTTATCGCCTGGAGCACCAGCGTTACGAAGACGGCGCGTTGACAGAGAATATGCCTTTAACTTATTCTGCTGCGGGCCCGGTGCTAAAGTCTGCCTTTCCTGGAGTGGTGCGACAAACAAGGCTCGCTACGGGTGCAGGCATGGTAAGCGCATTGCAGCCCGGGGGTGGCCTGCTTGCTTTTAATGAACCAAATATTTATTATACAGAGGGCAGCTTCCTGCACATGTTTTCTTTTCCCATGATAAAGGGCACGGCATCAGCGCTGGACAGGCCCAATGCGGTGGTGATAACAGAAAGCGCGGCTAAAAAATACTTTCCCGGCCAGGACCCTGTTGGCAAAACACTTACTATACAGGAGCAGGTGTCGGGCACAGATATTACCGCTATGGTAACAGGCGTATGCAGGGACGTGCCTGCCAACAGCCACCTGCAGTTTAATTTCCTGGTTTCGCAGGACATGCAGCAGGGCGATTGGGTTTACCCGGAATACTACACCTATGTACAACTGGCGCCGGGCACTAATGCCAAAGCATTTGAGGCAAAGCTTGCGCTGTATATTAATAAAAACATTGCCGGTTTAAGCAAGAACAACAGTTCCAGCAACACGCAGGGCAAAAGCAACCTGGCAGGGTTAACATTCGCCCTGCAGCCGCTGCGGGATATACACCTTTATTCAAACCTGCCGCAGGAGTTAACACCCGGCGTAAGCGGCCGCCTGGTTTGGTTTTTAGGCATTATAGCGTTGCTGATATTAAGTATTGCCTACATTAACTATCTTAATCTTTCCACCGCAAAAGTTATTGAAAGGGCGAAGGAGGTAGGCATACGCAAAGTGTTAGGTTCGCAGCGGGTGCAACTTATCAAACAGTTTTTGCTGGAGTCCCTCATTCTTAATGTCATCAGTCTCATAGCAGCCGTGGGTATTACCCTGCTGTGCATGCCCTGGTTTAGCAAATTGTGCGGCGTTGATATGCAATTTACCATCTGGAAAAACTATTGGTTTGCACCGTCATTTGCAGCGTTGCTGTTGCAGGGTGTGCTGGTAAGCGCATTATACCCGGCACTGGTATTGTCAGCCTGCAGGCCTGTGCAAATATTAAAAGGCAGGTTTTTAAACTCCGGCAAAAACTTCACCTTACGCAAGGCGCTTGTTATATTCCAGTTTACAACTACAGTGGCTTTTATGGCAGGAGCATTAATAGTTTACCGGCAGGTAAGCTATATGCAGACAGATAACAGGGGAATGGATATGCGGCAAACAGTTGTAGTGGTTGCCCCCAAAAATATACGCGCTACTGATGATGAGGGCGCCGCTTATGCGCATAAAGACACCGTATTTCAGCAGGAAGTAGTACGTAATGCCGGTGTAGAGGGTATTGCATTATCATCAAGCATACCCGGCGAAAACATTGGCTATATTATGCGTTATACCAGCCACCCGCAGGGTGATGAACCAAAAAGTGAACGCCTTGCCACTATGGAAATAAACAGCGGTTTTATACGACAATTTAAAATGAAAATGGTAGCGGGCGATACCCTTGACAATAACGCATGGAACCGCAAGTACGCTGCAATGTTGCTGAACGAAGCCGCCGTAACCGCCTTAGGCTTTAAAAGCCCGCAGGATGCAGTTGGTAAACTTATTGAAACAAAAAATGGCAGAGGCAGGGTATTTGAAAATGAAGTGGTGGGTGTAATGAAAAATTTTCATCAAAGCTCATTAAAAGAGCCTTTTGTACCGTTGGTTTTTCGCCAGTACGACCCAAACAGCGTTTCGAATTACGAAATAAAAGTAAATACCGGCAATATGCAGCAAACCATTGCCGGTATTGAAAAAACATATAAAACGGTTTTTCCGCAATCGGCATTTGAATATTTTTTCCTGGACGATTTTTTTAACCGGCAGTATAATGCAGAGCAGCACTTTGGGCAGGTATTTACCCTGTTTGCGGGGTTTGCCATTATTGTTGCGTGTATGGGCCTGTTTGGCTTAACCCTTATTACAATTAACCAGCGCACCAAGGAGATTGGTATACGCAAAGTACTGGGCGCCACTGTACCAAACATATTACTGCTTATTGCAAAAGATTTTCTTGTGCTTATTGTTATAGCAGATGTTATAGCACTGCCTTTTGTGTATTGGGGAGGCCACCAGTGGCTGCAGGGATATGCATTTAGAACAACCCTTAGCTGGTGGCTGTTTGCCATACCGCTGCTGGCGGTAATACTTATAGCGTTGCTTACCGTTAGCAGGCAAGCTATAAAAGCAGCGCTTACAAACCCGGTAAAGAGTTTGAGAATGGAATGATTACAAGTGACGCGGCAAGCCTGGGTGAACAAACGTGAGCTGATAAAAACTAAAGATGCAGAAGCCCTCTATGAACCATGAACTATAAACCATGAACCAAGTTATATGCTGAAAAATTATTTTAAAACCGCCTGGAGAAATATAACGCGTAACAAAACATTTTCGCTTATTAATATAGCCGGCCTGTCGCTGGGTATGGCCTGCAGCATATTAATACTGTTATGGGTGCAGGATGAATTAAGTGTTGATGCCTTTCATGCAAATGGTGCAAGGCTGTATAAAGTGTATGAGCGGGAGTACTACAAAGACCATATTGACGGCAACTATGACACGCCGGGGCTGCTGGCAAAAGAGCTAAAGCGCAATATGCCGGAAATAGAAGATGCTGTAATGATGCAGGATGATAATTCTCTCTCCACTCTTAAAGCCGGCGATAAAATAATTAAAGTAAGTGGCACGGCAGCAGGCGATGGATTATTCACCATGTTTAGTTATCCCCTGGTGCAGGGCACACCAAAAACAGCCCTTGCAGGCACAACAGACATTGCATTATCGCAAAAAACAGCAACAGCGTTTTTTGGCAATGCGCAAAATGCCATGGGTAAAACTATTTTGTTTGATAACAGGAAAAGCTTTACCGTTAGCGCGGTGTTTAAAAATTTGCCTGCCAATGCGTCGCGCAAATTTGATTACGTTATTAACTGGGATGGGTGGCTGCAGGACAACAAGTGGGCTGCAGACTGGCATAACAGCGGCCCTTTAACCTTTGTACTGCTGCGTAAAAATGCCAATGTTGCAGAGGTTGATAAAAAATTAGCCCATTTCAGGAACACTTACACGCACGACAGCACAGCCGCTTACCATGTGGAAGACGGCCTGCAGAAATTTTCGGATGTTTACCTGCACAGCCATTTTGAAAACGGCAGGGCTGCCGGTGGCCGTATAGACTATGTGCGGCTCTTCAGCATAGTAGCGATATTTATATTGCTGATTGCCTGCATAAACTTTATGAACCTTACTACCGCCCGCTCAGTGCAAAGGGCTAAGGAAGTAGGCGTGCGTAAAGCTGTTGGTGCGCTGCGCACATCGTTAATAAAACAGTTTATAGGCGAATCATTGCTGCTTGCAGCAGTAGCCGTGGCGGGCGCGCTTGTACTAATAATATTATTGTTGCCGTTGTTTAACGGCATTACCCAAAAAAATATATCGTTTCCCTTTAGCCACGCAACCTTCTGGGCAAAAATTACAGGCATAACATTAATTACAGGTGTAGTGTCCGGCAGTTACCCCGCATTGTTTTTATCATCGTTCAAGCCGGTTAAGGTTTTAAAAAGCGGTGCATCACTCAGCAACAGTGCAGTATGGTTCCGCAAGGGGCTGGTAGTATTCCAGTTTGTGTTGTGCGTGGTGCTTATTACAGGCACTATTGTTATTTCCCAACAAGTAAATTTCATCCAGTCAAGAAATCTTGGGTACGACAGGCAGAACTTAATTTATATACCGATAGAAGGTGAGCTTTCTGCCAAATATGAAACCTATAAACAACAGGCATTGCAATTGCCCGGCATTGAAAATATGAGCTGCATATCTGACGACCCTACCATGCTTGACCAATGGACAAACGGTGTACAGTGGGACGGGCAAAACCCGGGCGTTATGGTATCGTTTGAGCAGCCGGCAGTTGGTTATGATTTTTTGGCAACTATGAAATTAACAATGAAGGATGGCCACTTTTTTACCGCCGGGGCGCCTGCTGACAAAGATGGATATATTATTAACGAAGCTGCCGCAAAGGCAATAGGTTATGCGCAGCCTGTTGGCCGCACTATTACCAAAAATGGGCGTAAAGGGGTGATAATAGGGGTGATAAAAGACTTTCATTTCCGCTCCCTGCACGAAACCATTAAACCAATGATAATGGAGTTTGCCGGGAATCTTGACTATGGCAATATACTGGTGCGCACACAGCCCGGCAAAACACAGCAAGCCCTGGCCAACCTGGAAAAACTGTGCAGGCAAATAAACCCATCCTTCCCGTTTACTTATGCCTTTTCTGATGAAGAATATAAAAAACTATATAATAACGAGCAGGTAACAGGCAGCCTTGCGCGCGTATTTTCAGTGCTTGCCATTGTAATATCCTGCTTGGGCGTGCTTGGGCTGATGATTTTTACCGCCGGGCAGCGTACAAAAGAAATTGGCATACGCAAAGTATTGGGGGCATCTGTATTGGGTGTTGTGCGTTTATTATCGGCAGACGTATTAAAGCTGGTAGTTATTTCAATTATTATTGCCTGCCCTGTTGGCTGGTGGGCCATGAATAGCTGGCTAAACGGGTATGCCTATAAAATAGACCTTAGCTGGTGGATGTTTGCGGCTGCCGGAGGGTCTGCCATTGCAGTAGCTGCAGCAACTATAAGCTACCAGGCCATAAAAGCTGCAATAGCCAACCCCGTAAAGAGTTTGAGAACAGAATGATTACATCCAAAGGCCTTCTATGAACCATTAACTATAAACCATGAACCAATAAAACATCCTATATGCTTAAAAATTATTTTAAAACAGCTTACAGAAACCTTGTACGTAACAAGGTTTACGCGGTTATTAACACCACCGGCCTTGCTGTTGGCATTGCCGCCTGCCTGCTTATTTTTCTGGTGATACAGTATGAAACCAGTTTTGATAACTTTCACGCAAATGCTAACCGTATTTACAGGGTATCAACGGAGTTTCACAGGTCTTCAGGAGGCGGTTATTCAAGGGGTATATGCTATCCCGCCGGGAAACAGCTCGCGCTGGATTTTCCGCAGCTTGAACATATTGCCTCCATCAGGGGGGCGCGGGGAGCCCAGCTTACTGTACTGGATGAAAGCGGCAGGCTTACCCCAAAAAAATTTAAGGAAGACGGCCTGTTTTACATTGAGCCGCAGTTTTTTGACATATTCAATTTTCCTTTTATTACGGGAGATAAAACCACAGCCCTTTCCGCACCCGGTACAGCCGTAATGACACAGCAGGCAGCGGATAAATATTTTGGCGACTGGCATAAAGCCATTGGCAGGAGCCTGCAATATGATGATAACAAAATCTGCAAAATAACAGGAATACTAAAAGACGTACCCAATAATACCGATTTTCCCATACAGGTGGCCATCTCATTCAAATCACTCGATGATGATACATCCCGCGACTGGATTAGCGTTAGCAGCAATATGAACACATTTGTAGTGCTGCCGCCAGGTATGCAGGCAAGCAGTTTCAGCCGGTCTCTCATAGCCTTTGGCCAAAAGCATATCCCCGGCGATTATGCCAAAAAGCAGTCGTTTGTACTGCAGCCCCTTGCCGAAATGCATTTTGACAAAAGATTTGGCAACTATAACGGCAATACATTTGGCAAAGACCTTATAACCGCGCTAAGCCTTATAGGTATTTTTTTGCTGGTAATAGCCTGTATTAACTTTATTAACCTTGCCACTGCGCAGGCTGTTAACCGGGCTAAGGAAGTGGGTGTGCGTAAAGTATTAGGCAGCGGCAAGCCGCAGCTTATTGCACAGTTTTTATGCGAAAGCTTTATTATTACACTTGCGGCTGTTGCCATTGCCGCAGTTATAGCAATAAGCGTGCTGCCATTGCTTAACCAGTTACTTGAAACAAAAATAGGGCTGCACATAAATATTGCCATTGCCCTGTTTCTTGCCGGAATTATTATACTGGTAACGTTACTTTCAGGTCTTTACCCCGCCATAGTGCTATCGGGTTTCAATCCAATTACAGCGCTTAAAAGCCGGTTAACGGGCCGTACCAAAAGCGGTATATCTTTAAGGCGTGCACTGGTGGTACTGCAGTTTACAGTTGCACAGGCGCTTATTATCGGCACCCTTGTGGTGTTAAGCCAGATGAATTATTTCAGAACGGCCGAAATGGGTTTTGCTAAAGATGCCGTAGTAAACATTCCTTTACCCGGCGATAGTTTAAGCGTATCAAAGTTTGATGTTTTAAAATCGCAGTTATTGCAACAGCCGGGTGTAACCAATGTAAGCATGAGCACCTTTTCCATTACGGACAACTCACACTGGGGCAGCGATTTTAAATATAACGGCGCAGAAAAGGAGACGAATTTTAACGCCGACCTTAAATGGGCCGATACGGACGTTTTTAAAACATTCGACCTGCAAATGGTAGCAGGCAGGCCCTATGGCCCTTCAGACACGGTAAAGGAATTTGTGGTAAACGAAACACTTGTTAAGTTACTTGGCCTTAAAAACCCAGGAGATATTATTGGCAAAAACCTGAGTTTTTGGGATGGGCAGCTAAAAGGGCCCGTGGTAGGCGTGGTAAAAGATTTTAATGGCGGCTCACTTGTTAAGGCCATAGCGCCTGTTGTTATGTCAACCTGGAAAGGGGTGTACGGCAACTTATCCGTTAAAATACAGCCACAGCGCATAAAACCCACCCTTGCTGCTGTTGAAAAACTGTGGACAGCCGCATTTCCCAAATACATTTATGAATACCAGTTTTTAGATGATAAGATAGCCAGCTTTTATAAACAGGAAGACCAGCTATCGCAGCTTTATACCATTTTTGCCTGTATCGCCATTTTTATCTCCTGCCTGGGGTTGTATGGCCTTGTATCTTTCATGGCTGCACAGCGTATAAAAGAAATAGGCATACGCAAAGTACTTGGCGCATCTGCCATACATATTGTGTACCTGTTTTCAAAGGAGTTTACCATACTTATAACAGTAGCCTTTTTAATAGCATCGCCATTGGCGTATTATTTTATGCATAGCTGGCTGCAAAATTACAGCTACCGCGTTCCGCTGGGCGCGGGCATATTTGCTGCAACCATTATGGCGTCAATATTAATTGCATGGCTTACTGCAGGCTACCGGGCATTACGGGCGGCTTTAGCCAACCCGGTAAAGAGTTTAAGAACGGAATGATTTGATGGCAGGTTTTGAATAAAGCGTATGATTGAGGGCAGCCGGGCTAATGCGAAACAGCCCTGCACCTATGAACCATGAACTATAAACCATGAACCATTAATATACCTGTATGCTTAAAAATTATTTTAAAACAGCGTGGAGAAATGTTACCCGCAATAAAGCATTCTCATTCATTAACATTTTTGGGCTGGGCCTTGGCATGGCCTGCAGCCTGCTGATATTTTTATGGGTGCAGGATGAAAATAGTTACGATAAGTTTAATAAAAATGCCGGTACTGTTTACCGGGTAATATCCGATGTAAATGATGTTCCTGCCGCTGTTGTCCCGGTACCAATGGCCGCCGCATTAAAGGCACAAATACCCGACGTAAAAGCGGCAACACGCGTAAACGCTGCCAAACTGGTATTCTCCATCGGTAACCAGAAATACGAGGAGAAGAATGTGTTGTTTGTTGATTCAAATTTCCTGCAAATATTTACCTACCCCTTATTACAAGGTGATAAACGTTCGGCTTTGCACCAGCCTGATGGCATATTAATAACTGAAGACATGGCCAAAAAATACTTTGGTAACCAGCAGGCCGTTGGCAAGTTATTAACGCTGGATAATGATATTGTGAGCCACAGCCTTGTAGTAACCGGCGTGTTAAAAAATATCCCAAAAAACTCACACCTGCATTTCAACATGCTGCTGCCAATGGCAGTATACGAGCACAGGAAGGACTATGATGGATCATGGGGCAACTTTGACGTTTATACTTACGTGCAAATGAGCGGCCAATTCTCCGCAACAAAGCAATCTATTGCACAGGTGGAAAAAGCAATGGGAGATATAGAACGCAGGAATGATAATAACATTCTCAAGGGGGAATTCACCATGCAGCCACTAACCAGTATCCATTTACATTCAGGGCATTTATTACTGGATGTTGCCGGGCAGGGCAATGCAGACTATGTGACCGTTTTTTCACTGGTTGCAATTTTCATCCTGCTTATTGCCTGCATTAATTTTATGAACCTTTCCACTGCCTTGTCGTCACAACGTGCCAAAGAAGTTGGCCTGCGCAAAACAATCGGCGCATTAAAATACCAGCTCATCATACAGTTTATTGGCGAGGCATTATTGTTGTCGTTTATCTCGCTGGGTTTTGCCATTGCTTTAACCTATTTGTTGTTGCCGTCTTTCAACGCTCTTTCATCAAAATCAATTTCATTAAACTTTTTTACTCTAAAAATGGCAGCAGGGTTGTTATCGGCAACAGTATGTACAGGACTTATGGCCGGAAGTTACCCGGCATTCTATTTGTCAAAATTTCAGCCTGTAAAGGTGTTAAAAGGCCTTAAAGTACAGGCCGCCAACGGTGTATTTCGCAATGGGCTTGTAGTATTGCAATTTTCCATCGCTATTGCGTTAATTGTTTGCACCATGGTTGTGTATAATCAATTACAATTCATCCGCAACCGCGATATTGGTTTCAATAAAGAAAACCTTTTGTATGTTCAAATGCCTGCTGTGGGTGATTTAATGGATAACTCGAGGGCGTTAAAGACTGCCCTGGGTGAGCATCCAGAAATTACAGGCTACACGATGATTAATCACTTACCCACAGACCTTACCACCGGTTCAACAGATGTATTTTGGCCAGGCAAGCCTGAAAACGATCATACTATCTTTCCACACCTCGGCATTGACGAAAATTTTATAAATACGTTTGGCGTGCATGTAATTTCAGGGAGAGGTTTTTCAGACAAATTTCCTGCCGATGTCCACAATTACCTGGTGAATGAAACAGCTTTAAAGATGATGAATATACCTGCACCAAAAGCAATAGGTATGCAGTTTGAATTAAACGGCGATACAGGCAGGCTTATAGGTATTGTAAAAGATTTCAACTTCAGGACGGTACACCATACTATTGAGCCGATTGTAATAAAATATGCCAAAGTGGCCAATTTCCTGGTGATTCGCACACCGGCACAAAACGTTGCGAAAACAGTAGCATTAACAAAAAATATTTTTCAAAAAATATATCAAAACTACCCATTCAATTATGGCTTTGTTGATGAGGATATAGCCAGGTTGTACGCATCAGAACAGGAAATGGGCAAGCTGTTTGACGTATTTGCAATCCTTTCGGTAATTGTTTCATGCCTGGGTTTGTTCGGCCTTGCCACATTTACCATACAGGGGCGTATAAAAGAAATAGGCATCAGAAAAGTGTTAGGCGCCAGTGTTGCAGGCGTTGTAAATATGCTGTCAAAAGATTTTTTAAAGCCGGTTGCCATCTCCCTTATCATTGCATTCCCGGTGTCATGGTGGGCTATGCACAACTGGCTGCAAAACTTTGCTTACCATATTACGCCTGGCTGGGGTGTATTTTTACTGGCTGGCGTTGCAGCGCTGGTTATTGCCTTAGCAACCATCAGCTACCACGCCATAAAAGCCGCGCTTGCCAACCCGGTAAAGAGTTTGAGAACAGAGTGATTTGATGCTGATTGCAGGTTTTGAATGAAGAGTATGATGATTACAGGACAGGTAATTTTACTGAAAAACGCCCAATGCACCTATGAACCATGAACTGTAAACCATGAACCAGGTTATATGCTAAAGAATTATTTAAAAACAATGTTCAGGAGCCTTTTGAAAAGAAAGGTATTTACGCTTATTAATTTGTCAGGCCTGTCAATTGGCATGGCGGTTTGTTTGTTGCTAACCCTGTATATTCAGCACGAGCTTGGGTGGGATGATTTTCATACCAATAGCGGCCAAATATACCGGCTGGCCTGCGACAGGATTTATACTACACGTGTTGCATCAAGAGGCATTATACCGCCCGCAATAGGACAAGCCGTGCAGAAGGAATTTCCGGAAGTGCTGCAAAGCGTACGCCTGATGGACATTTCAGCCGGGGGCGGCACTAATATTACTGTAGGTGACAAGCTTTTTACCGATGATAAAACAATGGTTGCAGACTCTAACTTTTTCAAAGTATTTGATGCCCATTTTATCACCGGCAATATTAAAACAGTATTGCTTAACCCCCAGTCTGCCGTCATTAACGAAACAACAGCTAAACGTCTGTTTGGCTCCATCACGGGGGCAATGGGCAAAGAAATGATATTTAACAACGGTAAACATTTTTTTATAGACGGGGTTTGCAAAGACTGGCCCGAAAAATCGCACCTGCAGTTTAATATACTCCTGTCAATGACTGCGTTTACCGGTTTGAACAACCCTGATTTTTATGATTTTTATACTTACGATTACCTGTTGCTGAATAAAAATGCTTCGGCAAAAGCGCTGGAAGTAAAGCTGCCGCAAATTGTAGCAAAATACGTGGCGCCAACAATCCCGAAGGGGTTTGGTGAAAGCTATGAGCAATTTGTTAAGGAAGGTAACGGCTATCATTATTTTTTACAACCGCTGCCTCAAATACACCTGCACTCAACCCTTGTTGATGAAATGCAACCCGGGGGCAGCCTGCAGGCGGTATACCTGTTTACTGCCATCGGCATTTTTATTTTATTTCTTGCCTTTATTAACTTCATCAACCTGTCTACCGCGCTTTCTGTTGACCGTGCAAGAGAAGTAGGCATACGCAAAACATTCGGTTCTGGCAAGGCTTCCATAATATGGCAATTCCTCGGCGAAGCAATATTCTTCAGCATGGTAAGTTTGTTTATAGCAGCATTACTTGCCTCTTTAATGGTACCCATGCTGAGCGATATTGCAGGTATCAAACTTTCTTTTAACTGGTTTTTTACCGCACAGCGCATGGCGGTTATTTTTGGCTTTGCAATTTGCACAGGTATTATAGCCGGGCTGTACCCCGCATTTGTACTGTCGTCATTCAAGCCAATCCTTGTATTAAAAGGGCGCTTCAGGTCAGGCACACGCGGCATGGCTTTGCGCAACGGGCTGGTTGTTTTCCAGTTTGCCGTATCAGTTATACTTATTGTTTGTACATTGGTTATAAACAACCAAATGCATTATATGCTGGGCAATAAACTTGGGTTTGACAAAGATAACGTAGTGAGTATTGACAATGCACAGGACCTAAGAATGCTGAATGACAGGAGCATGGCTTTTACCGCCGAAGTTATGAAGCTAACCGGCGTAACTGATATAAGTTTTTGCTCAGGCCTGCCAGACGGGAAGCATGAGTCAAGCTGTGCAATGCAGGTAGTGGGTACCAACATACAGCGCACCCAAAAAACCGTATTTACAGATGAACGTTACCAGCCATTGCTTGGGCTTACCATGGTGCAGGGGCGTTTCTTTTCAAAGCAAATGCCTACCGATACCTTTGCGCTGGTGCTGAATGAAGCAGCGGTAAAGGACTTTGGCCTTACCCACCCTATTGGCGCCAAAATAACCAGCACAGAGCCATTCTTTAATTCACCCGACGGTAAAACAATAGTGTACACCGTGATTGGTGTAGTAAAGGATTATCATTCAGAATCACTGCACGACAAAATAGCCCCTCTTGTAATTGCCAATACCGGCAGGTTCTTTTCGGGTACCATCGCAGTAAAAATCAAAGGTGACCATTTTGCCGCATCGGTGAAGGGCATTGAAGATGTATGGAAAAAACTTGAACCAAAACACAATATACAGGTAAGCTTTCTTGACCAGAATATCGCGCTGTTTTACAAAGCTGAGCAAACAGCGGAGCGCATAGTTACCATTTTTTCTTTGTTAGCTGTATTCATAGCATGCGTAGGCCTGCTTGGACTGGCAATGTATGCAACCCTTCAGCGCACAAAAGAAATTGGGATACGCAAGGTATTAGGCGCAACCACCGGCAGTATATTTATGATATTATCGTCAGATTTTTTAAAGCTGGTAATAATATCAATACTGCTGTCGTTCCCGCTGGCATGGTGGGCCATGCATGCATGGCTGCAGGGCTTTGCCTACCATGTTAATGTTGCATGGTGGATATTTATACTTGCAGGCGGGGCGTCGCTGTTTATTGCGCTGGCCACTATAAGCTACCAGGCCATAAGGGCAGCACTTGCCAACCCGGTAAAGAGTTTGAGAACAGAGTGATTTGATTGCCGATTTTGAGGCCTGCTATTCGTCTATCCGTTCTCCGTTGGCGGGCCGGGCAGGTATTGCTGTTTTTATTTTAGGTGCATACCAATACAACAGCGCACCGGCCAGTATCAATGACAGAGATATTATTTCTGCCTGCGTGGGATGTATACCGAGGAAAGAATAGCGGGTGTTTACCCTTATCTGTTCAATCAAAAATCGTTCAATGCCGTTGAGTATAAGATACACGGCAAACATTCTCCCGGCAACCGTTATCTTTTTTCGCAGCCCCCACAAAATACCCGTTATGCCCAGGGCCATTATAATTTCGTACAACGGCGTTGGAAACACAGGCAACGGTAAATGATTACAATAGTCGTCAAACGTGCAGTTTGTAGTAGCTATGCCTGTTTTGTTAACGTTGTGCGGGTAACTGTAAGCAAACATCCAGTCGGGCAGGCCTGCAAATGCCTTTACCGGTGTTTTCTGTACCGGGCCGGTCATCCCTGTTTCGCGATACATCTCCCCGTAAATATTTATCAGCGAGTCAACCTGCTGCGGTGTACCGGGTATTACCTTGCCATTATTAGCGGTTATGTAAGCACTGTTAATAATGCCCCAGTCGCCATCACCCGCTACCTGGCAGCCAATTCGCCCAAGGCCGTAAGCAAGTATTAATGCAGGCGCGGCTGCATCGCAAATATTAATAAAGCTTATGTTCTTCTTTTTAAAATAATACCACAATGCAAGCGTAGCCACTATTAAACCACCATAAAAGGTTAAACCCATCGGCGAAAAAAGGTTGCCTATAGGGTCTTTTATAAACCTGTCCCAGTTTTCAAGGTTGTCAAAAATTTTAGCACCTGCAAAGCCTGCAACAGCCGCTATTATAGTAACGTCTCCCACCCTGTCACTTGGCCATATTCTTATTTTACGCTGTTCGGGTTTTGCCAGCTTTACCTTGTTTTTCTCCCACCATTTCAGCCCTGCCAGCAATAATCCCAAAGCGAGGCCGGTAAAAAAACTGCCATCCCCTGAAAAAATAAATGATTGAGGGTCGTCAAGCGCGTGGGGCATAAAAAGCACACCGATTATTTTGTAACCCAGTAAAAAGCCGAGCGCGAAGTTAACCAGCAATTCGCCCATGCCGGCAGGCTCGCCAACGGTTATGGTTGTTTCGGTATACGTAAAAATACCAAGCGCCTGTTTACGCTTAAGTTCCTTTATAAATAACCATGCAGCGGCCAAAAAAGACAGGGCTACAAAAAAGCCGAATGAATTAATAATTTTTAAAAAAGCCCAGTTTACACCAAAAAAATCTTTAAAAAGATAATATAAATTAGGATACATGTACTGCTTTTGTGAGGTGCAATGTTAGGCAAAATAAGCCACATCTTTGTATTTAACCGTTAACCGCCGGCAATTTGGCTTGCCGAAAATGTACCGGCTATTTATTTGTTAAAATAATTAACTTGCCGTACCATAACGATGCTATATGATAACAAGGCGTAACTTTTTACAAACGGCCGCCATGTCAGCAGCCGGCGTACTCATCAGCAAACCATTATTCGCAGAAAGCAGGTTAATAAAAAAAGTGGGTATCCAGCTTTTTTCGGTTCCCAAAGGCCTCGATACCGACTTTGAAGGCACCATAAAAATGCTGGCAAACATGGGATACACAGAAATTGAGATGTACGGCCCCTACCCCTTTAGCACCCAGGCAGCAAAAGATAGCTGGAACGCTGTAACGCCATCGTTAGGGTTTAAAGGCAGTGGCTTTTTTGGGCATACCGCCAAAGAGGTAAAAAGCATTTTTAAAGCTAATGGTATGACGGTACCATCCATGCACACAGATTTGGATACACTTTCAACCGCTATGGATAAACTGGCAGAAGCTGCCCATACGCTTGGGGCCACTTACGTAGTGCTGCCTGCAATACCCGGCGATAAAAGGAAAACACTGGATGATTATAAAAAAATGGCAGACAATTTTAACGCTATCGGCGCCAGCGCAAAGAAAGCGGGTATAAAATTCGGCTACCATAATCATGGCTATGGACTGAAGGAAATGGATGGCCAAATTCCGCTAAGGGTAATACTTGATAATACGGATAAAGACCTTGTGTTTTTTGAAATGGACTTATACTGGACCACCGCGGGTGGTGCAGACCCCATTGAATTATTCACCCATTACCCCAACCGTTATAACCTGGTGCATATAAAAGATATGATGAAGAAAGTACATTTTTCGGGCGACGGCGGCGACCCGAAACAGTGGATTGAACTGTTTCCTTATATGACGAGCGCGGGCAGCGGTGTACTTGACCTTAAAGCCATATTAACCGCGGCAAAAAATAACGGCGTGAAATACTTTATTGTAGAGCAGGACATGGTGGCCAACCCCGAAGTGGCGTTGAAGAAAAGTTATAATTACGTGGCTTCGCTCTGAGGCAAAAAATCAAAAAAGAGGGGATAAATTCTCCTTTGTAAATAATTCTGCTTTTTAAAAAAAATCCGTTGACGGCAAAATGCCGCAACGGATTTTTAAATAAAGCCATGTTTACGGTTTAACCTTCCATTTCATCATCTTCATCTTCTTCTGCCGCTTCATAGTTAACGCCGTTTTCAGCTACGCCGGTTAATAATTCGTCAGCTTCTTTTTCTTCTGCAAGGGTTTCAGCCAGTATGTCGGCTATGTCGTTCTTACCCAATGTGCGGGCAAGCTGTTCCAGGCCGCCGTAGGTTGAAATTTCGTAATGTTCTACCTTTTGGCCCGCAAGTATTAAACCCACGTCGCGTGTGGCTGTGCCATCTTCGGTTTCTTCAATAATGCCTTCACCTTCTTTGGTAATGCCTTCCATAGCATCACATTTTTTTGCCTGCGCTTTTTTGCCCAGCATTTCAAACACCTGTTCAAGGCGCTCAACATGGCCTTTGGTCGTTTCCAGGTGGTCGGTAAAAGCCTGCTTCAGTTGTTCAGATGTAGCGGCTTTTTGCATTTTGGGTAATGTTTTCACCAAATGTTTTTCAGCCCAGTAAATGTCCTTTAGCTCATCGGTAAAAAATTCTTCCAGCATGCTGTCTTTTACGCCGCCTTTTGTTGCTGAAGTGGCTTTAGAAGCCGGTTTGGTGGCAGAGGTTGCCTTTTTTCCTGTTGGTGTTTTTGTTGCCATAAGTATTTATTTTAATGGTTAATATTAATTTCATAATCAATACCATGCCACACTAAAACAGGGGAGTCCTGGCTCTGAAATTGTTGAAAACATACGCACCCAAAAATTGACATTCTTTAAAAAATACCTGGTGAACGGATAAGCAAAACTATGTTTTGCGGGTTGCCCGTAAGTATAGGTTTACTTATTATGAATGCTTGATTTAAAAGACATGCCACCGAAAAAATTTTACCGCTTATCTATTATTTTGTATTAGGGATTTTAAGATATTACCTTTAAAGCTTTCTTTCAAATCAATATACAACACATGAGAAAGTTTAAAAACCTGGCTCTAATTTGCTGCGGGGCATTTATGTATATGGCCGGCCATGCACAGGAGCCTGTTTCGAATTACGATCAGCATGAAGCATTTTATCCCTTATTTTATCCCGCCTACGGTGACGAGGTAAGGGCAGCAGACGGTACCCCCGGCCCAAAATACTGGCAAAACAGGGCGGACTATAACATTGATGCCACTTTAGACGACAGCCTTAAAAGCATTACGGGCAATGTTGTTATTTCATACACAAACAACAGCCCGCAAAGCCTGCCTTTTGTGTGGCTGCAGCTTGACCAGAATATCTACAGCCTTAAATCACGCGCGGTAGCAGCAACAGCCATTACAGGTGGCCGCTGGGCCAACCGCAATGCGTTTGACGGAGGATATAATCTAAAATCTGTAACAGTTGTACAGGACGGTAAGGAATACCCTGCCAACTACTCGGTGGTAGATACACGTATGCAGATAAAACTACCCAATGCTATAAAACCACAGGGCGGCACCATACAATTTAAAATATCCTACAGCTTTTTGGTGCCGGAATATGGCACAGACCGCATGGGCCGCTTAAACACAAAGAATGGCTGGATATATGAAATTGCGCAATGGTACCCCCGCATGTGCGTTTACGATAACGTTTATGGCTGGAATACGCTGCCTTATTTAGGCCAGGGCGAATTTTACCTGGAATACGGCAATATAGATTATAACGTTACAGTACCCGCTAACCAGATTGTGGTGGGCTCCGGCGAATTACTTAATCCTAAAGATGTGTTGACAGGTGAGCAGTTAAAACGCTGGGAAGCCGCTAAACAAAGCGACAAAACAGTGGTGCTGCGTTCAGAAGCTGAAATAAACGACCCCTCAAGCCGCCCCACAGGCAAACAAAACCTTACATGGAAATTCAGGTGCACCAACACGCGCGATGTTGCCTGGGCATCATCAAAAGCATTTATCTGGGATGCCGCGCGCATTAACCTGCCCAGCGGCAAAAAAGCCATGGCAGAATCAGTGTACCCCGTGGAAAGTGCAGGCGACAGTGCATGGAAACGCGCTACAGAGTTTGTAAAAGGCGCTATTGAATATTACTCAAAATACCTGTATGAATTTACCTACCCGTCAGCTACCAACGTGGCAGGCATTGTAGGCGGAATGGAATACCCCGGCATTGTGTTTTGCGGTTACAGGGCGCAAAAGGGCGGCTTATGGAGTGTTACCTCTCATGAGTTTGGCCACAACTGGTTCCCGATGATTGTAGGCAGTAACGAACGTAAATACCCCTGGATGGACGAGGGCTTTAACACCTTTATTAACACTATGGCCGACAAGAATTTTAATAACGGCGAATTTTTAAGAAGAAATACCAACAGGCAATACCTGGGCAGGTTATTTTACAATGACAGCGCCGAAGCTATAATGACGGTGCCTGATGTTACCCAGGCGCGTAACCTTGGCCAGATTGCCTATAATAAACCAGGGCTTGGTTTAACACTTTTAAGGGAAAATATTTTGGGTGAAGGAAGGTTTGACAGCGCTTTCAGTTATTATGTACACCAATGGGCGTTCAAACATCCTACACCTTACGATTTTTTTCATTGCATAGAAAACTATGCCGGCGAAACGCTTGACTGGTATTGGCGTGGCTGGTTTTTAAACAACTGGAAGATTGACCTTGCCGTAGAAGACGTAAGCTATATACCTGACCAGCGCCAGGGCGGCGGGCAAGGCGGCGGCCGCGGGCCGGGCGGGTTTGGCTTCAGGCAACAGGGTGACCCCAAGAACGGCGCTATAATTACCATTGCCAACCTGGAAAAGCTGCCTATGCCTGTAACGGTTGAAATTACCGAAGCAAACGGCAAAGTGGGCCGCGTAGAACTGCCTGTTGAAATTTGGCATACCGGCAGTATATGGAAGTTTAAATACAACTCAACTGATGTTATTACCAAGGTGGTAATTGACCCGGATAAACAATACCCGGATGCTAACCCCAAAAACAATGTTTGGCATAACGACTAATGCGTAAATAAGTGTTCGTTTTAAAAAGCCTGCGAATAAATATTCGCGGGCTTTTTTATGCCAATGCTGCAAAATATCGTTCAATTTTTACCAGCCATTTCGCCCTTTTTTGCGGGCTCACAAATTTCACCATATTAAGGTTTATCCATAGCCGGTTTTTGTAACCCATCTTCCAGAATGTTCCTGCAAACAGGGCCTTCTTTATGGCATTGCCAAAAATAAGCCTGTAAAAAAATGACTGGGTGTTCATAGTGGTGATTAGTGTTACTCCGCCGAGGTTTTTAAACCGCTTAACCATACGGGGAAACCGGCCGCTGTTGTCGTAATCGTACGCGATACCTGGAAAGATAACTTTATCAATAAACCCTTTCATCATAGCGGGCATCAGCTCCCACCACACGGGAAAAATCAGCACCAGGTGGCTGGCCCTGTTAATACGTTCACCATATTCAATGGCCTTTGCATAAACAGGTTGGCCATCTTTAAATGCTTTAAGGTCTTCCGCAGTCATTACAGGGTTAAACCCGTCGTTATCCAGGTGAATAATATCAACAGTGTGGCTGCCTTTTTGCAGGCCGTTAATGGCAGCCTGTAATACGGCATTGCAATAACTGCCGCTGTATGGGTGATTGAAAACAATAACTGTATGCATGATGATTTTATTTTTCATCACAAAGCTCATTACACGGCAACAGGCCGGCAATAACAATTGTTAATAAATACAGTTTATCTTTTGTTCCTTATCCTGCTTAGCGACACAGGGGTTATACCAAGATAGGAGGCAATATAATGCTGCGGCACGCGCCGTATAATATGCGGGTACTCTTTCAGCAATTCTTCATAACGCTCCTTCGGCGTATTTTTTATGCGGGAAAGAAATAGTTTTGAGTAATGCGCCATTCTTTTATATAATACCTCCTGCAGGTATTCATTAAAACCGGGCATATCCTTTACAATAAACTCAAAGTTCTTTTTGGTAATAACCAGTAAAGTACAGGGCTCAATGGTTTCCAGGTTAAAAAGGCTTTTCTCCTGCAGCCTGAAACTTTCAACGGACGACACGCCCTCTCTTTCAAAAAAAAATTGAAAAGTTATATCCTTGCCGTTATTGTTAAACCAAAGCCTGGCACAGCCCTTTGTTATATAGTACGCCTTTTTTGATACCTCGCCCTCTTTAAGCAATATTGTTTTTGCCGGCACGGTAATTTCCTTAAACAGGTGGCTGTACTTCTCCCAGTCTGTAGTAAATGTTTCTTTTATTTTATTTGAAGAAGGCATAACCTGTTTGTTCATGCCAAATATACGGCACGGGCGTTTTTAGCCTGGTAAAACCTGCCGGCAAAAAGGCTGCCTGCCAGCCCGATAGCCACAATTAAATAACTAACACTCAAAATGGTTTTAACCGTATATACAGGAAACTGGCCGGCAAAGGCTAATGGCAGTACAATATAATTCATAACAAGCCACACAATAATGCCATACACTACTGCAATAAGTAAAACATTTGCCAGTATTTTATTAAACAACGGGAACAAAAAAAACAATACCGTAATAAAAGTGTACGCGATAAAATAGTGCAGCAAAACCCCGGCGGCGGCATATATAAACTGTGTTGAAATGTCTGCGGTAATTAATACCTTTGGGGAAGATGCGCTGCCGAAAGCCCCGCTGGCTATATACCAGAAAATAATTACGGGATTAGCATGGCGGGAAACAGTAAAATCGGCAATAGCAAAAAGCGCATCTGAAGTGCCTGCTATAAGGCCTGCCAAAAGAATGGTTTTGAACAACGATGGTTGCTTTTTTACAGCATGAGTTTGCAGCATACAAAGAGTTTTAGAATAAGGTAAAATGACGGGCGGATAGCAGAATACGAATCCTGCTGCTGTGGGAAGGTGAAACAAATATCATTTATTTATTTTAAAACTATTTGTATGGAGCCTAAAAAAAAGCAAGAACTGAAAGCCGATGTTGAAAGGCGCGCCCGTCAGGAGCACGTAACCGAAGCGCACGATGAAGCCTTGAAAGATATTGCGCTTGACGCCGACTTTAGCATACACAATGAAAATGATGACCTTGATGAAGGCGAACTGGCAAGGCTTGGCGAAGACGAAAACGGGGTAATATAACTATTACTTTTTTTTAAGCGGCCGTTCCAGCTTTGTCCACCGTATAACCGGGTATAATTTATTTTGCTGGCCTGGCGAGGGAAACCGCACTTTGGTGAGTTTTCCCTCAGTCATTATTTTTTCATACATCAATGCAGTGCCGGGCAATTCAGCCGTGTCCTGCTGCCAATGCGTATACGCTGCCTCGCTGCACCATTGCGGCAGTTTTTGCATGGCTTTGCGGTGTGCTTCGCCGTTCCTGAACACCTTCATCGCCTTCTCGTCTTCCCAGGCAGTAACTGTCCAAAAAACAAAGGCTTTATCTATTAATTCCTTCCCGGCCAAATAACCCGGCGTAACAACAAGCTGCCGTACAGATGCCTCGTTTGCCCGTAAAAAACCAGGCAGGTAAAATACCGACCTGACTTTAAGACGGGTTAATGAAATAAAAGGCATAAAAATGTTTTTGTCAGCAGCGGCAATAATGCACACACATTAAAACTACGCACATTCCGGCGCTGAAAAACCGCTCATCACAAATTATTTTTGAGAAAATAAATAGTATTTAGATATTTGTCTAAATATTTAATCATTGAACATTCTTTTTAAAGCCCTGAATGACCCCACACGAAGGGCTATACTGGAAATGCTGAAAGATAAGGACTTATCGGCGGGAGAAATTGCCGCTGAATTTGATATATCGTGGCCAAGTATTTCCCACCACTTAGACCTGCTGAAGCAGGCAGGCCTTGTGGTGTCTGTAAAAGAAGGCCAGTACCAATACTATTCTATTAACACAACCGTAATGGATGAAATGCTGAAATGGATGATGCAGTTCACCAAAAAAAAGAAATAACATGAAACCTACATTACATGCCAGCGACCTGTTTATCCTGGTAATCATATCACTGCCATTTTTTTACCTGGCATATATATTTAACACGCTGCCGCAAACGGTGCCCACCCATTTTGGCATTAGTGGTAAGCCAGACCGTTTCAGCGACAAGTCTGCCATGTGGGGCATAATAAGTTTTACCGGCGGTATAAGCATGCTGCTTTTCCTGCTGTTCCGCTTTCTTCCCAACATTGACCCCAAGAAAACAGCCAAATATTCAGCGCCCGTTTTTAATAAAATAGCCGTGGCCGTTGTGTTACTTATGTGCGCTATAAATTTTATTATTATAAACTCCGCGCAAACGGGCGCGTTTAAATTTTCAAAGGGCATGCCCGTAGTTATTGGTTTGTTCTTTTCATTTATGGGTAACCTTATGCACAGTATTAAGCCCAATTATTTTGCCGGCATACGCACACCGTGGACACTGGAGAACGAGGAAACATGGCGGCTTACCCACCAGTTGGGCGGCAAGCTTTGGTTTTTTGGCGGCATTGTTATAGCCGTTGCAAGCCTGTTTATACCGGAAAAGGCAATGCCCTTTTTTATGATGGGCTGCATCCTGATATTAGCCGTTATACCCATTGTGTACTCCTACACCACATTTAAGAAAATTGAAAAAAGAGAAAAAAAATCATGAGAAAGATTACCATATTTACTGCGATGCTGTTGAACGCAATAAGCACCTGTGCCCAAACAAAAGATTTTTCGGGAGCCTGGGAAGGTACAATGAATGCAGGCCGCGAAATAACCATTATATTCCATTTTACAAAGAGCGGCAACAATACGTACGCAGGCACCATGGATGTGCCTGCCCAAAACGCCAAAAACCTTGCTTTAAATAAAGTAACAGTAAAAGGCGACAGCCTTATTGCGGAAATGCAAATGGCGGGCATAGTTTACAAAAGCGCATTGCAGAACGACTCCACATTACAGGGCATGTGGCTGCAAAGAGGCGCACAGCTACCGCTTACGCTAAAACAAATAATACAACCTGTAACCGCAGAGGATGCTAAACCACAAACACCAGCCCCGCCCTATAGTTATAACAGCGATGATGTTGAGTATGACAATGCTGACAAATCAGTACATTTTGGCGCAACGTTTACCTACCCGAAAACAGGCGGCCCGTTTGCAACGGCATTGCTTATTACCGGCAGCGGGCAGCAGGACAGGGATGAGACAATTTTTGGCCATAAGCCTTTTGCCGTACTGGCAGATTATTTAACCAAAAAAGGGTATGCGGTTTTACGCGTGGATGACCGCGGTATTGGCAAAACCACGGGCACGCTGCTGGGGGTAACAAGCGCTGATTTTGCAGCCGATGCGGAAGCCGGGCTTGCTTATTTAAAAACAAGGCCTGAGGTTGATAAAAATAAACTGGGGTTGATTGGCCACAGCGAGGGCGGCGCAATTGCGCCTATGGTTGCAGCCAAACACCCTGAATTAGATTTTATTGTACTATGGGCCGGGCCGATAGTTGGGGGGCTGAAAACAAATGTTGAACAAAATGCGCACAGCCTGTTAAAAGCCGGCATTGATACTACCGCTGTGAACGCTTTTAAGGACATACATACAAAAGAGTTGCAGCAGTTCGGAAAGTCAGCGGATGTGAGCACGTTGAACAAAAATGTTAAGGCTGTATACAACCAATGGAAGCAACAACAGTCATCCGCAGTTTTAAGCCAGCTTTATGCCACTGATACCACCATAATTGGCAAAAGCATTTACAGCATTTATGACGGCTTGTATGATTTACAATGGATGCGGTTTTTTATAGTACACAGTTTTGCTGACGACCTGGCAAAAGTGCATTGCAAAGTGCTGGCCATAAACGGCGATAAAGATATGCAGGTAAATGCCGCTGAAAACCTTCACGCTGCTGACTCGATACTCAGGGCCAATAAGAACCCCCATTATAAAACCGTAGTACTTAAGGGGCTTAACCATTTGCTGCAGCCGGCAGTAACCGGGGAGGTATCAGAATATGGTACAATACAAACCACCATAGCGCCGGAGGCTTTGCAAACCATTGGGGACTGGCTGGACAAAATGTGCAGGCCAGGCCATAAAATGTTTCCCTAAATCCACAAATACAACTGTGCTGTTTGTATTAAAATTTTTTAATATGCACCGCAGCTCATTATTAGCCAGCCAACTAAAAGGTTGTTAAACTGTCATTCTTAAAAAATATAAAATAAGGCACACCGTTTGAGTATATAAATGAAATTATTACACCATCAAACTCATTTATATGTCCAGGATTGTAAAAGAAAAATTGAACCCCAACGTACAGGTTAATTTCAACAAGAGCCCCGAAGTGGCTTATTGGTCAAAAAAATACAATATAAGCCAGGAGATACTGCAGAAAGTTTTTGAAGACAGCGGTTACTCAATCTCAAAAACAATATCATGGTGCTTAAACCATACCCAGCAGCAGCAAAGAGCATAGTTTAATTTTTGCCTGCTGCATTAAGGGCCAGGCACACAAAAAACGCCTGTAACTTTTATTATAACAATTACCCACAACAGGAAATTGCCCGCTACGTGGTGCGCTATTTTTGTGTATATTGAAATCCATGAAATACCTCCCTTTTTTGGATGGAAAATATAGCACGGCGCCTGCGCTGACTGCTATGGTGAAAGCAGAACAAGATGCTGATAAACTTGTTTTCCAGGCAGATGATGAATACAACGCCTTTATGGCGAATAAAGCGCTGTGCCGTAAAGAAGATATACACAAGTATTACGTGCAGGAAAACCTGTACGAAGGCACCGCAGTTAAGATAAACAAGCAGATAGTAAAGCAGCTTATCACTGAATATCCATCACACTTTATATATACCCCTCATGAAAGCGGCCATACACTTTATAACGCTAAAAAAGCACAAACACTGCAGTGGGCTGACGATTGGATAGCTGTGCAGACCGACGGGTATTTGACCCTTTTTGATGCGTTATGCAGCCAGGTGCAGGAAGACGTTGCGATATGCCAGCTTGACGGTGACAAAGACTGGCTGGCAGCTATTCACCTCTGCTGCCCCAACCACTGGGCGCCTGCTGACAAAATTGGCAAACCGTTCAGCCACGTTCATGCAATAGTGCCAGGGATGGAAAAACTCAACAGCAATTATTTCAAAATGCTGCAAACCGGTGTGCAAAAAGGCCCTTTCTTTCGCTTTGCGTGGGGAATATCTACGGATACAAGGTTGAACCATCACCCGGTTGCGCCACCCGGTATTGACCAGGTGTACTGGTGGGGACGAAGGGTTGAAGAGGACACAAGTGATATTTACCTGCGTGTTGAAAGGCAAAGCATAACCGGCCTGCCTGCCAATAACTGCTTTTTGTTTACTATACGCACCTATTTTTATAATATAGATACGCTAAGCGCTGAAGAAAAGAAAGCATTATTCCATGCGGTGGAGGGCATGTCACCCGAATCACTTGAATACAAAGGGCTGACTGATAAGGTGGAAATTTTGAGAAGAAGACTGTTGAGCTAAACATTCATTGCTTGCATTGTTACCGGTGTCACTCATTTAAAGCTCTACAAAGTTACCCGGCAATATTGCTGTGTTTTCGCTGCCCTTTTTTTGACGTTTTAAACAAACCAACATTGACGTTTTAAACAAAGCTGCAGGTGCTGCATGCAGCTACTTTTGTTACTGTAAAAAGCAAGCAATGACAAAAGTTACAAACCACAACAACTACAACGGTGCACTTCAACGGCCTGTTTATACAGGCTTTTCAGCAACATCAACAGCGGCGGATGTTATCAATGGTATAGACCTGCGCGGCAAAACAGTTATTATTACCGGCGGTTATGCAGGCATTGGCCTGGAAACAACCAAAACGCTTGCAGGTGCAGGGGCACATATATGGGTACCTGCAAGGGATAGAGAGAAAGCTGCCAAAAACCTGGCTGGCATAAGCAACGTTACAGTAGCCGGGCTTGATTTACAAAATCCAGCCTCTATTGATGCATTTGCTGAAAGGTTTCTTGCAACGGGCGCACCTCTTGATATACTGGTTAACAATGCCGGCATTATGTGGGTACCGCTGCGGAGGGACAGCCGGGGGTATGAGTCGCAGTTATCCACCAATCACCTTGGACATTTTCAACTTACAGCAAGGCTGTGGCCGGCGCTTAAAAAAGCGGGCAATGCACGCGTAGTAACAGTATCTTCCTTCGGCCACCAGATGGCGCCTTTTAATTTTGAAGACCCCAATTTTGAGCTAAGGCCTTATGAAACCCTGCAGGGTTACGGTCAATCAAAAACGGCCAATATTCTCTTCACAGCGGAACTTGGCAAACGTGCGGCGGCCCCGGGGGTGAGCGCCTTTTCACTGCACCCGGGCTCAGTGTATGGCACTGAATTAGGAAGAGAAATGCCGGTGGAATTATTAATACAAATGGGCACCCATGATACCGGGGGTAATATTTTTCCAGAGGTAGAAGCAAAACTTAAAACAGTTGCACAAGGGGCAGCTACTACTGTTTGGTGCGCCACAAGTGCCGGGCTGCAAGACATAAGCGGCGTATATTGTGAAGACTGTGATGTGGCTGAAATTGATGACGGAAATATACGCCACCGGTATGACGACCCTGCTACTTTGCGTGGTGTTAAGCCCTGCGCGGTTGACGAAACCAATGCTAAACAATTATGGGTATTAAGCGAAAAAATGACTGGTGTTACCTTTAGGGCTGATTAACGATACTGTGCATTATATTTATATAATATCATTAGCGTTGCGTTATAAATCGAACATTGTCAATTGGTTAGAGTTTTGTTCTTTGAAATATTGTAGTTGAGTCTGCTGAAACAGTTGATTTATGGGCATTCTTTCAAAAATAGAGATGCTTAAAATCTGTAAAATTT
>DASZPM010000001.1:0-2577 GCA_035550215.1 Chitinophagaceae bacterium | reverse complement strand
ATTTATAGCTATGCGGTACGGGTAATTTTCAAGCCACTTCTGCATCGCCCACCATGCACCGGGTACGGCTATAACTGCGGAGAGTAACACCAGTTTCAAAAAATCATTACTCAGCTTTGCCACAATACCTTGTACGGATGCGCCTAATACTTTTCTTATACCTATTTCCTTCTTACGCCTTTCTGCCGACAATGTTGCCAGGCCAAATAAGCCGATACACGAAATAAAGATGGTGAGGATTGCACCAAAAGTTACAATCTGTTTCCACTTGGCCTCACTGTTGTACTGTGCAGTATTTTGTTCATCCGCAAAATCATACTGGTATGGCTGAAGCGGAAATTTATTTTTAAACACCTTTTCAATGTATTGCAGGGCACCGGATATTTCGCCAGGGTTTATTTTAATAAACGCGCTGCGAAAACTATACCTTGGATTTGTAGTAAAAAGCTGGGGACCTGTTTTTTCGGATAATGAAGCATAATGATAATCTTTTATAACACCAATAACATTGTATTTTTTATGCTGGTAAAAAAAATCAACCTGCTTGCCAATGGGCTGTTTCCAGCCAGCTTCTTTAACAAAAGCCTCGTTAACAACCACAGAGGAAGAAGTGTCGGATGGGTAGCTTCTTGAGAAATTACGGCCTTCTGCCATTGGTATTTGAAAAAGCGGGAAATAGTTTTCATCAACATACCTGAAATTGAACCCTATTTCTTGTTCGCCATTAACATGGGCAATTGTTTCCTGACGCCCACCCTGGTCTGCGGTAACATTTTGTATGCCAGGGTATTTTAGCAATTCATTTCTAAAATCATCCATCTTATCTTTAAACACTTGCCCGGTATTTATCACTGCCACATTTTTGTCGTTATAACCAAGATCAAAATTTGTTAGATAATTAAATTGAGAGTAAATAATAGTTGTTGAGATAATTAAGGAAGTGGCCAGCGTAAACTGCAGTACAACCAGGGCTTTTGATAAATAGTTTTTACCCCCCGTTTTAAACCTTCCATACAGTGTTTGCATCGGGTTGAAGCGCGATAAAACCAATGCCGGGTAAAAGCCGGCCAGCACGCCCGCCACAATAAACAAAATGATGTAACCCGCCACCAATTTTGCATCAAATAAGTATGAAAATGATAACGCCTTGCCAGCAACTGAATTAAAAAAAGGCAGTACAAGCTGCACCATCACAGCAGCAAATACAAAAGCAATAAAGCTTAACACAAACGACTCACTCAAAAATTGTATAACTAACTGCCTTCTCACACTACCAACAACCTTTCTTATGCCAATTTCCTTTGCCCTTTTTAAAGAGTGGGCAACCGTAAGGTTGATAAAATTAATGCACGCGATTAATAGTATAAACAATGCGATACCTGTAAGGATGTATGAATAAACAGGGTTACTCGCATCCGTAAGGCCGTTTCTAGCAGGGAAGTCGGTACTTAAATGCATGTTCAAAAGCGGCTGCAGTTTAAATTTTACCTTATCCTTAAAACCTAAATCATTTGCCAATTCCTGCAACTGCAACGCGGCTTCGGAATTAAATACCTTATCGAATTTTGCCTCGACTGCGCTAGTGTCGGTACCTGGTTTCAAAACAACAAAAGTGTTGAGAAAGAAATTTACCCACTCGTCGTTATCCCAATGCTCCTGCTCCACTTTAATGGGTACAAGCATACCTATCTGTATTGACGAATTGACGGGTGCGTTTTTTGCAACACCTGTAACAATAAATGGCTCAAACTCGTCGCCCGTATTTAATTCCAACACCTTTCCCAGGGCATCGGTTTTGCCAAAGTATTTCTCCGCAACTCGTTCCGACAATACTATGGATCGCTTGCCTGTAAGTACTGTTTTTGGGTTGCCTTCTATAAGCGGGAAAGTAAAAACGGAAAAGAAATTTGGGTCAACATAAAGGGCATCCTGGTCAAACACTTCTTTACTTAGCTTTACATTGAACGATTTTTTTTGTACGCGTACAAAATCCTGGATGCCGGGGATGGAAAGTTTAAAACGGGGGCCCGGCATCATTCCTGTAGCTGTGGTTTTGTCCACGCTCCCGTCTGGCTTTGTACGTGTAACAACAATGCGGTAAATATTATTTTTCTGAGTATGAAACTTGTCAAAACTCACTTCATCTTTAGTGTACAAGAAAATCAGCATGCAGCATGCTAATCCAATACTAAGCCCGGCAATATTGATAAAGGAAAAAACTTTGTTACGCCAAAGATTTCTCGCCGCCGTTTTTATATAGTTTTTAAACATATAAAACTGTTTTTTTTTGTTATTAAGCATCCCATGCTGAAAATATTTTATCCTATTTTTTGTGGCGGCATATTACTCGCTTCTCAATGCCGTAACGGGATTATTTACCGCTGCTTTTATTGACTGGTAAGCCACCGTAAGCAACGCTATAACAATAACCAGGGCGCCCGCAAACAGGAATATCCATGCATTTATAGCTATGCGGTACGGGTAATTTTCAAGCCACTTCTGCATCGCCCACCATGCACCGGGTACGGCTATAACTGCGGAGAGTAACACCAGTTTCAAAAAATCATTACTCAGCTT